>NZ_KE150404.1:0-24568 GCF_000411235.1 Corynebacterium sp. HFH0082
TTTGTGTGTTGAATGTTTGGTCTATTAGTACCGGTCACCTCCACACCTTACGATGCTTCCAGATCCGGCCTATCAACCCCATCATCTATAGGGGACCTCAAAAGAAACCTAATCTTGGAACAGGCTTCCCGCTTAGATGCTTTCAGCGGTTATCCCTTCCGTACGTAGCCAACCAGCCATGCCCCAGGCGGGACAACTGGCACACCAGAGGTACGTCCATCCCGGTCCTCTCGTACTAGGGACAGCCTTCCTCAAGTTTCTACGCGCGCGGCGGATAGAGACCGAACTGTCTCACGACGTTCTAAACCCAGCTCGCGTGCCGCTTTAATGGGCGAACAGCCCAACCCTTGGGACCTACTCCAGCCCCAGGATGCGACGAGCCGACATCGAGGTGCCAAACCATCCCGTCGATATGGACTCTTGGGGAAGATCAGCCTGTTATCCCCGGGGTACCTTTTATCCGTTGAGCGACACCGCTTCCACAAGCCGGTGCCGGATCACTAGTCCCTAGTTTCCTACCTGCTCGACCTGTCAGTCTCACAGTCAAGCTCCCTTGTGCACTTACACTCAACACCTGATTGCCAACCAGGCTGAGGGAACCTTTGGGCGCCTCCGTTACTCTTTGGGAGGCAACCGCCCCAGTTAAACTACCCACCAGGCACTGTCCCTAACCCGGATCACGGGCCGAGGTTGAGATGTCCAATACGATCAGAGTGGTATTTCAACAACGACTCCACCCCAACTGGCGTTGAGGCATCACAGTCTCCCACCTATCCTACACAAACCGAACCGAACACCAATACCAAGCTATAGTGAAGGTCCCGGGGTCTTTTCGTCCTGCCGCGCGTAACGAGCATCTTTACTCGTACTGCAATTTCGCCGGGTCTGTGGTTGAGACAGCAGGGAAGTCGTTACGCCATTCGTGCAGGTCGGAACTTACCCGACAAGGAATTTCGCTACCTTAGGATGGTTATAGTTACCACCGCCGTTTACTGGGGCTTAAATTCTCCGCTTCGACCCGCAAAAGGGGTCTAACAGGTCCTCTTAACCTTCCAGCACCGGGCAGGCGTCAGTCCGTATACATCGACTTACCCGTCTTCGCACGGACCTGTGTTTTTAGTAAACAGTCGCTTCCCTCTATTCTCTGCGGCCACAACCAGCTCAACCACGTCGGTCACCAGTCATGGCCCCCCTTCTCCCGAAGTTACGGGGGCATTTTGCCGAGTTCCTTAACCACAGTTCTCCCGATCGCCTTAGTATTCTCTACCTGACTACCTGTGTCGGTTTCGGGTACGGGCCGTATATCCACATCGCTAGAGGCTTTTCTCGGCAGCATAGGATCACCAACTTCCCCAAAACGGGTACGCATCACGCCTCACCCACATGTGCTCCGGATTTACCTAGAACACGGGCCACACGCTTACACCACGATATCCATCACGTGGCACGGCTACCTTCCTGCGTCACCCCATCACTTGGCTACTACCAGTTCAGGTCCCCAGCATCACACACACCAACCAACCTAAAAGGCTGGCACAAGGCGCGTGTTCAGGTGGGTTAGTATCCCTGATTCACCATGGGCGCGGACACACGGGTACGGGAATATCAACCCGTTATCCATCGACTACGCCTGTCGGCCTCGCCTTAGGTCCCGACTCACCCTGGGAGGATTAACCTGGCCCAGGAACCCTTAGTCATTCGGCGGAGGAGTTTTCCACTCCTCATTCGCTACTCATGCCTGCATTCTCACTCGCGCACACTCCACACTAGGGTTACCCCAGCGCTTCACAGCAGTCACGCGACGCTCCCCTACCCAACCACCAAAAGATGATTGCCGCGGCTTCGGCGGTGTACTTGAGCCCCACTACATTGTCGGCGCAGAACCACTCGACCAGTGAGCTATTACGCACTCTTTCAAGGATGGCTGCTTCTAAGCCAACCTCCTGGTTGTCTTCGCGATCCCACATCCTTTTCCACTTAGCACACCCTTAGGGGCCTTAGCCGGCGATCTGGGCTGTTTCCCTCTCGACTACGAAGCTTATCCCCCGCAGTCTCACTGCCGTGCTCTCACCTCACCGGCATTCGGAGTTTGGCTGATGTCGCTAAGATGATAGTCCCGCTAAACCAACCAGTAGCTCTACCTCCAGGAGGAAACACACGACGCTGCACCTAAATGCATTTCGGGGAGAACCAGCTATCACGGAGTTTGATTGGCCTTTCACCCCTACCCACAACTCATCCCCTCAGTTTTCAACCTAAGTGGGTTCGCGCCTCCACAGAGTCTTACCTCTGCTTCACACTGGCCATGGGTAGATCACCCCGCTTCGGGTCCAGGACATGCCACTGACAACACACTAGTTAGTATTCGCTTTCGCTACGACTACCCCACCAAACGGGTTAACCTCGCGACATGCCGCTGACTCGCAGGCTCATTCTTCAAAAGGCACGCCATCACCCCACAAAAAAGGGCTCTGACGGATTGTAAGCACATGGTTTCAGGTACTATTTCACTCCCCTCCCGGGGTACTTTTCACCATTCCCTCACGGTACTAATCCGCTATCGGTCATAAGCAGGTATTTAGGCTTACCGGGTGGTCCCGGCAGATTCACAGCAGATTCCACGAGCCCGCTGCTACTCGGGCAACACACCAATTGCACGCACGGGTGTTTCACGTACCGGACTCTCACCGTCTACGGCAGGACATTCCAATCCACTTCCGCTACACCCACACAACACAACGCAGGACTAGCAGACCCTGCACAATGCATCCCCACAACCCCACGCACGCAAACCCTGCCAGGTATCACACGCACGCGGTTTAGCCTCATCCACGTTCGTTCGCCACTACTAACGGAATCACAATTGTTTTCTACTCCTACGGGTACTGAGATGTTTCACTTCCCCGCGTAACCACCAATTAGACTATGAATTCATCTAACGGCGACCGCCCACAACGACGGCCAGGTTTCCCCATTCGGACACCCTCGGATCAACGCTCAGTTGGCAGCTCCCCGAGGCCTATCGCAGCCTCTCACGTCCTTCATCGGCCTACTATGCCAAGGCATCCACCATGCGCCCTTACAACACAACACACAAACAAATAACTAAGAACAATCACAAACAGAAAAACTGCTTGACAAAATCGAACTTACAGAAAAACAAGATGCTCGCGTCCACTATCCAGTTCTCACACAACACCCACACACCACACAACAAACCACCAAACAGCAGCCTGCCTGCAGCACGCAGCAACCTGTAAACAGGAACAACAACATGTGTCATCCCAGACACCCACTCACACAACACCCACACACCACACAACAAACCACCAAACAGCAGCCTGCCTGCAGCACGCAGCAACCTGTAAACAGGAACAACAACATGTGTCATCCCAGACACCCAACAGCGCACCAACAACCAACCAACACCAAAGGAAAGCACAAACGTTTAAAGTCATCACACGCACGCGCAGACCACCACTTCAGTGATCTAACCAGTAGGTGTTCCACCCAAAAAACAAAAAATAGCCACACGCCACCAACACGATGACACATGACACAAAGAAAAAATAATCTCCTTAGAAAGGAGGTGATCCAGCCGCACCTTCCGGTACGGCTACCTTGTTACGACTTCGTCCCAATCGCCAATCCCACCTTCGACAGCTCCCCCACAAAATGTGTTAGGCCACTGGCTTCGGGTGTTACCGACTTTCATGACGTGACGGGCGGTGTGTACAAGGCCCGGGAACGTATTCACCGCAGCGTTGCTGATCTGCGATTACTAGCGACTCCGACTTCACGGGGTCGAGTTGCAGACCCCGATCCGAACTGAGACCGGCTTTGCGGGATTAGCTCGCCCTCACGGACTGGCAACCCACTGTACCGACCATTGTAGCATGTGTGAAGCCCTGGACATAAGGGGCATGATGATTTGACGTCATCCCCACCTTCCTCCGAGTTAACCCCGGCAGTTTCTTACGAGTCCCCACCACAACGTGCTGGCAACATAAGACAAGGGTTGCGCTCGTTGCGGGACTTAACCCAACATCTCACGACACGAGCTGACGACAACCATGCACCACCTGTATACAAGCCACAAGGGAAACACCATCTCTGGCGCGATCCTGTATATGTCAAGCCCAGGTAAGGTTCTTCGCGTTGCATCGAATTAATCCACATGCTCCGCCGCTTGTGCGGGCCCCCGTCAATTCCTTTGAGTTTTAGCCTTGCGGCCGTACTCCCCAGGCGGGGCGCTTAATGCGTTAGCTACGGCACGGATCCCGTGGAAGGAAACCCACACCTAGCGCCCACCGTTTACGGCATGGACTACCAGGGTATCTAATCCTGTTCGCTCCCCATGCTTTCGCTCCTCAGCGTCAGTTACTGCCCAGAGACCCGCCTTCGCCACCGGTGTTCCTCCTGATATCTGCGCATTTCACCGCTACACCAGGAATTCCAGTCTCCCCTACAGTACTCAAGTTATGCCCGTATCGCCTGCACGCCCGGAGTTAAGCCCCGGAATTTCACAGACGACGCGACAAACCACCTACGAGCTCTTTACGCCCAGTAATTCCGGACAACGCTCGCACCCTACGTATTACCGCGGCTGCTGGCACGTAGTTAGCCGGTGCTTCTTCTCCATCTACCGTCAGAAACCCTTCGTCGATGGTGAAAGGAGTTTACAACCCGAAGGCCGTCATCCCCCACGCGGCGTCGCTGCATCAGGCTTCCGCCCATTGTGCAATATTCCCCACTGCTGCCTCCCGTAGGAGTCTGGGCCGTGTCTCAGTCCCAATGTGGCCGTCCACCCTCTCAGGCCGGCTACCCGTCGCCGCCTTGGTAGGCCATTACCCCACCAACAAGCTGATAGGCCGCGGGCCCATCCCACACCGAAAAAACTTTCCACCACACCCTCACGGTGCGGTCCTATCCGGTATTAGACCCAGTTTCCCAGGCTTATCCCGAAGTGCAGGGCAGGTCACCCACGTGTTACTCACCCGTTCGCCACTCGTGTACCCCAGCAAGCTGGAGCCTTACCGTTCGACTTGCATGTGTTAAGCACGCCGCCAGCGTTCGTCCTGAGCCAGGATCAAACCCTCCATCAAAAACCCTTCAAATCAGAAGAATCAAAAAAACAATGAAAGGCCCAAAAACCTGACAAAAACAGACAAACAACCACCACACACCACAAACAGTGCGCGGCCTGGCCGTTATCCAAAAATAAAACGTTCTCCCCTTCGAACCGACGAGGCCAAAAAAGAAGAGAACAACCATGATCTTTCCCACAAATGAAAAAACCACGCGAAAAGCACCCAAACAAAGGCGCCGCCACGCAATCCATCACCCGCAAGCACAAAAGGACCCAAAACAAACAAAGGCCCCCGGCACCCACCAGCAACACACACGCAAACGACAACCAAACAAGCACTTTCCCAAAAAAGTATTAGTTAGTACATCGGCACACTATTGAGTTCTCACACAACACACACCCACGAAGACAACCACCCCAAAACCAGGGCAACCACCACATGAGCAGCGAGAGAAAACATTAACAAACAATTAACCAGAAAGTCAAACCAACGACTCCCAGCGGCTAACCGCACGAAAACATTTCCCCCACATCAGCCAACCAAACACATAAACTGCCTGGCCACGCTGACCTCCGAATACATTACACACACCCCACCCAAAGACACAAAACCCCAGGTAAAATAGCGAAAACCACCACAAGCCACCACAGGAGAATCACTCCTTACGGTTCTGAAGCATCCAGAACCGAAGACTTGCGATGGTTTTCCGCACCGCGCGTTTAACTAGCACCGTGCGCTTAGCCGTTAGCCATTGACCAGAGGCCAACAATCACTAGCTAACCCGTTCAACAGAAGCGCCAAGAGAATTGAGTGTCTCTACGAAGCCCGGGTAACCACGGTCGATGTGATAAACATCGTGCACCTCAGTGACGTCTCCCTCTTCAGTGCACAGCCCGGCCAGCACCAGGCCGGCACCAGCGCGAATGTCCGAAGACCACACAGGTGCCGAACTCAGCGATTCCTTTCCGCGAATCATCACGTGGTGGCCATCGATAGTCGCGTCAGTGCCGAGGCGAATCATCTCGTCGACAAACCGGAAGCGCGACTCAAAAACGTTCTCGGTAAGCACTGACGTCCCTTCGGACACCGCGGACAGAGCAATGGCCATGGGCTGCATGTCCGTCGGAAAGCCTGGGTATGGCAGCGTTTGATAGTTCACACCCTGCGGACGCCCGTCCATATGCACGCGGAAGCCCTGCGGGTAGGTCTCGACCTGAGCGCCTGCGTTCTTCAGTTTTTCCAGAGGAAGATGCAGGTACTTAGGGTTGATACCAACGACCGTAATATCGCCGCCGGTCATTGCCGCAGCATAGGCCCAGGTCCCTGCGATAATTCGGTCGCCGACGACTTTGTGCTCAGTCGGGTGCAGCTTCTCGACGCCCTCAACCGTGATGGTGTTAGATCCCGCACCCGAGATCTTGGCACCCATCTCCACGAGCATCTCGCACAGGTCGACAATTTCGGGCTCACGGGCGGCGTTATCCAGCACAGTCGTACCTTCAGCTAGTACGGCCGCGGTCAGAATATTCTCGGTCGCGCCGACGGACGGGAAGTCCAGCTTGATGTTCGCCCCCTTGAGTCGCCCCGCCTCAGCCACCACGCAACCGTGGTGAATATAGGTGCGTGCACCCAATTTCTCCAGGCCAGCCTGATGCATGTCCAGCGGGCGGGAACCAATTGCGTCACCACCGGGCAGTGCGACAATCGCATTACGGGTACGCGCCGTCAGCGGCCCGAGCACACAAACCGAAGCGCGGAACTGGCGCACGGCATCGAAGTCAGCGTGATGCGAGAGTTCTTCGGGCACCGTGATTTCAATCCGGTCACCCTCACGCGTCACGGAGCAACCAAGGCCTTCGAGGACTTTTTGCATCAATGGCACGTCGTCAATTTCAGGGCAGTTCGTCAGTACTGTCGTGCCCTCGGCGAGAAGCGCCGCACCCATCAGTTTCAGAACCGAGTTCTTCGCCCCGGAAATCTGAACCTGACCGTTTAGCGTCGCTCCGCCTTTAACCAGAAATCGCTCATTTCCCACTCCCCCAGCCAACCACATTTCGCAATATCGCGCTTAGGCTTGAGGCTATGAGCGTTCACCTAACCCGCATTTACACTCGCACCGGCGACGACGGCACCACCGGGTTGTCCGATTTCAGCCGCGTCCCCAAGGACGATTCCCGCCTCATCGCCTACGCCACGTGCGAAGAGGCCAACGCCGCACTCGGTCAGGCGCTCAGTTTCGGCACGCTTGACGACGAGGTGTCGGCTGTCATCCGCTACGTGCAGAATGATCTCTTTGATGCCGGAGCCGACCTGGCAACACCTATTGAAGAAAACCCGAAGTACCCGCCATTGCGTATCGAGCCGGATTACATCGAGCGACTCGAGCACTGGTGTGACCAGTTCAATGAGCAACTGCCAAAACTGGATTCCTTCATCCTCCCTGGAGGCACACCAGCCGCGGCACTGCTGCACACAGCTCGGGTGATTACTCGTCGGGCCGAGCGTGCGGCATGGGCTGCCTGCCGCGAGTTTCCCGAAACTACTTCAGTCCTACCGGCGAAGTACCTCAATCGACTATCTGACCTACTGTTCATCCTTTCGCGGGTGGCCAATGCCGGAAACGACGTTAAGTGGGTCCCCGGTGGCGAACGCGAAGATGAGCGCCAAGAGGCCCTGGATGCGAAAAAGCGCCGCGCTCGCTAGCCAAGTTTGCTAGGAGCGCGGCGCTAGCCGCATGGCGGCTAAGAGTACCTAGAGCATCTGCGGGGTTGGACGCGGTGCCCGTCGTCAAGCGGTTTACGGCAGTGCGCCGATGCGACGGGCTGCGTTGACGGCCTCGTAGCGAGTATGGGCACCCAGCTTGCGCATTACGGAGCGGAGGTAGGACTTAACCGTCTCTGCACCGATGCCCATTTCTTCTGCGGCCTCGACGTTGGTGTGACCGAGGGCGACACAGGCGAGAACATCGAGCTCACGAGCCGACAACTTGGTGGTCTGCTTGACGCGAACCGGGGTGACCATCTGATCGCAGAGGACCTCGAGCTCCTGGCGCAGCTTCTCATCATCCACACGGTTAGCGAGCATGCGCAGCTTGGAGTGCGTGGAGCGAACCTGCTCCCACTCAGCGCCATTCATAATGCGGCCGCCCTTACCGTTGCCAGAGCGATCCATGTTGCGGCAGGCGTCGACGACAGCGAGGTCCTGCTCCAGGCAGCGGGCGGTCATTGTGACCTCTTCAAGAACCTTGTCCCCCAGACGCACCGAGGAGTGCACGCCACCGTAGAGCACGCCACGGACAAGACGCGAAACAATTACCGGCACGGCGACCAGCGAGTGCAGGCCTTCATCACGAATCTTGTCGTCATACTCGTGGGTAATAACTTTGGCGCGCAGGTAGTCACTGACACCCACCGGGCGGCGCGTGGCCAACACGCGACCACCGACACCCGCACCCGATTCCACAGTCAGATTCTGCAGGGCTGGGGTACGCAGGCCAACCCAGTTGTTGATCTGCATCTTAGAGTTATCGGTGACTTCCGCATACATTGTGACCGGAATACCAGTCGCATTCTTTAGGGCGACCAAGGACGACTTAATAACCTCATTGTCGTCCAGAATGCGGTGGGGATCCATCTCGCGTCCTCCTGCGTAACGGGCAAATTGCTTCACTGGTACCCACAGAGGCACCATCAGCCTGTGACTTCGCGCCGACTTACACTCCTACGAAATGGTCAACTACCGCTCAGCGACTACTGACCCTTTCGGGGGCTGTAAACCGTACAAAGTAGATAGTACCCTCCGAACGGGTACACCTGCATTAAGGCATCCGTCACACAATCTTAGGAAACAACTAGGTTTCTCTACAAGTACGTAAAGAAAACACCAGGATAAATCCTGCCATTAGCCCCGCTGTCGCCAAATAGGCGCAAGGTAGGGGGTAACAATTTTTCCGCTAACAAACTGCGTGAATGTTGATAACGGAGGGTAATGAACAGCGTTTTACCCCCAATGCGGACATTTTCGAAAAAGACCTTCGCTTATTTAGTTCATTGCGCTATTGTTATCACTGCAACAGGTTTTGTTGAGTTCCATCTTTAATGCTACGTCCTCCACGTGGTTGTCCGAAGGTGGTGCACAGCAGACGCAAGAGGGAATCCGGTGCAATTCCGGAACTGTCCCGCAGCGGTAATCTGGAACAAAATTCGTCAACGGCACTGAGGTTATTTCAACCTTGGGAAGCGGCGAAAAGTAGGAAAATTGATAATAAGGTTCTGCACGTAAGCATCGAAGCAAGCGGCAGTCGTCATCCCCTTATTGTCGGTCACGCCAGGAAGTCCGAATACCTGCCTGATGCGCCGAGGACACTGCAAAGTGCCACGGCCACGGAGATCGCCCGCGGACAGGTGTGACGTGAAATGGAAGCGAAGAAATGCGACAGCTTCGCCTATATTTCTAGGCCTATCTTTATAGGCATTGCGCCCTACCCGCGGGCGTTTCTCTCATTTTTAGCGTGGTTTAGCTGCACATATCGATGAGCTATTCACCAACCAAACCGCTCGCCTAAACATCCTCTGGATGGAGCACATCTCGCCCAATCGCCTTGGAGACTACGGGCGCCCAAGGCAAAGCCAATCGAGCATGTTCGACCAACCGTCGATCGGCCAAAATTTCCTCTTTGGAGCCAACTCGCAGTTTGCCGTCGGCAAGCACTGCTGCCCGATCGGCGAAATTCCATGCGAAGTCGATGTCATGCGTGGCGACGACGACGGCTGTGCCCTGATCGCGCAATTGATCGAGCGTGTGTGCAAGCTTTCGGGTCGCCTGCGGATCGAGGCCGGCGGAGGGCTCGTCGAGAAGCAGGACGCGTGGGTGCATCGCCAGCGCGCCTGCGAGAGCGACGCGCTTGCGCTGACCATAGGAGAGCTGGTGCGGGACGCGTTCGGCGAGATCGGTGATTTCGGCGGTACTTAGAGCCTCTCGGACGCGCCGCTCGACTTCCTCGTTCTCCAGCCCCAGGTTGACGGGGCCGAAAGAGACATCTGCAAACACGCTAGCCGCGAAGATTTGCTCATCCGGATCCTGCGTGACCATCTGCACTGAGCGACGAACCGTATTGCGGCCGTGCCGGGAGTACTTGTAGGCGATGCCGTCAAGGCGAACCTCACCGCTATCGGGCTTAGACGCTCCCGCGAGCATACGCAACAGCGTGGACTTGCCAGAACCGTTTGCGCCCAACAGGGCTAGGCGCTCGCCACCCGAAATTGCCAGCTCCACGCCTTTCAGGACGTGGGTTTCTTCATAAGCGAATGTAACTGCGGCCGCTTCCACAATGGCGCCGCTGGCACCATCCACGCGATCAGCGCTATTTTTCCTGCTGATCGACATCCTTATACACCCCATTTCAGCAGCGCCCAGGCCGCAATCAACGACAAAAGTAAGGCACTGGATATCGCGAGGAACTTCGGCTGGCTCGGCCGCGAAATAACCAGTACTTTCATTGCGCTCGGATCGGCACGCAGCTCAATTCCCTCTTGCATCTTGCGGGCTCGAGCAAAAGCGATGACAAAGAGGCTGGCGGACTGCGCCGCGACATCACGAATCATCGCCCGGCGCGTGGAGTGCCCAAGACGTCGCGCTTGGGCTTCCGTCATTGAGTGCGCGGAGTGAATCAGCACGCCAGTCATCCGATAAATCACTTCAGCGAGGTACGTCAGGTACCGAGGCATGCCGCGCTTGTCGAGCCACGCAATGAGCTCCGAAATCGGAGTGGTCAGCGCAAAGACCATCGTGCAGCTGATACCCGCAAACGAACGCATCACAACCTGCGCCATTCGCTGCGGGCCATCCGGCGACCACGCGAGACCGTCGGGAGTAAGCGCTACCAAAATCGGAAACGCGCCGACGAGCACAAAAGCCGCCGGTGCCAGCACCATTGCCACATACAGCTTGCGGGGTACCCGGGCTATGTACGCAATAAACCAAGCAATGACCGCAATGACCGGAGCAAACGGAATTGGCGGAAGCGCAACCGCCAGAATCAACAGCCCACCGAGCAGCAGGATCTTTTCGCCCACGTTACGGCGTGCCCAAGCGCTGCGCGCCGCTGCGGCTTCTAGCGCATTCACTGCTCTTTCTCGCGCTTGTCTGAACGCGCAGCAGCCTTCCCTCGGTAGAAGCCAATAACGTAGAACAGGACGCCAGCACCGATAACGGCCTGGAGCGCGAACAGACCCGACTCGACCTCACCCGGCAGTTCGCCGACGAGTGGCTCGAACCACGGCTCGTAATTCGGGTCGATTTCCTGAATTGTCTCCGTAGCGGTGGCATCAGTGCCGGCGAACGGCTCGTCTGCGTCGTCGTCGCCGTAGTTGAAGAACAGCGGGAACATGGCAATTACGGCTACCAGGACAATGAGACCGACGCTAACCCACACGGAGTTCTTCTTCGGCTGGCTAGCTGCCTGTGCGTCGACAATCTGCGCGTTGTTTTTTGCATTCATAATCGTGCTCTCTTTCGCTTCTTTTCGCTTGACGACGGCTACTGCTTCTGGCCGGATACGGATGCAGCTGAAGCATTCTGCGAAGTGGCAGACCCTGCAACAGCGTTGGTAGTGGTGTCTGCAGCTTTCGCCTCCAGCGCCGGTGCTGGCGCATCGCCGAAGCGGGACAGGAAGCCGAGATCGAGGAGCTCAGTGTGTGCTACTGCCAGCAGGGTGCGCATGAGAATGACGGTGACCAGAGCCTCGATGATTGCCAGCGGAATTTGCGTGATAGCGAACAGACCGAGGAATGTAGCCAGCGCGCCGCCAACACCGCCCGGGTTTGCCGGGTGCGCAAGAGCGAGCTGCATGGAGGTCACGACGTAGGTGGAGAGGTCAGCGAAGAACGCTGCCATAAACACACCTGGCAGCAGGCCTCCACCGAGCTTTCGAGTCAATACGTAGAAGGCGTAGCCGACCCACGGGCCGACGATTGCCATGGAGAAGATGTTCGCACCAAGCGTCGTAATGCCGCCGTGAGCGAGCAAGATTGCTTGGAAGAGCAACACGATGGAGCCAAGCAGCGCCATCACCGGAGGTTTGAAGATTACAGCACCAAAACCCGTACCTGTCGGGTGCGAAGTGGAACCCGTCACGGATGGAATCTTGATTGCGGAGAGCACGAAAGTAAACGCACCGGCAGCACCGAGCAGCATGCCGCTACCGGGATGCTCCTTCATAGTGCGCTTGGCTTGAACTGCGCCGTGAATGACAAAGGGAGCGGCAGCTACACCCCACCCAATGCAATGAGTAACTGGGAGAAATCCCTCAGCAATATGCATGATGTAAATCTTCTTTCTGCGGCACTATTCACCTCGACAGCACCGCTCGACCGCCAATACGCGGGTGCGAATTGGATGATTTACAGTCGGTCTCCTGGCTGATGGGCTGAGGAAAGCTGTTTTGCTTCCCAGTAATGCCCCGCCTCCCTTCCCCAAAGGCTTGATTCCCCTGAGTGGCTTAGACGACGCACCGCGATTGTCTGGCCCATTAGCTGCATCGTCGGTTATCGACGATAACCGCTGCGCAGACAACTGCCGCAATCGCGCCCAATCACAGTGGCGAGGGCCGCTGCCTATTTGCAAGGCATTCCCGTGCACCGTAAATCAAGTCCCAGAATAGTGGAATCTAAGAAACTTTAATGTTCTTTACCCTCACAATGGAGGTGAGGACTCTGGCCAAGGCAATGGCATGGCGTTAACGTGGCGGAGACAGGGCAAGTGCGGTGACAGAGGGCGGCTGCAACGGCGACCGCAACGGCGCCTGCGCAAGAATTAACAGCCCCCTTCCCCACGCCATTCCCAAAATAGACGAACTGGTCTGTACTAATTGCAGCATCAGGCGTACACTACGGCTACGTACAAAAACTCATTAGGAAGTCCTCTGTGATTTCCGGAATGGATAAGATTAATGACTATTTATAACGATGTCACTGAACTAATCGGCAACACCCCGCTGGTTAAGCTCAACCGTGTTACCGAGGGCCTGCCGGGCAACGTGATTGCCAAGCTGGAGTTTTACAACCCTGCCAACTCGGTCAAGGACCGCATCGGCAACGCAATTATCGATGCCGCCGAGCGCTCTGGCGAGCTCAAGCCGGGCGGAACCATCGTCGAGGGTACCTCGGGCAACACCGGTATCGCGCTGGCAATGGTCGGCGCAGCCCGCGGTTACAAGGTCATTCTCACTATGCCGGACACCATGAGCCAGGAGCGCCGCGTCGTTCTGCGCGCATTCGGCGCTGAGCTTGTACTCACCCCGGGCGCAGATGGCATGCGCGGTGCTGTCGATAAGGCCAACGAAATCGTGGCTAACACCGACAATGCAATCCTGGCTTCCCAGTTCGCCAACCCGGCCAACCCGGCTATCCACGAGGCAACCACTGGTGAAGAAATCTGGGAAGCTGCCGACGGCAAGGTTGATTACTTCGTGGCTGGTGTCGGCACCGGCGGCACCATTACCGGTGCTGGTCGCACGCTGAAGAAGCACAACTCGGACATCAAGCTGGTGGCCGTTGAGCCGAAGGCCTCCCCACTGCTGACCGAGGGCACCGCCGGCCCGCATAAGATTCAGGGCCTGGGCGCAAACTTTGTCCCAGAGGTTCTCGATCAGGAGCTTCTCGACGAGATTATTGCGGTTACCAACGAGGACGCTATTGAGGTCTCCCGCAAGGTCGCTGCAGCCGAGGGCATCCTCGGCGGCATTTCCGCCGGTGCAAACATCAAGGCTGCTCTCGAGATTGCGGCTCGCCCGGAGGCTGAGGGCAAGAACATCGTCGTGATTGTCCCTGACTTCGGCGAGCGCTACGTCTCCTCCATCCTGTACGAGGACCTGCGCGACTAAAACCAAGCGCTATAAGCGCCCGTAACCTTATCTGCAGAGCCCGCTAGCTGGCACTTTCCGTCGGCAAGCGGGTTTTTGCATTGCCCACACTTCCGACCAGATAGAATTGACGCCCATGAGTGACTTTTTCCGAATCCTCAAAGAGGATCTGGACAATGCCCGTGCGCATGACCCAGCTGCGCGCAGTGATGTAGAAAATGCCATTGTCTACTCCGGCCTACACGCAATCTGGATTCACCGATTCTCGCACCGCCTCTGGAAACGAGGCGGGATTTTCAAGGGCATTGCACGAGTACTCGCACAGTTTTCCCGTTGGCTAACTGGTATTGAGATTCACCCGGGCGCTCAAATTGGCCGAAGGTTCTTCATCGACCACGGCATGGGCATCGTCATTGGTGAAACCGCAGAGATCGGTGACGGCTGCATGCTCTACCACGGCGTGACACTCGGCGGCCGCTCACTAGAGAAGGTAAAACGCCACCCAACTCTGGAGGACAACGTCACCGTCGGGGCAGGCGCGAAAGTCCTTGGCCCGATCACAATTGGTGCTGGCTCGTCGATTGGCGCCAACTCCGTGGTCACCCACAGCTGCCCACCCGATTCCATCGTGATAGGAATTCCGGGCCGCGTACGCCCTGCCAAGCCCGGCGAACACAAGCCGTTGTGCGATCCGGCGGTGTACGTCCAGGGTGACGGGGACTTCATCTAGCTCGACCCTAAAACTAGTTCTACATACAAAAACCGACCGGCTGCTCTTGCCATCGTGAGCAGCCGGTCGGTTTCTTTATGCGTTCTTTGCTCTTCAGCGACTAGTCAGCCAGTAGATCCTGGTATTCCGGGTTTTTCTCGACAAAGTTGGCAACAGCGGAGCAGCTGGTGCGAATCTTGCGGTTGTTCTTCCGAACATCATCCAGCGCGCCTGCGATAAGCGGCTTGGACAGACCTTGTCCGCGGAATTTGCCATCTACTACCGTGTGGTCAAAATCCAGGGCACCTTCCACCGGGGTGTAAGCGGCAAAGCCGGCCTCTTCTCCCTCTACGGTGAGAACGTAGCGCTGACCGGCCTCATCATGCGAAATAGTGTGTGCCATTTTCGGAATCACTTCCCTCTCGTGGTTGTGAAGCGTCGTCATTGCAAACGACTCTTAGGATTTAACCCAGATAACAGCTCGCGCTTCGGATTAATTCCGAATCCTGGCTAATTCTGCACTAGCGGGGGTTCGCCCGGGTGCTCGTCGGCACGCCCGACAGCGACACGGCACGGGACATCGCCCTTCGCGACCTTAGCCGCAGCCTCACCTTCTGCCCACCCCGGGCTGACGGCCTCAGCGAGCGGACCTGCCAAATCCGCCATTTCGCAGTGAGAAAGCCCCGGAGCCACCACACTGATGCGATAACGCTTCCGATCCCCCGGATCCATGCCTGGGTTGGCCTCCGCCCACAAATCAGCGAGCGAAGAGGTGCGCCCCACATCGGGCATGACATCCTCGTAGACGTTGACTTCCTGATCCGGAATCAGTTCCGCGAGCACCCCACGAACCTTCTCAGCAGCCGATTGACTGCCCTCAGCATCCGTGTAGACGAAGATGCGCACGACCCACGGCAGCGTCTTATCGTCGGACAGCGTTCCTGCTGAGGCGAATTCCTTACTCATGCACAACATCCTATCCGCTAGGGTGTGTACGCGGTTTAATTTCCCCCACTTTAAGGTTTTCGCACGGCTCGATGCACTGTGCTTTACGACGATCCCCGCGACAAACGGGTTAAGTAGCAAAAAGTGTGTCTGACTTTCAGCATTACTGCTGATTAGGCTGGGTAAATCGGGCGGATATAAGCATCAAGACCTTATATCCGCCCGATTAGTGTTCAATCCACCGGAATGGCACCCGCATGTGCTAATCGGGGGTTGGTGTGCTTTCCGGGTGAGTAAAAACAGACCACGATGCCCGATATGCGCTGGGCAAATGAAGAAAAACGGAACCACTTCTAAAGGCACAACCAGGTGGCGATGCAAGGACCCGAACTGCGGCAGTTCCACGACACGAACCCGCACCGACCGCACGCAGACCCGCGACTTTAAAGCCTTCGTCTCTTATGCCACCTCCACAGCAACGTTGTCTGAACTCGCCCAGCAACAAGGGGTAAGCCGTTGGACACTTGACCGCCGATTCAAACCGTTCTGGCTCATCGACATCCCCAACGACGGTGACCCACAGCGCATCTACGACCAGATCTTCATCGACGGTACCTACACCGCCGCCGGATGCTTGCTCGTCGCAGCCAGCCACGACCACGTCATCGCATGGCACTGGACCAAACACGAAACCGCCCACGCCTACACGCAGCTACTCCGCAAAATCGCTGAGCCGCTCTGCGTCGTCCTCGACGGCGGACAAGGCGCACTTACTGCGATTAAAGCCTGCTGGCCGAACGCGATAATCCAACGATGCCTCGTCCATGCGCAACGCGTCATCCGCCGCTACACCACATCACGACCACGCACCGACGCCGGCAAAGCCATCTACGCCCTGGCGTTGAAACTGACCCGTATCACCACACTCGACCAGGCACGGGAGTGGACGCTGCGTCTGCACGACTTCGGACAGGTATTCAAAGCATTCCTCAACGAGAAAACGCCCGTGTCAAAAGAGCGCCGCACACTCAACAACCAGTGGGAATGGACCCATCTGCGAGTTCGCAAGGCATACAACTCCCTGCTGCACCTCTCACGGAAAGGATGGCTGTTTACCTACCTGCAGCCACCACCGAATGCGCTTGAGCCTCAACGCTGGGCTTCAACGACAAACAGTCTGGAAGGCGGCATCAACGCCGGGCTCAAACGCATCGCCGACGCGCATCGCGGCAGGTCCGGGGAACGCCAACGAAAAATGCTCGAGTGGTACCTGCACTCGAAAACGCAACTGCCTGACGACCCATTAAAGATCGCCAGGCAGTGCAATTTCGGCCAAGATCAACTCGCCAAAGTCAACGATCTTGTCGAAGAAGACCACAACAAAGCCGACCATGAAACAGGCCGACCAGCCTTCTACGACAACGCTATCCCAACCGAGTACGAACACTCGATAGGAATCAGAAAAGGCCCCATGAAGTAACAAACGGTGTGCCCGCCCCGCAACACGCCGAGCGGACACACTTTTTGCTACTTAACCCCGACAAACACCTGGTAAAACAAAGAATCCCCAGCCCGTTTTCGGACTGGGGATTAATTGTGGCCAGAAGCGGGATCGAACCGCTGACCTTCCACTTTTCAGGCGGACGCTCTACCGACTGAGCTATCTGGCCAGACTTGAAATTAATCAAGTGGCGACCCTGACGGGACTTGAACCCGCGACCTCCGCCGTGACAGGGCGGCGCGCTAACCAACTGCGCCACAGGGCCTTAAATGCCGTGCTCAACTTTCTGGATTACCAGCGCTGTGCACGAGTTGTTACTCTACAGAACAGCGCTGAACATAAGCAAATCGCCAGTTCATGGCAGATATTTTAAGTTGAAAACTGACATCCAGCCCCGGGTCTCGGGGCAACCTAGACTGTGGCAAAAGCTCTCCCCACCAAACCCGGGTAAAGCCCCCCCCCTCTCCCCCAGTGTCACTGATGCGAGTTACTGACTACGTTTATGGCTGGCGGCGTTGGGGCGATGCGAGTTACTGACTACGTTTATGACAAAAATGGCTCGAAAAATGGCCTGAAAGTGTCATAAACTCATACAGTTTCACATTTGCAGCCCGTAGTTTTTGGCTTCTCACCAGTCACCATCTTGAGAGTCAGACACACTTTTTGTCCATTACCCACGCCGACGCGGGTTAAGTAAAGAAAAGTGTGTCCGCATGCCACCATAACCCCAGACCACACACCACAAATCACCAAAGAATAGCTCCCCGAAAGCTATTACCCACACCATCCCGCACCTCCGGCCACATTTGTGCTAACCGCACACCGGTTGGATTAAAGGATGACCACCAACCGCCCCAGCTGCCCACTATGCGGCAACAACACAAAGAAAAACGGCACCACCAGCAAATCAACCACCCGTTGGCGCTGCACCCACTGCGGACACTCCTTTACCCGCAACACCCAAACCCACAACAAAAACACCGCCACCATGGCTTTGTTCATCCAATGGGCCACCGGCACCCAATCTCTAACCACCTTCGCCGCACACCATGGCGTAACCAGGCAAACCATGCACCACCGATTCCGATGGTGCTGGTGGATCATCCCCACACCCACCATCGACTCATTCCGCATCCATGACCAAATCTTCCTCGACGCGACCTATCTAAAGTCCGGATGCCTCCTGATCGCAGCCAGTAAAACCCACGTCATCAACTGGACCTGGGCCAGACACGAAACCACCGCCGCCTACACCGAACTCCTACGCCCCATTGCCGCACCACTAATCGCAGTCACAGACGGCGGACAAGGTGCCCAATCAGCCATCCACCACTGCTGGCCAACAACACGCATCCAACGCTGCCTCGTCCACGCCCAACGAACAGTCCGCCGCCACACCACCAGCAACCCCCGCACCGATGCCGGCAAAACCCTCTACCGCCTAGCCCTGAAACTCACTCGCATCACCGACCTTGACCAAGCATCCACATGGGTCGCCCACCTGCACGAATTCGACCACACCTACCGGGAATGGATGAACGAGAAAACCACCATCAAAGACCCTGCTACCGGCGCCTACACCAAGGTCTACACCCACCAACGCGTCCGAGCGGCCTATCAATCATTGCTATCTCTGCACCGCAGAGACCTGCTGTTTACCTACCTGCAACCCCCACCAACAACCATCGACCCCGACAACCTTGCAGCAACAACAAACAGCCTCGAAGGTGGCATCAACGCCCCCATAAAAGAACTAGCCCGCAGACACCGCGGACTATCACTACCGCATCAACGCACAGTGATGGATTGGTGGCTGTATCTACATACAGAAGTCCCTGACGATCCGGTCAAGATCGCCAGGGACCAACGATGGGGTCAAGACGCACTTTCCACAGCAACAGACCTGATCACCCACAACACCACAGCCACTACCAATGACATCGGTGCACCAGCAGAATACGACACCGCCATCGACACCAGCTACCAACACAACCTCGGCATCCAAAAAGGCTGGATCAAATAACCGCAACACGCCCGGAAAAGACACACTTTTCTTTACTTAACCCGTGCTAGAGGTTATGACGCAAGTTTATTGAATTCCAGAGAATTTCTGAACATCCGGCGAGCGAAGGAAACGCCCGGCCATTTCCACAGCTGGCTGAGAAGAATCTCCTTCGATTACAAGGGACGCAATCGCCAATTCCCCTGTCGTTCCAGCGAACCAGCCATTGGAAAGCTTGCCATCAATTTCTGCTGTACCAGTCTTTCCGCCAAGTGCACTAAGATCACTCAACGACCTAGCTGAACCGTGGTCAATTGTTGATTTCATCATCGTCCGGAGGCTTTGAATAGTTGTATCGCTGACATGCTGGTCTGCCTGTTTATTCACTACTGTCTGTTCGCCTTGAATGAGCTGTGGAGGAACAAGCAAGCCGCCGTTAGCGACAGTCGATTGCATGAGCGCAATCCCAAATGGACTAGCTAGAACCTCGCCCTGTCCAATAGAAGCCTCCACACGAGGAGGTCCAGCCGGTGTCCGCGGCACCGAACCAGTAAGTGTGGTCATCCCTGGTACGTCGAAGTCGGAGCCAATTCCGAGTTCTAAAGCAGTCCGTTGCAGATCATCTTCTCCCAAACGATCCGAAATGACCGCTTGGGTTGTGTTACATGATTGGGCGAAAGCTTCTTCCAGTCGAACGCTACCTAGATCGAAGTCATGATCGTTGGGAATCTTGCGTCCAGCGACGGTGATATTGCTAGGACAAGGTAGTTCCTCATCCATGCTGACTGCCCCTGCCTCTAGTGCCGCCGCTGTGGTCACAGTTTTGAACGTCGATCCCGGTGGGAATAGCCCGGTGAGTGCGATTGGCCCTTGGTTATTTGCCTTGTCATTTTGTGCAACGGCAAGGACACCTCCTGTTCTAGGATTGAGCACGACTAGAACTGCGGCACGTTGCTCACTGTCCACTGCTTGTTTTGCTGCGCTTTGCAGTGTGTTATCCAGAGTGGTTGCGATTGGCTGAACTCGGCGAGGCGGCTCAGAGGCTACCGTCGTCATACCTTGTGAACTCTCAGCGCGTATCGACCATCCTGAATTAGCATCGAGCACTGACTCCCAATATTTGTTCAATTCAGCATCCAGCGGAGAGTTAAGAGTTTTGGACACGCTTAAGAGACGCCCCTGCTCCACAGTGGAAATTCCCTCAAAGGTCCTAAGTTGCTCTTGTATCTTCCGGAATTCTTCCTGCCTCAAAGTGAGGAGCACGGTGTCTTCATCCTGAGACTCTCCCAAGGTCTGCTCGATCCACTCCTTAGTCGTTGTGGGAGACACTGGTGCAAAAATCTGGGCCAATTCCTGCGCTCTAGAGGCTATATCTTTGCGACCTCGTACCTGAATAACTTTCGTCCAGGTCATATATTCATTGCCCAAGCGATCTTTAATTGGAAGATCGTACTGTTTATCTTCAGCAAAAAAGAGTGCGGAATCATCGCTCAACTGAGCTTCGAAGATCGAAGGCAACCATTGAGGCTTACCATCCTGTCCACTAAGGACGAGCCGACCATTGCTCTCCAACTCCACACCATCTTTGGACCAAGTCACATGAGTATTCTGCTTTCCATTGGAAATATCAGATTTTTCGATGTTGACCTTCACACCATGAAGTGACTGCCGAAATTCATGAAGGGCGCGCTCCGGGTCTGGATGATCCAGATACCGTGCAGCCTTGCTGTCATCTCCCGCGTTGAAAGCTTTGAGAAATACGTCTGAGTCTGATTCCCACGGTAGAGCTGAACAGCTGCTCAACATCACTGCGGAGAGCGAACAGAGTGCAATCACCGACTGACGGAAACGATTGTGCTTAGTCATCATGGGAGTGACGTTAAGTGAGACGCATTGGATGCCACCAATATCACATAATGCAATTGTCTCATTTCATTCACATATAGGCGATGGTAGAAGTGTGTATTCAAGTGGCAGAAATTCTAACGAAGAGCGTCCACGAGCAGTCTAGCCACTTCGCCAATAGCACCATCGTGAGTACTCATTGCTTGTTCTGGCACCACCTGTTTCAGCATGATGGACACCACAATGGGCTCCTCGCCCTCAACCTGGATAATCGAAGCTTCACCATGGAGAAGTCCTACAGTGCCCGTTTTTCCATAGATATCAACGCCGCTTGGAGGAAAGCCTGAAGGAACACGGTGACGCCACACCTGCAACCCCAAGAGTTCACACATAGATCGACGTACCGCTGCACTATCGTCTTTCCAAACCTGTTCCAAGTCATTAGTTATTTCCGCCAACGAAGAGACTGCAGAAAACGCTATATCTGTACTACTCCCCCCTTGGGATTGAACATATTGACGCAATTGTTTCTCCGCCGTCACTAAGCTATTCCGATCTTGCAAGTCATAATGAGGTGGAAACCGTTTAAGAAATGCTTCTCGAGCCCACGCAGGCAGTAGACGCAAAATCTCGTGGGCGGCCACGTTATCTGACACCGATGCGACTTGTTTCATTAAGTCTCGGAGACTCACGTTCACTGCGTCATCAAAGGCAGCGAACCCATACCCTTCGTAAGTTCCTTTGGACGGTGCAACGTCAACACGAAGACGAGGATCCAGATCACCTCGTTGAATCGCTTCCAAAGTGAGGTGGAGGAGCCGGATTTTATATAAGGATGCCACCGTAATTTTCTCGTCTTGTTTGCGTCCGATAGTCACCCCATCGTGCAGTCGCGATGCACACCACCATCCCTCACACCCCGACCGCGTCAACACGTTTTCCAGGGCCATCTCCATCCGTGCAGTCATTGGTTAATCCTTCGACAAATTCTTTCGGCGACCGCCATGGCCTCGGCGCCATTGTCCATCCCACCTCGGCGAACCACTACATCCACGGAAAAATCGAAACGGGAAGGAAGCTCAATAGCATTGTCAAACTGGTGAAAACCGCGAAATACCAAAGACATCCCCTCCCCTCTTCCAATCAATAAGCCCCTACCTAGAGCATCCTCTGAATCATTAATTTCGCAAGACACACCCGACCGAAATAGCTCTCTCGCCAAACCACTGGCTGCACTTGAATTGTCATTCAGGTTCTCCACCAGCAGATTCAATTGAGACAAGGTCTTATCCAACCTTGAATACCCCGGCGGCACCACTAGATCACGTGACAGAGAAAACTGCCTCGCACTGCGGTGAGTACCCAAGGGAACCGGAGCTTGAACAAGCCCCGCATGAATAGCGCCTTCTTCAACACGGGCAAGAATCTCAACAGAAGGCAGTGACGACAAAACTACTCCATCATGCTGCTGTGCCTTTGCTGCAATACGCGATCCTATCTCGCTTGGAAGCGCACTACTGATGGCCAAACGAAACCCGCTTTGCGCACCACTTCGGATACCGTCAATCATCGAATGCATAGTCTGAAGATCGCGATTAATCACCCGGGCATATGGAAGCAAGGTCAACCCTGCCTCGGTTAGTTTCACTTCCCCCGCCCCTCGGATAAATAGCGGTGTACCTACACCAGCTTCTAAGCGCTTAATGGCATTGGAGACAGGCGGCTGACTCACTCCCAGTCGCGCTGCCGCCGCTGTAAAACTACCGGTCTCCGCTAAAGCCACGAAATACTGCCATTGGCGCAGATTTCCCGTCTGAGCAATCATGGGTCTCAGCATAGTGGAGCACGAGTTCGCACCACTGCAGCGTAAAATGATGTCTTTGGCTTGAGCAACACCGTCGCGGTGGCGTCGATAAACAAAAAGGAAGTGACACACAGCGTGGGCATTGGAAACGGACCGCTCATTGTGCAGTCGGATAAGACCGTGCTGCTGGAAATCGACCACGAACAGGCGCAGGAGGCGCGCACCGCGCTGGCACCGTTCGCGGAGCTGGAGCGCGCGCCGGAGCACGTGCACACCTACCGCATCACCCCGCTGGCGCTGTGGAACGCCCGCGCGGCAGGGCACGACGCGGAGCAGATCATGGACGTGCTGGAAACCTACTCGCGGTTCCCCGCCCCGCAGCCGCTGCTCATCGACATTGCCGACACGATGGATCGCTACGGGCGGCTGAAGCTCATCAAGCACCCAGCGCACGGGCTCGTGCTAGAGACGACGGACAGGGCTGTGCTGACGGAGATCCGGCGTCACAAAAAGATCAAGCCCATGTTGGGCGCAGAGATCGACGAGGACTCGATCGTTGTGCACCCTTCCGAGCGCGGCAGGCTCAAGCAGGAACTGCTGAAGGTCGGCTGGCCCGCAGAGGACCTGGCGGGATACGTCGACGGCGAGGCACACCCCATCGAGCTGTCGCAGGAACACGAAGAATGGCAGCTGCGCGACTACCAGGAGATGGCGGCCGATAGCTTCTGGGAAGGCGGCTCGGGCGTGGTAGTGCTGCCATGTGGTGCGGGCAAGACGATGGTCGGCGCGGCCTCGATGGCCAAGGCAAAGGCCACCACCCTGATCCTGGTGACGAACACCGTCGCGGGCAGGCAGTGGAAGGACGAGCTAGTGCGCCGCACCTCCCTGACGGAGGATGAAATCGGCGAATACTCCGGAGAGAAGAAGGAGATCCGCCCCGTGACCATCGCCACCTACCAAGTGGTCACGCGCAAGTCGAAGGGCGAATACCGGGCGCTGGAGCTGTTCGACTCCCGCGACTGGGGCTTAATCATTTACGACGAGGTTCACCTGCTGCCTGCCCCGGTGTTCCGCATGACCTCCGACCTGCAGTCTCGCCGCCGTCTGGGGCTCACCGCCACCCTGGTGCGCGAGGACGGCCGCGAAGGCGACGTATTCAGCCTGATCGGGCCGAAGCGCTATGACGCCCCATGGAAGGACATCGAGGCCTTCCTGGATCGCATGTCCCCCGGCGGTCTCTCGTCCGTTCCCCAGTCCCTGCGGTATTTGATTGACGACGCCACCAGGGCATTCCAGCAGGGCTCCGCCACCGAACCCCACTCGGCTCGTGTCCCGTCTCGCGTGGATACTCCCCAGCGCAACATCATGGACATCACTGGGGACTCCACCGAGATCGCCTCGGAGATCGACGGCGCCGTGGAGGGTTTTCGCCGCGCCCACGACCAGGCCATCGCCGTGGACCCGGCGGACGGCACGAAGGCCTCGGACACCCGGACCTTCCGCTCGCCGCGGGAGATCATGTCCGAGCTGCGCCGCGCCTATACCGCGGGCACACAGGTGCGCCTGCACTACGTGGACTATGCGGGTGCCACCAGCCATGACTGGATCTCCATCGTGATGATGACCCCCTCCACCATCTCCGCGGTGCTCGAATCCACCGGGGAGAGCCTCACGATCCAACCCCACCGCATCGCTGCGGTGGACGTGCCGTGCTAGAGGGTTAAGTAAAGAAAAGTGTGTCCGCATGCCACCATAACCCCAGACCACACACCACAAATCACCAAAGAATAGCTCCCCGAAAGCTATTACCCA
>NZ_KE150404.1:25698-46714 GCF_000411235.1 Corynebacterium sp. HFH0082
CGACACCAGCTACCAACACAACCTCGGCATCCAAAAAGGCTGGATCAAATAACCGCAACACGCCCGGAAAAGACACACTTTTCTTTACTTAACCCACACACTTTTCTTTACTTAACCCCCGACGCCCAGCGCACCACTAACCAAAAGCAAAAAACGCCAGCTCCAACCGGAACTGGCGTTTAGAATTGCGACCCTGACGGGACTTGAACCCGCGACCTCCGCCGTGACAGGGCGGCGCGCTAACCAACTGCGCCACAGGGCCATCATGATTTTTAGTGGTACTCCCAACGGGATTCGAACCCGTGTTGCCGCCGTGAAAGGGCGGAGTCCTAGGCCTCTAGACGATGGGAGCCCGACTTAACGCTGCAAAGAGTTGGCCACTCAATGGCATATTCCGCGTACATCTGCAGTGTATGAACATTGCAATTGCGCGCGCTCTTAGCAACGTAAAGAACTATAGAGGATAAGTACCCTTTTCCCAAAATCTACGGTTGAACTGGAGTTTCTTACTATTTCCGCGGACGCTACTAGTACTCAGATAAGCTCGCAACTATGGCAATTCCGGATTTCATTGTTCAGCTCCGCGAAAAAGTGGGCCACGCTCCGCTCTGGCTCCCCGGTGTCACGGCTATCGTCATTCGCGATGTTCCGCCGAATGCACCGATGTACGCCTTGCCCGAGGTCTTGCTGGTTCGTCGCTCCGATAATGGTGAATGGACCCCAGTCACCGGAATTATCGACCCGGACGAGCAGCCTCACGACGCCGCCGTGCGAGAGGTAAAGGAAGAAACGGGACTCGATGTCACAGTTGAGGCCCTGCTTGGCACTGGCGCCGTTGGCCCTATCGAACACCTCAACGGCGATGTTGCCTCATATCTGGATATCTCCATGCGCTGCAGTGTTGTTGGCGACGACGTCCCCTATGTCGCTGATGATGAATCCACTGATGTCGGATGGTTCCAGATCTCACAGATGCCACCGATGAAGCCACGCTTCCGCTTGATAGTCGCCGATGCAGTGGCGCAGCTCAAGCACCCGGCGGGCTTCAAGCCACGGATGGGCTACCACAAGCGGGAAAAATAGGTACCGCGGAGAGCAAATGCAGGCAAGATACGACAAAACCCCAGGCCGTTAATAACCTGGGGTTTTGCGTGCTTGTGGGCCCTGCGGGGCTCGAACCCGCGACCTGCGGATTAAAAGTCCGTAGCTCTACCAGCTGAGCTAAAGGCCCGCGCAACAAAATAGCCTAGCAATTACGCGCTTGTTTTTAATAATTGCCCTCCGCGAGTTTTGCCCTGCCCGCGTCGATAAGTTCACGCCCCGGAACTTTTTACCCCTCCTGTCCGACTGAATTAATAAGCAGGAATACTGCGGACACTTGATGCAGGCTTCGACAAATCCGTCGGAGTACACGCATCGTTTATGTCTACTTTTTTCAGTCGAGGAAACATGGATGTCGTCGATATATCTCGTTGGCAATTTGGCATAACCACCGTCTACCACTTCATTTTTGTCCCGCTGACAATTGGTCTAGCTCCGCTCGTCGCGCTCATGCAGACACTGTGGGCCACGACGAAAAATGACCTCTGGTACCGAGCGACACGATTTTTCGGCACCATCTTCATTATTAACTTCGCCATGGGCGTAGCCACGGGTATCGTCCAGGAATTCCAGTTCGGTATGAACTGGTCGGAGTACTCCCGCATGATCGGTGATGTCTTCGGCGGCCCGCTGGCTCTTGAAGGACTCATCGCGTTCTTCCTGGAATCCACCTTCCTGGGCCTATGGATTTTCGGCTGGGGGCGTATCCCCACCTGGATGCACACGCTCTCGATTTGGATTGTCGCCATTGCGGTGAATATCTCGGCGTATTTCATCATCGTCGCCAATTCGTTCATGCAGCATCCTGTGGGTGCGGTCTACAACCCGGAAACCGGCCGCGCAGAGCTGACAGACTTTGGCGCATTGCTGACGAACTCGACCGCCCTAGCAGCTTTCCCGCATGCCGTGGCCAGCTCTTTCCTTACCGCCGGCACGCTCGTTGTCGGCGTCAGTGGCTGGTGGCTGGTTCAGAGCCGCCGCGGTGGCCAGAGCAATACTGTTCACGAACGGACGTTTCACAAGTCCATGAAGGTCGGGCTCTGGACAACTGTGCTCAGCTCGCTGGCGGTGTTTATCACCGGCGATATCCAGGCCAAGCTTATGTTCGAGCAGCAGCCGATGAAGATGGCATCGGCCGAGTCCCTGTGCCACACGCAGACAGATCCAATGTTCTCGATTCTGACCGTCGGTACGCACAACAATTGCGACTCGGTGCTGCATCTCATCGAGGTGCCATGGGTGCTGCCTTTCCTGGCCGAGGGCAAGTTCAGTGGCGTCACGCTCCAGGGCGTGCAGGACCTGCAAGAAAAAGCTGAGGCGGTCTTCGGCCCAGGCAATTACTCTCCGAATCTGTTCGTCACATACTGGTCTTTCCGCGCCATGATTGGGCTCATGGTCGGTTCTCTGGCTATCGCGTTTTTCGCTTGGCTATTTACTCGCAAGGGGCGCGTGCCGACGGGCAAGCGAGCCCGCATTTTCGCCGCTTGCAGTATCCTCGCGATTCCGTTCCCGTTCTTGGCCAGCAGCGCTGGCTGGATCTTTACGGAGATGGGCCGTCAGCCCTGGATTGTGCACCCGAACCCGGATCACGCGGGCGACCCGCGCACCGAGCTGATTCGCATGACCGTCGATATGGGTGTGTCCGACCACGCACCGGCCACGGTGATTATCACCCTGGTGGGCTTTACCCTGCTCTACCTGATTTTGGCAGTGGTGTGGTTCTGGTTGATTCGCCGCGCAGTTATTGCCGGACCTCCGACCGAATCCGCTGAGGCTATCAACGCCATCGGCAATGACCCCGAGCACGCTGGCCCGTCGTCACCAATCGCTACCAATCTGGGCGCGATCATCTCGTCTCCGGTTCGATTCAACAAGGTCCATGCCCAGTCCGCTGCCAGCCCCGACTCCGAAGTCTCCGCGACTGAGGACACAAAGTAGATAAGGATGTATCTCTGACATGTTCGGATTAGATCTTCCCGTTTTGTGGTTTGTCCTGATCGCGTTCCTGTTCGCCGGCTACTTCCTTCTCGAGGGCTTTGACTTCGGCGTCGGAATGCTGCTGCCGTTCGTTGGCCGCGATGAACCGCGTCGTAAAGCGATGCTCGGAACTATCGGGCCGGTATGGGACGGCAACGAAGTGTGGCTAATTACCGCTGGCGGCGCGCTCTTCGCGGCGTTTCCGGAATGGTATGCGTCTATGTTTTCCGGCTTCTACCTGCCGCTCTTCCTGATTCTGGTGGCGTTGATTGTCCGTATCGTCGGGCTGGAATGGCGCTTCAAAGTCAACGATGAGCACTGGCGCGCCTGGTGCGACCGCGCGATTATCTTCGGCTCCTGGCTGCCTCCAATTCTGTGGGGCGTAGCGGTCGCGAACCTGGTGCGCGGTGTCCCGCTGAATGCCGACAAGAACTTGGACTCCGGCTTTAGTACCCTGCTCGGGTTGCTGAACCCGTACGCTCTGGTCGGCGGGATTGCGTTTGCGGCTGTGTTCGCTCTTCACGCAGTTACGTTCCTGCGGCTGAAGACCGCCGGCAAGCTACGCGACGAGGTCGGCAACGCCGCTCGAATTCCGGCACTGTCGGCGCTGATTTTTGGCGGCGTGTTCCTCATCTGGACACAGTTGGGATACGGAAAGACCTGGCTGTGGGCTGTTGTCGTTATCGCCGTCGCGGGGCTGGTCATTGCCATCTCCGCAACCGTAGGCAACCGCGACGGCATCGCTTTTTCCGCAACCGCCGTCACCGTGACTGCCGTCACCACCGTTGTCTTCGGCGCCATGTACCCGTACCTGATGCCGACGACGCTTGCCGACGGCGTCTCCCTCGATATCTGGAATTCCGCCTCTAACCCTTACACGCTGAAAATCATGACCTGGACCGCGCTGGTGATTACCCCACTGGTGATTGCCTACCAGGCGTGGACATACTGGGTATTCCGCAAGCGGTTGATGGCTGAGCGTAAGGTCTCGCAGTAGACCGTCCGTTGGAGGTTAGTTTCTAAAAAGTGGCACCTGTCGATCCGAAACTATTCAAGCTGTCGGCCCCAGCCTGGCGTTGGGTCATTTTCGCGGGCGCACTGACCGCCGCGAGCACAGGTGCCACAATCGCGTTGGGGCTGGCAATCGGCACTATTACGGCGCAGGTTCTGGGTGAGGCAACTCCTAATTGGACATTATTCGCGCTGATAGCCACGGCCGCTGTACTCGTTCGGGTGGCCTGCTCCTACGCGCTCGTGCGTTTCGGCCAATCTGCGGGTGCACGCGTGGCCACAGACCTGCGCAGCCGGGCACTGCGAGCCCTGGCTCTGCGCGATCCTCGCACTGTCGACACCGCGCACTGGCGCGCATTGCTTTCGGTCGGGCTCGATGGTGTGGCCGTCTACGTGGCGGAATTCCTCCCCGCACTGGTGGCCGCAGCGCTGGCTACCCCGATGGCACTGGTCGCAGTCGCATGGTTGGACCTCCCATCGGTTGCCATCGCGGTTGTCACGCTGCCACTCATTCCACTGTTCATGTGGCTGGTAGGTCGCCTCACTGAGGGCCACACAGAACGCCGTCTGGCCGACATCGGCACGGTGCGTGGTCAGATTCTCGACCTGGTCATCGGCCTGCCAACGCTCAAAGCGCACAACATGGCCGACACCCCCAGCGAGGAAATCAAGCGCCTGTCGACCCGCCACCGGAAATCCACCATGGAGGTCCTGCGCATCGCTTTCCTATCCGCGTCGGTCCTGGAATTCCTCACCACCCTGTCAATCGCCCTCATCGCCGTCGGCATCGGTTTCCGACTTCTGGGAGGCCACATGACGCTGGCAACCGGCCTGGCAGTGCTCATCATCGCCCCAGAAATCTATGGCCCGGTGCGCCAGGTTGGCCAGAAATTCCACGCCGCCCAGGACGGTGTGGTCGCTGCCACCGAAGTCACGGAACTGTTAGACAAGGACGCTGGCCAGACTCCAAACTCCACAGACACCACCTCTGAAACTGTGGAAGAGGTGGCCGAAGGAACGTCGTCAAGCAGTGTCCACAGCGCCCCCACGGTCGTGTTCGAACGCCTTTCCGCGCCGGGGCGAGACGGCGTGCGGCCAAGTGAATTAAGCGCCATCGCGCAGCCAGGCACAGTGACGGTGCTGGCGGGGCCGAACGGCGTGGGCAAGACGACAGCGCTGCTTGCGGTCGCCGGCATCGTGCACGAGGGGTTGGAAGGCTCCGTAACTATTCGCGACGGCCAGCGCATTCTCCGTGACCAGGATCTGCTGCGGCGCATCGCGTGGCTGCCCCAGCGCCCAGTGTTGGACGCAGCGACGGTGGGAGACAATTCGCGGCGCTCGCTCGGGCAACGTCAGCGGGAGGCGCTTCGGCGCGAGCTTGCCGACGACACCCGCGACCTCGTCCTCCTCGATGAACCGACAGCTCACCTGGATGCCGACAGTGCGCAGTCCGTGATTAGGCTCCTGCACGCACGTGCCCGGCGCGGAGCCACAGTGATTGCCACCAGCCATGATCCGCTGTTGATTGCGGCCGCCGACGGCGTGGTGGAGGTGCAGTCGCGATGACTACTCTGCAAGCGCTTCGTCGCCTGGTGAAACCCCGCGACCTGGTGTGGCCGGTGTTGGCGGGCATCATCACGCTGCTGTCCGCGCTGAGTCTGACCGTGGTGTCGGCGTGGCTGATTACGCGTTCTTGGCAGATGCCACCGCTGATGGACATCACCTTGGCGGTGACGTCTGTGCGCGCGCTGGGTATTTCGCGAGCTGCGTTTCGATACCTCGACCGGTTGGTCTCCCACGATGTGGCGTTGCGCACCGCCGAGCGCTCGCGCGTGAAGCTATGGGAGCATTTCGTGGCCGACCGTACGCTGGCGCTGCGTGAGCGTTCCGATATTGTCACAGCGCTTGGGGCGAATATTGACGCACTTGCCGATGCCGTCGTGCGATCAATAGTGCCCGCATTGGTGGCGCTGATGACCTCTCTCATCGCCGTCATTTTTGTGGCTCTACTCTCGCCTGCCGCTGCGGTTCTCCTGGCGGTGGGACTGCTTCTGGCCGGCGGTGTTGCTCCTTACCTGACGTATCGCACCACTGCGCGCTCAAGTCAGCGTCGCGCGGCCGCGCTTCAGTCGCATGCCGCTGCCGTCGAAGCGCTGCTTTCCGACGCCGCCGGCCTGCGTATCCACGGCCAGTTGGATGAGGCAGTCTCTGCCGCGTCATCCTCCAGCAAAACGGTTGCGGCCATCGATGACGCCGCAGGTCGAGCAAATGCCCGCGCCTCCGCACTGAGCACCGCGGCTAGCGTGTTGACCGCTGTCCTGACCGTGGTCGTAGCGTCGTGGTTAGTGACGGATTCGGCCGGGGGCGCTGGCGGCGGTTTGCTGCACTCTCCCGAGTGGCTGACGGTTCTGGTTCTGGTGCCGCTGGCGGCTTTTGAGTCGGTTGGTCCGCTGCCAGCTGCTGCGCAAACACTGGCGCAATCGAGGGAAGCCTTGCTGACGCTCGCGTCAAGTGCGAGTGAATCAGGGGAAGCGGATGCCATGCGCTCAGCCCCAGTCCCCACAGCGCCAATCCACACGTCCCCGCTCGCTCAGAACCACCTGACAGTTCGGCCAACTCTGCAGGTTCAAGACTTAATCGTGGGCTACCCCGACGACAACAGTTCGAATACTGCGGAAGAGCCCGCTGCCCAGCCAGCTCAACTGCCGATGCAAAACTTCGAGGTCACCTTTGGCGACTACCGGGAGATCACGGCGCCGTCGGGAAGCGGAAAGACCACGCTGCTGAAGACAATCGCCGGACTAATCCCGCCGGTTGCGGGCACGGTGACTATCACTGACGGAGACGGACGTGAGCTGTGGCGCAGTGCGGCAAGTGCCGGAGAGCCCCACGTAAACACGGAGCAGTGCGACTTGGTGCGTTTTATCGCCGAGGATGAGCACATTTTCGCCACGACGGTGCGGGACAACATCTCTATTGGTAACCCGCAGGTCAGCGACGATGACATCTACTCCGTACTGGACGCCGTGGGCCTGCGCAATTGGGTCGATGCCGCACCCGACGGCCTGGACACGATTCTGGACAGCGGCGCGGACAGTCTCTCGGGTGGTCAGCGGCGCAGGCTCATTCTCACCCGGGCACTTGTCAGCACAGCGCCAATCCTGCTTCTCGACGAACCCACCGAACACCTCGACGAAGAGTCGAACCACATCCTGGAAATTCTTCGGAATACCACCGACCTGCCCGGTGGGAGGGGTCGCCGGACGGTGATCGTCGTCAGGCATCCGCGGACGCAGCGCTAACCGGGGCGATTCAACCGGCCGCCCAAAACAGATTCGAAAACGGCAGTTCAGCGTGACACAATACTGTACGTGTTAGATACCTCCACGAGTCCACTCAGCGCCGCCAAGCCCGCCGATGCCACGTCCGCGCACATGCACATCGGCCCCTTTGAGCTCGCTTCCCCCGTGGTACTCGCTCCGATGGCCGGTGTCACCAACGTGGCATTCCGAACGCTGTGCCGCGAGCAGGAGCTGCAGCGTACAGGCACGGTCTCGGGCCTCTATGTCTGCGAGATGGTCACCGCGCGAGCACTGGTCGAGCACAACGAGAAGACCATGCACATGACCACCTTCGCGCCTGACGAAAACCCGCGCAGCCTGCAGCTCTACACCACTGACCCGAAGTGGACCTACGAGGCCGCAAAGATGATTGTCGACGAAAACCTCGCCGACCACATCGATATGAACTTCGGCTGCCCGGTACCGAAGGTCACTCGCAAGGGCGGCGGCTCGGCACTGCCGTATAAGCGCCGTCTCTTCGGCAACATCGTCGCCGCAGCGGTAAAAGCCACTGAGGGCACGGACATCCCGGTGACCGTGAAATTCCGCGTCGGTATCGACGACGAGCACCACACGCATCTCGATGCCGGCCGCATCGCCGCTGAGATGGGCGCCCAGGCTGTGGCTCTGCATGCCCGCACCGCAGCGCAGCGCTACTCCGGCCACGCTGACTGGTCGCAGATCGCGCGGCTGAAGGAGCACATGGTCGACTCCGGCTACAGCGATATCCCGGTGCTTGGCAACGGCGACATCTTTGCCTCCACCGATGCCCGCAAAATGCTCGACGAGACCGGCTGCGACGGTGTCGTCGTCGGTCGCGGCTGCCTTGGCCGCCCGTGGCTGTTCGCGCAGTTGTCCGCCGAGCTGCGTGGCGAAGAAGTGCCGCCGGCACCAACATTTGGTGAGGTCGCGGGGATTATCCGTCGTCACGCGGAACTGCTCGTGGAGCACGAGGGCGAACGTAAGGGCTGCCGCGACCTGCGCAAGCACATCGCCTGGTACCTGCGCGGTTACCCTGCCGGCAGTGAGGTGCGGAAGTCTCTTGCGCGCGTCGATTCGCTGGCAACGCTCGACGAGATTCTCGCACCGCTTTACGACGGCCCCAGCGCCCACGCCCGCCCGGAGGACGCCGACGGCGCCCGCGGCCGACAGGGGTCCCCTGCAAAGGTGGTCTTGCCGGAGGGCTGGCTGGACGACCCGGAGGACGACACCGTGCCCGAGGGCGCGGAGATTATGCACTCCGGTGGCTAAGCTTCGGTTCTGAGCGAGTGTTTACATAACTTTACGAGGGGTAATTGGGGGCTCCCCACTAACGCGCGACGTTGTTGAGGATTGCCTACTATGGAACGCATGCGCACTGTCTACCGAGAACAAATGGACAACTTGGCCCACAGCCTGATTGTGATGTGTGACCGAGTTGGCTCCATGCACAAGCTTGCGAACAAGGCCCTCTTTGAGGCTGATTTAGTCTCGGCTGAAACCGTTCTTTCCCAGATTGATTCTCTCGACGACCTGCGCCAGGATGCGGAGCAGCGAGCCTTCGAGCTGTTGGCCCGCGAAGCTCCTGTGGCTGGTGACCTCCGACAGATTGTCAGTGGCCTCTACATTGTCGAGGACATCTCCCGCATGGGCGCGTTGAGTGTGCATATTGCCAACGTTGCCCGGCGTCGCCACCCGAACAAGGCACTGCCGGAGCCCGTGGAGGGGTTCTTCCGCGAGATGGCCTCCGTATCTGAGCAGATGACGCACGAAACCCGTCAGGTGCTCATCGACTACGACGTTGACCAGGCATTGGCCTTGGATAAGACCGATGACAGCATCGATGACATTCACCAGCACCTGTTTACGCTGACCAACGACGATAATTGGCCGCACTCCCCTGCGCAGACAGTGGATGTCACCCTGCTGAGCCGCTTCTACGAGCGCTACGCGGATCACGCCGTCGAGGTTGCCGCCCGAATTATTTACCTGGCCACCGGTTACAAGCGCGATGTCTACCTGGACAAGCTCGAGGATGAGCGCGACCAGCGCAGCTTTAACCAACGCCTGCAGGCCTTGGAGCGTCACCTGCGGATGTAGGTTCGTGAAGCTGCAGGCTGTTGGGAGGCTGGGTGTTGGGCTGCTCGGCGGGCTGGGTGTTGGAGGGGGGGTGGGTGTTGGGCTGAGCTCTAGGGATGTTGGGGGTGGCTGCTGGCCTGGGGCGCGAGTTTTTAGGCCGGAGTGGAGCCGTTTTTAAGCCACACTGGGCTAAACACTGCCCCAGCCACAACACCGCCCCAGCCACAACACCGCCTCAAACCGAGAAACTGACTAGGTTTATGACACTTTACTGCGAGTAAACGTTATTCACCTGTCATAAACCTAGTCAGTAACTGTTTGCGCGATCACTTTTCGCGTTAGATGTCTGGAGAATGCCGATTCTTATATCGTGTCCATCCCCACGACCCAAGAGTCAGCCGCCACTCAAGAGACAGCAACAAAAGACTTCTTTGACATTAAATCTGGGGTGACTGCCAGAACACCCTGGTCTGCCCCATCAATGGGCACAACAATCACCACGTTACCTGCGATTTCACCGTTCTCATACACCGTCTCGAGGGTGTCAAACTCGTCAGGCGCCACCGCCCAAAGCTCCGTTTCGTCCGTGGTTTGGCCACCTGCAGTTACATAATTAATACCAAGCCAGGAACTCTGCCCCTGAGGGTCATTCCCCTTGTACTTTGCAGTAACATGCACAAGTCCGTATACAAACCCCTCTGGAGCAGGGTCATTGAACTGATTTTCCGCCAGAACCTCATCGTTAGCGTTTAGATTTACGCTATCGATAGTAATGGCCCACTGCTCACTTTCGATGGTCGTTCCAATCGGCAACGGATTCTCCCGACTACTGCCCACAGCACCAGAATCGGAAGAATCAGATTTGCTTCCATCCGGGCTAGAGGCAGTCGTATCCCGATTGAACGCATCATCCACGGCATTGCCTACCGAAGAAACAAATACAATTGGCGCAATGAGCAATCCCAACACAGAAAGAATCAGAGCGATAAGAGCTGGTTTTTTGGTAGTTGCGCGCTGAAACAGTCCGACGACCGATAAAAAAAATGCAACCGGTAGCGCCACCCAACCAATAATCAAAGCCCCCGGGATACAACCGAGTAAACCAATAATCGCAACTACAAGTGCAATGTAACCGACAATTGGCTTCGGCGCTTTCTCTTCGGCGATTACTGGCCAAGATTGCTCACCCACAGGGGAAAACTGAGGATTGAACTGCGCGTTTTGCTGGTTATCCATAATTGAATAACTCCTATGTAAATATATTTACCCAGATCCCTCTACAGTTTTCCGGGGGACGCTCGATTGCGTCTTCGGAAGATTACCCCGCCCGATAACAAACAGACAATTCCGCCCCAAAACAAACATTATTTTCACCCCCGGCCCCACACCGAAACAAACAGCAATCTCATAAACTGCAACAACAAATAGAACCCCGTACCTCGCGTGAACACGCGTGAAGTACGGGGCTCTTTCTTTTTGCTTCTTACGGCATACGCAAAGCGTTTAACCGAAGCGACCGGAGATGTAGTCCTCGGTTTCCTTCTTGTCTGGATTCTCGAAGATCTTCTTGGTCGGGCCAACCTCGACCAGGCGACCCGGCTTACCGGTTGCCTCGAGGGAGAAGAATGCGGTCTGATCGGACACACGAGCTGCCTGCTGCATGTTGTGGGTCACGATGACGATGGTGAATTCTTCCTTCAGCTCATGAATCAGGTCCTCGATTGCCAGGGTGGAAATCGGGTCCAGTGCGGAACACGGCTCGTCCATCAGCAGAACTTCCGGCTCAACTGCAATTGCACGTGCGATGCATAGACGCTGCTGCTGACCACCGGAGAGGCCGCCGCCCGGCTTGTCCAGGCGGTCCTTGACCTCATCCCAGAGGTTGGCGCCGCGCAGGGACTTCTCGGCAACCTCCTGGAGATGAGCCTTGTTCTTAACACCGGCCAACTTCAGGCCAGCCACGACGTTGTCCTCGATGGACATGGTCGGGAACGGGTTCGGGCGCTGGAACACCATACCGATGGTGTTACGAACAGAGACCGGATCGATCTTCGGGCCATAGATGTTTTCGCCGTCGAGAAGCACCTCGCCAGTGACGTAGGCACCCGGGATGACCTCGTGCATACGGTTCAGCGAACGGAGCACGGTGGACTTACCACAGCCGGACGGGCCAATGAATGCGGTAACAGAACGCGGCGGGACGTGCAGGTCGACGTTCTGCACAGCGTGGAAATCGCCGTAGTAGATGTTGACATCGTTAAGGTCTAGGCGCTTAGCCATGGTCTTTCAAAAACCTTCCTTGAAATAGCGGACGTTAGGCGCCCAGCATTAACTGCTCTTGACGGAGAACTTGGCGGATATGACGCGCGCCAGGATATTGATGAGGGCAATGATGAGAACCAGCGTGAGCGCTGCGCCCCACATCTTGTCGAATGCCGCACCGGTATTACCGGCCTTGTACATGTCCAGCATGAACAGCGGCAGCGAGGACTGCGACTGGCCGAACGGGTTATAGGTGATGATTCGTGAGGTTGCAACCAGGATCAGCATCGGTGCGGACTCACCCATGACGCGGGCGACGGCCAGCATGATGCCGGTGACGATGCCCGACAGTGCGGTCGGGAGCACGATCTTCAAAATGGTCTTCCACTTCGGAACACCCAGAGCGTAAGAGGCTTCACGCAACTCGTGCGGAACGATGCGCAGCATTTCCTCGGTGTTGCGGACAACGATTGGCAGCATCAGCAGAACCAGCGCCAGCGAGACGGCGAAACCGGAACGGCTCATGCCAAACATGACCACCCACATCGAGTAGATGAACAGCGACGCGACGATCGACGGCACACCGGAGAGGATGTCGACCATGAAGGTGGTGACCTTGCCCAGACGGGAGTTACCTGCATACTCGACCAAGTAGATGGCAACGAAGATACCGAACGGCACGGTCATGAGAGTCGTGACCAGAGCCTGAACCAAGGTACCGACGATTGCGTGAGCAACACCACCGGCAGACGCACCAACAGTGACACCGCGCTGGGAAGCAGTCCACCACTCACCACTCAGCAGTGACGGGGTGCCTCGGACGACAAGCTCGAAGAGAACCCACACCAGCGGGACCAGAGCAAGAGCCATGCAGAAGTAAATCAGGACCGTGGAGACGCTGTCCGCCACCTTGCGGGAACCCTTAATCTGGGTGAATGCCGACTCGGTGGTGGGGACCATGTCTGCAGGGCCGTGAGGCGAAGAATCAGTAGTTGAACTAGTCATTGTTACTTCTCGTTTCTTTTCCTACGACCTTGCTACTTCTTCGCAATCATTCGGGCTGCGGAGTTGACCACGAAGGTCAGCAAGAACAGCACCAAACCTGCGGACATGTAAGCGCCGGCCTTGAGGTTGTCATTGAACTCCGGTGCCGCATTAGCAATTGCGGTTGCGAAGGTGGTACCACCGTCGAAAAGCGAGCCACGGAATGCCGAGGACGGGGAGATTACGAGGTACAGAGCCATCGTCTCACCGAGGGCACGTCCCAGACCCAGCATCGAGCCGGAGATAAAACCAGAACGACCGAATGGCAGAATAGCCAGCTTGACCATCTCCCAACGGGTCGCACCGAGAGCCAGCGATGCCTCAATGTGACCACGCGGGGTCTGAACAAAGACCTCACGGGTGGTAGCCGCAATAACCGGCAGAATCATAATTGCCAGCACAATGCCACCGGTGAAGAGGTTTCGACCGGTCTCGAATGCCGGCGAGTTTGGGTACAGGGCAAACATCGGGATAAAGCCCAGTGTCTTAGCCAGCCACCCGTACAGACCAGCCAACGCCGGACCGAGAGCCATAAAGCCCCACAGACCGTAAACAATCGACGGCACTGCGGCCAGCAGATCCACGAGGTAACCCAGCGGCTTGACCATCTTCTTTGGCGCATAGGCAGTCAGGAAGATAGCAATACCCAGCGCAACCGGCATAGCCAGAATCAGCGCCAGGATGGAAACCGCGACGGTCACCAGAAACATGTTCGGAATACCGAAGTACATGGCGGAGGTATCCGCCAGGTTCCATCGTTCGGTATAGGTGAAGAAGTTCGCTTCGTTACGGGACATTGCCGGAACTGCGCGCAGGAGCAGGAACACTGCAATTGCGATGATGGCAGCAGTCACCAATGCGGAAGATCCTACCGCCAGAATCTTGAAGATTCGGTCACCAGGACGAACAACGCCGGACTGAATGGCTTGCTCTTCCGAGCTCTCGTCGCCGGAGGAATCCACCTGCGGTGCTGAGGACTGCAACAGACTGCTGTCTACAGCCTCCTGCTTCCCTTCAATGGGAGTCGAGGAACTCATGATCTCATTTCCTAAGTAGAAGTGATTTGTGCTTCAACGCACATGAAGACCGATTGGCCTCAGTACCCCTCTACGAGCGGTACCCAATCAACTGAGGTGTCGATATACAAAGCCAACCGGTCTACGTCAGGTTTTCGGCCTACAGCTCAGATCTGCGTGGCCGGCTGAAGTGATCCTCGCGCCAACCGGGTAACGACAGAGCCAACTCTGCTTTCACCCGCGTTGCGCGCAAAGAATTACTTGATAGCGTCAACCGCTGCGGACAGCTTGTCCTTGAACTCACCCTGAACCGGGATGTAACCCAGCTCTTCGAGCTCTGGGCCCTGGCCCTCTTCCAGAACAACCTTCAGGAAGTTCTTAACCAGGTCACGAGTCTGCTCGTCGTAACCAGCGGAGCAGACGATTTCGTAAGTGGTCAGAACCAGCGGGTAAGCGCCTTCCTCGTCCATTGCGAACAGAGCGTCGGTGTCAACAACCATGTTGTGACCCTCAGTCTTGAACGTGACGGAATCCAGAGCCTTACCGACGGTGTCGTTGTTCAGCTCAACCGGACCATGACCGAAGTCCATCTTGGCGATGCCCAGGTCCTTGTCCTCAGCGAAGCCAGCCTCGACGTAGGTGATAGCACCGTCGATGTTGGCGACCTCGTTGACAACACCAGCCGAGCCGTTAGCACCCTGGCCAGTAGCAGTCGGGAAGGACTTGGAGGCCTCGTGCTGCCACTGCTCCGGAGCAGCTGCGCTCAGGAACTTCATGAAGTTATCAGTAGTACCGGACTCCTCAGAGCGGTAGACAACCTTGATGTCCTTCTCCGGAAGATCGACACCCTCGTTGACCTCAGCGATCTTCGGGTCGTTCCACTTGGTGATCTTGCCGTCGAAGATTTCAGCAACCAGAGCCGGGGTCAGAGCGACGTCAACACCCTCGAGGTTGTAGGCAACGGCAACCGGACCGATAACCATCGGCAGGTGCCATGCTTCATTGCCGTCGCAGCGCTTCTTAGCCTCTGCGACCTGGTCCTTGCCGTCCTTCTCCTTCAGCGGGGAGTCAGAGCCAGCGAAAGCAACGGTGCCGGCAATGAACTGAGTCTGACCGGAACCAGAGCCAGATGCGTTGTACGACAGGGTCGAGCCGGTCTCTTCAAACTTGGTGGCAAACAGATCCATGGCGCGCTGCTGCGAGGTAGCGCCCTCGCCCTGCAGCTCACCGGTGACGTCAGCCAGACCCTCAACGTTAGAAGCGCCTTCGCCGCCCTCTTCAGAGCAAGCAGCCAGGGTAAGGCTTGCAACAGCGGCCAGACCAATGACAGATGCCGCACGGTTCTTCTTCAGCACAGTAAATCCTCCGGGGTTTTACACAATGAGTGAAACAGTTCACGTGGAACCGCCACACTCCGGTCCACTGCGCTGAACCTATCTACCGATAGTAACCGGAACCTGTTCAGAACATTAACAATTGGTGAACGTCGCAAGTAATTCTTTATATATCCTCATTTTCCCTGTAAGAGGCCCTAAAATGCGCCCCTGAAACACTGAAGTTTGGACAGCATCTCCCCAAAATCACAAATATCATTGCCCCGCGACAGAGGAAAACCACCTAAAACTGAGACAAACCTAAGCTCACCCTCTCCAATAAATCACCCCTCCCCAACAACTCGCCTCCAATAAACCGAACCGTCACATTTACGCGCCGTACATCACATCACGGCGAGCCACTTCAAAGCCGACCGCACGGTAAGTGCGCACTGCCGGCGCATTGTCGCCTTCGACATAGAGAATTACCTTTTCCGCTCCCCGGCTCCGGAGATGGGAAAGTCCAACATTGGTCAACCATCGCCCCAGACCGCGTCCGCGCGCCTTCGAGCGCAGTCCAATCACATAGACCTCACCAGTTGGCACAGACTCCTCAGCGTGCCACTTCGTCCAGTGGAAACCGCAAATCTCCTCCGCACTGTCGCGCGCCCCGGCCACATCCGCAGCAAAGAACACGCCCTCCGGGTCGAACCACTGCACATCCCGAGCGCGATCGAGTTGTGGCTGTGACCAACCACCCTGCTCCGGATGCCAATCAAACGCCTCGTTATTCACTGCCAACCACGCTCGATCTACCGCTGCCGCGCCCCACTTCGCACGTGCCGCAGTCAGGGTCAAGGCTTCAACATCATCACGCTTATCGCCGTCCCCCGCCGCCTTCTCCAACGCTGAGCCCGAAACGGACATCTGCAACAGCTCGCGGACAACCTTGCGTCCCGTCAACTCTGCCAAGCGGCTGGCACCGGCGACATCACCGTGAGCCCAGATAGGCAGACGCTCGCCGACCTCAGCATCGATGTGCGCAAGCAGCTTCGCCCCCACTCCTTGCTTACGAAACTCCGGGTCAACAACCATCTCCACAGCATCCGGCGCAACGGCGGCCAGGCCCAAGTAACGGTCGTTCTCAATAATCGCAAAGTGTCGATGCCCGAAAGATTCGTCGTCAAGCCCTCGGACGAAAGCCTCGCCGAACGCCTCCACGCCGTCGGCGGAGTGGGCGTGCTGCAGTAGCGTATCGGCGGCGGTGGTGTCTACGTCAAGCAGTTCGGTTACGTTCATACGCCCCACCCTATACACAGCAGCGAATTCAACACTTCCCCGATGTCGTCTGAGCCAAAAGCGATGGGGTACTAATAGAGTGTGTCCATTTCCCGACGACAGAAGAAGATCGGTGGCTCTATCCTCGCCGTTGCCGCGCTGGTGATTGCCACCGACATGGGCTTCGCCAGCCATGCGGAGTACAAGCTCTCCGAGCATATTCAGGAGACTGCTCAGCTGGAGATGACCCCATACGTCGCCATTGGTGGCAAGGCCTACTTGTCCTCTTTTGTTACGGGAAAATGGAGCTCCGTAACCTCGCGCATCCGCGATGTCGAGGTGCCCGACTTCGGCTTGGTATCTCTGGAGTACGGAGCCTCCAACGTTAAGGTCCCGGCATCGGCGGTGCTCAGCGGTAATTTCCCAGAATCGCCGACGAAGCAGTACTTCACTAAGCTCTCGCTCGACGGTGTCTCTCTGGGAAACAAGCTGGGACTGACAGACTTGAGTATCCAGAGCCTGAAGGACTCCTCCCCCACCGGCGGCTGGGAGACCGAGGCTATCTTCGAGGCCACGCCAGCCGGATGGCAGGGAAAAACCCAGGTTACGGCGAAGTTGCGCATTGTCAGCCGCGACGTGGTCATTACGCCGATGGAGATTATTTCTGCGCCCTCGTCCCCAACGGATTCTAAAAGCCACATCAAACCTGAGCTGTCTGAGGCTGATACGCAGCACATCATGGACACCTTCGCTCTGACGCTGCGGGATTCAGAGATACCGATGGGCATGCCGGCGACTCGCGTGTACGTGTCGGGCGGTTCTATCACCATCGAAGGCGAACAGATTCTGTGCACCGTGTCGCCAACAAACTTCATGCCGCCGACATCCCAGCAGGATGCCGAGGCGTCAGCTCAATCCACGGAGAAGCTGCCGGAGAAGAACTGTCGGGTGCGTCGCTAAGGCCGTCGTCAAGCATCGCCGTTAAGCGTCGGTGCAGCGTTAGCACCATGCGACAACAGCCCATACATGGCCACAAGAGCTTCAGCGGTAGAGTGTGAAGCATGACCGAGAAGAATGGCAGCAACCAGACAGACGCCGCTGCACAGGAGCCTGCAGCTGCGGAAGCCCCTCGCCTCGACGGCAACGAGGCCATCAACCGCGCGGCCGAACAGGCCAAGAGCACCGCTACGCGCAACATCACTGAGCTTGAGGGGCTCCCGATCCCCGACGAGACCGCTAACCTGCGCTTCGGCCCGAATATTCACGACGGCCTGCTGGCACTACTGCCGCTGGTCGGCGTGTGGCGCGGTGAGGGGCAGGCGAACACTGTCGTCGACGGCGAGTACAACTTCGGCCAGCAGCTCATTTTCAGCCACGATGGCGAGAACTACCTGAAGTATGAGTCGCGCATCTGGAAGCTGGACGAAGAAGGCAAGCCGACCGGCCCTGACCAGCGCGAAACAGGATTTTGGCGCATTAACAACGAGGACGAGATTGAGTTCATCTGCGTCCACTCCACCGGCGTCACTGAGATTTACTACGGCAAGCCGGTCTCCGAGCGCGCATGGGAGCTGCAAGCAGCCTCCACAATGGTCACTGCTACCGGTCCTGCATCCCTTGGCCCGGGCAAGCGCCTCTACGGGCTGATGCCGAACAACGATCTCGGGTGGGTAGACGAGCGCCTGCGGGATGAGGAGTTCGCTCCCCGCATGTCCGCGCAGCTCAAGCGCTACGCGGGCTAGGTTCTCCCCGCTTTACGACGGGCGTTGTGGGGCCCTACTGCGTCGCCAGCGCCTCGTCGCACAGATCGCGGAATTCCTTTTCCGCGATTGCATCCGGCTGCCGGATGGGCTCACCATCGATGGACTTAACCACGACCGCGATACGCACCGAAGACACTAGCCACACCGCATCGGCGGTGAATAGGTCCCCGGGAACCAGGACCGTCGGGGTGACTTTCCAGCCGCAGTTGGCGGCTGTTTCAAACAGCGCTGCCTGAGTCGTGCCCGGCAGCACTCCTTCACCGGGGTTGGGAGTCAGCAGCTCATTGCCGCGCTGAACGATGATGGTCGATGTTGGGCCTTCCAAGAGCTTGCCCTCTGCGGAGGTGAAGATGACATCGTCAAACCCCTTGGACTTGGCATAGCGCAAAGCGGCCATATTAGCTGCGTATGACAACGTTTTCGCGCCGATGAGCGCCCACGGTGCACGGGAGCCAAGGTCGAGCGAGAAACCGCGCTCTGCAAGCATGACCGATACCGGCTTCAGACGGTTTTCCGCCACCTTTTCCGCGGAGCTAGCCAAAACGTAGCCAGTCGGCTCTCCGGTGGACTCGCGACCACGCGAGTACACCCACCGCAACGTCGCATCCCCCTCAATTGACCTATCGCGCAACTCCTGTAGTGCGACCTCGGTAGCCGCCCGCCACTGCTGCAGATCTGGGGTTGGCAAATCCAGCATTAGCGCTGACGATGCGAATCGCTTCTCATGCCGGTCGGTATTACAGGTATGACCACCCCTGACCAGGAGTGTTTCAAAAACTCCGTCGCCGCGAATAGCTCCGAGATCATCCGCGTAGAGGAACGGCTGTCCTGCCTCGACAGCAATCGGGCCGCCGTCTGCAAAGACGTCGATAAGCACTAGAGAAGAAAGCGAATCCGTCATACACACAAGCTTAATCCATGCTTAATTTGAGGATTTCTGGTTAACATGAGGGAGTGAGTGTTGAGTATGTAAGTCCTTTGATGTCTCACGTGGCTGGCGCCGCTGCCCTCGAACTGGGCGGACAGATGGAAGGTTTGGAGAAGGCCTCAGAGAACGCCCCAGACGGAAACTCAGCGAAAAACGTTGAGCAAACCGCAGGGCAAGCTAGCGTGGCATGGCACTACGGCCGTCCGCTGGTAGAGCAACGTCATCTGCAGGAGGACTGCGGCGTAGTAGATCGCTCGTACTACCGCGTTATTGAGGTCACTGGCGAGGATCGCCTGACTTACCTCAACACACTTTTTTCGCAGAAGGTCGACGAAGCCGCTCCCGGCACTGTCACTGAAGCACTGAACCTGGATGCAAACGGTCACGTTCTCCATCACATGACGTTGACTGTTTTGGACGATTCCGTGCTTATCGACGTGCCCCCTGCCGGCTTCGACTCCCTGTTGAAGTACCTGAACATGATGGTGTTCTGGTCCAAGGTGGAAATTGCTGAGGTAGAACGGGCGATTATTTCCGTCATGGGGCCGAATGCCCCTGAGGTACTGGTAGCCGCTGGCCTCGCATTCCCGCAGGTGGGTAAAGCTACGACTGTGGGACATTCCTACGTCCGGCACCTGCCGTGGCCACGCGGGGGGCGTGTGGATGTGCTCGTACGCCGACAGGATTTAGTCGGTGCTTGGGACGCGCTGGTGGCCGCTGGCGCCTCCCCAGTCGGCCTGATGGGCTGGGAGGCCGAACGCGTAGTCTCCTTGCGGCCAGAGCTGGGAATCGACGTAGACGAGAAGATGATTCCGCATGAGGCTCCCCGCTGGATTGCCTCTGAATTCGACACGGCTGCCGTGCACTTGGACAAGGGCTGCTATCGCGGCCAAGAGACGGTATCACGTGTCCACAATGTTGGTCGCTCCCCACGAGTTTTGGTGATGCTGCAGCTCGACGGCTCGGCCACCCTGCCGGAAACCGGCGATCCCGTGATGATGGGCAAGCGCGCCGTGGGCCGCGTGGGCACCGTCGTGCAACATGCCGATTACGGCCCGATTGCTTTGGCTCTGCTTAAACGCTCAGCTCAGGAGCGCGAGGGCCTTGTGGTGGGTGACTGCGCCGTGGCCGTCGACCCTTCCTCCATCGACCGCGTTGAGCAGCTGCCGCCGGGCCGTGTGGCCATCAACCGCCTGCGTGGGAAATAGGTAACAGGAAATAGGTAAAGCCACCAGACAGAGTGGTGAAAAAATAACTTTTTCCATTCTTTTTCAGAAAGGACATTTCCCCAGGCCACAGCACATATTGAGTTGTCTGAGCGCGAGGACACGACCCACTATGGGCCTCCCCGCGTAACCCCTTCGTCTAAAAATCGGCTATGGTGTCTTACAGGAATTAACGCAATAAGACATAAGTGGGTCGGCCGTATCCCCGTGCCGCCCCACGGATTACACAAGGGGGTCAGGCCATGGGTCGCGGCCGTGCGAAAGCAAAGCAGGCGAAGGTTGCCCGTCAGCTCAAGTACGATTCACCAGAAATGGATTTGGAACGTCTGCAGCGGGAACTCGTCGGCAAGTCGAACGAGTCCGATCGAGACGACTATTACTCTGACTGGGAGGAATGGGCCTCAGGCGCTGGTCGCGACAGCTAGCGCAAGCTAACCGCTGTCGTATTTTCCGCAAAGCGTTTCTATTTCAATAAAACAAGCACCCACCAACGATTCCGTTGGTGGGTGCTTGCTTTTGCTTAGTCGACTGCGATTATGTTCGGCCGTTTATGCTCGGCCGCAGCGGATCAATCCGAGTTACTGACTGCGTTTATGACAAAAATCGCCCGGTAGGTTCAGGCGGTGAATGCATCACCACTTTCGACCAGGAGAAGTAGTGAAGCAAACCCGCCGAACGAAATACAGTGCCATCAAACC
>NZ_KE150404.1:48374-418482 GCF_000411235.1 Corynebacterium sp. HFH0082
GAAAGTGTCATAAACTCATACAGTTTCACATTTGCAGCCCGTGGTTTTCTGGAATCTCCGTTGTGCAACCCGCATCCCGGCCGCCCGTCGCAGTAAACCGACGGCCGACCGACGCTTAGAAGCGCGGGTGGCTGCCGCGCAAAACAGCCCCGTCCTCGCCAGCCTCGCTCTTGCGGACAGTACCCAGCTCCCAAGCGTTGATGTGGCGGGCAGTCAGCAGCGCCAGGGCACGATCGCGGTCCTCTGCGGAAACAATCGCAACCATGCCGACACCCATGTTGAAGGTCTTCTCCATCTCCTCGCGGGAGACGTTGCCGAGCTCAGCAATGGTCTTGAAAATCGGACCCGGGGTCCAAGTTGCGCGGCTCATGTCGGCGGTCAGGCCTTCCGGCATGATGCGAACCATGTTGCCAGCCAATCCACCACCGGTGACGTGGCAGAAAGTGCGGACCTCGGCCTCGTTCATGAGAGCCAGGCAGTCCTTCGCATAAATCTTGGTTGGCTCCAGCAGCTCCTCACCGAGGGTGCGCCCGAAGTCCTCGACATAACCGTCGAGCTCCAGACCGGCCTTCTCCAGGAGAACGTAGCGAGCCAGCGAGTAGCCATTGGAGTGAAGTCCAGAGGACTCCATGGCGATAATGACATCGCCCTCACGCACGCGGTCCGGGCCGAGAAGCTTGTCCTCTTCCACGACACCGACGCCGGTAGCTGAGACATCGTACTCACCCGGTTCCATCACACCCGGGTGCTCTGCAGTCTCGCCACCCAGGAGCGCGCAACCCGCCTGGACACAACCCTCGGCGATGCCGGAAACGATCTCGGCGACGTGCTCCGGCACGACCTTGCCAATTGCAATGTAGTCCTGCAGGAACAGCGGCTCGGCACCGCACACGACCAGATCATCGACGACCATGGCGACCAGGTCCAGGCCAATGGTGTCGTGCTTGCCGACGGCCTGCGCCACGGCCAACTTGGTTCCCACACCATCGGAGGATGCGGCCAGCAGCGGCTTTTCGTAGTTGCCCAGTGCAAACAGGCCGGCAAAACCACCGAGCCCGCCACGGACCTCTGGGCGAGTGGCCTTCTTGGCAATCGGGGCGAATAGTTCAACGGCGCGGTCGCCGGCTTCGATGTCGACACCGGCTGCAGCGTAGGAAGCACCAGAAACGTTCTCGGTCATTAGAGGCTCTCGCTTTAAACTTTCTCCCCCGGGCGGCGTTACTGCCGTATCCGGGAGTATTGGCGGACCGGGAACAAAGCAACGGCTGCAATCCACAGCACCGCTTGCGCTTCGTTCTCGGTTCAGTTCTCGTAGTTCATTCTAAGGAGGTTTCGAGGCTAATTGCTCGTTGCGGCTTTGGCAGCCTGGGCTGCCTGCATCCTCTCCACAGCTGCCGCATTCGGATTGCCCTCCGGCAGCCCCAGCGGGTACTTGCCATCGAAGCACGCACAACAGACTTCGGTCTTTGCCTGCTCGGAAGCGGCGACCATGCCATCGATGGAGACAAATCCCAGGCTGTCGGCACCAATCGCGGTTGCGATACCGGCGACGATGTCATTCTCATCGACACCGTTGGCCAGCAGCTCGCCCGGAGAGGCGAAGTCAATGCCGTAGAAGCACGGCCATTTCACCGGCGGTGCGGCGATGCGCACGTGCACTTCCTTTGCACCGGCCTCACGCAGCATGCGGATCAGTGCGCGCTGGGTGTTGCCGCGGACGATGGAGTCATCGACCACGACCAAGCGCTTACCGGCGATAACTTCCTTCAGCGGGTTCAGCTTCAGTCGGATGCCCAGCTGACGAATCGTCTGCGAAGGCTGAATGAAGGTACGCCCCACGTAGCCGTTTTTTGTCAGCCCCTGTCCAAACGGGATGCCCGATTCCTGGGCGTAGCCAACAGCGGCCGGGGTACCGGATTCCGGAACCGGCATCACCAGGTCACCGTCAGCCGGGAACTCACGTGCCAACTGGCGGCCCAGCTCAAGACGCACCGCGTTGACGGAGCGACCACGGATGTTGGAGTCCGGGCGCGCCAGGTAGACGTACTCAAAAATGCATCCAGCGTGGGTGGTCTCGGCAAAACGCTGCGAACGCACACCGGAAGCATCAATGGTCACCATCTCGCCTGGCTCGATCTCGCGGACGAACGATGCACCGACGATATCCAGCGCGCAAGTCTCGGATGCGACTACCCAGCCACCGGACAGGCGCCCCAGGCACAGCGGGCGCACACCGTATGGGTCACGCGCGGCGTACAGGGTCTCGCCATCGGTGAAAGTAAGACAGAAAGCACCCTTCAAACGCGGCAGCAGTGCCATCGCGGCCGCTTCTACATTGGTGCTGCAGCCGTAATCTTCGGGGTGGTCAATCTTGCCGGTTTCGTCGGCAAGCAAAGTGGTCATGATTGCGGAGTCACTGGGCAGCTCGCCCTCTTCACGCAGTAAACCTTTGTCGACCGCCTCATGGAACAGCGTGAGGTGGTTGGTCAGGTTGCCGTTGTGCCCCAGCGCGATGTCCGTGCCGTCAGAGGCCATCTGGAACATCGGCTGTGCATTCTCCCACGCAGGAGCGCCGGCGGTGGTGTAGCGCGTGTGCCCCACCGCTACGTGCCCCTTCAGGGCGTCGAGCGTCTGCTCATCAAAAACCTGGGAAACAAGTCCCAGGTCCTTGAATACGAGAATTTGGTCGCCGTCGCCGACTGCGATACCGGCGGCTTCCTGGCCGCGATGCTGCAGGGCAAACAGGCCATAGTAGGTGAGTTTGGACACGTCTTCGCCAGGTGCCCAAACGCCAAAAACGCCACATTCTTCGCGCGGGGATGTCTCTCCCAGATCGTCGTAAGGCGAAATTGGCAAAAGTTTGGACTTTGGTGCACCTGAAATGTTGGTATCGGCCACGACATTCACACTAATAGCCCCACCCGCCTAGGCACCAATTCAGCATCCCCCCACGGGCTTTAAGAAATGCGCGCCACCGGCAGATGATTCCCAATTTCCGCCGCGCGCGTGCCCGACATATCGATGTGCGCCTGCACCTGCTCTAACGTGATCATTCCGCACGCGAGTCCCAGCCAAATCTCCGGCGACATCTCCACGACATTGGGCGGCGTACCGCGCGTGTGCCTGGGCCCCTCAATGCACTGGACCGCGACGAAGGGCGGCACGCGCACCTCGACGCTATGCCCCGGAGCCTCTTGGGCGAGCATCCGCACGGACAGACGTACCGCTTTGGCAAGGCTCGCACGGCTTAACGACGACCCCTGCGCCCCATCCGGCCCGATGAAGGAGGCAGCCTCTTGGTCAGATAGCAATTCGCGACCGAGAAGCCGTTGCGCCGCCCAGGGTGCGGCGGTGGAAAGAGCGCTGCGAACGTCGAAAGGCGAGATTTTGGATACCATAACCTCATCCTAGAGTTATGCTTTCATATATGGATACGCAGTCAACTGAAAAAGCTGAACAGGTGCATGCTCCAGCGTCACCATCTCTTGTACTCCGTTTTATGGCGTCGCCGACCGATGTCATTATGGCCGGAACCAATTCCGTCCACGGCGGCCGTGTGTTGCAGTGGATTGACAAGGCCGCTTACGCCTGCGCGACCGGCTGGTCGGGACGCTACTGCGTGACTGCGTACTTCGGTCACATTCACTTCACTCGCCCGATTCCCAGTGGCCACATTGTTGAGGTGCGCTCCAAGATTGCGCATACCGGTCGCAGTTCCATGCACATCGTCAATGAGGTGCTCTCGGCTGATCCGCGCGAGGGCAAGTTCACCCGCGCAGCTGACTGCCTGGTGATCTTCGTGGCCATGGATGAAAACGGTAAGTCGACTCCGGTGCCGAAGTGGGTGCCGCAAACAGAGGAAGAGGAGCGCGTTGAGAAGGCCGCTCTTTCCCGTTTTGAGCTTCGCCGCGACATCGAGGCCAGCATGCGCGCGCAGACCTACTCCGCGGACTCTTCCGCACCCGAACTGACCACTCGTTTCCTGGCAAAGCCGACCGATGTTAACTGGGGCGGAAACGTCCACGGCGGCACCGCCATGGAGTGGATTGACGAGGCTGCGACGGCAGTTACCACCAACTGGGCAGGTCGCCAGACCATTTCTGTCTACGCAGGTGGTATTCGCTTCTACAGCCCAATCCACATTGGCGACCTGGTTGAGGTGCGCGCACGCATCCTGCGTACAGGCACGACCTCGATGCATCTGTCGGTGCAGGTCTACTGCTGTGAGCCCCGCAAGGGTGTCGGCGGCCTGCGCAAGGCACTGCATTCGACCATGACTTATGTCGCAATTGATGACGATTTCAACCCGCAGCCGGTACCGCACTTCCAGCCGACGACGGATGAGGACAAGCGCCTGCACGCTCACGATCTGTCACTGAAGGCGTTGCGTGACAAGTACAGCCCACTGCCGCTGATTGAGCGCGAACAGGACTAAGCCGCCTGGCCGCCCGGCTTCCTGTTTTTCCACCAGATGGATAGGAACATCCAGCCAATCAGCGCGAAGGTGATGTAGGTGACGTACCGGTCAATCGTCTGCAGGGAGCCCTGGATGCTTGGGCCAAACTTCAGGCCCAAGTACAGGTAGAAGCACTTGAGCATTGCGGCACAGAGGAAGAGGTACACGCCTACTACCCAGCCGCGCACCTTCGCAATACCACCGATGGCCACGACAATCGTGGCCGGAATCGGCGAGAATGGCACAAACGATGCCAGCACACTCAGCCCGATGCGTTCATAGATGAAGTTCTCCATCTTCTTAAACCATCGCGGTGGGTGTCCGCCGAAACTCATCGTTATGAATTCCGTGCCCCACTTCTTGCCCATCCAGTAGAAGAACGGCATGAACTTGATTGTCGAAAGCGCCGCAATCACTACAACAGCGAAGAGGAAGAGCGGCCGGTCCTCGTTTTCCGACGCGAGAATCAGCACCGACAGATTCGATCCTGTCAGCCATGTGTGCAAGAACGTGTACTTGAGCAGCAAGACCGCACGGAACGGGATGATTGCAAAGCCGTACACGGCAACCAGCATCAGCGATGCATAGAGAAGCTTGTCTATTTTGTCCGGCTCACGCAGGAAGCTCGGCAGATCCTCACGAGGGTCGTGCTCGGCCTCGTTACGCATGTCGGGGGAAGTCATGAACCACAGTTTAACTGCACGCCCTCTTCCGCAGCAGGAGCCGCAGACTAGGCCATTACGTACGGCCTCAGACGCACTCGCCAAGGACGAGCGCAGCGCCGCCTACTATCCTGGGAAGATATGACCACCGATTCACCCGCGCCTGTGCCCGCACAGCAGCCTCATGCAGCACGGTCTGAGTCTTCCTCACCATCGCTTGACGACGGCCAGGAGAACGCATCCTCACCGAGCATGCTGCAACGTGTTCGCGCCGCTATCCCGCCTGTGTCCATCCTGGTACTGACGGCGGTATTCCTCTTCGCCGGGTGGTTCACGCTCTTCGGTCCTATCAATGTTCTGGCGTGGCGTGGTGGCACGTTCCCCCGCACCGAGGCAGACCGCCCTTACTATCAGCAGGCTCTGAAGGATGTTGCGCGCTATCAGTACGAGGAGCAGCCCTCCCCTGAGGTTTACTTCGGCCTGGCGTGTGGTGCTACTGATGACGACATCCGCAGCGTTATCCCCAAGGTCGGCGAGCACCCGAATTCAGACGCAGACCCAACTGCTGATGCAGATGCCGTCGCCGCCGCTGCTGCCACCAGGCCGGGTTCTGCACCTGCGGCTGCGAACGAGACTTCGAAACTGAATCCAAACCTTGACGCATTCGGCAACACGGTCGACTGCTCCGGTTCCTGGACTGCGCCATTCTTGTCATTCCTGCTCGCTTCCGCGGGTGTTCCGGTCTTTGATACGCCCGAGGATTCGGCTGCCACAACCGAGAACCCATGGCTGGTTACGGATGTCGAACAGCTCATGGATGCCTACAAGGCACATGATGCTTTCGTCACCGACAAGGACTTCTCTCCTCAGGTGGGTGACATCATTTTCTACCGCTACCCCGCAGGCCTTGGGGTGCACGCCAACATGGTTGTCGCGGTTCAGGGGGACTGGGTCACCATCGGTGGCGATGAGCTTGGCAAGGTCGGTCTAGCTAGCATGACCCTGCGCAACCGAGGTGGCATCGTGGGTTACGGTGCCACGGGCTACTTCGAGCAAGCACCGCTGGACGCCACCAAATAGCCAAGTTTAAATAGGCAAGTTTTCCTCGATGAGGTCGCGCAGAGTGTCGTCGTCAGGCGAGACCTTGGAGCGGAAACGGCCGATGACCTCACCCTCGGGCGAGACAACGAACTTTTCGAAGTTCCACTTCACATCCCCAGCCTCGCCGTCGGCGTCCGGGGTTTCCTTCAACAGCTTGTACAGTGGGTGCGCGCCATCGCCGTTGACCTTCGTCTTTTGGAAGAGCGGGAAGGTAACGCCGAATTCGCGCTGGCAGAACTGCTTGATTTCCTCGGCGTTGCCGGGCTCTTGCCCACCGAACTGATTGCAGGGGAAGCCGAGGACGAAGAAGCCACGGGGTGCGAATTCGTCGAAAAGTCCTTGCAGATCGTCGTACTGATCCGTGAAACCGCACTCCGAGGCGGTGTTGACGATAAGCAGAACGTGGCCTGCCCAGTCATTCATCGTTGCTTCGTTGCCGTCGATGGTGGTCACTGGGATGTCGAAGAGATTGCTCATAAACCCCACACTAGGGCAGTGCCCCGATAGCCGTCAGAGGTAGCGACTAGCCGACCTGCTCCATACCTTCAAAGAGCTCGCGGCCCAGCGGCACCGAAGAGTGGTTGACCGGCTGCGCACCCCCATCGACCGCCTGGTCAATGATGCCGACAACATCCTGGCGTAGCTTGTGCTCCCGCAGTTTCAAAGCGTTGACGGAGATGCGCACCGCGCGGCCCTTCTCCAGCGAGCGCTGCACCGAGGAGCGCACCGCACGGCGCCACCAACCGGCGCCGCCGAAGCCCTCGCCGATAGCCAGCACGCGAGTCGGATCAACAGCACCAGTGGTCAGGTCGCGGACACCATTTCGGTCCGCTGCCACACGGAAGCCCAGCTCCGGCAGCACGTTCATGGTCTCTGGCGACATGGTCCACTTCGGCGGTGCAAAGACGTCCGTCTCAAAACCCATCGCACGCATCTGGCGCGTTGCGGCGGTCAGGCGCAAACGCGCTTCATGTTCGCTTAACGACGCAAATTCCGCGCCCCGGCCTCGAACTGACTGATCAAACCCCGCGAGAACAATCTCGATGCCGTCATCGCTACGACGGCGGAGCCAATCCAGCACCGCCGGAGCTTCCCGCAACGACCAGTTTTTACCCGCATGCGGCGCTACCAGCAGAGACGGTGTAATACCGCGCTGTTCCATCGCTGCCACGAAACGAGCGACGTCGAGCAATGTGCCATCGCGCAAACCCGACACCGACACCAAAAGCGGCGAACCGACCTCACCACCGTCAACAGTTACGAGCTCTTTGCCCGCTGGACGAATGACCTGGTCGGTCGTCCGAATCTGTTCTTGCACCCCACTGCCTGCCATGGATTCAACAAAAACAGGCGTATGTAAATTTTTGGTAACGGAGAGGACAAGGCTTGGAGAATACTCAGAAGCCTTTCAAGTAAGAGTTCAAAAAGCGCCATCGCAGGGCATCAATTCGCGTCTGCAGCGCGGATTATCCCCAATGCACAACCTCATCGAGCGCCAGTCCCTTGCGCCAACCGAACTTCTCCAAGTCACGCTCCTCGGCCAGGTGCGTTACTGGACCAATGCACAGCCAGGCCACCGGGCGCACGGGTGCCTCGACACCGACAAAGTCAGCCAGGAAATCCTCATGGTAGAAACTGACCCAGCCGACGCCGAGCCCCTCTGCCGTAGCAGCCAGCCACAGATTCTGAATAGCCAGCGCGACTGACATGAGGCCGGTGTCATCGACGGTGTCGCGGCCGAGAATGCTCTTGCCGCCACGGGTCGGGTCATAGGTGACGACGATGCCCGTTCCCGAGTCCACAATTCCTTCAATCTGAATCGGATTGAAGGTCTCACGCCGCTCGCCTTCGAGCTTGGCCGCGAATTCAGCGCGGCGTCCGGCTACGTGGTCGGCAAACTGCCGCAGGCGGTCCGGGCTCTGAATGATATGAAAGTCCCATGGTTGGGACAGCCCCACCGATGGGGCAGCGTGGGCCGCCGCCAACACGCGCATCAATCGCTCCCTGTCCACCACTTCTCCGGCGAATTCGCGGCGCACATCCCGCCGCCGAAAAAGGGTGTGGTAGACGGCCAACTGATCGTCGGAAAGCGAATCGGTGTCAAAACCCTGCGCTGCCAGCAGCGTGCGCATATCCATGCCGTTACTCCACCGCACCAGCAGTGTGGACAATCCAGGCGTACTCGAAGGCAGTCTGACGCCAACGTTCGTAACGACCGGAAACACCACCATGACCAGCGGACATCTCGGTCTTGAGCAGGAACTGCCCCGGCTGACCTCCGGCAACCTCGCGCAGCTTGGCAATCCACTTTGCCGGCTCCACGTAGAGCACGCGGGTGTCGTTCAAACTAGTAATCGCGAGAATCTTCGGGTATTTCGCATCGGCCGAGATGTTCTCGTACGGCGCGTAGGAGGCCATGTAGTCGTAGACCTCCGGGTCGTGGTAGGGATCGCCCCACTCATCCCACTCCACCACGGTCAGCGGCAGCTCTGGCATCAGCATGGACGTCAGGCAGTCGACAAACGGGACCACGGCCTGAATGCCCGCGAACCTATCGCCAGCAATGTTTGCGACCACGCCCATCAGCATGCCACCCGCCGAACCGCCGAGTGCTACCAGCTGCTCGCGCGTGGTCCAACCGGAATCCAGCAGGTAGTCAGCGACGGCGACGAAGTCAGTGAACGTGTTCTTCTTCGTGGTTGCGCGGCCGTTCTCCCACCAGCCACGACCCATCTCGCCACCACCGCGGACGTGTGCAATGACAAAGATCATCCCGCGATCCAGCAGCGAGAGCCGCGCGATGGAAAAGCCCGGATCCATCGACGATTCATAGGAGCCGTAGCCGTAGAGGAGCGTCGGATTCGGCTTGCTCAGGTCCAGGTCCGCGCGGTGGATGATCGATACCGGAATCTGGGCACCGTCGGCTGCACTCACCCATTCACGCTTGGCGACGTAATCACCGCGATTAAACTCCCCGCGAATCTTCTGCTCCTTGAGCAGCACTCGCTTGCCAGAGGCAATGTCAATCTGCCAGAGCTGCGACGGCGTGGTGAAGGAGCCGTAAGCGTAGCGCAACACCGGGGTGTCCCATTCAGCGTTGCCGGTAGTGCCTGCGGAATAGAGCTCTTCGTCGAAGTCGAGCTCGACGAAGTTCACAGCGGACGCTGGCACTGGAACAGCAGCATCGCCTGTATCAGAGATATCACCAGCGGAGCCAGCACCATCCTCGTCATGATCCAATACCGCCAGCGCCACACGGCCAATACCGCCGCGACGGTAGCCAAACGCGATGTGGCCAGCGAAGCAGTCGACGCCCTCAACGCGGACGTCATCGCGGTGAGGAACCAGCTCAGTGAGCTCTGAAACGCTGTCGAAAGACCCCACTGGCACCATGGCCAGTGCGAAGCTCGAGCCAGTCATATTGTGTGTAATCAGCCACATATCCCGGCCGCTGATGACGGCGTGGTCGATGTCGTATTCAACACCGGCCTCGCGCGGGCGCACGCAGGTAAACTCACCGGTCGGGTCACTGGCGTCCAGGTACCAAACCTCGGAGGTAATCTTCGAGGAGCTCTCAATAATCAGGTACTTTTCGCTGCGTACCGTACCGACTCCGACCCAGTAGGCCTCATCGGGCTCATGGAAGACACAGACGTCATCCTCGGTGGAGGTGCCCACGCGGTGACGCCACACGGAATCCGGCCGCCAGGCTTCGTCGACCTTCTGGTAGAAGATCCACTCGGAGCCGACCCAGGTAGCACCTGCGGCGATGCCCGCAATTTCGTCGTCAAGCAGTTCGCCCGTACGCAAATCCTTTACGCGCAGCGTGTAGCGCTCGTCGCCTGTGACGTCGGTGGAATAGGCCAGCAGATTGCCGTCCGCGGAGACGCTCGCTGCGCCGAGGGCGAAGAAATCATGGCCTTCGGCCAGCTCGTTGGCATCCAGGATGACCTGTTCTCCTGGTGCCGGGGCATCGTCGGCGATGGTCGGCGGAGTCCACGCGGCAAGACCGTCACCGGCCTCCGCACGCACGCGACAGCTCATCCCGTAGGACTTACCCTCCTGCGTGCGCGAGTAGTACCACCAGCCATTAAGGCGAGTTGGGACCGACATATCGGTCTCCTGCACGCGCGACTTGATCTCCTTAAAAATCGCGTCCGCGGTGCCGTCAAGATCGGAGGTAAAAGCCTCCGTATAGGCATTTTCAGCCTCTAGGTATTCGATAACCTCGGAGTTTTCCTTATCGCGGAGCCACTCGAAGTTATCGGTGAAGTCCCTTCCGTGGAAGGACCGAGTCACCGGCTTCCGTTGTGCACGGGGTGCAGGCAAATCCTTTTTTGCAGGCTTGCCGACGGATGCCGAGTCCAAGGTCACTTCGCTCACGCAGGTTCTCCAATCCAGTCCGAGAAGCGGCGGCCCGACAGTCGTTCGTAGGCCTCGACGTACCGCTCGCGAGTTGCTTCCACAACACTACCCGGCAGCGCTGGCGGCGGAGTGCCCTCGTCCTTCTTCCAGCCGGACTTGGAGCAGGTCAGCCAGTTTCGTACGTACTGCTTGTCAAAGCTCGGGTTAACCGAACCCTCCTGGTAGGAGTCGGCTGGCCAGTAGCGGGAGGAGTCCGGGGTGAGAACCTCGTCGGCCAGCACCAGATTGCCGTCGGAGTCGAGACCGAACTCGAACTTGGTGTCGGCCAGGATGATGCCGCGCTCAGCAGCCAGTTCAGCAGCCTGGGTGTAGATACGCAGGGTGGCATCGCGCAGCTCTTCGGCGCGCTTCTGCCCCAGGGACTCCACAACGGCGTCGAAGGAGACATTCTCGTCGTGCTCGCCCAGTTCGGCCTTGGTGGCCGGGGTGAAAATCGGTTCTGGCAACTTGGAGCCCTCGACGAGGCCCTCTGGCAGCTCAATGCCACAGACAGTGCCGTTTTCCTTGTACTCGACCAGACCAGAGCCGGTCAGGTAGCCACGTGCGACGCACTCGAATGGCAGCATGTCCAGCTTCTTGCACACCAGCGCACGGCCGAGGCACTCCTCCGGAATGCGCTCATCGTCAGCCGGGCCAGCCATGTGGTTCGGGAAGTCAATCTCATCGAAGAAGAACACGCTCATCGCGGTGAGCACTCGACCCTTGTCAGGAATCGGGGTCTCCAGAATGTGGTCGAAGGCAGAAATACGGTCACTGACCACAAGCAGCAGAGTCTCAGGGTCAATCTCGTAGATTTCCCGGACCTTGCCCGCGGAAAGATGGTTATACGAGGAAAGTTCAGGTCGCATGGCGATAAAGTCTAAACCCCTATACGCCTTTGCACTCTATTGATACCTCCGGCCGCCACCCCAACTAGTGGGGATTGACGCAATTACCGTCGTCAAGCGGGAAAACTTTTGAGATTCCGCAGTGCTGCCCATCGAATTTTTCACAGGTGGACGACGGTGTTTACCCCTCACCTCCCCCGCTCGGTAGATGACTGGGCAAAAATATTTCTAAAAACGTGACAGAAAACACCGATACCAGTATTGTCTAAATTTAGTAATTCACGTCACACTTCAAGGATTTTGAAGGGAACAATCACATGGCAGCTCAGGCCAACAATAACTCTCTGCGCCGCGCAGTCGTCGTCGGCGGTAACCGCATTCCGTTCGCTCGTTCTAATAAGGAATACGCTAACGAGTCGAACCAGGACATGCTGACCGCTGCAATCGACGGTCTCGTCGCCCGCTTCGGTATCGGCGGCGAGCGCCTCGGCGCAGTCTCCGCCGGCGCTGTGCTGAAGCACTCCCGTGACTTTAACCTCACCCGTGAGTGTGTCCTCGGCTCCGCACTGGCGCCGGACACCCCGGCTTTCGACATTCAGATGGCATGTGCCACCGGCATGGAAGCCCTCAACTCTGTCTCCAACATGATCAAGCTGGGCCAGATTGACTCCGCCATCGCCGGCGGCGTGGACACCACCTCCGACGCTCCGATTGCTGTCAACGACCGTCTGCGCAAGATCCTGCTGGAGGCCAGCCGCCAGAAGTCCACTCTGGACATGGCAAAGGTCTTCCTGAAGGCTCGTCCGTCCGACCTGGCTCCAGACACTCCGTCGACCGGCGAGCCGCGCACTGGCCTGTCCATGGGTGAGCACCAGGCCATCACCACCGCCAAGTGGGGCGTTACCCGTGCTGAGCAGGACGAGCTCGCCGCCGCTTCCCACCAGAACATGGCAAACGCTTACGACGAGGGCTTTTTCACTGACCTCGTCACCCCGTACAAGGGCGTTTCCCGCGATACCAACATGCGCCCGGACTCCACCCCGGAGAAGCTGGCCAAGCTCAAGCCAGTCTTCGGCCGCGGTCTGGAAGCAGAGCCGACCATGACCGCCGGTAACTCCACTCCGCTTACCGACGGCGCCTCTGCCGTCCTCGTCTCCACCCCGGAGTGGGCCGCTGAGCGCGGTCTGCCGGTGCTTGCCGACGTCGTCGATTCCGAGGCAGCCGCAGTTGACTTTGTCCACGGCGACGAGGGTCTGCTGATGGCTCCGGCTTACGCCACCCCGCGCCTGCTGGCCCGCAACGGCTGGACCTTCGACGACTTCGACTTCTTCGAGATCCACGAGGCTTTCGCCGGCACCGTCCTGTCCACTATGAAGGCATGGGAGGACGAGGAGTTCTGCCGTACCAAGCTCGGACTGGAAGGCCCGCTGGGCTCGATTCCGCGCGAGAAGCTCAACGTCAAGGGCTCTTCCCTGGCAGCCGGCCACCCATTCGCCGCTACCGGCGGCCGCATTGTGGCAGCCCTCGCCAAGATGCTGCGCCAGAAGGCAGACGAGACCGGCAAGACCACTCGCGGCCTGATTTCTGTCTGTGCCGCGGGCGGCCAGGGTGTTGTCGCAGTTCTCGAGGCTCGCGTCTAAAAGCGCACCACCGATAAAGACACTTTTACTTTCAAGGAGAATTTTCCATGACCGATAAGTACCAGGAACTCGTCAACGGTGGTCCGCTCACTGGACTGGCTAAAGCAGCTGGCCTGCCACAGCCACCGTTCCTGCGCCGCCACAAGCCGGGCGGTCCGCTGCTGAACAACGACAAGGTGCTCGTCACCGGCGAGGGTGCAGATGCAGACGCAGTTGCAGCTCAGCTGACAGAGTGGGGCCTGCAAGTTCGTCGTGGCAACGCCGCTGACGACAAGATTGGTGCCATTGTCCTCGTCGCCACCGAGGCTAAGCGCCCGTCAGAGCTGCAGGGCCCAGTGCTCGCTGCTGCAAAGCACATGCGCAAGCTGGACAAGGGTGGCCGCATCGTCACCGTCTCCCGCGCCAAGGATGCTCACCACAACGCAACCCCGGCCGAGGTCGCTGAGAACGCTGTCGCCGGTGGTATCGAGGGCCTGATTCGCTCCCTCGGCCACGAGGTTCGTGGCGGCTCAACCGCCAACGGCATCCTCGTTGCTCCGGGTGTCTCAGTCACCGCACCGTCCGTGATTTCCTCCCTGCACTTCTTCCTCTCCGGCCGCTCGGCCTTCATCGACGGCCAGTTCCTCCGCGTCACCTCCGACGCTGGCGAGATCCCGTCCGACTGGGATAAGCCGCTGGCTGGCAAGGTTGCCGCTGTCACCGGTTCCGCCCGTGGTATCGGTGCCGCTATCGCTCGCCAGCTCAAGGCTGACGGCGCAGAGGTCATCGTCATCGACGTTCCACAGGCTGGCGAGGCTCTGTCCAAGGTTGCCAACGAGCTCGGTGGCCTGGCTCTGCAGCAGGACATCACTGCCGACGACGCCGGCAACGCCATTGCCGATGCCGCTGTAGCCCGCTACGGTCGCCTGGACATCGTCATCCACAACGCAGGCATCACCCGCGACAAGATGTTCGCCAACATGGACGAAGCCAAGTGGGGCTCGGTCATCGCCGTCAACATCGAGTCTCAGCTGAAGATGAACGAGCAGCTGCTGAACCACAAGGCCTTCGAGAAGGCTCCGCGTATTGCCACCATGGCTTCCACCTCCGGTATCGCAGGTAACCGCGGTCAGACCAACTACGCCACCTCCAAGGCCGGTGTTATCGCAATGGTCGAGGCTTACGCTGAGGAGTTCGCTAAGCGCGGCGGCAACATCAACGCTGTTGCTCCGGGCTTCATCGAGACCGACATGACCGCTGCTATTCCGTTCGTCAACCGCCAGGTTGCTCGACGCGTGAACTCGCTGCAGCAGGGTGGCCAACCGGGCGATGTCGCCCAGGCAATCGCCTTCCTGGTCTCCGACCGCGCTCTCGGCGTCAATGGTCACGTCCTGCGCGTCTGCGGTCAGAACATCGTCGGCGCCTAAGCGAAGTCGCGGCTTCCGCATAGGCTCCCGATAAGGAGGAAAGAGGAAAACTTATGGCTAAGACCCTGGATGCCATTCCCAATCTGGTTCCGCTCTACGCCAAGGCAGCTGCTGGTTCGGCGAAGAAACGCCCGAACTCCACCGAAATCAAGGTCGATGAACTAGTGGTCAAGGGCGTCACTGTCGATGCCGACCGTGACCAGGACTTCCGCGACGTCGTTGGCGCTCCGAAGTCTGAACAGGCTTTCTTCGGCCACATCCACGCCCTAATCATGCCCATCCAGATGGAGCTAATGGCTGCGGATGATTTCCCGCTGCCGATGATGGGCCTGGTCCACACCGAGAACACCTACCGCGAAATCTCGCCTGTCACACTCGGTGGCAAAGTTGATATCGCGGTGAAGGTTGCCGCATTCCGCGCTCACCGCTCGGGCACTGAGGTTGTTCTGGAGTCAACTGTTACATCGTCCACATCCGGCGCCACCTTGGTCGAGGAGCAGTCGGTGTATCTGGCCAAGGGCGTTCGCCTGAAGGATGCCGAGGGCTTCGAAGAGGTCCAGGCACAGCGTGAGGCCATCAAGTCCGGCGCCGAGACCATCAAACGCGAGCAGTTCAAGGTTCCCTTCCCCACCGCTCAGTGGAAGCTGGCTGGCAACACCGGCCGCAAGTGGGCCAAGGTTTCCGGTGACTGGAACCCGATTCACATCACCTCTGTCTCCGCGAAGGCTCTGGGCATGCCAGCAGCGATTGCACACGGCATGTACACCGCCTCCCGCGCGCTGGCTGAGGCACAGGTTCTGCCGGGTCAGTCGTACGAGTTCCAGATTTCCTTCGGTGCGCCGGTCGTTCTGCCGACCACCATCAATGTCGCACTCACCCACACCGGTGACGGTGCAGGTGCTGCTCACAACCTGACTGAGGGCAGCTCCAACATCGGCCGCGCAGTCAACATTGTCGCGTGGGATCGCAAGAAGAAGCGTCCGCACTTCACCGGAAGTGTTCGTCCGCTGAAGTAGTTGACACGAAAGCGCTGTAGAAAACGCCGCGCTTTGGAAAACCAGTCTCCTCATTGACTGGACCTTTCCAAAGCGTGGCGTTTTTGTTTTCCCAGTTGTGCTTTTGCCGAGGGCACCACTGGCATGCCCCCCCCCCCAGAGAGACACCGTCTCCTTCCCCCCCCCCGCCGGCAACCCCGCCACTTTCTCGCCTTGATAGTTAGCTGCTGGATTTTTCCGCCGTTAATGCAGAGTCGCGGCTTTACTTCGCAGTTGCGTGACTAAGCACTGTTCAACCGCACGTAAGCAACGCCTTGTTGACATCCCATTCACTCCTCTATTCTATGTTCAATCGATTGAACATAGGAGGTAATCGAGTGTCTTCATCATCGAAGACGCCGCTGACTTTCACGGAACTCCCACCGGAGGAGTCACCCCGAATCGTGTACTTCTCCAGTGCTTCTGAAAACACTCACCGGTTCGTCCAAAAGCTGGCTCAACCAGCAGCACGCATCCCGTTACATCCGCGAAAAGACGGAATGATTCGCGTTCGCAGCCCATTTGTCCTGATCACACCGACTTATGGCGGCGGATGTCGGCGCCGCGCGGTGCCTAAGCAGGTCATCGCTTTTCTCAACGACGAAACCAACAGGAGTTTCATCCGCGGTGTCATCACCTCGGGCAACACAAATTTCGGCACCGACTTTTGCATAGCCGGAGCCATCATTTCTGCAAAATGCCAGGTCCCGGAGCTATACCACTACGAGTTACTGGGGACAGACCACGATGTGGAAAACGTCAAAGAGGGCCTGGAAAAATTCTGGAGGAGCGCTACTTCTTGAACATCTACAGCTATTCAACTACGCCACCGTCTTTTCGCAAGGACCCAGCTGCCCGCCTTCGGCCAATCAACTGGAACCGAGTGCACGATGACAAAGATCTCGAAGTGTGGAATCGCCTAACAGCAAATTTTTGGCTGCCCGAAAAAGTCCCACTGTCCAATGACCTTGCAGACTGGCGACGCCTCACCGATCTAGAACGCGAGCTGACCATGAAGGTCTTCACCGGACTGACCATGCTCGACACAGTCCAGGCGTCTGTCGGGGAGATTTCCCAAATTCAAGATGCCCGCACCGAACATGAAGAGGCCGTCTACACGAATATCGCTTTCATGCAAGCAGTGCATGCAAAGTCTTATTCTTCAGTATTTTCTACGCTATCCAATACCCCTGACATCGACGCTGCCTACCAATGGGCAGTCGCCAATGACATCCTGCAGGCTCGGTCAAAAGCTGTGCTCAAACACTATTACGGCGACGTTCCACTCAAGCGAAAGGCGGCAGCAACGCTTCTTTCGTCCTTCTCGCTCTACGCCGGCTTCTACCTCCCGCTGCACTTCGCATCACGTGGCATCCTGACCAATACCGCCGACATGGTGCGCCTGATTCTGCGTGACAAAGCTGTTCACGGCTATTACTCCGGCTACAAATTCCAGCGAGGCGTAGAAACCTACGACACCGCCACGCAAACGCAGATGAAGGCTTTCGTCTTCGAACTTCTCGATGATCTATACCAGCTCGAACTGAGGTACTCCGAAGCCCTATACCAACCACTCGGGCTCTACGACGACGTTGCCAACTTCATTCGATACAACGCCAACAAAGCGCTCATGAACTTGGGATACCCGCAGCGGTTTAACCATGAAGAGACCGCCTTCAAGCCCGAAATTCTCGCCGCCCTCACCCCGGGGTCAGATGAAAACCACGACTTTTTCTCCGGTTCCGGCTCCGCATATGTCATCGGAAAAGCCGAAGACACCGCAGATGAAGACTGGGATTTCTAAATCCACGTCTTTCCCCATACATCCTAAGAAAGGAACATTCGCATGACTGCACAGATTTCTATCCTGGTAGGAAGCTTGCGTCGAGCCTCCTATGCACGAAAGATTGCACTCAAGGCAGCCACGTACTTCCCCGATGACTTCAAAGTCGACATCGTCGAGATTCGTGACCTCCCTCTCTACAACTTCGACTACGACGACCCCGCAGTGTCCGATATTGCGACTCCCGCGGAATACACCAGTTTCCGGGAAACCATTAAAGCCAGCGATGGCATCCTATTTGTCACCCCAGAAAACAACCGCACAATTCCTGCAGCTCTGAAGAATGCCGTTGACATCGGATCTAAGCCCAACGGTGATGTGGCATGGAAGAACCTGCCCGCGGGAATTATCAGCCACTCCGTCGGCCGTATGGGCGGTTATAGCTCTCAGAAGAACTTGCGACTCGCGCTGTCGTACTTCGACATGCCGATGCTCGGTCAGCCAGAGGTCTTCCTGGGACAATCGCCAACACTCATTGACGAACAAGGAGAATTCACGTCGTCAAGCACTGAGGACTTTGTTCGCGACTACATCAACAGATTTGCAGACCTAGTTCGCGAGCAGAGCCCACGCCACTAACTGAAATCCCCTAATCAGCGCAGCGTTACTGGGGATATCGCCGTATGAAGATTCTTCACTGACTAGGATCAAACGCTGCGTTCTCTGCGCGGTTAGGCGCTCGTCGTTAGGCTCATTTTCATGACTGTTTCTATCTCGGCCGTGATCGCGCTTAACGACGACCCCCGCGCCGCTGCGCGGTTTTACGCCGAAGGTTTTCACTCCAACATCAAGCCCAACTCCACCACGCTCACCATCGGCGGGATGGACTTTGAACTCATTGAGAACGGGAACCGCCGATTAACCCCCGCTGTGTCTTTTATGGTGCGATTTGCCCCTGGTCAGGAAAACCAGCTGCGCAGACTGTGGGAGCATCTGATGGCGGGTGATGAAACCATCAGCGGTGGTGCTACGCTCATGCCCCTGACCAGCTACGATTTCTCGCCGCTCTTTGGCTGGTTGGTCGACGGCAATGGGGTCAACTGGCAACTGATGATTGATTCCTTAACCAGCGGGGCTGCAAGCACGGACGCTGCCGCAAAGACAGCGAATCCCGCCGTTATTCCCTACTTCATGTGGACAGGCGACGAACCACAGGCTGCCGCCGCCACCGAGGTATACAACCGGCTTTTCGGGTCAGGGAATGTCATGACGCTCGACTCGCCGGGCATGCACAATTTCACCTTCGGCGACGGTGTGGCGATGCGCCTCTCCAGCGATTCGGCCGAAGAGGTCGAAAGCGCCTGCCAAGCGCTTGGCCTAACAGGCGCTGAGGTTGCCGAGGGCACGGAAGCCGTCGTCAAGCCTGACCGATTCGGCGTGTACTGGACGCTCTAGCGTTACTTACGGGTCAACGCGATTGCCGCGCCGACGACGGCTAACAGAACTGCACCAATAGAGAACCACATCATGTTGGAAGAGCCGTCATCCTCGTTTTCTTCGGTGCCCTTCGGATTCTGCTGGCTACTAGTCGGGGCCTCGCTACTTGGCGACTTGTGCGCGACCTGTTCAAAAGCTGGGCCCGGAATCTTCTCGCCGACCAACTCCGTGGTCAGCTGGTAAGTCACCGGGACGTTTTGAACACCCGCGACATCGTGGGATTGACCGGCACCCCAGCTGTTGTTGAAGAAGACAACGATGTACTGGTCGCCATCCAACCAGGCTCTTTCAGCCTCGTAATCGCCCGACTTTTCACTATCTTCGCCGATCCGATTGCGATAGTTAATCCGGGCCGAGTTACCAAATGTAGTCTCTTCACCGATCTGGTGTTCATTGGCCGGACGGTTTTCCTCGCTGCCGGCGAGCTGGCGTGCCGAGTTCAGCGTCTTGATATCCAGGCCGGAGATCTGTGCAAGCTTGTCCGCTTCTGGGGCGTCAATGAGTTTGACGGCGCCGCGGAGCTGCTGCCCATACTCGGACTTGATCTTGTACACGTGCGTCTCACCAGGAACAATGTCGGCCGTGACGCTGCTGATGTTGTCGGCAGTAAGTTCCGTGGCGTCATCGAACCACGAACCTGGGGTGACCTTCTTAGCCTGATCTGCTTCCGGTGTCGCGGGCGGAGGGTTCAAGCTCTCCTTGTCGGACGGGAACGCCTCCGGCACATCAATCAGGTTTTCGTTGGCGAAACGCTTGATGGTTACTTCTGCAGGAATGTCCTGGCCCTCGAAGGAGCCGCCTTTCCGAGCCACGGAGAACACCACATTGCCCGGCTTACAGTCCCCCTCAGCTCCCCCGGACTGCTTGGTTGTTATCGATGCGAAAAAGGGGCCATTGGAGTCGATGATGCCATTGCCGAAATCATTGGCCAGGAAGCAACTGCTGTCATCCAAATGCATAGTGAGCGCGAAGTTACGAACATCTAGGTCCATCAACGTCGCGCCTGACGACGCTCCCGGCACGGTAGCCGCACTAATTGCAAGCCGCTCTCCCTCAGCAACCGGGACGGAGAAGTACTCAGCACCGTCGCCTTCCTGATTACCGATGCTGCGCTCGGACTCAGGAGTCTTTTCCCGCAGCTTGGTCGAGAACGTTTCCACGTCGGCAGGCACCTTGGTAGCGCTCGTAGGAGCGTCGCCGCCCTGTATCTCTTGCGCGCTGGACTGCGCGGTGCGTGCGGTGCGGGTCGCCAGCGTCTTCATGGACTCAGCCAGCGAATCGGAGTCCTGGGCGTCCAGGTACTCACCGCCAGTGGCCTCAGCAATGCACTCCAGTTCAGCACGTGCACCTGCATCAACAAGGAAACCAACTGTGTTGATGACCAGGTCAATGCCCTGCTGCTTGAGTTCCTTGGCTACCTCGCACACCGGTGGCGGAGCACAGGTGTCCTCACCATCGGAGACCAACACAATCGAACGTTGCCCTTCTTTCGGCAACTCATCGGCAGCCTGACGCAGCGCAGGCCCCATCGGGGTGTGGCCGGAGGCTTGGACCTTTCCTACTTCAGCAGGAATCTTCGCCGAGTTACCCGCCTGCACGGGCAGCAGCGTGGTGATGTCCTGACAGCCAGCTTCCCGCTCCTCCGGCGAATTGCCAACTTCCGTGCCGTAGACCATGAACCCAATTTCGGAGTCCTCTGACACCGATCCCGCGAACTTACTCGTGGCAGTCTTCGCTGCCTCCATTCGGGTCTGGCCGCCCGCGTCGTCGGCAAGCATTGACCCTGAAGCATCCAGGATCACCATGGTTGGCGAGATAGTACTCGCGGCCTCTTGCGCCTGTGCACGCCCTGTTGTGATTCCCGCAAAAGAGCCTACGAGCACCAGCAGCATGGAGATGGTGAGCACGACCGCTGAGAGTTGTCTTCTTCTGATCATGTGGTCGGTTCCTTTTCTTCAAGCGTAAATCTTCAAGCGTAAAAAGAACGTTACATGACAAAAGTATGTCTGATTCTCAAGATAATGACTGGGCAGACCCCAAAAATTACGGGCGCCAAATATGATTACGGGCTGCAAATGTGAAACTGTATGAGTTTATGACACTTTCAGGCAATTTTTCGGGCGGTAGGGTCAGGCGGTCATTGCATCATGGATAACACCAGAGATTACCTCCCGGGGAGTTAACCCGTCGAGCACTACCCGCGGCCGGTTATTCAGCAATGCTTCCGCCTCGGCGACCTCTTGGTCGGTGACATCGGTAAAGTTGGTGCCTTTGGGGAAATAAAACCGGATATCCCGGTTCATCCGCTCATTGCTACCTCGCTGCCACGGCGAATGCGGATCGGCGAAAAACACCTGGATATTCTCCGCGACAGAAAACTCCGTGTGTTTGGCAAACTCCACCCCTTGGTCCCAGGTCAACGTCGAAATCGTGGTGTCCATCGACTCTTTGAGCCGACGAATCATCCGTACCATCACCTCATTGACACTGGCGGCAGTATGGTCAGTGCCGAGTCTGCCGAGCAGCACAAACCTGCTGCGGCGTTCCACCAACGTCGCTAAAGCACTGGTGCCATCTGCGCCAATAATCAAATCGCCTTCCCAATGACCGGGTACCGCACGATCATTGGCTTCGGCTGGGCGAAGTGAAATATTGGCATCATGAGTCCAGCGTTTTCCACGTGGCTTGGGCACCCCTGCGAGAAGCGAGCGGGGTTTACGCCCTGGCCGGGTAGTCCGGCAGGACTTTTCAAACACAAGTTCTTTGCGCAAGCTGCCTGCCCCTTGTACGTAAAGGGCCTGGTAAATCGACTCGTGGCTAATAGTCATGGACGTATTATCACCCCACAGTGCAGCCAACCTGCCACTGGCCTGACGCGGCGAGGCGCCACGGTTGAGCAGATTGACAACCTGGGCGCGTAAGAATCGATTGTCATCGAGTTTGCGCGGCTTTGGACGAGCAAGACGCCCGCGGCTGGCCTGATCAGCGTGATAGGCATCGTAGATACCATCGACGCTGTTGCGTGCGATTTCACGACTGATAGTGGATTGACTACGACAGACTATCTGGGCGATACGCCGGTGCGAATGACCTGCCCGCAGGCAATCGGCAATAATTAAGCGTTCCGTCAGCCCTAGCCGCCGACCAGCGCCAACACGAGATACATCACCAGGTGTTATCCGACTGCGGGTATTCATAGTGGTTAATCTAGCCCGCCGGTTGTACACCGTGGTTGTGCACACCCCAGCCTGCGCGGCAATCTGGGCAACACTATATGTGCCGGCCATAAGCATCTCGTAGATCACGCGGTGCTTATCCATCATCGATAACTTCGGGCAGTGCGATTGGTGCTGAATCGCAATTCCGGCTTGTCGCGCCCACCGCCTGACAGTTGGTGAGGGAATCGCTAAATCGCGCCCAACCGCGCTTGCTGATGCCCCGTTGGCGATGTGTTGAAGCGCAATGGGTTTGATGGCACTGTATTTCGTTCGGCGGGTTTGCTTCACTACTTCTCCTGGTCGAAAGTGGTGATGCATTCACCGCCTGAACCTACCGGCCATTTTTGTCATAAACGCAGTCAGTAACTTGCATCGCCCTGCCGCCGCTGACATAAACGCAGTCAGTAACTCGCATTGGGATAAGTAGCAAAAGATGCCCACCGGTCGACCCGCCGAACGGGCATACTTTTTGTCTATTAACCAGCTCCCCCTAGCGGGACTCCAACCACGCCACAATGTCGGAGTAGACCTCTTCCTTATTCAACTCGTTGAGAATCTCATGGCGACCATCCGGATAGACCTTAAAGCGCACGTCCTTCTTGCCCGCGTTCAGGTATTTGCCCACGACCTCAGTCACACAGGCAGCGCCACCCGCCGGATCAACGGCACCGGAAACCACGAAAAGCGGCAGCTCATCAGGCGCTTTCTCATAGACTTCAGGCGAGTTCGCGTAGTGCGTGCCGACGAGAAGGTCGCGGAAAAAGGCATTGGTGGGAACGAAACCACACTTGTCGTCCGCAATATAAGCATCGACAATCTTGTGGTCGCGGGTGAGCCAATCAAACTTAGTGCGGCGCTCAAAGTCCTTGTTGTAATCAGCAAAGGTGAGAGTGTTGAGCAGCTTGCCCGGCGCGGTAGGACGAATCTTAGCCAGCAGGTTTGCCACCTTCATTCCCGCGTCGCCCTTAGCCCCTGGCCACGACACAGTGCCCATGATAATGACACCGGTGAGCCCCTCGCCGTACTTGGCGATGTAGTTACGAGTCAGAAGCGACCCCATGGAGTGGCCGAGAATATAGTGCTTGCTACCTGGGAATTCTGCATCAACGTACTGGCGCACCGCGTGGAGGTCTTCGAGAATCAGGTTCCAGCCACCGTAGTCAGCGAAGAAGCCCGGGATGCCAGCATCCGTCTTGGTCATACCGTGGCCGCGATGGTCGTGCGCGACGACGGCATAACCCTGGGATACGAGGTACTCGGCGAACTTGGCGTAGCGGTTGGCGTACTCGACCATGCCGTGGACAATCTGCACCACTCCCTTAGGAGTAATGGGCGCGCCCTTGTCATTTTCTGGAACCCAGCGCAGCACATTCAATGTGGCACCTGGGCGAGAAAGCGAAGTCCTAACAGCCGATGTCACGTCGGGCACCTTTCGAGTAGAGGTTTCGATGCTTATCGCTCATCGTACCGAGGAACTTGGCTGCTCACTGGTGCTTTCGTCAACAAACAAAGAAAAACTCTGCCACCAACGTGACAGAGTTTTTCAAGGGACCTTACGTCTTTACGTTTTTTCGTTTACGTGTTTCGCGCGTGACGCACGTGAAGCTACAGAATCTCGCCCGGCTTGTAGGCCGCGGCCTCTGGGTACTTGTCCACGACGGTCTGCACACGCGCAACTACGCGGTCAACCTGAGATTCTGCGGCACCGATGAAAGCGTGGCGGTCTGCCAGAGCGTCGGCAAGCCCTGCGGCATCCAGCGGGAAACGCTCATCTGTAGCGAGACGTTCAGTGAGATTCTGCTCGGCGCCCTTTTCGCGCATATCCAGTGCGGTGGCGACGGCGTGCTCCTTGATGATCTCGTGGGCTTCCTCGCGGCCCATACCAGCGCGGACGGCTGCCATGAGGATCTTGGTGGAGGCGAGGAACGGCAGGTAGCGCTCCAGCTCACGGTCAATCATGGCCGGGAATGCACCGAACTCGGACAGGACGGTGAGGAAGGTTTCGAACATGCCGTCCATGGCGAAGAATGCATCCGGCAGTGCAACGCGGCGGACCACGGAGCAGGAAACGTCGCCTTCGTTCCACTGAGTACCGGCGTATTCGGAGAGCATGGTCATGTAGCCGCGCAGGATGACCTGGAAACCGTGGACGCGCTCACAGGAGCGGGCGTTCATCTTGTGCGGCATGGCGGAAGAGCCAACTTGGCCTTCCTTGAAGCCCTCGGTGACGGTCTCATTACCGGCCATCAGGCGGATGGTGGTGGCCAGCGATGCCGGCCCTGCACCGAGCTCGACCAGCGCGGACAGAGCGTCGAAGTCGAGGGTGCGCGGGTAAACCTGACCGACGGAGTCAAAGACGCGGTCGAAGCCGAGGCCTTCAGCGATTTCGTTTTCCAGGGAGGCCAGCGCGGACTCGTCACCGTCAAGCAGATCCAGCATGTCCTGGGCGGTGCCCATCGGGCCCTTGATGCCGCGCAGCGGGTAGCGGGAGATCAGGTCTTCTACGCGCTCGATACCCAGCAGCATCTCGTCCGCAGCGGAGGCGAAGCGCTTGCCCAGAGTCGTTGCCTGCGCGGCGACGTTGTGGGAACGACCCGCCATGACCAGCGACTGGTACTCGGAGGCCTTCTCGGCAGTGCGGGCGGCAACGGCAACGGCCTTGTCACGCACGACCTTCAGCGACTGCAGAACCTGCAGCTGCTCGACGTTTTCAGTCAGGTCTCGTGAGGTCATTCCCTTGTGAATGTGCTCGGTGCCAGCCAGTTCACAGAACTCTTCAATGCGGGCCTTCACATCGTGGCGAGTAATACGCTCACGGGCGGCAATGGAGTCGAGGTCAACTTGGTCGATGACCTTTTCATACGCCTCGATAGTGCCCTCCGGAACCTCAATTCCGCGGGCGACCTGGGCCTTCAAAACTGCAATCCAGAGCTTGCGCTCGAGGATGATCTTGTACTCAGGGCTCCACAACTCCGCCAGAGTCGCAGAGGCGTATCGGTTAGCAAGGACGTTTGCAATCTTCTTTTTCTCAGCCACGCCCTCAAGTATTCCATGACCCCGGCATCCGCGGTTATCTAGGCCATGGGTGACCACGCATTTCTTCCACGCCTTCGTTGAATTTGCGCATCAATCGCACGAACTCTGCGAGCTCCGCGTCCTCCCAGTCGCAAGTGATGTCATCGACGGTTTTCTTACGCGCCTCAATCTCCCGGTGCAGCAACTCCAATCCCTTATCAGTTGCGCTATGCACTTTGGCGCTTGACGACGGCGCAGACCTCTTCGCGATATACCCCTGGCGCATAGCGGCGGCCAGTTGGCGGTGCACTGTAGAAATGTCCAACCCCAGTGCATCGGAGAGCTCCGCGACTGTCATATCCGGCTGCGCTTCCAGTCGCGCTAGCAGTGCCGCGGCGGAGCGATCTAACAGGATGTCCTTGCGGTGTGGTCGGTAGCCGCTGGAACTCACCCGGGACAGCAGCATGTTCTCGTAAACGAGCGCGGCCAGGTCGTCGTTTCGCACGGTGGCAGTCAGTCCTTATGTCGCCTTATTTCGGCCCGTTAGTGGGTCTGCGAGATGTATCTGTTTGCTTAATTCCTCACCTATTCTAGCGTGCCGCGGACAGAGTTAATCCCACGGGAATGCATTTGCATCATACAAACCAATTGTTATAATTCGACCCCTAACTGCATTTTTGCACGATACAAATACCGGAAAGCAGTTTTGCCACAGCACTAATTCCACGATTGTTTTCAAACGAGAAAAGAGACCGTACTTTCAGCATGACAACGCATACGACCACACAGACCAGGCACAAACAGAACGAGCAGGACGAGCAGCGCGGACAAGACAAGCTCTTCTCCCCCGCCTTCATAATCAGCTGGCTGATTAACTTCAGCATGTACCTGGTGTTCTACCTTTCAATCACGGTCATGGCGCTCTACGCCGTCCAGCGCTTCTCCGCCTCCGACGCCGCCGGTGGCTTCGCCGCCAGTTCTTTCGTTGTCGGTGCCACCATCGCTCGCCTCTTCTCGGGCTACTTGGTGGACACCTTCGGTGGTCGCAAAATCATGCTCGGCTCGCTCACTGTCATCGTTGCAGCCTGCGCCGCCTATATTTGGGCCGCTTCCCTGCCGATCTTAATTACGATCCGCATCATCCACGGCCTGACCTACGCTTTCGCCTCCACCGCCGTGATGGCCGCCGCCCAGACCGCCATTCCCGCTTCGCGACGTGCAGAGGGCACCGGCTACATATCACTCGGCACCACTCTGGCCACGGCCATTGGTCCAGCTCTTGGCCTGGCTCTCATTGGCTCGGTCGGCTACAGCGTCCTCTTCGCCACCGCCCTCGGCCTGTCCGTTATAGGTCTGGTGCTGGCGCTAGTCCTCCCACAACACACCGAGCCCACCACCGTGGCAGACAAGGCCGAGGCCACCGAGGATTCGTCGGCAAGCGAGACGAAGCGCGCGTTTTCCTTCGATGACATCATGACACCGAGCGTCGTTCCGATTGGCCTGTTCATGCTGCTCATTGGCTTGGCGTACGCGGGCGTGATTACGTTCCTGAACCGATATTCGCAGCTGGGCGGCCTGACTAAGGGCGCCAGCTTCTTCTTCATCGCCTATGCGGTGGCGATGATGGCGGCGCGTTTCTCGCTGGGACGTCTGCAGGATCGCCGTGGAGACAACCCAGTAATTGCGATTGGCCTGGTGTGCTTCACTATCTCGCTGCTGGTTCTATCTTTCGCTAGCGCTGACTGGCACGTCATTGTCGCCGGTGCGCTCTGCGGCCTGGGCTACGGCACTCTGATGCCGGCCTGCCAGACGATCTCTGTACACCTAGCCCCGGCACACAAGCTCGGCACCGGCATCTCGACGCTGCTGTTGCTTGTCGACGCGGGCATCGGCCTCGGCCCAATCGTGTTGGGTTCGGTCGCCACTATGGGCTTCGACAAGATGTACGCAGGCCTGGCGGTTGTGGTGGTTCTCGCGGCCGTCTTCTACTGGTTCGTGCATGGCCGCAAGCCTGTTGCGAGGCGCCATCGCGTGGATCTTTAGAACTAATTGGTGTGCAGTCACTTTTTACAGGTGAATATCGGACAAGGAACACCGATAGCAGTTATGTGTCGTGAGTCACCTATACTTTCCCCCATGACTGAATCATCCACACCACAGAGCATGATTTCGATTGCCGAGGTGAACAAGCACTACGGCGATTACCACGCTTTGCGCGACATCAACCTGGAAATCCCAGCTGGCCAGGTCGTAGTTATCCTCGGCCCCTCCGGCTCTGGTAAATCCACACTGTGCCGAACCATCAACCGCCTGGAAACCATCGACAGCGGCGAAATTCGCATCAACGGCAAGCTCCTTCCCGAAGAAGGTAAGGAACTCACCCGCCTGCGCGCTGAGGTCGGCATGGTCTTCCAGCAGTTCAACCTCTTCAGCCACATGACCATTCGCGACAATGTCACGTTGGCCCCACTGAAGGTCCGCAAGATCTCCAAAGCCGAGGCCCGCGAGCGTGCGGACAAGCTGCTCGCCCGTGTCGGCATTGCGGAACAGGCTGACAAGTACCCGGCGCAGCTCTCCGGCGGTCAGCAGCAGCGCGTCGCCATCGCACGCGCCCTGGCCATGGACCCGAAGGTCATGCTTTTCGACGAGCCCACCTCCGCGCTCGACCCGGAAATGATCAACGAGGTCCTCGATGTCATGACCGACCTGGCCAAGGGCGGCATGACCATGGTCTGTGTCACCCACGAGATGAGCTTCGCCCGCCGCGTGGCCGACCGCATCCTGTTCATGGCCGACGGTGCGATTGTCGAAGACACCGACCCGGAGACCTTCTTCACCAACCCGCAGAGCGATCGCGCCAAGGACTTCTTGGCCAAGATCGTCGGACACTAGGCGGGGCTGGTCACCATGAAGCTTTCACTATTACGAGGAGGCCGGGGACGCAGTCGCAACCAGGGCCGCCGAGGTGTCGTCGGCAAGCGAGTTGCGGCGGCTGTCGTAGCTGTTGCCACGACGATGAGCCTCGCGGCCTGCGGTAGCGGCGGACCCCGAAACCTGCTGGCCGATATCGAAGCCGGGCACGTGACGCTGGGTACGAAGTTTGACCAGCCGGGCCTCGGTGAGCGCACTCCGGACCGTGAGTTCGCGGGCGTCGACAACGATGTTTCCCGCTACGTCATTGAGTACATCGCCAACAAGAACGGTTGGGATGTGCCCGAGATGGAGTGGCGCGAGACCCCGTCCGCTCAGCGCGAGACGCTGATTAACAACGGCGAGGTCAACATGATCGCCGCCACCTACTCCATCAACGCTGGCCGCCTGGCTGCCGTCGACTTCGCCGGCCCGTACCTGGTCACGCACCAGGCACTGTTAGTGCGCGGTTCCGAGGGCATCCAGGGGCTTGACGACGTCGCCCCGGGCACTCGCCTGTGTTCTGTATCCGGCTCCACCCCAGCGCAGAAGGTCAAGGACGCTCTGCCGGAGGTACAGCTGCAGGAGTTCGATACCTACGCCGCGTGCGCGGAAGGTGTGAAGCAGGGTGTCGTCGATGCTCTGACCACCGATGCGACTATTCTCGCGGGCTTCGCCCAGCGCTACAAGGAGCGCTTCGGCGACGACTTCCGCGTGGTCGAGCTGCGCAACCCCGATGGTTCCTACTGGACCAATGAGTACTACGGCATCGGCCTGCCCAAGGGTGATGATGCCAGCCGTGAGGCCATCAATGAGGCGCTGGAGTCGCTGTACGACACCGGTGAGCTTCAGAAGATCCTGAAGAAGCATTTGGGCGACAAGTTCGAGCTCGACGACAAGCCGGCAATCGGCGATCTGTCGTTCGTAGAGAAGAAGTAGGAAGGGGTGCGAGCAAACAATGAATCCAGAACTATGGAGTGAAATGGGGCCGGAACTGCTTCCGGCTTTCTGGGTAACCATCAAACTGACGATTGCTTCGGCAATTGGTTCCCTGATTTTTGGCACGCTTCTCACCGCTATGCGCGTGAGCCCCGTGGGAATCCTACGTACCCTGTCGACCTGGTACATCAGCATTGTCCGCAATACCCCGCTGACGTTGATTGTGCTGCTGGCCTCGATGGGTCTCTACTACAACTTGGGGCTGCTGCTGGCTGCGGAGAATGACTCCTTCATTGTCAAGCAGAACTTCCGTCTCGCGGTGTTGGCGTTTGTTGCCTACACCTCGTGCTTCGTTGCGGAGTCCCTGCGCGCCGGTATTAATACTGTGCCGTTCGGTCAGGCCGAAGCCGCCCGCTCCCTGGGGCTTAGCTTCGGCCAGAGCTTCCGCTACATCATCTTCCCGCAGGCGTTCCGTGGCGCTATCGTGCCGCTCGGCAACACCCTGATCGCGCTGACCAAGAACACCACGATTGCCTCGGTAATCGGTGTGGCTGAAGCGTCGCTGCTGATGAAGACCATGACCGAAAACTACGCCAGCGATATCCTGATTATCTTCGGCATCATCGCTGTCGGCTTTATTATTCTGACTCTGCCGACCGGCCTGTTCTTCGGCTGGGCTGGCAAGCGATGGGCGGTGAAGCGCTAATGGCTACTCGCGCAACAGTTCTTTACGACGCGCCGGGCCCCAAGGCTCAGCGCTTCAACCGAACCCTCACCTGGATCGTGGCCGCAATCACCGTTGCGATTCTCGCCTGGGTGGGAATGAAGCTGGCCGACAAGGGCCAGTTCGAGGCCAATAAATGGTCGTTCTTCCTCGAATCCACAACCTGGACCACATACATTCTGCCCGGTCTGGTCAGCACCATTGTCGCGGCTGTCGTCTCTATTGTGTTGGCACTGGTTATTGGCGCTCTCCTGGGCGTCGGCAGGCTGAGCCCGGTCGCACCGGTGCGCTGGCTGTGCTCGGTGATTGTCGAGTTCTTCCGCGCCATTCCGGTGCTGGTGCTCATGCTGTTTGCCTACTCGGTGTTCGCGCTTTGGCAGCTGTTTCCGTCGAACTACCTCGGCTTTGCCGCCGTTGTGTTTGGCCTGACCATGTACAACGGATCCGTCATTGGCGAGACGCTGCGCTCCGGCATCGAATCGCTGCCGAAGGGCCAGCGAGAGGCCGCGATTGCGCTGGGTCTCTCCCACCGCCAGACGATGGTCACCATTTTGCTGCCGCAGGCAGTCGCCGCCATGCTGCCGGCGATTATCTCGCAGATGGTCATCGCGCTGAAGGACTCCGCACTGGGCTACATGATTGGTTACGTCGAGGTTGTCCGCTCCGGCCGCCAGCTTGGCGAGTACTACGGCGCCATGATCCCATCGCTGGTCGTCGTGGCAATCATTCTCATCGCCATCAACTTCGGCCTGGCCAACCTTGCCGAGCGCATCGAAAGCCAGCTCCGCGCCGGCCGCGCCCGCCGCAACATCATTGCGAAGGTCCCGCATCAGCCTGACGTCGGTGTCACCACCAAGGACCAGGCCAACGTGGACTGGCACGATGAGGACTACAAGGACCTCCGAGGCACCTACGAGTAAAGCTAATCACGGCTTAACGCCGCACTTGCTTTACGACGAACACAGCGACGCCGCCCACGGAAACTGCTAAAGGTTTCCGCTGGGCGGCGTTTTTGTTTGGCTACGGCCTTTGCCTTCGCTCTTATCGATGCACTACTCACTGATGGCCCCGCTACAGCGCAACGATAGGTGAATAGCGTGGCCACAAGTGCCGGGCACTACTGCGACCGTGCTCTACTATGACTCAGACTTCGTCCCCGACTCCTCTAATTCCTCCGATTCCGACTTTTCGCCAGACTCAAACTCACCTTCAACGACCACATCGGACTGAATAACCAGACGTCCCTCTTCATCGTGGGTGTACTCAAAGCGCGGCAGCTCATTGCCCTCTTCGTCGTAGCCCGGCGCGGGTGCGGCTTCGTGCTTCTCCAACTTCTCCGGAGTATCGGTCTTCTCCCACTGGCGGGTAACCGGCTTGCGCACTGCCATGTGGTCATCACTCATGCCTTTGACCAAGGAGTACATCATCACAAAGTGGAGGAAGAAGAACGGTACACCGATAACAATCACGGCAGACTGCAGCGCTTCCAGTGCGGTTTCACCAGAAATCAGCAGCAGAGAAGCTGCCACAGCACCGATCATGACGCCCCACAGCACTCGGTAGAAGGTCGGAGCCTTGTTTTCCTCACCGGTGGACATCATGTCCATCACCATCGAAGCGGAGTCAATGGAGGTGACGAAGAAGATCATGATCACAAAGAGCGCAAACACACTGACAAGGGTTGCCAGTGGGTACTGCTCCAGCAGGATAAATAGAGCCGGCGAGGGATCCCCTCCTTCGACGACTGGTTCCGTCAGAATGCCCGGCTGCTCATTTTCCAGTTCGAAGCCAGCGCGGCCGAAGATAGAGAACCACATGATTGACACGATTGTCGGCAGTGCAATCACACCGGCAATGAACTGACGGACTGTACGGCCGCGGGAAATACGGGCGACGAACATGCCCACAAATGGCGACCAGCAGATTGTCCAGGCCCAGTAGAAGACCGTCCAGGCGCCCTGTTTCCAATTCGGGTTGACGTCGTAGGAGTCAGTCCAGAACATGATGCGAGGCAGCGCATCCAAGTAGACACCTGTCGTATCGACGGTCTGGCGCAGCAGCGTCAATGTCGGGCCCATGAGCAGCACGAAGACCATCAATGCCATGGCGGCCCAAATGTTCGCATTGGACAACACCTTAATACCTTTGTCCAGACCGCGGGCCACGGAAATCGAGGCAATCACAATAATGATGGCAATCAGAATGAGCTGCACCATCGAGTTTTCCGGGGTACCGATTACACGAGCAGCACCGGAGTTAATCTGCAGCGCACCCATGCCCACCGATACCGCGATACCGACGACGGTACCGATGATGGCGACGGCGTCGATAAGCTTGCCCGGCCATGAGTAGATTCGGGCACCGAGCAGCGGCGCGAAGATGGAGGAGACGCGCGGCGGCAGGTGACGCTTGTAAATGAAGTACCCCAGCGCGAGCCCCGGCAGCGCCATGATGACCCACATGTGAATACCCAGGTGGTAGATGGTAAATGCCATCGCAGTGTTCTGAGCTTCGCGGCTCATCGGCTCTTGACCGAACGGCGGGTTGTAAGCGTGGTTGAGCGGTTCAGCCACGCCCCAGAACATCAGCATGGAGCCAGTACCACCGGCGAAGAGCATGCCGAACCACTCGGCGATGGTGTATTCGGGCTCTTCGTCATCATCGCCAAGCTGGATGCGTCCGTAGCGGGACACAAACAAGCCGATGAGGAAGATAAAGCTTGCCGAGACACCACCGATGAACAGCCAGCCCATGTTAGACGTAACCCAATCGGAAGCGGCCGAGTAGGCATCCCGAGCGGTATCCCCCAGCGCTATGGTCACTGCCACAAAGAGGACAATGAAACCCATCGCCGTCGTGAAGATCAACGGGTCGGTCGGCAGGTTCTTAAGAAAACCGCCCGACTTCTTTTCTTGCGTTTTTACTTGTGGCGTTTGTGTAGATCCCATTATCGGGGTCAGCGCCTTTCACTTCTAGATTGTTTGTCTCAGAAAAGACAGCTCGGAAGACACATTCCTCCCAAGTCGGTTATCTACGTTACAAAAGGAAGCCCAGTCATTCTCAATAACTAAGCCTTTGTTCTGTAATTGCGACTTTTTCCTTCGAGTTCACGCTGGTTTAACTGAACGTCAAAGTGGAAAACCTATCGTTCGACTCCATGCAGCTTTCCCGTCGCAGCGCTCTACGTTTAGGCGCATCCACCGCACTTGCCACTTCAGTCACGCTCGCTCATGCCTCTAGAGCTGCGGCTTCAGCTACACCGGGTTCGCCGTCACTGGCCTCCCCAGGGTTACTGCGTTCTCGGCCACAGCTCACCCACGGCGTTGCAAGTGGCGATATCCGCGGCGACGGCGCATTAATTTGGGCTCGCTCAGACCGCCCCGCCCACATGGTGGTTGAAACTGCTGCAACTGAGAGCTTCCAGAATGCCAAGGTATTCCGCAGTAACTCTCTGTTAACTCCAGACACTGACGGCACCGGACGTCTACGTGTCGTCGGTCTCGAACCGGGGCAGGAAATCTTCTATCGCGTCACGCTCGAAGAGGCAGATACTGGAATCTGCTCTGATCCCGTTATCGGCACCTTCCGTACTGCCCCAAACCGCGCATCCAACATCCGCCTGCACTGGTCCGGCGATGTCGCAGGTCAGGGTTGGGGAATTAACGACGAAATCGGTGGCTACACCGGCTTTTCCACCATGATGGAGCGCAATCCAGACCTATTCATTCACTCAGGCGACACCTGCTATGCCGACGGTCCGCTGGATGAATCCGTCACGCTTTCCGACGGCACTGTGTGGCGCAACCATGTCACTCCGGCCAAATCCAAGGTTGCTGAAACCCTCGAAGAGTATCGTGGCCAGTACTCCTACAACCTCATGGACAAGAACTACTTGGCCTTCAATGCGCAGGTTCCGCAGCTGGTTCAGTGGGATGACCACGAAACAGTCAACAACTGGTACCCCAACGAAGTCCTAGACGACGATCGCTATACCGAGCGCGATGTCAACACTCTGGCCAAGCGCGCCTACCAGGCCTTCCATGAGTGGCAGCCAATTGATCAGCAAATGGCTGTAGATGGGCGCGTCTACCGCAAGGTTTCCTACGGCCCGTTGCTAGACATCTTCATTCTGGATATGCGCAGTTACAAGGGAGAAAACACTTCCAATAATCCGCGCTCGACAACCGAAGAACCAATCCTTGGCGAAAAGCAGACCAACTGGTTAATCGACTCCCTCAAGGACTCCCGCGCGACGTGGAAGATTGTTGCTAATGACCTACCGCTTGGAATCATCGTCCCCGACGGCGACGATGGTGACCAAGAAAGCGTATCCAATGGTGCCGCCGGTGCACCTGCAGGACGTGAACGTGAAATCGCCCGCCTGCTCAGCGCCATTAAAGATGTTTCAAATGTCGTCTGGCTCACCGCCGATGTGCACTACACCGCGGCTCACCACTACAGCCCAGAGCGCGCACAGTTCACCGACTTCGCACCCTTCTGGGAATTCGTCTCCGGTCCTCTCCACGCGGGCGCATTCGGCCCCAACGAAATGGACTCGACCTTCGGGCCGAAGGTGGAGTACGTCCACGCACCGGGTAAAGACAATGCCAACGCCGACCCCACACAGGACTTCCAGCACTTCGGCGAAGTCGATATCGACGGCGACTCACGCGAGATGACCGTCCGTCTGCTCACCACTCGTGGCACCGAGTTGTGGTCGACAACGCTGAAGCCGCAGGCGTAGGCACACTGTTCAACAGCGCGTGGCGGTAGCTGCTAATTAGTGCGTTCCACCACGCTTTACGACGGTCTCCTGCCCCGCAGCCTGCCAGGCCACAATACCTCCGTCCAAGTTGATGAGCTCCGGCGTGGCACCATCAGTCTCGACCTCACCAGCCAGCAGCTCAATTGCCTGCTGCGAACGGGCACCCGAGTGGCAGTGAATGACAACTCGTGGGGAGTTCGGCTGGAGGTTCCGCTCAGCCCACGCTTCGCGAATCGCAGCCCACCTACGGCTGCGAATTTCGCCGAGCGGTACAAGCACCGATCCGGCAATGGCGGCCTCTGCATACTCTTCGGGCTCGCGTACATCGATAAGAGGCACGCCCTCGGCGAGAAGCTCACGCACTGCATGAGGACCAACGCTGCGCACATTCTGCTCCGCGCCGTCTTCATTTTCCGACCACGATGCTGCGCACACCTGCGCAATTTCGGTCAAGTCGGAAACGGGTTCGCGCTCCGGGTCGGCCGCAAAGGACAGTGTGCGGGTGGTTGCCTCCAGGGCGTCGATAAGCACGAGTTTGCCGACGGCGACCTTGCCGACACCGGTGAGCACCTTGATAGCTTCGACGACCATCATGGAGCCGATTTGTCCGACCATTGCGCCGAGGACACCGCCTGCGGCGCACGACGGCACGGAGCCGGGGTCGGGGATGTCGGGGTAGAGATCGCGAAGCATGGGGCCGTGGCCGGGCCAGAAGACGGACAGTTGTCCTGCGAACTGCAGAATTGTGGCCCAGACCAGTGGCGTTCGGGTCAACTCCGCGGCATCGGAGGACAGGTAGCGCGTGGCGAAGTTGTCCGCGCCGTCGAGCACTACATCGTGAGTGGCGAAGAGCTCCTCAGCATTGTCGACGCTTAACCTGCCGACGATTGCGGTCACCGATGCCTCGGAGTCAAGGCGCCGCACGGCATCCGCGGCGGATTCGGCCTTCGGGCGACCAATGTCGGACTCACGGTGAATGACCTGGCGCTGAAGATTGGATTCGTCGACCACGTCATCGTCAATGATGGTGATGTGCCCGACCCCTGCCCCGGCCAGGTACAACAGCGCAGGCGATCCCAAGCCGCCAGCTCCGATAACGAGGACGCGGGAGGCTCGCAAAGTTCGCTGACCCTCGGCACCAAAGCCCGGCAATGTTAGGTGCCGTGCGTACCGGCGCAGGTCGCGGTCCGAAAGATTGACACCCTGCTCCGCCATTACAGAGAATCCTGCTCGCGTGCGCCGCTGACGCGCTCAGTGATGATTCCCTCAAACGACGAGCTCGCCTGGGCTAGTCGACGCCGTGGAATGCGGCCGGACTCGCGAGCAGTCAGTCCTGCCTCAACGCCGAAGCGCATCGCCGTGGCCATGCCCACCGGATCATGTGCACGGGTCACTGCGGATGCCAACAGCACTGCATCGCAGCCAAGCTCCATCGCCTGAGCTGCCTCAGACGCGGTACCGATGCCCGCATCCAGGATGATGGGCACATTCGCGCGGTCCACAATCAGCTCGATGTTGTGTGGGTTAAGAATGCCCAGACCAGTGCCAATCGGCGAGCCCGCCGGCATGACAGCTGCACAGCCCAGATCTTCCAGCCGCTTGGCCAGCGCCGGATCGTCGTTGGTGTAGGCGAAAACGACGAAGTCGTCAGCTACCAACTGCTCCGCTGCCGCGACCAGCTCGACCGGGTCCGGCAGCAGCGTGTCCTCGTCGGCGATGACCTCGAGCTTCAGCAGGTTGGTTTCCAGCGCCTCGCGGGCCAACTGCGCAGTCAGCACCGCGTCACGAGCGGTATAGCACCCCGCAGTATTCGGCAGCGCCGCAATATTGTTGCGCTGCAAAATCTCAAAAACGTTCTGCTTCGTGCCGGGCGTAAAACGGCGCATCGCCACCGTAGTCAGCTCGGTGCCCGAAGCCACCAGCGCGCGCTCCAGCGTATCCATGCTGGTCGCACCGCCAGTTCCCATAATCAGACGGGAGTTCAACTCCAGCCCGCCAATGCGCAGCGGTTCGCGTGTAACTTCGCTTGCCGCCCCGGTTTCATTTTCCTGTGCGGACATCTTTGCTTGTGCGGAATTCGCGGTCATCTCTAGCCTCCCTGAACTGCTGTCACGATGTCGATGGCGCCTGCCACGGGTGTGGTCGTCCACTTGGCACGCGGGATTACCGCGCCATCCACGGCTACCGCGATTCCCAGGCGGGTGCCGTCCGCGGCGGTGCCGTCGTCGTTAAGCGCGTGCCCCGTGTGCTTTGCGACGAGATCTGCGACCATCTCCCCCGCAGCCGGTGTGTAGCCTTCGCCATTGAGTGTTGTGGTGGACATAAGCGAGCCTCCTCTAATCGCTGAAGCGGAATGGATTGACGGCGGAAAGAAGCGCCGGGTCGTTGTCAGTTTCTCGACCTGCGACGACATCGGCCGTGAGCTTGGAACCGATGGCGGTAAGCAGAATGCCGTGGCGGAAGTAGCCGGTCGACACGGTCAGTCCTGGAGCCACGCGACCAATCATGGGGACATCGTCTGGGGAGCCAGGCCGGGCGCGGGCGGTCATCTCGTAGATTTCGCAGTCGAGAATGCCGGGCACCAGGCGGTATGCGTCGCGGAGTAGCTGGTGGACTCCTTCGGCGGAGACACCGGTCAGGTCATCTTCACGCGAGGTTGCGCCGAGCACGACGGTGCCGTCGGCACGCGGGACGATATAAACCGGACGCCCCTGAACCACACCGCGAATAGTGCGAGTGACCAGTGGCTGTAAGCGCTCCGGTACACGCAGCCGCAGCACATCCCCATAGACCGGGCGCAGCGGCAGATTCAGATTCTCCGGCAGCCCCGCGATGTCAGCAGTGTTCAGCCCCGCAGCCAGAACGACCTCATCGGCGAGGTAGTCATTTCGGTCCGTACCGCGCAGCCCAATGGCTTGGCGGGGGTCGGCATCGGAAGCGTAAATAACCTCTTCCGCGCGGGTGCGGATGACGCGGTCTCCCAGAATGGTCAGCAACGCCTCGGCGAGCAGACGCGGATTGACCTGGTGATCTCCCGGAATATCCACCGCACCAACACAGCCCGGCCCCAGTGCCGGTTCTGCCCGGCGCGCCTCGGTGGCAGTGATGCGGTTAATCTCCATGCCCATGTCATGCTGCAGCTCAACGAGCTCGCTGAGTGTCTGCCGGTCAGCGGCATCGCCCGCACAAACAAACGTGGAATTCTCGATGTAGCCGACATCGTGGCCCGATTCCTCGGCGATGGCGAGGGCAAAGTCGCGGTAAAGCTTGCCCGACTCCACCATCAGCGGATACAGCGTCGGCTGATCCCACACGACTTCGGCCACCGGCGCCAGCATGCCAGCTGCGGCGAAGGTTGCGCCGGAAACGGGCTCGGCATCGAGGACGGTCACATCGAATCCCTGGCGGAGTAGTCTCCATGCCGTCGCCAAGCCGATAATGCCCGCGCCTGCGATAACAACGCTCGACGACGTCTCCCCTGTGCCGCCCTCACTTGTCGAGGCAGCACCCATAGCGGCAGCATTCACTGCCATTCCTCCCTCCGGCGGCATAACCCGCATCAGGTAAAAGCGGTCGGCGTTACTCGCCCTCTCAGCCAGCGGCATCTCATCGATACCGAGTACGGCTCCCGCGGAACGTGGTACTCCCCCATCATATGACTTCGGACTCACCGCCACGACACCGCATCCCCAACCTCGCCTAACATGGGGACATGAACGCCTCATCAGCCGCCACTCGCACAACACGACGCGCCCTGCTTGCCGACGCCCGCCTGTACCTCTGCACCGACTCGCGCGCATCCCGCGGTGATCTGCGCGAATTCCTGCACGCCTGTTACGAAGGCGGCACCGACATCATCCAGCTGCGCGACAAGAAAGTCGACACCCGCGACGAGATTGCCGCTGTGGAGACCCTCGCCGAGGTCGCCGCTGAACACGGCAAGCTCTTCGCCGTCAATGACCGCGCCGACATTGCCGCACTGACCGGCGCAGACATCCTGCATGTGGGCCAGGAGGACCTCACCACCGAGCAGGCCCGCCAGATCGTTGGCCCCGAGGTTCTCATCGGCCGATCCAACCGAAATCTGGACATGTTCGCCGCCTCGCTTGCCGACGATGGCATCGATTACGCGGTAATCGGTCCGGTGTATGCCACCCCGACGAAGCCCGACCGTCAACCCGTCGGAGTCGAGATGGTCTGTGAAGCTGCGGCACTCGTGCGGAGGGCGCGTGCACAGGGTTCAGCGGAGTCCCACCAAGATTCCGTGGCCGATATTGTGCGCCCGCACGACCGCGGCGCAAGTGACCCGGTAAAGCCATGGTGGGCAATCGGCGGTATCAACGCCGAGACCGCCGGCGAAGTTATCGCCGCTGGTGCGGAGCGCATTGTGGTGGTTCGCGCACTGACCGATGCGGAGAATCCGGAAGAGGCAGCGCGTGCTCTGCGCGCTGTGGTTTCACCAAGGAGCTAGGACCATGAGGATTCTTTCCCACAAGGACGAACTTCTCGCTCAGGCCAAAAGCAACAGTAATGGCCGCGCTGCGGAAATTGTTGTCCACGACGGCCCGCTACGCCAGACTCTCATCGCACTGACTGAAGGAACTGAGCTTTCCGCCCATAACTCGCCGCCCGCAGCCTCGATGCTTGTGCTTGTTGGCGAAGTTGAAATCACCGGTGCCGATAAAACCACGATTTCCGAGGGCAATCTCAAAGTGCTCACCCACGTCAAGCACGGAGTGAAGGCTCTAGCGGATTCCGTCTTCCTACTGACAACGGTCACGGGAGTCGAAGGAATCGACAGCCACGGCGACAAGTAGCAATCAACGCCTACTCTCCGGCGAACGTCTCCAACTGCCGAATGGCGCCCGAGACAATCAACAGGTCACCTGCGGTAATGCGGTCGTCGGCAAGCGCAGGGCGGAAGCGCTGACCGCGCTTTTGCACGGCGACAACCGTAATCGGTGCGCTCTGGTTAATCTCCGCCACGGTCTTATCCAGGCAATGGATCGGCGGCGCGACCTTACCGACTGCGTAGTCGCGATCGAACTCAAGGAAGTCCTGGACCTTGCCGCCGATTAGGTGCGCAATACGACGGCCAGTGTCGGCCTCCGGGCGAATGACATGGTGCACACCGATCTGGCCCAGAATCTTGGCGTGAGCCTGGTTATCAGCTTTCGCCCAAATCAGCGGTACATCCATGTCCACCAGCGCGGACGCGGTCAGTAACGACGCTTCGATATCACTGCCGATTGCAATGACCACGCGTTCGGCTTCATCGACACCGAGCTGCTTCAGTACTTCCGGCATGGTGGTGTCGGCGGTGACCACGTGGTCGAAGGTCGAGGACAGCTCCTGAACCACCTTTTCGCGATGGTCTACGCAGAGAACCTCGATACCGCCAGCGACCAGCTCCTCGCCGAGCGCCTGTCCGAAACGCCCCATGCCAAGGATTACAACAGGAGAAGAGCTGACTTGGTCGGCGAAATGCTCTGCAAAACCAGCAAACGGGTTGAATTTCGAGTTAGCCAATGAAGGGCCTTTCTTCCGGATATTCGTAGATGCGCTGGCGTGGGCGGGCGGCCAAGGCCGTCGCCAAAGCGATCGGGCCAACACGTCCGGTGAACATCAGCACGATGAAGATTGCCTGTGCTGCCACCGGCAGATTAGCGGTTATGCCTGTGGATAGGCCTACCGTGGCGAAGGCACTGACTACTTCAAAAAGGATTTGATCAGTAGAAAACTGTGGCGCTAGGAAACTGACGGCGATCACTGCCAGAAAAACCTGGCCAATACCGAATGCAAGAACGACGAGGGCCTGACGCAGCACCTTTGGATTGAGGCGCCGCCGAGCCACGGACACGGAGGTGTCACCGCGAATCTCCGCGAGAACGGCGGCGAGAATGACTGCCGACGTCGTGATTTTCACGCCACCTGCAGTACCACCGGTGCCGCCGCCAATGAACATGAGGAAGTCAGTGCCCAGCAGTGTCGATGGGTGGAAGTCCGCGTAATCGAGCGCGTTGAACCCCGCGGTACGCGGGCTCACACTAGCGAAGAATGAGTTGAGTATCTTCTCCCCTGTAGTGAATCCAGACATGGCATTGGACCACTCACCAAATGCCACCATGATTGTGCCCAAAGCAATCAGCAGGATGGTGCCTTTGATAGTGAAGCGAGTAGTCAGAGACCAGCGTTTAGGCAACTGCCCTCGCGTGCGGACACTAAGCCACGCTTTCAGGTGTCGCCAAGCCTCGAGCAGAACAGAAAAACCCAGACCACCAACGATAAGAGAGAAGGCCAACGGCAAAAGTATCCAGGCATCACTGCGGAACCCAATGACGTTGTCCGTATACAGAGCAAAACCGGCATTGTTGAAGCTTGAGATGGCATGGAACAAGCCCTCCCACGCAGCTCTCCCCCAGCCGTACCCATAACCTAGGTGGAACCGCAGCATAAGTGCCACTGCCACAACAAACTCCACCAACAGCGTGAAGCTAACGGCAGCACGGACAACCCACGAGATCTCGCCCATGTCCATACCGCGGCCCTCAACGCGCGCACCGGCACGGCGGTTCAGGCCGAGCCTTCCTGCTACGAAGAGGCCAAAAAGAGAAGCCAAGGTCATGAACCCGAGGCCACCCAGCTGAATCAACAACATGATGACGACTTTGCCGAAGGTTGACCAATGGGTAGCCGTATCTACGGTGATCAATCCGGTCAGGCTCGTTGCCGAGGTGGCTGTGAACAGCGCATCAGACAGCGCCGTGGGCAGGCACATATCCCCAGGGCTCGGGGCACACTGCCCCGTGGGGTGGCTATTGGCTGCCGAAATCGGCAGCATTAACAAAACCGTGCCAACGGTTATGAGGGCGACATAACACCACACCACCAACGTCGTGGGACGAACTCCCCGACGTGATTTAGTGGTCTGCCGCGACAGCGTAATCACCATCGAAACGTTAGTCCTCGTGGCCAGCGGTGTCGAGGGGATCCGAGAATTCTGCCCCTTACGCGTACCCGACTAATAGGGGAACTGCCTTACGCCCCATGCACAGTTGCAATATCCGTACACAATTCGCGCTTAATCCCCGCCCCCACACCCCACCCCGCTTTGGCTACTGCGGAAACCTTGAGTTATGGTCAGATTCATGATGACACCCCTGATGAACACACCCGCGCCGTGCGGCGCACAGTGGTGGTGGCTCGCTTAAGTCTGCGAGCAACGTCACGTCATCTCATTAATGTCGACGGCAAACCCGTCAAGTACGAGCTCGCAAGAAGATAAATCTGGCGGGCTCTTTTCTTTTATCGGTTCGAGACTTTTATCGGTTCGACAAAGAGAACCAGGGCCCGCTGAAATAAACAACAGCAACGAAAGGCCCCCTCAATGACTGATTACAACCCCAGCGCGGATGCCATCGCCAAGGCTTCAGCACCGACTGCAACTAGGGTGCCGTCGGCAAGCGTTAACGGCGCGGGCGAGGTGCGCGAAACCCTCTTACCTGCATTTTTCGGTCGCTTCGGCGGACAGGAAGTGCCAGAGTTCCTGCTGCCAGCTCTCGATGAACTGGAAGCGGCTTACATCGAGGCGATGAGCGATCCGGAGTTCCAGCGCGAGCTGGAAGAACTGCGTCGCGATTTCCTCGGCCGCGCGACCCCGCTGTTCGAATGCCGTCGTCTATCCACGCCGAACACGACGATTGTGCTGAAACGCGAGGATTTGAACCACGGCGGCGCGCACAAGGGCAACAACGTGGTCGGCCAGGCGCTGCTGGCAAAGCGCATGGGAAAAACCCGCCTCATTGCTGAGACGGGTGCAGGCCAGCACGGCACGGCCACCGCGATGGCCGCAGCGCTGCTGGGACTTGAGTGCGAGATTTACATGGGCGCGCACGATGTCGCCCGCCAGCACCCCAATGTCGAGCGCATGGAGCTCATGGGCGCGAAGGTCGTTCCCGTCACCACCGGCGAGGCCGGTTTGAAAGATGCTATTGACGAGGCACTGGTCGAGTGGAGCAAGACTCTCGACTCCACTTTCTACCTGCTGGGCACCGCCGCCGGTCCGCACCCATTCCCCACTATCGTGCGTGAATTCCAGCAGGTCATCTCGGAGGAATCACGCAGCCAGATGGTCGAGCGTTACGGCAAGCTTCCCGACGCTGTGATCGCAGCCGTCGGTGGCGGCTCCAACGCCATCGGTGCATTTGCTAACTACATCGACGACTCCGATGTCGCCCTCATTGGCGTCGAGCCCGCAGGTGAGGGACTCGACACCGATCGTCACGGCGCGCCCATCAATGCGGGCAAGACTGGCGTCCTTCACGGCATGCGCTCATTTGTCATGCTTTCCGACGACGGCGAGGTGTTGCCATCGCACTCCATCTCGGCGGGCTTGGATTACCCGTCTGTTGGCCCGGAGCACGGCATGCTGAAGGAGAATGGCCGCGCCAGCTATGTCGGGATTACCGACGAGGAGGCGCTGGAAGCGTTCCAGCTGCTCAGCCGCATGGAGGGCATTATTCCGGCGATGGAATCCTCGCATGCGCTGGCGCAGGCCATTAAAATTGCGCGACTCCGTGAAACCGACCCTGCCGCTGGTAGCGAGCTCGGGCTGCCGGTTCACGAAGGCGATGAGCCTTTGCTGTTGCTCGTGAACCTGTCGGGTCGCGGTGATAAGGATATGGAGCAGGTCCGGGAGTACCTGAACCAGTAGGAATAACCAGTAGGGATTGCTTCCCCACTAGCTGCCTAGCAGGAATCGGACCAAAGCTAATTCTTGTTAGGCAGCGCGGCGGTCGTCGGCGGCGATGCCCTGGTTCGGGTTCGCCTCCACGATGGCTTCGGCAAGCAGCGATGCCAGCGCATCCTGCTTAGATTCCTTGCCGTCCCGGAAAATCGGGGACACAGTATCCATAATCTCGTTGAATGCGTTCATCAGAGGTCACCTCTCTTAAGATCTCTTTGATCTTTATTGTTGGACTTCTCCAACCGATTCTTTGCGATTCCGCAGTTGAAACAATGTTTCATCGAACCGATTGGAACTTATGACTTGCAACCGTAGACCACAACACAAGACCTGGCAAGCACTAAACTTTATTTTTAGTTAACCTTTTGTTAACTTTTGGACGTTTTTTAGCGCAATCACTGCACCACAAACAGCGCCCCTCAGCGCCACCCCAAGCCTCGCTTCACCGCTCCCGACAACGGTTTCAAAAATCACGCTTTTACACAGCCAAAAACAGGGCGCGGAAGCATCTTTCGGTCGGACATAAACTATCCCCACTAAAAGCGCTTGCAACCATCGTTGAACATGAGTTACACACCGCGCTCAATCGTCACCCCGTGCGGGGATAGCCGCCAACTCCTCAGAGGCCAACCCCATCGGCAATTAAAGAAAAAGGGTCCCCTGCCAGCGGAAATAGACCACCGACAGAGCTGCCGGCTGTCAAAGATGCTGCCACGAAGGCCACCCCACTCCACTATCGCCCCAACCCCAGCCTCACTTGATGTGACCGCAGCCACAGAGCCCTCAATCTGAGGCGGTTTTCCGCCTTTACAGCGAACGGGCGATCAAGAAAACAGAGGCCCAACGGCCCCTTCCAGGAATGCCCCAACATCGGCTCTACCTGTGGCCGCCGGTAGAGGATTTAAAGCAGCGATTTGCTCGTCGAGCTCCCTATCTCGACCGGCTGAAAAACACCCCTGAAAGGGTGAGGTAAATCACACCGTGAGCGCCACTAAAGCCGCTTTAACCACGACCAGTAAATACCCCAATACGCCGAACAGCCTCTTCCATCTCGGACGTCTCACCGGCGAAGCAGAGGCGAACCCACTCATGGCCGTTCTCTGTGTCGAAGTCGATTCCAGGGGCAACGGCCACGCCCGTTGCAGCCAACAGTTCCCGTGCCCATGTCATGGAGTCGACGGAGTTCGGGTCGTCGTAAAGCCCTGCGATATTGGCGTAGATATAGAAACCGCCGTCGGGCGGAGCGATATTACCGAGACCGACGCGGGGCAGCCCCTCGAGCAAAACGTCGCGGTTGCGTGCGTAACGCGTCACGTGCGAATTGAGCTCGGCAATGGACTCGGGGCTGAACGCTTCCACCGCCGCTGCCTGCGAAATTGCCGGTGGACAGACAGTGAGGTTGGCTTCGAGGCGATCAAGCGGCGCACGCAGCCACTTGGGAACGATGAGCCAGCCGACGCGCCAGCCGGTCATCGAGAAGTACTTACTGACACTGCCAACCACGACCGCCGCGTCGGAGAACTCGCGTGCAGACGCACACTGTCGGCCATAAGTAATGCCGTGATAAATCTCGTCGGAAATGAGCAGGCAATCGTGCTGCTCACACCACTTCGCAATGGCACGCAGCTCGTCGGCATCGATAATGGTGCCAGTGGGATTATCCGGACTGGTGACAATCACGGCCTTGGGCACGCGCGGAAGTGCCTGCAGGTGCTGGGCAGTGAGTTGGAAACGAGTCTCGGGACCGCAGTCGATCTCAACAATGTTGGCGCCGAGCGCCTGCAGCGTATTGCGGTATGCGGGATAGCCCGGGCGCGCGAGCACAATATCGTCGCCGACGTCGAGCGCTGCGAGGAAGAGTGCCACGAAACCGCCGGAAGAACCGGTAGTGATGACAACATCAGCGGCCTCCGTGGCCGTGCCGTAGTTTTCACGATGCCAGGCGGCGATGGTTTCACGCAGCTCAGGCGTGCCGACGGCCGCTGTGTAGCCTAGAACCTGATTTTCTAAATCAGCACGCGCACGGGCAATCGCGGCAGCCGGGGCCGCGGTCGCGGGCTGTCCCACGCAGAGGAATAGAGCATCACCGTGAGTACGCTGACGCTCCTGTGCGAGCGCGAGAACATCCATCACATGGAAGGGTGCGACCTCACAGCGGCGGGATGCTAGGTCGCGCTGGGGCTGGGATGCCTGCGGTGACTGCGAGGAGTTTAACGGCTGCGGTGACTGCGACGACTTTGGCAACTGCGGAGATTCGGCGTGCATACCTTCATCTTTGCAGCCACCGAGGCCACCCGGGAAATCCAGTTCAACCCGGGTGGGTGCACCAGTGAGGTATCCGAGTGCAGCCTGACCGCCTCGGGCATTATTTAGATGGAAATGCGGCCCTCAACTGCAGGTAGTGCAATGTCGGTGCGGTAGTGCGAGCCCTCGAGCTTAATGGTCTTGATGGTCTCGTACGCCTTGTCGCGGGCCTCTTCCAGCGTGTCACCAACGCCGATAACGTTGAGCACACGACCACCAGCGGAGACCAGCTCACCTGCAGCGTTGCGGGCAGTACCAGCGTGGAGAATGCCATCTTCCTCGCGGCCAGGCTCTGCACCTTCAATGACATCACCCGTGCGAGTCGATACCGGGTAGCCTTCAGCGGCCAGTACAACAGTCAGAGCGTAACCATCACGCCAAGACAGCGGACCGAAGTCCGCCAATGTTCCGGTAGCAGCGGCGTTGAGCAGCTGCGCCACCGGGGACTCCAGCAGCGCCAGCACGGCCTGGGTCTCCGGGTCACCGAAACGGCAGTTGAACTCAATGACAGCCGGGCCGTCCTCGCCCCAGGTCAGACCCGCGTACAGCAGACCCTGGAACGGGCAGCCGCGAGCAGCCATTTCACGAGCGACCGGTTCGCAGACCTCGGCGACAATGCGCGCAGTTGCGCCTTCCGGCAGCCAGGACAGCGGGCTGTAAGCACCCATGCCACCGGTGTTCGGCCCCTCGTCATTATTACCGACGCGCTTGTGATCCTGAGCCGGCAACAGCGGGACGACGGTTTCGCCGTCGACCAGGCAGAACAGGGAAACTTCCGGGCCGTCCAGGAAGGACTCCAGCAGCACCGGGTTACCGGCTGCCAGCACCGCCTTTGCGTGTTCGAGAGCCTCAGCGCGGTCCTTAGTGACCACGACTCCCTTGCCAGCAGCCAGACCGTCATCCTTCACGACCCAGTTCGGGCCAAAGCGGTCAATGGCGGCCTCGATGTCTTCGTCGGAAGCCTCCGGTTGGATGGCCTCTGCCGAGGCGGTCTTTACCCCAGCCGCCTTCATGACGTCCTTAGCGAAAGCCTTGGACCCCTCAATCCGAGCTGCATCAGCGTTCGGTCCGAAGACTGCGAAACCAGCGTCGCGCAGCGCGTCTGCCACACCCGCGACCAGCGGAACCTCAGGGCCAATAACAACCAAATCGGCCCCAATTTCCTTGGCCAGCGCAACAGCGCCAGCGGGGTCATCCACGACCAGTGGATGCATGGTTGCAATTTCACTCATACCCGCATTACCAGGGGCTACGTGAAGATCAGTAGCCTGCGGGTCCTTACTCATTGCGTACAACAGGGCGTGCTCACGGGCACCGGAGCCAATTACGAGGATGCGCATAGCAATCATCTTACTAATCAGCCCGGATAACTCTCATCGCACCCAACCCCTCAATCCGCTATTCGGGTTACCCTTGGCACATGAGCACAGTATTTACCAAAATCATCAACGGTGAACTCCCCGGTCGTTTTGTCTACCGCGATGACAAGGTCGTCGCATTTTTGACCATCGAGCCAATTGCGCCTGGTCATACGCTGGTCGTCCCTGTTGAAGAGGTGGACAAGTGGACGGACGCCTCGCCTGAGCTATGGGCTCACCTCAATGAGGTTGCCCAGAAGGTTGGTCAGGCTGTTGTCTCCGCTTTTGACGCTCCGCGTGCTGGCTATCTCATCGCCGGCTTCGAGGTTCCCCACACCCACATTCATATCTTCCCTGCCCACGATATGTCCGGGTACAACCTACAGTCGGTAGATCGCAATCCTTCCGCAGAGTCCATGGATGAGGCCGCCGCTAAGCTACGGGAGGCCCTCGGGACTGACGAAGACGGAAAGTTGGTGCGCTAATCGCCGCTTCAAACGAGGATTTTCGGGAAGAACAACTTCCGGTAGTCCCTGCCCCTGAAGCGCAGGAACCGGAGGCGCAACAACCGGCTGCAGCTGAAGGATCAGCATCGCTTCCCTATGCCATCTTCCGTCCGCTGCGCGGTGTTTTCGAAGATAACTGGGGAGCCAAAGTATCCAAGTCCCGGCCGTGGCCGGTCATCCTCCTGCACGGAACAGGCCAGGTCAAGGGCATTTGGGAGGCCCTTGGCGGTCAGTTGCGGGAGGATGGCTGGGCTGTCTTCGCGCCAGACTTTGGGCACCGCGCAACAGACCCCATCAATCAGTCCATCGACATGCTCGTGCCCTACATCAAGGCTGTCCTGCACGCCACTGACGCAAAGCACGCCGTTATCGTGGGGCACTCGCAAGGCGGCTTAATCGCCACCCTGCTTTCTCTACGCATTTCCAAGTACATCAAGCATGTTGTCTGTCTTGCCGCCCCCAATCACGGCACCAACCTGGGCGGCATCGCTTCCGGCATCACTAAGATTCCCGGCACGAGGTCGCTGATGAGCAACTTTGTTCAGAGCTACTGGGGCGTTTCCGGCTTGGAACAGCTCACGGGCTCAAAGATGGTTTTGAACTCCAATTCCCACGATATTCTCGGCCCCGGCGTTACTTACACCTGTATTGCCACTAAGTATGACCAGCTCATTTCCCCTCCACAGTCCTGTTTCTTGGATGATGGTGACACAGGCATGGTCACCAATCTCTATGTGCAGGACACGTTCCCTCAAGCCATCGTTTTGCATGAGCAGATGGCGCACGATTGGCGCCCCCGCGCGCTTACTCGCGAGGCACTATTCAAGCTGGTAGGCGAGGATTTTGACCCAATCGAGCATGCGGAATAGACCGCTCCTAACGCGGATTTTCCCACCGACAGCCGCACATCCGTCCCTGCCAAATCCAAGTCCAGCGTCGGGGGACCTCAGAGACCCCGTTCCGGTTATCGCACTTCATGGCACGCTCGATAGTCCCGGCGCGTGGGCACCGCTTGCCGACGGACTCCGTGCCCGCGGCCGCCGAGTCTATGTACCGGCCTACGGAGACCGTGGCACTGCTGCCCTCGTAGATTCTGTCGCCGAAGTCGAGGCCTATATCAACGGAGTCTGCACTGAAACGAACTCGGACACGGTCGATATTGTGGCTCACTCGCAGGGTGGGCTACTGGCTTTCCTGCTGTTTACGCGTCTTGCAAACCATGAATGCGAGCGTTTTTCGTTTCGACGTGTCATCAGTGTGTCGGGCTCTGTCGGCGGTGTAAATCTGACTGAGATCTCCCGCATTTTGGGCTGGTGGAATGGGGCTCCTGCCCGCTGGCTAATGGGACAGGCTTTAGCCGATCAAATTGCGGTAGCGGCAGGACAATATGAACTTCCTGCAGCCAACACTGCCCCACACCTCCGAAGGCGCAAGGCAGCCACACCTGACTGGATTAATGTCATCAGCCACCATGACAACCTGGTCATTCCGTGGTCCGATACCGCGCAGAGCTTCCTGCCGGACAGTCGAGCTGTTTTGCTCGAAACCGAGCTGGAGGGCAGGTCTGTTGCGCATTGGAAGCAGCAAACAGACCCCGAAGTGATCGAACTGATCACTCGGCTATTGGCGTAGAGCTTCGACCTAGAACTTGGTCAGCGACTCGCGCGCGGTGACGACATCCGCAAGCAGCTGCTGCGCGGCTGGCGAGGGGTTATCGGAGGTGAGGGCCTCGATGACGACGTCGGGAAGCCCTGCGGCGCGGTAGTCGTCGACAGTGACATCGCCGTACTCGAGGACCCCGTGGAGCCATGCGACTGCACGCGACTCTGGTGAAATGCAGCGTCGTGCGGTGCGTTCCTGCTGGACGAGCACATCACGGTTTTCCACCCCGCGCATCCCCAGCCGTGCAAGAGTGCGAGCAGCAGAGATGAGGTTCTCACCGGCAACACAATCCTGCTGGTTCGGATTGGCCGGCGGCTTCTTACGACCACGACGGCGCACGTAGAGCTCCTGCTGACCAATACCGACCAGGGAGCCATCGCGGTTTCGGATTACAGAGGTGTATGGAACGACCGTCGAATAGCCACCTTCAGTTTCGGCCTTAAGCTTTTCGACCATCTCATCCGGCACCTCTACCTCAAGGTACGCACCATTCTTACCCGGCCGGATAAATTCAAACGACCCAGTTCGCGTCCACGCCTCGTACTTCTTGACATCCAGACGCTGCATAACCAGCGTGCCAAACAGCACATCCGTCATCGAAAACAGTGCACCGCCAAATGCCGCGCCATGCATATTCGCAGTCAGAGCGTTTAGGCGCAGCTCCAATCGCCCCTCAGACCAGTCATCCGCAATCTCAGTGATACGGATGCCGGTGCCAAACAGCGGCGGCCAAATGTTCAGCAAGAACTTTGCCTTAGCCGGGGACATCTCTTTCTCAGCAAGTTTGTACAGGGTGCGTCGCAGCGATGGACCAATAGACATAACTACTTACATTAGGTGTTGACCGGGCGAACGCGGGCATTATTGTCAGAAAACAAAAGTGTGTCAGCTTCAGCACATGCTTTACGACGGTTCCCGCGCCCCACCTTTTATTAAGACAGCGACTATTTCAGCGACTATTTAGGCAGCAAACCGTTCCGCCAGCGTATTGACGCGCAGAGTGAAGAAATCCCGCAATTCCGCGTAGCGGGAATAACCATAAATCCCGCGGTCAGCTGGGTCATCATATTCCCAGCGCTCAGTCTCTACATCTGGCGCGATGTAGTCCGAAACGTCGATTTTCCCCACAACAATGACCACATCCGCACTGTCTGCGAGAGACGGCGTGAGTTGATGAGGATCGCCATCGCACCGTGCCCCCACCTCACAGAGCGCACGCCGCGCGTCTTCATCCAGACCGCGGTCATCATCATCGATGCTGATACCTGCTGACAACACTGTCAGGCCTGGGGCAGCTTGCCGCAGCAGCCCTTCTAGTACGCGTGAGAGTCCCATGTTTGAACTACTGACAAAGAGCACCTCTGACATGGCTCTATCGTAGAATATTTTTCTCGGAGAAATCACCCCAGCTTGTGGGGTTTTCTGGAAGGTTTTGCAGAAAAATGCCAAAAGCGCCCATAGCGCAGGCCCTTCCCCGAGACCAGCCCTATCGACGCTTATGACTTAAGAACAAAGTCCACTTTACATGCGCATGTAACCCCTGTGAAGCGTGGGGCTAGAGTTGCAGATGTGAAAGCTCCGTGGCCTGTGATTTTCCGGCTGTCGGCGTTGCGCTGTCCTGCTGTCGGTGTTGCGCTGTCCTGCTGGCGGCGTTGCGCTGTCCTATCGATGCAATATTCACCTATCGATACGCAGCAGCGTGGCCATAAGTGAATAGCTCATCCATATGTTGACCGGGACTTCCGACAACGTGCGCATAAGTGAAAGAAAATTCCCCCGCCCCAGCCCCCGACAGGCATTTGCCCTTTAATCAGTCTTCAAACGCACCCTTTGTTCCCCGCCCGACCTCCTTAAACCGGATAAAATTGGCGGGGCCGATCGCTCGCGAATAGGAGAATCACCGTGACCGACTCTCGCGATATTAAACCTTTTGCATCCAACCGCGGCCCCAAAGTGACCTCCATCGGTGCCATCATCGGCGCAGCAGCAGTGGGCGGCCTGCTTCTCGGAGGTGTCGGTGCGGGCACCTGCTTGGCGGTCTTTGATTCGCCCGAGCGCTCTGACTACGTCATGCAGCCCGCGCAGCGTGAGGTGCAGGCTGACATCATGGACTCAGACGATGTGCTCACCCCGGAGGAAGAACAGCGCATGCTTCGCGATGTCTCCCGGATCGCCGCCCCTGACGTGGTCCAAGGGCTGCACTACATGGTCTTTGCCGAGAACAAGGAAAACGTTAATGACTCCGTAGAGGAGTACCTGCGCGATAACCACCAGGAGCTCATCGGCAAGGATAAGTTTGCTGATGGCCAGGTCTTCGTCGGCGTGGGCCTTGATCCGCGCCAAGCCTTCGTCTTCGCGGGTGAGGACGTGGCTGCTCAAATGAAGCTACGCAAGAATGACAGCCATCTGAAACAGTCCATCGAAGCAATTAAGCCGGGCGTGCGGGATGACAACATTCCTGCTGGCCTCTTTGCTGGCGCAGCGGCTGCAATCGACGTAGACCGTGCTGCGGATACTCAGTACGAGGGCGCAAAAGAGGACCGGATGGCGGCGGCCGTTGGCCTCGGGGTGGCGGGCCTGAGCGTTGGCGGCGCTGGTGTCGGCCTCGCCGGCGGTGTACGCCGCAGCCGGCAGAAGAAGACACAGCAGGCACGCGAGGACTGGGACTACGTGTCGCAGACCTACACCGATGTGGCGCAACGGCTAAGGGAGATTGATATTCGAGCGCACTCGCTCCAATCAGGGCTGGTGGATGAGCGCCTGCGCCAGGACTGGGAGGGTTTGCGCGATGACTTCCTAGCAATCGATAGCCAGGTTGGTTTCCTCATGTCGATTCCGGCGGATGCGCCAGATGAGCAATTCCGCTCACACTCCGAGCTCATCGCCAACGCGCGCCAACTGTGCGAGCGCGTGGAAACCGCTGAGGCCAATATTGAAAAGCTGCACCGCATTGAGAACGCTGATGCGGATGCTCGCCGCTATGAACTCTACGAGCTGGAGAAGGATCTGGCACAGGCAGGCTACTTGGCCGCAAGCATCGACTCGGCGCTTGAGCGCCACGCGAAGGAGTTGGAAGATGCCGCCACTGAATTATCCAAGGAACCACACCATCCGCAGTTCATGGAGCGCTACCTAGAACTCTTGGATCGCTCCGCGCTCTTGTCGGAGCACGTGCAGTCCCAGCTGCAGAAGCGCAATGAGGCCGACGAGCGCCCCGAGCGCACGCGCATCTACGACTCTGATTTCTTCGCTGGCTCTGGCTACCACGGCTACGTGCCCTTCTATGTCGTGAGCACCTGGGATAGCGATGCCACCACTGCCCGCGACAGCTCTTCCAGTAGCGGTGGCGTCAACAGCGGGTTTAGCTCAGGGTTTTCCGGTTCAGGCGGTTCTTCCAGCTTCTAAGCCGACTTACGGGACAGAGGGGATGCGGACGTTCTGTTAGACGATTTCACCCCTCACGCTACTTAACCCCTACATTTTCCCCTTTAAACCAAAGAACCCCAGGCCGGAAAACTTCCTGACCTGGAGTTTTGGAGCCGGAAACGGGACTCGAACCCGTAACCTACCGTTAGGGTACCCTGTAAAGGTTTGACCTATAATGCCATTTATGCCTGTCAAAGCCGTTTCTCGCGCCACACAGGGACACCTCCCCTACTAATTTTTGAGGAAAGTCTTTGGGGAAGTGCGGAGTTTTCCGAAGTAGACCCGCAGCTGGACATACGCCACAGCCTGAGTACAAGACTTAACCGGCGGTGGCTACACGGTGTCGACTAGGGGCCACACACCCCTTGCCCCAGCAACCCCTGCCCGTCGCACCCCTACCCCCCACGCATAAAAATGGACTGGGATTGCCCCCAACCCCTCAATTCCGGTTACTGCTCCTGCCACCCCACGTCGTCGGGTGTGACATCCCGGCGCGGGCCCAGTCGCGCAGCGCTCGCCACTGGTATCTCGGATGCAGTACCGCAGATACCCGTCGAAGAGCTGGACGCCTATCTACCAGTCCCGCAGCAGCCCGCCACTCTGCAAATCCCACAACCCCGACCCATCAGCTAGGGCTTTGTCATGCCTTCTGCACCGAGGCAGACGCTCATACCCTTCGACAGGCCGGCGAGGCGGTAGGCGGCTAGCGGGTCCCAGGCACCCGCGGCAAGCCGCCCGGCGCGGGCAACGGCGCCCCTCAATGGGCGAACACAATTGGTAAATTGGTCGTTTCAGGCTATCAATAGTGTCGCAATGAGAGCGCCTAGTGAAATAGCGAGCATCCCTAAGCAATTGACCCAAAACTCGCTACCTAGAAACTTGGCTCGGATATGTGCGATTGCTGCGGTGCAGAAGTAGGCAATGACTCCAACCATCGTCGCTATTCCAATGCCTGGTATCCAGAGCCCAATAATGAGTCCACTTGCTGCTAGGCACTTGATAACGATAAGAGCCCACCACCACTCTGTAGGAAGTCGTACTCCTCTGAGGCAGGCCTCGATGAATGCTACGGGTTTGAGCGAGAGTACCGCGTCTCCGAACAAAATGGCTGCAAGAATGATGGAGGGCCAAGCAGGCGAAGATTCGAGAATCATTATTTTACTCCGTACGCGATTTTAAGACGGGAGATGGAACTGTTCGCGTGAATGGATAGTTCGTCGGTGTCGTATGCACCGGCAGCCCAGCCAAGAAGCAACCCAAGATAAATGTTGTAAAGGATTGTCGCGAACTCTTTAGCGTCATCTTTAGGGAGCATATTGCCTAGGCGCAACACGATTTCATCTACCAAGAGAGTTCGAAGCTCGTTGAGAATCTCTCCGTTGTCTCCCTGTGTGATTAGGGCAGCGCCATACGCTTTCGATAATTCTTCCTGCCCAGTAAACATTTTCAGGAAAGGAGCGAGAACGTCGAGAAGGTTGTCTGATTGTCCACGGAGCTCATCGTGCATGACGGTGATTCGATGTCCGATGGTCTGAATCAACAGCGACTGCTTGCTCCCGACGTTCATAACGGTTCCAACGCTGACGTTAGCTTTCTGCGCGATGGCACGCACATTTGTATCCGCGTACCCGACTGACACAAAAAGGGCATAGGCGGTATCCAAGACTTTATTGCGCGTCGCCTCCTTTTGAGTAGCACGACTTGATTGAACTTGTTCACTGAACATGTTCAAATCGTATCGCTACATCAATCTACGGTCAAGTAGCGATGTGGTTATCCAAGTACATTGCTGTCATGAGAGGCGAGCGGGTTTCCTGCTTACAAGGAGGAAAGTTATAGCTGATCGTCACACACCTACATGTTTTTGCCAGACCAGCTTCTCGGGCCAATAGACTCAAGGATTGCCGAGCGCTTGGCCGATAAGCCTACGAGCTTGTTCCACGGCCAACGCACGACAGGGGCACCGACGACGCGGGTACTGCCTATGCGTGACGACCCATCCGGCACATACCCCCACCCTGGCAAAACTCTGGCCGGGCTCTAACATGGGCAGGCTTGCCGCACCTCGCCGGCGACGATGTGGCGCAGGCCGACCGGGAGCTGCTGCCTGCGGTGATTTCCTATCACGACCTCCGTCACACGGTAGCGACCGCCATGGCTGCAACGGGCAACGCGGCGCTGGCCACCTTGCAACTGGGCCATGCCTCCGCCTCGACTACGGAGGCCGCCTACATCAACCGCGCGGGAGATGTTGACAACTCCGCAATCATTGAAGCGTTCGCTGCCGACGCGCTGGCAATTTTCGGCGGCTAGTCGCTGCCCTCCTGCCGCCGCCCCTGCGCCCTCTTGGCGGGTTAAGTAAAGAAAAGTGTGTCCGCATGCCACCATAACCCCAGACCACACACCACAAATCACCAAAGAATAGCTCCCCGAAAGCTATTACCCACACCATCCCGCACCTCCGGCCACATTTGTGCTAACCGCACACCGGTTGGATTAAAGGATGACCACCAACCGCCCCAGCTGCCCACTATGCGGCAACAACACAAAGAAAAACGGCACCACCAGCAAATCAACCACCCGTTGGCGCTGCACCCACTGCGGACACTCCTTTACCCGCAACACCCAAACCCACAACAAAAACACCGCCACCATGGCTTTGTTCATCCAATGGGCCACCGGCACCCAATCTCTAACCACCTTCGCCGCACACCATGGCGTAACCAGGCAAACCATGCACCACCGATTCCGATGGTGCTGGTGGATCATCCCCACACCCACCATCGACTCATTCCGCATCCATGACCAAATCTTCCTCGACGCGACCTATCTAAAGTCCGGATGCCTCCTGATCGCAGCCAGTAAAACCCACGTCATCAACTGGACCTGGGCCAGACACGAAACCACCGCCGCCTACACCGAACTCCTACGCCCCATTGCCGCACCACTAATCGCAGTCACAGACGGCGGACAAGGTGCCCAATCAGCCATCCACCACTGCTGGCCAACAACACGCATCCAACGCTGCCTCGTCCACGCCCAACGAACAGTCCGCCGCCACACCACCAGCAACCCCCGCACCGATGCCGGCAAAACCCTCTACCGCCTAGCCCTGAAACTCACTCGCATCACCGACCTTGACCAAGCATCCACATGGGTCGCCCACCTGCACGAATTCGACCACACCTACCGGGAATGGATGAACGAGAAAACCACCATCAAAGACCCTGCTACCGGCGCCTACACCAAGGTCTACACCCACCAACGCGTCCGAGCGGCCTATCAATCATTGCTATCTCTGCACCGCAGAGACCTGCTGTTTACCTACCTGCAACCCCCACCAACAACCATCGACCCCGACAACCTTGCAGCAACAACAAACAGCCTCGAAGGTGGCATCAACGCCCCCATAAAAGAACTAGCCCGCAGACACCGCGGACTATCACTACCGCATCAACGCACAGTGATGGATTGGTGGCTGTATCTACATACAGAAGTCCCTGACGATCCGGTCAAGATCGCCAGGGACCAACGATGGGGTCAAGACGCACTTTCCACAGCAACAGACCTGATCACCCACAACACCACAGCCACTACCAATGACATCGGTGCACCAGCAGAATACGACACCGCCATCGACACCAGCTACCAACACAACCTCGGCATCCAAAAAGGCTGGATCAAATAACCGCAACACGCCCGGAAAAGACACACTTTTCTTTACTTAACCCCTCTTGGCGCGGGGGTTTTTGCATTGGAGCGACGAAAAAGGACCCAAAAAGGACGCGAGCACCCTTTAAACCAAAGAACCCCAGGCCGGAAAACTTCCTGACCTGGGGTTTTGGAGCCGGAAACGGGACTCGAACCCGTAACCTACTGATTACAAATCAGTTGCGCTACCAATTGCGCCATCCCGGCAACTTTAAAGCGACCTTTTGGCGTTAGCCGTCGCTGGCTCGAAAGAATCAGAGTCAACCTGAGAATCGAACTCAGCTGTGCCGCTGACAGGCGATTGTACAGGTTGGCAAGCAGAAGTTAAAAACGACACCACAGGAAAACTGCAACCGCACTTCTTGAACACTTTTCCACACGCTAAAAGCCCCGCTCAGATAGGCAAATTCACCGCCTCAAAAACGAATTAAGATTCTCGGTCACTGACGGGGTAGTGTGACTATCGCTAAATCACTGGGGCTATGTTTCTGCAACGTCTCCGCATCGCGTCTTTGCAGCATCACTGCAATGCACCCCAGGCAGTATCGGGGAAAGGAAGTGTCGACATGTCATTCGCTGGTGACAGCAATTCCAACGCCGGAGAAAACTCCGCTGCGAAGAATGATCTCTACGACGCTGAAGCCACTGTCTCTTACGACGACACTCCGCAGACCCAGTTTCCTGCAATCGAAGGTCAGTCCACCTTCAAGCAGCGCGTGATTGATTTCGTTTCCGGCCCAACGGCAACTGTCGACCTAGTGCACTCGACTACTACCCCGCTGCCGCTGGCACCGATCGATTATTCCGACCCGAGTCAGGTCACGGCCGTACTCGATCTCGCTGCTCGCATCGGCGGGCTATTGCTGGCATGTGGCTCGGGCAACCGCGATACCGAGCTACAAATTAAGGCCGTGACCTCAGCCTATGGCCTCACCCAAATCCAAGTCGATATCACGTTGACCTCCGTGACGGTCTACCACCTCATCGGCGCGCGCCGTACCCCTATTACCGCGATGCGCGTTGTCACCGCACCAGTGCCCGACTTCGAGCGCTTGCGTCACACCGACCGTGTCATCCGCCGAATTCGCGCGGGCCACCTGAGCTTGGAGGAGGCTATTGAGGCTATCGACAAGGTCGAGCGTGAGCCCGCAAAATACCGCCTCCGCGTCATCTACACTGGCTGGGCATTGCTGGCTTCATCTGTGACAGTGCTGCTCGGCTCGAGTTTCGAGGTCGCCCTTATCGCGGCTGCGGTCACACTGGCCATCGTCATCGTGATTGGTGAACTCGCTGCCCGCGAGTTGCCCACATTCTTTCAGAATGCAGTCGGCGGTCTCATTGCCACGCTCTCCGCTGCTGTGCTCAATGCGGCGCAGGCGTATCTCCCCTTTGAGATGCAGCCATCCAGGCTGATCGCCTCGGGAATTATCGTGATGCTCGCCGGCCTAACCCTCGTGCAAGCACTGCAAGACGGCATCACCGGCGCACCTGTGACTGGCTCCGCGCGCTTCTTCGACACCATGTTGTTGACCGGCGGAATCGTCGCTGGCATCGCAATGGGCATCGAGTTTTCCGGAATGCTGGGCATTCCGCTTCCCGACGTCATCGCGGGTTCTGACCTCAACCTGGCACAGGCGACAGTGAGGGTGATAGCGGGAACTACCGCCTCAATCGCATTTGCGTTGGCCTCGAATGCTGGGTTCACCGCGTTGTCAGTGTCCGGAACGGTCGCTCTGCTGGGGTCGATGACCTACTACTACGTGTTGACTCCACTGGGAGTTCATCCGGTGACCAGCGCAGGCGCGGCAGCAACGCTGATTGGTCTCATCGGTGGCCTGCTGGCACGACGTTGGTCCATCCCGCCGCTGATTACGGCAGTGGCAGGCGTAACCCCGCTGCTTCCGGGTATGACGATCTACCGCGGTATGCACGCACTGCTGCACGACCACCCGACCAAGGGGTTTACGGCGCTAGCCTCAGCGCTAGGCATTGCGACGGCACTAGCTGCGGGTATTGTCCTCGGTGAATGGATGGCGCGCAGGCTCCGTCGCCCTCGCGCACTGCGCGAAGACAGTGGCCTGACCCGTCCAATCCGGGCCGGTATGCGTCGCATCCGTCCTGTGAATCCGCGGAACAAGCCTCGCCGTCCACGCAACTACCGCTTCAAGGGCGGTATGAACCCGCGTGTGGACTAGCCATTCCGCGGGGCAGCCACTGCTCAATCCGCGGGACAGCCGCTGCGTGGACTAGCCGTATCCATGGGAGCATTATCCACACCGCGCGACCTATCAACAACGTGGTAGAATAAGGTTTTTGAATTGTAAGTAGCGCTTAAAGCTGAAACTGCGTCATCACAATCCCATTCCTTCTTCACTGAACTCGGTTGAGCTCAGTGCCGGGAGCATGTGGCGAGATGGCTGGCAGAAGTAGGTGTATGGGGCGCAATTAAGGCCATGCTTGCCAGGAGGATTCGTGCCACCGAAGGTCACAGACACTCGCACTGCTCAGAACGAGGCTCTTCACAAGGTCGAAGAAAAGACCGCTGCTGGCGCACGGCGAATTGTTGCTACCTTCGCCGAGGATTTCTACGATGCCGTCACTCTGATGTGCATGCTCGGAGTGGAGAAGGAAGGCCTGAGCTTCAAGAAGGTTCACGAGGAATACGAGAAGGAAAACGCTCCGAAGACCGCAAAGCGCACACGCAAGTCCACTAAGAAGACTGCGAAGAAGTCGACCAAGAAGGCCGCAAAGAAGACCACTCGTAAGACGGCGAAGAAGGCTGCCAAGAAGGCCGCTAAGAAGACGACGAAGAAGGCTGCTAAGAAGACCACCAAGAAGGCAGCTAACTAACGGGGTCACGCAGCATGGGTCGGAGCGGGAAAAAAGCGGTTGCCGCAGTAGCTGTCGTTGCGGCAGTGTCCATGACGGCTACCGCATGCCAGGCAAAGCCGGCAGCGGAGATCGTCGGCAAGCAATGGCAGATAACCGCGATCTTTGATGACCCAAACCTGCCCCACGGTGTGCCGGACGGAACTCAGGCGCCGACTATTACGTTGGGGCAGACAACATATACCTTCGCTGATTCCTGTGGCAACGGCTCTGGTTCGCTGCAGTGGAAGGGCGAGGCGGTCGAATTCGGTACCCCGGAGCAGACTCGCAGTTTGGACTGCTCAGACCAGGCGCAGACCTATTCGGAGCGTTTCCACAAGATTGTGGCGGGCGAATTCGTCTACACGCAGGACAACAATGGTCTGCGCATGCGAGAGATGAAAGACCCCAAGCCAGGCGAGGATCGCCGTGGCTGGACTGCGACAACTTCGGGTTACACCGAGGGGCGCTGACGCCACTTCTGATCGACAGGCGCATCGGTGCCGGGGTGAGAAACCCGTGCGTAAGAACCGCGGTGGTAAATGAGCGGATTGATTTCTTCACGCTTGCCGATAGCCACAATATCCGCCGTCACAATCCAGTGATCGCCGCCTTCGTAAACATCGACGACGGTGCAATCAATCCACACGGAGCAGCCGTGCAATAAAGGGTTGCCCAGCTCAGAGCGGGTCCACTTCCCCGTCTTGAACTTTTCGCCATTACTGCGGCCGAAGGCTGCCGAGATATCCTCCTGATCCTCGGCCAACACATTGACGGAGAAGCGTCCAGCGTTCCGTATATGCGGCCAGGACCGCGAGGTCTTCATGACAGTAAACAGAACCATCGGTGGAGTGAGACTCAGCGAGGAAAAAGACTGGCAGGCGAAACCGTACGCTTCGCCTTCATCCTCGGTGGCGATAATGGTCACGCCAGTGGTGAACTCACTCATCGCGCCACGGATAGACATTTCATCCAATTCGACGGGGCCGCCAAGTTCGACATGGTCGTCGCGGGTAGCTTCCGGACTATTGAGAGCCGCAGCTGATCGGTCGGTGCTCGAATTTGTTGAATCTGTCATGTAATAGACCTTAATCTGAATCCGAACACAGTAAAGACGAGGTGGGGTTTACCACCCCAAGAGCCCCCGATAGCGCCACGATGTTGTTACCCTCGTCGGCCCGCTACCCGGCTGACGGTGCCGACGGCGCTGCGGTTGTCGATCCAACGACAAACTCAGTCTCCAACAAGACGCGAGGAGCGCGACCGCTGTCCTCGCGTGCGGCCTCAAGCTCCTCGGCCAGCGCGCGGCCGACGGCAATGCCCTTCTGCCTATTCGGCTGAATTACAGTGGTCAGCTTGTGGAAGAGGGCGCGCTCGATTCCGTCAAAGCCTGTGATGGACAGGTCCTCCGGAACACGAATTCCGTTCTCCTTGGCATATTCCAAGACCGCAATTGCCTGAGTATCCGTGGTACAGACCACCGCCGTGAGATCCGGGTTGTCGGTCAGCAGCTGGCGAGCCGCATCGCGGTTATTCTCGCGGTCATTGAGGTGGCGCTCGATGATAGGCACATCCACCTGCTGAATACCAGCCTCGGCAAGCGCTTCCAGCGCACCTTCGACGCGGTTCTTCTGCACCTGGTGATGAGCTTCTGCCAGCCGCTTCTCCGTGACATATCCCGAGTTCGGGGTACGCGACAATCGCACTGACAAGATTCCCACCTTGCGATGTCCCAGTTCAGTCAGGTGTCGCACCGCGGGCTTGATGGCCTCACGGTCATCGATGCCCACAAACGGTAGAGCCACCGCATCTGCAGGCTGGTCGCACACGACCGTCGGCAAGCCACGGGCGCGCACGGCAGCGAGGAACGGGTCGTTGTCCGCGACGGAGTAGACCACGAAACCGTCGACCACCGCTTGCCGAATCAGATTGAGATCTACGTCCCCGCCCTCCTCGGAGGAAGCTGGAATGACCAACATGGAGTCGCCCATTTCGCCGAGCTCCTCTGCGAGGCCGGCGAGAAAATCCACCGACGCAGGGTCTTCAAAAGCGAACGGGAGGTGCTCGGTGAACAGCACGCCGATGGCGCCAACCCGGCGCATGCGCAGACCGCGAGCCATTGGGTCCGGCCCGGGATAGCCAAGCCGCTCCGCAGTTTCCAAGATGTGCTCCCGCAACTTCTCCGAGAGCTGGTCAGGGCGGTTGTACGCGTTGGACACAGTCGTGCGCGAGACCCCAAGTTCTGCAGCGATGGAAGCCAAGGTGCCACGACGACGCCGACTTTGCACGGAATACCGACCCTTCTTGAAAAACCAACAGCGACTGCCCGCTCAGATATCTTCGTCCAGCTACCTCAGGTAGAAAACCTCGATTTTATGGAAAAGAACTACAACGAGCATCACACGCATCTAATCGCGGACAACTTTACCCAACGAATGTGCGCGACTGTCATTTCGGCCACTCCGGCAGAGGCCCGCCTTGTGACTGGGTCTCCGCAGCCCCTACTATGTTCTTTGAACTAAAAGACAACTGTTTTCAATAGCGGTTGATGCTCAGGAGCTGAATAAAAGGAATAATTCAGCCCGCAACAGGATTGGATACATATATGAAGGCACGCTTTTCCACGCGCATCGCGGCGCTAGTCGCCAGCGCCGGCCTCGTCGCAGGTCTCGGCGCATGCTCCAGCAATGATGACAGCGCTACGTCCGCGGGCAAGTCCGAAGACACCATTAAGGTGGTCACCTCCACCAAGGTCTGGGCAGACGTCGCCGACGCAGTCACCGACGACGAGAAGGTCTCCATCGACCCGATTATCGCGTCCAACGACATCGACCCTCACTCCTACGAACCGGCCGCAGCCGACATGGCAAAGGTAGAGGACGCCGATATTCTCGTCGCAGGTGGCGGGCATTACGACGCATGGCTGACCTCCTCTCTGCGTGACGCAAAGGACAAGGTCATCATCTCTGCGCTGCCGCAGGAAGAAGGCCATGACCACGAACATGACCATGATCACGAGGGCCACGACGACCATGATCACGAGGGCCACGAGCACGACCATGAAGGCCACGAGCATGATGGCGAAGGTCACGACGACCACGAAGGCCACGAGCACCACCACCATGACGGCGAAGCCAACGAACACGTCTGGTACGACACCGATGCGGTTGAAGAAACTGCAGAGCAGCTCGCCGAAGCTCTGACCAAGCTGGGCGCCAAGGCCGACACCAAGGCCGTCGATAAGGAAATCAAGGACATCGAAGAGGCCAAGAGCAAGCTCAAGGCCGCTAAGGTTGCTCAGGTTCACCCGCTGGCCGATGACATCCTGAAGGACACGAAGGTCGAGGACATCACCCCGAAGGGCTACCGTCAGTCCACACTGAATGAGTCCGAGCCGTCGGCAAGCGATGTCAATGAAATGCTGAAGCTGATTGAGTCCGGCGAGTTGGACTACCTCATCGACGCACCGCAGACCCACGACCAGGTCTCGCAGCGACTCGTCGAGGCTGCCAAGGCAAAGGGCGTTAAAATCGTCGATGTTTTTGAGTCGCCGAGCGCTGACCAGTCGTTCTTTGACCTCTACAAGAAAACCCTTTCCGATATGGAGTCCGCATAACTTTGCCCTCACTGACTTTTACTGACGCAGCCGTCGAGCCGCTGTGGTCCGGTCTCAATTTGAATATCGAGCCCGGCGAGTTCTTGGCCATCCTGGGCCCCAATGGCGTCGGCAAATCCACGCTGCTGACCGCTGCCCTTGGCATGCGCCAGCTGACTCACGGTTCAGTAAAAGTCGACGGGAACCTCGGCTACATTCCACAGCAGCGGATGTTCGAGCCCTCACTGCCCATTCGGGTTCGCGACCTCGTCGAGTTGGCGGCCGGCAAGAACCGCTCCGCCACCGACGAAATGCTGGACTTTGTCGGCGCGGGCGGTATTGCAGGCCGTCGCGTCGGCACGCTCTCTGGCGGTCAGCAGCAGCTTGTCCGTCAGGCGCAGGCGCTCGTTTCGGCACCAGATTTTTTGCTTTGCGACGAGCCTCTGCTCTCCCTCGACCCTGCGGCGCAACGGACCACGGTCGAGCGCCTGGACCGGCATCGGAGGGAAAACGACACGGCAGTCGTCTTTGTCACCCACGACATCAACCCCATCCTGGGCGTCTGTGACCGGGTGCTCTACCTGACGCCGCACGGACATGCGGTCGGGTCAGTCGAGGAAATTATCACTTCAGAGACGCTCTCGGAGCTCTACCAAACCAACATTGCGGTTGCCCGTGTCGAGGGAAAGCTGGTTATCGTCTAATGACCCTACTGACTCAGTATTTCTCCGACACCGCTGCTCTGCTCCAAGTCGGGTTCGTCCACAATGCTCTCATCGCGGCAGCTCTACTCGGGCTAATCTCCGGCATCATTTCGCCCCTGATCGTCATGCGACAGATGAGTTTCACGGTCCACGGCACCAGCGAGCTGGCACTTATGGGTGCATCCGCGGCCCTACTACTTGGTGTCAGTGTCAGCAGCGGTGCCATTATCGGTTCGGTGCTCATCGCAATAGTCCTGGCGGCACTGTCGCTTCGAGGGCGCCAAGATGCGGTCGTGGGCGTGGTCTTGAGCTTCGGCATGGGCTTATCGGTGCTGTTTATCCACCTCTACCCCGGCCGGACAAGTACCGCGTTTTCACTTCTCACCGGCCAAATCATTGGTCTGACTGACACTTCTCTATGGACGATGGCCATCGTCGCGGTCATCGTCGTCGGCGGCGTTACCTGGAAATGGCGCCCGCTGCTATTCGCCTCCGCCGACCCCATCATGGCCGCCGCCTGTGGTGTCAACGTGAAGGCGCTATCGATTTACTTCGCGATTCTCACCGGTCTCGTCGCCGCCCAGGGCGTACAGATTGTCGGCTCTCTGCTCGTCATCGCCCTCATCATCACCCCTGGTGCTGCGGCCGCATTCGTCACCGCCTCTCCTGTAAAGGCCATCATCCTGTCGACCATCTTCGCCGAGGTCGCGGCCGTCGGCGGCATTGTTCTCTCACTCGCACCGGGCATCCCGGTCAGCGTTCTAGTGACGACAATCGCATTTGTCATCTACCTGATCTGCTACGCCATCGGAACGGTGCAATCGCGCAAGGCAACGCGTGACGACGTCCAGGCTGCCAAGTGGAGCAAATAGACACATACGCTTTTCGGAGTGGCTTTTAAAACAACAAAAACATCGGGCAGCCCCTCGAGTGACGATTGCGGAGAAGGTGCGCACCTTCCCTCTCGCCACCGAGGGGCTGCCCGTATTTTTGCTGGATTCTCTAAAAGCAGACTCCAATACCCCCAGCTCTTTTTAAGACTGCGAGACTGCCGAAATGGGTTGCCCCGGCAGACAGAAAAACTAACGCTGAGGATGTCGTGGTCTGACATCTCAGTGACCCAAAGCTAGCTGTACAAGCCACCGCTAGGTCCGTGCGCTTCCCTAAACTACGGCCAATTACGCCCCCATTTCTAGGAGCATGATATGCCCGCCCTCCCCTTCAGGAAACTACGGATAATTTTCTGTTGGAAGTGATAATAACGCCGTCATTTCTGCAGCGCACGCCGGAAATAGAATTATCTTTAAAGCGCTGAACTACTGGGGGTAGCCATAAGTACCGGCCGCCATTTAGAACGCAAAATACCCCACGTAAACGCCATTACTATAACGAATTGATAATGGCGCCTACGGGGGTATCAAATGCGCTACTGACTGCTCTTAGCCCGGCGCTGGCGGGCAAACTCACTCAGAGTCACGCCGGCAGCAACGGAAGCGTTGAGCGACTCAACCCAACCGGTCATCGGAATGGACATGATGGTGTCACAGGTATCGCGCACCAGGCGCGAAAGTCCCTTGCCCTCAGAGCCGACGACCATAACCACCGGGGTGGTGCCGTCGTAAGTGTCCAGAGTGTGATCGCCACCGGCATCCAGTCCAACGACCTGGTAACCAGCCTTCTGGAACTGCTTGAGCGAGCGCACCATGTTGGTCGCCCGCGCAACCGGCAGACGCGCAGCAGTACCAGCAGAGGTACGCCAGGCGACGCCCGTAATGGCAGCCGAGCGACGCTCCGGAATCACCACACCGTGACCACCAAAGGCCGCCACCGAGCGAATGACCGCACCCAGGTTACGCGGATCAGTGATGTTATCCAGGCAGACGATAAGGCCCGGCTCACCGGTCTGGGCCACAGAATCAATCAGATCTTCGACAGATGCGTACTTGTACGGCGGAATCTGCAGGCCGATACCCTGGTGCATGGTGTTGCCGGTCATGGTGTCCAACTCGTGGCGGGGTACCTCGCGAATCGGGATACCACGGGAGTTAGCAATACGCACTGACTCCTGCAGGCGCTCGTCATTGTCGGTACCCAGCGCCACAATCAGCGCGGCCGCTGGCACCTTTGCATGCAGGCACTCCACGACCGGGTTACGGCCAACTACCAGCTCGGTGCCATCCCCCTTGCGCTCATGACGCCCCGAGTCACGGCGGCGCTTCTCTTTCGCCCGCTTATGAGCTGCGTGATAAACGCGGTCCTCTGCTTTCGGGGTCGGCCCCTTGCCACGCAAGCCACGCTTTTGGCCACCGGAGCCGCCAACGTTCTTCTTGCTTGCCTTGCGCACTGCACCACGACGACCGTTGCCTGCCATAGCTACCTGCTTCCTGTTGTTAATAGTTTTCTTTAGCCTAAAGCCAGCTTTTCAGCCCTAGTCAGCGACAGACCATGCTGGACCATCCGCGGTATCAGTTACCTCGATACCCGCTTCCTTCAGACGGTCGCGCACAGCATCAGCCGTAGCCCAGTCCTTCTCTGCACGAGCCCGGGTGCGTTCCTCCAACTGGTGCTCAACCAGCACACCGAGCGCATGCATTGCCGCATCGGAACCGGAATCGGAGGTTGCCCACTGCTCATTCAGCGGATCGAACCCAAGGACTGCGGCCATAGCGCGGACAGCACCGGCAATCTCCTTGGCCTTGGTCTCGTCGCCGTCGGCAAGCGCCTGATTACCTCCGCGAACAGCGTTGTGGATTTCCGCGAGCGCGCGTGGGACGGCGAGGTCGTCGTCGAGCGCTGCTTCGAACGCCGGCGTCCACTCACCGATTTCTATATCGCCGAGCTTATCGACGGCACGGTGCATAAACGCCTCGATACGACGGTAGCCCGCTGCCGCTTCCTGCAGAGCCTCCTCGGAGTACTCCAGCACGGAGCGGTAGTGCGCACTACCGAGGTAGTAACGCAGCTCAACCGGACGAACCATGGTCAGGATATGCGGCACGGACAACACGTTACCGAGCGACTTCGACATTTTTTCGCCGGCCATTGTGACCCAGTGGTTGTGCATCCAGTAGCGAGCAAAGCCGTCGCCGGCTGCGTGCGACTGCGCAATCTCGTTTTCATGATGCGGGAACTGCAGGTCGAGGCCGCCACAGTGGATGTCGAACTCCGAGCCCAAGTAGTAGGTGGCCATGGCGGAGCACTCCAGGTGCCAGCCCGGCCGGCCATTGCCCCACGGCGTCGGCCACGAGGGCTCGCCCGGCTTGGCAGCCTTCCACAGTGCGAAATCGTGCGCACCGCGCTTGCCCGGAGTATTGGTCTCGCCCTGCTCCATCTCGTCGACGCGGTTGCCGGACAGGCTGCCGTAGTCGCTGCCTTCAGCCTTGGACCAGGCATCCACGTCGAAATAGACGCTGCCATCGACAGCGTAGGCGAAGCCGTTATCCATCAGACGCTGCATATACTCCACCATCTGAGTGACATGCCCGGTAGCGCGCGGCTCAACGCTCGGCGGGAGAACACCGAGCTGGTTGTAAGCCCAGGTAAATTCGCGCTCAAAGCGAGAGACCCACTCCCACCAAGGACGGCCGTGCTCGGCGGCCTTGTTCAAAATCTTGTCATCGATATCGGTGACGTTGCGCACAAAGGCGACGTCATACCCCTTGGCGATCAGCCAACGGCGCAAGATATCAAAGGCCACGCCGGAGCGAACATGGCCAATGTGCGGCTGAGCCTGCGGGGTCGCACCGCACAGGTAAATGGAGGCATGCCCCTCGCGGAGAGGCTCAAAATCCTTCAGTTGGCGGGTTGCGGTATCGAAGATTTGAAAAGTCACAGCCCCGAGCATAGCGGGGAAATAGATACGGGTGAAAAAGAGAAAACGGCTAGCGCACACGGGCAATGTATGTGCGCTAGCCGTTAACCGGAAAAGTGCAGAAAATCCCTACTGGAAGGCACCGAGGAAGGGAAACGACTTATGCGTCTGCGTCCAGGTCCACCGGCTTATCGTCGGCCTCGTCCTTCTTCTCACCGGCGGTACCTTCCTGTGCCAGCGCGCGGTGACGCTCGATAGTGGCATCGACGCGGGCAAAAACTTCCTCGACCTTGGCCTCATCAACGCCGTCGGCAAGCGCGAGCTCACCGACGAGAACCTGGCGAGCCTTGCTCAACATACGCTTTTCGCCGGCGGACAGACCGCGATCCTGATCGCGGCGCCACAGGTCACGAACTACCTCAGCGACCTTGTTAATGTCGCCCGAACCCAGGCGCTCCTGGTTGGCCTTGTAGCGACGGGACCAGTTGCCGGCCTCTTCTACGTCGGTCTCACGCAGAACGGAGAAGACCTTCAGCAGCCCCTCTTCACCGACAACATCGCGGACACCGACCAGCTCGGCATTCTTGGCGGGCACCTGGATATTCAGATCACTCTGCAGAATCTGCAGTACGAGGTACTGAACGGTCTCACCGTTAAGCTCTCGTTCAATGATGTTTTCGATTTTCGCAGCTCCGTGGTGCGGATAAACTACGGTATCCCCAATGCTGAATTCCATGTAATGCACACGCCCTTTCCAACGGCCTTCCACCCTATCATGTCCCCCCATGATTTTACGGGTAGTATGAGAACATCTTAGGAAGACACTAAGGTGTTCTTTAAATACTGAAAATCCTATCGCCCATCCTCAAGCTACTGGAGGAAATCTAGTCATGGCCTTCAAGTCCGTACTTCGCCGCAGCGCCCTCATCACCGTCTCCGCAGCATCCGCAGTTGCACTTGCTGCTTGTGGCGCCGGTCAGATTTCGCAGACCGCAAATCAGCACCCGGCTGTAGACGGTGCGATGAACGGCGGCGAAGATGCTGCCGGCAAGGGTGCTGAGAACACCAACTCGGCTCTTGGCTTCGTCAACATCCGCGACGCTCATATCCTGGTTGACCCGGAGGCTGGTACCGCTGGTCTGAAGTTCTCCGCCAGCAACCAGCAGCGCGCTACCGAGTCGGTCTACAAGCTGAAGTCCGTCACCGTTGAAGGTATCGGCGAGGTTGAGCTGAAGAAGGTCGCTGAGACACCTTCCTTCGCTAAGGCTGCAAAGGGCGAGGACTCCCTGCCGCGTGAGTGCCAGATTGTTGCCGGCCCGAAGTCCGTCATCGATCCGCTGGCTAAGACCGCCAAGGACAACACCGGCTGCATCGCGTACTACACCAATGAGCTGGACCCGAGCACCCTGGTTGGCGACAAGAGCAGCGCTGCTGGCCAGAACCGCGAGGCCACCTTCGAGTTCACTGACCCGCAGGGCCAGACCAACACCTACGACCTGGACATCACCATCTCTGCTGACATTCTGGAAGCTGGCGCACCGAACCGCGGTGCTGACGGCATGATTGAATCCAAGTAATCGCAGCACAGTGGTGTTCCTGCGCTGTTCGCGCGCAGCGCACTTTTAGGCGCTGGTACAGCGCAGTCCTGTCCCGCAAATAACGCGAGGCGCTTCATCGAGCGGGCATGGGCGATTGGTCGCTTGATACGGGTCACGGCAGTACAGTCATCCTTGACACAAGTCATTGACACTGCCCTGGCCCGCTCTCGCGTATCTGGGGTAAATTTTCTCGCGACATTCACCGCATACCGCACAACACACGTTGTGGAGTCTGTCGTGTCCCCTCTCTTGAAGCAAAGGTGGTTGCACCGTGGCCAAGACCAAAGACGAAGCCTACGAATGCTCAGCATGCGGCTGGCAGGTGTCGAAATGGGTCGGCCAATGTCCCAACTGCAAAGAGTGGGGCACGCTAGAGAAGGTCACTATCCGCTCCAGCGGTGGGAAGTCCGCCTCCACGCTGGAGGACAAAATTGCCGCGCGGGCAGCCAAGCAACGTCGCCGTAGCGCTGCCGCGACGGAACCCGGCGCGCGGGGTGGTCGTCGTAAAGCATCTTCCACTTCCGTCGCGGCTGAAAGCCAGCGTCTAGCACAGCGCGCGCTTGACGACGAGGCGGAGGAACGTTTCCTCGCCGAGACCTCCGCAACAGATCGAATCCCCACTTCATCTTCCGAGTTGACCGCGATCACGGGGATTTCCGCCAAGGCTGCGCACGCGGTGCGCACGGGCATCGGCGAGCTGGATCGAGTGCTCGGTTCCGGTATTGTGCCGGGTTCGTTGGTGCTCTTGGCAGGCGAACCGGGGGTTGGTAAGTCGACGCTGCTACTTGAAGTGGCCTACCGCTGCGCGGACGGCGATTTGGGGCCGACGCTTTACGTCACCGGTGAGGAATCGGTCGGTCAGGTGCGGCTGCGTGCCGAGCGCACTGGCGCACTGTCGGACTCGCTGTACCTGTCGGCAGTGTCGAATATCGAGGACGTCATCGATCTGACGCTGGAGCTCTCCCCCGGTCTGCTCATTGTGGACTCTGTGCAGACGATGCGTGCCGACGTCGAAGGTGCTCGCGGTGGCGTTGCCCAGGCTCGCGCCGTAACCTCTGCGCTGGCGGCGCTGGCAAAGGAGACCGGAACTGCGATTTTCCTGGTAGGACACGTGACCAAGGACGGCAATGTGGCCGGCCCGCGCACAATGGAACACCTGGTTGATGTGGTGCTCAACTTCGAGGGTGATAGGCATTCGGGGCTACGCTTCTTGCGCGGCCTGAAAAACCGTTTCGGAAGCACCGATGAAGTGGGCTGCTTCGAGCAGACGGCGGGCGGCATTGCGGAAGTTGAGGATCCCTCGGGGCTGTTTTTGCATCACCGAACGCCGACCTCGGGAACTGCAATTACCGTGGCCATGGATGGCCGCAGACCGCTGCTGGCGGAGGTGCAGGGCCTGGTAATCAATACCGAGGCGCACAACCCGCGACGCAATGTCTCTGGCCTCGACCCTCGCCGCGTGCCGATGGTCGCGGCCGTGCTGACTGAACATGGAAACTTCAAGCAGTTGGCCCGCATGGAGATGTACGTGTCCACCGTCGGCGGTATGACGCTGTCGGAGCCTGCCGCGGACCTGGCAATCGCGCTGGCACTGGCCTCATCCATGACTAAGCGGACCTTCCAGGACAAAACCATTGCACTCGGCGAACTGGGGTTGGCCGGCGAAGTGCGCCGAGTGACCGATTTGGAGTGGCGGCTTAAGGAAGCTCATCGAATGGGCTTCGACACGGCAATTGTGCCCAGAGGCGCAAAAGGCCCGGCGGGGATGCGGCTGCTGGAAGCAGGCACCGTTGCCGAGGCCATTGAGCTTGGGTTGGGAACTAAGCGCTAGCGCATGTTGAACGTGTAGGCGTCAGAGTTGTTGTCACCAATCACGCCGTAGAAGATGTACGACCCGGAGGGCGCTGGGACGCGGTCTTCTTCGGAGCACTTGTTCGGCGCCGAGGTCAGACGCGACCAGGTGGCGGCATAGTTGACTTCCTCGCCCGGTGCCAATACCAGTTCACCGTGGCCTTCGGAGTCATTGCAGTCCACATCCGACCAGACGCGCTCGTACGTTGCCAGGTCGTACACCTCGAAGCGCAACTGCTGCTCATCGAGGTTCACGCGGCATTCACCGCCGGTGGGATTGTGGACGGTAATTGCCAGAGTCGGCTGCTCATCGCCGTAGTTCGGCTGATCCGAGGTGGCTGTCACCTGCAGGTCTGCAAGGCTACAGTCCTTTTTGTTCGCAAGCGCCGCCTGAGCGTCATCCTTCGCGGAATCTTCGCCTTCCTTAGCGTCCGTCTTGGCATCCTTGTCAGACTTGTCCTTCGTCGAGTCCTTGTCAGACTTAGGCGCGTAAGGTTCCTTGGGCTGTTCCGGAGGGGTCACCTCTTTCCCGTCATCCCTGGTGACATTCACCGGTTCAGAATCCTCGCTGTCCCGGTTTACCAGTGCGGAAATACCCCAGCCCAGGAGAACGAGGATGATAACGAGCAACACCGCCGCGGCGATACGCCGACGCCGGTAGATTTCTGGAGGCAGCTTATTGGTCACACATTTAGGTTAGCGGGTTCTCGCTGACTCCATGGGTAACGACGGTCTCAGCGCGTCCGTCCTCCAAGCGGTACCGCATACCGACAACGCCCACCTCGCCGGTCACCAAGCGCGATGAAATCTCTGGCGAGCGATCAATAATGTGATTAACAATCTCGCGCACGTGGCGCCGCTCAAATTCGTCGATTTCCGTCTCGCCATCTTTGCGAGCCGCCAACAGCGACGGGGTGACTTTCTCAATCAGCACACGCTGGAAACCACCCGGCAGTTCGCCACCGTCCAGTGCATTCTTCGCCGCAGCCACAGCGCCGCAGGACTCGTGGCCGAGAACAATCACCAGCGGAACTCCCAGACCATCAACTGCGAATTCCAGCGAAGCCAGCACCGACAGGTCGGTGATCTCACCGGCAGTACGAATCACGAATACATCGCCCAGGCCCTGATCGAAGATAATCTCCACCGGTGCACGGGAATCCGAGCAAGCCAGCACAACGGCCTTCGGCTTCTGCCCCTGCGTCAGCTGCTTACGACGAACCAAGTCCTGGCGAGGATGCGCCGTCTTGCTCTCGCAGAAGCGGAGGTTTCCGCGCACCATCGATTGCCATACACTCTCAGGAGTCCTCTCAGAATTGCTCATAGTTATATTGTGCAACGACTCCGCTGTTTATGGGAAAGCGAGAATGTAGATTGACCTCTGCAATTAACCAATCCGACGACTTCGACGAACACGTCGATGCCGCCTTACGCGATTGGTATCGCGCCAATATGCGGCCACTTCCCTGGCGTGAAAAAGGCACTTCACCATGGGCTGTGCTCGTCAGCGAAGTGATGAGTCAACAGACTCCCGTCGCCCGCGTCATCCCCTCGTGGCGCGCCTGGCTGGAAAAATGGCCCACCCCAGCCGATCTGGCAGTCGCCCCCAAAGATGAAGTCCTGCGTATGTGGGGAAAACTCGGCTATCCCCGACGTGCACTCCGGCTGCGTGAATGCGCAGAAAAGATCGTCGAAAAGCACGACGGCGAAGTGCCGAGTGACGTGGACACACTGTTAGCCCTTCCGGGGGTAGGAGACTACACCGCTCGGGCGGTAGCGGCGTTTGCTTTTGGCGCGCGCACGCCGGTGGTGGACATCAACGTGCGCCGCGTACTCCGGCGACACCGCCAGGGCACGTACCTTCCCGGCATCGCCAAACGCGCCGACATGACCCTCGTCGAAGAGTTCCTACCACTCGACCCCACGACTGCAGCCGAGACTTCCGTCGCACTCATGGAACTCGGCGCTACCGTCTGCCGAACGACACCCGAGTGCGAGGTCTGCCCCATCGCTACCAGTTGCGCCTGGATCGCCGCCGGTCGCCCCGAACCCGAAGACCACGAAATCGCCGCTGCTAAACGGCGTGTGCAGAAGTTCGAAGGCACCGACCGCCAAGTCCGGGGCTTGCTTCTCGACGTGCTCCGCGCCGCCGACTCCCCCGTCGAACAGGCCGCTCTCGATGCGGTCTGGGATGATGCACATCAGCGTTCCCGCGCACTGTTTTCCCTGCTTGACGACGGTCTTGCGGAGCAAACCTCCGATGGCCGCTTCCAGTTGCCCCGTTAGAACCCAGACAATGCTCCGGTAAAGACCAGATTCGAACAAGTGCGTTGCCTAGAATTGGGAACATGAATGCCACGCCCCATCGACCTCAGCGCCAGCGCTGTCTCTTTGGGGCTAGTAAACGCAGAATCGCGCTGAGCATGGTACTTGGAGTTGCTCTTCTGAGCTCTAGCGTGGGAACGCTCGGTGGTTGCTCGGCGGTGGATGGTCTAGGAGCAACTGGCTTCGGTTCCTCGGATTCTGACTCTTCTACGGTGAAGCGATTGCCTCCAGGTCAGGTAATTACGAAGACGCCATTTCCGGTCAATGCGCCCGCACGCGCACAGCGGGTCGTGTTTTCCTCCACAGGCGCACGCGACCACCGCCAGACAGCCGTGTCCGGCACGATTTTGCAGCCCTATACCCGCTGGTCGGAGAAATCCCCGCGCCCACTGGCAGTAATTGCACCTGGAACTCTCGGTATGGCTGATAACTGTGCCAGTTCGGTTGCCCTGCGCTACGAAGCGCCTCCGACGCCTCCGGCACCTCAGTTGCTGGCACAGGGATGGAATGTTGCCATCGTGGATTACCAGGGGCTCGGCACGCCTGGGGTACATCCGTATCTCAACCGTGAGGTTGCCGGGAATAACACGCTCGATATGGCGCGAGCGGCTATTGAAACTTTACAACTGCCTACAGACACTCCCATTGCGCTGTTCGGCTACTCACAGGGCGGAGGCGCCACCGCTGCAGCGGCCGAGCTCGCCGATGAGTATGCCTCGGAGCTGAACATCCGCGCTGTTTACGCCGGGGCTATTCCGGCCGATCTCACCGACACTGCACTGCATATTCGCGGCTCGGCGCTGGCGGGGCTCGTCGGTTACTTCATGAACGGCTTGATTGCAGAGTACCCAGAGACAAAAGAACCGATCGAGCGCATGCTGAGCCCGCTGGGGCAGGATTTCCTGAAGCTCACGGCCGATGAATGCATTGGCGCCACTGTCGAACGTTGGCCCCGCAATGACACCAAGGCATTCACGGCCAACGACTTAGGAATAGCGGAAAATCTGCGCTCGCCGGAGCTCTCCCCCGTCGTTCGGCGCCACGTGGAAGAACAAGCTCTGGGGACAAAGACTCCCAGTATGCCCGTATTCGTTACCCATAACGCATTGGATGATGTGCTACCCGTGACGTCGGCACGCGAACTTGTGCAGAAATGGCAAAAGGCCGGCTCCGACATCACCTACGTGGAGGTCGATACTGACCTCGGTGATGGGACGCACGGCCTTGCCTACGTGCTCACCCACGAAGAGATGCTTGCGTGGGTGAATCAGAAAATGGGGTACTAGCGGCGACAACCGCCGCTTTCCTCCATCTAGCAAGTACAGCTACTTTTTCTTCCAGCGACCACGGAAGGTCAAGCCCTTGCCCAGTCGGACGGTGTAACCGCCACGGCTGTTAATGGTCACCGGACCGATACGCTTCGAACCAGAGACTCCCGAACCCGAGTAGTTCAGCCACGTGTCCTTGTCCAGGTTCTGCTTCTTGCGAAATTGGATCCCCATTTAGTTCTCTCCCTCGGAGTTATCAGATTCGGTCTCTGCCTCGGCAGTGGCCTGATCGACAGTAGCTTTGATGTCGCCAGATCCAAACGCTCAGGATACCGTCAGCACTGCCGAGAACGCCCGTCATCTTCCTCAGAATCGGCCAAGGCACCGCTCATCGGCATCAACGTTACCGACCTTGCCTCATATTGGTGAAGGTAACTTCGCCTTGCAGATGTCCTTGAACTCGCCGTCCCTGCGCCATAGATGCCTCAATCCGTTATTTGTGACCGCCCCTAGTGAGCTCATGAAACCGGCCACCGCCACAGCGCGCCGAACAATGACGACAGCTAGTTAGTGCAAACCGCCCAGGGATGCGAATGGCTCCTCGGCCTGGATGTCGTGCAAGGGCACGCGCACCCAAGGCGAATCACTGTGTGCGAGCAGCTCGGTGAGCCGTTGCGATTGATCCTTCATCGCAGCGGTGACGTCGGGCTCACCATCACTCGCCCAGATCATTCGACCCCACCAGAAACTTGCGGCTACGTCAGCCCACGACACGAAGTAGCGCTGCAGCGCCGCCACGGCCTTGTCTGAAATCTGAAGGAACTCTTCTGGAGAGATCCACCCCAGCTCCGTTGCCGCGCCACCAACGCTGTGAACACGGATTATGTCCCATGCGCGAGTAGTGGCGGGCAGTGCCGGGGCCGCTGCTTTGGCAAAGCCCTCCGAGCGCAACATCCGTACAAGGTAACGGAACTTATGTTCTGCACCACGCGGATCCACGCCTTGGACAACAAAGAAGTCTTTCAGAAACTCGATTCGCTCCTCCATCTCTGCCTCGAGCTCGTTCTCAGAGATGTCCTTCACTGCATATGCGAGCGGTAAAAGCAGGTCATTTTCCACGTGCTGGCCACCTTCGAGCAGAGCATCAATAACCTGATACGCTTCCTGTGCACCAGTGACCCCCCAGTTTTGCTCGAGAGATGTTTTGTAGTACTTGGCCGCCCTTGCGTTGATGGCCTCAACCCCTAGCGGGGTCGCAAACGCCTTATTGCTCTTGTACACCATTCCCCAAGAGTGGCGGCGCACCTCATCTTTGCTCGGCGCCGGTTCCGGCCATGGGAACTTTGTAAGGCGGTAGATCCAAGTATCATCAAACTTTGCTGGCGTGAACGTTGAGCTCATACCCACAGAACGTACCGAGGTTTCGGGGTTGAGTCAGCGTTACTTCACACACCACCCCACACCTGGGGTGAGTTATGTCATAGCACTGAACGGCAGGCGCGGTTTTTATTGTGTTGCTAGTCTCGTGTGCATGACAGGACCCCAAATTGCATTGACCGACCGGCCAGATCTCGGTGCCGCACTTGAACGTACCGGTAATTCCGGGATTGTGCGCACTGCCGCCGTCGCTGTTGTAGAAGGTCTTGGTGTCGACGAGATTGTGCTCGAGGCCGCCGCCACGAAAGCAAGTGGGGTGGATGGTGCCGCGTTTGTCACCAACCGCAGGATCCTCGTGACCGCCGATAAGAAGGATCCATCCCATTTTGAGTTCCTTGAACTTGACAACCTGGGCAACGTCACAGTTCTGCCTTACAAGGGCGGCTGGGCCGTCGTGGCCCAGCTCTACAACACATATAAAGTGTGGAGCGGTTTCACAGAAAAGGCTGCGAAACGTGTGCAATTTGCCGCCCAGTGGGCTCTGACCGCAGGCCGAGAGGCACGAACTGAGGCCTCGCGTGCAGTGTCGTCAACTGAGCTGTTTGAGCGATGGAAAGAAAACAAGCACCGTCTCAATCGCAATAGCTTGGAAGAGTTTGCAGAGTCGATGCGCTCCCTGTACTCCGACATTGATTCACGGTGGTGGACTGAAAAATGATTCGACTTGCATACCCGGGTTCGCCCGACCGCTTAAATGGGCCAGAAGACACATCACACATCGAGCAAAACCTGGCTATTGCGCAAAATGGCTATCGCCATTACATCAAGCATGGTTCGTTACTAGAAACTGGAGCGTCTCCAGCAAATACGACGGCCGCCTCAAGGTCGAACGCCAGCGCGGGCACGACAGGTGCCCAGACCAGCGGCGCATCGAAAGGTCTCAGTGTAAAGAAGCAGCTATTACTCCTTCCCTTAGTGATAGCGGGCATCGTGGTGCTAGCGATTGCCTACGTTGCAGCTAAAGACGCGCTCTTTAGTGACAAGTCAGACGAGTCCGCTGCTCCCGCACAGTCCGCCGCTGAAGCACCTGCCGATCCCGGCGCTTCCAACGGTGGCGCTACCGGTGCCACTGGTGGGGATACCGCTGGCGGCCTCACCCCTGCCGACCACGCACCCGAACCGATTGCTAGTTTCGTGCGGGCCTGCACAGACTATGAAGTGGTGTTTAGCTACTATGGTGCGGATAGCGCCCCTGCCCCACAGGCAATGGGTACCAACTGTTCCGTGGATACTACGAAGGCACCCGACGTTGGTTACGTAGTCTTCACCGATGACCCTGCCGCCACCGCCGCCGTTCGTGACGGCAAGCCCGTCTTGGATGCCGTTGAGATTCCGGCAGAATCAACGCGCGGTTCCACATTCAAGGCGCAGAGAGTGGAGTCCCTCATCACAGTTGCGGAAATCCTCCCAGAGGACCAGGGAATCGTTGAGTACATGATCAAAAATGATGACCCCGAAGTGGCAAAGAAAGCATTGGTCGACCTCGGCGTGGCCAAGTAGAACTACAACTATCCGCGCTTTTAGGAAAGACCGCATATAGACACACTGCCGCCCCAGTTCCTCCCATAATGGAGTCGGAACTGGGGCGGCAGTGTTCGTTGGTACTGCTAGCGGCTAAACCTCTTAGAGCGGCTGGCCAGCACCCGCACCAGCCGGTGGCGGGTTGTGGCCGTCGTTATCGGAGTCGACCTCTGCCTCGGCAGCGGCTTGGTCAGCAGCACCTTCGATGTCGTCGGCTTCAACGCTCAGGGTGCCGTCAGCATTTCCGAGAACGTCCTTGTCTTCCTCGGATTCACCCAGAGCACCGCCGTCGGCATCAACGTTACCGGCCTTGCCCTTGTTGGTGAAGGTGAACTTCGCCTTGTCGACGTCCTTGGACTCGCCATCCCAGCCTTCGACATCGATGAAGACGGTCTCGCCGAGACCAATCTCACCGTAGAGAATCTTCTCGGAGAGCTGATCCTCAATCTCGCGCTGAATGGTGCGACGCAGCGGACGGGCGCCGAGCACCGGATCGAAGCCGCGCTTGGCCAGCAGGTTCTTGGCGCGGTCGGAAATCTCCATGGTGATGCGCTTCTCGTCGAGCTGGTCGCTGACGCGGGCCAGCATGAGGTCGACCATCTGAACAATCTCAGCCTGGCTCAGCTGCTTGAAGACCACAATCTCGTCGATACGGTTCAGGAACTCCGGACGGAAGTGCTTCTTCAGCTCGTCGTGGACCTTGTCCTTCATCCGCTCGTACTTGCCATCTTCATCGGCCTCGCCGACACCCGAGAAGCCCATACCAACAGCCTTGGAAATGTCGCTGGTACCCAGGTTCGAGGTGAAGATCAGAACCGTGTTCTTGAAGTCCACCACTCGACCCTGCGAGTCAGTCAGACGACCGTCTTCCAGGACCTGCAGCAAGGTGTTGTAAATCTCCTTGTGGGCCTTCTCAATCTCGTCGAAAAGCACGACGGAGAACGGCTTGCGGCGCACCTTCTCGGTGAGCTGGCCGCCCTCTTCGTAGCCGACGTATCCGGGAGGAGCACCGAAGAGACGAGAAGCAGTGAAGCGGTCGTGGAACTCACCCATATCAATCTGAATGAGTGCGTCTTCCTCACCAAAGAGGAACTCGGCCAGAGCCTTCGACAGCTCGGTCTTACCAACACCGGACGGACCAGCGAAGATGAACGAACCGGACGGACGCTTCGGGTCCTTCAGGCCAGCACGGGTACGACGAATAGCGCGGGAGACAGCACTGACAGCCTCTTCCTGACCGATGATGCGCTTGTGCAGCTCATCCTCCATGCGCAGCAGACGCGAGGACTCTTCCTCGGTGAGCTTGAACACCGGAATGCCAGTCCAGGAAGCCAGGACCTCCGCAATCTGTTCCTCGCCAATCTCAGCGATGGTGTCGGACTCGCCCGCACGCCACTTCTTCTCGCGCTCGCGGCGCTCTTCGCCCAGCTTGCGCTCCTTGTCGCGCAGACCAGCTGCCTTCTCGAAGTCCTGCTCGTCGATGGCGGCTTCCTTCTGGCGGCGCACATCGGCAATCTTGGAGTCGATCTCCTGCAGGTCAGCCGGGGCAGTCATGCGCTTGATGCGCATACGAGCACCGGCCTCGTCAATAAGGTCAACAGCCTTATCCGGCAGGAAGCGGTCGTTGATGTAACGATCCGAGAGGGTAGCTGCCGCAACCAGCGCCTTGTCCGAGATGGATACGCGGTGGTGAGCCTCGTACTTATCGCGAACACCACGCAGAATCTCGATAGTGAGATCCACGCTCGGCTCCGGCACGTTCACCGGCTGGAAACGACGCTCGAGAGCGGCGTCCTTCTCGATGTGCTTACGGTACTCATCCAAAGTGGTAGCACCGATGGTCTGCAGCTCACCGCGAGCCAGCTTCGGCTTCAGAATCGAGGCCGCGTCAATTGCGCCCTCTGCAGCACCGGCACCGACCAGCGTGTGAATCTCGTCAATAAACAGAATGATGTCACCGCGCTGGTTAATCTCCTTGAGCACCTTCTTCAGACGCTCCTCGAAGTCACCGCGGTAACGGGAACCCGCAACCAGGGAACCCAGGTCGAGGGAGTAAAGCTGCTTATCCTTCAGTGTCTCCGGCACACGGCCGTTGACGATGTCCAGCGCGAGGCCTTCCACAACGGCGGTCTTACCAACGCCCGGCTCACCAATCAGCACAGGATTGTTCTTGGTACGGCGAGAAAGAACCTGCATAATGCGCTCGATTTCCTTCTCACGGCCAATGACCGGATCCAGCTTGCCCTCACGTGCAGCCACGGTCAGGTTACGACCGAACTGATCGAGCACCAGCGAACCGGACTGGTGGTTACCCTCCTGCACACGAGCGCCGGAAGTAGCACCGACCGGACGTTGCTCCGGAGAACCATCGGACTCATCGCCCTGGAAACCGCTGAGCAGCTGAATAACCTGCTGACGTACGCGCGGCAGGTCAGCGCCGAGCTTAACCAGAACCTGAGCGGCAACACCTTCGCCCTCACGAATCAGGCCGAGCAGCAGGTGCTCAGTACCGATGTACTTGTGACCCAGCTGCAAAGCCTCGCGCAGAGAGTACTCCAGCACCTTCTTTGCACGCGGGGTAAACGGCACGTGACCGCTCGGCGGCTGGGAGCCACGACCAATAATGTCGACCACCTCAGAGCGCACAGCGTCCAGGGAAATACCCATGGACTCCAGCGCCTTGGCAGCCACACCGTCGCCTTCACTAATCAGGCCGAGCAGGATGTGCTCCGTGCCGATGTAATTGTGATTGAGCTCGCGTGCCTCATCCTGTGCCAGGACGACAACGCGACGTGCTCGGTCCGTAAACCTCTCGAACATCACTGCCCTTTCAAGTGTCTATTTTTGCCGTAATTCAATAAAGGTTGTTTCACCTAGCTTAAACGCGCCGCGACACAGATTAATCCCTATAGCCGTACGCCAGTAGCGAACAGGCTGGTCGAGAGAGGTATCACTGCTCATACGGCAGCAAAAGCTCCCGGCGGCAATGCCACCGGGAGCTAATGGGAAACGACGTTATCCCCCACACAACTAGTCAGTTTCGATTGCGGTCCAAAAATCAGGTTGAACTTCACCACGGCACTGTTGCTTCGGAGAACTGAAGTACAAAGTGCCGTTCTTGCCCTGAACTACGATGCCGTTAAAGAGGTACTTCTTACCTTCCTTCAGCTTGAAAACATCCAAATTGGCATCAAAGTCAGCAAAGGTTCGCTCAACCACTTCACGTTCTTCGAGATCTACCTCGAACATGTTGTAGTCAGGCTTAGCCTTGTCACTCCACGATTCGGTGGTCTGACAGCTCCAAAACCCATACTTCGCGGAGCCATCACAGAAAACTCGACCATCATCGTTGCCGTACGAAACGAGGTCCGCATGAATCCTCGGATACTTCGTAGCTGCATCGGCGACGGACGGATTGACAACAGCAAGCGCAGCGGCGGCAGTGATTGCGGCGGCTACAGCGGAAATCTTCTTGGTGAACATGATCTCAGATTAAAAACTCTCGGACACAAAAGAAACGGGAGTTCTCCCCGGGGAGTTCTCCCCTAGCCAAACCATGCTGGACTGCCCAAATCTGGACAGTGGTGCCATCAAACGCACCACGTTTTATCCGCTTATGTCACCGGCACAATGCGGTCAGAGAGCGATGCTGTCCAAAGCAGCACGGTCAGAGCGCATGGCAGTCTGTGACGCACCGAGAATGGACTCATATCAATGGCTTTCAAACTATTCAGCTTCCGAAAGACCTTCCGCCCCACCCGCAACTCCCGGGTTACGCTATCGCGTTCTGGCCTCGGATATTCCTATCGCATGGGGCCCGTTCGGTGGACGAAGAATGCCCGTGGCGGCCGAACCACCACTGTGAACACGCCAATTAAGGGATTGACTTATCGCAAGTACCGTCGTTAAGCGAGCAGTTTCAAGTCGTCTGCAGTGACCAATCGTGCTTCGATTGCAGCGACAACTACCAGCTGCAGACGGCTCTTTTGATTAACCCGTTGCCACTCCTTGCTTGAGACCAGCCCCTTGCTCAAAGCGGATTCAAAAAGTGCGGTGCGGTAATGCTCGACTGCCTTTGCAGTCTTGCCTCCCAGCTTTCGGCCGGCCTCGGCATCGGTGCACGAAACCATAATGGTGTCGATTCGGCCGCGCAGATAGTCCTCCGCATATGCGGCGATTAGAGCACGCTGGCGCTCCGGCAGCTCCCCAACCGAGATGGTTTCAGTCCCGTCAGTTGGCAGCACGACCTTTGCATCGGCGTGCTCAATATCCTGTTTAATCTGAATTTCGTACTGGTCATCCTTGACGGAAAAGCGGATGAAATACTCCGGGTAGCTCAGATCAAAACGCTGTTGCGGAGCCAGCCGGAATGACCGCGACACCTCCGGAATGTGCACCATTGCAGTCACGTGCTCGCAGTTATTGAGCAAAAACCACATTCCGGATTCCGCATACACATACATTGCTATGCGGTGCATGTAGCGGTTATCTTCGCCCACTTTGAGGTCGGCGTCACGCCCGATGGTCAATCCCTCACTCGGATTGGCAACAATCGCATCCCCACACAAATTATCAACCACAAGTGTTGGGAGCGATGTCACGTTGACCAGGCCTTTCTCTCGCACCACCAGCCACCAACCGTGAGTTAGGCACCTTGCCCAATGCTCCTGCGGAATCGCCCAACGACGGCTGAAGTGACTGGCATTCAGGATAATAATCCGAAATATAACAAATAATCTCGGCGTTATCTCTTAATTCGTCGTGGTTTGCATTGCCCACGCCGCCACCGTGTCATAGGCAGCAGGACAAGGATCGCCTTCACTCAAAACGACAAATACCGGACGAAGCACTTCGGGACTGGATGGCGCAGAACTTTCCGCCGGCTGAACCAAGCAGTAATTAATCGGCCGTGTTGCCTCGGAACCTTCGCTGTTCACAGCTTGAAATGAGCCTGACGTTTGTAGGACATCCAGCCGGCGACCATCGGGCTCCATTCGCAGTTTCACCACTTCAGAGCCAGCTGGTTCAGCCACTGACCGGTTCTTGCTCACGGCATCCAGAATTTCACCCCGCCATTTGTCATTTTCAGCCTCTGCAATCGGCTTCTTCTCATCAATACCGTGGCGAAATGGCAGCAAGAATTCATCTGCCGAAGCAAACTGCGTCGCGTGATATGCAGCACCGTTGAATGTTCCCATCCGCTGAATCCCCTGCCAGCTCTTCTCACCGATGGGGACGTCGCTTAACGACGTAAGGGTCCATCGGTCACCCACCGGAATCCGAGGCCCCTTCGCCAAATCGGGAGCGCGAAGTCGCATCGGTTCCGCAGAACCTCCGATAGCTACTGGCTGTGCCAAGTGCTTGGCACTAAAGAGACCGCCATCTCCAATGCCGCTACGTTCGGCAACAACAATGCCACCACCAATAAGGCCTAGACATGCCACTACGGAGAACGCTGCAAGGGCTTTCTTCCGGTTCTTCGGATTGCGAACCTCGACGGCACCACCATTTAGCGCAGCAATGAGATCGCTAATAAACGCATTGCAGGATTCGTAGCGTTCATCGGCGTCAACCGCCAACGCCTTGGCGAAGACCGAATCAACTACCGCACCGAGGTTGGTAACCGGTCGCTTACCGCAGTGCAATTGCCGCGCACTGGCCGCGTCAGTAGCTGGAAATGCCTTATATCCCTGCAACAGCTCGAATATCGTGCACGCAAACGCATACTCGTCACTAGCTGCACTAATGCAACCCTTAGTGAAGATCTCTGGCGCCATGTAGGGCAATGAGCCGGCAACACGATTGGTCACGCCAACACTGTCGATTTCAGTGGCGGTTGATACACCGAAATCCACAAGCGTCGCGCTTAACACAAGCCCCGACGAATCTCGCTCTACGACGATATTTGATGGTTTTACATCACCATGAATCACCGCTGGTTCGTGCTTTGCTAGCCGATCTAGCGCGGTAGCAATCTCCACACCAATCGACATGACCTCGCTCTTATCGAAAGTGCGCGGCGGATATTCGGCCAGTTCAGCGCCCAACGAATTACCGCTAATAAGAGTCATGGTGAACCAAAGCAGGTTCCCGGCTCGCCCGCCATCGAACACGGTCACAACGTTGGGAACGTGAACAGTGGCTGCGATAGAAACCTCGTTCTGGAACAGTGCCTCCATTCGCTTAGAAGCACTGGCCTCTTCCGGCAGTGGGACGATTTTCAGTGCTTCGTTTCGGCCCAGCTTGGGATTTCGTACTCGAAAAACAGTCCCCATATTGCCGGCACCGATGAGAGCTTCAACCTCGTAGCCCTCAAAAATATCGCCTACCTGGGGAAGATTAGTCATCGGTTCCGTTGCCCAGACCCATCGAGATTACCCACCATAATCTGAATCCCAGACTCAGAGCGGCAATCATAATTAGGCGAAACTTCTTGGCATTCCATCGTCAGTGGCTGACCGTCATACTCAATCTCGATTGTCGTCTGCTTTGGCAGTGTTCCTTGCTCTTGCCGCTGTTTACTGAGCGCCCGCACTACCTCGTAATATGCTTCACAGTCCATATCGGAGCCCTGGTTTGACCAGGCACTCTGCAGCATCGGGCACGTCGGATCAACGGTCGACGCTAAGACCTCTGGGTCTACGAACCGATCGTCGGCAGGCGGTGCGATTGTAGTCGAGGTTGGTTCCTGATCATCGCCCACATAGTAGGACGGCGAGACTTCCACTTCGGTGCTTTCAGTGGTTTCAAACAACCCGTCGGCGTTATCCTGCTGGTTAGAGCGGAAATTTAGGATCCAGACCACCATTGCCAGGATGACGACAACCAGAATGGCGAGCACGAACAGCAGAATCTTCCGATTTCGACCATCAGTATCGGAATTTGCACCGCTGTCAATGTCATCGACGCCCGGGATTAGAGTGCGATCGTCGGTCATCAGTTATCTCCTTGGCTGACAGAAACCTTCATCATCGTCGTGCGAGCAGCCGAAATCTCTTCCTCATTCATCACACCAATGCGCACGTGGGATTCGATTGAGCGACCCGATGGAACGTGAGTGCCTTCCACGGTAATCATGCCGTCTGCTGCTACAAAGAACTTAACCTGAATTGGCTGACCCTTGGGCAACGGCGGGATACCTGTCAGCATAGATTCCGATCCACTAATGATGTCATTGAGAGCGACATCTTCGGATGGAACGTCACTGGCCTGCTGATACAGCGTCAAATCTACTTCCTCTTGGCCATCAGCTACGGTCGAATACTCCCGGACCACCGGCTCAGACAGGGGAATCATGTCATTCTGGTTGACCAGATAGTCGATGTACGGGTTGTTCAGATGATCGACAACTCGAATGCCAATCGACTTTGGCAATACATTTGCCACCTTCTTCTCCGACAGCGCGGCTAGCTGCCCGGCGTCAATCCCTGTCTCAGCCGCGATCTGCGCAATTGACTGCTGTTGGACAGCAGGGCTGGACTCAGCATTAACCACTCCCCCGAGCTTGCTGATCATCGCAGCAAGGGCAGCACCCTTAGCAACGGCTAGATCAGGCTCAACCAACAGTGGCTTCTTACCCGTCAGACGCTCCACCAGTTTGGTTACGGCGGTCATTCGCGAAGATCCACCCACCAGGATGACCTCATCAATTGTCAGTCCCGGCTCCTTTTCCTTTGCCGTCTCCAATACACGGGTCAAAGGAATCTCCGTCTGCTCGAGCAATGGCGCCGTGACACGCTCCAAGTCTTCGCGGGTAACGGCAATCTTGGCGCGGGAACCAGAGTCACTGGCAAGTCGCACAGTGGCGCTTTCCGCATTACTCAGCGCCTCTTTACAGTTCACCGTCTGCTCATGCAACTTAGCGACGAAGGTCTCATCGTTTTCCGCCTCCTCGTCACCAGTCTGCTCAATGAATTTATCCAGGATAAATTCACCAAGCGCCTTATCCCAGTCAGCACCGCCCAGTCGAGCATCACCGTCGGTGGCAATAACCCGGAAGGTGTTGTCAATCCCCTGCACAATCGTGGCATCGAATGTACCGCCTCCGAGGTCATACACCAGCAAGGTCTTGTCCTTTAGAGGCTGCTTGGAGTCGTAGTAGAGGGCCGCAGCAACCGGTTCTGCTACCAGCTCCAACACATTGAAATTAGCAATCTGCCCTGCGTTGCGAGTTGCCTCGCGCTCCTTCGCACCAAAATATGCCGGCACAGTAATAACTGCCGAAATCTCGTCGTCAGCTGCTTCGTCTGGAACCAACGAGCGCAAAATCAATGAAGAAATCTCCTCCGGGGTATACGCCTTCCCGCTGAAATTCCATTTCTTATCGGTGCCGATGCTCCGCTTCACCAGCTCGATGACGTCATTGGGGCTGAAGAGCTTCTCTTCACGTGCCAGCTTTCCGACAACGGTATTGGCCTTCGATTCAAACCACACCACACTTGGTGTCGACAGATCTCCGTCGAGGTTTTCTTGAATGACAGGAACACCCAGTGAGTCCACGTAGGAAATTGCGCTATTGGATGTGCCCAGATCGATGCCGTAAATACGTTCAGCCATGATTTTTCTCCTTATTCTGAAATCTGTTGGATTCTTGACTTCTTTTGCCGTGTCAGCGCTCTAGTTGTGTGCTGGCCGGACTCGAGCTGTGCTCTGTTCAGACTCGAGTTTTGGCCTAGTTGCCGCTGTGCCGGTACACCGTGACCGGCGCCTTGGCCACCACAATTGGACTGGTAGAACTGGTGAAGGTGTAGTAGTGCGAGATTCGTCGTGATGGCGCCAGCGTGCGGTGCAGCGCGGGGTTATCCGAATCCGCGAATTTGGTACGACGGTGAATTGAAGAATCAAAGGCATCGCCCACCTTCGCCTCTGTAATTGCCACTCCCATGGACTGAAGCGCATCTGCGATCGAGTCCTGCAGGAAATCCAGGGTCGAATACAGGTCACTGCCATCAGTTTCGGTAGTTTCTTCGAGCCGCGAAAGGTCAGCGCAAATCCCGTCATGGATGGCCGCCAACTTTTCCGCCAGCGGCATCAACTGGGCGTACCAACGACGATCAGTCAGCGCTTCCAACTCTTCACTTTGAGAGCGCAATACTGCGTTCATTGTGTCCAGCCGTGTTTGAATCAAATCCAACTGCTTTACGACGTTCCCGGCCGCAACACCTGCGGTACTTTCAGCATCCGTTTCTGGGAGCTCTTCCACTGTCGCGGGAGGAAAATCCTGCTGGGCTGGAACTCCTTCCGCGGTGTCTTCATCATGGCCAAACTCGGCACCACCAAATTCAACACCGTCAAATTCGACGTTCTCAACCTTGGACCATGCAGCTTCGTCGGTGTCTAGTTTTGGATCTCCGGAATACTCGACCGGCTCCTGACCTGTGGTATCACCATTGTCGACCGTGCCCCGGGGGCCGAAGGACTCATCAAAATTCGGCAGCGGGGCGAAATTATGCGCTCCACCGAAGTCAACCTCCGGATACTTAGGATCTCGTTCCTGATACTCATCAGCACGACCGTCTGAATGTTTAACCGACCTTTTATTTTCATCCTTTTTGTTATTAAAGAACCCCATTTTTATATTCCTTCCCCTTAGCGAATAGATAGGCAATCGACACAAATGTAATGATAAATATAGAAAATAGAACCCATCCTAATTCATAGAAATTATCATTTATAACCCCCATGGCAATGAAATATACGATTCCAAAAACAGCAATCCATCGTTTTGCCACTCGCTTCTTTACCAACGCCCACAAGATACCGACAAAAATAGCCAGAACCGGTACAGCAATAAATCCATTACCCTCCTGCATGAACTGCACTATTAAACCGAGCACAACAAATGGAGAAAGAAATCGTAATAACTCCTTGGCAATCGCATCCCCTTCACCGGCATGGGGCGTCTTAAAATCCGATTTTCCCCTTCCGGTATCAGCCTTCAGGACATCGTCAGGATTGACGTTTTGAAGAACGCGATTCTCAATTGTTGAATCGGAACTAGAACAGTAGGCTCCCTCAGCAATTTGCAATTCTTTACGAAGTCTCATTGGGTCCAGCGACGTTCCGTCGTTAAGCAGACCGAAAGTATGTCGAGTCACTAAATCCGCTGGATCATCGACTGCTTGCAACCTTCGAATAAAACCGGTGCGGGTTTCAGCCTCTGGCGAACCGGTACGAAAGTTCGCACCGATGGATTTAGTTGCACTCTTCAGCATGTCGCTATCGATTGGCTTGCCGTCAATAAAGCCTTCGGACTGTTCACGAAAACCGCTCGCAATGACGTCTGCAATCGACCGAATGTCGGTATTTGCACTACTGGCCTCATCAAAGGCCGCCCAGACTCGTTTCTCCGCGTTGTTCGTCGGATCAGTCTCAATTTCCTGGCTATCTTCAACGTCGACGTATTCACGGAGCTCCATGCGGTTAGACGTTGGAACCAATATCCGATCGAAGAACTCTTCAAGCCCGTGCTCGGTAATCGCTTTTCCGCTGCCCTTTGCATACGGCTTCAAGAACCCCTCTTTAACTGCCTTCATCTGCACATCAGTGAAGAAGTACTGAGGACGCTGTACTCGTTTGAGAACAAGTCGAAAAGAAACACCGAACTTCTTTCGCACTGCGTCGACAAAATCTTCGGTGTGCAGCTCATCGATAATGTCCAGTGCGCGCTGGGACTGCTTACCGAAGAACAACAGGTCTCGAATTAAACGGACACGCGCTTCCCAAAAATCCGAGGAAGAGGCATCTCCGCCCATGGGAATGTCAGCAATCAGCTGAGCTAACTTGGCGCCCGTTGGCACTGCGCCTGGTGAAAATAAGTTTTCAGCTAGGTTGTCTCGAACTGCGGGATTCAGACTCACATCTGCTCCTGAATCTCACTGATGCGAACACGCTGTTCTGGAGATAGGCCTGTCATAAACCGCCTGGCGGGATCTACTGCGATAAGCCATCCGGGGTCTACATGCTCCGGCAACAGTCGAATCATTGCCCGAGCAGGGCGTCCCGAATCAAGCGCGGAGACAGTTGTCAGAGTCTCTCCGTTGACGTTGGTGTCCTCTCGTTCTTCAAGCTCATAGGCAGTGCCGTACGTGGAAAGCGCCTGCTTCATCTCTTCAAACGCCGCGGCAGTGTTGTAGTCGAATGCGGCGCGAGCGTAGATGTATTCCACTAGGACTACGAGAGCGAAAAGGATTAATGCTTCGAGCGAAATAAGGACGCTTTTAGACATAAGCGATGCTGCGGTGACTGCCAGCACCGTGATAATGAGGCCGGGAATCCAACTAGTCTGATTTCGCAAGAACCACATCGCAAACCCCATGGCGAATGGAATCAACATCGCCGTATCTGGATATGGTCCACTATTGATGGATTCCAAAATTCCGCCAATTATGAATCCGGCGATAATGAGTACGACTCGAAACATCCAGGGTGCCCACCAAACAAAAAATGGCGGAATGATACGACCTTCTTGATCTACACCAACACGGTTTGGAATAATTCCTTGATCCTCCAAATCACCGCGCCAACCTTTAGTACGATCTGGAACACCCTTCACAATATCTGTGGTTTTTGAGAAGTAGCTTTTGGCCACATCTTTCAGCTGTTGGAGGTTCATTAAACGGTTCTTTCCCTCAATCCTTTGTCCAACGATTAATTCGCTGAACCCGACAGGATTTAGTTAAACCTGCACGGGTAGTGAAAGTCACCGGGAGAACTCCCGTACCGCTTCTGAGGCCTCCGCTATAGCGTCGTCAAGCAGATGAAGAAAACGCTTATTCGGCGCTTAACTCGGAGGTTTTTAACGCCCATGTCATCCCAGTTTCATTCAAAGCACGTTTTGGCTGCGGCAGCCGCCGCGACTGCCCTGACCCTGATTGGCTGCTCAGGTATGCCCACTAACAACGCTGCCCCGGAGTCCCCCGCAGTGGTGACAGTTACAGAAACGTCCCCTGCTTCTGATGCACAATCCGAGACCCCTAGCTCGACTGAGAGTTCGACCGAGTCGGAAGATCCAGAACAGGAATATGCCAACAGTTCGCAGGATAAGAATTCTCCCAACAGCGAACTTTCGGATTCGGACGATGACTCTGGTGTAGTAACGCTGAACAGCTCGATGGAGCTGACCAAAATTGGCGGCATGGAGCCTGGCAGCGCCAAGCGCCAAAACGTCAAGATTGACGCAACTGCTCACCAAAAAGAATTGGGCGGCTTCGACACTGCTCGGATCACGTTTCCTTTCGAGGGGGCCAATAGCCTGTTGACCTATCCCCTGGTTGATGGCGAAGCAAACGTCAGGTTGCTGTGGAATTTCAGCCAGACCGGAGGAACTGAAACCTGCGAAAACAAGGTGGAGGTCTACGATGCCGAAGGCAAGCCGACTGCAAGTGCCAGCGCAGGTGTGACTGGACAACATACTCCTTGCCAAATCGTTCGCCGGTTTGGGGAGAAGGCCTACGCAACGTTTACAGGACCCGGTGAATACATCGTTGCTGTGACAGCCCAGCAACCGGGATTCGAACCCATCACAATTGCACAGAAAGTAAAGGTAGTCGGATAAAAATGAGCACTCACGAACCCATCGATCCGTGGAATAGCAACCAGTCGGGCACTTCCGAGAAAGTGTCGGAGAGAGCTTTCGGCACTAAGTCCGGAAAGAGTAAGCCATTGACGTTGCCGCTCATCCTTGGCGCAGTCGGAGTGATTGTTGCCGGCGCGGCAGGTTTTGCCATGGGCGGTAAGAATGCTGAGTCCGAACTTGCAAGCGCGAATGAAGAGATTTACTCGTTGCAACAGCAGGCAGAGGAGCGGGAAAGCGAGCTGCAAACAAAGATTGATGAGCTGGAGGACAAGAACTCGAAAACTCATCGCGAGAGCCTCAAGTCCGACCAAGCTGCCGCAGCCGCTTATAACTACAAAAAGGCGCTCGACTGGCTGAACGTCTGCGATGCTCGCGACTACATGCCCGCAGAAACAGGGGCGCAACAGACTAGTTGGGGCTCCCTAGGCGTTGGCTGCTCGTACGAGTTCGAAAACCCCGACGGGGAGATCATCATTCTAGTTAGCGGAGAAAGTAGTGACGACAAGACAGGGAAATTAACCGACGGCTACTTAAAATCAATCATCCACAATGATGATTATCTTCGGCTCAATGTGTGGGTCTCTGACTCTGGGCCATGGGCCGACGCAGAGGAAAAGGCCACAGATATTGCCGAAAAGGTCAGTAATGCCGCTGAGCTCAATAAGAAACAGGACACTGAAGAACAATAAATAGGGGTTAAGTAGCAAAAAGTGTGTCCGCTCGGCGTGTTGCGGGGCGGGCACACCGTTTGTTACTTCATGGGGCCTTTTCTGATTCCTATCGAGTGTTCGTACTCGGTTGGGATAGCGTTGTCGTAGAAGGCTGGTCGGCCTGTTTCATGGTCGGCTTTGTTGTGGTCTTCTTCGACAAGATCGTTGACTTTGGCGAGTTGATCTTGGCCGAAATTGCACTGCCTGGCGATCTTTAATGGGTCGTCAGGCAGTTGCGTTTTCGAGTGCAGGTACCACTCGAGCATTTTTCGTTGGCGTTCCCCGGACCTGCCGCGATGCGCGTCGGCGATGCGTTTGAGCCCGGCGTTGATGCCGCCTTCCAGACTGTTTGTCGTTGAAGCCCAGCGTTGAGGCTCAAGCGCATTCGGTGGTGGCTGCAGGTAGGTAAACAGCCATCCTTTCCGTGAGAGGTGCAGCAGGGAGTTGTATGCCTTGCGAACTCGCAGATGGGTCCATTCCCACTGGTTGTTGAGTGTGCGGCGCTCTTTTGACACGGGCGTTTTCTCGTTGAGGAATGCTTTGAATACCTGTCCGAAGTCGTGCAGACGCAGCGTCCACTCCCGTGCCTGGTCGAGTGTGGTGATACGGGTCAGTTTCAACGCCAGGGCGTAGATGGCTTTGCCGGCGTCGGTGCGTGGTCGTGATGTGGTGTAGCGGCGGATGACGCGTTGCGCATGGACGAGGCATCGTTGGATTATCGCGTTCGGCCAGCAGGCTTTAATCGCAGTAAGTGCGCCTTGTCCGCCGTCGAGGACGACGCAGAGCGGCTCAGCGATTTTGCGGAGTAGCTGCGTGTAGGCGTGGGCGGTTTCGTGTTTGGTCCAGTGCCATGCGATGACGTGGTCGTGGCTGGCTGCGACGAGCAAGCATCCGGCGGCGGTGTAGGTACCGTCGATGAAGATCTGGTCGTAGATGCGCTGTGGGTCACCGTCGTTGGGGATGTCGATGAGCCAGAACGGTTTGAATCGGCGGTCAAGTGTCCAACGGCTTACCCCTTGTTGCTGGGCGAGTTCAGACAACGTTGCTGTGGAGGTGGCATAAGAGACGAAGGCTTTAAAGTCGCGGGTCTGCGTGCGGTCGGTGCGGGTTCGTGTCGTGGAACTGCCGCAGTTCGGGTCCTTGCATCGCCACCTGGTTGTGCCTTTAGAAGTGGTTCCGTTTTTCTTCATTTGCCCAGCGCATATCGGGCATCGTGGTCTGTTTTTACTCACCCGGAAAGCACACCAACCCCCGATTAGCACATGCGGGTGCCATTCCGGTGGATTGAACACTAATCGGGCGGATATAAGGTCTTGATGCTTATATCCGCCCGATTTACCCAGCCTAATCAGCAGTAATGCTGAAAGTCAGACACACTTTTTGCTACTTAACCCATAAATAGCGTCCCTGCCATAAACGCCCATGAACCCCAGCTCACTAGTGAGCTGGGGTTCATGGGTTACGTGGGGCCGATAATTCACAAAATCTACGGCGCCGATTAGAAGACTAATTGTTCACACGGTCATCGTCACGATCATCATCCGTGTCATCAACGTCATCGCGATCATCGTCCAGCTCCTCAGTCGACGTCACCGTAGTGGTCTGGACTGGAGTCGTATCGGATAGGTTCGCCCTTCGCCACCGAGTCGAGGGCGCAGCTGGATTAGAACACGTTTCAGGAGCTTTCCCCAAAAGAATCAGCTCCAAACCAGAACCCTCCCCGGCTAAGGTCAGCACCCATTGAGCTGCGAAAGAGAACTGATACTTGACCATCTTCACTGGTCACGCCTCATATCTTCACAATCATTCGTTTCTGATAAAAAATTTTGCAAAAAGCTCCACAAAAGTGACCTAGGACACTTATTCTTACTGTAAAAGAAACTAAATCGGCGGTCCTACCGATGAGGTTTCGCCTGATTAGGCCTCTCCGAAGACCACAGGACATGAACCACGGAAGATGAGTGACTATGACATCTGATCCACAGACCTCGATTCTCAATAAGGTGCGCAAAGCTTCGCGAGCTACCTCGGACCTCGTTCTCGGTCTCGCACCGGTGACGCAAGCTGGTGTCCTCGGCTCGATGGGACCCGGCGCGGCTGGTAAGGCATTAAATTCCATCTACCGCTGGGACTTCCTGCCAGCTGGTCTCCTCGGCATTGCAGCCGGCCGCGATCCGCACCACACCGCGATTATTGATGACGGCGGCTCGCTGACCTACGAGGAACTGCACGAGCGCTCCACTGCCCTGGCGCGAGCACTCCGCCACGGTGATATTCAGCAGCGTAACCGCATCGGCGTGCTGGCTCGCAACCACCGCGGTTTCATTATGGCTCTGTGCGCCCACGGTCGCCTCGGCACCGACCTGGTGCTGCTCAATACTGGCGCCGCTGCCGAGCAGACTCTAGCTGTAATTCGCGAGCAGAAGATTGACTTCCTGTTCATTGATGAGGAATTCACTCACATGCTGCCGGAGGACTTCGATGAGTGCCCGGTCGCAGTGTCGTGGTTTGAAAACTACGGTGATACCTCCTGTGTTCGCGAGGGCTGGACCTCCATGCAGGAGATGCTGAAGACTGCACCGCCGGCAAAGTGGCCGACCGCCGAGCTGCCAAGCCGTCCGCGCCGTGGCCGCGTTATTATTCTGACCTCCGGAACCACCGGCACTCCAAAGGGAGCCAAGCGTCCGGAGCCGCGCAGCTGGATGCCGGCATCTTCCATCATGAGTCGCATTCCACTGCGTCAGCGTCGCCCGGCTTACCTTGCGGCTCCGCTGTTCCACACTTGGGGCTTCGCAACCGCACAGCTGTGCATCGCACTGCGTTCCACCATGATTATGCGCCGCAAGTTCGATCCAGCCGACAGCCTCCGCATTATCGAACAGCACTCTCCGCACACCATCTTCCTGGTGCCGACCATGCTGCAGCGCATGATTGAGATTCTCCCAGACAACTACGACATCGGTGCGACATCGCTGAAGGTCATCGCATCCTGTGGTTCGGCCATTCCGGAGGGAATTGTCACCAAGACCCTCGAGCGCTTCGGACCGGTTCTCTACAACCAGTACGGCTCCACCGAGGTCAGCTGGGCAACCATTGCTACCCCGGATGAGCTCAAGGCAAATCCGACCACGGCAGGTCGCGCACCGCTGGGCACTCGTGTCCAGATTCTCGATGAAGACGGCAACCGCGTCGCCGACGGCGAGACCGGTCGGATCTTCGTGGGCAACAACATGTTGTACGAGGGCTACACCCGCCCGGGTGCGGACAAGCAGGTCATTGACGGCATGGTCTGTACCGGTGACTTGGGTCGAATGGAAAATGGCCTGCTCTACATCTCCGGCCGCGAGGACGACATGATTGTCTCCGGCGGTGAGAATGTCTTCCCACGTCAGACCGAAGATGCACTCAGCCAGCTCGAGGGTATCCGCGAGTGCGCAGTCGCAGGCGTTCCGGATGAGCGCTTCGGCCAGGCCCTGGTCGCCTGGGTTGTCCGCGACGATTCCCCTGAGGGCCGCGCCCTGACCAATGAGCAGATTCGCACATACGTCAAGCAGCGCCTCAGCCGCTTCGCTGTTCCGCGCGAGACCGTGTTCCTCGATGAACTGCCACGCAACGCAGTCGGCAAGGTGGTTCCTCGCCACCTGCCGAAGCCGTGGGAGAATGCCGCCGAGGAGAAGGCTGCTTAGGGCGCGGGGACCGTCGTAAAGCGAACGGCAGACACGAAAAGGACGCGGTACAAACTTCCAGTGTGGAAGTTACCGCGTCCTTTTTGCGTGTCCTAGAAAGAACCAGTGCTGATTAGCCTGCGTTCAAAACACCGTAGTCCGTGACGGGTTCACGGAAAATTTCTTCGCCGTCCTGGGTCACGGTTACCGCATTTGGAGTGACGGTATACGTGTAGCCACCATTCTTTGCGACAGCACGGTTCCCGGAGAAACTATCTACTGTGTATGCATCCGGACTATCCGAAATCTCACCGAAGTCACCGATGTAATGGCGCTGCTGGCGGTTATTGGAATTCTCGCAAATCACAGCCTTGCCCGACGACGTCTCCGCCAACACACGCGCGTAATACCCACCCGAGCAGCGGGCGGTACTGCCAACCCAACCTTTGGCATCGATATCATCGCGATTCATACCGAACGCGCGAAGACCAAAATTTCCCCGCTGCGTAGTGGTAGGAGCGCTGCTCTCCGGCTGCTTCGTCGTTTCCGGCTCGACGGTCTGGGTATAGGTTTCCGTGTACGTCTCCACCGGCGCCGGGGACGCAGTGCTTGACGACGAGTCCCCTGCCGCAACCGTATCGGGAGACTGCGGGGAATGATCGGAGGAATTATTCAGGTAGTACGCGCCACCGATACCGGCGACCGCTGCAAGTGCGACACCGACGATGCCCAAAACCACGTACAGACCGTTGTTGCTCTTCTGCTCAGGTACCGGAGCCTGCTGATAAGCCGGATATTGCTGGGGTGAACCTCCCTGGTTCGGCCCCTGCGACTGGTACTGGTACTGAGGCTGGTACTGGCCTTGAGCCCCACCCTGCGGCTGCTCCCAGGCAGATGTTGCATAACCGTCCTGCTCCCAATCCTGCGGGGAGGACGAACGCGGGTTGTACTGGTCGGTCATCGCTAAATTCCTTATTACTTCAGAGCCACACTTGTACTCGGCCAATAACGTGGCGGCTTGCGACTTCGCCCACAGCGGAACTTGCCACTACGTATTTTCCATTAACACTATGCGTTGCCCAGCGTACCCTGCTAGAAGCTAGCACTAGCTCAGAGCGGCACTTTGTTCTTGAAGAAATTGACGTAGTTCCGATCGGAGATCTTTCCCAGCATAAACTCTGGCTCCAACCCGAACATCGACCAACGAGTCTTCGTTGACCAGGCCAGCGACTGCGGTGTTGTGGTGCGGTGGTAGCTGATCTGGTAACCGTCAGTGTGGACTCGAATCTGCGTGTATCCACCCGGATAGCCAAGTGCAGCACCCCGCTCACAGAAGTCCGTATCCCCATAGTCAGCGATACCACGACGGCTGCGGTGCGTATGACCAGCGAACACACCTTTGGCACCCGGCGTGGCAGCCAGGATCTCCTGGAAAATCTTGGCCTGCTGAGCCTCGACCATGAATGCCTCACCACCGAAATGCGAACGCACCGCATCCTGAGTAAACGGGTGGTGCGCAAACAAAATTGTCGGACGCTCTGGATCCTCTGCTAGTTCAGCACGCAATGCACGCATCTGGCGCTCATTAATACGCCCACCTGCATAACCAAATTCGGCAGTATCAACACCGATGAGACGCACTTCGCCGACGCGAGTCGACCAGTGCTGCTGCGTCGGCACAAGACGCTGGCTGAAGTAATCTGGAACCGCGGTCTTGCCCTTGCGGATTCCGCGTCCCCGGAAACCATTGATATTGGGCAGTCCGGGCGGGTGCACATCGTGATTACCACGGGTGACAAACCAGTTTTTCCCAAACTCACCGAAAGTATCCAAAACCCTGATGAGCTCGTCATACTCCTCAGGACGGTTGCTATCCGTGCAATCGCCATTGACGACGAGAGTGTCTAACCCGGCAGCCTTTACCGTGTCCACCAGACCCTGCAATTGCATAGAGGCGAAAGGCTGCTCTCCCGGATCGGAGGAAAGACCGAGGTTGCCAATGCGAATGCCGTCATGATTGGGCTTACCAATGTGTGTGTCATTCGTCAGCGCGAACGTCGCCAAATGTGCACCCGCCAACGCTGGCAGAGTACTTACGACGCCTGTCTTCTCCGGCGCCGTCTTGCTCATGGTGATATTCAGCGACGGAACCGCGCGACAGTTGTGTGACCAGCACTCAAAGCGGTACTCCCGTCCCGGCTCCAACCCGTCAATGACCACATGGTGGTAGCCCGACTCTGAGTACCCCTCGTGCACGAGCTCTAACTGCGTTGAATCCGCAGGACCAAGCAGCACCCGCTCATCCGAAGGAACGGTCGGCTTAATGAAGCCATACGCTGTCTGCACTCCCGGAGCATATGTTGCCCATGTAAATGCCACTGACGTGTCTGTGACAGTGATGACCTCCAAGTCGCTAGCCAGTACCTGCCACGACTTGGAATCCGACTGGGTAAGCCCCAGACCCGACGTGACGTACTCAAGGCCGTACGCTCCCGAGGTTTTCGCGACGGCCATTGAACTTGCAGCAAGAGTTGCAACAGAGAGGTAGGCCCGGCGGGAAATGCTCATGGCAAATAAGCCTAGAACCTAAAGATGAAAATTAGATGAACTCTCCCTCTAATCTCAGAAAAATAGGAACGCAACGACAAGAGACACACGGCCAAAACAGCGCAAAATAAAACACCGCCTACCAAGTCATGGCAGGACGGTGTTTTAGGAAAATGTGGCTTGAGCATCTTTGTGAGCTTTTACCGGCTCACCAGTATGTAGATTGCTCTGAAACTGTAACTACTTCAGTTCCTTGGAGGACAGGCCCAGGGTGCGGCGAGCAACGACCAGCTGCTGAATCTGCTGGGTACCTTCGAAGATGTCCAGGATCTTGACGTCGCGGGACCACTTCTCCAGCAGGTTACGCTCAGAGTAACCGAAGGTACCTGCCAGCTGAACGGCACGGAGGCAAATCTCGGTGCCTGCACGGCCGGCCTTGGCCTTACACTCGGAAGCTTCCAGAGTGTTCGGCTGCTTGTTGTCAGCCATCCACGCAGCGCGCAGAGCCAGGAGGTATGCAGCCTCCCAATCGGACTCCAGCTTCAGGTACTCAGCTGCAGCAGCGCTCTGGGTGTGTGCCGGTGCATCGTAGTCAATCTCGATGCCAGCCTCTTCCAGGATGCGACGCAGCTCTTCCAGCGAAGCACGGGAGACACCGATGGCCATACCCGCAACCAGCGGACGAGTGTTGTCGAAGGTCGCCATTGCGCCGGCGAAGGACTTCTTAACATCAATGTCCGGGGAACCCAGCAGGTTCTCCTTCGGAACGCGGACGTTGTCCAGGCGGAGCACTGCAGTATCCGAGGAACGAATACCCAGCTTCTCTTCCAGACGCTCCACGGTGAAGCCCGGAGTGCCCTTCTTCACCAGGAAGGATTTGATGGCAGCACGGCCCTTGGACTTGTCCAGGGTCGCCCACACAACGACGGAGTCGGAACGCTCACCAGCAGTGACGAAGATCTTCTCACCGTTGATGACGTACTCATCACCATCGAGCTTGGCGGTGGTGGAAACTGCGGAGGAGTCAGAACCAAAGGACGGCTCGGTAATTGCCATGGAAGCCCAGGTCTTACCGAAAGCCTCCAGCTGCTCATCAGTAGCAACAGCTGCGATGGCTGCGTTACCCAGACCCTGGTACGGCAGAGACAGGGTCAGACCCACGTCACCCCAGCAGGTCTCAATAACGTTGAGCAGCGAAGCCATGTTGCCACCGTTCTTTACACCGGTGCGCTTCGGCTTCTTATCGTCGCCACGTCCACCAGAAGCACCGGAGAAGCCACGGCCACCATCTGCCATGCCGTCCATCATGGAGGCAAGGGTGTCGAGTTCCTTCGGGTACTCGTGCTCAGCGAGATCGTACTTACGGGAAATCGGTCGGAAGATCTCAGCGGCGGCCTGATGCGACTGGGACGCGCCCGCCTTGAGGAACTTCGGCAGTTCGAGGTTAATCATTTTCTTTCCTCTTAATTCTTTTCGGCTGAAGTATCTAGCGGTTTACAGAACGACGATGCCTTCGGCGACACCAATTGCGCGGAGGTCACGGTACCAACGCTCAACCGGGTGCTCCTTGGTGAAGCCGTGTCCGCCGAGCAGCTGCACACCGTCGGAACCAATCTTCATACCCTTTTCAGTGGCGAAGGTCTTAGCCAGAGCTGCCTCGCGAGCGAAGCCGCGACCCTGGTCAGCGCGGGAAGCACCGCGGAGGGTGATCATGCGGAGACCATCGAGCTCAATCTTGATGTCGGCGACCATGAAGGCCACTGCCTGGCGGTGGGAAATCGGCTCGCCGAATGCCTGACGCTCGTTGACGTAAGGAATGACGTAGTCGAGAACTGCCTGAGAAGTACCCATTGCAAGAGCTGCCCAGCCGAGGCGGGAACGACGCAGAATGTCGAGGTATGCCTCTTCACGATCTGCAGCCGAGGTGCTAGCGCCGCCGAGAATGTTCTCAGCCGGAACCTTGACGTCCTTCAGGATGACGCGCCCCATTGCGGCACCGCGCAGACCCATGGACGGGTCAGCCTCAACGTGGAGCCCCTCAGTGTCGGACTCAACGATAACCAGAGCCGGCTTACCCTCGAGCTCAACACCGATGATGAACAGCTCAGCTGCGCCGGCGTTCGGAACGAAGGACTTAACACCGTTGAGGACCAGCGAATCGCCCTCGCGCTTTGCGGTGGTTTCAGGCTTGCGTGCGTCGAAAAGCGGGCGCGGCTCTGCGAGCACAACAGCGGCAGCCGGGACGTTCTCGCCAGCGAATGCCGGCAGGTAGGTCTTCTGCTGCGAGTCGGAGCCGTGAGCGGTCAGGGTGGCAGCGACACCGGCCGGAGCCAGCACTGCCAGAGCCAGACCCATGTCACCGTAGGACAGAGCCTCCGCGACCAGCGCGTTGGTGGTGACGTCCTCGCCGGTAGCGATGCCCTCGAAAGCCTCCGGGACGTTGATCATAGTGACGCCCAGCTCAGAAGCCTCAGAGACGAGGTTCTCCGGCGGAGTTGCCTCGTGGTCGGACTTATAAGCAACCTCGCGCAGACGAGACTCAGCGAATTCCTTAACCGTCTCGACGATCATCTGCTGATCCTCGGTCGGGGTGAGGTCGAAGAGCTTCTTTGCCTTCTCCTCGGCTGCGGCCTCCTGTGCAGCCTGGGCTTCCTCAGCCGGACGCTCCGGCTTACCGGAACCGGAAATCTTCTTAAACTGACGGTTCGCGGCACCAAGGGTCTTAAAACCGGACTTGGTGGACTGGTACACCACGCGGTCGATCTTTGGCTGAAGGTCGTACTTCTGGGCGAAGTCCGAACCAGTAATCGACGTGATGAACCGCATTGCCGCTCCGATAGCGTCGCGACCAGGGTTATTGCGGCCGACAGTCGAATCTTCGCGGTTCTTCTTCTCGCTCATGTGATCATGGCCTTTCGAGTCAGAACTATTACTGGCATAACAATAAAACAATCACGTGACCGTTGTCACAAGAATTGAAAAAACATTGCCAAGTAACAGAAAACTTTCAGGCTTCTAACTTGTCAGGCGATAACGCGGTTAACAACGTAGTTGCGATCAGAGAGCTCACCAAGCAGAGCCTCGGGCTCGAAACCGTACATCGCCCAACGGGCACGCGCAGTCCACGCAAGCGCATCTTCGCTGCTCAAACGGTGAAAGTTAACCTGGTAGCCACCGGAGTAGACATGCAGCAGTGTGTAGCCACCGGGGTATGCTTTGCACGCGCCGGTCTCCAAATAATCAACGCCGGCCCCAACATCACCGCGAGTACGCTTTGCACGGTGGGTGTGACCTGCCCCCGCGAAGAATACACCCGGAGCGTCGTTAAGCATCTGCTGCAAGCGTCGTGCATCAGCGCTGTTGAGAATGAAGGTGGGCCCGGCAGCATGTGTCCAACCAGCCTCGGAGGTAATTGGATGATGAGCCAGCACAACTGTCGGCTTACTGGGGTCACGCTGCAATTCCCGCTCCAGTGCATCGAACTGTTCCGGGCTAATTTCGCCGCCGGACTCATCCAACTTCGATGAATCCAGCCCTATGACACGGACCGGCCCCTGCTGAGTGACCCACAGTTCCTGCCGCGGACGCCCCAGGAGAACACCGAAGGGATCGCGATGATTCTCGGTACCCTCCAAAACCGGGAATTCGTCGTAGCCAGCAGATGGATCGGCATCCGGCTTATGCGGACGATCATGATTGCCGCGGGTGACAAACCACTGCCGCTCCTGAGCACCAAAAGTATTCATAATCTCGGCAAATCGACGCACCTCCGCCGGACGTGCTTCCGACGTGGCATCACCGTTGACGAAAACCTTTTCAATCCCCATCCCCCGCAGCTCGGCGAGCGCAGCCGTCAGCATGACCTCGGGATACGGCGCGGCACCCGGTTCAGAAAAGATAGGAGCGGGGAAATCGCCGGTGATAATACCGTGCCCATTTTCGCCAATATGCGCGTCATTAAGGATGGCAATCGTGGTCAGGTACTCCCCTTCCGGAGCGACCAACGTCGTGAACTGTCCAGTTTGCTCGGGTGCATTGGGGAGGTTTCGGGTAATTAATCCCGGCTCGGCGACCAGTCCATTCGATCGACATTCGAAACGGTACGTGGTTCCAGGGCGCAGCTTATCGACGGTCACAAAGTGGTAGCCAACCTGCGTCTCGTCCTTATGTACCACGGGTAGCTCGCCGCCCTCATCGGCATCGACTGGCACTAGCGCAACTTCAGTGTCGGCCGGCGCCAGTGGAGCCAGCTTCCCCCACGCTGGATGTGGGCCTGCATACGTCGCCCACGAAAATGTCACCGACGTATCGGTCACGGTCACGACTTCCAGGTCCGTCACAACAAGGCCGCTGGTCAACCCGGTGAATGGAAACGGCGACTGGTTCGGGGCCGCCGATGCAACTGCTCGCGTCCCGACGCTATTGACGGCAACCGCTACAGCCCCCGCACCCGCTACTGCTCCCAAGCGCAATACGGATCGCCGATCAATTTTCTTATTCCCATTTACCGAATTCACGGGTGAAGAAATTACGGGATAAAAATAATCCCGGTGATAACACCGGGATAACTACACATGAATTCAGTCGCTTACGCTTCCGGCTTCACGATCGGGAACAGCACGGTTTCGCGAATGCCAAGGCCGGTCAGGGCCATCAGCAGGCGGTCAATGCCCATGCCCACACCGGTCGTCGGCGGCATGCCCTGCTCCATTGCGTGCAGGAAGTCCTCATCCAGAACCATGGCCTCGTCGTCGCCGCCAGCGGCCAGTCGCGCCTGATCCTCAAAGCGCTCACGCTGGACAACCGGGTCAACCAGCTCGGAGTAGCCGGTAGCCAGCTCGAAGCCACGGACGTAAAGATCCCACTTCTCGGTCACGCCAGGCTTGGAGCGGTGCTGACGAGTCAGCGGAGAGGTCTCGACCGGGAAGTCGCGGACAAAGATAGGACCGTCGAGCTGGTCTTCACAGAGCAGCTCCCAGATTTCCTCAACCAGCTTGCCGTGGCCCCAGCCGCCCTTCTCCGGAACCTCAAGGCCAATCACATCGGCGATTGCCTTGAGCTCCTCGACGGTCGAGTCAATAGTGACTTCCGGCTGACCAGGGAACTTGCGAGCAAGTGCCTCGTTCAGCGACGGGTACATCTCAATCTGCTTCCACTCGCCGCCAAAGTCGAACTCCGTACCGTCGGCAAGCGTAACAGTCGTCGAACCGAAGACCGCGACGCAGATTTCCTGAATGACCTCGCGGACGGTGCGGGCGGAGTCATCGTAGGTGCCGAATGCCTCGTAGTACTCCAGCATCGCGAACTCCGGGCTGTGCGAGGAGTCGATACCCTCGTTGCGGAAGTTACGGTTGATCTCAAAGACTCGCTCCATACCGCCGACGACGCAGCGCTTGAGGAAAAGCTCCGGCGCGATACGCAGGTAGAGATCGATGTCCAAAGCGTTGGAATGAGTCACGAACGGACGTGCAGCTGCACCGCCGTGCAGAGTCTGCAGCATCGGGGTTTCGACCTCGAGGAAACCGCGACGCTCAAGTGCGTGGCGCAGCTCGCGGATGACCTTGATGCGAGTCAGTGCGTTAGTACGAGCCTGCTCACGCATAATCAGGTCCGTGTAGCGGTGACGCACGCGGCTGTCCTCGGACAGATCAGCGAACGACACCGGCAGCGGACGCAGAGCCTTCGAGGCCATCTGCCACTCGGTAGCCATCACAGACAACTCGCCGCGGCGCGAAGAAATTACGCGGCCAGTAATGAGGACGAAGTCGCCCATATCTACGTCCGACTTCCAAGCAGCCAGGGCGTCCTCGCCGACCTCAGCCTTGGAAAGCATGGCCTGCAGGGTCGTGCCGTCACCCTCCTGCAGAGCGGCAAAGCAGAGCTTGCCGGTGTTACGAATAAACATGACACGACCAATGACGGTCACGACATCCTGAGTCTCCTCGCCAGCCTCGAGGTGGCCCCACTCTTCACGGACATCCTTGAGAGAGTGAGTACGGGGAACCTCAACCGGGTACGGCTGAATTCCAGCCTCGAGCAGGCGGTCACGCTTCTCGCGGCGAATGCGCAGCTGCTCAGGAACGGTGGCGGTGTTTTCAGGGGTCTTCTTCGCGTCAGTCACGGCTATAAAGGTTAGCCGACTACACCGCCGACCTGCTAGTTGAGTGCCCTTTAGACGCCAATCTTCTTGCCATCAGTGCGTACAACCTGAACGACGGCCGGGCGTGGCTGCTCCTTGCCGCCGTCCGGCCAGTGCGAGGTCGGGTTGGTGGTCGGGTCCGGGTTGTCGCCGACTGGATGACCCTGATCCGTCTCGATTTCGCCCGGGTGCTGGACGTTGACCATCACGCGGTTGGAGAAGATCTGCGGACCACAGGTCTCTGCAGCAACCGGAACAGTCAGGAAGCACTTGGTCTCACCACGACGCTCGCCTTCGACGGCAACGGCGAAAAGGCCGTCGTTGGAGTCCAGCGCGTTGCCGTCGGTGGAAACCCACAGGTTGCCGTACTCGTCAAAGGCGACGTTGTCCGGGCAGGAAATTGGCGAGACCGATTCCTTGTCGAAGCCACCGAAGTAGGTGTAAGCCTCGTTCGGGTCACCACAGACCAGCAGAAGGTTCCACTTGCCCTTGGTACCGGCGTGGTCATCTTCCATCTCCAGAACAAGGCCATTCTTGTTCTCGGTGATTGGTGCGACCTCGACGGCGTCGGCAAGCGGGCGCCCTGCACCATCCTTGCGTTCCTTGCCCTTGTCGTCCTTCGCGCCAGCCTTACCGCGGTACTTGTTGTTGGTCAGCGCCGCGTAGATCTTACCGGTCTTCGGAGACGGCTCGATATCCTCCGGGCGGTCCATACGGGTCGCACCGACCTTGTCACCGGCGATGCGGGTGTAGATGCAAACCTCTTCGGCGGTCATGCCATCAACGTGGGACTCGTGCTTGCCGTCTGCCTTGGCGGTCATCAGCGGAAGCCACTCAATGTCACCGTCGAAACGGCCGTCCTTCGGCAGCTCACCGGAGCCGTCAATCTCGGACTCGGAATTACCGTTGAACTTACCGACGTAGAGCGTGCCCTCGGACAGAATGCCCATGTTGTGCTTGAGGTCCCCCTCCTTAATTTTGCGGGAGGAGACGAACTTGTAGATGTATTCGAAACGCTCGTCGTCGCCGGAGTAGCACACGACCGTGCCGTCGTCGGTGACGTAGATCTGACCGGCTTCATGCTTGAAACGGCCCAGTGCGGTGTGCTTGACCGGGGTGGAGTTCGGGTCAGATGGGTCAATCTCTACCAGCCAGAAGAAGCGGTTCGGCTCGTTCGGCTCCTTGGAGACATCGAAGCGGTCGTAGTACTTCTCCCACGCGCGGTCGGACAGCTCTTCATTCTTGACCGAGTAGCGCTTGAGCTTCTTAACAGCTTCTTCGTCGTCGAGCTTGCCAACGTTGCCGAAGTACTGGTCAACGTTCTCCTCACCGGACAGGTAGGTACCCCACGGAGTAACACCACCGGAGCAGTTGTTCAAAGTTCCCTCGACCTTCATACCGGTCGGGTCAGCCTTGGTCTTCAGCAGATCATGACCAGCAGCCGGGCCGTCGACTGTGAACTCGGTGAAGCCAGTAATGCGACGGTTACGCTTGTCGCTGAGAATTGGCTTCAGGAATCCCTTGTCATCCTCTTCCACAGCAAGGATGGTCTGGCCGTGGGCAGCCAGTCCGATGTCGACCTGCTCCTTAGTAGCATCTTCTTTCTTGTAAGCACGGAACATCATCGGCTCGGTGGTGTACTCGTGCGAGCAGACGTACAGCAGTGTGCCGTCTTCAGCCTTAATCAGGCCAGCGAAGTCATTGTTGAAGCCGAACTGCTTCAGCTGGTTTTCCGGAGTCTGCTTGTCAAAGTCGAACTCCGGGCCACCCTCGTGGATTGGGTCGCCCCAGCGAATCAGAACATTCTGCTCGTAGCCGTCCGGGATAACGACTGCGTCTTCCGTGTTCGGCTTGACGGCGTCGAAACGCATACCCTCCGGCGATTCGCCCTTGCTACCGTCACCGGCAGCAGCGGTACCGGAGGCGTCGGAGCCACCTGCGGCGCTGCCCGAATCATCAGAGGAGCAAGCGGCCAGCACGGCGCCACCGCCGACCGCAAGAGCACTAGCACCAGTGACCTTCAGTGCCGCGCGACGGGAGAATGCGCGCTGGGAGAACGCCTCCTTCGCAACATCACCGAAGTACTGGTTGTCCGAGAACTCGTTCGGAGCATCGTCAGCACAAGCATTACCACACTTGTAAGTGCAGGTCAGAGAGCTGCGAGAGGTAGCAAAAGGATTTGTCAGCAGATTCTTGCCAATACGAACCACGGGGAGACCGCCTTTGTATAGCTTCGACTAGGTGAGGAAATGGAAAACTAAAACTTTTAGATCCTCTAAGAAGCTAAGGACGTTGCGTTACCTTTCGGTTTCTAAAAATCAACTCGCCAATGAGCTTTAGCTGACGGTCTAATGACTTGCGCTTTAACGCAAAGTGAACACCCTGGTGTTGTGATTCTCCGGCTCGACTCTTCTCTCCAACTACGCAGTCGAGCCCCAGCTCTGCGGGCTACGTGGACTAGCCCTGGTTCTCCGGGCTACGCGGATTCTTCAAATCAGAACCCTCCGGCACATCCGCCGGGTCGTTGCCACTTTCCAGAATCTTGTTGTCCTCATCGACGAAGATGACATTCGGCTTGTACGTACGCGCCTCAGCGTCATCCATCATTCCGTAGCCGATGATAATAACCAGATCACCCGGCGATATCAGACGAGCGGCGGCACCATTGATGGAAATGATGCCCGAGCCGCGCTCTCCGGTAATGCAGTAAGTAGTAAGCCGGTTGCCATTATTGATATCGACGATGTCGACGGCTTCACCTTCAAGCAGGTCGGCCGCTTCCATCAAATCAGCGTCAATCGTGCACGATCCAACGTAGTGAAGATCAGCCTGAGTCACCGTGGCGCGGTGAATCTTGGACTTCAACATAGTGCGAAACATGAAAAAGGTAGGTCCCTTCCTGGATTTGTCCCCTGGATGCTTGCCTACCGCGGCACCCCTTAGCGTGGCAGGTTATTAGTCGGCACACTATAATACGACAACTTCCCAGCCACGAGAAACTACTTCTAAAAGCCGTCCTACTCGCTGTCCTGCTCAACGCCAAAGCCAGCGTTCTTCAGAGTTTCTCTGCTGGACTCATCTTTCAGACGAGCATCTCGAGCAGCACGAACCTTTTCCTGCAGCTCAGCCAACTCAGCGGCCTCTTCCTCAGTCAATTCGCCGTCCAGCCCCGCCGCCGACAGAGCCGCCGACGCAATTTCGGCGTCCTTCTGCCCGAGCTGCCCGAAACCGTTTACCGAATCCGGGCGCGGCGCACCCAGAATCAAGCCAACATTATCAATGAGACGAGTAGTGCCGACCTTCGCAGCAACCAGCAGGCGAGCTTCAGTCTCCTGGCCGTCGCCGCGCAACGCCTCGTCGGAAAGCGGGGCGAGCGCAGCGTCACGCAGCTCCAAGTAATCCAACTCGACTTCAGGCTGGCTGGCGAGCACACCACGCGCGGTTTCCAGCACAGCATCCGCACCACGGTCCGCGACAAAAGCACCGGCAGTCAGCGCAGCGGACAGGGTTACTGCGAGATTGCGCTGCTCCTCGGACAGATAGCGGTTGCGGGAGCTCATAGCCAACCCGTCGGCCTCGCGAATCACCGGTACACCGTGCAACTGCACCGGCATATTCAGGTCAGTGACCATCTGCTGCATCAGGCACAGCTGCTGGTAGTCCTTCTCACCAAAAACGGCATCAGTGCAGTTGGTGATGTTGAAAAGCTTGTTGACCACCGTCAACGCACCGGCAAAGTGCCCCGGGCGAGTAGCACCTTCGAGCTCCGAAGCCAGCGGCCCCGGCTGCACCGTCGTGCGGAAACCGTTGGGGTACATCTCCTTCGCGTTCGGCGCAAAGACCAGCTCAGCACCGACAGCGCGGAGCTTCTCAACGTCTTCCTCCAGAGTCCGCGGGTAGGCGTCAAAGTCCTCCCCCTCACCGAACTGCAGCGGATTGACGAAAATCGACACCACCACAACAGCGCGCGGCAGCGTCTTCGCGGCCTGTACTAGTTCAAGGTGCCCCTGGTGTAGCGCACCCATCGTAGGTACGAGCACCACCGGCCGCCCGGTCTTCCGCAACGCACGGGTGACCTGCGCGATTCCCGCAATAGTCTTGTGAACAGTTGTCTCTCCGGCGGTATAACCCGTCATGTTTCCTCCGCGTTCAGATCTACCGGACCAAACTTTTCGCCCGACGGCAATACCTTACGCCACATCCCGGATGACCAGAACAGCCAGTCCGCTCAGCTCATCGGCGTAGGTACCGCAAAACCTCGTTGGCGCCGCGCAGCTCGGCGATGCGCTCGGCAAGGGCCAGGTAGGCGGTTCCCATTTCCGGTGCCACCGCTTCAATTTCACGTTCGTGCTTGACGACGGTCCCAAGGTCGTCCCGCGTCACCGGGCCAGTCAGCCCCCGGGAACCCCACCTCAAGGCATTGTCCAATGAAGCTTCCAGCAGTGGGCGGAGCAGCTCGGCGGCCTGGCCTCGACGCAGCTCAGCTAGGTCGGTGTCTTCGGCTGCTGTATCTCCGCCGATAGTGGTTGCCAGCATTTCTACTGCATCGACCACAACTGCGCCCAGACCGTTTGAGCCATGGGCCATAGCCGCGTGATAGAGACCGCGGTGACGTTCGTTGATGAACACCGGACGACCGCCGAGTTCACCAATGAGCAGTTCACTGACTGTTTTCGCGAGCTCATCCCCAACAGTGATGCCCCATGGACAGCCGGTCAGGAGCTCGGAGTCGTCGTCAAGCCCTGCGAATGTCATTGCGGGATGGGCGGCGATGGTCAGCGCGCCGGTGAGTGCGACCGGATCGAGCACGGCACGCCCGAGGGAACCAGAAGTATGCATGACGATGCGTCCGGGGCCGACATGGCGGGCGACTTCCTCCGCGACCTCTGCGATGGCGCGATCCGGCACGGCGATGACGATGAGCTCGCAGGTGGAAGCTGTGTCGGCAATGCTACTAACCTGTGCGTTCGGGAGACGTAGATGCGCTCGTGTGACAGATTCTGGTGAGCGCGCGACCACGTGAGTGACACGATGCCCACAGTGCTCTAACGCCTGGCCGAGCGCGACCCCGACTTTTCCGGCAGAAATAATCCCCACCGCCAACCGCGGAGCGGTTGTCCGATGGGGATGGGAATCATGCTGGCTTTGCGTCATGACTGACTAGGTTAGACCAAACCAGCTATGTGCAGTGAGTAGGCCGCGCATACTCGGTAAGCGACTAGGCCTCTTCGTCCTCGCGCTGCTCCCTCTTCTTGCGCATCTGCGCCATCAGCTCGGCAACCGTCAGGCTGCCCTTGTTGTCCTCAGCACGGCGCCGACCGTGGCTTGCAGGCTCCTGCTCAGGAGCCTGAGCCGGTTTCTGAGCTGGCTCTTCTGCGAGGTCCTCATCGCGAATGGCCTGCAGCTGGCGAGTCGGAGAGTCCGAGGCATCGTCCGATTCCGGCGCAGCGAATGGGTGCCGTGCACCGTGTGCCTCGTGAGCACCGCCCTGAGAATCATCCTCTGCGGCGTCCTCGGCCGGGGTTTCCTGCCAGTTGATGGCGCGGAAAGAGTTAGTGGAGAACTTCTCCTTGGAAACGGCTTCGTCATCCTTGGAATCGGCGACTTCGTGGACGTCAACCGGCTGGCCAGACGGCGAGAATGTACGGCGCATGTCGGTGGCCTCGGCGTCTTCAACCGGCGAAGCGGAGGAAGCGGAGCCCGTGCCGCCGTGCTGGGTATGAACGCCAACAGTGCCGTTAGCGGTCATCTCAGCGCGGTGGGAAGTCGCGCGTGGTGTCGGCCGGTCGTGACCGGTCGGATCCTTCATCGGCGAGGCCTGCTGTGGCGAGTCGAGCTCACGCAGACGCTCGGCCTGGGCGCGAAGAGCAACCTGCTCGTCGTCGAAATCCTCCCCCATGAACTCAGCAAGCTGGGCACGCAGTGCAAAGACCTCAGCGCGCAGCGCCGCAATGTTGTCATCGTTGTTACCCTCAAGCGAATCCAAGTAGTTCTGCTCGAGAATCAGCTCCTGCTCACGGTGAGTAGCCAGCTCGCGGTCAAGCTCCACCTTGTGCAGTTCCTCGATTGTCTCCAACCGCTTGCGCTCCAGCGCAATGGTCTTGCGGTATCGAGTCACCAGCACAGCCCCGATAACTGCCGACCACAACGCCAGCAGCACGGCAACCTTCATCCACCCGGCAGAGGAGGCAAAGAGCATGACGATACTGGCAATCACCGCGAGCACCAGCAGCACAACCATGAGAATGACGGCGGTTTTCTCCGTCATACCATCGGTAGAACTGAATTTCGTCACATCATTGCTCTGCTCATCTGCATATGCCGCATCAGCCCCGGAGTTAGCCCCAGCGGAGTAGCTTTCGAAAGCCGAAGAAGGCGACGGAGACGGAGACTCGGCCATATCCGACGAAGTAGCTGCCGCGTCGCCCTGAAAATATGCGGCATCACCCGAGCGCTTCGGGTCATTACCGGCGTTGGAGAGGTCAGTCATAACTCCCACCCTACCGAGTTAGTTCCCATTTCCCCGCTAGGAGGCGAAGAATTTTCGCCATCAGTTGGCAATTGGCAAACTTTTTCCAGCCACAGCCCCGCCGCAGCGAGCACAATGCCGGATACTGTGCCGACAATCATGATCGGCCCGTCGGCCTGTGCGGCCGCAAGCTCCGTCCACTTCGGCAAGGCCCACAGCACGCCACCGGCGTACAGTCCTCCGAGAATCGCACCCAACCACGCGGATGCCGTACCGACCACCAGCCATCGCGACAACGTTAACGGCTGCACCTGGCTGCGATCCTGCCCGACCTTCCCCTCTTTCAGCACCGACTTAATCCACCGCGCTGCCGCCACACAGACAGCTGTGAGCAACCAGGGAAACCCCAGGTCCCACCAACTTCGTGGCCCGAGCGCACCGAAAAACTGTGCCACGATCATCCATGACGCCAGTGCGAGAACCAGCGCAGATGCAGCCAACGTAATCGGTGAGGTCGGTTTCATCTCTAGGCCTCTTCTCCATCCGCGCTGTCTGCTAGACGCACTGCGTTTACGTCTTCAGGTGCCAGCTTATCGACGAGTGCCGCGACCCGAACTCCCCCCAATTCGGCATCCGGGTCGGCATCGAGCCACGGCACCAGTACAAAGGCACGCTCGGTTGCCCACGGATGCGGCAGGGTCAGAGTCGAATCGTCAGAGATGATCTCCTCGCCGGTGTCCTTGTCAGTGACCTGCACAATGTCCACGTCGAGCGCCCGTGGTCCCCAGTGAATTTCGCGCACTCGACCAGCGTCATTTTCCAGTTTCCAACCAGCTTCCAGCAGCTCCATTGGTGTCCGGGACGTATCGACAATGAGCACGGCATTGAGGAAGTCACCCTGCTCTACCCCACCCCAAGGTGGGGTGGCATAAATTTTTGAGGCTGCGACCAATTCATCGGCGAAGAAGGCCTGCACACCAGTTAGGTTTTCTCGCGCGCGGTCCATGTTCGCGCCGATAGAAAGAACGGCGCGAATCATGCCAACCGCTTCTTCCGCGAACGGCGGGCTGTTACCGCAGCGTCATCAAAGTCGAGCGGAATGGGCGCATGCGGTTTGTGAATGGTTACTTCCACCGCATGTAACAGTGGGGACAATCCGCGTTCGGCGCGGCCATCGTCGTCGGCAAGCACTGCTTCGGCAATCTCGGTCGCGACGGTTTCGATGAGGTTGCGCGGAGTGCCGGTCAAAATTCCGTGCGCTGTGGCTGCGATGTCGGCGTAGTTGACGGTGTCGTCCAGCTCGTCGCTGGCAGCGGCACCGGAGAAATCCAACCACAGGGTGACATCACAGATGAAGTCCTGGCCATCGCGGCGCTCGAAGTCGAGACAGCCGTGGTAGCCGCGGGCTTTCAGACCTTTGAGTTCAATGCGATCAGCCACTGTTTCTACTCGTCTCCTTCCAGAGCCGCCTCGGCTGGCGATTCAGCAGGAGACTCATCGTGCTGTGCAGCGCGGTTAGAGCCACCTTCCGGATAGTCGCCGGCCGCGGTGTAACCGGTCAGTGAGCGGCCAAGGTTCCATGCCTGCGCCACCCGCACTGCGTCGAGGTTGTCGGCCACATTGTGAACTCGAACCGCCCATGCGCCCGCCGCTGCGGACAGCGCGGAAATTGCGGTAGTCGCAGCATCAGCCTGCTTTGGCGCGCGAGCCTCACTGCCAACGGCGGCGGCGAAACGCTTGCGGGAGGCACCGACCAATACGGGGAAACCGAGGTCAATAAGCTCCGGCAGGCCGTGGAGGAGCGCCCAATTGTCATCGGCGTTTTTGGCAAAGCCCAGGCCTGGATCCAGGACAATATTTTCCTCGACGATGCCGGCGCCCATGGCACCGTCGACAAGCTGAAGCAGGTGCTCACGGACATCGGCGACAATGCCGTCCGGGTGAGTTTCGGCGCGTCCAGAAGCGGAGCCGAAGCGATCGGTCTTCCAGTGCATCAGGCAGATGGGCACATCGGCATCGGCGCAGACTGCGTACATGTTGGGGTCTGCGAGACCGCCAGAGACATCGTTGATGAACACCGCGCCCTCGGCGATTGCTGCCTCTGCGACACTTGCGCGCATAGTATCGACGCTGATCAGGTGCCCGTCTGCCGCGAGCTCACGGACCACCGGCACGACCCGGGCAATTTCCTCATCCTCGGAAACGCGGTGTGCGCCGGGGCGAGTGGACTCGCCACCGATGTCGAGAATATGTGCGCCTTCAGCGAGCAGCTCGTGCGCATGGGCAATCGCCGCGTCGAAGGTCTTGTACAGGCCGCCATCGGAAAAGCTGTCCTCGGTGACGTTGACAATGCCCATCACCTTGCAGAGCTGATTCTCGATACCCATCTCCGCCTGCTGTCCTGCCTGCGCTTGCAAGGGGGATTCAGTCACCTTGTTGTCCAGCCTTTCCAATCGACCATTTAACTGTTGCGTTAGCTCTTGCGGATGAGCGCCATTGCCTCTGCGCGCGAACGGGCATCCGTCTTGAAGCCACCGCGGACGGCTGAGGTCACCGTGCGCGCACCCGGCTTGCGGATACCGCGCATGGCCATGCAGAGATGCTCCGCTTCAATGACGACGATCGCCGAGGCCGGATCCAGCCGCTCCACCAAGGCATCCGCAACCTGACTGGTCAGACGTTCCTGCACCTGCGGGCGCTTCGCATAGCCATCGACCAGACGAGCGAGCTTGGACAAGCCCGTCACACGACCGTCCTTGCCCGGGATGTAACCAATGTGGGCAACGCCGAAGAACGGCACCAAATGGTGCTCACAGGTGGAGTAAATCGGGATGTCCTTCACCAAAACGAGTTCTTGATGATCCTCGTTGAAGGTCTTTGCCAGCACCTCAGACGGATCTTCAAACAGGCCCGCGAAAACCTCACGGTAGGCTCGCGCCACTCGCGCCGGTGTCTCCTTCAGGCCTTCCCTGTCGGGATCCTCACCGACGGCAATCAACAGTTCACGAACCGCAGCCTCGGCCCGCCCCTGATCGAATTCGCGCTCCATGATGTGTACTTATCGCTCCTCGTTGGTGTCCGGCTTGTCCTGCCAGGCGCTGTTGTCTTCGTTTCGCTTGACGACGCCGTCCTTATCCGAATCGTGCATCTGTGCCCCCTTGTCATCGGAATTGTCGGCGTTCTTCGGGTTTTCCGGACGTTCTGTGTGTTCCGGCTGCTCGTTATCCGGCAGGCGGAATCCGCGCAGCTCCTGCTGTTGTCCTGCCGACGGCATCACCGTAGTCGGGGTGGCATCGCTGCCAGAGTTGTCCTGGCGGTGACGTCCGCCCTGCCTGTCCCACGGCATCTTCGGAGGGGCAGGGATATTCGCGGGGCCGTTGCCACCGTTACTACCCGTACCGGTTGCCTTCGAGCCGAAGTCCGGCGCACCTGCCGGGTAGTTAGCAGTGCCCGGGTGCTGGCCACGCGCGTTGCCCTGGCCTTCCTGCGAACCCGGCTGGTTCTGCCCCTCCGGGCGAGGAGTCGGCGCAGGCGCCGGTGCCGGTGCGGGAGCCGAACCGTGCGTGCTGCCGGTATCCTTCGGCGGCCAACCTGGAGCGGTCCAACCAGCCGGCGGTGGGGTGCCACCGTAAACCGGAACATTCGGTCGGTCCTGCTGGGCGCCCGGCAGACCCGGGACACTAGCATTACCGGCACCAGCGGAGCCTGCCGGCCCCTGACCATTGCCGTTGTTGCCCGCGTCCTGGTTCTCTGGTTCGCGGCGGCGCACCGGCGCGAAGATGTTGACACGCTTCGGCGGTTCCTCGCCGCGCTCGATTGCCAACTCCACCGGTGTCTTCACCGGCTCGCGGCCATCGGCCGGGTGCTTAGTGTCGCTATCGAAGAAGTTCAGGCGCTCACGGGGAACGACATCGGTGAAGATAACTTCCAGATCCGGACGACGCAGAGTCTCCTTCTCCAGCAGTTTCTCAGCCAGAACATCGAGAGTGTCGCGGTTTTCCTTCAAGATGGCGTAGGCCTCGTCATGAGCCTTATTGATCAGCAAACGAACCTGCTGATCAATGGTTGCTGCCACCTCCGGAGAGTAGTCCAGAGAGCCGCTGCCACCGCGGCCAACGAACGGGTCGCCCTGCTCCTCCCCGTACTTCACCGGGCCGAGCTCCGGCGACATGCCGTACTCGGTCACCATGGCGCGAGCAATCTTGGTGGCCTGCTCAATATCGGCAGAAGCACCGGTAGTCGGCAGTCCGAAAACCAGCTCCTCGGCAGCGCGACCACCCATGGCGAAGACCAGACGGGCAAAGAGCTCTGGCAGGTTATACATGCCCTTGTCGTCCTCGGGGACGGTCAGCGCATGTCCACCAGTGCGACCGCGAGCCAAGATGGTGACCTTGTAAACACGCTCAATGTCCTTCAGCGCCCACGCAGCCAGGGTGTGGCCACCCTCGTGGTAGGCGGTGACCTTCTTCTCCTGCTCGGAAATCACCTTGGAGGTACGGCGCGGACCGCCGATAACTCGGTCGACTGCCTCTTCCAGCGCATCCGCAGTAATGATGTTGCCGTTGACGCGAGCGGTCAGCAGCGCAGCTTCATTCAGCACGTTCTGCAGATCAGCACCGCTCATACCGGCGGTGCGCTTCGCCAGCGACGTCAGATCCGCATCCGGTCCAAGCGGCTTGTTCCGGGCGTGGACCTTCAGAATTGCCTCGCGGCCCTTCAGGTCTGGTGCGCCCACCGGAATCTGTCGGTCAAAACGGCCCGGACGCAGCAGCGCCGGGTCGAGAATATCCGGACGGTTGGTCGCAGCCATGATGATCACACCCTGACGATCACCAAAACCATCCATCTCCACCAGCAGCTGGTTCAGGGTTTGCTCACGCTCATCATGACCACCGCCCATGCCGGCACCACGCTGGCGGCCGACGGCGTCGATCTCGTCGATGAAGATAATGCACGGGCTGTTTTCCTTGGCCTGATTAAACAGGTCACGGACACGAGAGGCACCGACACCGACGAACATTTCAACGAAGTCCGAACCCGAGATGGTGTAGAAAGGCACTCCTGCCTCACCAGCGACGGCGCGGGCCAGCAAGGTCTTACCGGTACCTGGAGGACCGTAGAGCAAAACACCACGCGGAATCTTCGCGCCGAGCTCCTCGTAGCGAGCTGGGTGCTGCAGGAAATCCCTAATCTCGTCGAGCTCCTGGACGGCCTCATCGGCACCAGCAACATCCTCGAACGTGTTGGTCGGGGTCTCCTTGTTCAGCAGCTTGGCGCGGTTGCCACCAAAGCCGAACATGCCGTTCTTGCCGCCTTGCATGCGGCTGAAGAAGTACATGATGACGAAGAAGAAGATCACCATCGGCAGCAGGAAGCCCAAGGTGGACATCAGGAAGGAATCCTGCGTGACCTTGGTATCGAACTTCTCCATGCCCTCGGCGGCGGTGACCTTGTCAAAGACTTGGTCGGTCGCACGCGCTGGGTACTTGGTCATCACCTTCGTGACGTCCTCAGTGCCCTCGACCTCCACGCCCTTCTTCAGGGTGAGGCGAATTCGCTGTTCGCGATCGTCGATCTGAGCTTCCGTGACATTGCCCTTATCCAACTGGGTCAGGGCAACGGACGTATCCACCTCGCGGTATTCCCGGGAATCATCCGCCAGCTGAGTAATAGCAAAGAGGATAATCAGGATGATGCCGGCAACGGTGGCAAACCGGAACACCTTTTTCTTGTCCATACAGTGGGTTCGCTTTTCGCTCTCTACATCTATTAGTTGCTTTTATTAATTGTACGCATCAACGAGTTCTTCTCGAAGACACATCAATGACACAACGTGGGGCCAGGGCTCATGGCACCTGACCCCACAGTAGGCATAACGCATCGCAACCGAAAAAAGTTTCCAACTCCTACTTTTCATCGCTAGAAGACAGCTAGAACTGCCGGAGGTACGCGCGCAATGCCCGTCGTCAAGCATCGGCACTGTGCAATAGCGCCGAAGACAGACCTAGCCCTGGTAAACGCGCGGGTGAAGCGTGCCGACGTACGGCAAATCGCGGTAACGTTCGGCGTAATCCAGGCCGTAACCGATGACGAACTCGTTCGGAATGTCGAAGCCAACATCCGCAACATCCAGGCTGGTGCGCACAGCCTCCGGCTTACGCAGCAGCGTAATGACCTCCAGGGAGCGCGGATTACGGTTGCGCAGGTTCTTCATCAACCAGGACAGGGTCAGGCCGGAGTCAATGATGTCCTCGACGATCACAACATCGCGTCCCTCAATATCTCGATCCAGGTCCTTCAAAATACGCACCACGCCTGACGACGAGGTGGAGTTTCCGTAACTGGAAACCGCCATGAACTCCATCTGGCTGGGAATGCTGAGCTGACGAGCAAAGTCAGTCAGGAAGAACACCGCACCCTTGAGCACTGCGACCAGAATCAGATCGCTGTCGGCATCCTTGTACTTCTCATTCACACGATGCGCCATCTCGTCAATGCGAGCATGCAGCTCCTCTTCGCCAATGAGAACTGCCTCTACCTCATCGCCGTAGGGGTTTGCGGGGACGTTGAAATCCTTCACATCATGCATCGCATTTCCTTTCCGCACTTCTATGGCGGCGTGTCGATGGAGCGTAACTGCCCCAGTGCAAGTTCAGAGCTATGGCAACCGATTGTTCTCAGCCGCCGGAAGTTGGATTGCGGCACCCTTCTTAAGGCACCGCGGGACGATTCATTACCAATTGTAGAGTGCCATCTTTTCGCTCAACGACCAACCTGGCATTTCTGTCAGCACCATCGCGACCACGGGTCACCGGCACTTCGCCCTGGCCGTGATAGCGGTGCACGAGCGCCAACACCATGCCGATCTGTTTACTGCTGGGCTCCGCACCCGCCTGCCTCAACCAACGTGCGAGGACGCGCACCGCGATGGCGTCGTCGAGCTCAGCCACCCCTCGCACAGACAGACTCCCGCTTGCCAACGCCTCTTCCTCCCCCAGCAGCGCATGCAGAGCTGACTCGGCGTGAGCGTCCAAAAAGTCATTGTCGACTGCTGCAATCGCCGCAGTCTTAGCGAGATTTTCCGCAACTCCCGGACCCAGCTCCTGCTCCAGCAGCGGCAAAATCGTCTTTCGAACCCGGACGCGGGCGTAATGGTCGTCATGGTTGTGCGGGTCGTGCCACACCTTCAAGCCCAGCTCTTCGCAGCAGAGCTGAGTATCTGAGCGTCGCACACCGAGCAGCGGGCGCAGAATCCGAGTCCCGTCAGACCACGTGAGGTTGTCGCGGATGGCGGACAGCGCTTGCGGACCGCCTCCCCTGGCCAGCCGCAGCAAAACTGTTTCCGCCTGGTCGTCCAAGGTGTGGGCGAGCATCAGCGCCGCACCTCGAGATTGGGCGACCTCCCGTAGCACTGCGTGTCGTGCCAAACGCGCCTCATATTCGGGACCACGGTCGGAATTGTTGTTGATATCGACCGCGATAACCTCGGCCGTAGCCCCCATCCCCCGAGCAATGTGGGCGGCGCGCTCGGCAACTTTTGCAGAGCCCTGCTGAAGCTGATGATTAACTACGACGGCGTGGACTTTGCGGCCGGCCAGCGCACCCTTGGGCCCGAGAGCTTCCGCACAGGCCCCGGCGGTCAGGGCCAGCGAATCCGCACCACCGGAAAGCCCAATGACGACACCGCTGCCCAATTCCTGCCCCACCTGCTGCACTATCGCGCGGACAGCTTGCCGAATGATGAGGAAATGAGGGCTGCGGTCCGGCCAAAAAGGTCTAGCCAACGCGCCCACCACTTGCGATGGTTTCCATCGCGGTAAGCAGAATTCGCTCCTGGGTCGGGCGCGCAATCAGTTGCACCGGCAACCCAGAGGTCGGTTCCACAACGATGCCAGCCGGGAATCCCAGGTAATTCCACGTCGAGACGTAGGGAGTGAAACGCAGATTGGACAGCAGGTTCACAATCCAGGGCATGCGATGCCACGCGCGGATTCGCGGTGGGTTCTTGGCCAGAGCCGGGGTAATCAAGATGGTGTCACCCGGTAGCTCACGCTCGATGCGAGCGCCATCGCGTGCCACTTGGCGGCCATTGATTGTGAAACGCAGCAAGCGACCAATGCCGGCGTGGACTCGATTGCGCCACTCCAGGTGATCAGGGCGCGGCTCGTCGCGAAGCTGATCCGCCACCCCCGCAGTCCAGCGCGCGAGCATCGGCAGTGGGTTCAGCGGGTACGGCATGTTCTTTTCCGAGACGGCAAAGCCCTTGTCCGCGAATACTCTCGCCGCCTGTTGCGCCGCATCGACGTACTCCGGTGCAGCCTTCAAACCGAATACGGGCGCAGTGGTGTCCACGCTGACTGCGAAGTTTTCAGGCAGGGTCTTCGCCGGGTCCTCCGCATCCACTATGCCATTTGTGAGGATCTTGGTGATCAGGCGCAAGTCATCGTTATTGACTGTGAGCACCCCTTGGACAGACATTCCGTACCAGTCATTGCCGCCCACGCGCCCCGGCATTGTTCCCGGGGTCGCCTTCAGAGTCGATAGCCCGCAGCACGCTGCAGGGATACGAAGTGACCCCATGCCGTCGTTGCCCTGCGCAAACGGAACCATCCCAGCGGCGACAGCCGCTGCGGATCCACCGGAGGACCCACCGGGAGTGTGCCCCGGCAGAATCGGATTGTCGACGGCCAGTCCCGGCAGCGTCGTCGTCCCCCACGTACAGAACTGCGGATTCACCGTAGTTCCCACCGCGATTGCACCGGCGCTAGTCAACTGCTGGACAAACGGGTTCTCTAGAGCGGTGTTTTCCTTCAGCGCAAATGGCACACCTGCGAGCGGCAACTCCGAGAGTTTCTCGCTTTGCTCGAGTTCCCGCGCAGCCTGCAGAGCCCTATCCGTCCACACTTCACGGAAGGCATGAATCCCTCCATCCAGTCTGGCGATAGCGTCGAGACTGCGCTGCACGCTGTCCACCGGGCTTAGCTTTCCCTCGCGAACCTGTGCGGCAATCTCGTGAACGGTTGGCAAGTTCCTAATCGCGGAAGTGTGAGAGGCCATTGCGGATTCATCTCCTCAAATTATTTTCAGTGGCAAATGAATCTCAGTTTAGATATCCGCAAGGGCGCTCGCTGCCTTATCGGACGCAGCTCTTGCCGGCAACAGGCTCGCCTCGTTGGAAATCAGTGCGAACGTCAGTACCTGTCCCGACTTCGTCACCACATATCCCGCCAACGCCGAGGCTTTATTCAGCGTGCCTGTCTTCGCACGGACGATGCCCGCCCCGGACTGACCAGCAAAGCGCGTCGCCAGAGTGCCGGACACCGCCGCCACTGGCAAGCTATCCAACAGTGGGCGCAACCGCAACGCAGTGCTTTCCGACGACTCCTGCGACTCCGCCAGTCCCCCCTGCTCGGCCGATTCCACCGGACCCGCGGCCGAATTGAGCACCTCGGAGAGATGCTGCGGAGAAATACGGTTATCCGTGCTCAGGCCGCTGGAGTCCGACAGCACCGCGCCATCGAGAGGAAAACCGTGCTCCGAGAGAGCGTCACGCACGGCACGTGCGGCCCCCTCAAAGGTCGGCGGCAGGCCGCGAGAGATAGCCACCTCACGGGCAATGGACTCGGCGAGCACGTTGTCACTGTAGTTCATCATCTCGTGCACACGGGTAACCAGCGGGGCCGACTGCACGAGCGCGACGGGGTCTGGATCCAGAGGCAGTGACTGACCATCCTTGGCCGCATCCCTCAGGCTGCCTCCGTTTTCCGCACCAAGCGCCTGGGCCAGTGCATCAGCGGCATCCGCGGCGGGCGTGGCGCTGCGCTGCGATTCTTCATTCGTCGGATCGATACGACCGGCGTCCATCATCACCGACTCCACCGGTGCGATGTAGCCGTCCTCCAGCCCCGCACGCTCCCAGGTCTCGTGGAAACTCTCGGTGAATAGAGAGTTGTCGAGATAAACCTTGCCGACCCCCTCCGGAATGACCACGGAAATCTTTTTCGCCAACTCAGCGATTGAAGCCGAGTCCTGGAAGAACCCTTCCCCGTCCTTGCTTAAGGTGGGGTCACCCCCGCCGTGCAAAACGATGTCATTAGTGCCCGTGACCCGGGAGACACGGGTGGAAACCCGATGATCTTCACCTAAGTCCAACAGTGCGGCAGACGCAGTGAGAATCTTCATGCTGGACGCCGGCATGGCCACCGCGGTGTCATTGATCCCCCACAGCTTCTGGCCGGTCGTAGCATCGCTAACAATTCCATGCAGCTCACCGAAGGCTGGATCGGCCGCAGCAGCGTCCATGATGGCGCTGACTTTTTGGGCCAGAGCGCCGTCGTCAAGCGAAGACTGCGCCGCCGTCACAGGAGCAGAGACATGACTGACCGCGGGCGGTGCATCGACAGCAATCTGACGATTGTTATTGATGACAACCGCTGCGCCGCTGCCCGCTGCGATAACGACAACACCGGCGATGGCACCGCCGATTTTCAGTCCGCGCGACTTCTTGGATTTGCCGGATTTTACGGAACTGGGCGATTTTTCCGTGCCCTTAGCGGCGGTTTTGGAGCTGTCAGAGTCGGTACTGCCCACGGTCACAAACACCTTCTTCCTGGAAACAAAACCTCACTTAAGGTGCACAAATAAACGGTTTTGAGCGGGTTTCGCATAAGATAGCCGTCAGAGAAGTGTACACCGATTATAAGGAGTCATCGCCGTGAGCGTTGAGGTCACTATTGAGATCCCGAAGGGTCAGCGCAACAAGTACGAAGTCGACCACGAGACCGGCAAGGTCTACCTCGACCGCTACCTGTTCACCCCAATGGCCTACCCGGCCGACTACGGCTTCATCGATGAGACCCTCGGCGAGGATGGCGACCCGTTGGACGCTCTCGTGATCCTGCCGGAGCCGGTTTTCCCGGGCGTTATTGTCAAGGCTCGTCCGCTCGGCGTTTTCAAGATGACCGACGAGGCCGGCGGCGACGACAAGCTGCTGTGCGTCCTGGATGATGTCCGCTTCGACCACTACCAGGACATCGACGATGTTTCCCAGTTCACCAAGGACGAGATTGAGCACTTCTTCGTCCACTACAAGGACCTGGAGCCGGGCAAGGAAGTTTCCGGTTCGGGCTGGGGCGACAAGGCTGAGGCTGAGCGCATCCTGGCTGAGGCTATCGAGCGCCACAAGTAAGAGCCACAAGTAAGAATTGCGCTAGCCAATCCCCCTTCCTGGGGCTCACACCTTTGACGCAATTCCTGTGATTCAGCGCTACGGCCGTCGGAGTTTTCCTCCGGCGGCCTTTGTGCTTCCGGCGATAAGGCCAGATTGCGTATAGTGCGCACTATGGAAACCGTAAACGTATCCGAAGTACCCGAAGACGCACAGATCATTGACGTCCGCTCACAGATGGAGTGGGATGACGGCCACGCCACCGGCGCCGTTCACATCCCTATGGAAGAGATTCCGTCCCGCTACGGCGAGCTGGATTTGGATTCCGACATTTACCTGATGTGCCGTTCCGGTGGACGCGCCGCTCAGGTTTCTTCCTGGTTGGAGAAGAACGGTATCGACACCATCGTCATCACCGGCGGCATGATCGACTGGGAGCACTTCGGCCGCCCAATGGAGAAGGCCAACTAAATCAACTACAACTGCCCTGCCTACCTGCAGGGCAGTTTTTCATTTATTTACCCACCCCAAAGCACCGACCTTCTAACAATCCGCAGGCAAACATGGGCATTATTAGTTGGCCATGTCCCATTATTGATGGTTCCCCAGATTGTCTAGTATGGGAAGTATGTCTGATTCATCCGTACTTTCCTCGGCGGACTCAGCCGACACCAGCGGTGGTGTGGCACCCGACGTAGACGCGAAGGTGCCTGCTGTCGACGCACAGAGCAGCACCAAGGCGAAGAAGGCCCGCAAGGGAGCGAAAGCCAAAACCAAGGCCAGCGCTAAGTCCAAGTGCAAGCCCGGCTCCGCAAGCGAACCCGCCGTCGCACCGGCCGCCCTGCGCAAATCCGCGTCCTGGTGCCTGGCACAGCTCGATGCGGCTGTCCGCGCCAGCGTCAACGCGGCTCTTGGCCGCACTCAGATTGAGTCGATTTCCATCCGCGGTTATTGGGTTCTGGAGGTCATCGCCGATGGCGGCGACATGGCTCAAACCGAGCTGAGCGCGCTGCTCGGCATGGACCGCTCTGACATGGTTCGCCTGATTGACTCTCTGGAGTCGGCAAATCTAGTCGAGCGCACCCGAGACTCCAAGGATCGTCGCCGCCAGCTCATCGCGCTGACGGAAACGGGCAACACCACCCGCGCATCTCTGCGACGCTCACTCCGCAGAGCCGAGCGCGCCGCCGTCGCCGAATGCGCACCCGAGGTACGCGCGTTGCTCGCATCGCTTGCCGACGACTCCGCTGCAAGCCCCGAAACCGATGCCGGCGCGAAGAACCCCGAGACCGCTACCCCAGAGGTCACGGCCACTGAGACAGACACCAAGGACATGGCGGAGAATAAGACGCAGGCGACGTCGTCAAGCGATGCCCCGCGTCCTAAACGTAAGAAATCGAAGAAGAAAAAGCGCAAGAAGAATAAGAAGGGGGCTCTCAAGTGACAACCACTGAAGCGAAGTTCCTACGCGCTACGGAACAGCCGCTTGAGCGCACACTCATTGACATTGTCCGGGCGACCGCGCGAAGGTTCCCCGAGGCTGAGGCCATCGATGACGGCGAGGTTGTCGTCACGTATGCGGAGTTGATTAACGAGATTGATTCCACAGCTACGTGGCTCTACGAACAGGGCATCCGTCGCGGCGACCGCATTGGTGTGCGGATGCCGTCGGGAAGCCGCGAGCTCTACCTGGCAATTTTGTCCATCATGGCAGCCGGTGCCGCCTACGTTCCGGTGGATGCGGACGACCCCGACGAGCGTGCAGAAATGGTCTTCGGCGAGGCCGGTATCGCCGGTTACTTCGATGCTGAAGGCCTGCATTTGGCTGGCTCCACGGCACGTAATCGCCCCCGCCCGCTGGACTCCGATGCCGACTCCGACGAGGAAGAGACGGAACCGACACCGCCGAGCGCACGCGAGATCATCTCGCAGGAGCCCACTCCTGACGACGACTGCTGGATTATTTTCACCTCTGGCTCCACCGGCAAGCCCAAGGGCGTGGCGGTCACCCACCGCAGCGCCGCCGCTTTTGTCGATGCGGAGGCCCGCTGGTTCTTGGCCAACCACCCGGAAGGACCGCTCGGCCCGGATGACCGCGTTCTCGCCGGCTTATCCGTCGCCTTCGACGCCTCCTGTGAGGAAATGTGGCTGGCCTGGCGAAATGGTGCCTGCCTGGTGCCGGCCCCGCGTTCGCTGGTGCGCTCCGGCGTGGACCTGGGCCCATGGCTGATTTCCCGCCACATCACCGCTGTTTCCACAGTTCCGACACTGGCCGGCCTGTGGCCCGCCGAGGCGCTCGACAGCGTGCGCCTGCTCATCGTCGGCGGCGAGGCCTGCCCGCAAGAGCTGGTCGAGCGCCTGTCCACCCCAGAGCGCGAGATGTGGAACACCTACGGCCCCACCGAGGCCACCGTCGTGGCCTCCGGCATTGAGCTGAAGCCCGGCAAGCCCGTGACCATTGGTTTTCCTCTGGACGGCTGGGACCTCACCGTCATCGACGAGGAGGGCAACCCCGTCCCACCGGGCACCAAGGGCGAGCTGGTCATCGGCGGCGTGGGACTCGCACGCTACCTGGATCCGGAGAAGGACGCCGAGAAGTACGCACCGCTGCCAGCCCTCGGTTGGGAGCGTGCGTACCGCACCGGCGACCACGTCATCATGGACGAAGACGGACTGTACTTCACCGGCCGCGTCGACGATCAGGTGAAAATCGGCGGTCGGCGAATTGAGCTCGGCGAGGTCGAGGCGCACCTGGCTGCCCTCCCCGGCGCTACTCAGGCGACTGTCGTGGTGCAGAAGACCGGTGCTGGCGATTCCATCCTGGTCGGCTACGTCGGCGCCGGTGGCGACGCCGCAGCCATGGACTACGACAAGTGCATGGATACTCTCCGCGATGCCATGCCAGCCGCGATGGTGCCACGCCTGCACATCATGGATGAGCTGCCGGTTCGTACCTCCGGCAAGGTCGACAAGGCGGCGTTGCCGTGGCCACTGCCTGCGCGTGCGGGTGAGGGCGACGTCGACAAGCTGAGCCCTGTAGAGAAGTGGCTGTCCGATATCTGGGCAGACGTGCTGTCCGTACCTGCGCCCGGCGCGGCCTCGGACTTCTTCGCCCTGGGCGGCACGTCCCTGGCGGCGGCGAGCGTCATTGCGCGCATTCGCCAGCGCGCCCCGCAGGTCGCCGTGCGCGATCTCTACGACCACCCGCGCCTGGGCAATCTCGCCGAGGAGCTGGTCGCGCGCGGTTTCATCAGCGACGACATGCTTGCCGACGACACCAGCGACCCCACCGCGCACCTGGAAAAGGTACCCGAGCCGACGCCTGTCTCCCGCAAGACCCGTTGGGCGCAGGTCGGACTCATGGTGCCGCTGCAGTGGGCACGTGGCATGCGCTGGGTAACGTGGCTTGCGATTATCAACTGGGTTATCGGCGGGCCGCTGGCGCTACCAGGCTGGTTGGTGGCCGTACTGGCCGTGTTGTTCCTGACCCCGCTGGGGGTCATGCCCATCAACGCGGCGACGACACGCCTGCTCACGCGCAACATCACCCCGGGTGATTACCCGCGTGGCGGTTCGGTACATCTGCGGCTATGGGCGGCCGAACGTCTGGCAGAGAGCTCTGGCGCCCACTCAGTGGCGGGCGCTCCGTTCGTGCTGTGGTACGCCCGCATGCTGGGCGCCCGCATTGGTAAGGGTGTGAATCTGCACGCGCTGCCGCCGGTGACGGGTCTGGTCAAACTGGATGATTACTGCTCGATCGAGCCGGAGGTAGACCTGTCCGGATACTGGGTCGATGGTGATGTCGTCCACGTCGGCGAGGTCACTATTGGCAAGCACGCCCGCATCGGTGCCCGTTCAACGCTGCTGCCCGGCGCGCGTATCGGCAATGACGCTCACATCGAGGCGGGTTCCACCGTCACCGGTGAAAAGAAGGTCAAGGCTGGTGCGCGCTGGTCGGGTTCCCCGGCTCGCAAGGTCGGCCGGTCCAAGCACCGCTTCCCGGAGGAAGTCCCGCCGGCGCGTCGCCACTGGGTGGCTATCTACGGTCTTACCGCGGTGTTACTGACGCTGGTGCCGCTGTCCGCTGCGGTCGCGATGGCTGCTGTCATCGGTTGGGGCACGGGACTTATCGACGGCACCACCGAGCTAACCACCTCGAATCTCTGGCCAACGCTGGGCAGCGCCGTGCTGTGGGCTATTCCCGCCACCTTCGTCGGTGTTGCGGTGTATGCCCTGCTGACGCTGATTCTCGTGCGCCTGTTCAGCATCGGCCTGAAGTCGGGAGTGTTCCCGGTGCGTTCGCGCGTGGGTTGGCAGTCCTGGGCGACAATTCGCCTGATGGACGCTGCTCGTCATGACTTGTTCTTCATCTACGCCTCCATGCTGACTCCACTGTGGCTGCGTGCGCTGGGTGCCCAGATTGGTCGCGACAGCGAGGTCTCCACCGCGATTGGTATTCCGAAGTTCTTGCACGTCAAGGACGAGTCCTTCTTGGCTGACGACACCATGGTCGGCAGCTACGAGCTCGGCGGCGGTTGGCTGCTGGTGGGCGACTCCCGCATCGGCAAGCGCGCCTTCCTGGGCAACTCCGGCATCACGCTTCCGGAACGCAAGCTGGCGAAGAACTCACTGGTGGCCGTGCTGTCCTCTACTCCGAAGAAGACCAAGTCCGGCTCCAACTGGTGGGGTTCGCCGCCAGAGCGCATGCGCCGTGTGGGCACTGTCTCCAGCGATGAGTCGGCGCAGACCTACCGTCCGACTACGGGATTGAAGGTCGCCCGCGGCATCGTCGAGACACTGCGCGTCCTGGCACCGATGGTCTCTCTCATGCTGGCGACGATCACGCTGTTTATCTTGCAGGCCCTTGGCATGTTCACCGCGGAGTTGGTCACTGCAGGTGGCGTTGGCGCTGCCCTGCTCGGCCTGCTGGTCGCGTGGCTGCTCTCCCCTGCCGTGCTACTGATTGTTGGTGTGCTGGGGCTGCTCATCACGGTCGTGGCCAAGTGGGTGTGCGTCGGCAAGCACAAGCCCGGTGATCACCCACTGTGGAGCAAGTTCGTCTGGCTCAATGAGCTGCAGGATGCATTCGTCGAAATGGTTGCCGCACCGTGGTACCTGAACCCGGCGATGGCCACCGGCGGTATCGCACGCGCGATGCGTCTGCTCGGCGCGAACGTTGGCCACGGGGTGTGGCTGGAGACGTACTGGCTGCCCGAGACCGACCTTGTCAAAATCGAGCGGGGCGCTTCTGTCGGCCGTGGTTGTGTCGTTCAGACGCACCTGTTCACCGACCGCGTGATGACGCTCGACACCGTCCACATCGGACACGGCTCCGTGCTGGGACCGCACTCAGTCGCACTGCCGGCATCTGTGCTTGACGACGGCTGCCGCGTCGAACCCGGTTCTCTCGTCATGCGCGGTGACCATGTTCCTGCGCACACCTCCTGGCGAGGTAACCCAATTGAGCCAGTGGTGGCCAAGAAGTAGCCCGGATTGAGTGGGGGGCTTAGGTAGGAGCCTGGTAGGCACAACGGGCTGCAAATGTGAAACTGTGAGAGTTTATGACACTTTCAAGCCATTTTTCGGACAATTTTTGCTATAAACGCGGTCAGTAACTCCATTGGCCCGCTGCCAGCCATAACCGAGGTCACTAACTCGCATTGGGGCTAAGTAGGGCTAAGTAGCAAAAGGTGCCCACCCGGCGACACGCCGAGCGGACACACTTTTTGCTACTTAACCCACTATTTATTTTGCGGCTATGCAGTTCGCGACTTACTCTGCTAGCTGCAACCGAGCCTGCTGAGCTGCGGCTACCAATACTTTCAGTGAAGCCGTAACCTCTTCCCAACCTCGGGTCTTTAGACCACAGTCCGGATTAATCCACAGCAGGTTGGGGTCAACGCTTTCAAGCGCATCTTCCACGAGCTGGTTGACTTCTCCGTCCGTCGGCACGCGAGGCGAGTGGATGTCCCAGACACCTGGACCAATCCCGCGAACGTATCCCTCATCTTTCAGCGCTGCGAGCACCTGCATACCGTTGCGAGCTGCTTCGATGGACGTGACATCGGCGTTGAGATCATCGACGGTGTCGATAAGCTCATTGAAGTCCGAGTAGCACATATGCGTGTGAATCTGAATGTCGTCAGCCACACCAGAGGTAGCCAGACGGAAGGAACCTACGGCCCACTTCAGGTAGGCGGGCTGGTCCGCTTCATTCAGGGGCAGCAACTCGCGAATGGCTGGCTCATCGACCTGCACGATTTGCGCTCCAGCGGCCACGAGATCTGCAATCTCATCGCGCAAAACCAGCGCAACGTTATCCGCAGTGTCACCGATGGGCTGGTCATCACGGACAAACGACCATGCCAACATGGTCACCGGCCCGGTGAGCATTCCCTTGACGGGAAGGTCAGTCATGTCTGCCGCTGCCTTGTACCACTGCACCGTCATCGGCTCTGGCCTGGTGATATCACCGTAGAGAATTGGCGGGCGCACACAGCGGGAACCATAGCTTTGGACCCAGCCATTGGTGGTGGCAAGGTAGCCGTCCAGCTGCTCCGAGAAGTATTGCACCATGTCGTTGCGCTCAGATTCACCGTGAACCAGCACATCGAGCCCCAGTTCTTCCTGCTGTTCAATGGCAGATCGAATTTCAGCGAGCATTGCCGACTCGTAGTCAGCTGGGGTGAGCTCTCCCGTGCGCAGCTGCGCACGTGCACGACGAATGCTATTGGTCTGCGGGAAGGAACCGATTGTGGTGGTCGGCAGCGGAGGCAGATTGAGGGTCTCAGCCTGAGCCGCCTGGCGAGCCGCAAACGGGGAACGGTTACGGTCGCTATCCTCGATTGCCGCCAAAGCTTCACGAACTTCAGGCTTAACAATCCGCTTCGACTCTGCCCTCGATGCCAGTGCTGCCCGGGACTCCCTCAACACCTTTAAATCCGCGGCATCGAGTTGGCGGTCATTCAACTTGGCATCAAGCGCCCTCGCCAAGAGGGTCACCTCGCCGATTTTCTCATCGCCGAAGGCCAGCCACTGCAGCACCTCGGCATCTTCTTCGCTCGGGTTTTCCGAGGCCAGGGAGTACGGGACATGTAGCAGCGAACAGCTAGTCGACACCGCGATGGGGCCTCGGGCTGCCAGCTTCTCCAGCGTCGCCAGGGCTGCATCCAAATCGGTGCGCCACACATTACGACCATCGACAATGCCCGCAACCAGCAGTTCCTTGCCGGTCCAATGCGGCAGCTCGGAGCTACCTGCTACCAGGTCGCAACCAATGGCCTGCACGCCTGTGCCAGAAAGGGTTTCCAGCGCCTGATCACCATCACCAAAGTAGGTCTGCACCCACAACTTGGTATTCGCAGACTCCGCCACGCCGGCCAACTTCTCGTAGGCCTGGCGAGTCCTAGCAAGAGTCACTTCATCGAGGTCAGTGACCAATACTGGCTCATCGAGCTGAATCCACTCAAAGCCCTTATCCCCCAGTTGAGCGATGATTTCCGCGTACGCATCGGTCAACTTTTCCAAAAGGCCAAGTGGGTTCGAATCATCGTCGGTACGCGACAGGCTCAAGTAGGTCACAGGACCAATCAAATGAGGGCGCAGCATGGTGGTGGCGCCATTGTTTAAGCTGCAGGAATCATCCAACCAGTCAGTGAGGTCAGAGGTAAATTCAGTATCGGCTGACAGCTCCGGAACAATGTAGTGGTAATTAGTGTCGAACCACTTGGTCATTGCGGATGCCGGTTGCGTCTTCGTACCGCGAGCGGCGGCGAAGTAGTGGTTGATCCATTCCGGTAGGTTGGAACCGTCCGTTTTCGGGACATTCTGGAAGCGGGCTGGAAGCACTCCGAGCAGCGCCGATGTATCCAGCATAGAGTCGTAGAACGAGCGCCCAATTGTCGGAACCGAGTCGATTCCTGCCTTCAGCGCTGCGCCAATGTAGCTATTGACAGTGTTGCGCGCCGTCGCGGCCAGCAGGCCGCCGGTCGCCGGGTCGCGCCAGTAGTTTTCCAGAGCTCTTTTGAGCTCACGATTACGCCCTATCCGCGGAATGCCCGCGAGGGTTGCGTGAATTGCCATGATCTCGTGATTTCCTCGTCAGTCGTGATCAGCATCGGATATGAAATTGCACAACCGGCAGGCATTCGGACTTGTCATCACTGCAAGATTGGTTATCAACGCGTCGGATAAACCAAAGCTCTGGCAGTGATGCTTACCGTTGCGGGACAGTTCCGGACTTGCACCGGGATTCCCCTGCATAACTCGAAGGCCTTATGCGCGCTAGGCTCAAAACACACCTTGCGCGGAAAACGTGCGATATGCAGCACTTTCCTTAATGAACACCTTCGAGGCGGCTGTGGATGTGAAGTATATCGCAATATACAAATATCTCATTCACTTAGCCCCCTCCCCGAGCCTTTGCTTTGATGCTCTCCTGCTGGGACCAAAGTGATTAAGCTCGTAGTCATAAAAGCTATTTATTCTACCTCTTTTCAAGGAGTGACCTCGAGTGACACAGGCTTCCGGACCTTCCCTGAGGGGCGCCAAGATTCCGTTCGATGGCCCGGTCCAGTCAGGCGTTGAACAGCCCGGCCAAGCACATCTCCGCCTCGTCGCATTCGATTTGAAGGACGGCATCGACGCAGCAGATCTGAAGGAACTGTTCTCCTCGCTTACCGACGTTGCCCGCCGCCTCACCCAAGACCAGGACATCGAGGGGTATCTGGAACCGGAAATGGTCGCAGCCACTGCAAACCTGACTATCACAGCCGGTTTCGGTGAGCGCATCTTCGACGTCCTCGGCAAACCAGAGCGCAAGCCGGCTGGTCTGCACGATATCCCGTCATTCCAGCATGACATGCTCCGCCCTGAGTGGGGTCAGTCTGACTTCGCCCTGCAGTTGTGCGGTGATGACCTCGTCACCGTTACGGCCGCGTCCCGTCTACTGGAAAAGAAGGCGGCTCCGTGGGCTCGCGTGAAGTGGTTCCAGAAAGGCTTTTCCTACGCCTGGGGTTCGCAGCCTCACGGCGCTACCCCACGCAACCCGCTGGGTCAGCTCGACGGCACCGTCAACCCGTCCACTCCAGATGAATGGTCCGAACAGGTGTGGATCGACTCCAAGGACAAGGCGATTAACAACTCCTGCGTGATGGTTGTTCGCCGTATTGCGCTCGACTTGAACAATTGGGAGGAGCTCAGCACCGACGAACGCTCCATCGTTATCGGTCGTGACTTCCACACCGGCGCTCCTCTTTCCGGCGGCAACGACGAGTTCGATGAAGAGGACATGGACGCCGTCGATGACCAGGGCGAGTACCTCATCCACCGCCAGTCTCACTTGGCACTGTCCCGTGAGCAGGATGGCCAGCCTGACGACGCCCTGCGTCGCCGCGCCTATGCATACGAAGACCAGCCCGGTGAGCCAGCTTTCCCATTCGAAGGACCGAACGTTGGCCTGGTCTGGGTTGCATTCCAGAAGAACCCGGACAACCAGTTCAGCGCAATCCAGGCCCGTTTGGATCGCGGCGATTTGCTCAATGAGTGGAACCGTCACATCGGCTCCGCTGTGTATTGGATTGCCCCTGGCACCACCCCAGATTCCTACTGGGGTCAGGAGTTGATTGAGGGGTAAAGGCTGCAAGCTGGCGGCGAAAAACTGACTTGGCGGGCTAAGGCCTGACGGACTAAAAGCTGACGGGCTGCAAATGTGAAACTGACCTAGTTTATGACACTTTCGGGCCGGTAGGGTCAGGCGGTCATTGCATCATGGATAACACCAGAGATTACCTCCCGGGGAGTTAACCCGTCGAGCACTACCCGCGGCCGGTTATTCAGCAATGCTTCCGCCTCGGCGACCTCTTGGTCGGTGACATCGGTAAAGTTGGTGCCTTTGGGGAAATAAAACCGGATATCCCGGTTCATCCGCTCATTGCTACCTCGCTGCCACGGCGAATGCGGATCGGCGAAAAACACCTGGATATTCTCCGCGACAGAAAACTCCGTGTGTTTGGCAAACTCCACCCCTTGGTCCCAGGTCAACGTCGAAATCGTGGTGTCCATCGACTCTTTGAGCCGACGAATCATCCGTACCATCACCTCATTGACACTGGCGGCAGTATGGTCAGTGCCGAGTCTGCCGAGCAGCACAAACCTGCTGCGGCGTTCCACCAACGTCGCTAAAGCACTGGTGCCATCTGCGCCAATAATCAAATCGCCTTCCCAATGACCGGGTACCGCACGATCATTGGCTTCGGCTGGGCGAAGTGAAATATTGGCATCATGAGTCCAGCGTTTTCCACGTGGCTTGGGCACCCCTGCGAGAAGCGAGCGGGGTTTACGCCCTGGCCGGGTAGTCCGGCAGGACTTTTCAAACACAAGTTCTTTGCGCAAGCTGCCTGCCCCTTGTACGTAAAGGGCCTGGTAAATCGACTCGTGGCTAATAGTCATGGACGTATTATCACCCCACAGTGCAGCCAACCTGCCACTGGCCTGACGCGGCGAGGCGCCACGGTTGAGCAGATTGACAACCTGGGCGCGTAAGAATCGATTGTCATCGAGTTTGCGCGGCTTTGGACGAGCAAGACGCCCGCGGCTGGCCTGATCAGCGTGATAGGCATCGTAGATACCATCGACGCTGTTGCGTGCGATTTCACGACTGATAGTGGATTGACTACGACAGACTATCTGGGCGATACGCCGGTGCGAATGACCTGCCCGCAGGCAATCGGCAATAATTAAGCGTTCCGCCAGCCCTAGCCGCCGACCAGCGCCAACACGAGATACATCACCAGGTGTTATCCGACTGCGGGTATTCATAGTGGTTAATCTAGCCCGCCGGTTGTACACCGTGGTTGTGCACACCCCAGCCTGCGCGGCAATCTGGGCAACACTATATGTGCCGGCCATAAGCATCTCGTAGATCACGCGGTGCTTATCCATCATCGATAACTTCGGGCAGTGCGATTGGTGCTGAATCGCAATTCCGGCTTGTCGCGCCCACCGCCTGACAGTTGGTGAGGGAATCGCTAAATCGCGCCCAACCGCGCTTGCTGATGCCCCGTTGGCGATGTGTTGAAGCGCAATGGGTTTGATGGCACTGTATTTCGTTCGGCGGGTTTGCTTCACTACTTCTCCTGGTCGAAAGTGGTGATGCATTCACCGCCTGAACCTACCGGCCAATTTTCTGGCCGTTTTTGACATAAACTCAGTCACTAACTTGCACTGGCCCGCCGTCGTCAGCCGTAAGGGCATCGCCCCGCCGCCGCCAGCCATAAGAAAACGCCCGCCGAGTGCCTGAGCACTCCTACGGGCGTTTCTTCTAGACAAGAACTTTGTCAGTCACGGACCACCGAGCTAGTCACCAATCTGGTCACGGCCACGCTTAACAATCTTCGGGTCCGGAGTACCAACCAGCTCGTGGTCCTTCTCCGTGTACTCAAACTTGCTCAGCACGTAACGCATCGCGTTGATGCGGGCACGCTTCTTGTCGTTGGACTTAATGGTAATCCACGGGGACTCATCGGTATCCGTGTAGCGGAACTGCTCTTCCTTTGCGCGGGTGTAGTCACCCCAACGATCCAACGAAGCGAGGTCCATCGGAGAGAGCTTCCACTGACGTACCGGGTCAACCTGGCGAATTGCGAAGCGAGTGCGCTGCTCCTTCTGAGTCACGGAGAACCACAGCTTGGTCAGCGAAATACCGGAGCCCAGAATCATGTTCTCCAGCATCGGAACCTCACGCAGGAACTCTGCGTGCTGGGACTCGGTACAGAAGCCCATCACGCGCTCAACGCCCGAACGGTTGTACCAGGAACGGTCGAAGAAGACGATTTCGCCAGCGCACGGAAAATGCTCAATATAGCGCTGGAAGTACCACGAGGTGGACTCACGCGGCGACGGCTTTTCCAGAGCCACAGTTCGAGCACCACGCGGATTCAGGTGCTCGTTAAAGCGCTTAATGGTACCGCCCTTACCAGCGGCGTCACGGCCTTCGAAGAGGATGATGTGCTTCTGACCAGTTTCCTTGGTCCAGTTCTGCCACTTCAGAAGCTCAATCTGCAGCTTCCTCTTAATAGACTCGTATTCCTTGCGCGTCATGCGCTCCTCGTACGGGTAGCCATCGCGCCAGGTATCAACCCGCTCACCGTCTGGAGTGACCAGTACCGGATCGTCCTCATCAGAATCATCGACGACGTAACCTTCGGTCTTCGCCAAATCGACGATGTGGAATTCCTCTTCATTCTTGTCAGCCATACCCCTTATCCTACTGAATTTCTCTACCACACGTCCCCCATGCGGGTGCCCTTACCTGCAATTTCCCAGCAGTTAACGTTCCGTCTTACCGAAATTGAGGGGGTGGGACTGCACGCAGCGACCGTCGATAAGCACTGCGCGTACAATAAATGCCATGTTGTTATCCGAGGCTCTTGCCGCACGATCCGAAGTTTCCGACCGGCTGGCTGAGATTAATCGCCGTCTCGCGCTGGTGGCGCAGGTGCAGGAAGGCGATACGCCTGATGAAGATCCGCAAGCGCTTATTGCCGAAGCCGAGCGTCTGATGGCGCGCTTCGAATGGCTGGTGCGCTCGATTAACGCAACGAATTCCGCTACTGCCTTCGAGGACGGAACGCTTAGCGACGCACTTGCGAAGCGCGACCACCTGCTAACACGGCGGCGGTTCTACACCTCCGCAGCCGATCAGGGCTCGGGTCGGCGGGATCGATACTCAGCTTCGGAGATTCGCTATGTCGCCACTGTGGATATCCGGTCGCTGCGCCAGAAAGCCGACCAAGCATCGAAGGAATACCGGGACTTGGATACCCGTATTCAGCAGGCGAACTGGTCAACCGAGCTTATCGAGGCCGCGAATAAGCCGGCCGAATAGCAAAGTGGCAGGGTTCGGTAGCGAAACCAGAAGAATTTCACATTTTGATAAGTCGGTAGTTGCATCCAGATTGTCGGCGAGCGCGACGGCCCGTCTCTGGCCTTAAAGGGACACCTAAAGATCTCACCTGTACTGAGGCAGCAGGATTAATAACAGACAGTCCTCGGCATTGCGTACATGGGTACAGATCATCGGTTATTTTTCACTACCAAGCGCTGAGGCATCTGATGCGACGAGGGTGGGTTCGGGGACTTAAACTTTCTCAAGTTACAGAGCAAAATCGCCGCTGAGGGACACCCCTCAGCGGCGATTTTTAAGGCTAACTCAAGCAGTTGGGACCTCTTTTAGAAGCCCATGCCGCCCATCTCGTCGCCACCCGGCATTGCCGGCATAGCCGGTTCCGGCTTGTCAGCGACAACAGCCTCGGTGGTCAGGAACAGAGCCGCAATGGAAGCAGCGTTCTGCAGTGCGGAGCGGGTAACCTTCACCGGATCGTTGATGCCGGCTTCCATCAGGTCGATGTACTCACCGGTAGCAGCGTTCAGACCCTCGCCCTGCGGCAGGGAAGCAACCTTCTCGGTGACGACGCCAGCCTCGAGACCAGCGTTCAGAGCTATCTGGCGCAGCGGAGCTGCGAGAGCCGCACGCACGATGCGGACACCGGTTGCCTCGTCGCCGGTCAGACCCAGCTCGTCGTCAAGCACGTGCGAGACCTGCAGCAGTGCGGAACCGCCACCAGCGACGATGCCCTCTTCCACAGCAGCCTTTGCGTTGCGGACGGCATCCTCGATGCGGTGCTTGCGCTCCTTGAGCTCGACCTCGGTTGCGGCGCCAGCCTTGATGACTGCGACACCGCCGGCGAGCTTAGCCAGGCGCTCCTGCAGCTTCTCCTTGTCGTAATCGGAGTCGGAGTTCTCGATCTCAGCGCGAATCTGGTTGACGCGGCCCTCGATAGCGGACTGTTCGCCAGCGCCCTCGACGATGGTGGTCTCGTCCTTGGTGACGACGACCTTGCGAGCGCGACCCAGCAGCGGCAGGTCAGCGGTCTCGAGCGACAGGCCGACCTCCTCAGAGATGACCTGGCCATCGGTCAGGATAGCCATGTCCTGCAGCATTGCCTTACGACGGTCACCGAAGCCCGGAGCCTTCACAGCGACAGACTTGAAGGTGCCGCGGATCTTGTTGACGACCAGGGTGGACAGAGCCTCACCCTCGACGTCCTCAGCAATGATCAGCAGCGGCTTGCCGGACTGCATGACCTTCTCCAGCAGCGGCAGCAGGTCCTTGATGTTGGAGATCTTGCCGGAAACCAGGAGGATGTACGGATCCTCCAGAACGGCCTCCTGGCGCTCCATGTCGGTGGCGAAGTAACCGGAGATGTAGCCCTTGTCGAAGCGCATACCCTCGGTCAGCTCCAGGTCGAGACCAAAGGTGTTGGCCTCTTCCACGGTAATGACGCCTTCCTTGCCGACCTTGTCCATAGCGGTGGCAATCAGCTCACCGATAGCCGGGTCAGCAGCGGAGATACCAGCGGTAGCAGCAATCTGCTCCTTGGTCTCGATGTCCTTAGCGGACTCCAGCAGCTTCTCGGTAACAGCCGCGACAGCCTTCTCGATGCCGCGCTTGATGCCCATCGGGTTGGAGCCAGCAGCAACGTTGCGCAGACCCTCGGAAACCAGAGCCTGAGCCAGAACGGTAGCGGTAGTAGTACCGTCACCAGCGACGTCGTCGGTCTTCTTGGCAACTTCCTTGACCAGCTCAGCGCCGATCTTCTCGTAAGGATCCTCAAGTTCGATTTCACGTGCAATGGAGACACCGTCATTGGTGATCAGCGGTGCGCCCCACTTGCGCTCGAGGACTACGTTGCGACCCTTCGGGCCCAGCGTGACCTTGACAGCGTCTGCCAGGGTATTCAGACCCGTTTCGAGACCGCGGCGGGCCTCCTCGTCAAATGCAATCATCTTAGCCATGAGGTTTGAAGAATCCTCCGTCTATTTATGTGGCACTTACATTGGAAGTTGACCCAGGCGCCCGCGACGGCATGTGATTCGAGGGAAGCGCCGCCCTCTCCATCACCGGAGTCAACACTGTACTTTTTAACGACTTTTCAACACTTGTTTCAGCACACGCATACACAAGGTGTGAAGTTGTTTTTATTAGCACTCAATTAGAGCAAGTGCTAATTCACTTTTCTAGCACTCAACCCCATCGAGTGCAAGGTTAAGCATTGTCACTCCTGGCGTCACTCCTTATGCCACTTCCAACGCCATCATGGTTGTGCGCCTACACTGTCGCACATGAGCATTATTAATAAGGAACTCACGGGCACCCTGCGAGACCACATCTCCAGCCAACGCGAGACCATCCGCACTCAGCTGACCGAGCTGGTCGCTTTCCCATCCGTACACGGCACCGAAGAAACCAAGCAGGCCTGCATCGACGCAGCCCAGGCGGTTACTGACATGTACGCAGAGCTGGGTATCGAGCTAGAGGCGCATCACACCATCGACGGTTCGATTGCACTGTCGGGTTTCATCCCCGGGTCGTCGGAAAGCGCGAAGACCGTACTGCTCTACTCCCATTACGACGTCCAGCCGGCGGGCGACGAATCCGCTTGGACCGCGGATCCGTGGACGCTCGATGAGCGCGACGGTCGCTGGTACGGACGCGGTACTGCCGACTGCAAGGGCAACGTGGTCATGCACCTGGCTGCGCTGCGCGCGCTGCGCGACGACGCTCTTGCGGGCCACGTCGACATGCCAAACATCAAGCTCATCGTGGAAGGTTCCGAGGAGCGCGGATCGGCGGGCCTGAACAACCTCATCGCCACGCAGCCGGAGCTTTTCGACGCCGACGTCATCCTCATTGCGGATGTCGGCAATGCCGAGGTTGGCCAGCCGACACTCGTGACCACCCTGCGCGGCACCGCCGATGTGGAAGTTCGCGTCGATGCGCTGGAGCAGCCGGTGCACTCGGGCATGTTCGGCGGCGCAGCTCCGGATGCACTGGCGGCGTTGATTCGTATGCTCGACAGCCTGCGCGATGAAAATGGCTTTACCTCTATTGACGGCCTGGACTGCTCGCAGCGCTGGGAGGGGCTGGACTACGCGCCAGAGACTTTCCGCACCGACGCAGGTGTACTCGACGGCGTGGACCTAATTAGCAACGAGGACGCTTCCGTCTCTGACCTGACCTGGGCTCGCCCGTCTGTGATTGTGACCGGAATCGACTGCCCACCAGCGACCAATGCTGTCAACGCAATTTCATCGACTGCTATGGCGCACATCAACTTCCGTATCCCAGGCGGCGTCGACCCGGCCGAAGCACAGGAGGCACTGGAGAATCACCTGCGCGCGCATGCTCCGTGGGGCGTGAAGGTGACGGTCGAGCGCGACGAGCTAGCAAACCCATTCCGGGCCAATGTTGAGGGCAAGGTTGTGCAGCTGGTTGCCGACAGCCTGTCGGCCGCCTACGGCAAGGAGACGGCAAGCATGGGCGAGGGAGCCTCGATTCCGCTGTGCGCCACTTTGCTGGAGGCCGTACCAGGTGCTGACATCGCACTCTACGGTGTGGAAGAGCCACAGGCCCGCATTCACTCGGCCGACGAATCGGTGGACCCGAACGAGATTCGCGACATCGCTATTGGCGAGGCGGTTTTCCTAGCTTCCGTCAACGGAATTTAACGGGCACATCAAAAAATCTGCCAGATTATTAGATGAATGACTTGTGTCACATCTTTTTTCTGTAGTAAGGTTCGACCCATGCAGCAGAACATTCTTATTCGAGTAGCGAAGGCTACGAACCCCGGTGGAGGCCGACAGGACTGACCCCTCCACGCGGGGTCTCTGGCCGCAACTTCTCGAAGCACTTGGTTGGTCCGCCACTCACAGCAAAGCAATTAAGCAAAGGACCAGAAAAGAATGTTTTCCACTCGCACCCAGAAGAACATGTCCACTTCGACGACCTTCACGGGCAAGCGCCCTTCGTTGGAGCACCAGGACAACGGAAATGTGCGAACTTATTCCGACGATCCGTTTAGGGCTCGCTTCGGACATCGCCTGCCTCGTGGCTTGAGGCAGGAAGCTCGTGGCATGAACTGGCAGAAGTTCAAGGACATTTACTCCCCCACGAACGGCCCGGTTCAAATCAAGAATTTCGAGGCAACTCGTGGCACCCTGGGCCGCTGGAACTTCAACGCTGATTTGTCGCTGACCGACAAGGACGGCCGTACCCGTACCTTCACCCAGGAAATCACCGCTATGGGGCCGGTGTCGGCTTGCACCAACTTGCTGGCTGATGCAGGTTACCGCGTTGAAATCGTGGAGTTCCACCAGTTCGAGATTTTCGAGGCTACGGCTACCTTTGTCTACGCAGGTCACAACAATGACCATGTGTGGACCATGGGCTTTGGCCAGACTCCGGAAGCTTCCGTGCTCTCCGCTTTGGTCTGTGCTGCTAACCGCTTGCATGGCTAATGCGCAGCTGACATTCGAGTAGCGCACGAGTAATAAATGCGCCAATCTTGGGGCTTGGCAGTCGATTGCCAAGCCCTAAAAAATGCCCAAATCCTCACCCCCAAATTTTCACCACACCGGAAAAAATTTCCCGTTTTCTCACACTCGGTTAACCCCGTTTTGAATACTTAAGTCCCTAAAACGGGGTTGCATGAACCGGTGTGTTCCGTTCATTATGGAATGGTGACTTCTCTCCTGTGCATCCTGTTCCTTACGGCAGCGATTGCACCATGGACGATTAAGTGGCTCGGAACCCGCGGGTTCCTCGTTCTCAGCCTCCCTCTGGCAGGTGGCGCTATCTACACCGGCGCCCATCTGGTTCGCTTAGCTCTAGCGAATGGAAACGGGGAAACTTCCGCCACCACGCAACCCGCCGTCACGCATTTTTCGTGGATGCCCATTATCCACTTGGATGTAAACCTGCGATTAGGTCCTATTGAATCGCTCTTCGGCACACTGGTTTTGACCATCGGCTTTCTCGTACTGGTGTATTGCTCCGGATACTTCGTCAATCCGCCGCCCGGAAAACGTCGTCGAATAGGCTCCTTCGCAGCACAAATGGTTGCCTTCGCCGCGGCTATGTACGGGCTGGTCATCAGCGACAACATCATGCTGATGTTTGTCTTCTGGGAAATTACCTCGGTTCTTTCCTTCCTCCTGGTGGGCTACTACGCCGAGCGAGCTTCCTCCCGTCGCGCAGCAGGCCAGGCACTCCTGGTCACGACACTGGGCGGGCTAATCATGCTGGTCGGTATCGTCCTGATGGGAGTGACCACTGGGTTCTGGAACTTCTCCGACCTCACAGCACCTGGCGCGCTGACCACGTCACAGCTGAACTCCACAGCAATCTCCACCGCCGCAATCCTGCTGGTCATCGGCGCACTTTCTAAATCCGCTATCGCGCCCTTCCACTTCTGGCTGCCCGGCGCAATGGCCGCCCCTACCCCGGTTTCTTCCTTCCTGCATTCGGCAGCGATGGTCAAAGCCGGTGTGTTCCTGGTCGCCCGACTTGCGCCAACTTTCAATGCCACCAACGCGTGGCAACCAATCATCATCCCGCTCGGCCTTTTGACCATGATTATGGGCGGCTGGATGGCTCTGCGCCAGAAGGATCTCAAGCTGATCATGGCGTATGGCACTGTCAGCCAGTTGGGATTCATCATCACGGTAGCGTCGATAGGCACGCGTGCGACGATGCTGGCGGCCCTGGCGCTGACTCTTGGCCACGCCATGTTCAAGGCCACGCTGTTTATGACGGCGGGCACAATTGACAGGCTGACTGGTACGCGCGATATCCGTGAGCTCTCTGGGCTCGGTAGAAAGTCGCCGCAGTTGCTGGTGATTTCGATTCTCGCCGCTGCATCGATGATGGGTGTGCCGCCGTTCTTCGGCTTCGTCGCCAAGGAAGCTGCGCTGGAGGCCACGCTCAATGCTGATCCGCTGCATGGGATGCCGTCGGTGTTTACCACCATTGGCCTCGTCGTGGGTTCGATTCTGACCGTAGCGTACTCGCTGTACCTGCTGCGCGCCGCGTTTGCGACCAAGTCCAGCACCCACGCCAGCGGCGGTGGCACTTCCCCTGCCGTGGCAGAGATGGATTCCCCGACGTGGGATCAGATTGGCCCGGCTTGGCTGTTGGCGCTGGCAGGTTTGGTTTTCGGCCTGGTTCCCCGCGTCCTCGACTCGATTATCTCGCCCTACCTCACCAATGCCTACCCGAATGCGGAAGCAGAATCGCACCTGGCTCTCTGGCACGGTTTCACCCTTCCTCTGGCGCTGACAGCCACAATTCTGATCACAGGTGGCATCATGCACTGGCAGCGCAAACTGGTGCGTCAGCTACAGTTTGAACAGCCGGCTCTCGGTAGTGCCGATGCGCTTTACGACGGCATCCTGGACTTGGCCCGCCGTCTTTCTCTCCGTGCCACTGCTGCGACCCAGCGTGGTTCCCTTCCGTTGAATGAGGCGGTCATTTTGCTGACCCTCATCGTGCTGTCCATCGGTGCCTTGTTGCTCGGTGAGCGTGATGAGCTCCGGATGGAACTGTGGGACTCTGCACCGCAGGGCGCGGTCGCGTTGATTATAATCATCGCGGCTCTGGCCGCCACCCAACAGAAAAACAGGCTCTCCGGTGTCATCCTGGTAGGTGTGACCGGCTACGGCTTGGCCATTATCTTCGCCATGTACGGTGCACCTGATTTGGCTCTGACGCAGCTGCTGGTTGAGACGGTCTCAATGATTGTTTTCGTGTTGGTGCTGCGCACGCTCTCGCCGCGGGCACCGGCATCAAATCCGAGGTGGATACGACACCGTGCATGGCTGGCCATCGCAGTCGGTGTCACTGTCCCAGTGTTGGCCGCCTACGCTATGGGCTCCCGTCGTACTGAGCCAATCTCCGGCGACATTCCGCCGCTAGCTCACGATATTGGGCACGGCCAGAATGCGGTCAACGTACTTCTTGTCGATATCCGCGCCTGGGATACCTTCGGTGAAATCACCGTGCTGGTGATGGTGGCGCTGGGGATTACCTCGCTGGTATTCCGCACGCACACGATGCACATGCGCTCAAAGATTAAGCCACAGCGGAATCGTGCTCGCCGCAACACCCGCTGGTTGAACACCATCGATGAGTCCGGTGAAGCCGAGCGGTTGCGCTACCCAATCATGGTTCTGGTGGCATCGCGCGCGCTCTTCCCCGCCATGATGGTGGTTTCCATCTACCTCTTCTTCGCCGGCCACAACGATGTCGGTGGTGGCTTCGCAGGTGGCCTCGTGGCTGCGCTGGCACTGACCATGCGTTATCTCATCGGTGGGCATCGTGAACTGGCAGCAACTCTGCCAATTCCTACCGAGGTACTTCTCGGCGGCGGTCTGCTGGTGTCGGCTCTTAGCGCCGTATGGCCACTGTTCGTGGGTTGGGCTCCGCTGACTTCCTGGTACGGCTCGCGGGAAATTCCGCTGCTCGGCGACGTCACCGTTGTCTCCCCTATGCTCTTTGACCTGGGTGTGTACATGATTGTCGTTGGCACGATTGTCTACATCCTGCGCAGTTTGGGCGGCGGCATCGATGCTCAGATAAACCTTCGCGCTGAGCGTGATCGTTCACGTCGTGTGAATCGAGCCGCACTCGGCCAGTCCCGCCAGCTGCGTAGCAAGTTGGCGGCGGCTAAGCCCGCAGGTGTTAAGTCCGCAGGCGTTAAACCTGCCGGCACTAAACCCGCAGGCACTGCCAACACAGCCACCTCGGAGGCCTCAGAACCGACAGCCCCAGCTAGGACCGAAGGAAAGGACACTCACCAGTGATTCTCAATTTTGTTCTGCTAGCTACTGTCGGCACGCTGATCGCCACAGGGGTGTACCTGTTCCTCGATCGTTCGTTGACCAGGATGCTCATGGGGCTGTTGCTGATGGGCAACGGTATCAACCTGCTCATCCTGCTTGGCTCTGGTGCACCGGGGCAACCACCGATCTGGGATAGAGAATCGCTAGTCAGCGATGCCCAGGCCGACTCGCTGCCTCAGGCCTTCATCCTCACCGCGATTGTTATCTCTATGGGCATGACCGCCTTCCTGCTGGCCCTGCTCTATCGCCAGCACCGCTACCACATCGGCGATCACGTGCAGGATGACCACGAAGACCGCAGTCTGGCACTGCGTCGCGCCAGCGACCCGTCGGCTGCTCCGGATCACGACAAGTCCGACGACCCCACCACCGGTCGTCCCACAGAGGCCGGAGATAACTTCGGTCCGGTCTGTTTCGAAAAGCCTGTTACCCCACCATCCAACACCCCAGGAGGTGACGACGATGACGACTGAGCAATTAATCCTGGCGCTAATCCCGCTTCCTATCATCGTCCCCGCCGCCACCGCCGCAATTGCTCTGCTGCTGGCACGTTTTCCCAAAGCACAGCAGGCGATCGCGCTGTTTTCACTCGGCAGCCTGCTGGGAGTCGCCAGCGCACTGGTGTATCTCATCTACGCGCACGGCATCCACACGGTCCAGGTGGGCGGCTGGGACGCACCAATCGGCATCACGCTCGTGGCCGACAACCTCGCCGTGCTGATGATTACCGTCTCTCAGCTGGTCCTCTTTGCCGTGATGTGGTTCGGCATCGGCCAGGGTATTAGCGATGGTGACGAAGATGAGCCGATCTCCGTCTTCGTTCCGACGTACATGTTGCTCAACATGGGTGTCTCGATGGCCTTCCTGGCTGGCGACCTGTTCAACATGTATGTCGGTTTCGAGGTTCTGCTCGTAGCCTCCTACGTGCTGCTCACGCTGGGGGCCTCGTCGTCACGCACTCGCGCAGGCGTGTCGTATGTGATGGTCAACATGCTGTCCTCGATGGTGTTCCTGCTGGCGATTGGCCTGGTTTATCAAGCGGTCGGCACGGTGAACTTCGCGCATATTTCTCTGCGTATGGAGGACATCCCCGATGGCACCCGCACCGCAATCTTCGCAGTGTTGCTCGTTGCCTTCGCGGTGAAGGCGGCGGTGTTCCCGCTGTCGGCATGGTTGCCAGACTCCTACCCCACCGCACCGTCCATGGTCACCGCAGTCTTCGCGGGTCTGCTGACGAAGGTGGGTGTCTACGCGATCATCCGCACGCGCAGTGTCGTCTTCCCCGACGGCAGGCTTGACGACGTCCTGATGTGGGCCGGCCTAGCGACAATGCTCATGGGCATTCTCGGCGCCATGGCCCAAAATGACATCAAACGTCTCTTGTCATTTACGCTGGTGTCCCACATCGGATACATGATCTTCGGTATTGCCGTCGGCAATACGCTGGGGCTCGGCGGCGCAATCTTCTACATTGTCCACCACATTCTGGTGCAGACGGCGTTGTTCCTGGTGGTCGGGCTTATCGAACGCCAGGCGGGCTCGTCCTCCCTGCGCAGCCTGGGTGGCCTGGCCAAATCCTCGCCGCTGCTGGCGCTGCTATACCTTGTGCCCGCGCTCAACCTCGGTGGTATCCCACCGTTCTCGGGCTTCCTGGGCAAGGTCATGCTGATTGAGGCGGGTGCCCAAGACGGCTCCGCCACCGCGTGGATTCTGGTTGCGGGTTCGATTATCACCAGCCTGCTGACCCTCTACACCATGATTCTCGTCTGGTCGAAGGCCTTCTGGCGTGACCGTTCCGATGCCCCCGAGGGCGACACCGTGCTTGCGCAGCCAGCCGCGCTCCGGGAAAGGACTCAGATGGTTGCTATCGCAGAGCGTGACGACGTCGGCAAGATGCCACTCGGCATGGTGATGCCGACGGCCCTGCTGGTGATTGCCTCTGTGGGGGTTACCGTTCTGGCCGGGCCACTGTCCAATGTGGCTACCGAAGCGGCAAGCAACGTCGCGAATGTTGATGAGTACCGCGCAGCGGTCCTCGGTATCGACTCGGCCGATGACAAGGGCCTGGAGCAGCTGGAAAACCCAGGCCGCACCAAGAGCCCATGGAAGTCGGATTCAGCGACCGAACGTCCCACCAGCACGCTGGAAGGAGCAGGTGAAAGCTGATGAGTAAAGCGCGCGCCAAGGTGGCTGCAAAGCGACCACCACGTATTTCAATCCTGCTCTTCTTATTCACAGTGATTATTTGGGTCATGCTGTGGGGCGAGGTGACATTTGCCAATGTGCTCTCGGGAATCCTTGTAGCCACGTTGCTGAACCTCGCCATGCCTATCCCGCCAAACAGCGCGCTGGATATCAACTTCGGTGGCATGGTGCGACTGTTCGGTTCTTGGACAATCGACTTCGTGAAGGCCTCTATCAGTGTCGCCTGGCTGGCCATCCGACGAGCTGATCCGCCACCGACTGCCATTATCAAGGTCCCCATGCGGACCAATGACGATATTTCGCTCACGACTGCAATGGCACTAATTAATCTGCAGCCGGGCGGCATCATCGTGGACATCGATAAGCGAAAAAAGACGCTGACCATGCATCTTCTCGACGCTTCGTCGACAGGCAAGGTAGCTGAACAAATCAACCAGTTGACCCGAATCGAGCGACGGGTGATTCGCGCGTTTGAGAACCGCGATGTACATGAGCAACCGACTAAGCCAGGCTCTGGCGAAGAGCAGCCGAGCAGTGCGAAAAGCGGCGAGCAAGGCGAAACGAGCAGCGAAAAAGGGGAGAAAGGAGCAGCCGATGAACCCGGAAGTTTTTAACATTCTGCTCGGCGTAGCTGCTGCAGGCTATTTCATTGCGGTGATGATTACCCTCGGGCACATGATCGCAGGACCAAACTCACTGGACCGCCTGGTGGCGCTGGAGTCCATGACTGCAATGTTGCAGGGCATGCTCGCTGCGTTCATGGCCTGGAGCTTGGACACTTCGGTGGTCTATCCAATGCTCATCATTGCGCTGCTCGGTTTCCTGTCTTCGCTGGCGGTCGCCAAGTTCCGTGTTCCGGATGACGGAAAGCAGCCCGCAAAGAGCTCCCGGAAGGGTGCGACGAAAGCAGCCGGAAAGGTCGCCACAAAGAAAACCGCACAGAAAGCGGCGCCTAAGGCAACACCGACAACGGCTCCAAAAACAGCGAAGGGAGAGTCCAAATGATTCTCGTGGCAGACATTATCGCCATCACACTCATTCTCACCGGAATGCTACTGTGCGTTGCAGCGTCCGTGGGATTGATACGCTTCCGCGACACCATCAGTCGGATGCACGCATCCTCCAAGCCACAAACACTGGGGCTAATTTTGACGCTGTCGGGCTCGCTTGTACACGTCGCCACGCACGCGTCAGCTCACACAACTACTAGCAGTGACTTGGCTCTATTGACCCTGATTATCCTGTTTGCTCTGGGAACATCGCCGATTGTTAGTAACCGCGTTGGCCACGAGGCGTTCAAGGAGAGGCTCGTCGACGAGGACAGCCTGGCCCGCGATGACAGCCGAGAATAACGAGAGGACAATGGCCTTAAGTTACTGACTGGGTTTATGACAAAGTGACTAGGTTTATGCACCTCAAAAGTGCTATAAGCCTAGTCACTATTTTTGTCTAGGAACACACCGCTTAACGACGGCTAGTCGTCTACTTGCTCGTGGAAATCTGCAGGCGCTATCGGATGCCCGGCGCGCAGTTCCTGCACCGCAAGATCCACGGCGGCACGCCACGGGGTGTGGCCAATGCGCTCTTCGTTCGCCCGTACGTCGTCCTCGGTAGCCATGGACGGCAGCGCCCCGGCCGCATCCGCCACAGTGCGCTGCCGCTCGTATGCCGCGCCCATTTCCACGATGTTGTTGACGAATTCCAGTTCGGCTCGGCAACCCAGTTCGTCGGCAAGCGGGGCGAGTTGAACCACAAGTTCACGGAGTTCGTCGCGAACCCACCGCTCGTCGGTATCGCGATTGACGATGACCAGCGCGTCCATGCCGTAGCGGGCGGCGCGCCACTTGTTTTCGGCGATGTGCCAGGACTGCAGTGACGGTAGTTCCTCGCCAGCCTCCCACATGCGGTCGTAGTAAACCGTCAGGCAGTGCGTCAATGCCACGATAGCGGCGAGTTCCTGCAGGTTAGAGGTGGCGTCGGCGACACGAATCTCAATGGTGCCGTACTTTGATGCCGGGCGGATGTCCAAGTGCATCGAGCCGGTGTGGTTGATGACGCCGGAGCGGGACTGGTCGTGCATGTAGGACTCCCACTCGGGCCACGTGTAAATCGCCGGCGGCTGACCCGCGGTGGGAAGCTGCTGGTAGAGCAGGCTTCGGTTGGAAGCGTAACCCATATCCTCGCCGTTCCAGGCCGGTGAGGAGGCAGACAGCGCCAACATGTGCGGCAGCTTCGTTGCCAGAGCCTGAATGATCGGCCAAACGCGTTCGGAGTCTTTAATGCCTACGTGGACGTGGACTCCCCAGATAATCATCTGGTTCCCCCACCACTGAGTGCGGTTGATAATTTCGGAGTAGTGCCCCTTGGCGCTGACCTGCTGAGCAGTACCGCGGGCGAACGGATGCGAGCCCGATGACCACACATCCACCCCAACGCGGTCAGCGGCATCGAGAACCATGTCCAGCTGGCTTTGGAGCTCCGCTACGGCATCGGGCACGTTCATGTGCACACCGGTGACGAGCTCCACTGTGTTGGCGAGGAACTCGCGCTGGAGCCCATGTCCGGGATGCTCCGCATCGATGATGTCGAGCACCTCGGCGGCAGCGGGAGCGGTGTCGCGCGTTCGTCGGTCAACGAACGCCACTTCCCATTCCACTCCCAGAGATGGCTGCGCCGATCCGGAAAACTGCTCAGTCATACCGCTATTTTTTCACACTAGGAGTCGTTTTCCTCAGTTGGCTCCGTCCAGGTGACGGTTTTTGCGCACGAGGCAAGGTCACCGTTGGAATCGACAAGCGCAACTGTGGTGAAACTGTCTTCATCCACCTTGGACGGAACGTTCCAGACATCTGCATTCCGTTTGTCATCGACGTGCACTTCGCCGATGACACCCAACCCTTCGGTTGCGGGGCTGCCGATGCCACGGCAGCCAGATGCACCACGCGCCTGCACTGTGTACTTGCCCTTATCCAAGGTAGTGAACTGACCTTTTTCGTCGGAAAGGCCCATCCATCCCTTGGCGCTCATGACCTGTACAGTTGCCAGCATTTTCATTGATCCGTCGTCGTTTGTTCGGATGAAGTTATAGGCGCTGACTCGCTCGGTCAGCTTCGGTGCAGCCGGATCTACGCTCACTGGCGCAGTGCTTGTCGACGCGCCTGCGTTCCCGTCCTTGTCGCTGCTGGATTCAACCCCCGAGCAGGACACCAACAGTGTTGCAGCACAACCCAACGCGGTGGCGACAGCAACACGACGACGCTTTACGGCGAACATAAAAACCTCACAGACCTCACTGGCTACTAGCAGAATACTAGTACCCCTTTTTCAGCCGTGATCTGTTTGAGACTGCAAAATATGCAAAAGCCCCGCGTAGGCCATGAAATGTGTGGCTTACGCGGGACTTGGAAAGCTATGGGGCTTCGCACCACGGCGGCAGGTTTTGACGCTTAGGCCGCAAACCTTAGTGAGAGACCAAAGCCTGGTGGGCCGGGAGTCTAGTGAGCCGGGTCAGTGGCGACCACGACGATTCCCGCCGGAGCGTCCCGGAGGCGGTCATCGCGAGGTGCGGCTTCCCAACCGTTGTCATGCGCGATCTGCTCAGCGGCGGCCTTTTCCTCTTCGTTCCTCGGGTCGAAGTAGACGGTGGTCTTCTCCCACACACCCATCTTCTCTTCAGGAGCATTGCCGGTCTCGCCGGCGCCCCAGCCCTGCTCGCCCATCTGCTTGGACAGGTCATCGGCGAGGCCCACGACCTCAGAGTTATTCAGGACACTGACCTTGACAGTCTTGCGGTCAATCTGGGGCGCTTCGTTGGCCTCATCCTGTGCCGGCGGATTCTCAGCGGGAGGAACCGGTTTGCCTGGCTCATTTGCCGGTGGCGGCGGCGGAACCTCGCCGTCACCATCTCCAGCAGCACCATCCTTTGCCGGATCACTGCCGTTGGCCGAGTCAGCAGGCGCACCAGAGTCAACCGGAGCGGATGCCGAGGTGTCATTCTGGCCGGTGTTCTCGGCATCGTCGCCACGTGTGCTGAGTGCATAGGCACCGTAGGCGACCAGGCACACGCCGATAGCGAGCAGCACGATAGCGAGAACGCGCATGTAGCGGCCATCACCGGCACCGTCGCCGATGTCGCCGTCATCAACACCATCAGCAGCTGCGGAATTGCTAGCAGTCCCAGCGCTGGCACCGGTAGAGGCGGCGGTGGCACCAGCAGCAGCTGCGCCAGCGGCCGGAGCCGCAGATCTGAGCGCTGTGTGTTGAGCATCCGACGGCTCGGAGTACGCATGGGCGCCGCCAGCGGCGGGAGCCTCCGCGTAATCGCTGTACTCATCGAAGTCGTCGAAGTCGTCATCGAGTCGATGACGGCCCGGACGCGGCGAATTCTGAGGGTTTAGTTGGTCAGACACATCCCACATCCTATATGTTCTGCCGCCGAACCGTGAAGTGAAACTTGAACCTTATGCGTCTTGGTTGTCCCGCACGGCGCGCAGCCGATGAACCAACACGGGTTCGGCCGCTTCGGCTGCCGGAGAATCGAGAAGTCGCGAAAGTACCTGGTGGTAACGGATTGTGTTGTTGCCGAAGTCCTCGGCAAAGCGACGCCGAATTGCCTCCTGCCGCGCACCGGCCATACGCGGCCCACGGCGGGCAACTTTCAGCCATTCCTTCTCAAAATCCAGCATTTTCTGCGCCAAAATGGGCTCAATGCCGCCGGTATCGCCCGCGAGTCCGGGATGCTCGGATGAGTCAGGCCGCAACTCAGTCTCAGGTTCGTGGCTGCCGCCTATGGGCTTCTTGCTCACCATTTTTCTGCACCCCGCTTTCCTTCTCAGTCGCCCTGATTTTCTATTCTGCACGACACTGCTTATGCAGATACTTAGTGAAGATACATAGTAAGGCTCAGCCACCCAGCCCTACATACCACTTCCGACATCGCCCAACGTCTCCAAGACCCCTGACATCACCAGGCGATTTAGAAAAGATGGACGCCGAGTAGAATCAGCGACATGACTATCCGTCCCATTGTGATTGCCGGAGACCCCGTTCTCCACACTCCTACCCAGCCGGTGACCGAGGACATCTCCGAGCTGCGTGAGCTCATCGAGGACATGTACGAAACCATGGACCGCGCCCACGGTGTGGGGCTGGCTGCCAACCAGGTGGGTGTCGGCAAGCGTCTGTTCGTCTACAACTGCCCCGATGACGACGATGTCTGGCACCGCGGCTGCGTCATCAATCCGGTGCTGACCACCAGTGAAATCCCGAAGACTATGCCTAACGACGACGGCTCCGATGACGAAGGTTGCCTCTCTGTGCCCGGCCTGTCCTTCCCCACCAACCGTGCGGAGAAGGCTGTTGTCACCGGCCTGGATGAAAACGGCGAAGAGGTCCGCATCGAGGCCACCGGTTTCTTCGCCCGCTGCATGCAGCACGAAGTCGGCCACCTGGATGGGTTCCTCTACACCGACTGCCTCACGGGCCGTTGGAAGCGCATGGCCAAGAAGGAAATCAAGCGCGCCGGTTGGACCGAGGGCGGCCTGACCTGGATGCCGGGCGTGGATCCGGATCCGTTCGGCCACGAGGATTAAATCGTGACGGATAGGCAATTGGAGTCGTCGGCAAGCGAAAATGCAGCCCAGAAGCTACCGATTTCCCGTTGGGGTGTCGGTGAGGTAGCGGTGGGACGTCGTGTCATTGTGCGGCGCGCGCTAACCGATGAAGAGGCGCTGGCCAGCGGCAAGAAGACTACGGACGTCATTGGGCATGTGCTCAGCATGGATCCGTTCGTCGTGCGTCCACAGGTTCGTGCTGGCGTGCGTGCCGACGAGTCCGTGGCAGCGGTGGACTTTAGCGATAAGCACATTTTGATTGTGAAGGCCCTGCCGGATCATCCGGTGCGCAATTCGGACATTCGCGCCGTGGAAACTGCGACAGCGAAGGCCTTCCCGGGTATCGCGCACGTGGTGGAGTCGGGCTGGCTGCTGCGTGCGGGCGATGGTATTACAGAGCGTTCCAACTCCGCGCTGCCGCTCGAGCCCGGAGCCAGCACTCAGCCGGTGCCGCTGGAGAAGATTAAGTCGTTTTACGATTCCCACGATTTGCCGGTGCGGATTGCGGTTCCGGATCGGATCGCCAAGCCTGCACAGGCACTGGTCGCTGGGTCAGAGTGGACGGTCGGGCCGGACATTGTGGTTATGACGCGCTCCCTCGATGGGGACTTGCCGCCCGTTGAATTGGCAACTGAAACGAACAGCGCCGAGCTGGCAGACGTGCAGGTGGACATCGCTGATCAGCCTGACGACGATTGGCTGGAGCTCTACCACTTCCGCGGCACTACGCTGCCCGAGCATGCGCTGCAGTTCCTGCGCAATGAAATTGATGGCCGCATGTGTTTCGGCCGGCTCCAAGTCCCTGATGACAGTGCGTCTGAGGGTATGCGCACAGTAGCTATTACACGCGGCACGCTGACCGAATCGGAGGACGGCCGCGTGTGGCTCGGATTCTCTGCCGTGGAAGTCGCAGCCGATATGCGCCGCCGAGGGCTAGGCACCCTACTGGGAATTCAGATGATGCACTGGGGTGCGCAGCACGGGGCAGATTCTGCATATCTGCAGGTATTGGGCTCGAATGAGGCTGGCATTGCGCTGTACCGGACGCTCGGTTTTACCGAGCACCACCGGCACCGATATGCGGAGTTGACAGGGGCTTAGGGGCCGGGGGCTTACGTTTCGGCCCTGCCCTGCTCGCCCTAATCGCCCTACTTCCCGCGCTTAACCCGTTTAGTCCGCTTCAGCTGGTTGCCCTGCTGCTCTTTGCTGCCCATGCGATTGTCCATGCGGCGCTGTCCGCGCTGCCGCTCGCGCGTCTCCGGCTTTTCCACCACTCGAGTGCGAACCGAGAGTTCATGACGACCTCTCCCCAGCGGATCGCGTGAGGCAGCCATCGCAATCCAGCCAGCCAGGCCCGCAGAGACAAACCAACCGGCGACCGGAATCATCGACGGCAGAATCCAGGCATTGCGCACAAAACCATCGCGGGCTGAAACTGGCATCCCGTGTGCACCTTCAATTTTCATGCCCATGGCGTGCTTACCCGGAGAACCGTCGAAGATGGAGTCTCCCGCCACGCGGTAGAGGTAAAAACCACCGGGACCGAGGAAGAGGCTGATCAGCATCACCATTACGCCGCTGTCGGATGTCCCCGCGATGCTAGCGAGAACTGCAATAGAGGCAATCAACGCAGTGTAGATGACAGAATCCACCAGCAGCGCACCACCACGACGCACCACAGGGGCATTGGCCAGATTGGGGTCGAAGCCCAGGTGTACTGCCATTTGAGCGGTCAGCGGTGCAACTTTGGGGTTAGTGCTGAGCTCACCGAAGGAAGACACCCCGTAGCTAGCGGGGTACCCGCTTTCATAGCCGACCGGAATGTTTGCTACCGGATATGGCACTTCCTGATACGGCATTGCCGCACCGTACGCCGCATATGCGTCGTGCTCCCGATAAGCATTCCTGCCGCTACTACTCAGGTAATCCGCCGGACTGTACTCGCCGCCGTAACGGCGATCGTCCCAGTTAGCCAACCTCGAAACTCCCTTTCCTACCGGGCTTCCGCCCACCTAGTCCGCTTTTGTCCGCCTATTTTGTCACTGCTTTATTCAACGCATGAGGCCGCCGTTTCGTTCCCCTTTTACAATCCCCTTTTACAATCGTTGATATGCGAATCTGTGTCTGGAACGTCAATTCGGCTCGAACCCGCCTCGACCGAATGGTGGAAATGCTGCGCCGGAATGACATTGATGTCCTGGCCGTCCAGGAAACCAAGTGCAGGGACGACCAATTTCCCACCGCTGCTTTTGAAGAGCTGGGATACCAAGTCGCCCACCACGGCCTGAATCAGTGGAATGGCGTTGCCATCATCTCCCGCGTCGGCCTTGAGGACATCCAGGCAGGGTTCCCCGGTCAGCCCGGTTTCAACAAGGACCCCGACGCAACTCCCGCATTGGAGGCCCGCCATATCGCTGCTACCTGCGGTGGCGTGCGCATCAACAGCCTCTACATCCCGAACGGCCGCGACATCACCGACCCGCACTTCGAGTACAAGCTCGAATTTTTGGAGCGGCTCCGTCAGCACATCATCGCCACGCTTGACGACGACCCGGAGGCCACCTTCATGATGGGCGGCGACTTCAACATCGCCCCGACCGACGGCGATGTCTGGTCAATGGCAGCCTTCGCGGGGAAAACACATGTCACACCACCTGAACGCGCAGCTTTCTATGCGCTGGAGCAGGCGGGTATGAAGGAAGTAACTCGCCAATTCACTCCAAACCAGTGGACCTACTGGGATTACAAGGCTGGCCGCTTTTTCAAGGATGAGGGCATGCGCATCGACTTCCAGCTCGCCTCCCCCGACCTCGCGGCAAAGGCGTCCGCCGGATTCATCGACATCGAAGAGCGTCAGGGCAAAGGCGCATCCGACCATGCTCCGGTGATTGTGGATTACGAAGTGTAGATAAACGGGCGGAAAAGCGCGTAGGCCTAGTTCCTACTAGGGGGTGTCGCTGGGGCCGTCGTAAAGCGGAGTCTTTGCTGCCAGCCCCTAAAATCAGGGGCAGAAATGGGCGATAAAGCACCCGCACAACACTTATGAGTCTAACTTTTTGTTCAATCTACAAATTTTCACCACAGAAAGTTATTTCGACGATATAAGGTGTTTATTCAGAACATCAATTCATTACGTCGGGAAGGAAGATCATGACTTCTGCACGCTCCCCTCAGCGCACCACTACCCCGGAGCCAGCGAGCGGCTTCCCCACCGCGGATGACTCAACTGAGTCCGATGAATCCCTGCGCGAAAGCGTGCAGAAGATTTCCATCGGCCTGTATGACTTCCTTGCGTCGACTCGCCGCCTCGGTGAGCGCCCGAATGCCAGGATGGACATTTCCCAGTCGGAAATGGAAGTACTGCACTTTATTTCGACCCACCCGGGCTGCGGCGTATCCGACATTGCACGCCTGCGTTTCCTGCGCCCGTCCAACGTTTCGGCAACAGTCCGCCGCCTACTCGACAACGGGCTGATTGAACGCGAGAACAATGCAAAGGATCGCCGTGCGCAGAACCTCTATGTCTCCAGCGATGGCGAAACCCTGCTGGAGCAGCTTATCGACCACTGGGGTGCGCTGGTGTACGAAATTGTGCGGACAATGTCGCAAAAGGACGTGCGTGCGCTAATTAAGGCACTGCCTTCGCTGCTGAAGCTGGCGGAGCACTCGGAAAGCTATGTTGAGGAGCACCAGCGCCGCCAGGAGCCGTTCTAAAAGCGCGCCGCTAAACCCTTCTTACTAGGTACGATGATGCTCATGGCTATTACTTTGAAGAAGGCAAAAGACGTAAAGACCGCTCCATTGGTGGCCACCGGCCTCATCGGCGGCTGGCTCACCGCTCGCGAAACAGGCATTCGCCCGCTCGGTGGCGTCATCTTGGGCGCCGCCGGCGCATATGCAGCACGCACCTGGAACGCAAAGACCGGCGCCCTGGGAGCCACTGGTCTGGTGGCCGCCTACCTCGGCGCTTTCGGCCTCTCACACCCGCTGGCTAAGAAGATTGGCGCATGGCCGTCCGTCCTGACCGTCACCGCGCTGGCTGCTGGCGCAGCAGCAGTTGCCGACTCCAAGTAAGCAACAAGTAGACAAGCCGCTCTCCCGACTTAAAAGTCGCGCCGGGGAGCGGCTTTGGTGTGCCAAATCTCAGCGTGCAGCCTCAATGGTCGGTGTTAACCTCAGACCTTAGCCACCTAGCCAAGGGCCTCCAACAATTTCTCGAGGTGCGCGCGCACCCGGGGCCACGATTCCACGAAAGGCGGCAGCAGATTGAGGCTGTCGACGTCGTCAAGCGGAATCCAGCGCAGCTCTAGAGACTCTTCGTTCGGATTCGTCTCCAGCTCTTCGGCAGCTAGTGCGTAGACCGTGTGGTACTTCCAGCCGCCGGCGAGCTCGGGGCGGTCCGGATCGGCCGGGAAGGGCCCGGTGGTGACCTGCGTGTCGAGGATGCGAAGCTGATGCTCCAGCAGCCCAGTTTCCTCAGCCGTTTCACGCAGCGCGGTCGCCTCAGGAGTCTCATGAGAATCACAAGCCCCACCAGGAACACCCCACGTTAGGGGGAACGATGTCCAGTCAGCTCGATACTGCATAAGCACCGTGCGCTGAGGGCTCACAATCAGCAGCCCTGCAGCTCCGAAGCGTCCCCAGCAGCGCGTACCGTTGGGGCCGGCTGCCCAACCATTTCCATCCTGAAGCATGTCTCCACCCTACGCCAGATACCCTTGTGTTTTCCGTCACAAGCCCGAGCGACTAAGATTTGCAAGGAACTAACGTTGCTCTGAGCGGAGAGATCGTCGCAGGCGACTTCGGTCACGTCGGAAGGACACGTGCACATGGGTGAAACCACTTCAAGTGCGCCTCATTCCCGTGCCCACGACAAAAACCGAAACCCATTCCACCGCAAGAATCGTGCTCCACGCCGAACTCGTTTCAGCGGTCGCACCACTCCCGGTGGCGAAAGCTTAGACATACACACTGCGGCTCAGGCGGCAAAAGAATCGAAAGATACTCCCGACACCACCCCGGCTACCGAGAGTGCGGCACCATCAACTGCTCTGGAAACTACAGAGTCCTCGGCTAATGCCCCAGCAACGGCCACAACCCCAACAGCCCTAGCAGACTCTCCGCGCGATACAGACTTGCGCGTGGATGCCCTGGAGATTGGCCCGCGCAACCGGAGATTGACACGTTTTCTCGGTGAGCGCCTCTACGACAAGCTCGGCCCGTCGGCCACGTATGTGCGCCGGTCAGCGTCATTTTTGATAACGTCGCCGGGCCGATTGACCATAGTCGCCCTCATCCTCATCGTCGCAATCCTGGCCGCCGGCCTATCCATGTGGCAAACAACCTCGCAACGCCAGCAGCAGCTCACCCGCATTTCGCAGCTGAGCGAGCCGATGGCCAATGCCTCGCAGAATCTCTATGCCTCGCTGACGATTGCCGATGCGTCGGCCAACACCGCTTTTTCCCGCGGCACGCTCAACAGCAGCCAGGACTTGGTCAGCAACTTCGACGATGTCATCGCACAAGCATCCATGTCCGCTACCCGCGCAGCTACAGGCATTGAAAACGTCGATGATCCAGAGATGAAGGATGTCGCGACTGTACAGCGACTGTTGCCGGTCTACACCGGCATGGTCGAGACAGCTCGCGCGAATGCGCGCCAGGGCAACCCCGTCAGTGTCGCGTACCTCGCCTCTGCCTCAAACTTGATGCAGGTCCAGATTCTGCCAGCTGCAAAATCGCTCTACGAACGCACCAGTACCACCACTAATGAGGAGCAGCGCGAACTATCGAAACCACCTCTTTTCCCGATGTCAGGCCTGGCAGCGGCAATTTTGATGCTGCTAATCACACAGTGGTGGCTGACTCGCCGCACCGGTCGACTATTCAACGTCGGCCTGTTTGGTGCAACCATGCTGATGGCCATCGCACTTGTCGGTGTGGGAATCGCCACCACTCAGCCGTGGCAGTCTAACTCCCTCTTCGGAGAGCAGCGCCCGGACGTTCATGCCCTAACCCAAGTACGCATTGATGCCCAGCAGCTACGCGCCAGCGAAACCCTCGGCTTAGTGCGCCGTCAGCCCGCGGATGCGGAGTCCTTCTCGCAGTCGGTGCGCACCCTGGTCGGCGAGCTGGAAAGAGTGGACGCCAACGCGCCGGACGACGATGTCAGAGCCGCCATCCACGGTATCTACAGCTGGGAGTCCGGCCACAACCTGATGATGGAGCACTTGAGTTCAGGCGACTACGCCGGTGCGGTTCGCATCGCGACCGATGTGGATAATGCCAGCTCGTCGGCGACTGCGTTCAACCAGGTCGATGAGTCGCTACAGAATTCCATCGCCGAGTCCCGCCTGACCGCCCGTGAGAACCTCGACCAATCCCGTCGCGCTATCGCGGCACTGTCCCTCGCCACGGTTACGCTGACCGTCATCGCGGCAGTTCTGGTTGTTTTCGGCTTCCGACACCGGCTTCTGGAGTACCTATGATTGTTTCGTTCTCCCCGTCGCTCCACAGTCTCGCCGGTTGGCGGCGCAGGGCCGTCCTTGGTGCACTCGCCATCGCCGGGCTCACCGTCAGTGCCTGCGCGACCGATTCGCTTGCCGACGATCCCTACTCGCGCACAATCCTGGAGGCCACCGGTGACTTCCCCCTGCCACCGGGCGCGTTCTACGACAAAGCCTCCTCGAGGAAGCCTGCGGCAGAAGCCAACACCCCAGATCTGTCCACACTCGCCCCCGATGACCAAACACCGGAAGAGCGAATCCCGGAGATTTACCAGCGCGGCCGCATCATCGTTGGTGTTGACCAATCATTGAACCTGCTCAGCTTCCGCGACTTCAGCAGCGGAGAGCTCTCGGGGTTTGAAGTATCCCTGGCACAAGAGATTGCCCGGGACATCTTTGACAATCCCGATGCTGTCGAGTTTCGGTTCGTCGACAGCAACGAACGCACTGCCGCACTCGAAGACGGCACTGTCGATGTCGTTTTGCGCACTATGACGGTCACCGATGCCCGGCGCGAAAGGGTGCTGTTCTCCGCACCGTATTTGACAGCACGAGCTGGAGTTCTAGTCTCTTCGCCGGGTGGCGATGCTTCCCCCGAGGACGTCGAGGACGGTCGCATCTGCGTTTCCCGGGGATCCACTACCGAGGATTTGATTCGACGGCTCTCGCCGAACAATACGCTGCTGTTGGTCGGTAACTGGTCGGATTGCCTCATTTCACTTCAAAACAGCCAGGCAGAGATTGTCGTTGCCGATGACACCATTCTCGCTGGTATCAACGACCAAGATCCGGCCACCGCCATTGTCCAGCGGGGCTTGAACGAGGAAAGCTACGCGGCCGGTGTATCCAAGGGGAACCCAGGCCTAGTTCGCCAAATCAACGCGACCCTGGAGCGTATGGCGAGCGACGGCACCTGGCAGTCCCTCTACGACACTTGGTTCGGCCCCTTCCTGCCAAGCGGTACACAGCCATCGCCACAGTACGGCGACGACGAAGACATACTTGGAATCTCCCCCACACCGGAAGCTGCTCCAGAAGGCGAGGTGGAAAACCGATGAGCGACGAAAACCAGTACTCCGAGCAAGCCCAGCATCCCCAGTACACGCCGGAGCCCCAGGAGGATGCTCACGCAGAGGCAGAGGCAGCTGCCACTCAGGCCGTCGCCTTCGACCCATTCGCCGATGAAGACGACGAACAAGAGCCCGGCACTGCCGCTGTCGCCTTCGACCCTTTTGCGGACGATGATGACGATGACGAAGAGTTCGATATCGCCGAATTGTTGGGGCGCGGGGGCTCGTCGTCAAGCGCGACGACCCAACCCGGCACCCAGACGCCAGATCCGTCGATGGCCTCGCACCGGAAAGCGTTGGAGGACTTCCGCCGGAGGCGATCGAATGCACACCGCGGACGCACTGTCGCCGACGGCATGGTACACCTGCCGTACATCACAACGCAGGATCCGCGCGATGCAGTAATGAGTGATGAGAAGATTCGAGCGACGAATAAGCCAGCGCCGAGCCTGAAAGCCGGCGATATCGTGGCGGATCAGTACGAGATTGTGGGACCGATTGCCCACGGTGGTCTCGGCTGGATCTATCTGGCGATTGACCACAATGTCTCGGATCGTTGGGTCGTGCTCAAGGGCATGATGGCAGCGAAAAACGAGAAGGATTTCGCCGTAGTCCAGGCGGAACGCGAGTTCCTCGCGGAAATCTCGCATCCGGGAATTGTGAAGATCATCAACTTCATCGATGAGACGGACGCCAACAGCGCCACCGGCTTCATTGTGATGGAGTACGTCGGCGGCCCGTCGTTACGCAAGCAGCGACGGAGCTACCCAGACGGCGTCATGCCCTGTGACCTAGCGATTGGCTACATCCTGGAGCTGCTCCCCGCGCTGGATTACCTGCACTCGCGCGGCGTTGTCTACAACGATTTGAAGCCGGACAACGTGCTGCTCAGCGAAGACCACGTCACGCTTATCGACGTTGGCGCGGTCACCGGCATCGGCGCCTACGGCCATATCTACGGCACGCCCGGTTTCCAGGCGCCGGAGATTGCCACGACGGGACCGACGATTGCCAGCGATATCTACACAGTCGGCCGCACGCTGGCCTCCCTGATTCTGAAGTTGCCGGCGACCAACGGCGTCTACGACCCGGGGCTACCCTCACCTGTCGAAGAGCCTCTATTCCGCCGTTTTTACTCGCTCTACCGCTTCCTACTACGCGCTTGCCACGAGAACCCGGAGGCTCGCTTCGGTTCTGCCGAAGAGATGAGTGTGCAGCTCATCGGCGTATTGCGCGAGATTCTGGCGGTGCGCGACGGCGTGCAATTCCCGCAGGCGGTGTCGAATTTCTCGCCGCAGCGTTCCACGTACGGCACCAAGCACCTGGTGTTCCGCACCGATCAGCTTGTCGACGGCATCACCCGCGGCGTGGAAATCACTCCGCAAGAAGTGACCTTCGCGCTGCCTGTACCACTGATTAACCCGACAGATCCGGGTGCGCGCATCTTGAGTGCCTCGTCGTTTACAGAGCCCAACGAACTTATCGAAACACTGACCAATGCGCTGTCCGAACCCGAGTATGGCTCTTCCGTGGAAATTCCACTGGGCATCGTGCGTGCGAAACTGGACCTCGGATTAATTGATGAGGCCCGCGACAGCCTCCGCGATGTCTCTGAACGTTTGCAGCGCGATTGGCGTTACCACTGGTACGAGGGCGTGACTTATTTGCTTCTCGACCAATTCAACGATGCCCTCGCCTCGTTCCACCACGTGCTGACGATGCTGCCCGGCGAGCCCGCCCCGAAGTTGGCGCTGGCAGCGACTCTCGAGTTGATTCAACAGCGCTTGGGCATCGCCAACGCATCTCTCCTCGAGCCCGCTGTCGCCCGCGCCGCCGCGAACTTGAGCAGCGCGCTGGATAATGTCGCTGCCGATACGCCCGAGATCTTCTCCCCCGCCTGGGCCAGCGAGTCCCTGTCGCCTCAGACGATTCGTTTCAACACCCTGCGTCTCTACGCCGTCGTGTGGGCGGCCAACCCGACGACGGTATCCTCCGCCTTCGGGCTAGCTCGTCAGCTGGCCTCTGAGCGCCAACACGAAATGGCTATCTCCCAGCTTGACCGCGTACCCGGTAACTCCCGTCACCATCGCATGGCACGTTTGACGACGATTCTGATGCTCACCTCAGGGATGCCCTCCGAGTTAACTGAATCGAGAATTCGCCGTGCTGCGCGTCGTCTGGTGGAGCTGCCGACGAATGAACCGCGCATGCCACAGCTGCGCATCGCCGTGATGGCGTCCGCGCTGAACTGGTTGCGCAGCTCGAACCTCGACCATGCAGCTAGCTCCAATGGTCTTTTCGATGCGCCCTTTACCGTGGCCGGCCTGCGTGAAGGATTGGAAAAAGACTTACGGATGCTGGCACGCTCTTCGCAGTTTCCGCGACACCGCTACAACTTGGTGGATATCGCAAATCTCATTCGGCCACGGACTTGGCGTTAGCTCTCTAACAGCTCCTTACCGAACCTGGTCAAACATGCTGTTGTGGGCCTGAGCGCCACCCCAGAATTGGTGAATAAAGAGAGAATTGCCTTTCGTGGTTTAAGATATCCTCTATGTTTGCCTCTTCGAAATCCTCTCTCCGCAGCGCTAAGCGCGTAATTATCAGCGCTGCAGCCCTCACCACCGCCTTTGGTATTGGGGCCGGCACTGCCGTTGCCCTGCCGGTTTCTCCAGACCTGCAGTCGCTTAGCCAGAGTGTTCGGGACCTCAAGCTGCCGGAGATCTCGACTCTGAATTCGGGCGACCTTGCCCCTGAGCTCTCTGAGGTACTGGATTCCTCTTCGGTGAAGCTGCCGGATTCGGTCGTCGCTCTGATTAATGAAAACTTCAAGTTCGCTGAAAACAACAAGCAGGTGGCGGACAAGGTCAAAACTCAGCTGCTGAACGCCATCGACAGCCTGCCGTTGCCAGCTGCACAGAAGGCCGAAGCCACCCGCGTCGTCAACGAGATTTTCGGTTTGCTGGGGGGCCAGGACGAGCCGTCGCAGCCTGAGCCGGCGCCTGCCCCTGCTCCACAGCCAGAGCAGAAGCCACGCCCTGAACCACGCCCAGAGCCAAACAACCCGTGCCCGCCGAGCGCCCGCGCATGCGTTGACCTGGCTAACCAGAAGACCTGGCTGCAGGAAAATGGCAACATCACCTACGGTCCGGTGCCAATGTCCTCCGGTATGCCGGGTTACGAAACCACCCGCGGCCACCTGAGCGTTACCCGCAAGGTCCGCGATGAGTGGTCCCGTCCTTACAACGGTCCGATGCCGTTCTCGGTGTACTTCACCAACGACGGCGAAGCTTTCCACGAGGGCTCTGTTAATCAGATGTCCCACGGCTGCATCCACCTGAACCACGATGATGCTGTGAAGTACTTCGATACCCTGCAGGTCGGCGACGGCGTCTACATCTGGTAGTTAGCTGCGCTGATGCGTTGAAACGATGACCGGGTGACTGAGCCTGTTGAGGCATAGGCGCAGTCGCCCCGGCGGTGAAAAATGAGCTCGCCCCACTAGATTCTTCCAGTTTGGAAGGCAGTGGGAGCGAGCTCATTTTTGTTGAGTTACAGCTGCCGATTCAACAGATGGGGCATCTAGCAGCCGTCGATTACGGAGGGTTACAGGAGCCCCTGCCTACTCGTCAGTGCCCCTGCCTCAAAACCTACTCCACGAAGCTCATTGCGTAGCGAGCAATGGCCAGTTCCTCATTGGTCGGTACCACGAAGACCTTGACCTTCGAGTCCTCCGCCGAAATCAGACGCGGGCCGTCATTCGGCTGGGAGTTGAGCTCGTCATCAATCTTGATACCGAAGTTCTCAAGCTCAGCCATCGAATCACGGCGAATACCGACATGGTTCTCACCGACACCTGCGGTGAAGGTGATGGCATCGAGGCGGCCGAGAATCAGCATGTAAGAACCAATGTAGCGGCGCAGCTGGTGGACATACATCTGGTATGCAGCCCAAGCATCCGGGTCGTGGTCATCCATGCGCTCCTGCAGAACCCGGAAGTCATTGACACCAGAGACACCCTTCAGACCGGACTGGCGGTTGCACAGATTGTCGATCTCGTCGATGCTCATGCCGTTGCGGTAGAGGTGGAAGATGACGCCCGGGTCAATGTCACCGGTACGAGTGCCCATCATCAGACCAGCCAGCGGGGTCAGCCCCATCGAGGTATCCACCGCCTGGCCACCTCGGATAGCCGCACACGACGCACCATTACCCAGGTGCAGCGTAATCTGGTTGATTTCCTCTGCCGGCTTATTCAGAAGGTCCGGCACCTGCTTGGAAACAAACTCATGCGAGGTGCCGTGGAAGCCGTAACGACGGATATCAAACTTCGATGCGACCTCTGCGTTGAGCGGGTACAGAGCAGCAGCTGGCGGCATGGTGTGGAAGAAACCAGTGTCGAAGACGGCGACGTGAGGCACGTCCGAAAGCAGCTTGCGAGACTCCTCGATGCCTACGATATTGGCCGGGTTGTGCAGCGGCGCCAGCGGAATAAGGTCGCGGATCATGCCGACGATTTCGTCGGTAATCAGCTCCGGTCCAGAGAACAGGCGACCACCGTGAACGACGCGGTGACCGACGGCCGCAATATCCACCGACTCCGGACCAACACCGTGCTCATCCATCAGCTCGAACGCGCGGTCAAGACCACTGGCGTGGTCAGCGATCGGCTCAGTGATTTCAATCTTCTGTCCGGAGAACTTCAGATTAATAATGCCGTCTTCTTCACCAATGCGCTCCACCAGACCGGAGACATACGGCGGCTGCGTTGAGTCCTTCTCCGGATCTACCAGCTGAAACTTGATAGAGGAGGAACCGGAGTTCAAAACAAGTACGTGACGGGACATAATAATTAGTTTCCTCCAGCCTGAATAGCGGTAATTGCAACCGTGTTGATGATGTCCGGCACCGTGGCGCCACGGGAAAGGTCGTTGACCGGCTTGTTCAAGCCCTGCAGAATCGGGCCGATTGCCAATGCACCACCACAGCGCTGGGCAATCTTGTAACCGATGTTACCGGCGTCCAGATCCGGGAACACGAAAACAGTTGCCTTACCCGCAACGGAGGAATCCGGCATCTTCTTCGCAGCCACAGACGGGTCAATAGCAGCATCGAACTGCAGCGGACCATCGACAGCGAGCTCCGGAGCCAGCTCCTTGGCCTTGGCCAGACCCGCCTTCACACGGTCCACATCCTCACCTGTGCCGGATACTCCAGTGGAGTAGCTCAGCATGGCGACGCGGGCATCGATGCCGAAGGAAGCTGCAGTCTCGGCGGATACCACCGCGATTTCACCCAGCTGTTCCGGAGCAGGCTTCGGCAGCACCGCACAGTCCGCAAAACCCCACAGCGAGTTGTCCATAACCATGAGGAACAGTGACGACACCGTGGAAGCCGACGGCTTGGTCTTAATGATTTGCAAGGACGGACGAATGGTGTGCGCAGTTGTGTGGGCTGCACCGGACACCATGCCGTCGACAAGCCCATTGTGAATCATCATCGTCGCGAAGTAGGAGATGTCCCGCATCGTCTCACGGGCCTGCTCCAGCGTGACCCCCTTGGCCTTGCGCATCTCTGCGAACTGTTCCGCGAACTGCTCAACATATTCGGAGGTCTGCGGGTTCCAGAGATGGGCAGCGTCGATGTCAAAACCCAGTTCGGCGGCGCGTGCCTTCATCGCATCCGGGTCGCCGAGGATAGTGAGCTCACAGATGTCCTCGCGCAGGAGGTAATCAGCGGCTTCAAGAATGCGGTCATCGTCCCCCTCTGGCAGCACAATGTGGCGTTTATCAGCCTTGGCGCGCTGCAATAGCCACCACTGGAAACGCTGTGGAGTCATCACTGCGGTGACCTCGCGGCTTACGACCTTGCGCAGCCCCTCAGCATCGTCAACGGCAACAACGGGAACGTCGAGCTCGAGAGTCTTAGCAGCCTCAGCTGCCTCCTCCCCTGTAAGGACAACTGCGAGTACCTCGCTGTGACGCTGAGCTGCACTGCTGAGAGCCAAACGAACGCGAGCCTTTGCGGCCTCTGTGTGGCAGCCCTCGCCGCCAGCGACAACGATGACACCGGCGCCGGCGACGGTGGCAATGCGGAAGTCAAAATCGAGGTTGCCGGAGCCGGTCAGAACAGCCGCCCCCTCGTTAGCAGCGCGGTCAGCCTCAACAGCACTGACGATGGTGTCAAGCGCGAATTCCGGATCCACAACAACCTGATCCACGGTGGCGCCGTGCGCCCCACCGACAGTGTGGAGGCAACGTGCCCCACCCAGTGCCTCAGACAATGCCGTAATGACATCTTGCAGATTGTCTGCGCGGTCCACTGAAGTAATCAGGACTGCGGAGTTGTTGGTGGACGCTTGGGCGTTCTTATCGCTCACCGACGTTCCTTTCTCGCACTGCGCTTAATCGTTGACTTATTTAAACGTTGACTTGGCTCGAGCCGTTGGACTGCCGGAGGCTCAAGATCATGCTGAGCTTCTAATCCTGCTGAATCTAATCCCGCTGAGTCCCAAATCATTATTTTCATCTTATTGTGAGTCACCTTACATCTCACGGCGGACTCAAACCTCTTTGGTTACCCCTGGTAGCCACACTTTTCCCCGCAGATTCCAACAATTTTCCCGCATAATCGCGGGTTTTATGCGGTTTTTCTAGTGAACTAGCCCAAATTCCCACATTAGACGTGACTAAGGTCACATTTAGTTTTGTATGCCTTCAAAAGCATCTCACCGATGATGTGATGCTCGCCTCTCGATTTTTCGTAAGTTATCGCTACGATTGGGGGCGCTACCATTGGGAATGTCGAATAAACCGATAGCTCACCAATAACTCCTTTCCCCCACGAGGTCACCGCTGGCAGCTACTTACGCCGCGGCCTCGTGGCCGTCGTAAAGCATTAGAGAAAGAAGGACACACTTCATGAATCGCCCGCTCCGCGTTGCCGTAATTGGCTCTGGCCCGGCCGGTGTTTATGCTTCCGATGCACTGATGAAATCCAGTACTGACGTGGAAGTCGATCTGTTTGAAAAGATGCCGGCTCCATTCGGTCTAATCCGCTACGGCGTCGCCCCCGACCACCCACGCATCAAGGGCATCATCATGGCCTTGCACCGCGTGATGGAAAAGCCGGAGCTGCGCCTATTTTCCAACGTTGAGTTCGGCAAGGACATCACACTCGACGAATTAAAGGAGCATTACGACGCCGTCATCTTCGCCACCGGTGCCGTCGGCGACCGCGCACTGCCAACGCCGGGAGCGGACCTGCCGGAGCACTTCGGCGCAGGCGAATTCGTGGGCTTCTACGACGGCAATCCACTCTTTGAGCGCACCTGGGATCTCTCGGCGGAGTCCGTGGCCGTCGTCGGAGTCGGCAACGTCGCGCTGGATGTCTCCCGAATCCTGGCGAAGACCGGTGAGGAACTGCACGTCACAGAAATCCCGGACAATGTCTACGAGGTTCTGAAGACAAATAAGGCCAAGGAAGTCCACGTCTTCGGCCGCCGCGGCCCGGCACAGGCCAAGTTCACCCCGCTGGAGCTCAAGGAGCTCGACTACTCACCGAACGTCGAGGTCGTTGTCGATCCGCGCGATATTGATTACGACTCCGCATCCGAGATTATGCGTCGCAACTCCAAGATCACCGACCAGGTCTGCACCATCCTGGAGAACTACGCCATCCGTGAGCCGAAGAACGCACCGCACAAGCTCTACATTCACTTCTTCGAGTCGCCAGTGGAAATCCTCAGCGAGGAGGGTACCGACGGCCAGCAGCATGTGACAGGCTTGCGCACTCAGCGCATGGAATACGACGGTGCTGGCGGGCTGCGGCCGACCGGCGAGACCACCGACTGGAAGGTCGGCGCTGTCTACTCCGCCGTGGGCTACCGCTCTGATGCGCTGCCGGGTATCCCGTTCGACAACGTGAAGAATGTCATTTCCAACGTCGGTGGTCGAGTCATCGAATCCAACAACACCGAGGATGAAGCAGCTGAGGCTATCACTGGCCTCTACACCACCGGTTGGGTTCGCCGCGGACCGGTCGGCCTGATTGGTAATACCAAGGGCGATGCCAACGAGGCCGTGGCCAATCTGCTGGCCGATGCCGCAGAGGGCAAGAAATTCAACCCGTCGAAGCCGGAGTTGTCCGCTATCAACGAGCTGCTGGAGTCCAAAGGCATCGACTACCTGGACTGGGAGGGCTGGCACAAGCTCGATGCTGCGGAACGCGCCGCTGGCGAGGCCGAGGGCCGCGAACGCAAGAAGTATGTCGAGTGGGATGAGATGGTCACCCACTCCAAGGGCGAGTAACGGCGAGTAACTAGGACGGATAAAAAGCGTCGGCTACGCCACTACCTTCACGTCCGTGTACGCGGCGCGCGAGTCCCAGCGGCAGCACACAATCGGCGCCAACAGCTCGGCCAATGGCTCACCAAAAGCCACCTGACCAGCACCGTCGGCAGCGCCCGCCTCGATGACTCGATCCCACAATAGGCCCGGCGCGGTAAACAGCGGCACCACTACGAGTCCGCGACCGCGCTTGGCCGCACGCTCCTGTGCCGCGGCCACAGCATCGGCTCCCTTGATTTTCTCAGGCCCGACCACGAATGCCGCACTCACATGTCCCGGCAGCATCCCGCCAAGTTTTTCCGCAAACTGGTGCACCGCCGCATTGGCATCCTCATCAGAGGAGCCGACCCCCATCACCAGCGCATCGACCGGCCAGGAAAAAGATGCATTCTTCGCCGCTTCGATGATTCGCTTTACGACGGCGCGCTTCGTGCCGTCGCCAAGCCCGAGACCTTCAGCCACTGTGATGTCAACACCATGCCGATCGCAGAGTCGAACCTGCTCGGGAACGTCGACTCGCGAGTGGAACGCATCGGTGAACAGCAGCGGTACAGCCAGCGCCTGAGTCTCGCCGGCAGCGGCGAGCTCGGCACATACGGTATCCAGCGAGGGCTCGTCGAGGTCCAGCCAGGCGAAGCGAATCTGAGAGGGCGCATCCAGGCGGGTGAGCGGCATCTTCTCGCGCACGAGCGCGACCACGTCTTCGAGCACCGGTTTGGTCTCGGGGTGCCGCGAACCGTGCGCAAGCAGAATCAGTGCGGTCATCGATGGTCTCCTCAGGCTCGCTAGCTGTGCGTTCTGGTTTCTCTACCTGGCAGCTCTACTGGGCAGCGCCACGCACGAGGCCTGCGGTGAGGGTGTCACCGGTGCCCGGCTCGATGAGCAGGAACGCACCGACACGACCACCGACGCGGTAGGCATCGACCGGCAGCGGCTGTGCGACCTCGACGGTGATCTCAGCGACGTCGTTGACTGCAAGCTGATCAGCTACACCGGTGGGCTCACCGGTTTCGATGTCGATGAGCGCATCGACGGAAGCGATACGACCACGCACCAGCGCGGCACCGTAGCGCACCTCTACGACGCGACCGACTGCCAACGGCTTGTCTGCAAGGTGGACGGCCACGGCGGAGAAACGGCGCACGTCTTCCGGGCGCGTGCCACTGATGAGGTCGCCACGGGCGAGGTCGAACTCGGCATCCAGGCTGATGGCCGCCGACTGGCCGGCCACGGCCTCAGTGACATCCTCAGCTGCCACAGTGATCTTCGTGACCGTAGCCTGACGGTTGGCGTCTACGGAGACAACATCGCCCACACGCACGCTACCTGCGGCGATACGGCCGGCGTAACCACGGTATTCAGTGGCGTGATCGCGAATGACATAGTCGATGGGCAGGCGCAGGTCAGCCTCGGCATCGGTTTCCAGGTCGGCACCGATGTTGAGGTTTTCCAGCAGCTCCAGCACGGTCGGACCCTCGTACCACGGAGTGTGCTCAGAAGAATCGACAATGTTGTCGCCGACCAGAGCCGACACTGGAACAACGAAGGTGTTCTGCAGACCCAGGCGCTCTGCTAGTGCTGCCACATCCGACTCAATCTTGCGGAAGGCCTCTTCGCTGTAGTCCAGCAAGTCAATCTTGTTGACAGCAAAGATTACGTGGCGAACACCCAGCAGACCGGCCACCGTTGCGTGACGCTTGGTCTGCGTCACGACGCCGTTGCGCGCGTCGATAAGCAAAACGACGGCCTCGGCGGTGGACATACCAGTGATGGTGTTTCGGGTGTACTGCTCGTGACCAGGACAGTCGGCGAGGATGAACGAGCGGACGTCGGTGGCGAAGTAGCGGTAGGCGACGTCGATGGTGATGCCCTGCTCGCGCTCGGCCCGCAGACCGTCGACCAGCAGCGACAGGTCAGGGTTTTCCTGACCGCGCGCCTGTGAGGAGGCGACGACGGCCTCGTACTGGTCAGCGAGGATATTCTTCGTGTCGTGCAGCAGGCGACCGACGAAGGTGGACTTACCGTCGTCGACGGAGCCAGCGGTGCACAGGCGAAGAGTGCGACGAGCGCGAGTGGCGCGGTCAGCGGAAATCAGGGTAGCTGGGGAATTTGGCTGGCTCATCAGAAGTAACCTTCCTTCTTACGGTCTTCCATGGAGGATTCGGACAACTTGTCATCTGCGCGGGTAGCGCCGCGCTCGGTGAGCTTGGATGTGCGAAGTTCCTCCATGACCTCGGCAATAGTGGTGGCAGTCGATTCGACAGCGCCGGTGCAGCTCATGTCACCGACAGTGCGGTAGCGGACAGTGCGAACCTCGAGGGTCTCGCCGTCGCGGGGTCCACCCCACTCGCCCGGTGCCAGCCACATACCGCCGCGGTTGAACACCTCACGCTCATGGGAGAAGTAGATGGGCGGCAGTTCGATGTCACGGGCTTCGATGTAGGCCCAGACGTCGGCCTCGGTCCAGTTCGAGATCGGGAAAACGCGGACGTTCTCTCCGGCGGCGTGGCGACCGTTGTAGAGCCCCCACAGCTCAGGGCGCTGACGGCGTGGATCCCAACCGCCGAAGCAGTCGCGGACGGAGAACACGCGCTCCTTTGCGCGGGCCTTCTCCTCATCGCGGCGGGCGCCACCGAGAACGGCATCGTAACCACGGTTGGCAATGGTCTCCACCAGCGGCACTGTCTGCAAGGGGTTGCGGGTGCCGTCGGCACGCTCGGTGAGCACGCCGCTGTCGATCCAGTCTTGGACCTTGGCTACGTGCAGCTTGATGCCCGGCTGAGCGGCAATCTTGTCGCGGAATTCAATAACTTCGGGGAAGTTGTGGCCGGTGTCGACGTGGAGCAGCTCCAGCGGGATACCCGCCGGTGCGAAGGCGCGCTTGGCCAGCTCGAGCACGACGACGGAATCCTTTCCGCCGGAGAAAAGTAGTGCCGGACGGTCGAACTGACCGGCGGTCTGGCGAATAATGTCGATGGCCTCGGCTTCCAGCTCGGCAAGCCGCGGGTCGAGGCGGTTTTGTACGGAAACGGTGGTTGAGCTAGTCATGGGGGTTCTTTCTGTTGGGGCTGTGTTGGCTGTTGTAACTGCGCTGTTTTAGCTGATATCGGTTATCGGCGGGCGACTAGTGGCTGGCGGCAAGTAGCTGTCTGCTAGCCGCTCGAACTAGAGGTGCAATCCGCACTCAGTCTTCTCGGAGCCCTCCCAGCGACCCGAGCGCGGATCCGCGCCCTCTGCCACTCGCGCGGTGCATGTCGCGCAGCCAATCGACGGGAACCCCTGTTGCGTCAGCGGATGAACAATGAGGTCATTGTCCTCGATGTACTGGGCAACATCCTCATCTGTCCAGGTGGCCAGCGGGTTGAGCTTGATGCGACCAGTCTTGTCGATCTCCAGTACCGGCGTGTGTGCGCGGGTCGGCGCGTCGACGCGCTTCAGACCTGTGACCCAGCCCTCGTAGGGGCGCTTCACGGCAGACAGCGGCTCGACCTTCCGCAATGCGCAGCATCGCGTCGGGTCGGTCTTGTACAGATCAACGCCCTCTTCGGCGTCCTGCTCGGCGCGGGTGCGCTTCGGCTCAATCGACAGCAGTCGGTTGTCGTAACGCTGTGCGACCTGCTCTGCCACGTCGAGGGTCTCCGGGAAGTGGTAACCGGTATCCAGGAAAATCAGATCTGCCTCCGGCGCGTGCCGAGCAGCCAGTTCCGCCAACACTGTGTCCTGCATCGACAGGGTCACAGCCAGTGGCGTGTGCAGGTGCTCCGCACCCCATTCCAGTACTTCCCCAGCAGTGGCGGTCTCCAGCTTGGAGCCCCACTCCAGTGCGAGCTCAATCAGACGGCGAGCAGTTTCCGGGTTGTCCAGCGCGTCTTCACGCGCGAGCGCCTCCTGAGTCTTAATGACCTCAGCGGTTTTCAGTCCCGTGCTCATGACGCCACCTTTCTATCGATATGTCCGTGCAGTTTCACTGTGAATACCCGGCAGCATTCGCGGCATTGCCAGGCGTAATCGGTTTCCAGGTCGGGCCACAGATCATCACCGCCGCAGTAAGGGCAATGCATCACCGCACCCCGGTTCGGATTGGGGTGTGCGCTTCGGCCACCGATTCCCAGTCGCGCTGGCGTCTCGTCTTTTTCGCTTGACGACGGCCCCTGCGACCGAACCCCATTGGGAGATTCACTCACTTCAGGTCCTCCTCATCAGCGCGGACAATCCACTCGCGGAACTGTTCACCCTCGTGGCGCTGCTCCTTGAAGTGATTGACGACGCGCTCGATGTAGTCACCCAGTTCTGCCGAGGTGACCTTGTGTCCGCGAACCTTGCGGCCGAAGTTGGCATCGAGCCCCAGCGAACCACCGAGGTGAACCTGGAAACCCTCGACACGGTTGCCCTCGTCGTCGGTGACAATCTGCCCCTTGAGTCCGATGTCGGCAATCTGCGTGCGGGCGCAGGCATTCGGGCAGCCATTGAGCGCAATGGTGATTGGGACGTCGAGGTCACCGAGGCGTTCCTCCAAGTCGCCCACCAAATCAATTGCGCGCTGGCGCGTGGTGACAAGTGCGAGCTTGCAGAACTCTAGGCCGGTGCAGGCCAGGATGCCCCGTCGGAAAGCAGAAGGCTTGGCAGACAGGCCAATTTCGTCGAGTTCTGCGAGCAGGGAGTCGACCTGGTCGTCGGCGACGTCGAGGAGAATGAGCTCCTTCATCACGGTGGTGCGGACGCGGGAAACACCGTGGCGCTCGGCGATGTCGGCGAGCTTGACCAGGTCAGAGCCCGGAACACGGCCAACAGCGGGCTTAACACCGACGTAGTTGAGACCGTCGGCCTGCTTGTGCACGCCGATGTGGTCCCGGTCGCCCTCGAAAGGTTCGGGTGCGGGGCCGTCGATAAGCTTGCGGTTGAGGTAGTCGTCTTCGAGTACCTGGCGGAACTTCTCCGCGCCCCATTCGGCAACGAGGAACTTCAGACGCGCACGATTGCGCAGGCGACGGTAGCCGTAGTCCCGGAAGATGCGGCACACGCCCGCCCATACCTCGGGAACCTCGTCCTCTGGGATCCAGGCGCCGAGACGCTGGGCGAGCATCGGGTTGGTGGAGAGACCACCACCGACCCAAACGTCGAAACCGGGGCCGTGCTCTGGATGATTGACACCGACGAAGGCAACGTCCTGGACCTCGTGGGTGACATCGAGACGCGGGGAACCGGAAACTGCCGACTTAAACTTACGCGGTAGGTTGGAGAACTCGTCGCCGGAGAGGTACTCCTCCTTGATGCGGCGGATGGCGTTGGTGCCGTCGACAATTTCATCGGCCGCAACACCGGCAACCGGGCTGCCTAGAATAACGCGGGGAACGTCGCCGCAGCCAAAGTTGGTGTCGAGACCAACTCGCTCAAGGCGGTCCCAGATCTCCGGCATATCTTCGACGCGAATCCAGTGCAGCTGGACGTTCTGGCGGTCGGAGAAGTCCGCAGTGTCGCGGGCGAAGTCGCGGGAAATCTCGCCGATGGTGCGAATGCCCTCGGTGGTGGTCTGGCCACCGTCGAGGCGGACGCGGAGCATAAAGTACTTGTCCTGCAGCTCGGCGTTGGTCTTCACGCCGGTGTGCTCACCGCTAAGCCCCTGCTTGCGCTGGGTGTAGAGGCCAATCCACTTAAAGCGAGGCGCTAGGTCCTCCGCGGGGATGGAGTCAAACCCCTGCTTGGAGTAGATGTCGATAACACGCTGCTTAACGGCGATGCCAGCATCTTCTTTCTTAATGCGCTCGTCGTCGTTAAGTGGCTCGCGGCCGTCGATAAGCCACTGCCCCTGTGGCTTCGGTGCGCGCTTCTTACGTCGGGTAGCCGCTGCGGAAGCTGGACGCTCGGCGGTTTTCGTAGGAGAGCTCATGGGGAATCTACCGAATCACTTTCGTTTTGTTCTCGTTGACCGAATCAGAGTTGTTTGGATCAGCCCTGAACGAATTAGTTGCTAATTTTTATAGACCGGACGGTCTATGCAGTATTGCAGGCAACATTAGACCGACCAGTCTGGCTAGTGCAAGCCGGGGCATGCTCGGATACTTAGCGAACCCCCGCTTCGCCCATGTGGACACCGTTTTCTGCGCCCACTTTGACGCCTCCAGAAGTATCCCCAGCCCCGACATCAACCGAAGCCGGTGATGGAGATCCAGAACTAGACACATCAGCCGAGGAAGACCGAGAAGCCGGCTCGAGCTGCACACGCTGACGCAGACCCGGAAGTGTGTCGTGCGAACGCGCCCACAGCACCAGCACCACGACAGCAAAAGCCCACACGAGCAGCACTGTCGCCAGCACACCGCCGGAAACCAGCGGCGAGAACAGAGTGCGAATATTCAGCCCCACCAACACGCCGCCGATCACAATTCCAAGCAGGCGCGGATTAATGCGCCCCACCAGGTACGCAGCCAAAGGCGCGGCAATTACACCGCCACACAGCAAACCAATTACCGGTGCGGCATGCTGAGTGAATTCCTCCCGCAGCTTGGGCAAAAAGCCCAGCACAGCAGCTGAAGCGACAAGAAATTCCGCCGCAGAGACAGTGCCGATAATCTTCCGCGGCTGATCAGCTTCAGCGCCGAGCAACGTAGAGGTCGTGACAGGCCCCCAACCGCCGCCACCAGTGGAATCGAGCAGACCACCAAAGAGCCCCAGCGGAGCGAGCTTCTTCGCTCCCCAGGTCTTTTTCTTGCGCTTAACATTAGCCAGGAAGGCGAAGCGGATAATCACCCACAGGCCGAGAAAAAGCAAGATTGTCGAGGTCACAGGCGTCGCGGCATCACCATCCAGATTGGACAAAAAGGTCGCACCACCAAAGGCACCGATAGCGCCCGGCACACCAAGGCTCAGTGCGCGCCGCCAGTCGACATTGCCGAATCGCCAGTGCGAAATACCAGAGGCCAGCGTCGTGCCCACCTCCGCTACGTGAACTACCGCCGACGCGGTGGCAGCACTACTACCAGCAACAATAAAAAGTGAAGTGGCAGTGACACCGAATGCCATACCCAGAGTGCCATCGACTAATTGCGCGCCAAGGCCGATTAGCACGAAGACTATGAGTTTTTCCATGACAAGCCCTTCCCCGCTTACCCAACCAGAGCCTGCCGTTGCCACGACGTCCGCACGACAAGCTCTTTTAGACCTCGTTCAGCAGAAGCAATACGCAGCAAAACCCTCTCAAGCCAAAGCAGTGATTCTTGCGGTGTTTTGTGTTTGCTTTTTGTAGACCAGTTTGTCTATATTCTGTTTCAGCAAGCATAGACCGATTGGTCTACGATAAGCAATCGCGACAAAGAAAACGTAGAAAAAGGATTCCACCCAATGACCAACGACCAGACTGCAGCCCAGAACGCGGCCGCTTCCTCACTGCCCGATCTCGCCAACTCCACCACCCCACTGCGTGTAGCCGTGGTCGGCTCGGGCCCGGCCGGTATCTACGCCTCCGACGCGCTGATGAAGTCCGGCCGCGACGTCGCCATCGACCTCTACGAGCGCCTTCCAGTGCCGTTCGGCCTCATCCGCTACGGCGTTGCGCCAGACCACCCGCGAATCAAGGGCATCATTAAGTCCCTCCACCGAGTGCTGGACAAGCCGCAGGTCCGACTTCTGGGCAACGTGGACGTCGGTAAGCAGGTCAGCGTCGATGAACTGCGCCAGTTCTACGACGCCATCATCTTCGCCACTGGCGCGACCGGCGACCGCGATCTGAATATCCCGGGCGCCGACCTGCCGGAGCACTACGGCGCGGGTGAGTTCGTAGGTTTCTACGACTCCCACCCGGAGTTCGCCCGCGATTGGGAACTCTCCGCTGAGTCCGTGGCCGTGGTCGGTGTCGGCAACGTGGGCCTCGACGTCGCCCGCATTCTCGCCAAGACTGCCGATGAGCTGCACGTCACCGAAATCGCCGACAACGTCTACGCTGGCCTGGCAAAGAATGCCGCCCGCGAAATTCACGTCTTCGGCCGCCGCGGCCCGGCCCAGGCAAAGTTCACTCCACTGGAGCTGAAGGAATTGGACCACTCCGACACCATTGAGGTTGTCGTGAATCCGGAGGACATCCAGTACGATGCCGCCTCCGAAACGTCTCGTCGTGAGTCCAAGATCACCGATCAGGTCTGTACGATTCTGGAAAACTACGCCATCCGCGAGCCAAAGGGCGCCCCGCACAAGCTCTTCATCCACTTCTTCGAGTCCCCGGTCGAAATCATCGGCGAGACCGGTGAGGATGGAGTACAGCACGTCAGCGCTATCCGCACCGAACGCACTGAACTCGACGGCGAGGGTGGCGTCCGTGGCACTGGCACGTTCACCGAATGGCCGGTCGGTGCGGTCTACCGTGCAGTCGGCTACCGCTCCGACGCAGTCACCGGCGTACCGTTCGACACCGGCACCCACACCATCCCAGATGCCGGCGGACGCGTGCTTGACGACGTCGACGGCAACCACATCCAGGGTCTGTACACCACCGGCTGGATTCGCCGTGGCCCGGTCGGGCTAATCGGTAACACCAAGGGCGACGCCAACGAAACTGTCGGCAACCTCATCGCCGACTGGGAGGCAGGCCGCCTGGTCGCACCTGCAAAGCCCACGCATAACGACGTCGACGAGTTCCTGGCCAACAAGGGCCTCCAGGTCACCACCTGGGAGGGCTGGCACGCACTCGACGCCGCCGAACGTGCAGCGGGCGAAGCCGAAGGCCGCGAGCGCAAGAAGCTGGTCGAGTGGGCCGACATGGTTGCGGCCTCCACGGTCGTCGCAAAGCAGCCAGATGCCGATGACGTGGCCGAAGCTGTACACGAAGCGGTTGTGGAGACTGTCGCCAGCTAGCGCATCGGGTCTAACCGGGCAGTTGATTGTGCACGTCAGTCGGTCTTCGGATTAGAGTTAATACATGGCTTATCATGCAGACTCATCCAACCTGGACGTCAAGGAAGTTCTGACCTGGGAAGGCTTCGGCGTCGCCTCCCGTGAACTGGCACAGCAGATTGTCGATTCGGGCTACGAGCCGGAGATCATTATCGCCGTGGCCCGCGGTGGTCTTCTACCTGCAGGTGCACTCAGCTACACCATGGGCGTCAAGCTCTCTGACGCCATTAACGTCGAGTTCTACACCGACGTGGCGGAGACCCTACCGGATCCGGTTTTGTTGGAACCGCTGCTGGACATCGAGTCGATTTCCGACCGCCGTCTGCTGGTCGTTGACGATGTCGCAGACTCCGGTCGCACGCTGCACCTGGTGCTCGATCTGCTTAAGACCCACGGTGCGGAAGTACGCTCCGCTGTGCTCTACGGCAAGTCCCGCTCGGAGATTGCACCGGACTATGTCTGGAAGCACACCGATGACTGGATCGTCTTCCCCTGGTCGGCCGAGCCACCGGTACAGAAGTCCAAGTAGATCAAGTAGCTTACGCACCATAGCGGGCAAACAAAAAAGTGCGCTGCGGGGCCGGTTATGGCCGTACCGCAGCGCACACTAGGTCGTCGAACTAGCCCAGTTCGACGACCTTAATCTTTGATGCCGCCTCCGATGCACGCTCACGAGCAGCATCGACAGAATCCGCGGTTGAAACAGCAACGCCCATGCGGCGACGCGGGCCAGCGACCGGCTTACCAAAGATACGAATATCAGTCTCCGGAATAGCCATGGCCTCCGTCAGCCCGGTGTAGCCCGGCTGCTCGATGTCAGCACCGCCGTAGACCACAGCGGAGGCTCCCGGGGACACCAGCGTGACGTCGATAGGCAGACCCAACACTGCACGCGCGTGCAGCTCGAACTCAGAGAAACGCTGGGTGCCCATGGTGACCATGCCGGTGTCATGCGGGCGCGGGCTGACCTCGGAGAACCACACCTCATCGCCTCGGACGAACAGCTCGACGCCGAAGATACCGCGGCCGCCCAGCGCGTTGGTGATGCGCGCGGCGACAGAGCGAGCATTGTCCAGGGCGTTTTCGCTCATGGCAGCCGGTTGCCAGGACTCAACGTAGTCACCATCCTGCTGACGGTGGCCGATGGGCTCACAGAACCACGTTGCCCCCTCGCCGGTCTCCGGATCAACGGAGCGCACGGTCAGCAGCGTAATCTCATAGTCGAAATCGACGAAGCCCTCCACGATGACGCGACCGGACTCGACGCGACCGCCACTCATGGCGTAATCCCACGCGGCCTGGACATCTTCCGGCGAACGCAGCGTGGACTGTCCCTTGCCCGAGGAACTCATGACCGGCTTGACCACGCATGGGAAGCCAATCTCATCAACAGCTGCGGTGAACTCATCAAAGCTGGAGGCGAAGTGATAGCGGGAAGTCGGCAGCCCAACCTCTTCCGCAGCCAGGCGGCGAATACCCTCTCGGTTCATGGTCAGCTGAGTCGCCCGTGTGGTCGGAATAACGGTGACATCCAGCGTCTCATCTTCCTCAACCTCTGCCAGCACCTCGGTTGCCAGGGCCTCAATCTCAGGGACGATGAAGTGGGGCTTGACCTGGAGAATCAGGTCCCGCAGTGCGCTGGGGTCCGACATATTCAACACGTAGGCGTGGTGAGCTACCTGGTGTGCCGGTGCATGCTCGTAGCGATCGGCAGCGTGCACCTCAACGCCAAGACGCTGGAAAGCAATGGTCACCTCCTTGCCGAGCTCGCCAGAGCCGAGCAGCAGCACTCGCGTTGCTCCCGGCTGGTACGGGGTTCCGGTGACTTCAGGGGTGAACATCGAGATAAATTCGCTTTCGTCTACGGCACATACGCTGCGCAACCAGCAGCTGTTAAATTGATTGCCTCCAGCATACGACAGCGAGCTGATTCACCGCGGCGGGCACGGGCGGGAACCTAGCGCGGGAACACCCGCTGAAACTCAGCCAGCGCCACCTCACGGTCAGCGGCCAGGACAACATTCGCCACCGAACCGGCAGGATCTTCCACCACCTGGCCGCGGCGTGCTGGCTCATCTGCAAAGGTTCGCTTATCGACGCCCACGAGACGCATCTTCTCCACTTCCCCGGTCACCGCACCGACGGCCACCATCGCAGCGAAGAGGTCATGGACCTGCGCCTTATAACCGACTCCAACACCCTGGTGGAACTCAAAGTAGAACTTCAGCGAGCGACGCAGAACGCGCAACAGCTCCGGGTTCATACCGGCATCGCGCCAGGACTCAATCTCAGTATCACTAATGGTGATGGTCTCGGTAACGTTGAGCGGAACCAGCGTCGGCACCGGCGCGCCTGCGGCGGTGGCGATGCTGCGCACGGCATCCTCCGGGCGCTCGACGGCCACAGCACCTGCGGTGCCGAACACCTCGGTGACCGCGGTGGGGTCGACCCAGAAGTTCCATTCCGCAAACTCGGTGACGTTACCGTGGTAGTCCACAGCACCGCCCATAATGGTCACGCCGTCGAGCTCCCGCATGAGTTCTGGGTATTTCTTCAAAGCGGCCACGTAGGTGGTCATAGGGCCAGTGACCAGCAGGTGCACCTTCTCCCCCGTCGACCGTGCCTGCTCGATGACTCGTCGCCACAGCGCCAGCGGATCCGCCGCTCCTGAGCGCCCCGGTTCGTAGATGACGGCCGGTGGTGCCAGGTTGTAGCCCAGCCCGTACGGGCCATGAGTCTCAGGCGTGGTGGTCAGTTCACGGTCAGCGGGCCCCTCGAAACCGCTGACAACCGGAACCTCCGGACAACCGCAGAGATTCAACATGTACTTGGTGTTGCGAGCGGACCATGCCGCAGTGGTGTTACCACCTGCGCAGGTCACACCCACCAGCTCGATCTCGCCTGCGGTATGCAACCCCGCGAGGTAGACGAGAGCAAGACTGTCATCGATACCCGTGTCAACGTCGGCAAGCACTTTCAAACGCGTCATAAGGTCAAGTGTGACACGAAACACGCTCAGCCCGCAGAGCTAAACACGGGCAAAACAGGGATACAGACGAGTTTTCGCTGGTGCTAGCCGGGTTTACTAGTTCGTCGACATCGCTGCATCACCCACCGGAGCGGGCTCTGGCAGCGGCATATTCAGCTCGGCCAAGACCTCGCGCAGTCGCGTCGGGTAGTCGGTGATGATGCCATCGACACCAGCGGCAATCTGCTCGCGCATGGTCTCCTTTTCGTTCACCGTCCACGGCACCACCTTCATGCCGGCCTCGTGTGCGCGGGAAATCAGCTCCGGCGTGGCGACCGGGTGGTAGTCAGAATCCGACGGTGTCTTGCCGTAAGGAATGCTGTGCGTCGGTGAGAGCACCTGCACGCCGAGCTGCTTGGCGGCCTCGATGATGTCGCCATCGACCTCGTCGTAATTGACATCGCCGATCCAAGGAGAATCCTTCTTCCAGGTGGTTTCGTCCCACAGCATGACCAGCGGAATCTCCGGGTTCCGTTCCGCGACCAGCGGCAACGAGCGCCAATCGAAGGATTGAATCATCACACGATCAGCCACACCCGCGCGGTCAATCTCGTCGAGAATCACATCGACGAACTCCTGCGGTTCTGCCGAGTCAGCGCGCTTTTCGCCCTCGATCTTGGTCTCAATGTTGAAGTGGATGTCCTGGTTGTCCTTAGTCAGCTCGAACAGCTCCGGCAGGGTCATCATCCTATTGCCCTTGATTGGCTCCGCATCCGGGAAGTCCTCGAGCTTCTTGTCGCAGACCAGGGTTTGTACCTGCTCATAGGTGAGATCATGTACGAGCTTGCCGACGTACGGGTACTGCGGATCCCCCTCCGTCACTGGCTCGGTGTCCGAGCACTTGTCATCTTGGATTTCCGGATCGTGCCAGACCATAGGCACGCCATCCTTCGTCAGGACGATGTCCAGCTCCAACGTCGTAACGCCCAGCTCCAACGAGTTGATCATCGCCTGCTTGGACTCCTCCGTCCACTCACCGCGACCACCACGGTGTGACTGCAGATCAAAACCCTCCGGCAGCTTAGCCATCGCAGCCGGCCGCACATTCGCGGCCGCATTCAGCTCAGCGACCTGCTGCTTTTCAAAGGTCTTCTCTTCGCTCGACGTAGTGCTGACCGCGCTTGCACTGCTTGACGACGACGCCGCGTCGTTGTCTGCATCATTGCTGCAGGCTGCAATAGGAGAAATAGCAAACGCGCCCATAGCGATGGCCGCGATTGCGCGGCGCGTGCCGTGGACGCGTGAATTCTGAGGCTGCTCGCTCTGCTTGGTCCGTTCGTCAAACATGGAGTCAGATGAGTTGCGAGAAGACATGGCCGGTGATTTTCCTCTTTGGGCGTAGTATTAGCGACTTCATAGCGACGGCGCAGTACCGACAACACAGTGTCGACAAACTACCGTCGGAGGTTTACAGAACACAGAAATCTGGGTGAAAACTGTGTGGTGCGCCACTACTTTAAAACGGCCTGACAGCACTCGCATCTGGAGAGAGTGCGGGGTGAGCGTTTAATTCCCCTCTGCCTTTGGAATCTCGCCTTCTTGAGCAACCTCTGCCCCATCCCAGGAGTACGTAACGGGAGCGTTGTACTGGTCTTTAAAGGCGAAGGCACCGCCGTCTTCGATCATTTTATTGACATCGAAGAAATTGACGGTCACAGTTTTGCCATCACCCTCGACCGAGTTGATTGTCTGCGGACCACCGGCGGTCCCCACGTACTCGCCCTTATGAAACAGCAGCACTGCACCAGCGGTAGTTGAATGCGTAATTTCATTCTGTACTGCTGAGGCAAAGGTCAACTCGCTGGTGGTATCCCAGTTCGTATCGTCCGTGACTGTCCAACCGCTGCCATTGCCACCTTCCATTGAGTTCAGGTCGGCAACCGCTTCTTCGAAAGCCTCTTCCTGGGTTGGCGCAGAAGAACCCCCATCGGGGTCGTTGTCATCGACATCCGGATTGGGGGTATCTGCACTTTCACTGTCATCCTCGACAGTGGTGGTCGTAGTGATGGTCGTCGTTTCTTGATCTACCTGAGAAGCAGAGGTCGGTGCTGCGGTCTCATCAGTGGAGCAACCGGACAAAGCCACTACACCTGCGACCGCCGCGCTAACCAGCATCGACCCGCGACGAACTGAATGACCACTCATGGCTGGAACCTCTTCTGTTCTCTCAAGTTTTCTCAAGCACTGAGCTACGACGGAGCATTACTTTCTCATGTCCGACTCTGAATTGAGTTTACTTGGGAAAATTCAAGAGACCCCGGGAGTGTCCAAGAATTCTCGAAAGCTCTCGAAAATTCTCGGGAGTCCTTAGGAAGCGGGCTTCGCCCCGCCGGGAATCTTGCCCTCGTGGACGACGTGATCGCCGTTCCAGAAGAAGTGAACATTAGAGGTGAACTTGGCCGCATCAGCGTTCGGCGCACCTGCGGCCTCCTGGGCCTCCCAGTCGTGGTAGATGACCGAGATGTTCTTACCATCAGGGGTCGGCGTCACCTTGTTGATGTGCTGAGGCCGGTCAGAGTCCGTACCAATGAACTCACCCTTGTGGAACATCAACAGCACAGTGGAGGACTGAGCGTTGCCCTGCTTGGCCTGATCTGCGAGAGCAAAGCTCAAATCGCTACACGGGCTGAAGTTGGAGGTGCCAGTGTACTTCCACCCATCATGGTTGTTCGGACGCTCCCTGTTGACCTTATCCAGGGCCTCCTGGATTTCAGGTGCTGCCGGGTTCGGGGTACAGCTATCTGCCTTCGCCGGAGCCGGTGCCGGCACTGGGGCCGGTTCCGCCTGAGCCGCGGGAGCTGCAACGGCTCCACCTACTGCGGAGAAAACCATCGCGCCGGAAAGTACGGCGGAACTTGCCAGTCGTTGTACTCGGTGTCCTGTGTTTTGCATGAAAACCACACGCCTTCTGTCGTTTGGACTTCTGTCGTTGGACCACGCGGTGAGGCCTACGATACAAAAATGACTCTGGGATGCCAGTGTCAACTGACAATTCCCAGAGCCTTCTCGTGGTTAGCAAATGTTCTTTTTTACAGCAGCCAGCAGTTTCGACACCGAAGATTTTTTATCTAACAGTTCGATAAAGCCGGGTCGAAAGCCGGACTATTTTCCGGCTAGTTCGCCACTGCCCCCCAGGCTAAGTACCCAGCGCTAGTTGCCCAGCGCTAGTTGTCCAGCACATCGTGGACAACGATGGTCTGGTCACGACCCGGGCCAACACCGATGTAGGAAATGCGAGCGCCGGAGAGCTCCTCCAGGCGGTTCAGGTAATCCTTGGCCTTGTCCGGCAGCTCATCGAAGGTGCGGCAGCCAGTGATGTCTTCGTCCCATGCAGGCATGGTCTCGTAAATCGGGACAGCGTGGTGGAACTCCGACTGGGTGAGTGGCATTTCGTCGTGACGCACGCCATCAACGTCGTAAGCGACACAAATCGGAATCTCGCCGATACCAGTCAGGACATCCAGCTTGGTGATGAACAGATCCGTGAAACCGTTGACGCGCGCGGCGTAGCGAGCCAGCACCGAGTCGTACCAACCACAGCGGCGCTTACGGCCGGTGTTGACTCCGACCTCACCGCCGGTGGTCTGCAGGTACTCGCCCCACTTGTCGAACAGCTCCGTCGGGAACGGGCCAGCACCGACGCGGGTGGTGTAGGCCTTCATGATGCCCAGCACCGAAGTGATCTTCGTCGGGCCGATGCCGGTGCCCACGCAGGCACCACCAGCGGTTGGGTTCGAGGAGGTCACGAACGGGTAGGTGCCGTGGTCGACGTCGAGCATGGTGGCCTGGCCGCCCTCCATGAGGACGTGCTTGCCGGCATCCAAAGCCTGATTGAGCTCAAACTCCGAGTCGATAATCATCGGGCGCAGACGATCGGCGAAGCCCATGAAGTAATCAAAGACTTCATCCGGGTCGATAGCGCGGCGGTTGTACAGCTTGACCAGAATCTGGTTCTTCTGAGCCAGCGAAGACTCAATCTTCTGGCGCAGAATCGACTCATCCAGAATGTCCTGGACACGCAAGCCCGTACGGCCGACCTTGTCGGCATACGTCGGGCCGATACCGCGGCCAGTGGTGCCGATAGCGCGCTTACCCAGGAAGCGCTCGGTCACGCGGTCCAGCGTCTGGTGGTACGGAGCAACCATGTGGGCATTGCCGGAAACGCGCAGGCGGGAGGCTTTTGCACCGCGAGCTTCGAGGCCATCAATCTCGTCGAAAAGCGCCTCGAGGTTGACCACACAGCCGTTACCGATAATCGGCACAGCGTTTTCCGACAGCACACCCGCCGGAAGCAGCTTCAGCTCGTACTTCTCACCGCCGACGACAACGGTGTGGCCGGCGTTATTGCCACCGTTGGGCTTGACGACGTAGTCGACGCGGCCACCGAGAATATCGGTTGCTTTGCCCTTGCCCTCGTCGCCCCACTGGGCACCGACGATAATGATTGCGGCCATAGTCCTACTTCAACTCCTGGGATTGCAGACGACGCATTAGAGTGTAGTCCTATGCGTATTGTTGTGCTGCAGTGTGGCCCCGATGTACCCGCGTTTCCCCAATTGCTCCGCCAATCATGGTCTACATCAGCACCGTCCACACCATCAGCACCAGCTACTCCGGCACCACCCGCCTATGCGCTTCACGACGTCGCGATGATCCCCACCCGCAAGGAGCTGGCTTTCATCGACGACCTGGCCAAGGACGTACTGCCTGTCGATACAGCTCCGACGCCGGAGGAAATCTCCAAGCAGAAGAAAGTCGACCACTTAGGCGCTCCGCAACCCGCTCCGCAAAAGCCGAGCGAGCCGTTACGAATTGTGGTCGTTGGCACCGACGCGGCACTGGCTACCGTGGCAACCTACCTGATGCGCAAGAACCTCCTGTGGATTGAAGTGGCACATGTCCCCACCGCACCGTCGACCGCGGCCAAAAACTGGGGCATCGAAGGAGGAGAAGGGCTCGATGCGGCGACCGCGCTCACACGCCCGACGACGCCAGTGCCGCTGATTCGCGATGACACCGGCCACGCAATTGTTGGTTACGCCCTACTGACAGAGCCGGGAATTACCGGAGTGTCCTCGGCAAACGGGTTTACTGGCGAGGTCTATGTCGACGAGCATCAGATGTTCTCCGGCACATCCACCGGCCTGCAGATTCGCCCTACCCCCGACGCCCCGGGCATCGTTGCGGCCGAAGTTCCGGCTCCGGAAGCGGAAATCGGTAACGAGGATGGAGGCAACAAAGGCCTGCTGAGCCGACTCGGATTGGGGCGCGGTGGCCGTCGTAAAGCGAAAGAAGCCCCGTCCCGCGAGCTACACCGTCCGATGACGGGTCGGGCAGTTCAAGTTGGTGGCCTGGGCTTCCGATATGTGCGCGATGGAGTCGAGTCTCGAAAGCCGCGAGAGAAGACAACTCTGTACCGACACCTTCGCGACTTGCAGATTGTGCACTAACTGCGTCGGGGCAATAGCCACGGTCTGCCCGTGAGAAAGTGGCTTGCGCGAAAGTGGCCTGCGCGATAGCTCGAGTACAGATAACATTTGGGTGTTAAAGCCCCTGCCCGCCACTGCCTCGATAGGACAGCATCATGACTGACAACACCCCACGGCTACGCGCTGGCGACCAAGCCCGCCACACTGCGCTGGAACGCTTGGAATGGGCATTCCGCGATGGCCAGATTGACTTTGCGGAACTGCAGGAGCGCACCGAGAAAGCCCAAAAGGCAACGTACATTGATGAGTTGCCCACATTGACACAGGACTTGTCGCTGCCCGCGAACCTGGCCGAGCCGACTCCACATGCGCACCCAAACCCTAACCTGCGCCCGAACCTGCACAGCGTCCCGGACGAGCACCATTCAGTGGCACCGAATGCAGCCAGCAATCATCAACCAGCCCGGATTGATAGCTCCGCCGCGGCAACTGGTTCGAAGCTCTCCATCGGCATCTTTGGCGGCACCGACAAGAGAGGCCCTTGGACGTGCGCTCCCACGCACACCACGGTGGCGGCCTTCGGCGGGACTGGCTTGGATTTCCGCGAGGCCATCCTTACCGCGGAAACCACTGTCGTCAACATTGGCTGCGCCTTCGGTGGAGTCGACGTCATTGTCCCCGACCACTACCAAGTTGATGTCGACGTGCTGCCCATCTTCGGAGGCACGGATGTTACTGGAAAGCCGGGACGCAACCTTCCTGCTCCTGGCGCAGGACAGGCTCCGAAGATTATTGTGCGCGGCTTCGTCGCTTTCGGCGGCGTCGAGGTCAAGCGCGTACCGCACTAGAGCATGCTGCAGTAGCAAGTGCGCCTGGCGAGCCACTACTCGCCCACGTCTCACCGGCTACTCGTCCCATACCTCCGGCGGCATTGCTGGGAACGGCGTCGTCGGCGGCAGCGTTGCCACAGCTGAACGTCTGGACAGGCCACACACCTGCAACAGGTCCACCACCAAGGAGCGGGACTGCGCAAACACAACCTGTTCCGACAGCGTTGCGTCCTCGATCACGCGCGGGTGCATTTTCGCCGCTAGACGACGCAAGTACCGAACCACGTCTTCAAGCTTGACCTCTCCGGATCCCTCGGAAAGCTGAGCGATAGCGATGTCGCCGGATTCGAAAGGCAACTCGCCCCACTCTGGGATTCGGCGCACGGCGGCTTCGTCGTCAAGCACATGACTGACCAGGCGCGTACCTTCAGACACGCCGAGAACAAGTGCGCACAGTTCGGACGAGAAGTCGATGTGATCCTCACGTGCGGTGATAGCGCGACGCGCGAGCACACGGATGTTGCGCATGGCGTTGTCGACGGGATGTACCATGCGCGACAGCGAGTGGATTCTATCCCGAGAGCGCCAGAGCAACGGCGAGATACGGACCTGCTCGCCCGCGTCGGCGACAGTGCGGTCCATCAGCGAGACCTGCGCCTGCATGGAGCGCACCACGCTCAGTGCGGTGCGGATGCGATCGGTGTCGCCCTCTTTCATGCCGATGCCGATGTCATAAAGTACGTCTGCACCCATGTCGAGGACCTTGGCCACCTTGCGGCGAGCACCCGCCAGCGGGCTTCGCGGCAATATCATGAGCACAATAATGCCCACCACACCACCGACGAGAGCATCGATCATTCGGTAATAAGAACCGGCGGTGCCCGGCGGAATAATGGTGGCGATGAGCACGGCTGAAGATGCCGCTTGGTTGACCACAAGCGGTCCTCGACCGACAAACACGCCAATGACCATGGCGACGAACACACCGACAGTCAGCTGCCAGATACCCGAGCCGAGGATGGAGATAATCACATCACCAATGCCGACTCCCAACGAGGCGCCGAGCACCAACTCCACAGAGTGCTTTAGGCGAGGACCTGCGGTCATCACGTTGAGGCTGATGAAAGCGGCCATCGGCGCGAAGAACGGGTTGGGGTGCCCCAGTACCTCAAGTGCGAACCAGTAGGCCAACCCAGCGGCTAACGTGGCTTGGACAATGAGCATCCAACGGGAGCGCACACGGTCAATCGCATGGAGGAAACGCGTGCGGGGCCTCACTTTCTGACGCAGCTTGTTTGCTGCGCGGGAGGCCGGATGTAGGTACGTATTGCGAAAATCTTGGAAATCCGGGCGCGGATTATCCTCGACGAATTGCGTTTCCTTAGCTTCGACGAGGTCGTCGACATGCGCGGGAGCAAGGTCCTCTAGATTCCTGGCAGCTGCGGCATCCTTATCTTCCCCACCAGCTATGCCAGCCATGCCGAAGTCACCATCCTCATGTAAAAAACTGTGCGCTTTTTATGTACCCGTTGTGCTGTTGTGCACTCTTATGTGCCCGCTGAATCTCTATGCGCGATTAAAGACCCAGTTCTGGCAACGCGGATTCATCACTGTCACGCAGCAACGCCATCATGCGATCGAATTCATCATCCTCGCCGATAGCCTTAGCAGCCTTAGCCAACGCTGCGAAGGCGCGGAGCACACCACGATTCGGCTCGTGCTCCCACGGAATGGCTCCGAACCCCTTCCAGCCGTTTCCACGCAGCAGGTCCAGACCGCGGTGGTAACCAGTGCGAGCGAAGGCATAGGCCTGAATCTCCTGGCCCTCGGACAAGGCGCTTTCAGCCAAATCCGCCCAAGCCTGGGAATCGCGCGGGCATGCGCGAACCACGGCCTCCGGGCTTGCGCCACCGTTGCGGGCAGCAACGGCCTCGTCAAGAACGGGGAGCTTCACGGGAGCAGGAGCCATCATGTCATTGAGTTTCATGCGTCCTATTGTGCCAGGCATCACGTGGCGATGGCAGGGGCTCAGTATGTGACTCTCTGTTGGCAACGGCGGGCACAGCGTGGTGGTGCGACGTCGGCAAGCGCCAGATGACGACCAACTAGCGTTCCCCGACTACTCCGGGCAGCTCGGCTTCGTCGAATCCAACGACTCACCATTTTTCAGCTTGGTCGCAACAAAATCGGCCACTCGGGCGCACGCTTCCATCAGCATCCAACCCGACAGCTGGACAGAGAGGTCACGCTCCTTAATCGCCGAACCGCGAACCGCGCCACCGACTGATTGCGCAACCGAACCGCCCTGTGGGAACTGAGCATTGTCGTTCCAATCTGCGGGGAAAAGCGGCAGGCCATCAACCTCGAGGCGGTGGTACCAGCACTTCTCCCCCGACGCCAGAACCAGTCGGCGAGCAATGCGGGCCGCCGCGCGATTCATGCGATTGTCTCCAGGCAAACGCACCGCCGCATCGGCGAGGTATCGCACGAGGATGCCGTTGAACAGACCACCATCGCCGCCACCGGCACCGGCGATGACATTGTCGGTGGTCGCCAAATCCTTTGCCACCGCGTGGATGAGGTTTTGCACGCGCGTGAAATACTTCGTCGCCTGTTCACGCTGGCCGTGCGCCCGAAGCGCAAGTCCCACTTCGAGGCAAGCGCCAATCATGACACCCTGGTTGTACGTAAACATGCCCTTCTGTACGACGGCACCTGCCATGGACAAGCGAATGCCGTCGTAGAGCAGCCCTGAGTCCGCCAGGAGGTTGGCGTAAACCCAATCGATAAGTTCCTCTGCCTCCTTGATACGACCAGCCCGGGCCAGAGCGATGGCTGCAGGACCGTTCGAGGGAACGTTGAAGAAGAGGTCCTGCTCACGCCACGGCAGCACACCCGTGGACTCCTGCCGACCATCACCCAAGCATGAAATCAGCCGTGCTGTCGTCTTCTTGGGCACCGATGCGCCGAGGACCGCGTCGGCACGCCCGAGCGCCAACGCCATCCACGCGCGATCGTCGTAGTACTTGTTCTTGGTCAGCAGCGTGAGGTTGCGAATGCGGATACCCCGAGTGGTCTGGCGGATAGCGCGGTACTTCTCCTTAGAAGGCACGCGCTTGGCTGCGTCTACCAGGCAGTCGAGATACTGCGCCTGCCACCAGTAATGCCAGTTGATGAAGACCTTATGTCGCAGCGGCGCGGGCCAGGAAGCCATTGCCAAATTCGTGCCCGGAAGACCCCACAGCTTCGCCGCATGACGGTTGCGAATCGCCTGTTCAGCCACGTCCGCACGATAGGCCCACGTTTCGGCCTCCGGACGCGACATTTTTAGAACCACTGGCTCTCCTTAAAACGGCTGTGAAACAGCTCTAAAACAGCCTTCGAAATAAAACACCTAAGCAGACAATTACCAGGCCGCGGTGATATCTGCATGAGTACGAATCCAAGAGTGCATGGCAATACCCGCCGCTACCCCCGCATTTATCGAACGCGTCGAGCCAAATTGGGCAATCGACACCGTCAAATCCGCCGACTGCTGTGCTTCTTCAGTCACTCCCGGCCCCTCCTGGCCGAAGAGCAAAAGACAACGCTCGGGCAACTCAACGGTTTCGATGGGTACGGAGCCCGGCACATTGTCCACGGCCACGACAGCCAAATCATGCTCGCGCGCCCAGCTAATGACCTCCGACACCGTCTCGTGGTGCAGCAAGTGCTGGTAGCGGTCAGTCACCATCGCGCCGCGACGATTCCAACGCTTGCGCCCCACGATGTGCACGGCCTCCACCAGGAAGGCATTTGCGGTGCGTACCACGGTGCCAATGTTGGAGTCATTCTCAAAATTCTCGATGGCGATGTGCAACGGATGACGACGCTTATCCAGCTCCGCGACGATAGCCTCCATCGTCCAGTAGCGGTAAGCATCGACGACATTACGTCGGTCGCCCTCATCCAGAAGCTGCTCATCGTATTCTGGGCCGGTCGGTCGGGGTTCGTTCGGGTGCTCCTGCTCCCACGGCCCCAACCCGACACGGGCCTCAAACCATTCCGTCGGCCCCTTCCCGGGCTCAGGCGCGGTCAAGAGCCAACAGCCCCTCGACCAGGAACAACTGCGCCACGGTGTAGGTGTCCATCACTGCCGCATTCAGAAGCTTGCCGACGACGCCCTCCTCCGCAAACATCTTTCGAGCCATCAGTAGCGTGTCGGAGACGAGGAACAGGTTGCCACCGTGGCCGAGGCCGTAGGCGGCATCGGCAATCGGCAGGCCGGTCTGCTCATCAGTACCGACAGCACCGGCACCCTCCAGAAGCGCCGGGTCATCGGCCAGTGCGGAGGTCACAGCCAGCAGCGGACCGTAGCCAACAGCAGCGGGCAGCGCCTCGGGCTTTACAGCACCGACCAGCGGTACCGAACCAGCCCACAGTGGGAAGCGAATGGCAGCACGCAGCGCGCTAATCCGAGCTCCGGCACGCCACAGCAGCACGTGGTAGGCAACCTGGTTAACTGCGAACGGCACAGAACCGCGGTTCAGGTTCGGCTTATTCGGCATGAGAATCAAGTCGCCCAACCAACCGCCGGCGAGGCCGATGAGCAGGGTGGTCGTCGTAAAGCGAGACGTCTCGTGGCGACGGCGCCAAACATTAGCCGCCAACAGTGGCATGAGGACAGTCTTGGAAACTCGACGTGGAGTCTCCCAGCCGAAGGCACTGGAGACAACGTTGACCGCACTGGCGGCGATGTAGCCGGCACGTTCTGGGGCACGGCGGGTGTCGGAGCTCGCGCTGGCGATACCGACGAGTGCGCCGAGGCCCTCGCCCGTGCGACGCACAAACATGTCAGCGACGGTTTCCTTTGTGCCGGGAAGTTTGGTCGTGGTGAGCTTGGACAGGAGTCCTGCGCGCTTGGTGGTCATGGGGATGTTCCTCTTTCGTGGGACTGCGTTGGGGCGGTGAGCTGGGTGAGGCTCGGCGAGCTGGGTGAGGCTCGGCGAAAGCTCTAGCGCTCAGATTCTTAGGCCAGACCCAAGTCATCCAAACCGAGCAGATAACGGTACTCCAGGCCTTCAGCCTTGATGACCTCGTCGGCACCCGTCGCGCGGTCAACCACAGTGGCTACACCGACAACCTCAGCACCGGCCTCACGTAGGGCAGCGACGGCAGTCAGCGGCGAGTTGCCCGTCGTGGTGGTGTCCTCCACAACCAGGACCTTCTTGCCCACAATGTCCGGCCCCTCGATGCGGCGCTGCATGCCGTGCTTCTTGGCTTCCTTACGCACCACAAAGGCATCAATTGGACGCCCTTCGGCGTGCATGACAGAGGTAGCCACCGGATCCGCGCCAAGCGTCAGACCACCGACGTGCGCGTAGTCCCAGTCTCCAGTGAGCTCTCGTAGCAGAGAACCAATCAGGCGCGAGGCCTCATGATGTAGGGTGGCGCGGCGCAGGTCAACGTAGTAGTCAGCCTCACGTCCAGACGACAGCGTGACCTTGCCATGAACAACCGCCAGCTCCTTGACCAACTCGGCCAAACGCTGCAGCTTCTCCTGATTGACATTGCTCGTGTGGATGCTCATCTGAGGTTGTCTCCTAAATAAACGACTGTGTGCTCAAGGATATGTCTGGTTCTACTCGTCCGCGGAATCAGGGGTTGCGCCCTTGTCCTCGGATACAGATTCGGTGGGGTCGTCGCTGCTGTCGAGGTCTGGGGCGGCGTCGGTAAAAATACTGGCGGGCTTCACATTTGATCGCACCACACGCCCCTGGCTCGAGCGCATCCGGCTATGTTCGGGGTCCTCCCCAAGCGCAGGAATCTGCTGGCCAGAATCTCCAATGTCCTCCGACTCGCCAACGTTTGCACCCATCTTTCGTGCCGTCGACCGCGAAGGCAGGGCCGTCGGATCCAGCGGTATATCCCGCGTAGGACGCCACGACGAACCGTCAATCGCCTGCACCACCGTGGGTTGTGCATTGCTTTGCGACGACCACTGCGAATCATCCGTGGTTGCATCCGCGGTAGCAGCGGACGAGGACGAAGGAGAATCTGCGTAAACAATTTCCTCAACGTCCAGCGGCTCTTCGCCCTTGCTATTCTGCGCGCTGTGACTCTGGGCATGCCCGTTCTGTGAGCTGTGATCCTGCGATTCGTGGTTAGCAGAACCGTTGCGACGCTGATCTGGTACCGCGTGCAAGTGCCCACGCCCGGTTCCATCCGAAATCAAGGAACCAGAGTCAACGGACTGCTCGGTGAGCTGCAAACGAGTGGGATCCCACTGATTAGTGTCCGGAGCGACGGTTTCGCCTTCCGCCGGTGGCAACCTGCGCGCAATGTCGGAGAAGTCCGACAGCGATGCCAGTGCACCGTCCCAGTCCTCTGGCACCGAATTATCAATCAGCTGAGCCAAGGACCAGGAGTTTTCGGACCACATGCGGGTAATGGCCGGGTGCACGTCGGCAAGCATGCGGGTTGCACGGTCGTCGAAAATGCGATGAATGAGCTCTGGGTCGGTAGCTGCGACTACCAGGCCGGCTTCGGTAGCTACGTGAGGCAGCGTCGTGCCGCCGCTGCGGCGCAACTCGAAAACCTCATCGCTGGATACAGAACGGCGGATGGCGATGGTGGTGATGCCGCCGACATCGGCGAGGTGCATTTCCCGGCCAAAAGCGAAACCGGAGACCACGGCCTTGGCATCGCCGTCCGGCGTACGCTGCCAGTACGACGGCAGCTCATGGTCCACACGGTTATAGACAGAATTACGTTCCTGCGCCCAGGCTTTCCGCAAGTGACGCACACGGCGACCGCTGATACGTCGACGGACAGGGGCCACTGACTGCTGCTGGGCGCGCTGCGGTTGCGCGGGCTGGGTGGACTCAGTGGGCGGGGTGGCCTGGGTGCGCGCCGCACGATCGGATGATTGCGGCACTTCGTCAGTCTCGGCTTTTACGCCGGACGCAGCTTCGGATTCTGCACCGTCAACAGTTCCAATGCGAGCGTCAGGAGCAGTGGTGCTGTTGGCATCTATGGCACTGGTGTTGTCCACTAAACCTGTCTCGGGCTCATCCGTGGTATCGGTATCTTCAGCAGTCACCGACTCAGCTGGCTCCGCGCCAGGCCCTGCGCCAGATTCTGTGCCAGACTCCGCGCCGCTTCGGAGAGTCACGTCCGTTCCCGCATTCAGATCAGCTGCTGCTTCCGATGTTTCGGGAGCACCCGCGTCTTCTGTTGCTTCGGGCATTTCAGCAGTGGCCGCCGGCTCGATTCTCAAGACAGATTCAGGCTCCGTCGGCATTATTTCTACAGCTGAAGTCCCCAGTTCTGTCGTCGAAACCTCAGTTTCAGAGTCAACTTCAGCGGCACCATCAGTCTCAGCGACAACCTCAGAGTCAGAGTCAGCATCAGCTGCGACGTTCGGTCTCGCCACAGAAGCTGTCTCGGGGCGGCCTTGCCCCGAAGAATCCGACTGTTCGGACACAACATCTTCTGCCGCCACACCGGTTACTTCGCCGGTGGAGTCCGAGGGCTCGTCGTAAAGCGATGGCGATGACGGAGACGCCACAGCAGTCTCACTTGTGCTGCGACGGCGGCGGTCGACAACGAACAGCGCGACTGCGGCGATGATGAGAATCGCTGCGAGGGTGAATACTAGGGGAATCATTAATCTCCTAGCTTAAGCCAGAAGCCGTTCTATTTGGTCAGCGACAAGATGCCGTCCCCCGTCTGGCGCAATACCAATGCCCGAGGCGAGAGCGTTCAGGACTCTCTAGGACGGTAAAGGGCGAGGGGCAAAAGCCACATGGACGGCACATCAGGGGCCCTGGGGCGGTCGCCCTGGCCCGGGCCCGCTTAGAAGCGGACGATAGGCAGGCTCGGATCGCCAGCCCACTGGGACCAGCCGCCGACATACAGAGCGGCGCCCGTGATGCCCGCTTCTTCCATAGCCTGAATGAACAGCGAGGAATGAAGACCGGAACCGGAGTAGACCGCTACATTGCGACCGTCTTCGATACCGACGGAGGCAAAGCGCTCACGGAGCTGCTCAACAGGCAGGAAGGAGCCGTCGGCATTTTGCAGACTGCGAGCCGCCAGGTTCACGGCACCCGGGATGTGACCTGCCTGCAGATCGACGCGCTCACTACGACCTTCAAAACGGCTGGGCTCACGCGCATCCACCAAAATTCCACGCTCAGACCAGGTGCGCACGTCATCGAGGCTGGCAACAGGCATATTGCCTTCACTCACCGCAATCGTTCCAGGCCGCGGCAGATTTCCGGGCCCGAAGGCAGTCTCGTTTCCATCTGCTTCCCAAGCAGCTAACCCACCGGTGAGGACACGCACATTCTCCAAACCTGCCCAGCGCAGAATCCACCAAGCACGTGACGCGAACAGTCCATCGCCCGCGTCGTAGACGATCACGAGATGCTCCGAGCGGACTCCCCATCGACGGACGGCATCGCGCACACGCTCGATATCCGGCAACGGGTTGCGACCAGCTTCTCGGCTTGGAACACCTGCTAGGTCCAACTCGGGATCACAGAACACGGCCAGTGGGATGTGAGCCGTGGCGTAGGAGTCATATGGTTTTTTAGCACGCGACCAGCGTGCGTCAACGACGACGATACGACCGCCGCCGGCAATCTTGTCACGAAGCTCTTGTACCGAGATGGATGTTGTCATAATTCCGGATTCTAAATCGATTGACTTGGTAGCGCGATATGTACGTTATTAAAACTAGGAGCTTGGGAAGGTGCATGAAGACGCTGCTCACCTGGCCGTTTTCATCTCAGGCACAGGCCATGGAATCGGCTGTGCCACCGCAGAAAAACTGCTGCACTATGCCGCCAGCATCGGCACCCCCCTTTCCTCAACCGCTTTATTAACACAAAGCTGACTACGAAACGGAAGATCAGCCTCTAAGCCAGGCCTCGGTCTCCCAATCCGACTACCCACCGGGATCCGGCCCCATCTCGTCATTGCCATCCACTGTGTCCCCCGCCCGTTTCTCTCGCGCTTTACGACGCAACCAGCGCCCCGGGCTATCGAACGTATCGGGGTCCTCATTGGATTCCGCTTTCCGGTTTCCTTCCTCGTCTTTCGGGGGCACCCAGACCACACGATCAGTAGAGGCCTGCTCACACTCCCCGCTAACCCCGTCCCCTTCGTCAGTTCCTAGAATCTCCGCCACCTCATCCGGCCGGAGCGTCCACCAAGTATTTTCATTACATCGAGCATCGTCGATCTTTCGATGCGTACCCGGATCCACCAACGTGAGATTATCCAGGTCAGTGCCACCACCGGAAGCCCACGACTGCACATGGTGAACATCGCACATAGCTCCCGGAGTGCCCATGCCCGGCGCGGAGGAACCTCCTTCCTCTCCAAGAAGGGCCAGATACTGCGGCAAAGTCCCCAGCCTGCGGGACCGACCAAAATACAAGGTCTGCCCCTCATTCCCCAATACTTGGAGGAACGAATTTCTATCAACCATCTGTTGCACGGCCTGACTAATGGAAATTCGCACTCCCGCGTCTGAGACCGCTTTGCCCGATCCAGGAAGTACAAAATCTTTCCCCTCAGGCAGGGAGACTCCAGCTAACGCTGCCACATCTGCGATATGCGCGACGGTGACCACCGATGTCGTCCCCCGCGCCGGCTGAAGCTCACCGCCTGGTTGAAAGCCCCCGTTCACCGCCGCTTCCACGGCATCATGGAAACGCTGCTCCGGATTCCGCTGGTCATCGGCGCCTTCTTCGAGTAACCCACCAGGCCGCGCATGATCTGCCTGCAGCCTTTTGAGCACCGCCGCAAACGAAGGCGTAACCACACCGCTCAACCGGCTCATGCCGTCCGGCCCCTGAGCACCGATTTTTAGACTTCGTTTCCGAGCGCGGTCCTCATCCGTATACGGGTCATCAACCCCCAACATCGCCCGCAGGCGGTTCGGCAATTTATTGAGATCATCAACACGGATTTTGTCCACTAAATCTGAAATGTGCTTGTCCAGCAGCCTAGACAGCTGTGCATGCTCCGTTGCCGGCAGCTCCCGAACGGCTTTGTCAATCTTCGCAACAGCATCCGCACCGACAACACCTTCCTCAACTTTCTGACGAAGGTTCGGCATTCGCACATCCTCATTCGCCGGAGCAAACGGATCAACATTCCTACTCAGACGTCCGACGACATTGATACGCTGCCTCGCTTCTGCTCGCGAGATTCGCATCTCCTGCGCTAGCCACGCGATCCTTCGGTGCTCCGCGCTGGGCATCCGCCCCTTCATAGTCTCCACATAAGTCGCATCAATTACTGCGAGTCGTTTTCGCGCTTTCTCAATCGACTTATATGCATCGTGCGCATGATCCGGTGCAAGTACTTCGAAGTTCTCCACGATGACTGTCGACAGAGCTTCAAACTGCGCAACCGCATCTAAAACCTGCGATGTCGAAAGCGGTCCACCGCCGTTTGACGCCGATGGTGTAGACATTTCCCCACCCCTTTTAAAACGCTAGCAATCCGAATCCCCAAATGGACTAACTAATTTCCCTCCCCCACATTATCGCACACCCATTCGACACACCACAACCCCCTAAGTCAACTTTTTCGAACCTTTTTCCGAAACGCTGCCTCGCTTCCAGCGCCTAAACACCCCACCATCCGCCCTGAAAACCCCACCAACTCGCGCAGTCCCTCACCACCCGCGCAGCCCCCACCAACCCGCGCAGCCCCCACCAAAAACTGCACGCCGAAAACCTAAAACCGCACCACCATCACATCGTGGTCCGGGAAGCTCGAGCGCCCCACTAGCTCAAATCCCGCCTTCACATAGGCTTTCGCCGCCCGCGGGTTGGCATCATGGACAGCCAGACTAACCCCCGGATACCCCAGCTCACGCGCATACTCAAGGAGTCCTGCAATCATCGGCTGCGACAGCCTGCGCCCGACAACGCCCGGACGCAGCGCAATCGCTACCTCAGGAATCCCATTTTCCACAAATCCGTACCCCGGATCGTCCTGCGTAAACGTACGCAGCCAGGCCGCCCCCACCGGCACTTCATAGCTCTCGTGCTCTTCGCTTGACGACGAATCCCCGCGCTCCAACCATTCCTTCTTAATGGCGGCCGCACTGTAGGTAGCCTCGCGAGAAACCCTCGGTTCAAATGGGTCAGTGCGGGTCATGTCGCTACTGAGCGACTCGAGGTCAGCGTCGTCAAGCGAAGTGGCGAAAAGGATAACCCCGCCCTGACTCGCGTCCCACTGGTCGACGTATTGACGCCTCGTGACTACATAATCTTCCGGCAGTGGCTGACTTTCATCTCCGAATGTTTCCGTTAGTTCGTCCATCCAGGCAATGAAGGGGAGGTCGGAGTCTGTCGCTGGTCGCCACTGAAAGTTAGTCATATTTGCGCACTATACCGGCGCACTCCAGACTGACCGGAATGCAACAAGCCCACACGGTCGGTCACAAGACACATAAACCCGGACAATAAAGGCACAAAAAAGGGGCGGTTCAGGAGAAAACTCTCTCAAACCGCCCCAACAAACAGACAGCCTGCTCAGCAGTTATCGCCCTGAGTATCAGGCGCCCTAGATTCGGGCTACGCCATCCTCGTCATAGCCGACAACCTTCAGCGACTCGCCATCGTCAGCAACCGTGACCTCTACGCGGTCGCCATCGCGAACATCACCAGCGAGCAGTCGACGTGCCAGCTCATCGCCGATTGCCTTCTGCACCAGACGACGCAACGGACGGGCGCCGTAGGCCGGGTCGTAGCCGCGCTCCGACAGCCAATCCAGTGCCTCATCGGAGACATCCAGCACCAGACGACGTGCCTCCAGGCGTTCTGCCATGTTGCGAACCTGAATGTCCACAATGCCGCGCAGCTGCTCGGAGGTCAGCGGATCGAAGATCACTACATCGTCGAGACGGTTGATGAACTCCGGCTTGAAGGCCATCTTGACCGCATCCATGATCTGCTCATGCGTACCACCAGCACCGAGGTTGGAGGTCAGAATCAGAATCGTGTTTCGGAAGTCCACGGTTCGGCCCTGACCATCGGTCAGGCGACCCTCATCGAGCACCTGCAGGAGCACATCGAACACGTCCGGGTGAGCCTTCTCGACCTCGTCGAAAAGCACGACGGTGTACGGACGGCGACGAACAGCCTCGGTGAGCTGACCGCCAGCGTCGTAGCCGACGTATCCAGGAGGAGCACCAATCAGACGAGCGACAGAGTGCTTCTCGCCGTACTCGGACATATCGATGCGCACCATCGCACGCTCATCGTCGAAGAGGAACTCCGCCAGCGCCTTGGCCAGCTCTGTCTTACCAACGCCAGTTGGACCGAGGAACAGGAAGGAACCAGTCGGACGGTTCGGATCGGCAACACCCGCACGCGAACGGCGGACAGCATCGGAGACAGCCTCCACAGCGGCAGTCTGACCAACAACGCGACGGCCGAGGTTAAGCTCCATTTCGAGCAGCTTCTCGGTCTCACCCTGCATCATCTTGCCAGCCGGGATACCCGTCCAGGCGGAGACAACTTCAGCGACTTCCTGAGGTGTGACCTCCTCCTTGAGCATGGAGTTTTCCTCTGCGTCAGCGACCGATTCCTCGGCGGCCTCCAGCTTCTTCTCCAACTCAGGGATGCGCCCGTAGCGCAGCTCTGCGACACGGCCGTAGTCACCTTCGCGCTCAGCCTTTTCGGACTCAGTGCGCAGGGCATCGAGCTCTTCGCGGACGGAGCGGACATCATCAATCGAGGACTTCTCGTTCTGCCAGCGAGTCTTCAGAGCGTTGAGCTTCTCGCGCTCATCTGCAAGTTCCTCACGGAGCTTGTCCAGGCGTTCCTTCGACGCGATGTCAGTTTCCTTCTCCAGGGCCATTTCCTCGATTTCGAGGCGGCGCACGATGCGTTCTGCGGAGTCGATTTCCTCCGGTGAGGAGTCAATCTCCATACGCAGACGCGATGCGGCCTCATCAACCAGGTCGATAGCCTTATCCGGCAGGAAGCGGGATGTGATGTAGCGGTCCGACAGCGTTGCTGCAGCCACTAGCGCGGAGTCCTGGATGCGAACACCGTGGTGGACCTCATAGCGTTCTTTCAGGCCACGCAGAATACCAATGGCGTCCTCAACGCTCGGCTCACCGACAAAGACCTGCTGGAAACGACGCTCCAGCGCAGCATCCTTCTCGATGTACTTGCGGTACTCATCCAGGGTCGTCGCACCGACCAGACGCAGCTCACCACGAGCCAGCATCGGCTTAATCATATTGCCCGCATCCATCGAGCCATCACCCGTGGCGCCAGCGCCAACGATGGTGTGAATCTCATCGATGAAGGTAATAATCTGACCGTCGGATTCCTTAATCTCGTCCAGAACCGCCTTCAGGCGCTCCTCGAACTCACCGCGATACTTCGCACCGGCGACCATAGAGCCCAGATCCAGGCTCATCAGCGTCTTGCCCTTCAGAGATTCCGGCACATCACCTGCAACAATGCGTCGTGCCAGCCCCTCTACAATGGCCGTCTTACCAACGCCCGGCTCACCAATGAGCACAGGATTGTTCTTGGTACGACGACTCAAGACCTGTACCACGCGACGAATCTCCGCATCGCGGCCAATAACTGGGTCAATCTTGCCCTCACGTGCCCGCGCGGTTAAGTCCGTCGCATACTTTTCCAGAGCCTGGTACTGCTCTTCCGGATTCTCCGTTGTTACCTTCCTCGATCCACGCACGCTAGTCAGCGCACCCTTTAACGCCTCGGCAGTAGCACCCGCCGATTGCAGTACATTTGCCGCCTCCGACTGGCCAGTTGCTACACCGATAAGCAGAATTTCCGTGGAGACATACTCATCTCCAAGCTCCCCCGCCAGCTCCTCGGCGGCGTTCAGTGCATTAACAGCGTCCCTATTAAACTGCGGGTTCGCCATATTCGCCCCGCTTGCCGACGGGTACCCCGCGACCAACTCCTTAGCGCGGGTCAAAACCCCGGAAGGATTAACGCCCGCTGCTTCAAGCAGTGGAGCCGCAATACCCTCCTTTTGCTCCAGCAGTGCTACCAGAATGTGCCCAGGCCGGATATCCGGGTTACCCGCGCTGGTCGCGGCCTTCATAGCTTCCTGGAGAACTTCTCCAGTCTTAGTTGTTGGTGTAAAACTCATAACTTGCGCCCCTTTGACTCAACTTTGTCATTCACTACCCATAACGCACTCAGCCTTGAGTCTGTTCCACTCAACTTCAAGTTTTTCAATTTCCGACCGTGATTCACACCACACCTATAGCAAAAAGGATTGAGCTCAGCAGCGTCGTTAAGCGTAGTAGCGCGCCGGAAAGCACTAGAAAACGTTGGAAAGCTCCAGAAACCACGTGCGAACACACTCCGACACACCGCCCGACGTCCTCACCAGCACACTCCCGCCGGATTCAACTTCCCCCATGTGAGTGATGGGTGGACAGCGCACTCATACTGTTTTGGTTACCCTGGTAGGTGACATTCCTTCATTCTCACGAAAGGACTCGAATGAACATCGAGCAGGCACGTCAGATGACTGAGGGCAAGGGCTTCATCGCCGCTCTCGACCAGTCCGGTGGATCTACCCCGAAGGCTCTGCGCCTGTACGGCATCAACGAGGATCAGTACTCGAACGAAGATGAAATGTTCGACCTGGTTCACCAGATGCGTACCCGCATCATCACTTCCCCGTCCTTCAACTCTGAGCAGATTATTGGCGCGATTCTCTTCGAGCAGACCATGGATCGCGACATTGAGGGAATCCCGACCGCTCAGTACCTGTGGGAAAAGAAGGGCATCGTCCCGTTCCTGAAGACTGACAAGGGCCTGGCAGACAAGGAAAACGGCGTTCAGCTTATGAAGCCGTGCCCGGGCCTGGATGAGCTGCTGGAGCGCGCTGTCGCTAAGGGCATCTTCGGCACCAAGATGCGTTCCTTCATTGCCGAGGCAAACGAAGAGGGCATCAAGGCCAACATTGCCCAGCAGTTCGAGTTCGGCAAGCAGGTTCTGTCCCACGGTCTGGTTCCGATCCTGGAGCCGGAAGTCGACATCAACGCTGCTGACAAGGCAGAGGCTGAGGACATCGTCCTGCGCGAGCTGCTCGCCGGCCTGGATGACCTGGCTGATGACCAGAAGGTCATGATCAAGGTTTCCATCCCGACCAAGGATGACCTGTACAAGCCGCTGATTGAGCACCCGAAGGTCATGCGCGTTGTCGCCCTGTCCGGTGGCTACGAGCGCGAGGACGCCAACGAGCGCCTGTCCCGCAACCACGGCATGATTGCTTCCTTCTCCCGTGCACTGTCTGAGGGCCTGTCCGCTCAGCAGTCCGACGAAGAGTTCAACGCAACTATGGCTGAGTCCGTCAAGGGCATCTACGAGGCTTCGATTTCCTAATCGTCCGCGCTGTGCATCTGCGCTTGTGCGCACCTCTAGGTAGTCGCTAGCGCAATTAAAAACTCCCGCACCAGGTTTTCTTGGTGCGGGAGTTTTTCTGTCGGCGCCTCTGCCCTTACGACAGCACCGTCCTACACCGAGCGCTTCGCAACAGCTGCTTTACGACGCGCATTCACACCACCAATGACAACCGGTAGCACGGAAATTGCAATGACCAGCAACATGATCTTGTCGATGGAACTGGTGATTCCCGGAATGTTGCCCAGCAGCACACCAACAGCGACCATACTGGCGACCCAGCCAATCGCACCGGTGACATTCCAGCCGATGAACTTTCCGTAGGGCATATTCGCAGTGCCCGCCGCCAGCGGAACGTAGGTGCGCACAATGGGAACAAATCGCCCCAGCACCAACGACAGTGGTCCGTACTTGGCAAAGAACTTCTCGGCCGCTTCCAGCCGATTAGTTCGGAGCACCTTGGCATTGTCGCTGAACAGTTTGCGGCCGAAGGAGTGGCCTAAGAAGTAACCGACTTGATCACCCAGCACCGCGGCAATAATACCGATAACCAGCACCTGCCAGGTGTGGACATCTAGCTCTGACCTTAAGACGGCAGCAGTGACCAACAGCGAGTCACCGGGCAGAAAAGGAAAGAGCACACCGGACTCAATAAAGATGATGAGTCCAAGCCCCGCAAGCACCCAAGGGCCAAACCCCTGGAGTAGAGCTTCGGGGTCTCCGATACCGGAGAGGAATCCAGAAAAATCCATAACGGCAATCTTTTCAGCAACAACTATCGATTCTGCTGAGCTAATTAGAGTATTTTGCTGAGAGTTTTTCTGGGTACTGTGTTTTAATCGCGCCCCTGATAGTCAAATACCGGCAGCGACCAGCCACGCCAAAGCGCCGCTAGTCGAATGAACAGTGCGGACAGCACCGCACAGATGATGTTGATGTTCTCGTGCAGGCCAACCATGTCGAGCACGTAGTAAAGCGTCGCCGCGACGACTGCGATGGAGGCATAGAGCTCCTTTTGAAACACCAGCGGGACGCGGTCACACATCAGGTCGCGGAGCACACCTCCAAACGCACCGGTAAGAACGGCGCCGACAATAGCGATGATGACGCCGTGCCCCATTTCCATGGCCACGCGGGCACCAATGATGGAAAACGCCGACAAACCGATTGCGTCAGCGACCAAGAACACGACCCGGAAGTGCTTCATCAGGAAGTCGGCCAACAGCACCGTGATCAGTGCTGCACCGACAATAACCAGCAAATATTGTGGGCTTGCAACCCACACCAACGGATAGTGACCGAGAATGACATCGCGCAGGGTACCGCCGCCGATAGCAGTCATGCACGCAATTGTTGAAACTCCAAAGAGATCCATGCGCATTCGACCGGCCGCTAGTGCGCCGGTGACGCCTTCGGCCGTAATTCCGATGACCCAGAGGATGTGGAGCAGCATGATAAGAAATATAAAGGACTTCGCCCGAATCGGTAGAACTATAGGCTAATATCCCGCAATCTTCGCCCCCTCGACTCGGCCCGCTTCATTGCTTCCCGGCTAGCCCTGATCGCGAATTTCCAGCACCGGAATCGAGCGACGAATCCGCTCCACCTCCGCTATATCCGCATCGGCCACAAGCAACTGCGGGTCGTAGCCCGCCGAGGCAATAACTCCGCCGTCCGCATTGACCAACATGGAGTGCCCCGCGCCGGTCGGCCCCTCATCTTTCCCCGCGGCCTTCGCCCCACCAGGCCGGGCTGCATCGACTGCCGCAATCACACAAGTGCTATCCAGTGCGCGTGCCGACACCAGCGTCTGCCACTGCCTTACCTTGCCCGGGCCGTCATTCCACGATGCAGGCAGCGCGATGACCTCTGCGCCCAGGTTGGCCAGTTGAATGAATTGCTCCGGGAACCTGATGTCAAAGCATGTCGCAAGACCGAGGGCGACCGACGATCCGTCGGCAAGCGGGACATCACAGACCACGTGCGCGTTGCCCGGCGCGACAGTATCCGATTCGCGAAACCCAAAAGCGTCGAAGAGGTGGAGTTTGTCGTAGAACTCGACACCGGGGCCGTCCTCATCACGCCAAGCCAGAAGCAGCGAATTGAAGACGCGGTGCATCGTCTTACCGTCGCGCTCCACTTCATCTGCCGGCCGGAACATGCCGACCACCACGCTGATTCCGGCATCGTGAGCGGCCTGCGAGACCTCCGCTACGAACCTATCGCTGCTGGACTCCGCCACGACATCCAGGCGACCGGAATTGAACGCCTTCATCGTGGCCTCGGGGAAAACCACCAAATCGGCGTTGTCCTGTGCTGCCCGCGCGATAGTCACCTTCACCGCGTCCAGATTCTCTTCAACCGACGCTGACAATTCCAACTGAGCCAATGCAATACGCATGCCTAAATGCTACCGACTACCCCGGATTGACCGCCCTGAAGTTATCCACAGCGCGGCTTCCTGCGTTGCTTCCGCTCAGAGTTATCCACAGTTCGCTGAAGATGGTCTTCCGCTGCCTTTCGCCACCCAGCAGAATCAAAAACATGGCCGAACACATCACAGTCAACCCAGCTCAACTATCCGCCTTAAGTCGTTCCTACCAGCAGATTTCCACTCGTATTGATGGTCTTTCCACCATCGTCGCAGCTGCCCCGGGAAGCGCCGAGCTCACCTCTGCCCTGCCCGGCTCACGGATCGTCCCCGCTGCCTCCACTACCTGTGGGAAGTGGTCGGAATCATTGCTTGCTGCGTGCACAAACATCGACGTTATTGCGCAGGCTGCCGATGCCCTCGCTGTCAGCGCTCTCGCGCACGAGCATGACCAGTCCGCCGCCTTGGAAAAGCTGTCATGGTCACGGTAGGCGAAGCGCTGCTGTGGCGTGTGGATTCGCTGGAGACGCTTGCCCGGGCACTGCGTTCCGGGGCGCGCGCCCTCACCGATTCCGCCGACAGTTCCCAGGCCGCACTCAACGCGCTCTCAGAGGACGACTTCGCCGGCGACAACCGCAGCGCCGCCGAGGTTTCTGTCACCCACAGCTCCACGCGTCTGCGCCGGAGCAGCGTCGCGCTCGAACGTCTCGCCGCCTGCTGCAGCGACACCGCCGCCATGCTTAACGACGTCATCCGCGAACTCACCGACGCGGTAAACCAGGCAACCAACCTGGGGTTTCAGGTGAACCTGGTTTCTGGTGCGGTGACTCCGCCGGAGGGCATGCTTTCTACGATTGCGCGCAGCCTCGTTCATCCCAAAATTCCTTCCGGGCCTTTCACCATGGCCGAATGGCGTGCAACCTCGCAGCTCCGGATTCAGTCGGCTTTGGCCGAGCTCAACCGATTCGATGAGAAGGCGGCGGGCGCAATCTCAGCTCTTTCCCCACTGGTGACAAGCGGAGTTAGCGGCGCGGGCAGATTGCAGCCATCGCAGGCTGGCAGCGGTGCTGGCAACCCTGCAGACAGAGGGCTTGACGGTGGTTGGGACTTGGAAGTTGGGAGCGGATTGACTGGGGCGTATTCGAGTAGACCGCTATCGGAGATAGACGCTGCCATGTCCGCTCGCGCCCGGGCTTTGGGGCTGCCTCCTGGACAACTATTGGAGTCCTCGCCTGGACATTCTGCGATTGCGTTCGGTGACGTTGAGCGAGCATCGACTGTGATTACTCTCGTCCCCGGCACCAGCTCTAGCGCGGAGGACGCTAGCAGGCAGTTCGAGCGCGTAGCCGCGACCTTCCACGCCGCCGGTGACGATCCGGAGGATGTGGCGGTGGTGTTGTTTTCCTATGACGCGCCGCCCGACCTCCGTGAGGCCATACGCACCGAGTATCACAATTTTGCCGCTGAGCGCCTGCAGCACTTGCAAGCTGGTTTGATTGAGCGTTCCGGTGGCGTCGATAGTGGTGACACTGCGATCGCCGGTGGCCTTACTAGCCACGGCACGTCTTCTACTCAGCGGCACGTTGTCGCCGGCTATAGCTATGGGGCGACGGTGGTCTCGCAGGCTTCCCTTGGTAGTGGCCTCTACGCGGATAGGGTGCTGCTCATAGCTCCGCCAGGTGTTGGCCCCGGACTGGAGCGCGCAAACGACATGAAACTACTCAAGCCGGACGGAACAGTCCGACCCGAAGATGAAAATAGCCACCGTGTGGCAGTGGCGACGTCCCCGATGGACCCCATTCGTATTCCTGCCGAACTGGGGATTCATGGGAAAAACCCAGCGGATAAGGATTTCGGCGCGTACGCACTCAACCTGAGTGAGCGTGGCCTGTCCATGCGAGACTTGGCCGAATTCATGGTCACTCCCGTGCAGGATATTCCTCAAAAGTATCGGCACATCCAGGGCAACCCACACATCGAACACTACTTTGACGACGAAGTTTTCACCCGCGAGGCCAACCGGTGGCTAACTGACAGCTGACCGGTCTCTCAGATCAGCGGTTGCGAATCCACGGCCCAAATTAACAAGCCAAAAGAAAACGGACTAACCAGGCGACGCTGGTTAGTCCGTTCACTCAGCCGTGTGGGATTACCTTTCCCCACCGCGGTTGTCTTTGTGCCGGCGTCGTGTGCGCGGCTCCCACATCACCACTGCCGTAGAGCGTGGGACGTGGACCAGTTCGCCTCGCGAACGACGAGCCTGTGCCTTTGCTTGATAGAGCTGCTCTCGCAGTTCTGCATTTTCCTGCTCAAGCGAATCCACCCGCTCAGTCAGGTCGATGATGGCCTTAATACCGGCCAGGTTGACGCCGTCTTCCTGACTCAGACGCTGAATCTCACGCAGCAGCGCCACATCGCGTTTGGTGTAGCGCCGACCTCCGCCGGAGGTTCGCTGCGGAGTTACCAACCCGAGTCGGTCATAATTACGCAGCGTCTGCGCATGCATGCCCGCGAGATTCGCGGCTACGGATATGACATAGACCTCAGTGTTGTCGGACATTATTTCGCACCTGCCCAACCCTCACGAGGATTGAACCCGCTGGCACGTTCCGCTTCGACGTAGGAGCGCAATGCCGAAGTGGCATTGTCGTCCAAATTGGTCGGCACCTTCACACGCACGGTTACCAGCAGGTCACCCGGAGTGCCATTGCGCTTCGGGATTCCTCGACCGCGCACACGCAGTGTTCGGCCATCGGCTGTGCCAGCCGGGACACGCACGCGAATCTTGTCACCCAACGTCGGCACGGTAATGGTGCCGCCGAGTGCGAGCTCGCCGAAGCTCACGGGCACCGTGACCTCAAGGTCGTTGCCGCTGCGGGTGAAGACTTCATCCGGGCGAACATGAACGGTGACAAAGAGGTCACCGGCCGGACGCCCCCGCAGTCCCGCTTCACCTTGGCCCGCAAGACGGACCTTCTGGCCGTCCACCACACCTGCGGGGACGCGAACGGTGATGGTACGACGGCGGGTGGTCACACCGGTGCCGTTACACTGCGAGCAAGGGTTCTCGATACGAGTGCCCTGGCCACCACAGTCCGCACACGGACTGGAGAAGCCGAAGGCCCCCTTTTGCTCCTTGACATATCCCGAACCATGACAGGTGGTACACGTCACCGGTGAGGTTCCCGGCGCTGCACCCGAACCATTGCAGTTCGTGCATGGCGACGGGTTGGTGAGCTGCAGCGGGATGGTGACACCTTGGGCAGCCTCGCGGAAATCGAGCGTAATCTCTGTCTCCACATCCGCACCACGGCGGGCCTTCTGCCGCCCGGCAGCACCAGCGCCACCATTGCGGTTTACGAAGCCGCCCAGGAAATCACCTAGGCCACCTGCACCACCAGCATTGCCACCGAATCCGGCACCTCCGCCGAAGAGATCCGACACGTCGAAGTCGAATCCACGTGCACCGGCAGCACCGGCTCCGCCGGCACCTGCGGCACCGGGGAATCGGAAACCACCTGCGAGAGCTGCACGCAGCTCATCGTATTCGCGGCGCTTGTCCTCGTCACCGACCACCGAGTATGCCTCGGAGATTCGCTTGAACTTATCTTCAGCGGCCTTGTTACCCGGGTTCTTATCCGGGTGGTTCTCCCGGGCTAACTTGCGGTAGGCCTTTTTAATCTCGTCGAGTGACGCAGACTTAGAGACGCCCAAGTCAGCGTAATAGTCCTTATCTGCCCATTCCCGTTGAGTCATGGTGCATCTCCTCCTTTCAGAAAAACTAATTCAAAGAAATCTGCGTCACTTGTGTCTCCGCTACTGCGGATCGCCGATGATTACCATCGCCGTACGAATGACACGGTCATTAATTCGGTAGCCCTTGCGCAGCACATTGGCTAGAACCTTGTCATCCCCTTCGGAGAGATCCTGGACAGCCTCGTGGATGTCCGGGTTGAACTCCTCTCCTGCGGCACCAAATTCCTCAACACCCTGTGCGGTCAGCACGCCACGGAATTTATCCGCGAAAGCCTTCAGCGGGGTGCCGTCTGCCAAGTCGCCGTGCTCTTCAGCCCGGTCGAGGTCATCAGCCAAAACCAGCAGTTCTCCAGCCAGCTTTGCCTTCGCCTGTACGCGCTCGGCTTCACGGTCTCGGTCAACTCGACGACGGTAGTTTGCGAACTCCGCCGACAGGCGCTGCAGGTCCTCCGTGCGCTCATCCAACTCACGCTGGATGGCTGCAACTGGGTCTGCAGCTTCCTCCGCGGCGGTGTCGCCGGCGGCACCTTCGGTCGCCGGCTCCACGTCGTCGTCAAGCTTGGCCTGCTCGAAGACCTCGTTGACCTGATCGGCCAGGTTGGCCGGCTCCTCCGGGGTGGGCTGGTTTCCCTGATCCTGGTCAGTCATTCTTACTTGTCCTTCTCGTCCTCGTCGACGACCTCAGCGTCAACGACGTTGTCGTCAGCGTCAGCGGCCTCAGCGCCCTCGGCTGCGGTTGCACCCTCAGCTGCCTGAGCCTCGTAGATAGCCTTACCCATCTCCTGGCTCTCGGTGGACAGCTTCTCGACGGCGGACTTGATGGCCTCGATGTCGGAGCCCTTCAGAGCCTCGTCGACTTCCTTGGCAGCCTCTTCAACGCGGTCGCGGATGTCCTGGGAAACCTTGTCCTCGTTCTCCGATGCGAACTTGCGGGTCTGGTAAGCCATGGACTCAGCCGAGTTGCGGACTTCCTGCTCCTCGCGGCGCTTCTTGTCCTCGTCAGCGTGCTTCTCAGCGTCCTTGATCATCTGGTCGATCTCCTCCTTGGAGAGGCCGGAGCCGTCCTGGATGGTGATCGTGTTTTCCTTACCAGTGCCCTTGTCCTTAGCGGTGACGTGGACAATGCCGTTGGCGTCGATGTCGAAGGTGACCTCAATCTGAGGGACACCACGCGGTGCCGGAGCGATTCCGCCCAGCTCGAACGAGCCCAGCAGCTTGTTGGCAGCAGCCATCTCGCGCTCACCCTGGAAGACCTGAATCTGGACGCTCGGCTGGTTGTCTTCAGCAGTGGTGAAGGTCTCCGAACGCTTGGTCGGGATTGTGGTGTTGCGCTCGATCAGCTTGGTCATGACACCGCCCTTGGTCTCAATACCCAGCGACAGCGGGGTGACGTCGAGCAGCAGCACGTCCTTGACCTCACCGCGCAGAACGCCGGCCTGCAGAGCAGCACCAACTGCGACAACCTCGTCCGGGTTAACGCCCTTGTTCGGCTCACGACCACCGGTCAGTTCCTTGACCAGCTCAGAGACTGCCGGCATACGGGTGGAACCACCGACCAGCACGACGTGGTCAATGTCGGAAACCGGAACATCAGCGTCAGCAATGACCTGCTGGAACGGCTTACGAGTGCGGTCAAGCAAATCAGAGGTGATGCGCTGGAACTCAGTACGGGACAGGGTCTCGTCCAGGAACAGCGGGTTCTTGTCAGCATCAACGGTGATGTACGGCAGGTTGATAGATGCCTGCTGCGAGGAGGACAGCTCAATCTTGGCCTTCTCAGCAGCCTCACGCAGACGCTGCAGAGCCATCTTGTCCTTGGTCAGGTCAATGCCGTTGCTGGACTGGAACTTCTCAACCAACCAGTCAACGATGCGCTGATCCCAGTCATCGCCACCGAGCTTGTTGTCACCCGCAGTTGCGCGAACCTCAACAACACCGTCGCCAATCTCCAGCAGGGAGACGTCGAAGGTACCGCCACCGAGGTCGAAGACCAGAATGGTCTGCTCCTTGTCGGACTTCTCCAGACCGTAAGCAAGTGCAGCAGCAGTCGGCTCATTGACAATGCGCAGGACGTTCAGGCCAGCAATCTGACCTGCTTCCTTGGTTGCCTGACGCTCAGCGTCGTTGAAGTAAGCCGGAACGGTAATAACCGCATCAGTGACGTCGTCACCCAGGTAAGACTCAGCGTCGCGCTTCAGCTTCATCAGCGTACGAGCGGAAATCTCCTGCGGAGTGTACTTCTTGTCATCGATCTCGATGCTCCAGTCAGTACCCATGTGGCGCTTGACCGAACGAATAGTGCGATCAACGTTAGTGACAGCCTGGTTCTTAGCGGACTGGCCAACCAGGACCTCACCATTCTTTGCAAATGCAACCACCGACGGAGTGGTGCGCGAACCCTCAGCGTTCGCAATCACCTGAGCCTCGCCGCCCTCGAGGACGGAGACACAGGAGTTCGTCGTACCCAAGTCAATACCAACAGCGCGTCCCATGATGAACACCTTTCTAGAAGAGTAAAAGAATTGCCCTTAAGTCTTACGCGCTCAAGTCTGCATTGCCGTAGAAAATCTGTCAAGCAAACTTGAGTGTGTCCGACTCAATGTTTGTCATGCTGTGCAACGGACTATGGGGCAAAGTTATTCCCACCCAACTCAACTTTTCTAGAAAAACCTCCATCACCCCAGGTCAACTCGATAAAAGATTTTTGTAAAACTATGTTCTAAAGCTACTCGCGGTAGCCGACAGCGCAATTTTCTATACAAAATCCTGTCTTCGGCCTCCAGGGGGAATTTCTTAGCACTAGCCCTGGGAACTTTCCTGCAAAGCGAACCGACTAATCCCCTGACGTGTTTTGCAGCCACCGGCTCATCAACAGGCCATGCCCTTGTTACCCCATGGCCTGACACCGAATCAGCTCTGGCGGCTCCACTAATACATGTCTAAATCCTCCCCATTTACGGGGCGATTGAGCCAAGAATTCATCCCACTTATTTAGGAGTTTTTCGTGCCTCAGAATGCACAGCGACACCATTTCCCCTTTTTCCGTGGGCTCGCAGTAGCGTCGGCAAGCGCCGCACTAACCCTCGCCTTCCCTGCCATTGCATCCGCACATGTGCATGCAACCCCGTCGTCTGCCCCGATTGGCGGCTACGCAGATCTGGCTTTCGGGGTCGGCCATGGCTGCGACGGTTCGCCGACGACGAAGGTCGAGTTCACCATCCCGGAGGAGTTCGAAAAGGTTACGCCGAACATGAACGCGAACTGGGATGTCACGAAGGAGTCGACCGGCTCTGGCGAGAATGAAAAGGTGCAGAAGGTCATCTACACCGCAAAGACTCCACTGCCGTCGGACCTGAAGGATTCTCTGACGCTCAGCGTGAAGGTGGCTGATAATGCAAAGCCGTCGACGGTTGAGGTGCCGACGCTGCAAACCTGTGAAAAGGGTTCGATGAACTGGGCTGAAAAGGACCACGATAGCGATTACCCGGTTCCAACCGTGGAGCTGATTGAGAAGTCGGCAGACGATGAACATAGCCACGGTCACGACCACAGCCACAGTCATGGCACCGGCGAGACAGAGCACGGCGATAACCACTCGGGCAACGTGGAGCATTCCGCAGCTACTACCAGCGAGGACTCAAGCAGCACGCTTGGTGGCTGGGGCCTGGGACTCGGCCTCGTGGGCGCACTGACCGGTATTGCCGCATTGGTGATTTCACTGCGTAAGCGAGGTTAAATCGCTTTGACATTTCTTGAACAGTTTTCCCGCCTTTACCCGGCACGGACGAACCATTGAGGTTTTGAAACGGTTTTCTAAGCGAATAAGGATTCAAGGGTCTGGTTTCCGATAGCTAATTGGAACCAGACCCTTTCGTCATTCCGCGACCAAACACCCTCCGCTAGAAAGCTGCCGGACCTCCGGTCCAACCCATCAAGAGCAGCTCAACCTAGCGCGCGAGTCACTGGAGAATGGTCAAATTAAACTGCTTAATCAACGGAGATAGAGCTGCAGCACCATTTGAAATTGCGTCATGAGGGAAGCCGTAACTTGTCATCCCCACTGCATAAATCCGGTTTGGGTCTTCTGGATCCACAGCCCAAACTGCCCCGCCAGAATCGCCATGGTCCGAAATATTTCCGAATCCGAACATGTAACTCCCCACAGTCTCTTTGTAGGGGCCACATGAAAGCCCACTACGGTACCCAAGACGGCAAACGCGAGGTTGTTCTTGCTCGAGCCATTGAGGACTTGCCCAGCCAGCTAACTCCGCCCCCTTAAGCATGGGAGTGCCGTAAACATTCTTAGGGTTAACAGTCAACTCAATCAATGCATGATCTGTCGGGTTGTTCTTAGCCTCCAGGTCAAACGACCTCCAGACAAATTGTCCGACTTTATAGAACTTCCCTTTTTCATCCTCTACGTATACGCTGTCTCCCTTATTCCCGCAGTGCCCAGCACTTGTGATGTAGTGCCGCTGGGGTTCATCCTTGTTGTACACCCACCACGCAAAGGAACAGGATGAAGTCGAATCACCAGCCCCCTTCACAAGAAAACGAGCTCCCGGCGCAATAAGCGCTGAGTTTTCGAGGAACTCCCATCCTTGACTATTGCGGTAGATTTTCTCATTCTCTGGATTACTAGGCTCCAGTTTGGTCGAACCATCACCCATTCCCTCAACATCGGTGCCCGATTCCGCTGAACCGGTGTCCGATTTATCGGAACTATCATCGGGTTTTTCCATCCCCGAACTGGGCGCACTAGTCGAAGATTGGCTGTCATCCCCCTGAGACTGCCCTGCACTTTCTTCCTGCGAAGTTGATGTTGAAGAACTTTCTCCGACCCCCATAGCGTTTTTCAAAGAATCTGCATCGCATGCACTCAACCCCACTGCCAGCAAAGCCGCGATTGTGGAAGCCCAAACTCGTCGCTTGAATGACTTGCCCCTCTTACCGCTTCCCTCGGTAACCAAACCGACACTCGATGATGTAAGCGAGCGTGTCTCCATTTCCGGATTCATATCAATACTCCTGTGACGCTTAAGTCATTTCGATCGATGGACCCACATATGCCCGCGAGTGCAAACTTTTACGTAGGTTTTCGGTCATTTGATGAGCTTTTGTCGCGATTGGACTGCTAGCTTCGTCGTAAGTATAAGAAGAAACCTTCCATTCGGCATCAAAAGGTGAATAAGTTTTCGGCACTTTCTTATAACGTCGTTAGCCCAGCTCCGGCCACAAAACGCCACAAACACAGATTCCCGATCACACTGACCTACCCTGCCGTCGCTTTCCCATCCAGGAAAGCACCGATGTAATCGTCGTAAAGCCCCACCCAAATCCGGCCCCACGGGTAACCTCGCTTACAACCTGATTTCTATTACCGCTTTGGAGACACGAATATGTCCGAGTACACCAACATCCTTACCGAAACCCGAGGTCGCGTCGGCATTATCACCCTGAACCGCCCGAAGGCACTGAACGCCCTGAACCACAAGACCATGGAAGAGATCGGCGCAGCAGCCACCGCTTTCGACAACGACTCGGGAATCGGCGCGATTATCATCACCGGCTCCGAGAAGGCGTTTGCCGCAGGTGCGGACATTAAGGAGATGGCGGACAAGTCCGGCACCGAGATGTATGTCTCTGACTGGTTCGCACGTTGGGATGTTCTGACTTCCGTCCGAACTCCAGTTATCGCCGCCGTCAACGGCTACGCCCTGGGCGGTGGCTGCGAGGTCGCTATGATGGCGGACTTCATCATCGCTGGCGCTAAGGCCAAGTTCGGTCAGCCTGAGGTTAACCTCGGCATCTCTCCGGGCATGGGCGGCTCGCAGCGTCTCACCCGCGCAATCGGCAAGGCTAAGGCAATGGAGATGTGCCTCACCGGCCGCATGATGGGTGCCGAGGAAGCTGAGTGCGCAGGTCTGGTCGCCCGCGTCGTCGAGCCGGAGGCGCTTCTCGACGAGGCCCTGAAGGTCGCCGACACCATTGCGTCGAAGTCACTGGTAGCCACTACTCAGATTAAGGAACAGATCAACCAGGCCTACGAAATGACGCTGTCGCAGGGACTGCTCTTTGAGCGTCGCACCTTCCACTCCCTGTTCTCCTCCAATGACCAGAAGGAAGGCATGGCCGCTTTCACTGAAAAGCGCGAGGCAAACTTCACCAATTCCTAGAAACTGCTAGTTCACAGTCGACGGGACTGCCAGCCACAGAGCCGAGTTGTCGGCGGCAGCATAGGTGTCTCGTGCACGCGGTGTGTGCGTTGGAGAAGTCACAATGACAGCAGCACGAACGCCACGGGCTCCCGATCCTGCAAGGTATGCAGTGCCTGCCGCGTTTTCAACGGTGGAGTCTGAGTTTGTTTCCATCGTGATTCGTCGCTTCCACACTCCCATAGATGCAAGCGCATCACGCATGTACTCAGCCTCAGTCTGGCAGCCCGGCTGAGTACGACCACCCGTGACGACGACCGGGTTAAGCGGATGACGCAGCGCCAGCGAACGTGCAGTTTCCAATCGGGACGTCAAAACAGCAGGAGCACTGCAGTCGGGATTAAGACGGGCCCCGAGCACAATAATCGGCACCTGAGGATCAAGTAACGCAGTCTCCGCAGCTGCACGTCCGACCGGGGACACCACCACTGGAGTCACAAGCGAGCTATTGAACGCCTTGACTGCGACCGCACTGACCGGATTGGCGTTTGCCACTACACCCGAGCCAAAGACCGCACTCGCAGTAAGAATAAGGCCTGCTCCAGCCATAGCGATTGCACGGAAAGATCGCGCCATTAAAGTCCCTCTCAAGAAAAAGTGGCACGGAGAAATCCACACTCCACATGCCATTTAGAATCAGGCGGATAAATCCGCAGTATCACGCTGCTAATACTAGGCGCTACACAAAATGGCGCCTACATAAGAATTACGCGGGGGTGGCCAGGCACTCTCTTCGCCACCAAAATAGCACGCCGCGTACCAGGTAAATTGCGGACGTAGAGGCTTTTAAATCCACTTGGGATTCATAAAAGTGAGTTACATTTAATGACTTTTTCGTTAACTGCCAGCAAATCCCGGGATCCAATAGCAAATTATCCACCAAAACACAGGTACAGAAGTCACTATTGTTATTTATGTTAAGAATGTAACGCATGTGAATACATGTCTGCTTCAGTCAATTTTCGAAGGCCAACACACCACCGAGCACCCCCTCCGTCTCGCGACACAGTCCCGCCCCGACACTCCGGCACTACCCCCACAATGCGTCCGCAAAACATCGAATCGGCAACACTCGACAACTACATACACGCAACGCCGCCGCCACTTCCGCCCATAAAAGCGTGACGACGAAAGTGCCGCGCGCCGTCGTTAAGCGAAGGCGTTAAAACCCGTCGAAACCCTCTCGAATAAAACAACGATTTTTTTGCGTAATTCGTCAAATAACCGCTGGTTACACCGTGTATCGATGAATTCAGCACTATTTTGCACATTAGTTAGGTAAGCGTCCGCGGCTCGTGATAGAACTCACAAGAGAACTATTTTCACTCAGCCATCACCCTGGCTGAGCCAGCCTAGAAGGAACATTATGAGCGTGCTCAACCTCGCCGCGGCGACGGCTGACACGGCGATTCCGGAATCTACCGGATTCACCGTCGCAGTCGGCGTTATTGGCGTCCTGTTGTCCCTGCCCTGCTGGTTCATCTTTATTAAGGGATTCACCCATATGGTGAAGACCATCATGGTGGGCCAAAAGACGTACGGTCACACCGGTGAATGGGGAACCCGTATTTGGACCATGATCCGAGAGATCGTCGGTCACACCAAGATGGCCAAGAAGCCCGGCGTTGCTGTGGCTCACTGGTTCGTCATGGTGGGCTTCCTCCTCGGTTCCCTAGTGTGGTTCGAGGCGTACATTCAGACCTTCTGGCCAGCCGGTGGTTGGCCAATCCTCAGGAATCTGACGGCCTGGCACTTCATCGACGAACTGCTCGGCCTGGGCACCACCCTGGGCATCCTGGCACTGATTCTCGTCCGCCAGACCAACCTGGGCAAGGAGCGTCTGAGCCGCTTCTACGGATCCAACGCCAAGGCTGCCTACTTCGTTGAGGCCGTCGTCCTCATCGAGGGCCTGGGCATGATGTTCGTCAAGGCTGCCAAGCTGGCTACCTACGGCGACCACGGTCACACTGGCGCCGAGGTCTGGACCTGGGCGAACTTCGTCACCGGTGGTATCGCACAGATTCTGCCGGCCTCCGAAGTCATGGTGTCCATCTTCGCGCTGATTAAGCTGCTGTCCGGTATGGTCTGGCTCTTCGTTGTTGGCCGCAACCTCACTTGGGGTGTCGCATGGCACCGCTTCCTGGCGTTCGCCAACATCCTGCTCAAGCGCAACGCTGATGGCTACAACGCCCTCGCTGGGGCTAAGCCGATGACCTCTAACGGCGAGATCCTGAACCTGGAAGAGGCTGACCCGGAGGTTGACTCCATGGGTACCGGTGTGGTCACCGACCACTCCTGGAAGGCTCTGCTGGACTTCACCTCTTGTACCGAGTGTGGTCGCTGCCAGGAGCAGTGCCCGGCCTGGAACACTTCCAAGCCGCTGTCCCCGAAGCTGCTGGTTAACCAGCTGCGTGACCACGCTTACGCTTCTGCCCCGTACCTGTTGGCTGGCGAGACCATCGAAACCGCTCGCGAGGGCGAAGGCGCTGGCGCAGCACTCCTGACCAAGCCACTGGTTGGCGACGGCGATGAGGGCATCATCGACCAGGACGTTCTGTGGTCCTGCACCAACTGTGGTGCCTGTGTGGAGCAGTGCCCGGTTGACATTGAGCACATCGACCACATCGTCGATATGCGTCGTTACCAGGTTCTGGTTGAGTCGGACTTCCCGACCGAGCTGGCTGGCCTGTTCAAGAACCTTGAAACCAAGGGCAACCCGTGGGGCCAGAACGCTTCCACTCGTGCCGACTGGATTAATGAGGTCCGCAAGGACGGCGTCGTTGTCCCGATTTGGGGCGAGGATGTCGAGAGCTTCGACGACACCGAGTACCTGTTCTGGGTCGGTTGTGCCGGTGCTTACGACGACAATGCGAAGAAGACCACCAAGGCTGTTGCAGAGATGCTTTACACCGCAGGTGTGAAGTACGCTGTGCTCTCCCAGGCCGAGGGTTGTACTGGCGACTCCGCTCGCCGTGCTGGTAACGAGTTCCTCTTCCAGGTGTTGGCTGAGCAGAACATCGAGCAGCTCGACGAGGTCTTCGACGGTGTGCCGCCGAAGCAGCGCAAGATTGTCGTCACCTGTGCGCACTGCTTCAACACCTTCAAGAACGAGTACCCGGAGCTGGGTGGACAGTACGAAGTTGTCCACCACACCCAGCTGCTGAACAAGCTGGTTCGTGCTAACCGCCTGCAGCCGGTTGCTTCGGGTCAGGGCCGCCAGGTCACCTACCACGACCCATGCTTCCTGGGCCGCCACAACAAGATATTCGAGGCTCCGCGTGAGCTGATTGGCGCGTCCGGCGCCAACCTCGTCGAAATGCCTCGTAATAAGAACACCGGCTTCTGCTGTGGTGCTGGTGGCGCTCGCATGTGGATGGAAGAGACCATCGGTCAGCGCATCAACGTAAACCGCACCGAAGAGGCTGTCGGAACCGGCGCTGAGGCAATTGCCATCGGCTGCCCGTTCTGTAAGACGATGATGAACGATGGCGTCAACAACGTCATCGAGGACGACGAGAAGAAGCCGGAGGTCCTGGACATCGCCCAGATGCTCCGCGACTCCGTGAAGGTCGACGGCGAGCTGCCGCAGGCACGCGAACCGGAGTGGATTGAGCAGCCGGAGCGTGGCTGGGTCGATCCAAAGAAGGCTGAAGAGGAAGAGCGTCAGCGCCTCGAGGAAGAGGAAGCTAAGCGCAAGAAGGCTGAGGCTGCCGAGAAGAAGAAGGCAGAGAAGGCTTCCGCTGCCGGCGCTGGTGCCGCAGCTGCTGGTGCTGCTGCAGGCGCTGCTGCCAAGGGTGGTGCTCCGAAGCCGGGTGGTGCTCCGAAGCCGGGTGGTGCTCCGAAGCCGGGTGGTGCTCCGAAGCCGGGTGGCGCCAAGGGCGGCGCACCGACCCCAGGTGGTGCCAAGAAGGGCGCTCCAGCTCCAGGTGGTGCTCCAAAGCCAGGCGGTGCCAAGGCCGGCGCACCAACTCCGGGTGGCGCCAAGAAGGGTGCTCCTGCTCCGGGTGGCGCTCCGAAGCCAGGCGGTGCCAAGGCCGGCGCACCGGTTCCAGGTGGTGCAAAGGGCGGCGCCCCGACCCCAGGCGGTGCCAAGAAGGGTGCTCCAGCTCCGGGCGGCGCTCCGAAGCCAGGCGGTGCCAAGGGCGGTGCCCCGGTTCCAGGCGGCGCCAAGAAGGGCGCTCCAGTTCCGGGCGGCGCCAAGGCCGCTAAACCGGCCGCGCAGGCAGAGCCAGCAGCTGCAGAAACCGAAGCTCCGACTGAGGCTCCGAAGGCAACGAAGGGCGCTCCGATTCCGGGTGGCGCACGCAAGGGCGCTCCGGTTCCGGGTGGCGCTAAGAAGGCAGCTCCGGCCGCGAAGCCGAAGGCCGAGAAAACCGCTCCCGCCGAGGAAGCCGCTGCTGAAGTAGCGGCCACCGAGTCCGAGCAGCCAGCAGCTGAGCAGCCGAAGACCGCATCCGGTGCTCCGGTTCCGGGCGGCGCACGCAAGGGCGCTCCAATCCCAGGTGGCGCACGCAAGGCCAAGCCAGTCGCTAGCGCCCCTGCCCCGGCAGTCGAGGAAACCGAAGTTCAGGAGGCTCCGGCGCAGCCAGAGGCAGAGGAGGCTCCTGCTCAGCCAGAGGTTACCGAACAGCAGTCGGCGGAAGGTGCTACTTCCACCGAGCAGGCCGCTGATGCTCCTGCCGAGGAGACGCAGGCACCGTCGGCAAGCGCTAAGAACCTTCCGCGCAACCAGCACGGAGTTCCGCTGCCAGGATCGGCGCGACGTAAGTAACGCTCGCTAAGTAAGCCAGAATCCGCCCGAGAGGTTATTCTTCCCGGGCGGATTTTTTGTGCTTTACGACGACCCCTGCGCCACGGCATTAATCATGCAAATGGCACTCTCAACCGCACTGACAATATATTGATTACTGCATATTGATTACTGCATCCCGTTAGAGATGACCGCGTTGTGGTGTGGAAAGAGGTCTTGGCGTAGTGATTAAGAAATCGCTGTCACAGATAAGGGACTTTCTGAGGACTCCGGGGTCAGTGGAGATGGTCATTGCGCTGGTTCTCACGGCTCTCGATGCGCTAATTTTCCGCGAGAGCAACTCTGATCTGTTGTTGCCGACCATTATCGGTGGCCTTCAGGTCATTCTTGTTGCAGTGGCGACCTATCTGCCACTTTTTGCCATGGTGGTTGTCCCAGCGAATTTCTTGGCATTGACTTTCCTTCCCACAGAGCAGGCTCCAATGCAGATTTTCTGCGCGCTTCTCATCGTGGAAGTGATGCGTGCTAACAACAACAAGATGCCGGCGAGAATCACTGCGTTGCTCTTGTTGGTGATCTCAAACTACGACGTCAACACAAGTACTTTCGCACGTGACCATGTCGCGACCTTTGTGACAACACTGCTTTTTGTAATTGCCTACGCCATCGGCATGATGCGCAGTCGCTACAAAGAACAACGCCGGCGGGCAACGATTGAATCTAACCGCGCTCTGGAAGAGCAACGCCTTGAGTTGGCGACCGTACTGCACGACTCCACTGCCAAGTCCTTTACTCGCGTAACCATGCTGGCGCAGGCGCTCGCCATCGAGCGAGAAGGGACCGATGAAAAACTTGAAGAATCCCTGGAGGACATCGCAGAGACCTCCCGAGAAGGCCTGCTACAGCTTCGCCAGTTGCTTTCATTGCTGAAATCAGCTGACGACGAGAGTTCTTTGACCTCAGCTATCGGCCAGGATGAGCGAGTTCCCAGCATGAACAAGGTGCTCCAACAGGCCAAGGATGAACTGCAGGAAGCTGGGTTTAACGTTTCGCTGGCCACGAAGATTGAAACCGAGCCCTCTTTGACGCAGATTTCAGAGGTTATCTCGCCGGCGCTGTCGGAGTTCTGCACGAACATTCAGAAGTACGGCGAACCGCAAACGAACGTTCACATTCTGGCGCTGAGCAATGAGGAAGATGGCTTCACGCTCGACATCAGCAATCAGATATCGAAGGCGCTACCGCATTTTCTGCCGCGGGCGATGCTCTCGAGCGGTTTGGGGCTTTCCTCACTGCATCGGCGAGTGCGACCGTGGGACGGTTCCATCACGTCAGAACGAGAAGGAAATGTGTGGAATTGCAAACTCCACATGCCACCTACCAACCAGTAGGTTACGCTAGCGTAAGATTGATGTAGTAGCCGCCTGTGACGAAGATATCTCTCGAAAAGTCCTGGTTAGCGTAGTAATATCACACGATGACAGATATTGTTCGGTTTTTATAACTTCTATGAAAGGTTCGCGGATGTCTGACATTAAGGTTCTCATTGTCGATGACGACCCACTTGTACTCTCGACGCTGCGAACCTATTTCAAGAAGGCACCGCATATCACCGTGGTCGATGAAGCCAGCGATGGCCACGAGGCTCTCAACATTATTGCCCGTGGTGGCGTTGACGTAGTTTTGACCGATATTCATATGCCTAACATGGACGGCGTTGAGCTACTTGAGCGCATTAAGAAGGTGGAGAATCCACCGAAATTCATCGCTATCACCTCATTTGATACCGATGAAACAATGCTGAAAATCTTGAGTCTCGGCGGAAATGGCTACATTCTCAAAACTGCCCGCCCGGAATCCGTCATTGGCACCGTTGAAGATGTTTTCCAGGGCGGCACCGTCATCTCACCGATTTCTGCGACTCGGCTGATTAAAACCCTGCCGTCCCGCAACATTTCCTCGTACAAGATCACTCAAGCCGAGCGAGAGGTTCTCGGCCTGATCTGCCGCGGTAAGTCAAACCACGACATCGCCAAGGAACTCGGCAAGTCGCCGGGCACTATCAAGAAGCACCTCTCCAGCATGTTCAATAAGTTTGGAGCTACCTCTCGCCTGGACCTGGCGCTGAAAGCAATAGACGCAGGCTTCCACCCGCCGGCATCCGCTGCCGCAGAATAACCAGGGGCTCTGAGATTTGGCCGGTTAGCGGCTCTGAATTGAGCCTTTGCAGGCCCGAGATGGATAGCAAAAAGGGGCATATTCACTTTCGCGAATATGCCCCTTTTACCCGTGCTGAGTGTGGAGAGAGAACTGTGTAACTACTGGATGGTCACCTCGACATGTCGCTCGCGCGGAGCCACACCGAAGTAGGTGCGCCCAATTGGCTCCCACGTCTTCGAGTTGGCGTTGCAGCGAACAGTCTGTCCGGCGAACTCGTCAACCAGGAATCCCCAGCTCAGACGACCAGTTTCACCCTTGCGTACTTCGTATGGCCCGATCTTCTGCCCGAGGCTCCAAACCATCTCTCGGGAGTATTCCCAGGAGTACTTGCGGTTGAGCTCCTTGCTGACCTTCACACTGACAGAGATATTGGTCCACCACTTCTTGGTCTTGGACTCCTTGATGGTCTGCGTCAGCGGAATCGGCTCATCACCGATGTCATTCTTCGTAGAAACAACGCCCTCAACGTCGTAGCGAGAGCCGGTGATTTCCACGAACTCAGCCACCGAACCCGGAGCTTCACAAGTGGTTCCCGGTGCCGGACCGCGGTCAACTGCCGCCGGCTTGGGCACTGGTACCCACTCCTCCGGCGCGAACGGTTCACCGGCTCCTGGATTCGGGGCGGCCACCGCTGTCGGAGCACCGAGTCCGAGCGCAAAGACCGTCGTCAAGCACATGGCGACAACACGCTTTTTCATAACTGCTCCTAGTCGTTAATCGTGGCGGATGCCGGGCCGCCGTCACCGGAGTTGCCGCTGACAGGCGCCCACTGCTGACGGTGCTCGCCCTCCTTGGTGGTCTTGTGCCAGACCACGAAGCGAGTCGACGGCCCCTTGCCGTTGTACTCACCGAAGTAGGGCTCACCGCGCCACAGGCCGGTCTTCTGATCGCAGGTGCGGACACGGCCAATAAAGGATTTCATGTGCACGCCGTAGTCTGCGCGAACGGTCTCACCAGGGTTGACGGTCACCGGGCCCAGCTTGTCGCCAACCGACCACTGACTGACCTCGACGATGCCGTACTTGTTCTTCACCCCGTGGAGGAACACGTCCCACATATTTCCGGAGCTCATGGCCTTCACGGACTCGTTGACCCCCTCTGTCACCTCGAGGGTGTACTGAATCGGGCGGTCAGTGCGGTTGGTGAATGAGTTAGTGCCGTTGTAGCGGTCCCATTCGTCGGTAATCCACTGTTCCCAGGGGTGACGCTTGGCATCCTTGACCGGGTCACATTTATCCGTATTGGTGAAACCGGTGTGGTGCTCATCCTGGTCGGGGGTCTGGGTCAGCGGGGTCGCCGCGACCTGTCCGACGATGCCTGGTGCAAGAAGACTTGCACCCATCACCGCGCAGGCCAGGGCCTTCTTTTTCAGGCTCAACATGGAGAAACTTCCTTCTACTTCGAGGTCTTAAAGAGGCTCAGCCCGTCTTAGACGGCGTACTCCTTGACCTGCGGAGCAGCACCGTCCACGGAGCGATCAGCTTCGTTGGCGCGCATGGAAACGCGAATGTGACGCTCCTTCGGGATGGTGCCCCAGTACGGACGACCTGCGTCAATCCACTTTCCACCCTTGCAGGTCAGGTGAGTGCCTTCGAAGGACTGGTTCAGGAAGCCATACTCCAGAACACCGGTGTAGCCCGGCTTGACCGGGTACGGGCCGAGGGTCTGGCCAACTTCCCAGGTCTGAGTGGACTGGTAGCCGGCGCTGAAGGTGACATGGAAGAGCTTGAGCAGGTCGAAGTCGACCGAACCGCCGACGTTCCAGGACTTGGTCTTGCCTTCCTTGAGGGTCTGGGTCAGCGGCAGGTCGGTATCGCCGTAGTTAGCGACGGTGGCGGTACCTTCGACCTCGAACTTCGAGCCGGTGATCTTCAGAGACTGGCCGGACTGGCCTTCAACGGAGCAAGTGCCACCGACGGTGCCCGGGGTGGGGGCTGGGGCAGCTTCGGCCATCGGGGCGACAGCCAGCGAGGACATGGTAACCAGGGCTGCAATGGAGCCGGAGAGCAGGGTCTTCTTCACGGCGAAATCCTTTCAGGGTGTGACGAGCAACTCGTAAGGAAATACTTGAACTAACACCTGCTAAGGTAAGTCGAAATTCAGCCTTTTGTAATGGAAAATTTTCGACTCGCTTTACGACGGCCACAGCGATTATCCACATAGTAAAAATGGAATCCCACCGATTTCTACCTTGCGAAAATACGGTATATAACAGCGTTTGACCAGTGATTATGAGCGCCACAATAAGATTTCAGCGATTAATTTAATCGCATTAGAACTACGCCTTTTGAACCAATTCAAAAATGCCTTGGTCGACCACTTGATATTGGGCAATCAACATTTCGGCCACTACCCCACCTACATAAAGACACCATAGAGTAGCCGAATGGCCACCCCCGGGAGCGGGCAGACGAAGGGCCCCTCACGCTTCACACTCTTGATTAAATAGTTATGATTTCTTTATTAATCACTGGCGAAGTCCGGCAGTCCACAAAGCCCTGACACTTTGCCGAGGCAGATATCTTTCGGAGTACTACCTAATGTTTCGACGCTCTTCTGTTCTTGCTACCACCATTGCATCCGCAGCACTTTCCCTAGGCGCGCTGACCGGCACCCCGGCCGCTGCCGCTACCGCTGCACCGACAACCGCAACCAGCAGCGATGAACTACAGGTCAAGGAATACGCTCTTTCCGATACCTTCTCTTGCGACTACTACAACCTTCCGTGGTGCCGCTAAACAGCGGACGCATCGCATACTCCAGCACCAATGAATGCCGCGCTGTGCCAGCCGTCGCAGCAATAATGACCGGCATGGAGGTCAGCGCATCCTTATCCAGGGCGTCGAAAAACATCTTGAAAAGCCCCCGAGTAGGATGCCGCGAACACTGGGGTCGCGGCAATCAACCCATCAGCACAGCTGACAGTATCGAGGGCGGTGCGCAATTTTTCGTCGTAAAGCCCTGTGGACATCACAGTGCCGAGACTGACAGCGAGTTCGCGCAGCTCAATGTACTCGATCTCGAGACCTTCGCCGCGCTTGGAGACCTGCACGTCAACAGCTTCCGCGATGCGATTCGCGAGGATGCGCGTGGTCGATGGGTCGGAAACGCCAGCGCTTACTACGACAAGCTTTCTCACTGCTGATTCCTTTCCGCCGGGCGGACCAGCAGGTGCGGGGAATCTGCGCCTTCGGCGACGAGCGAGGCGTGCGTCGGCGGGTCGGAGGGCACGTGTGCCGGACGGCGGCGCTCGAACTCTTCACGCAGGACCGGAACGATTTCGGTTCCCAGGATCTCAACCTGCTCCAACGCCATCTCCAGCGGCAGGCCGGCGTGATCGATGAGGAAAAGCTGGCGCTGGTAGTCACCAACGGCATCTGCATAGCCCAGGTAACGTTCGATGATTTGCTCAGGCGTGCCGACGGTCAGTGGAGTGATGTTCTCGAATTCTTCCAACGATGGCCCATGTCCATAGACCGGGGCATTGTCGAAGTAGGGGCGGAAAATTTCCTTGGCTTTCTTCTCCGTCTCAGCGGCGAAGACCTGCCCACCAAGTCCGACAATTGCCTGATCAGCAGCACCATGACCGTAGTGCTCAAAGCGCTGGCGGTAGAGATTGACCATGGCTGTGGTGTGCTCGATATTCCAGAAAATGTGGTTATGGAAGAAGCCGTCCCCATAGAAGGCGGCCTGCTCAGCAATCTCGGTGGACCGGATTGAGCCATGCCACACGAAAGGCGCTACCCCGTCGAGCGGACGCGGAGTGGACGTAAAGGACTGCAGCGGAGTGCGGAATTGACCTTGCCAATCCACATTTTCCTCACGCCAAAGGGTGCGCAATAGGTGGTAATTCTCAATGGCCAGCGGAATCCCCTTGCGGATATCCTTGCCAAACCACGGATAAACCGGCCCGGTGTTGCCGCGGCCCATCATGAGATCCATGCGGCCTTCGGAAAGGTGCTGGAGGTAGGCGTAATCCTCGGCGATGCGCACGGGGTCGGTGGTGGTAATCAGCGTTGTCGAGGTCGACAGAATCAGATTTTCGGTCTGCGCTGCGAGGTTTGCCAGCAGAATCGGCGGGTTCGCCGGGGCCACAAACGGTGGATTGTGGTGCTGGCCGGTAGAAAAGACATCGAGGCCAACCTCTTCAGCCTTCTTCGCTAGCGCGACAGTTGCCTTAATTCGCTCATGTTCAGTAGGGATTTGTCCGGTCGTGGGATCTTTTGTGACGTCGCCAATTGTAAAAACTCCGAATTGCATGGCTCCATATTAAGACCTTTTTGTTGACACGTCATCCCTCACCGGCTTATAGTTGACACGTCAACACCGGGAGTTGGTTCCGGCGGACAAAAATACTTCGAAACATTCGAGATACTTTTAACTTTTAGGAGATTCACTATGGCTCTTCAGTCTGGTAACTACGTTCTTGATGCACAGCACTCCACCGTTGGATTCACCGTTCGTCACGCTATGATCACTAAGGTCCACGGTCAGTTCACTGAGTTTGAGTCCGTTATTAATTTTGATGCCGACAAGCCGGAGAATTCCACGGCAAAGGCGACCATTCAGGCGAACTCCATCAACACCAACAATGAAGAGCGCGACAACCACCTGCGCTCGAAGGACTTCTTCGGCACCGACGAAAACCCGACCTTCGAGTTCGTTTCCACCGCTATCGAGCTCCAGAGCGAAGAAAAGGCCACCGTTACCGGCGACCTGACCATCAACGGTATTACCAAGCCGGTCACCCTGGATGTCGACATTTTCGGCTCCGCTGAAGACCCATGGGGTCAGACTCGCGTTGGCTTCGAGGCAGCTACCAAGATTGACCGCACCGATTTCGGTATCGATTACAACGCTCCTATTAAGACTGGCGGCCTGCTCCTTGGCAATGAGATTTCCCTGCAGATCGACGGCTCCGCAGTCAAGCAGTAACTAGCAGCCGGAACCCAGCAGCCAGAACCCCAGAAAAGCGTCCTGCATCCTCATGCAGGGCGCTTTTGCGCAATCAATGTGCAATTAATCTGCCCCCGCTGTGAGAAAAGCATGGTGCGGGAGCAAAAAAGTGGCATGCTTAGACAGGTGAGTTCCAGTAAAGACACTTCCCAGGGCACCGAAACCACCAACGAGACAACGCAGGACGCTCAGACTGCGCAGGCCGCTCAGGCCGAGCAGTCCCGCGCCGCCCGCGTTGCCGCCCGTCGTGGAAACATCAAGGCACCTCGCCGCACTCCGCTGAAGACACTGGACCAATCCTCCAAGCTGCAGAACGTCCTCTACGACATTCGCGGTCCGGTGACTACTCTCGCCGAGCAGATGGAGGCCGACGGCCACCGCATCATGATGCTCAACACTGGCAATCCGGCGAAGTTCGGCTTTGATGCACCTGACACCATCGTGCAGGACATGGTCCGGGCCCTCCCCCACGCACAGGGCTACTCCGAGTCCAAGGGTATTTACTCCGCACGCCGTGCCGTCGTCACGCGCTATGAGATGGACCCGGATTTCCCCCGTTTCGACGTCAACGACGTCTGGCTGGGCAACGGCGTCTCCGAGCTGATTTCCATCACCACGCAGGCGCTGCTCAACGAGGGCGATGAGGTCCTCATTCCAGCTCCGGATTACCCGCTCTGGACGGCAGCAACCACCCTCGCCGGCGGTAAGGCCGTCCACTACACGTGTGATGAGGAGAATAACTGGGCTCCGGATGTCGAAGACATTCGCTCGAAGGTGACGGATCGCACGAAGGCGATTGTCATCATCAACCCGAACAATCCGACCGGCGCGGTCTACACACGCCAGACACTCGAAGCCATCGTCGATATCGCTCGTGAGCACTCACTCCTGCTGCTTTCCGACGAAATCTACGACCGTATCCTCTACGATGATGCACAGCATATTTCCACTGCTTCGCTGGCTCCGGATCTGCTCTGCATCACCTTCAACGGTCTGTCCAAGACCTACCGCGTGGCCGGTTACCGCGCGGGCTGGATGGTGCTGACTGGCCCGAAGCGCCACGCAGAGGGTTTCATCGAGGGCATCAACCTGCTGGCCAGTACTCGTCTGTGCCCGAATGTTCCTGCTCAGCACGGCATTCAGGTCGCGCTTGGCGGCTACCAGTCCATCAACGACCTCGTCCTGCCGGGCGGTCGCCTACTGGAGCAGCGCAATGTCGCCTACGAGGGGCTGACCTCAATTCCGGGTGTGAGCTGCGTGAAGCCGATGGGCGCGATGTACGCATTCCCGAAGCTGGATCCAAACGTCTACGAAATCCACGACGACGAAAAGCTGATGCTCGACATCCTGCGTGAAGAGAAGATTCTGATGGTCGGCGGCTCTGGCTTCAACTACCCGACCCCGGATCACTTCCGCATTGTTACGCTGCCCTGGGCACGCGACCTGAAGGAAGCCATCGAGCGCCTGGGTAACTTCCTGGCCAGCTACAAGCAGTAGCAGGACTTAAGGTTGCGCACGCTGCTGGTTCTGCCCTTCTCACATATCGATGCGCTATTCACTTATGGCCACACTGGAGCGCATCGATGAGTGAGTATTGCATCGATAGGTGGGCCATAGCGCTGATAGCCCCGGCTCGGCGCGCCGGAATGGCGGTACGCCTTCCGGTGCTGGCACAGCGATTAGGTTATTAAGAGTGGGCAGGCATTCAAAAGATTCAATGAACTCTGGTAACCAGCAACCTTTTCGCGTTTCGGCGGGTTCCGACATAGGTGCGCATCTCGACGTACTGAAGAACTCGAACAGCGGCTCCCCTACCGGCCGGTTCCGGGCTGTCAATGCCGCGAATCAACCCAACTCTGAAACCTCGGCTGCCCCAGCACGACATGCGGAACCTGCCGCACATTCAAAACCAGCACCGGCACCGCAAACCGCACCTGCACAAGCCGAATCAAAACTGACGAAACCACGACACAACCCCACAAGAGCACGTCGCTTGCTGGCCACAGTTCTTACAGTTGCTGGCATTGCGACTTTCCTCGCAGTGATTGGGCTCTGGCCATCGGGCGAGGCTCCGAGTCCGGGGCCGGGATTCCTACAGTCACAGACGTCAGCTGCAGAGACGGTCAAAGGATCCGTCGTAAAGCACAGCGTCGGTGCGTGCAATTCGCCTGACAACGGTCGTGTCTTCGACGACCAGCCGCGACCAGGGCTGACGGCTTCTCTCAACGACTCAGCTGCGCCGAAGTGCCAGCTCTCGGTCATTGAACTGACCTCGGGCCCGGACGAGGGCAAGAAGACGCTGCTGGAGGCATCCGGCTTGCCCGGCGAGATTGAGCTGAAGGAGGGCGACAAGGTCGTCTTGGCAATTCACCGTCCGAACGCGGCTGGTACCGGAGCTTTTGACAATGGTGTTGTGCCGGATCCTGGGTTGATGGCACCACCTCCCGGCATTATTCCCGCGCCTGCCCCTGAGGGCGCAGAGGATGCGCCTGCACCAGCCCCAGAGACTCCCGCACCGGCTCCGGAACATGTTCCCGAAGCACCACCGGCTCCAGCACCCGAGCAGGAACCAGCGTCTGAGCCCGGTGCAGACACCCCCGCTGCCCCTGCTGCTCCCGTTGCCGACACCAACATCGTCGACCTCGCACCTCATCAGGTTGCCGACACCGCTGACATCGGCAACACTTACGCCTTCCTGGACATGGACCGCACCACGACGATCTGGTTGTGGCTCGGCGCGGCGGTGCTGCTCATCGTCCTAGTCGGCATGACCCGCGGTGTCTTAAGCCTCCTCGGTCTCGGCATCACGCTGGCCGCAGTGATGGGATTCCTCGTTCCGGCGTTGCTACGCGGCGGCGACCCGGTGGCCTTGGCTATCACGACGGGCGCGGCGATTCTCTTCCCGGTGCTCTTCCTCGTGCATGGCATCAATTGGAAGTCAGCTTCCGCGCTGGCGGGGACGCTCACCACGATGGTGCTGGCGGCGGGCTTGGCCAACCTCGCGATCTCGACGTCGCAGCTGCGTGGTCTCGGCAATGAGGACAACCTGCTCATTCAGCTCTACCTGCCTGACGTCTCCGTCACGGGCTTGCTTCTGGCGGGCTTCATCATTGGCGCGTTGGGTGTGCTTAACGACGTCACCATCGCCCAGGCCTCGACCGTCCAGGAGCTCTACGAAGCAGCTCCGCGGTCGCGGCCTATGGAGGTCTTCCGCTCGGCAATGCGCGTCGGCCGCGACCACATCGCGTCGATGGTCTACACGCTGGTACTGGCGTACCTCGGCACCGCACTGCCGCTGTCGATTTTGTTAAGCGTCTCCGACCGGCCGCTAATGCAGTCGTTGACCTCCGACGTGGTGGCCACTGAGCTGCTGCGTTCCATCATCGGTGCGGTGGCCTTGGTACTCGCGGTGCCGATTACCACCCTCATCGCCGCCTATACCGTGGCGCCGGAGGGCATGAAGTTCCCGAAGCGCTCGAGAGCGGCAAGCATTTAGCCGCGACCGAGGCAGGTGACGTCCCAGCCTGCGGCACGCCACTCGTCGGCTGGCAGGCAGTTGCGGCCATCGAGAACCGCTGCGCGCTTGACCAGCTTCTTCGCAGCTACCGGGTCGATCTCGCGGAACTGCTGCCACTCGGTGGCGACGACGACCATCTCCGAGCCTTCCAGGGCTGCTTCGATGCTCGGTGCGTACTCCAAGGTTGGGAAATTCTTTTTGGCATTCTCCATGGCCTGCGGGTCATAAACACTCACCGAAGCGCCTGCCAGAGACAGCGAACCGGCAATCGACAGCGCCGGAGAGTCACGCACATCGTCTGAGTTTGGCTTAAAGGCCGCACCCAACACAGTCACAGTGTGACCGAGCAGCGAGCCGCCGAAGCTGCCACGCACCAGGTCAACGGTCTTTTCACGGCGACGCATGTTAATTGCATCGACCTCGCGCAGGAAGGTCAACGCCTGGTCAACGCCCAGCTCACCGGCGCGGGCCATGAATGCGCGGATATCCTTCGGCAGGCAACCGCCACCGAAGCCCAGTCCCGCATTGAGGAAGCGGCGGCCAATTCGGGCGTCCATACCGATGGCGTCGGCAAGCGTAGTGATATCCGCACCTGTGACCTCACAGATTTCGGAGACCGCGTTGATGAAGGAAATCTTGGTGGCGAGGAATGCGTTCGCCGACACCTTCACCAGCTCTGCGGTGGCGGTGTCCGCGACGATGAACGGCGTCTCGCGCTCGATGATGGGGCCGAAGCACTCGCGCAGGCCGTCCTCTGCGATGGATTCAACTTCCTGACCTGCACCATTGAGGATCATGCCCGGCTTCTGCACACCCAGCACCACACGGTCCGGCTCCAGGGTGTCCTTTACCGCGAAGCCCTCACGCAGGAACTCCGGGTTCCAGGCGATCTCGAGGCTGGTGTTCTTCAACTGCTCATCACCAGATGCGGCGCGCTCGCTGATTATCTCCGCAGCCAGTTCCTGTAGGCGCGGCGCGGTACCGACGGGCACAGTGGACTTACCAAACACCAAGTGCTTGCCGACGACGCGCTTAGCCAATTCGGTTACAGCGGCGTCCACATAGCGAACGTCAGCAGCGTAAGAGCCCTTAATCTGCGGAGTTCCCACGCCTACAAAGTGGACGTTCGCAAATTCAACGGCCTCGTCGTAGTCAGTGGTGAAACGTAGACGCCCCGACTCAACGTGCTTCTTCAGCAGTTCGGGCAAACCAGGCTCGAAGAAAGGAACTTGACCTGCGGACAATGCCTCAATCTTGGCGGGATCAACATCTACGCCGAGAACCTCGTGACCCAACTCCGCCATTGCTGCGGCGTGAGTGGCACCAAGGTAACCCGTACCAATAACCGTAATACGCATGAGGGCTATTATTTATCGAAAGATAAAAGGCCTTCAAGCCGATTTAACCCTTAAATGGTGTGAACTAAAGGCTCATCTTTAGGCTTTCCACCTGCGAAAACTCTTTATCGAACAATTGTTTCCGTTTCTTCACCGAGAATTCACTCGGGGCTATTCGCAATTCATTTATGTCCCGAGGTCCCGAAGTCTTATTCCTCATCACGGAAGTTGAGGTACGCACGCGACGGCGTCGGACCGCGCTGCCCCTGGTACTTCGAACCGAGCTTGCCGGAACCGTAAGGCACCTCCGCCGGCGAGGACATCTTGAACAACGCCAGCTGGCCGACCTTCATGTTCGGCCACAGTGCAATGGGCAAGTTTGCGACGTTGGACAGCTCCAGCGTGATGTGGCCAGAAAATCCTGGGTCAATAAAGCCGGCTGTCGAGTGCGTTGCCAAGCCCAGACGCCCCAGCGAGGACTTCCCCTCCAGACGGCCTGCCAAATTCGGCGGAATGGTGAAGTACTCCAAGGTCGATGCCAGGACGAACTCGCCCGGGTGAAGAATGAAGGGCTGCCCTTCTGGAACCTCGTGTGGGGATGTCAGCTCTTCCTGTGGCAGCTTCGGATCGATGTGCGTGTATTGGGAGTTGTTGAAGACTCGGAAGAACTTATCCAGGCGCACGTCGATAGACGAAGGCTGAATCATCTTCGGGTCGAAAGGATCAATGCCGAGATGGTCGGAGCCTTCGGCATCGATAGCGGCACGAATATCACGATCTGAGAGCAACACATAGACCAGCTTAACCGCTCTGTAATGCACAGCGTGTGTCGGTTGCAGGATAAACCCCACTAAATTCAGTGGAACGGCTGCCAACCAATTTTTTCGACGCGAATCGAGAGTGCTACATTGAAGTTACAGAGGGCGACTGATTGCCTGCATGTCACATCTACTGTGCCAATCTCGTGGCGTGCTTTTAATCATTCCGCCTACTGTGTGCCGATGTAGTTCAATGGTAGAACTCCTGCTTCCCAAGCAGGCGGCGCGGGTTCGATTCCCGTCATCGGCTCCACTATGACGTCGAAAATGATAAGTAGGCGTTTGCGTTAGCAGGCGTTGATTTGGTCGAGGCGGACGCTATGGTCGGCGACCTCGGTAACGAGTTCAGCGTCGTGGGTGATGACAATGACGACGGCACCAGTGTCAGCGAGTTTACGCATTACCCGGGAAATCGCGACAAGGTGCTTGTAGCCAACACCGGACGTGGGCTCGTCGAAGATGTAAACTTTCTTGTTCGCAGCAAGCGCTGTAGCAATAACCAGGCGTTGGCGTTGCCCGCCAGAGAGTGCTTGGGGATGATCAGCCTCGTGGTCGGCAAGGTCGAGTTCTTCAAGGATCGCGTGGGCATCGATGCGTTGCTTTTCGGCTTTGGTCGTGCCGAGCGTGACTTCGTCAATGACTGTGTCCGAGAACAACTGTCGGGTAGGGTCTTGCATCACAAGGTAGGAGTCACGGCTGGTGAATTTCTGTCCATTGAGTGTGATGGATGTATGCTTGGCCTTTTCAAGTCCGCAGACGATCCGTGCCAGTGTTGATTTGCCCGACCCGCACGGGCCCAACAGTGCAGTGATTTTCCCTTCCGGGAAGAGCACATGGTCGATGTTGAGGACTGTGTTTCCGTGGCGGTAGGCGAAGGTGAGGTTGTCGATCGTGAGCCCATCTCCTGCCGGTTGCGGTAGCTGCGGCATGGGCACGGGCACAAGGGATCGCAGTCCAAGCTGTTTGCGCTCCTCATCCGAGGTAGCGTAGAACTCTTCGCCGGTTGCGGTGAGGGCGATATTGCCTTTGTCGAAGCAGTAGACGCGGTCGACAATCCCGGCGAGGAAACTCAGCCGGTGTTCAGCGATGATGATGGTGTGCCCGTCTTTTTTGAGCCGGGCGATGAGCGTGGCGAGTTGGTCGATAACGTCAGCGGACAAGTTCGCGGTCGGCTCGTCAAAGACGATCAGCGACGTGTTGTTGCACATGGCGACGGCGCAGGCCACGCGTTGCATCTGCCCACCCGACAGTTGTGTGACGCGGGATTCCAACTGGTCGGCGATACCTAACTCGGCGGCAACCTCGTCAATGCGGGCACTAATCTCCTGCGGGTCGCGGCCGAGATTTTCTGGGCCGAAGGCGAGTTCTTGGCGCACGTGAGTGGTGTAGAACTGGGTGCGCGGGTTTTGAAACACTGTCGAACAGTGGTGGGCAAGCTCTGATAGATCTACTCGTGCCACGTCAATGTCGTCGACTGTGACGCTTCCGGTAAGGTCGCCGTCGTGGAAGTGCGGGATCAGCCCGTTAAACAGCCGTAGCGCGGTAGTTTTCCCTGACCCAGACGCGCCGCACAGCAAGGTGACGGTTCCAGGTGTGATGGTGATGGTTGCGTCTGTGATTGAGGGGTGGTCTGCTCCCCGATAGGTGAAGGTGACGCCGGTGGCTTGGGCTGTTGTCATAGGGTGATTCTCCATATCGCGAAGCCGATAACGATGAGCAGAATGACCGCGTCGACCACCCGGAATTTCACGACCGTGACTGAGGTAGGCTTTGCGGTTCCGCCCAGTCCGCGTACAAGGGCAGCAGATGCCAGTTCGTCCCCGCTTCGCACCACGGTCGATAGCAGCGGGATCGTGAAGTACTGGGCCGCGCGCAGGGAAAGCGCGGACATCCCGCGAAGCTTCATCGCATCTGAGATCGCTTTAACCTCGTGGCCGATCACGGGCAGCACCCGTAACGCGACTGAGATAGGGATCGTCAAACAAGTCGGGATTCGTGAGCTGGCTAGTGCTTTTTGCAAGGTGGCAGGTCGGATTACACCGATCGCGTATGCGCCCATGCCTGCGCTGACGCTGAATCGCCACATCCACTGCAGAAACAGCACGAGGAATGCGCTGGCTGTTGATTCCCAGACCAGGGGTATCACATAAACGAGCCCACCGAGGACCGCAAACGTGGCCAGGTAGACGGCCACCCAGCTCGGGCGCACGAGCGTGTTGGGGTTGATCGAGGCGCTCGCCAGCATCACGGCAGCGAATCCGCCCAGAGCACACACGAACCACGGCGAGTAGGAACTGTAGATCGTGGTGGAGACGATGACGAGCGCTACGATAATCGTGCGCGGGTCGGGAAGTTTAGACAAGACCGGCCCGTTCAAAGTGTTTGCGCGCGACCCTGGTTCCCAACAGACCAGCAAGCCAGCCAACGATGAGCATCACGACGAAGAAGCCCAACAGAATCGGGATAGTGACAACCTGGGCCATCTTCGCGGCATACTCGGCGCCCATTTGTTCGGCGATCTGCGACATATATGCCTCTTGGTTCATAAATAGCGGCATCCACGGTGACACGTAGATCGGCAGAATAAACAGTGCGTATGCCAGCGGAACGCGAACCTTCACGCTCTTCGGCCCCTTGGTGATGACTAGGTCGGCGAGCAGGCCGAATACAGCGGCGATCGCGATGCCGCCCACCCAGTGGCCGGTCACGAAGAAGAGGATTTCGATGAGGATCAGCATGATGGTCAATGCCCCCATCTTCGGAGTGCGTGCTGTGAACAGCGCAAAGACGATGCCGTTAACGAGGATAGAAAGCAAGAAGCCGGCATACATGGCGACGGGGATGAACCCGAGCATTCCGAATGCAAACACGATGACGAACATCAAGGCAGTGAAGACGCCGATGTTGATGAAGTCGCGCGTGTTGAGGCGCGAGGATGTGCGTGTGGACATAGTTTTTCCTTTTATGTGCTGATATGCGCTGTGTTTAGACGAGTTGCCATCCGCCTGCGTTGATGCGCTCTTGCCAGAAATCGCGGTATTGACCCGGCTGGTTGACCAGCTCGTCGTGAGGCCCGCGCTGGGCGATACGCCCACCGTGGGAGAGCACAATAATTTGGTCAGCTTGGCGAATGGTTTCCAGTTTGTGGGCGATCACGATCAGCGTGGAGTGCTTGCGTAGCTCGTTCATCGCCGCAACAATGTTGGCTTCATTTTCCGCGTCCAATGCGCTGGTGGCCTCATCGAACAGCACGATCGGGGCCTTCTTCACCAAGGCGCGAGCGATGGACACTCGTTGGCGTTCCCCACCTGACAGTGCACGCCCGCCAGCGCCCGCCAATGAATTCCAGCCATCTGGGAGGCGGTTGACGATTTCCGTCACGCCCGACAGGTCAGCGGCCCACCTGATTTCTTCATCGGTAGCTTCTGGGTTGCCAAGGCGAATGTTGGCCTCAAGCGTGTCATTGAATAAGTAGACGTCTTGGAAGACCAGGGATATCTGGCGCATCAAATCTTCGGTGGTCTGCTCACGCACATCAACCCCGCCAACGCGCACGCTGCCGGACTGCACATCCCAGAAACGTGCAACCAACCGGGCGATCGTCGTCTTCCCGCACCCAGATGGACCAACCAGGGCACACATGCCGCCTTGCGGGACATGGAAGGAAAAATCACGGAGAACCGGGGTGTCCGGATCGTAGCCGAAGGTCACATCATCGAAGCGAACATCACCAGGAGCGCTCACCGGTGTGGAGGTGACAGGTTCGGACAGTTCGGGAGCGTCCATGACCTTGTCGACGTGGTTCATCTGCTGGCGGCGTTCTTCCAGCCCAGATATATTTCCGCCAATGTCTTGGAGCATGGTGGTGAACCGCAGGCACATGCCGATTGTCACCAAGGCGTTCAGCGCATTCATCTGCCCGCCGAGGGTGAGTTGGGCGGTGAGCCAGATCATCACCACAATGAGCGCTTGGACGAACATCCCATTAATCAGGTTCGCTAGTGTTTCGAACCACAATGCTTTGCGGCCCTTGCGGTCAGCCTGGTCGAAAGCCTGATCAAGGGCCGGGTAGTCGTCGGCGACGTGACAGGAACGCAATGCACCTTGGCAGGTGGCGAATTCGACCATGCGAGCCGCCAACTCTGACTCGGCTGGTTCGGAAACCTTCTTGCCCTTATCGAGAAGCACACGGGAGATATGGAGGAAGGCAAGCATGATCGGGAACGCGATCGTCAAGGTCAGTCCCAGCCGCCAATCCCAGAACCAGGTTCCCACAGTGACTACGAGCACGGCTGAGAGTTTTTGGACGAGGGAGAAAATGAAATGTGCCGCCGACTCGCCCAAGTCCATCATTTCCTTGGTGACCATGCGCGACAGTCGGCCAGAGCTACCCGAATCGAACACTCCCAGTGGTAGGCGGGCTACTTTGTTACCTACTGCCTGGTGGACGTCGTGAATGAATCCAAGCGCGCCGATATAGCCGGTGCGCATGCCATAAAACTCCGTGCCCACGCCCAGCACCGCGAACACCGCCAAGGCGATGAGCCAGCCCCAAAACGACAGCCCCCACACCGGCATTCCGGTCGCCAAGGCGCTTGCTGCAGGGAGTAGCGCGAGCAGGGCAAAGCCGTGACACAGTCCTGAGACCGCACCCCACGCTTGACCGACCGAGAGGTCTCGCCACGAGGTGGGTTCCATCAAACGCTTAAAGCGTGGCAGCAATAGTTGATTCATCGTTTCATCTCCTCGCATGCACCTTGGGCAAGAAGTGCCTGATAGTGCGCATTACCCAACAGCTCGTCGTGTTTACCGACCACAGCAATGCCCCCGCGTTCCATGACGACAATTTGGTCTGCCCCTCTGATCGAGGCCAGTCGGTGGGCGATCACAATCACGGTTCTGCCTTTGGCAAGAGTCGAGAGAGCTTGTTGGATTTTCGATTCCGATTCCGGGTCCGCCATCGCCGTCGCCTCGTCCAGCACCAACACTGGGGCATCAACCATGAGCGCCCGGGCGATCGCGATACGGGCTGCCTGCCCGCCCGAAACGTGGGTGTCCTCCCCCAACACAGTGTCGTAACCATCGGGCAGGCTCATGATGAACTCGTCGATCTGCGCTGCTCTCGCTGCCTGCCGCACCTGCTCCAAGGTTGCGTCTCGCGCGCCCAGGGCAATGTTGTTGTGGATGGTGTCGCGAATAAGCTGTGCATCTTGCAGGACGAATGCGACCGTCGAATACAACACATCCTGGGAAATGCTCTTTAGATCAACCCCGCCGATGGTGATCGTGCCAGCGTCCGGGGCATCGAAGCGGGCAATTAAACTCGCCAACGTCGACTTCCCCGCACCCGACGGGCCAACCAGCGCGGTCACCGTGCCTGCCGGAATGCTCAGGCTCACCTCGTCTAATGCCTGGGTGTCGTCATAGGCATACGACACACCCCGAATCTCGATATCATGACCGTGTGGTGTCTGTGGCGCATCGGGCTGACTCAACGCCGGTAGCTCCATGACATTCACCAGCCGTACTGCCGCTGAACCTGCGAGCTGATAAGACCAGGCGATGGTTGCGACTGCCATCAACGCTCCCGGCAGCACCAAGGCGATCAACGTCGTCGTTATCACCTCGTAGATGCTCACCCAACCGGCGTTCATCATCAACGCGCCACCGCCAAGGTTCACGATCAACAGCACCGGGATCGACACCCACGAAAATGAGGCGACCGACATCGACACCAGCGGCATACACCACGCCCGGTAGAACTTAGAAAACTCGTTAGCTGCATCTAAATAGGCTTTATGTGCTTGGCCGACCTTGCCGAACGCTTTCACCACTGAGATACCGGCAACGAACTCGGCCATCGTTGCCGAAACCTGAGCGAGCTTGGTGTCCATTTCCGCGGTCTTCTCATTCATCCCTCGCATCGACATGCCATACATGCCCACATAAACCGGAATCGTTGCAATCGACAGCAGAGCGAGCCGCCAATCCACCACGAACGCATAGGCCAACAAGGCGAGCGGGGAGACGATTGCGTTCAGTTTCTCGATCGGCCCGTGTGCGATCACTGTGTGCACCGTGGCCGTATCATCCTGAATGGTCTTGCGGATCTTCCCTTCGCCCTCGCGGGTAAACCACGACAGCGGAGCAGTCGACATTCGGGCGGCAATTTGCCGACGCATCTGATTACGCAACGACAGGTCAATAAAATGCGTCACGCCCAACGCAACAAAATACAAAGTCAACCGCGCCATGTAAGCAGAAACAAGGAGCATCACGATCCAGTTCACCCGCGCCGGGTCCACCCGGTCTTGCATCAGCGCAGCTCCCAGCTCCACCAAAGCCACATAGGGTGCGATAGCCAACACCCCAGAGGCGAACGTTAAGGCCTGCGCGATAAACAGTTTGCCTTTCACCGGCTGCGATAGCTGACGGATCGCGTTCTGGCCAGCGACTGATTTTTCCTTCGCCGACCCATACTCGCCTTCAACAACCTGATCCGTTGCACTTTCGTTCACGTAAGCACCATCCTTCTTAGGCATGCCTAACCTTACTATATTTCTGGGAGGTGTGTCTACTGTGCACGTCAACTGATACGAACATCACCCTTTCAGGGCAATCCTCACCTGTTCACCGGTGCGGAACACGAACCGGATCGCGTCCTCGGTGACAATGGCGTGGTCGATAAGTGCGCTCCATTGTGCGGGGTGAAACTCGCTCACAGGTTCCCCTGTCAGATCATTCAGGGTTGTGGTGATGGCGGCGTGCTTGGCGGTGTTCGCTGCGATATCTTTTTCCAGGCTTGTTCTACGTGCGAGCGTCTTACGGTAGGTAGTATCGAGTTCGGCGTACGCGGATTGGCAGGCGTCCTGGTCGAGCGCACACCGCTGGTTTTCCGCAATCAGCGCTTCGATCTGCTCGTCTTTCACCGTCGCGCTGCTGCAGGGATGTTCGTCTGTGTATTTATGGTTGCATTGCCAAACTGCGTCTTTGCATTTCGTGTTCGACGCCCACGTTTTACGCCCATACCACGCCCCACACCGAGCACATTCCAGCCGGGTGGAGAACAACCCGACTTTCGCTGACTATATGTTGCCATGCCTGGTGGCGAGTTCGTATTGCATCTGATCCCAGATACGCGGTTCGGTAATCGGCTCATGATTACCTGATACATAGTATTGGGGTACTTCGCCTTCGTTGACCTTCATCTTCTTAGTAAGGAAATCGGTGGTGAACGTCTTTTGCAGCAGGGCGTCGTCCTTGTATTTTTCGTTGGACAGGATGGAGCACACTGTCGAGGTTGACCACACTTCTTTCCCGCGCGGGGTGAGAATCTTGCGGGCAGCGAGCTCGGTTTTAATCTCACTGATCGCTATCCCATCAAGGAACAGCTGGTAGATCAACCGCACGGTCGGAGCCTGCGTCTCGTCGATGACGAGGCTTCCACCCTCGCCTTTCTTATGTCCGAGTAGCACCAATTACCCATAATCCCCACGCCGACTCCCGTTTCGGAGGAGTTGGCGTGGGGCTTTTACGTGGTCGCGGTTTACGAGGATGGCGACGGCGCGGTGTACCTCAGCCACCGCAACACGGCTTTGACACGACGGTTTGTATCTTCCGGTTGGAAACCCAGCTTCAAGAACACATTTGCCACATGTTTACTCACAGCGCCTGCGGTTAGTACCAGGCGTTTTTCTATTTCCTTATTACTGAGCCCCTGCGCCATCAGATTGAGCACTTCGCGCTCACGCGGAGTCAGCGTGGCGATACCGTACTGCTTTGCAGTAAGCAGCGTCGCGACCACTTCAGGATCAACCACGGTACCGCCACTTCGTACCTCTTCCAGTGCTGAGACAAAGTGCTCGACATCCGAGACACGTTCTTTCAGCAAGTACCCAAAGCCACCATGCTGCAGCAGGCGATCCAGGTAACTGGCCGCCACGTATTGGCTGAGCACGACAACTGGCTGGTTGGGGTTGCTCTGACGCAATGTGGATACCGCGACCAGGCCGTCGTCACGCATGCTCGGCGGCATCCGAACGTCAGTAACGATGACATCGAACACCTGCCCTTCAGCAGCGGCGAGCAGCTGATCTGCATCGCCGACGGCGACGACCTCGTGCCCCAACGCCCGCAGCAGGCCGGTCAGCCCCTCGCGCAGGAGCACGGAATCCTCGGCCAGCAGTACTTTCATCGTGTCCTTCCTTGACGAACGGGCAGTTCCAACCGCAATTCAGCACCGCCGTCGGCGTTGGCGAGCGACACGGTTCCGCCAAGCGCTGCCGCCCGTTCGCACAGGCCCGCAATGCCGGTGCCCCGACCATGCTTTACGACGTCTACAGCGCCCGCACTCGTTGGTTCTTCGAGCCCTACACCATCGTCGCGCACAGTGACCATAAGCGTACCGAGATGCGACACGAGCGCCTTCTTCGGAGTCTGAACCGCGAGAGTGATGTCAGCCCGATGGGCATGGCCATGTTTAGTGGCGTTGGTCAGCCCCTCCGCTGCGCAGTGGTAGGCGAGCAGAGCTGTGGTTTCATCAATTGGCCCGAAGTCTGAGACACCGTCCTCACGGACGGAAACCTCCATACCAGCGTGCGCTGCCAGCTCCCTCACGGCAGCGACCAGTCCATTTTCAAACAGTACCGGCGGGGCAATGCCAAGCACCACGGAGCGCAGCTGTGCAAGCGCCTGCGTTGCATTGTTATCGGCGGCGGTGAGCGCCTCGGCTACCTCTTCTTCAGTCTTGCCCATGCGAGCAGCGGCAATGTTGAGTTTCAAGGCGGTGAGGTGTTGCTGAGGGCCGTCGTGAAGCTCGCGTTCGATGCGGCGGCGCTCACCGGAGAAGGAGCCAATGAGCACGTCGCGGGACTGGCTGACTTCTTCGCTGGATGGTGCGAGGATGACGCGGGAGAGCCAAATGGACAGCAAGCCGGCACCGAGGTTGATGGCGATGGTCAGCACCAAAAAGAGGATTGCGAAAACCCAGCCAACAGTGATCTTCTGCGCGGGATCCGTCAGAGTCCAGCTGAAAAACTCCAGTTCGTCAACCAGGAAAGGTGCAGCGAAGAGCACTCCGACAGTAAAACCACCGCCGACCCACGCTGTAAAGGTGACGAACCCAATGACCAATTGGACGAGTAGGTTGACGAAGTTACGGATGTCGAACCAGCGATTTGTCACACGATTGGGGATTGGAGTGCCGGACCACGATGCCGCCATACGAGAGAGCCAGTCGGCGCCGCGGCCGATGAGCGGAATCCAGGGCAGAAGAACGACGGAGACGATCAAACCCGGAATGAACAGCAGTCCGAGAATAAAACTCCAGGCCAGCGCGATTAAATTCTTTTTCTTTGTCATAGTTTCAAAGCTAAATTGGCCCGCGCCCAAAAACAGTGGAGCTGACTCCCCTAAATTCAGTCGAGCTGAATACGCCCCGACTTCTTTTCTCCGATACCACGGTCGGCCAATTCGTCATCGATGAACGTTGGCCGACCGATAATCAGTCCAAGCACTGCAAGCACGACGGTGGTGCCAAGCAGCACAATCAGAATGGGGGTCCATGTTTCCGCGGTTCCGGCGGCCACGCCCACCAGGAATGGCCCGACTGCGGAGAAAATGTAGCCGATTGGCTGCACGAAGCCGGACAACCGCGCGGTCAGCTCATGGCTTCGAGTGCGAGCTGGAATCAGCGCGATAGCCATGGGGAAACAAAAACCACCCACACCCAGCAGGAACGCAGCGCCGATAGCGTATCCCGCACCAGTTGCTGCCGCTCCTCGCTGGTCGATAAGAATCATCAACAGATAGCCGAGGAAGAAAAGACAGCCGAGACTAAAAGCGACGTAGGACATGGTACGAAGCCGTGCAATCAGCGGCGGCATCAGCAGACCACCGATGATGCCCAACCCTTGGACGAGCATGGATGCTGCGGTGGCTACGCTGACGCTGATGCCAGCGTCGATAAGCATTTTCGGCATCCAGCCCATGAGAACGTAGGCGTTCATAGACTGCACGCCGAAGAAGACCGCCAGTGCAATGGCTGTCGGCGACTTCCAGATTGGTGTATTTGCCGAAGAGCTGACCGGCGCCTTCGGGTAGTCGAATCCAATGCGCGCACGCAGCGGACCCCACACGACGAGCTGCACCAGGGCGGTAATCGCCCATGCGGCAATCGCCCAGCGCCACATGTCGATACTGCCTGCGGACGCTTCGGGTGAATCGCTAATCAAAAACGCCGTCGCCGGCCCCAGGCCGCCACCGAGGGCGAGCATGCTGGAATACAGCATCATCAGCACGACCGTATGACGGCCGCCGTGCACCTTAATCCACGCAGGTAGCAGCACATTTCCCAGCGCGATACCAGCAACTGACAGCGCAGTGAACAGTAGGAATAGCCAGATACTGCTCACCCACGGTCGCACCGCAAGGCCGACGAATAGCAACGCCGCTGACAGTGTGAGCGCGCCGCTTAGCCCCATGCGCTTGCCGACGGACACCGCAGACAACCCAATCGCGAAAAACGCGAGCCCCGGAATGGCCGTAATCAGACCACCAAAGGCGGAGGATGCACCGAGGGTGGAAAGGAGCTGATCGAGCACCGGGCCGATCGACGCGATACTCGGGCGCAAGTTCAGCGCCGCAACGATTACTGCTATGACGAGGATGGGAACGCCGAGTGTAATGGCATTCTTCGAGGTACCAGTAGCTTTTGGTTGTGGTTGCCCCGGTTTTTCTTCTATTGCCATAACAGTGGACGTTACCGCTTCCTGTTAATGCCTCTCTAGCCGGCTACGACTCCCCCGGTCGATTTATCGTTTCCACTTGAATAGGGGATAATTTTCGGTAGTGAAACGGCATTGCCCTCACGCCCCTACCCCTGGCCAGCAGGCAGGTTGGCCGCCCCTCAAGGAGATTGATGAAGTATGTGTCGACCCGTTGAATGCAATGTTTGCCACAAGACGACCTGGGCTGGCTGCGGGCAGCACATCGACCAGGTAAAGGCAACTGTTCCGGCAGATCAGTGGTGCGGCGGAAAGCACACCGATGAAGAAATTAAGGCGGCTGGTGCAAACCGCGGTTTCCTCGGACGCCTGTTCGGCTAGTTCAGTGCTTCTGCCACCAATGGCCGGGAGTAGCCTGAAAAATTGACGTACACGATGTCGCTGTTGCCCTATCCTGGACTACAGCGACATCTCTTTTTCTGTATCTATTGACAGTCTTCCAGCTATCTCTGACGTAAGGATCGAACTGAAAATGGTTGAACCGATTTCTGATTCCATGCTCATTGCCTACGACGGCTCCGACGAAGCCAAGCGGGCACTGGCCTACGCCGGAAAGTTGCTGCGCGTCAAAACTGCCTACATTCTGACTGCTTGGGAGCCCCTGCAGCGCGCTGCAGCTCGTACCGCTGGCGCCTCAGGCATGATGCAACCTGATTGGGATGCCACTACTGAAGACGGCGATCCGGCTCACGACGAGGCTGTACGCATTTGCCGTGAGGGCGTGCAAATTGCCGCTGAGGCCGGCTTCGTCGCGGAGCCATACCTGGTAGAGACCGAAACTACTATCTGGTCGGCTATCGTCGACGCAGCTCACGACCTCGATGCGGGTGTGATTATCTCCGGTACTCGTGGCGTCACTGGTCTGCGCGGACTATTTACTGCCTCCACCTCCGACGCATTGCTCAAGAATGCTGGTCGCCCAGTCCTCGTAGTTCCAGGGGAAAAGGAATAAATTTCTAGAAAATTTTCAAAAACTTACTTAGCTGATAGAAAATGGTATAACCTCTCAACTAAGAAAACTCAATGATCGCTGAAGCCACTCAAAATTCAAGGCAGGGAAAGATTCCCAGCTGTTCCACTGGTTTACAGAAGTCACAGAGTGTAGTTTTATAAACAGTATTGACTTAATGCACACGAGGAGTCCTCAACATGGCATACGAAACTGATTCCGAGCAGCGTCGTAGCGTTGGCCCCGCCCTGGCCTCGGCGCTTATTGGTGCCCTTCTCGGTGGTGCCGCAATTTTCGGCATCGGCCAGGCTCTGACCGAAGACCGAATTCCGGAAGCACAGGCTGTTTCCACCGATGACGCTCTGCTTGGCGGTGTCGAATACGGTCAGCGTTAACCCTTTAACGCTAGCCCTCCTTTAAAGCTATGCCCACCTTTGTTCGAGCGCGTAAGCGCGTGCTTGTACCCTGGTGGGCTTTGCTGTGCCTGCTGGCATTCATTCAGTCCCCCGGCAAAACTGTCGCTGACACCAAGCACGACCTGACGGAAAACCCCATCGGGTTTTTGTCCGCATCGCTTAACATGTGGTCAGACACCATGCCGCTGGGACAGCTCCAGAACCAGGCCTATGGTTACCTCTTTCCGCAAGGCGCATTCTTCGCCCTGTTCAGTTTGCTGCCCGACGTATTAGCGCCCAGTTGGATTATCCAGGCGCTGTGGTGGAGTCTCACTCTCTGCTTAGCTTTTACCGGCGCATATCGTGTGGCCGAAGCTATCGGCGTCGGCACGCATACCTCGCGCGTGCTGGCGGCATTGTTGTACGCATTGTCGCCGCGCGTAATTACGACGTTGGGCGCGATTTCGTCCGAGACCTGGCCTGTGGCGCTAGCGCCATGGATCCTCCTTCCATTACTGCGGGTTGCCGCCCGGCGCGAAGAGCTGCCCTGGCGTGCGACCACCCGCGCTGTGTTGCTTTCCGGTCTAGCTGTACTGTGCACTGGCGCAGTCAACGCCGTCAGTACGGCTGCGGCCTGCATCCCTGCCGGACTGATGCTGCTCTTCTTCGCTTTTACGGGACCCCGCCGTGGGCGCGCATGGGCGATGCTCGGCGGTTGGCTGGCTGCGTGCGCGGCGGTCAGCATGTGGTGGATCGTGCCGCTGCTACTGCTGGGCAAGTACTCACCACCGTTTACGGACTACATTGAGTCCTCCGGTGTGACCACTCGCTGGCTGAGCCTCGGCGAGACGCTGCGCGGCGCTACCTCGTGGACGCCGTTTGTCTCTTTTGAGCGCGTGGGTGGAAATGCGCTGGTCGCGGAGCCAATTCTGATCTACGCCACGATGGCTGTCGCAGCAATCGGACTGCTTGGCCTGGTCATGCGTTCACTGCCGCTGCGCCGGATGTGGCTGCTGATGATGCTCATCGGCCTTGTCATCATGGCGGCCTGGACGGAGCCATTCGGACTGGTGTGGGAATCGGCTCGAGAGATGCTCGATTCCACGCTCGCAGCGGTACGCAACCTGCACAAATTCGACACTATTGTGCGCCTGCCGCTCGTTATCGGTTTCGCTCATGCGACAGCGCAGCTGCCATGGCCGTGGCGGGAACCTGCGATTGACCGTGCGGAGAAGGCGAGTGCTGATGCTGACGCCGAAAACACCGATGCCAAGGTGCCAACCGCAGCTCAAGCGACCATCGGCTGGCAGCAGTGGCTGCACCCGGAGAAGCACCCGCGCGCTATCGCATCGATGCTGGTTCTGATGGTTCTCGCTAGCGCCACCGCACCTGCGTGGAGTGCTCGCTTAGCTCCGGCAGGAGGTTTTTCCGAGGTTCCGGGCTACTGGCACGAGGCCGCCGATTGGCTGAACAAGCAGGGCGAGGACACCCGCACGCTGGTCGTACCGTCATCACCGTTTGCCGATCAGACGTGGGGCAATACTCGTGACGAACCACTCCAGCCGCTTGCCGACGTCCCCTGGGCCGTCCGCGATACCGTGCCATTGGCGCCTCCAGAGGCGATTCGCGGCCTCGATGGTCTGCGCAATTCGCTGACTCGTGGGCGTGAAGTACCGGCGCTGGACGCCACACTGCGCAACAATGGCATCGGCTATGTACTGGTCCGCCACGACCTGCGAGTGGCATCAAGAGGCGATTCACTGCGCGCCATTACCTCCACGCTGCAGGACTCCCCGACCATGGAAAAGGTGGCAGAGTTTGCGGACGAGGACGGCCATACTGCTATCCAGATCTGGGGTGCAGGACCGAAGGAACTGCGCAATCACGCTCTGTCACCGCGCTTGGTGGACACCGCGCAGGTGCCGCTGGTCGCCGGTGGTCCCGAGGTGCTCCCGCGGCTTGATGAGGTCGATTCCGATGCCCCAGTGCGCATTCTGTCTGGCAAGGATGCCGGAACGGTCACCGACACTCCTGCACGCCGCGGCCGTAACTACGGTGAAGTCGTTGGCGCGGAGTCGGCAATCCTGGCCGAAGACGAGGATTCATATGTCCGCAACCTCGTTCCGGACTACCCCGTCGCTGGGCTTCCGCTGACGCAGACGGCAACGGGCCGGGCCACAATTGAGGTTTCGTCGTCGGCCTCGGAGCCATACAACGTCGGTGGTGCATCCGCCGACCACTCCGTCAACGCAATGCTCGACGGCGACACTTCCACCTGGTGGGAACCCTTGGCGGGTAAGAGCCAGGCTGAGTGGGTCAAGCTTTCCTGGAAGAAGCCAACCGACAACGCGGTGCTCGTCCTGACCGGTGCTCGCGTTCCAGTGCAACTGCGCATCCAGACTGATACGGCCTCCAGCTCCGTACAGTTGGTCCCGGGTGAGACGACTCGTATTCCACTGCCTGGCGGCAAGACCACATCTGTACTTATCACTGCAAAGATTGCCCCTGTAGGCTTTTCTATTTCCGAGCTGAGGCTGGTGATTCCAAAGCGGGACACTGATTTCGATGCGTACGAAACTGCTACCCCAGATTCCGATGCGGAGACCCAGCTTTCCGACAAGGACATAGCGGAGGACCTCACTCCGGTTCGTGTCCCGGTGGTGCCGAATTCCTCATCGCTGGCACAGCGTTGGGTCTTTGGTCAAGAGATTCATGAGGGCACGCTGGTGCGCCTGTTCACTGTTCCGAAGCCGGTAAAGGTGAAGGTCGATGCGGACACCTGCCGCAGCAACATCGGAGATCCGTGGGCCAGCCTCCAGCGCGGTGACGGTTCTGATCACCGTGAGCTGACCTGTGGCGAAGAGATTGAGCTCTCGCCGGGCCCATGGCGCATCGATGCCAAGTCCGATTGGGTATCACTTACCTCGACCGACTACTTCGCGCCGTCAGCCGAGCAGCAGCAGGTCACGCCAATCGATCTGAGTGGCACCATCGGTGCTAGCGACCGCGACCGCATTGTGTGGTTGCCCATCTCCGTCAATGCGGGCCACGAGCTGCGAGTCGGAGGTGCCGCCATGAATCCGGTAACAGTCTCTGGATGGCAGCAGGGTTGGACGATTCCGGCTGGCGTTGGTGGCGCAGTCGAGCTGACCTACCCGCCGCAGCAGACCTGGCGGACTGGAATCCTCTCAGGCGGCGCACTCGCAGCCGTGTACGCGCTGGTCACTGTGGGGCTGGCATACGCTTGGCGACGATTCGCTCACCCTTCTCCGATTCCCAGGGCTTCGCTGGGCAATGACCTGCCGCGGGCGGCTATTGGCATTGCCGCTGCCGCGACAGTGACATTGGTATCCAGCTGGCCTGGCGTGGTCGTTGCCCTCGTGGTGGTTACCGCTACCCTTGGTGGGGCTTTCTGGGCACGGAAGCGTGGGGACGTCGTCAAGCCGTGGCTGAACGTGCGAAACGCACTGATTGTGGCGCTTGCTGCGACGATGACGATTGCGGGCATGGTGCTGGCGGCGAACCCGTGGCCAAAGGATGACTACGCCGGCGCTGGCTGGCCGCTGCAGTTACTGCTGACGGCGGCGCTGACGATTGTGGCATGCTGCTCGATGTTTTCGGGCAACGGTGCTGATGACAACGCCGACAATGACGCCGACGACACCGGCAATGATGCTGGTTAAAAACTGTTAGCGGTTGACCCAGACTCGTGCGAAGAAGCGACGTGCGGGTTCCTCGACAAGCGCGTAGGAGGCGGCAGCCACCGGAATCGACAGTGCGACCGTGACAATGGTGACGCTGAGAAGATGGCCAGTAAATAGCTTCACACCAAGCAGCGGGAATGCGATGGAGAGCATCGCCACGTGCCAGAGGAAGATACCGTAGGACCAGCGTCCCAGCGCCTGCATGATGGGGTGTTCGAGGAAGCGCGATTCCGGCGCCATCGTCCAGGGACCGATGATGGCGGCACCGAAGACCAGACCGCACAGCAGGCGGCGGGTGAATTCCCAGTTGGTCAGTTCGACTAGCCCTTCGGGCCCCAGGTAAGAAGCCAGGACCAGCGCACCAACGGCGATCGCCAGCCACAGTGGGCGGCGGCGAGCCCAGCGCTGCATGGTTTCCACCTTCGCGCGTGCGGCATCGGTATCGACGACTTGGAGCGATTCCAGTTCGGCGAGAATCATGCCAGCGGCGAACCATGAAAAGTACGCAATTGGCTGGATATGCGGGTTCACGCCGTCCGGGTACGGCAGCGGCAAGTAGGGCCAGCCGAAGCTCAAAATCGCAAGCAGAGTAAGCGCCACTATGCGACGCCCCTGCTGGCGATGCGGGTCCAACCGGCTCAGTGCGATGGCAAACAGCGGCAGCGTGATGTAGAACGCGACCTCCACCGACAGCGACCACAGGTGCGTCAGCCCACCGTGCAGCGAGCCGGAGAAATAAACCTGCGTCAGCGTCAGGTTTGTCATCCAAATTTTGAGATCCGCCCCACGGCCCACCGGCAGTACGATGAGCACAATAAGTACCAGCACCCAGTAGGCAGGCATAATGCGCGCGACGCGCTTCTTGTAGTACTTCGCCCAGCTCTTTTTCCGCCCACCGTCAGCATCAGCCAGCGCTTTCCGACGGGGGATTCCGCCGTAACCCGAGCGGTGAGAACGCCACAGCAAGAATCCGGACAGCACGAAGAAGACGGCCACAAAGAAGTCGAAGCGGCCGAGGACACGCTCCCACAGCGCCCCCACATCATGCCCGGTCTGGAATGCGACGTGCGTGCCGATGATACCCATCGAAGCCACAGCACGAAGGCCCTCCAGCGAGGGCAGGAAGCCCGGACGGAAGGTGGTGGCCGAGCTTGACGACGAGCCTGACCCGGTGTGCGAGCTGGTGCTCGGCGCGGAGTTCGGCGCTACATTTGTCGCGGAGGCTAGCTCGACGTTCGGCGCTGTCTCAGATGCCTTGGACGTCATAGTACTTTCTTACACGGAGACCGGAATGAGTAAAATCACTTGTATTTTATTATGAAATAAGTCCTGTTCAGACCGGTTTTTCCAAAATTCTTTTGTTTTCCTGACAAGTTATTTTTAAAAAACGCACCACAACGCTCCTAACTTCCTGCTAGGTTTTGCAGCAGAAAGTTACGTACAGTTAAAGGACTATCCGCTGATGAAGAGAACTCTCGGACATGCACTGATTATCATCGGTGCTGCATTGATTGTCATTGCCGTCCTTCTGCCAACCTTCCTGGTGCCGCGCCTCCGGGTCATCCCGCTTGACACTGTGAGCGATACCATCACGGAGGTGCGCGACGGCACTCTGTTGGACTCCGGCCAGCTGGGCAAGAATGAGCCAACACCAAACCGCAAGAATGACCCGCGCTGTGAGGCAGAAACGGACGAAGAGAAGCGCGACCTCCCGATCCACTGCTTCATCAACGACAAGACTCCTATGCAGTCGAAGCGCCACGTAGAGATTGAGGAGCCGGCTGACGACAAGATCGCAACCCTCCAGGTCGGTACCACTCTGCTGCGCGATGACCGCGAAGAGCCGAAGAACCTCATCAATGCGACCCTTGACCGCATCACTGTCGACCGCAGCACTGCGTACCCGGTAGATGACCCGATTTCCAGCGTTGCTATTAACGCACCGCAGGGCGGTTCGGACACCAAGCCGCCGACGTTCACCCGTCCGGGCATCCAGTACCAGTTCCCGTTTGGCGCTGAGAAGAAGTCCTACCCGTACTACGATGTCCAGGCGATGCGTAACTTCGAGATCGACTTCGTCGGTGAGGAAACTCAGGACGGCGTCAAGGTCTACAAGTACTCCATGACGATTCCGCCGCAGAACCTCTACGAGTCCCTGACCGAGCACTTCACTCGTGACGGCCGCAAACTCACCGAGGCCGACAAGTCCTCGCTGGCTTCCATGCGCCTGAGCTTCCCGGCTCACAAGTGGGGCCTGGAGGGTGACGACGACGTCGAGATGGATCGTTACTACACCAACGTCCGTACTGTTCGCGTCGAGCCGACTTCTGGCGTGATTGTAAACGGTACTGAAGAGATGTTCATGTTCTACGCCAAGGATCAGAAGGAAGCCGAAGAGATTGCTTCTAAGGCTGGCCGTGAGAAGGAGGCCAAGGAGCAAAACCGTACCGCAATGAAGTACACCGCTCAGTGGGACGAAGACTCCAAGGGTCGCCAAATGGACCGCGCGAAGGACGCACGTAAGTCGCTGACTATCGGTGGCACTGTCGCACCGTGGATTCTCGGCATCCTCGGCCTGGTCCTGATCGTGATTGGCTTCCGTATTCGCAGCAAGTCTGCCTAAGAGGCCAAGCTACGGCACCGCTAGGATTCCTCAGACACTCGCTTACACCGAGTTTCACTGAGGGAATCTAAAAATAATTTAATATAGGGCACGTGACGCAACGTTTCCGCACTACTTTGACCCAGTCGGCTCGCTCTCACTCGGAGCGAGTCGCCTGGGTTTTTGTGTTCTCGTGGATTCTTATGCTGACCACTGCCGTGTGCTGGCCGCTCTTTATCCCGCACAAGGCACCGGATGAGGGTCGCTTTGGGGCACCGATGTTTCTGCTGCGCGACATGATCATCCCCAATCACCCACCGCTTACCGACGCAGCCCTGGGGCTCGGCCCCGCTGCGGCACGAGCAGTTCCGCAGGACACTGCCCTGTGGGCGCTGGGCTACTTTGTGGATGCCAGCCATTGGGTGCGCTTTGCCATGGTTGGCGCCTGCTTAATCGGCGGCCTTGCAGCTGCTGAGCTCGCCCGCAGGCTCACACTCGACAGCGCTGGCGCCGGCGCCAGTGCCACACCTGGTTCGGGGCTTGTTCGAATGACTCCGAGCTTGGTCAGCCAACTGATTGCACCGACGATGTTGCTCTGGAATCCGTTCGTGGTCGAGCGCTTACTGCAGGGGCAGTGGTCACTGGTCATCGCTGTATTGCTACTTCCAGCAGTTGTTCTGGCAACGCAGATGGGCAGTGCTTTGTGGCGCACCAGTGTCATTGCCGCAGCGGGTCTCACACCGACCGGTGCTCTTTTGGCTGGTATCACCGGCCTTGTCGCCGCCCGCAATCACCGCGATCGCGCCTGGATCGCGACCACAACAGTAGCGGTCAGCTCGCCGTGGTTGATCGCATCTTTGCTGAACCCCAGTGCGGCGGGGTCCTCCGATGCGGCTGGCGCTGCCGCATTTGCGGCCAGAGCAGAGGCTCACGTCGGCACGCTCGGCAGCCTGTTGGGGCTGGGTGGCATCTGGAATAAGCAGGCTGTGCCGCTAACTCGCGAGGCCGGTTTTTCAGCGATTATGGTGCTGGTGCTCTTGGTACTCATGGGCCTGGGGTTCCGTCGTGTCTGGGATTCGCAGGAGCGCTGGCGGGGTCTGATGATTGCCGGCGCCCTGAGCATTGTGCTCGTCGCTCTCGCCGCAACAACGCCGGGCATTTTGATGATGGGTTGGGCGCTCGAGCACATCCCGGGGGCGGGTCTGCTTCGTGATGCACAGAAGTGGATCGCGCTCGCTGTCCCTGCCTATGTCATCCTCGCCGCCAGCGGTGCGGAGTACCTGGCACGCCGCGCTCGCAGCGCCACCGCCAATATCGGCCAGTGGTTGGCTACTGGCGTCAGCGCGCTCATCATCATTGCCGCTGTCCCCACGCTGCCCGCCGATGTCGCTCCACTCCGCCCCATTCCGTCATGGGAGGGCTGGTCGGCGGTTTCCGGTGTCGTCGCGCTTGACGACGATCGCGTTGCGGTTCTACCTGCCGGTTCTTACCGCATCATTAATGGGCGCCCTGTCCTCGACCCGGCTACGAAGATTTTGCCCGCTCCGGTGGTGAGCTCCGGCGAATTGATCGTTTCTGGGCAGTCGGTGTCTGGCGAGGGAGCCACAACCGTTGAGCGTACGCTGCTCGGCGGTGCAAAGAGGCAGGAGGAGCTTGCGTCTGCGCTCCAGAGCCTTCGGGACCAGGGCGTTGGCTGGGTCCTAGTGGAGAATTCGCCCGGCAACTTCGGCGATTCAGCTGACATTGTGGCAGCGCTAGATCCCGTCTATGAAACACCTGACCTGCAGCTATACCATGTTCCCGGCGTTATCAATCCGACCACAGAACCAAGCCAGGGGGCCTATGCAGCTGCGTGGATAGCCTTTGGAATCTGGACTCTTTGCCTGCTCGCTGGGCTACTGGCGGGACTATTGGCTGGAGTAAAGGAAGCGCTACTGCCCCGCCGCAGGTAGCAGATTGTCCAGAGTTGGGTTTTCCAAGACATTCAGAACTGCCTCGCCGGTTTTGTCCCAGCCAAATTCTGAGGCACGGGCGACGCATGCCTTGGACATGGCGCGATGCAGTTCGCCGTTATCGAGAATCTGTCGTGTCTTGGCAATTAGGTCAGCTTCATCGCTGGCCAGCAGGCCAGTTTCACCGTCGTTGACCGAGTCGCGCAATCCCGCCGAGGAACGGTAACCGACCGTTGGCACGCCGTGCTGCGCCGATTCGATGACGGCGAGCCCCCAGCCCTCCTTGCGGGAAGGCATCAGATGCAGACACGCCTTGGAGAGGATGCGGTGTTTATCCGCCTCTGTGACCTGCCCGTGGAAGACCACGTGATCCGAAACACCCTTGTCACGGGCATATTCCACGAGGTTGTCGTGCCACCACCCCGAGCCAATAACATCGAGAATCGCACCTGGACGATCCTGCACAAGATCTGCGAGCACATCGATGGCGTGCTCAATCTGCTTATGCGGGACCAATCGCGACAGCGTCACCAGATGCGGTGCCGGACCGTCGCACTCGGATAGATCTGCCATGATTTCGGTCGACTGCAACTCCCCCGGAATCGGGTCCACACCATTGCGAATCACCGCGATGCGCCCCGGCGACACTCCGAGTTCTACCAGTTCAGCGGCACTTGGTTCGGAAACCGTGATGTAGCGGCTGCGGCGGTGAATCATCGGCGACAGACGCGACTCGATGAACCACCCCAGCTGGCTAATAATCGGCCCCGCCACTGGCCACTGCTCGCGGTGGCAGTGATGTGTCAGGAGCACCGTCGGTGCGCCGGAGAAAATCCGCGCGAAAAAGGGGACACCGTTTTGGGTATCGACCACGACATCCGGCTTGCCGCCGAGCACCTTGGCAAGTGGCCCCACGCCAAATCTAGCCCCCAGCATCGCGGTCCAGGAACGCACGTAGACGGAGAAGTTTCCACCAGCGCGGGAGAAAGTCACGCCGTCACGACGTGAAAGGGCCGGTGCGCCTGGGTAGCTGGCCGTGCGGAACACCACAGTGTGGCCTTGGTCGGCAAGGTAACCTGCGACGCGCTCCAAATAGCGCTCACTACCTCCACCTTCGGGATGACCAGTGTCGCGCCAACACAACAATAAGATTTTCATAACAATATGAGCCTAACGCTCGGCACGGCTTTCGTTGCCGCTTTAGCTCAAATCCATACTCCCAGACCCAACCAGTCCATTAGATTGTTTGACGTGACCAGCTTTCGCTTTCCCGCTTTTATCGTCCCGCCCGCTCTGAAAGAGCTGCGCAGCTTTGCTACTCTGTCGCGCTCATTTGGGCTGCTCAACGACTTCAAATACGAGCAAACCGATCCCGATATCTTCTACGGGCACCTTGCCGAGGACACCATCGGCCTCCTAGAAGGCATCGCGGCTGGCGCGGATGGTTCAGTGGGCGCGGTGGATGCGAGGGGCACCGCTGGTACGGCGGAGTCGCCGGGCGCAGGGGGCACGTCGTCAAGCGTTACGACGAATACCGCACTGCATGGCAAGCGCATCCTTGATGTCGGCGGCGGCCCTGGGTACTTTGGCCGAGCATTTGCCCAGCGTGGCGTGGAATATTACACCTGTGAACCAGATGTGGGCGAGATGGCGGCGGCGGGTATCAAACTGGAGTCGTCGGTACGCGGATCGGGGCTGGAACTGCCGTTTCGCGATGATGCTTTTGACCTGACATACTCATCGAACGTTGCCGAGCACGTGCCCGAGCCATGGACGATGGGCGAGGAAATGCTGCGTGTAACCAAGCCGGGCGGACTGGTCGTTTACTCGTACACCATTTGGTACGGCCCGTTCGGCGGCCACGAGATGGGGATGACGCATTACCTGGGTGGCGACCGCGCGCGGCGCATGTATGAGAAGAAGCATGGCAAGCGGCCGAAGAACTACTTTGGCGAGTCTCTGTTCAAGGTCGGTTGCGGTGAAGGTTTGAAGTGGGCGCACGCTGCCGCGGAGGCCGGCGACTGCGAACTGCTGGCCGCGTTTCCGCGTTACCACCCGTGGTGGGCCTGGTGGATGGTGCACGTACCGGGGCTGCGCGAGTTCGCGGTGTCGAACCTGGTGCTGGTGCTGCGGAAGCGGTAGGGGCCAGTTTCTCTCGGAGCGTGCTCCCCTGACTTCGTATCGTCTGCCACTAGACTGGGAGCTCAAGCATTTTTACTGATTGAGCGGGGATTTTCACTATGAGCGACGCGGACCGGGCACAGCTGCACAGGACTATTTGGAACATCGCCAACGACTTGCGTGGCAGCGTGGACGGTTGGGATTTTAAGTCTTATGTGCTCGGCATGATGTTCTACCGCTTCATCTCAGAGAAGCTCTCCGAGTACATCGATGACGGCGAACGTGACGCCGGAAATGAGGACGCGGATTACGCTTCCCTTTCTGACAAGGATGCTGAGTGGGGACGCACCAGTATCGTCGAGGAAAAGGGCTACTTCATTTTGCCCTCTGAGTTGTTTACGAATGTCTGCAAGCAGGCGGCTGACGAACATTACCGCGAGAACCTCAATGAGCGACTGCAGCAGGTATTCAAAAATATCGAAGCATCTGCAAAAGGCACCGCTAGCGAAAGCGATCTTCAAGGGCTTTTCGACGACATCAACCTGGACAGCAACAAGCTTGGCAACTCGGTCATCGAACGCAATAACAAGATTTACGAGCTGATGAGGCATATCGGCAATATGCCTCTCACCGTTAAAGCCGATGACAACTCCATCGACCTATTCGGCGATGCCTACGAGTACTTGATGGGCATGTATGCCTCTCAGGCAGGCAAGTCCGGTGGCGAGTACTACACGCCGCAGGAGGTCTCTGAGCTGCTGACCCGGATCACTGTGGTGGGCAAGGATAGCGTGAACAGGGTGTACGACCCGGCTGTTGGCTCCGGTTCGCTGCTGTTGAAGTTCAAGAAAGTGCTTGGCGAAGGCGGCGTCCGCGAGGGCTACTACGGCCAGGAAATCAACCTGACCACGTATAACCTTGCGCGCATCAACATGTTTTTGCACGATGTGAACTTCGACAATTTCGACATTGCGCTGGGCAATACACTCACTGAACCTGCGCACTGGGATAACCAGCCGTTTGAGGCAATCGTGTCCAACCCGCCCTACTCCATCAAGTGGGAGGGCGATAACAATCCTCTGCTGATTAACGATCCGCGCTACGCACCGGCAGGCGTCCTTGCGCCGAAGTCAAAGGCTGACTTGGCTTTCACGATGCATATTCTCTCGTGGCTTGCGACGAATGGCACAGCCGCAATTGTTGAGTTCCCCGGTGTGCTTTACCGCGGCGGCGCGGAGAAGAAGATTCGCAAGTACCTGGTGGATAACAACTATGTCGATACGGTTATTCAGCTGCCGCCGGATCTTTTCTTCGGCACCACCATCGCGACCTGCATCATCGTGTTGAAGAAGTCGAAGAAGGACAATTCGGTTCTCTTCATTGATGCCTCCGCAGAGTTTGAGCGCAGTGGCAACAAGAACCGACTGAATGACAAGAACCAGAAGAAGATTCTGGATGCCTTCACTGCCCGAGAGGATGTGGAGTATTTCACCAAGCTGGTGCCCGCTGAGGAGATTGCGGATAACGACTACAACATCGCAGTTTCCTCCTACGTCGAACCCGAAGACACCCGCGAGGTCATTGACATCGTGGAGCTGAATAAGCAGATCGTTGGCATTGTGGAGCGCCAGCGCCAGCTGCGCGAGGCCATCGATGAGGTTGTGGCAGATCTTGAGGGAACCCGCACCGATGTCTGACATGAACGGTGCCATGAGCATGGCGTCTGCGGGCGAGCTGGTGATGTTCCGCACGGACGACGGCGCTACTCGCATTGAGGTACGGCTTGTCGACGAAACCGTCTGGCTCACCCAGGCCCAAATGGTGGAGCTGTTTCAGTCGTCGAAGGCGAACGTCTCCGAGCACATTAGGAATGTGTTTGCGGAAGGCGAGCTTCCCAGGTCAGAGGCAACTGTTCGGAAATTCCGAACAGTTCAACTCGAAGGCTCAAGGGAAGTTTCGCGCGAACGGGAACACTACAACCTCGACGTGATTATCTCCGTGGGCTACCGAGTGAGGTCCCTGCGCGGTACTCAGTTCCGACAGTGGGCGCTAGGTGTCTTGCGCGAATACCTGATCAAGGGCTTCGCCATGGATGATGAGCGGCTGAAAGAAGGCGGCGGCGGAACATACTGGCGTGAATTGCTGGAGCGTATCCGCGATATTCGCTCTAGTGAGAAGGTCATTCATCGCCAGGTTCTAGATTTGTACGCCACCAGCGTGGATTACGATCCACGGGCCGCTGTGAGTAAGCAGTTCTTTGCCACGGTCCAAAATAAGCTTCATTTTGGTGCTCACGGCCACACGGCAGCCGAGGTGGTTTTCGAGCGTTCGGATGCCACAAAGCCAAACATGGGGTTGACCAATTGGAAGGGCGAACGCATCACCAAGGCCGAGGTGGAGATTGCCAAGAATTTCCTTGCCGAGGACGAGCTAAAACGCCTAAATACCTTGGTTTCTGCCTACTTCGATGCGGCAGAATTCCGTGCGCAGATGCACCAGCCGACGTACATGGCGGACTGGATGGATCATCTCACCACAATGATTGCGGCCATGGGAGGCAAGTCCTTGGAGGGAGCAGGAACGGTTTCCCACCGCCAAGCGGTACAGAAGGCCCATGAGGAATACGAGAAGTACAAAACTGTGATGGATGCCCAACCGAGTGGTGTGGAACGGGACTATCTCAAGGAAATCACTGCAGTTCAGAAGCAGATCCAGCAACCACCGAAGGAGCAGAAGTGAACCAGATCGAAAAACTCATCGAGGAACTCTGCCCGGATGGTGTGGAGTACAAACCGCTGGGGTCCTTAGGGGTTCGAAATAAAGGCATTCCGATCACCGCAAAGAAAATGCGCGATATTGCAGACAACACTGGTGATATCAAAATATTTGCAGGCGGGAAAACTTCAGTACAGGCCCAGTCGACATCAATTGAGTCAAAAGGAATAATTTACAAACCGAGCATCATCGTAAAATCTCGCGGCTATATTGGTTTTGAATACTACGACCAACCATTCACACATAAATCAGAATTATGGTCTTACTCAATAAATGAGAATGGGAATATTAATCAGAAATTCGTCTTCTATTATCTAACTACCAAATCTCCACAACTTCAGGAGTACGCACGGGCAACATCGGTAAAAATCCCACAACTTAGTGTTAAGGATACGGACACTTTACCTATCCCCATCCCACCTCTGGTTATTCAGAATGAAATTGTAAAAATCCTCGATACCTTCCAATCGCTGGAAGCGGAGCTGGAAGCGGAGCTGGAAGCGGAGCTGGAAGCTAGGAAAAAGCAGTATGAATTTTATCGTGACCAACTGCTGACATTTACCGAGAGAGAGAGAGTCCGGTGGGCAACATTAGGCGAGGTTTCCCAGCGGGTCAGCTCAGGCGCAACTCCGGCAAAATCAAACAGAGGTTTCTACCAAGGTGGAAAGATACCTTGGCTTCGAACTCAAGAGGTCGTTTTCAACGAGATTTACTCAACCAACGAATTCATTACCGAGCAAGCTGTTGCGCAAACAGGGGCGCACTGGATTCCAGAAAATTGTCTGATTGTTGCAATTTCAGGAGCAAGCGCCGGCCGTTGTGCAGTGAATAAAATCCCACTAACCACTAATCAACATTGTTGCAATATAGAACTCGACGAAACAGCTGTTAATTTTAAGTTCGCTTTCTACTGGACAGCTGCTCACTATGAAGAATTGAAGGCATTAGGACGCGGTGCGCGTTCCGACCTTAATTCCAAAATTATTAAGAATTTCCGAATCCCCATCACTCCCCTTGAAGAACAGCAGCGCATCGTAAACATCCTCGACAAGTTCGATGCACTCGTGAATGACCTCACTTCCGGTCTGCCTGCCGAGATTGAAGCTCGCCGGCAGCAGTACGAGTACTACCGGGATCAACTACTCACGTTTAAGGAGCTTTCGGCATAAACCAGGGAGACGTCGGCGAGTCCCAGCGGGACGCCGGACTTCCCTCGCTCCATCAGGTCAGCGATACTTCCGCATTCATCGCCCACCTCCGGATTGTCAGATTAGGCAGTGTCTAATCTGACAATGATTTCGGTTTCTACAGGGACCTTGACGGATTAGTGAGCCGATACCTGCGCGATCGGCCGTTGCCAATGGCAGTGACAATGCCGGCTTCTACCATGACGTCGATACAGGCCTTCACTGTGCCGCGGGAGCTTCCAGACAGAACCATGAGGTCACTTGTAGCGATATCCCCAACCTCACACAGCCACAACATCGCTGCTTTCTGGAGTTCATCCTGATCGGTGGTGAGGTACCGCGCAGGCAAGAATGGCGTCGGTTCAGCTTTGCGCAAGATTGCTCGGCATGTTTCGCCAAGCACCCACACTCCAGCATGGGGGACAATCAGCGGTTCACCCAGTACCGTCGTTTGTCGGGCTGCATCCAGGGCATTGTGAGCCGATTCAGGCCCGGCTTGCAGCCCACGCGCTACTTCCGCAACCGTGACAAATGGGCGCTGAAAAAGTAGATACAACACGATTGCAATGCGGTAATCTTCCTGCCGTGCTTGCGGGATTATCCTTGACATCAGCTCAAGAACGGGCAGCACGGGACTGCCCCCCACCAAAGTCGTTTCCACAAACGGGCCCGCTACTTCTTCAATGGTGGGCGGCCGATGCCCCAGGGCAATCATCGATTGGTACATGCGATCCACCCCAACACCCTGCTTGTCTACGAGCCCAATTGCGCGATACACATCAGCCAGAGCGGGGTAACGAGCAGAACGGTTACTTAACACATTGTTTTCGGTGATTGCTCCTGGAAAACCACCGGGGCTTCGCACAATCAAGGTGCTGTCGAGCTCAATCCATCGCACATCAATGGCTTCGCTTCGATTCCAATCGCGGTGAATCATGGCATTTAGCATCGCCTCACGCACTGCACCGCGTGGAATCTCTGGCACTGGCTTATGTACGAACCCCTCCACCACAGTGTTGTTTTTATTCACCACATTCAGAGCCTGCTCTATGTACGCAAGCTGCTCAAGACACGACTTCTCAGGTTCCGGCACCACTCTGTTAAGCACCTGACCACCGTGAACATCAAAAATGCTGAGCTCAATAACCGTACGCCCTGCCGAAGTAAATAGCTGCTTTCCTGCCATTGATAGGAATCCATTGGCATCAAGAGCACCAATGCCGTGCAGCACTTCTTGGTCGGTAAGCTCGGCAAACACTGGGTCCCATTTCCTGGCCAACGCCAGGGCACCGGGACGGACATCGGAAAGTGTTGCGGCACTAACCTGCGCCATTGAATCAAAGCCGTCCTGCGCACGCCGATACTCCCACCATTCCGACCGGTCCACCGGCTTGCACGAATCACCAACACGCCAACGCAGCCTGTTCCCAGTATCTTCAACGGGTTCAGAGGCTGCCGCAACATAAATGACAAGCACTCGCTGGCCCTGCACACGCTTTTCGACAACATCGGGCGCAATATCAATCCGGCTATAGATAGCCTGCCGCAACCAATCTATGTCCAGTTCGGTACCGATAATCCGCCCTGTTTTATCCTCGATTCCAACAATCAAGGCACCGCCACCAGGAGTATTGGCCATGCAGGCCACTTCGTCGGCAAGTTTGTCGGCAGCTGTCGGATTCTCCGACTTACCAGGTTCAATCTGGGAACCTCTACGTCGGCCAGCTTCCTCTTTGAAATCAATCGACTGGGTCTCTTTGGTTTTACGCACACAATCGTCGATTGCCGACTCCAAAATAGCGTCAACTTGAGCTATCAGCTGCTCCCGGCGAACTTCCATTCCCGGCAAAGTCGGAGCCACAGCGAACCACCACCTGGGGATTGTTAGATTAGAGCCCCCTTATTCTAACAGTGGTTGTGGTTTTTGTGGGAACCTTGGTGGATTAGCTGCACCACCCCGTGTTACCCCGGACTCTCTAAGATAGAGACTCATAAAAGTAACGCTTCAAATTAACACTATGGAAAAGGTGCTGGCAGCATGAACCAGGACGGCGTCGGCAAGCGACGAGTAACCAAGTACGACCCGATCGCTGTCGGTGAGCAGAGCACCGTCGTCGCGGAGTACCAGGCCGAGGAGCGCACCTCGGAGGACTACCAAACCGAGGCGCAACTGGAGCAGGAGCTCATCGACATCCTCCAGTCGCAGGCCTACGACTACCTGCCCATCCACAGCGAAGCAGACCTCGTTGCCAACCTTCGCCGCCAACTAGAAACCCTCAACCACGTCACCTTCAGCGACGCGGAATGGGAACGGTTCTATCACACCTGCATCACCAGTGCCAACGACGGAATCAAGGAAAAGACCCGTCGCATCCACGAAGACCACATTCAGGTTCTTACGCGTGACGACGGCACAAGCAAAAACATCCGACTGCTGGATAAAGCAAATATCCATAACAACCGGCTGCAGGTCATTAACCAGTACGAGGTGGAAAAGGGCGAAAGCGGTGCGAAACACTCCAATCGTTACGACGTCACCATCCTGGTCAATGGCCTTCCCATGGTGCATATCGAACTCAAGCGTCGTGGCGTAGAGCTGCGTGAAGCCTTTAACCAGATCAGGCGCTACCAGCGTGACTCTTTCTGGTCTGGCGACGGTTTGTTCGATTATGTGCAGCTGTTTGTCATCAGTAACGGCACGCTGACCAAGTACTACTCCAACACCACCCGTGAACTGCACATCAAGGAAACGGGAGGAAAAGGCCGCCCAGCACGCGGTGCTAAGAGCTTTGAATTCACATCGTGGTGGGCTGACGCAAACAACCAACCCATCCGGGATCTTGTTGGCTTCACTAAGACATTCCTGTCCAAGCACTCGCTTCTCAATATTCTGACTAAGTTCTGCGTCTTCACCGCCGCGGAAGAACTACTGGTGATGCGCCCGTACCAGATTGTCGCTGCTGAGAAGATTCTGCAACGAATTGAGATTTCCAATAACTATCGTGAACGCCTTGGCACCACGGAGGCCGGCGGCTACATCTGGCACACGACCGGTTCGGGGAAAACCCTCACCTCATTCAAGACAGCACAGCTGGCTAGTAAACTCTCGCATGTCGATAAGGTCCTTTTTGTCGTCGACCGCAAGGACCTCGACTACCAAACCATGCGTGAGTATGACCGCTTCCAAAAGGGTGCTGCCAACTCCAACACCTCGACCGCCGTGCTGAAGAAGCAGCTGGAAGACGACGATGCGGCCATCATCATCACCACAATTCAGAAGCTGTCGAACTTCATCGCAGGCAACAAACACCACGATGTCTACAGCAAGCACGTAGTCATCATCTTCGACGAATGCCACCGCTCCCAATTCGGTGACATGCACACTGCCATCACGAAGGCATTCAAAAAGTACAACCTCTTCGGATTCACCGGAACGCCCATCTTCGCCGACAACTCCACCAGCGGCACCAAGGCCAACCTCAAAACCACCGAGCAGGCTTTCGGCAAACGACTCCACGCCTACACCATCGTTGACGCCATCACCGATAGAAATGTCCTGCCCTTCCGGATTGACTACGTCAACACCATCTCGGTTGGAAACGTTAAAGACAAGGAAGTCACAGGCATCGACACCGAAGGCGCACTCCTGGCGGAACCACGCCTGAAAAACGTCGTCGACTACACGCTCGAACACTTCGCGCAGAAAACGAAGCGGGAAACCTTCTACGAACACCGCGTTGTCGAGAACGTATCCGCCTCAGCAAAGGCCCGACACCGCGGTCGCATTAAGGAAATAAAGAAAAATCAACGAGTTCGTGGCTTCAATGCTATCTTCGCCACCGCTTCTGTTGAGGCTGCCTACACCTATTACAACCTCTTCAAAGAAGCGCAAGCGTCACTGCCGGAAGCAGAGCGGCTGAAGATCGCCATGATTTACTCATTCGCGCCAAATGAGGCCGAAAAGGATGAGTCACCGACGATTCCGTCGTCAAGCGAAAAGAAAAACGCTGCGGCAGCTACTGCCGTGGCCGACGAGACAGGCTTGCTCCGTGAAGAAGGCATGGAGCCCGAGCAGCTACCCAAGGTTGCGCGCGATTACCTGGAAGCGGCGATTGCCGACTACAACGGATATTTCAAGACCAACTACGACACCTCAGCCGAGAAATTCCAGAACTACTACAAAGACCTCTCCCTGCGAATGAAGAACAGGGAAGTCGATATGACCATCGTGGTCAACATGTTCCTCACCGGGTTCGATGCCACCACCTTGAACACCCTGTTCGTCGACAAGAACCTGAAATACCACGGGTTGATTCAGGCGTTCTCGCGTACCAACCGAATCCTCAACTCAGTCAAGACGTACGGCAACATTGTCTGCTTCCGAGACCTCGAAGATGCCACAAATGAGGCGCTGCGGCTCTTCGGCGACACCGATGCGCAAAGCGTAGTGCTGCTCAAGCCCTACGCTGAGTACTTTGCGGAATACGCCGAGCTAGTGAATCAGCTGCTCCAGGAATACCCGCTGGATAAGGTCATTGTTGGCGAGAAGGCGAAAAAAGAGTTCATCAAGCTTTTCGGCGCGATTCTGCGTGTCCAAAACATCCTGACCTCCTTCGACCAATTCGCCGATGACGCGCTGCTGACGCCTCGCCAGGAGCAGGACTACCGCAGTATCTACCTCGACCTGTTCGCGGAATTCCGTACTGAAAGCGACGGGGAACGGGAGTCCATCAACGAAGATGTGGTCTTCGAGATGGAGCTGATTAAGCAGGTAGAGATCAATGTCGACTACATTCTCATGCTCGTCGAGCAATACCGCGAAACCCACGGCAGTGACGAGAGAGAAGAAATTCGTGCCCAGATTTCTCGCGCTGCAAACTCCAGCCCATCACTGCGGAACAAGCGCGATCTGATTGAAGAATTTGTCAACACCGTGAGCCTGACACAGCCCGTTGACGAGCAGTGGGAAGAATTCATCAGGACCAAACGCACGGAAGAACTCAATGCGATCATCACTGAAGAAAAGCTGCGGATGCCCACTGCGCAATCTTTCATTGAAGAGGCGCTGACCACCGGCATTGTCAGCACGCTTGGCACCGGAATTGTTCGAGTTCTTCCGCCAATGTCGCGGTTTACTCCAGGTAATGAGCGCGAGAAGGTCAAGACGCGGGTGCTGCAGCGCATCCAGGCCTTTGTCGAGCGCTATCGGAACTTGGGGTTCGCGCAGGATGATGGAGAGGCGGCTTGATGGTTGCGGACGGGCGTAACGATTGGGCCTTCACATGGCAGACCGTTACCGCCTCGCTTCCGCGAAGCTGTGTTTAAAAATACTTATGTAATTACCCCCGGTTTCTCCCATAACCGCAGGTGAGAGACTACGGCAAGTTAACTTTCTCCCCAGTACCCCTCAAATCACCCCCGGCAATCCGGCATTCGTTATAGAGTGACGCACGACACTTTACGACGAATCTGTGAGGTAAAAACACATGACTTCCGCCACCATTCAGCCGGGCGGCGAAGCCTTCATCTACGAGGCAATTCGCACCCCGCGCGGCAAGGGCAAGAAGGACGGCTCCCTCCACGAGGTACGCCCGGTATCACTTCTCGTCGGCCTCATCGACGAAATTCGCAACCGCTTCCCGGAGCTGGATGAAGAACGCATCAGCGACCTCATCGTTGGCTGCGTCAGCCCGGTCGGCGACCAGGGTGCGGACATTGCCCGCACCGCAGCACTCACCGCAGGTCTGCCGTACCGCACCGGCGGTGTCCAGATCAACCGCTTCTGCGCTTCAGGCCTCTCCGCCATCAACTTGGCTGCTCAGAAGGTCCGCTCCGGCATGGACGAGCTCGTCCTCGCCGGTGGCGTCGAATCCATGTCCCGCGTGCCAATGATGTCCGACGGCGGCGCAATGGCAATGGATGCACAGGTCTCGTTCGCAACTGACTTCGTCCCGCAGGGTATCTCCGCTGACCTAATTGCATCGCTTGACGGCTTTGACCGCGAGTCCCTCGACGAAATGGCAGCACTCTCCCACGCCCGTGCCGCAACGGCTTGGTCTGAGGGTCGCTTCGACCGCTCCGTCGTCCCGGTCAAGGACGCTAACGGCCTGACCATCCTCGACCGCGATGAGACCATCCGCGAGGGCGTCTCCGCAGAGTCCCTGGCCGGCCTGCGCGCAGCCTTCACCATGATGGGTGAGCAGGGTGGCTTCGACGCAGTTGCACTGAAGAAGTACCCGCAGCTCGAGCGCATCAACCACGTCCACCACGCAGGTAACTCCTCCGGCATCGTCGACGGCGCTGCACTGACCCTGGTTGGTTCTGAGAAGGCCGGCGCAGACATGGGTCTGACCCCACGCGCACGCGTTGTCGCCACCGCCGTCAATGGTGTCGAGCCGACCATCATGCTGACCGGCATCGAGCCGGCGGTCCGCGAGGCTCTGGCCAAGGCAAACCTGATCGTCGACGATATCGACGTGTGGGAAATCAACGAGGCGTTTGCCGCCGTCGTCAAGCATGCTCAGCAGAACTTGGGCATCGACTACGACAAGCTCAATATCAACGGTGGCGCAATGGCCATGGGTCACCCGCTGGGTGCAACCGGCGCCATGATCACCGGCGCTGCAATCGACGAGCTGCACCGCACCGGTGGCCGCTACGCACTCATCTCGCTCTGCGTGGCTGGCGGTATGGGTGTTGCAACCATCATCGAGCGCGTCTAAAGCAAACCGGAACGAAACTCACAGCGACAATTACCGCGGCCACACCGCGATAACCACAAAGGACTGACTGATTTATGAGCACAGATAACATGTTCCGGTGGGATCAGGACGACGCCGGAATCGTCACCCTCACCATGGATGACCCGAACGCACCGGTCAACACCATGAACAAGACTTTCCAGGACGACATCCGCGCCACCGTGGAGCGCCTGGAAAACGAAATTGGCGACGGCTCTGAGACCTCCATCAAGGGCATCATCATCACCTCTGCGAAGAAGACCTTCTTCGCAGGCGGTGACATCAAGCAGATGTCCAAGGCCACTGAGGACGATGCAGCTGACATGTTCAACATGGTCGAGGACATGAAGGCCTCCCTGCGTCGCCTGGAGAAGCTCCCGGTGCCGATTGTTGCCGCCATCAACGGCGCAGCACTGGGCGGCGGCCTCGAGGTCGCGCTGGCTGCTAACCACCGCGTTGCGGCTGATGCCCGCGGTTCCAAGATTGGCCTGCCAGAGGTCACCCTCGGCCTGCTGCCGGGTGGCGGCGGTGTCTCCCGCGTCGTTCGCATGCTGGGTATTCAGGACGCGCTGATGAAGGTCATTCTGACCGGCGCTCAGATGAACCCGGGCAAGGCCCTCGCAGCTGGCCTCGTTGACGAGGTTGTTGCTCCGGAGCAGCTCATTGACACTGCTCGAGCATGGCTGACCAGCGAAGATGCCAAGGCCACACAGCCGTGGGACGAGAAGGGCTTCAAGATCCCGGGCGGCGACCCGAAGACTCCTAAGTTCGCAATGAACCTGCCGTCCTTCCCGGCAAACCTGACCAAGCAGCTCAAGGGCTCCCCGATGAAGGCTCCGCGCCTTGCGATGCAGGCTGCCATCGAGGGCTCTCAGGTCGACATCGACACCGCACTGCGTATCGAGTCCCGCTACTTCACCGAGCTGGTCACCGGCACTCAGTCGAAGAACATGATGCAGGCGTTCTTCTTCGACCTCAATCACGCTCAGGGCGGCGGCTCCCGTCCGCTGCAGGCTGACGGCACCCCGTACCCGAAGCGCGAGTTCAAGAAGGTTGCCGTTGTCGGCGCCGGCATGATGGGCGCAGGTATCGCCTACGTGTGTGCAAAGGCTGGCATGGAAGTTGTCCTGAAGGACATTTCCCTGGAGAACGCCGAGCGCGGTAAGTCCTACTCTGAAGGTCTGGAGGCCAAGGCTCTCAAGCGCGGTCGCACCACTGAGGAGAAGTCCGCAGCGCTGCTGAACCGCATCAAGCCGACTGAGTCCTACGACGACCTGTCCGATGTCGACCTGGTCATCGAGGCCGTCTTCGAGAACACCGACCTCAAGCACAAGGTTCACGCCGAGATCGAGGCCGCAGTTCCGGAGACCTGCATCCTGGGCTCCAACACCTCCACCCTTCCGATCACCGAGCTGGCTTCCCACGTCAAGCGTGAGAAGGACTTCATCGGCCTGCACTTCTTCTCCCCGGTGGACAAGATGCAGCTGATTGAGATCATCTCCGGCGACAACACCGACCCGGCAATCCTCGCCGCTTCGCTGGACTTCGCTGTTGCAATCCGCAAGATTCCGATTGTCGTTACCGACTCCCGCGGTTTCTACACTTCCCGCGTCATCGGCACCGTTATCAACGAGGCCCTGCGTATGGTCGCTGAGGGCTACGACCCGGCCATCATCGAGGCCGCTGGTCGCCAGGCCGGTTACCCGGCACCGCAGCTCCAGCTTGCCGACGAGCTGAACCTCAAGCTCATGGAGAAGATCGCTGGCGAGACCCGCGCTGCCGCCGAGGCTGCAGGTCAGACCTTGGACGAGGGCGGCGTACCGGCTTTGGTCGAGGCCATGCTGCACAAGTTCGAGCGCCCGGGCAAGCTCGAGGGCAAGGGCTTCTACGAGTACGTCGACGGCAAGCGCTCCGGTCTCTGGCCGGGCCTGTTCAACGAGCTCCGCGAGGAGCTAAACATCACCCCGATCGCTCCGGAGGACACCGACCTGCAGGAGCTGGTTGACCGCATGCTCTTCATCGAGGCCATCGAGACTCAGAAGTGCGTCGACGAGGGCGTTCTGCTTCACGACGCCGACGGCAACATCGGCTCCATCTTCGGTATCGGCTACCCGGCCTGGACCGGTGGTACTCGCCAGTTCATTAAGAACTACGACGGCGCCACTGTTGTCGACCCGGCCGCAGCTCACCCGGAGCGCCGCGGCGTCGCGGGCTTCGTCGAGCGCGCCGAAGAGCTGGCCGCTAAGCACGGTGAGCGCTTCAACGCTCCGGAGTCCCTGAAGAAGTAGGACTACCCCGAGCGCACCCCGGTTGCTGGAATTGTTCCAGTAACCGGGGTTTTTCGCCTTCGAGGCCACGTCAACGGCGTAGCACCGCTGAACGCACCAGCGCGCCAACCCCAATTCGGCCTACCCGTTAAACTGCGCACATGGCTAGAAACGTCGCTGATCTGCCCACCGCACTGCCTGAACTCGCTATCGACCAGCAGGGGTTTGATGCCCCATCGCCGCAGCTGGTCATGCTTAACGACGAGCTCGCGACCCAACTCGGCCTCTCCCCGCAGTGGCTTCGCTCGGAGGCTGGCCTGAAGTTCCTCACTGGCCACGGCGCCGATCACGGAGTCGGCCAGGAAACCGATACCCCACTCGGCGCATACACAACCCCGATGGCCACGGCCTATGCCGGCCACCAGTTCGGCAACTTCGCAGGCCTACTCGGTGATGGTCGCGCGCTCTTGCTTGCCACAGTTGAGGTTGAACCGGGGCTGACTGGGCTGCACTGTCCGCCTAACCAGCCCGACTGCCCCAAAGAGACAACCCACAGCGACAACACCCAGGCCTACGAGATTCAGGCGAAAGGCACCGGCCCCACGCCCTTTTCCCGTGGCGGTGACGGCAAAGCCACGCTGACCTCCGCGCTGCGGGAGTACCTCATCAGCGAAGCCATGTATGCGCTCGGCATCCCCACCACCCGCGCGCTGGCGGTCATCAAAACCGGCGAAGAGATTTACCGCGGCTCGCAAACCCCATTCGACAACACCGACCCCACCACCGAACTTCAACCGGGTGGCATCGTCGTGCGCGTAGCATCCAGCCACCTGCGAGTTGGCACGTTCGAGCTGGTCGCTCGCTCCGGAACGGACACCGGAATCATGGATCGGCTCATCGAGTTCGCCGCGCAGCGGCATGGCTACGAAGGTTCGGCGGAGTCGGTTCTCCGGGACGTCGTCAAGCGGCAAGCCAATCTCGTTGCGGCGTGGTTGGCCTGCGGTTTTGTTCACGGCGTGATGAACACCGACAATGCCAGCATCGCGGGCGAGACCATCGACTTCGGGCCGTGTGCGTTTCTGGATGCGCACGACCCCCGGGCGGTGTTTAGCAGCATTGATCGAGGCGGTCGATACGCGTTCGGCGCGCAGCCGACGATTGCCGGGTGGAATATGTCGAAGCTTGCGGAGACTTTGCTACCGCATTTCGCAGGCACCCCGGAGGAAGCCCTCGCACGCGCCCGCGACATCCTGGGCGAATTCGCCGACGAATTCACCGATGCGCTCAGCCGCAGGTGGCTGCCCAAGTTGGGGATTCTCCCCTCGCTTTACGACGACCCGCTGGCCATCCCCCTGGTGCAGCAGTGGCAGGCGTTGCTGGCGAAGTTTGGGCTCGACCATACGAATGCTCATCGGGCGCTGATTGAGGTTCTGGCCGATGGTGATGGGGATACAGTTGCTGCGTTGGCTGCGCTGACCAGGCTGACCGCTGATCCTGCGTTCCCCGCCGCCGCGGCTGAGTGGGGGCAGTTGTGGAAGCGGACGCGGAAGGAGCTGGGAATCGACCGGACGACGGCCCTGGCACTTATGGAGGAAACGAATCCGCTGTATATTCCGCGAAACCACCTGGTCACGGAAGCGTTAGCGGCGGCAGGGGCGGGGGATCTGACCGACTACCGGCACCTGCTGGAGGCGGTAACCAACCCCTTTGAGTCGCAAGACGTCCCAGCGGGGTTCACGGAGCCGGCACCGCGGGAGTTGGGTGCTTTCCACTCGTACTGCGGGACTTAATGCGCTGTCTCTCCGCCTCCTTCAAAGTCCACTTCCTCTTCCAAAACCCACTTCACGACACGGGTGTCACCTCGTGCCAACTGTGGAGGTGGCATGAGGTGACATAGCTGTCGTGAAGTCGCGGATGGGCCCGCGGACGGGCCCAACGCGGGTAGGGCCCTGACTGAGTGCCAGCGGCGCGGAGAACCAAAGGGCAACCCCTGCGGGGGTGCCAGAATGTTACAACGTTGCACCACTGCACAGGATTAACTCCCCAATCGAGGGTAAAAGACACCGTCAAATAAGGGATGATTCGCCTGATTAATACTCATATGTTTTTTGGACTTGTATGGTTAGAGACTGTATTGAACGGTCGTATCCAAACCTTAGAGTCCACCACACCCAAGTTGTCACCACCACCATTGCTTATGCAGGTGGGAGGTGGGTATCTAAGTCATTTGGAGTGAGCCGATCGCCAAATTCATATCGCCTATCTGGCAGAATCTAGAAAGGCTCGCGATGCATAGACCCGTTGCCTCCGGCCCCTTCCACACCCGGCAGAAACTCCGGCGGAAGCTCCGACAGCGAGAGAAGTCCCGTGCCACAAAACTGCACGCAACAACGCTCAGCGGAAAAGGAAAGTTCACGCTGCATGTCCGCCAGATCCTGGCGGCTTTGCTGGTAATCGCCTTGCCAGGAAGCGCGCTCGCTGCCTGCAGCACTGACCAGCAACAGGTCGGCGCGGGGTTCATTGTGGTCCAGAACTCCGAGCCACAGTCGCCGCTGTACACCACTGACACCAATGAAACCGGTGGTGGCGATATCCTCCGCATGCTCTACTCGGGTCTGGTGCGCTACGACACCGACGGCTCGATGATCCTGGATCATGCGGCAGAAATTAAGCCCAACGAGGACTCGACTCATTTCGACATCACGCTGAAACCGGGCTGGACCTTCCACAACGGCGAACCAGTCACCGCGCAGAGCTACATCGATGCCTGGAATTACGCTGCCTACGGACCGAACCTGCAGAAGCAGCAGTCCTTCTTCGCCAACGTGCAGGGTTTTGATGCTGTTTCGGGAGAAAAGGCCACGGAGAAAACACTCTCCGGCCTGAAAAAGGTCGATGACCTGAGGTTCACCGTGGATCTGACCAACCCAGATTCTTCCTTCCCGCTCAGCCTCGGCTATGTCGCGTTTATGCCGCTGCCGAAGGCCGCGTTCGAAGACAAGAAGGCTTTCGGTGAACACCCAATCGGCAATGGACCGTACAAGATGGCCGAAGGCCGCGCTTGGCTGCACAACAACCAGCTAACTGTGGTTCGCAATGATGACTTCGCCGGTGAGCACAAGGCCCGTAACAACGGCCTGGTATACCGCTTCTACTCGGACGTGGACACCGCATACGCAGACCTCCAGGCAGGCCGCCTGGACACGCTGCCACGCACAATTCCACCAACGGCTCTCGCCAGCTTCCAAACCGACTTCCCCGACTCCAGCGCAAACGTCCCGACCTCCTCTTCGCAGTACTTCGCAATTCCGCGAAATCTGCCAGGTTTTTCGGGTGAAGAGGGCAAGCTTCGTCGTCAAGCGATTTCCATGGCGATTGACCGGAAACTAATCACTGAGAAGATTTTCTTCGACACCCGCACCCCGGCGCGCGAGTTCAGCTCGTTGACGCTCGGCGACCTTGACCCGAACGTACCTGGCCAAGAGGTGCTGGAATACAACCCGAAGAAGGCCCGCCAACTGTGGGCCGAAGCCAACAAAATTGCGCCGTTTACCGGCTCGTTCGACATTGCCTACAACGCCGACGGAGGACACCAGCAGTGGGTCGAAGCGGTGACCAACATGATTGGCGAGACCCTCGGCATCGATTCCCACGGCAAGGCCTACCCGACCTTCAAGCAGCTGCGCGATGAAATCTCCAACGAGACCATCACCAGCGGCTACCGCACTGGCTGGTCAGCGGACTACCCGTCAGTGGCCAACTACATGATCCCGCAGTTCGTCACCGGTGGTTCCTCGAATGACAACCACTACTCCAATCCGGAGTTCGACAAGCTGATTCAAGAGGCGGCCTCGGCAAAGAGCCCAGAAGACGCTAAGCCGATTTACGTCAAGGCTCAGTCGGTGTTGATGGAAGATTTGCCTGCAATCCCGCTGTGGTACCCGAATGCTTCGGTGGCGTGGAATCCGAAGCTGCGTAACCCCGTGGTGATGTGGGACGGCATTTTGGACTACCCGATGATTGAGAAGGACTAGCACCATGGGTTGGTACATCGGAAAGAGACTCCTGCAGATGGTGCCGGTTTTCTTCGGTGCCACACTGCTGATTTATGCAATGGTCTTCGCCATGCCAGGCGACCCCATCGCTGCACTGGCTGGTGATAAGCAGCTGCCACCGGAGCAGGTCGCAGCACTGCGCGCTCACTACCACCTGGATGAGCCTTTCCTCGTCCAGTACTGGGAGTATCTCAAGGGCCTATTCACCCTGGATATGGGCGAGACCTTCTCCGGCCGCTCGGTCGGCGAGGAAATTGCGCTGGCCTTCCCTATTACGATTCGCCTGGCGCTGATGGCCGTTGCCATTGAGGCCATTTTCGGCATTGGCCTCGGCGTTATTGCCGGCATGCGCAAGGGCGGATTCTTCGACTCCACCGTTCTGGTGATGTCCCTGCTGGTTATCGCAACTCCGACCTTCGTGCTCGGCTTCGTGGCCCGCTACCTCTTCGGTGTGCGCTGGGAGATTGTCTCCCCCACCGTTGGTAGCGATGCCTCCTTTACTTCCCTGCTGCTGCCGGCATTCGTGCTGGGTCTCGTCTCGGTTGCTTATGTTCTGCGACTGACGCGCTCCGAGGTTTCGTCGGCACGCCATGCTGACTTCGTACGCACTGCCCGCGCCAAGGGCTTGCCAACCTCTGAAGTCACCCGCCGCCACATCTTGCGCAACTCGCTAATTCCCGTTGTGACCTTCATCGGCGCTGATCTCGCTGCTCTGATGGGTGGCGCAATTGTCACCGAGGGCATCTTCAACGTGCCCGGTATCGGTGGCCTGATCTTCCACGCCGTCCAGATTGGTGAAGCTCCCACCGTGGTCAGCATCGTGACCATCCTGGTGGTTATTTACATGTTCGCCAACTTGCTCATCGACTTGCTCTACGCAGTCCTGGATCCGAGGATTCGTTATGCCTAAGCCAGATTCGACGCAGTTAGATTCGACTCAGCCAGAAAAGCAGGCCAACACCGTGCATACCGGCACCGCCCAGGCAACGAACCCCGACCACAAGCAGTTGCCGGATACCCCGCCGCTGGGGCTCTGGGGTTCGGCCTGGCAGAACCTGCGTTACCGCCCACTGTTCTGGGTTTCCGCATTCATTATTTTGCTCTCCATCGCAGTGGCCGCATTCCCGTCGCTGTTCACCTCTGTGGACCCGACGGCGGCAAACCTGCGTGACTCGCTGGCCCCAGCCCGCGACGGCCACCCGATGGGCTTCACTCAGCAGGGCTACGACGTCTACGCCCGTGTCATCTACGGTGCCCGCGCCTCGGTCATCGTCGGCATCGGCGTCACCCTGGCCGTGACCGTGGTGGGCATCATCCTCGGTGCCATCGCTGGCTATCTCGGCGGTTGGGTCGATGCGGTGCTCTCTCGCATCACGGACATGTTCTTTGCCATCCCCCTGATTCTCGCCGGTATCGTGCTGATGCAGCTGTTTACCGAACGCACCATCTGGTCCGTGGTCTTCGTGCTCGCTGCTTTCGGCTGGCCGCAGATGGCGCGCGTGGTGCGCTCCTCGGTGATCTCAGTGAAAAACGAGGAATACGTCACCGCCTCCAAGGCGCTCGGTCTGTCCAGCACTGGCATTCTCTTCCGCCATGTGCTGCCGAACTGCCTCGCCCCTGTCATCGTCATGGCCACGACCTCACTGGGTATTTACATCGTCGCCGAGGCCACGCTGTCCTACTTGGGCATTGGCTTGCCGACGACCACCGTTTCCTGGGGCAACGACATCTCTGTCGCACAGCAGGTGCTCCGCCAGGCCCCGTCCAACCTGTTCTGGCCAGCACTCGCCCTGGCGATTACCGTTCTCGGCTTCATCCTCATGGGTGACGCTTTGAAGGATTCTCTCGACCCGAAGGAGCGTCGTCGATGAGCACCGACACCAATACTTCCGCAGCGCCCATTCTCACCTTGAAGGATGTCTGCATTGGCTTTCCGACGACCACAGCGTCCGGCCGCCGCAGTAAATCGTTGACCGATGTGGTGCATGACGTCGACCTGGAGATTTTCCCCGGTGAGACGGTCGCCATTGTTGGCGAATCCGGCTCGGGTAAATCCACCACTGTCCATGCCGCGCTGGGGCTCCTGCCCGGTGATGGCGAAGTCACCGGGGGCACCATCACCTTTGATGGCCGCGACATCACGCATCTGACAGACCGCGAGTTTGTCAGTATCCGCGGTAGCGGCATCGGCTTGGTCCCGCAGGATCCGATGACCAACCTGAATCCGGTGTGGACCGTCGGCGCCCAGATTACCGAGGCGCTGCGCGCAAATAACATCGCCACTGGCTCCGAGGCCCACAAAAAGGCGATTGAACTGCTGGAACAGGCTGGTCTTCCCGATGCCAAAAAGCGCATCGACCAGTACCCACACGAGTACTCCGGCGGCATGCGCCAGCGCGCGCTTATCGCGATGGGCTTGGCCGCGCACCCAAAGCTGCTGATTGCCGATGAGCCCACTTCCGCTCTCGACGTGACCGTGGCGAAGAAAATCCTCGACCACCTCGACAAGCTCACTAGCGAACTCGGCACGTCCGTGGTGCTTATTACCCATGACCTCGGCTTGGCTGCCGAGCGCGCTGACCGACTCGTCGTTATGCAAGCAGGACGTGTCGTGGAGACCGGCCCTGCCCTGCAAGTTCTCACCCGCCCGCAGCATCCATACACCAAGCAGCTAATCGCGGCGGCTCCATCGCTGGCTGCCCGGCGCGGTGATCGCGTGGTGGCGGCGCCGACGACATCGGATGCGGACCAGAAGGAGATTCTGGTCGCGAAGAACTTGGTGCGCGACTTTGCCATCCGCGGCGACCGTCCGTGGCGCAAGGATTCCTTCCGCGCCGTCGATGACATCAGCTTTACGCTGCGTCGCGGTCGCACCATTGGAATCGTGGGCGAATCCGGTTCGGGCAAGTCCACTGTCGCCAACATGGCGCTGGGGCTGCTCGATCCGACCGAAGGCGAAGTGCTTTTCGACGGCAAACGCGTCCAGGGCCGGAATCGTAAAGAGGAGCTGGAGCTGCGGCGTCGCATTCAGCCGATTTTCCAGAACCCGTATGCGACGCTGGACCCGATGCGCACGGTGCATTCCTCCATCGAGGAGCCGCTGCGGATTCACAAGATTGGCACCAAGAAGGAGCGTGAGCAGCGCGTATTCGAGCTTCTCGACCGCGTCGCACTTCCCGCGGAAATGGGGCGCCGCTTCCCCGGTGAGCTGTCGGGTGGTCAGCGTCAGCGTGTGGCGATTGCGCGTGCGCTGGCGCTGAATCCTGAGGTTGTGGTCTGTGACGAGGCCGTTTCCGCCCTCGACGTGGTGGTGCAGGCGCAGGTGCTCGAGTTGCTGGCTGAGCTGCAGGAAGAGCTGGACCTGGCCTACCTGTTCATCACGCATGACCTCGCGGTGGTGCGCCAGGTAGCCGATGAAATCATCGTGATGGAGCACGGCAAGATGGTGGAGCACCGTCCGACCGATGATCTCTTCGACCACCCGGAGAAGGAGTACACGCAGCGCCTGCTGGATGCCATCCCGGGTGCGTCGTTGGATTTGGAGCTGTAGCTGGGCAGCGCCACCTGCCGCCGCCCGCACACACAGCACTTCACGACACAAGCGTCACCTCATGCCAGCTGTGGAGGTGGCATGAGGTGACATGGGCGTCGTGAAGTCGCGGGAGGGGAACGGAGGGGAACGGAGCGGACCGGGGGGCGGCGCGGGGAGCGGCGCAGAAACGGGGACCGGGAAAGGCAGCCGACTGCTACTCCTCGCCCAGCACCATGCGGTAGCCGACCCCCACCTCAGTGCGCAAGTACTTGTTGTGAGCCTGCTGGGGTTCGATCTTGTGGCGCAGCTGGGAGATGTAAACGCGCAGGTAGTTGGTCTCTTTTTCGTACTGATCACCCCAGACGGCCTTTAGAAGCTCCAGCTTGGTCACCAACTCGCCGCGATGCTGCACCAGATAGACCAGGATATCCCACTCGCGCGGGGTCAGATGCACGAGCTCGTCCGCCACGAGAACTTGTCGTTTGGCCAGGTCAACCACTAGATGACCATCTGCGGAGGTCACCTTCGGCACCTCTTCGACCACGACTTTGCTGGCACGCCGCATGGTTGAACGCAGCCGAGCCAGCAATTCCCCCATCGAGAAGGGCTTGGTGACGTAGTCATCGGCCCCTTCGTTCAGTGCGTTGATTTTCCCCGCCTCGTCGTGACGCGCGGAGACAATCAGCACTGGAATATCGCTCCACCTGCGCAAAGAACGCAACACTTCCAGCCCGCTAACATCGGGCAAGCCCAGATCCAGGAGAACGGCGTCGGGCTTCCACTCGCTGACCGCGGCCAACGCGCGCGTAGCCGTTTGCGCGACACGTGGCTCGTAACCGCGGGCATTTAAACTGACAAGCACAGTGCGGGCCATGGCGACATCATCCTCGACAATGAGGATCTTTCGTCCGGGTTTGTCACCAGCCTGACCTGTGAGTTTGCCTGAACTGAGGTTCATGGAATCCTACTTTCTCTCGCCCATTGCGCGCGGCAAAGTCAGCACGAAGGTGACACCGCCGCCGGGTGTCTGTTCGGCGCGGATGGCGCCTCCCATAGCGTCGGCAAAACGCGAGGCGGCGGCAAGGCCCAGGCCAAGACCTTGGGATTGTGCCGAGTAGTCGCCAAGGCGTTGGAATGGTTGGAAAATCTCCTCCAACTTATCCTCCGGGATGCCCTTACCGTGGTCAATGATCAAAATGTCTATGCACGCGCTCGCAGCGATGGCTCCCAGCGAGCCCATGACGGGCATGTCGGCGGGACCGCGCACACCTCGCTCGCTGGGCCGCGTACGAATGGTCAGGTTCGACTCCGGCGCATATTGGCGACCGTTGATGACGATGTTGGAGACAATGCGCTGGATAAGTCCCGGATCGCCTTCCACCATGCAGACGTCACGGTCAATATCGCGGTCAATGTGACCTGCGGCTTCCGGCAACTCCGCGCATACGGCATCCACGACATCGGAGACGCTAACCGGCACACTTTCCACCCGCTTGGTGCTGGAGTCGATGCGGCTGGCATCGAGCAAGTTGCCAATGACCACTTCTAGTCGGTCCGCGGAACTCTCGATTGTCTCCATGAGGATGAGGCGCGTTTCGTCGTCAAGCTCGACGTCCTCCATATTCATGCTGGAGATCGCGGCCTTGATGCTGGCCAGCGGTGTGCGCAGGTCGTGTGAAACGGCGGTCAGCACCGCACTGCCCACGCGGTTGCCTGCCTCGAGGGCGGCGGTGGCGCGGCGCATCGCGGCGATCTCCTCCATGTCCATGAGCGCCCGGATGCGGGAACCGTGAGCCGCAATCATGGCGGTCTCCGCGGCGGTGAGTTCGCGCCCGCTGAGCACAAAGCGCAGATCATCGCCGGAGCTGACCTTGGTCATCGGCAGCTCTGTCGTCCATGGTTCGGACAAGCCGTGTTCTGCGGTGGTGACAATGGTCAACCACTTCTTGCGCTCTGAAGAGTAACGCTGCACGTCCACACGCTCCATCGAGAACGTATCCGCCAAGCTGTGGACCAGGTTGGACATGTTGTCGCCATCGTGGACGACACCGTGTGCCAACTCGGACATTACGACTGCCTGATGCAGACTCCTGTCCGCCATCTCTCGGCGGCGCTCGGAACGTTCCACCACCGTCGCCACAGCCGCGGCAATCACACCGAAGAGCAGGATTTGCGCCAAGCTAGCCGGCTCGGTGATGGTCAGGGTGTTCACCGGAGCGGTGAAGTACCAGTTCGCCAGTATTGAGGCGACCGCCACTGCCGCCAGCGCCGGCACCAATCCTGCCGCCATCGCGGCGAAGACTATCGGCATCAGGTAGGTCAGCAGCAGCACGCCCAGGAACTCCGGGCCGGTGTCCAGCTGGTAAAGCAGCAACGTCAACAGCACTGGCCCCACCAGCGCCAGGAGCCACCCCGTGATGCGTCGCTCCTTGGAAAAGCGAGAGCGCAGTTTCTTGCGCCGCTTAGCTTTCTTCTCTGAGCTCGAGGAGATGATGTGCACATCGATAGGCCCGGCCTGATCAATGATGCGCTGGGAAGTACTCAACCCCACATAGCGTCGCAACCCCAGCTCCGATCCGATGACCAGCTGCGATGCATTCACCGTGCGGGAGAACTCCAGCAGGATGCCCGGCACATCATCGCCCACGATGGTACGCCACTGCCCACCCAGCGACTCGGTGAGGTCCTGCAGTTTTCGCAGTCGACGCAAGTAGCCGCGGTCGAGGCCATCGTCATCACCGGTAATGTGCACGACAATCATCTCGCGGCCGGCCACGCGACCGGTCATACGAGCACCGCGACGAATCATGGCCTCGGCGTTGTTGTCATCACGCACCGCTACCACCACACGCTCGCGGGTAGTCCAATGATCGTCGATCTCCTCATCTTCGCGGTAGGAGTCCAGAACCTCTTCGACCTTGTCGGCCAGCCACAGCAGTGCCAGCTCACGCAGGGCGCTGAGGTTGCCGGGTCGGAAGTACTTCCGCAGCGCCAGTTCCGCTTGCTCCTTGCGGTAGATTTCGCCGCGGGACAGTCGGATACGCAGGGCATCCGGGCTTAAGTCGATGAGCTCAATCTCGTCCGCATCGCGGAGGACACGGTCGGGCACCGTCTCCATTTGGCGCACGCCGGTGACGGCCGCAACGACGTCGTTAAGCGATTCCAGGTGCTGGATGTTCATCGTCGAGATGACATCGATGCCTGCGTCGAGAAGCTGGTAGACATCGTGCCAGCGCTTGCGTTGCTGAACGAACTCGTTGTCCGGCTCATCGGTGACGACGGTGTGCGCGAGCTCGTCGACGAGGGCGACCTCAGGATGCATCTCGATAATCGCATCAACATCCAGCTCACGATAGGTGTTGCCTCGGTAGGACACCTTTCGGCAATCCAACACCGGCAGGCCTTCGATGAGCTTCTTCGTCCGCTCGCGACCGTGGTGCTCCACCAGCCCAACGACTACCTCGTGCCCGCGGGAGTACAGATCGTGCCCCTCGCTCAGCATGGCGCACGTTTTGCCCACGCCCGGGGCAAACCCCAGGTAGACCTTCAGTTTTCCTCGCTTGGCCATTTCTTACAGACCTTTACTTGCCTTACCTTGCCCGATCGCGGGATGCTTACTGTCCGTCTGTCAGGGCGGCGTTCAGCTTTACGACGTTGACCAGTCGCCCACCATCCTGCGAGCCCTGTTCCGTCATTGTGTTCTCACTATTTTCAGAGATTAGACGCTCCACCTCAGCCTGTGGCAGGTTTCGTTCCTTAGCCACACGGGGCGCCTGCAGCTCGGCGTATTTCTGGGAGATGTGCGGGTCCAAGCCGGAACCGGAAGCGGTAACTGCCTCGATTGGAACCTGCTGAGGATTAACACCTTCTCGCGCTGCAACGCCCTTGCGACGCTGCTCAATCTCAGCCTGGAACTCCTTGTTGCAGGGCGAGACGTTGGATGCCGAGGACGACATTGCGTCATAGCCGTTATCGCCAGCGGCGGACGGGCGCGGGTAGAAGAAGCCCGGCTTCGTCACCTCCTGGGCAATCAGCTCCGAGCCCTGAATTTCACCCTTTGAGTTGTAGATCAGCGACCCATCGGCATTATCGGACCAGATGCGTCCCACTGCCCAGATGGCAGCTGGGTAAAGCAGGCCGAGAACCACCGTGAGCAGCAGATACGCCTTGATTGTGGTGGATATCAACCGAAAATTCTTGTTCATGTCCTTCTCAATTCTTTTCCGTCCTGCGGGACCGTGAGTGCGGGCCCCTTGGTGCGGGACTGTAGGTACGAGCCCCTTGGTTCGGGGCTCTTAGTGCGGAACTGTCGGTACGGGACTACAGCCCGAACACTCCGGAGAGCAGGAGGTCAATAATTTTGATGCCGATAAACGGTGCGATGATGCCACCGACGCCGAAGATGAGCAGGTTGCGGCTGAGCAGCGATGCTGCGGAACCAGCGCGGTACTTCACGCCCTTCAGCGCCAGCGGAATCAGCGCGACAATAACCAGTGCGTTGAAAATCACCGCAGAGAGGATGGCGCTTTCCGGCGAGTGCAGATTCATGATGTTGAGCTTGTCCAGGCCTGGCAAGGCTGTAACGAACATGGCCGGAATGATGGCGAAATACTTCGCCACATCGTTGGCGATGGAGAAAGTCGTCAACGCACCGCGGGTAATCAGCATTTGCTTGCCGATTCCCACCACGTCAATCAGCTTGGTCGGATCCGAATCCAGGTCCACCATGTTGGCCGCTTCCTTCGCGGCGGACGTACCGGTGTTCATGGCCACACCCACATCAGCCTGCGCCAATGCTGGCGCGTCGTTGGTGCCGTCACCCGTCATAGCGACCAGACGACCCTTCGACTGCTCCTTGCGGATCAGCTCGAGCTTCTGCTCCGGGGTAGCCTCGGCGAGAACATCGTCAACGCCCGCCTCCTTCGCAATCGCATGCGCTGTCACGGCGTTGTCACCGGTAATCATGACGGTACGGATACCCATTTCGCGCAACTGGTCGAAGCGCTCACGCATACCCGGCTTAACGATGTCCTTGAGGTAAATCACACCGAGCACACGGCCGCTGTCACCGCTGGTTACGTCCTCCCCGCCGATAATCTCGGCCACGACGAGTGCGGTACCGCCAGCTTCCGAAATGCGCTGCACAATGCCCTCGACCTCGGGAGGAACCGTGACGCCGATGCGCTTCATCAGCTTCACAATTTCGGTAGCTGCACCCTTTACCACCTTGCGGTTCTTCTGCTCCCCGGTTGCCGGGAACTCGATACCACTCATACGAGTCTGAGCGGTGAAAGGAATGAAGGTCGCGGTGGCGTAGACGGACTCGTCGATACGTTCGCTGGATTCCTTTTCCGCGAGCTCGACAATGGATCGGCCCTCGGGGGTTTCGTCGGCAAGCGAGGAGAGCTGGCAGGCGTACACCAATTCAGCGTGGCTAGTCCCACCGACCTCAGTGAACTCCGCGGCCTGGCGGTTACCGAACGTGATGGTGCCGGTCTTATCCAGCAGCAGCGTGGCGACGTCACCAGCGGCCTCAACCGCACGGCCAGACATGGCCAACACATTGTGCTGCACCAGACGATCCATGCCAGCGATACCGATAGCGGACAGCAGTGCACCGATAGTGGTCGGGATCAGGCAGATCAGCAGCGCAATCAGGACCAACGGATCCTGCTCAGCGCCATTGAAGATAGCCATCGGCGCCAGTGCGATGACGACCATGAGGAAGATCAAGGTCAACACGTGCAGCAGGGAGCCGAGCGCCAACTCATTCGGAGTCTTCTTGCGCTGTGCGCCTTCGACCAGGCCAATCATCCGATCCATGAAGCTCTCACCAGGCATGGTGGTGACCTCGATGGCGATGACGTCGGAAAGCACGCGCGTACCACCGGTGACCGCACAGCGATCGCCGCCTGCCTCGCGGATTACCGGCGCGGACTCACCGGTGATGGCCGACTCGTCGACGCTGGCGGCGCCAACGACGACATCGCCGTCTGCGGGGATGGCCTCACCTGCGGAGACGATGACGATATCGCCCGGAACAAGCTCCGTGGCAGCGACCTTGGTCGTCTGAGCAGCAGGGCTAATCAGCGCCTCAGCGGCATTGGCCCCCTCATTGAGCTTGAAGGCATCGGAGGTGGTGCGCGAGGCGCGCAGCGACTCAGCCTGTGCCTTACCGCGGCCCTCGGCGACGGCCTCGGCCAGCGTTGCGAACAACACCGTCAGCCACAGCCACACGGTGATGGAGAAACTAAACAGCGATGGGTGCGCAATGGCCAGAACCAGTGTGAATGCAGCGCCGACCTCAACCAGGAACATCACCGGAGTGGCGACGAGCTGGCGCGGATTCATCTTGCTCAACGCAAGCGGCAGAGCGGCCTTCAGCGCGCTGGGAGTAAAAGCGGAAGATGCGTTGGAATTCTTGCTCATGACAGGGCCTCCGTCAGCGGGCCAAGGACGAGAGTTGGTAGGAATGTCAGGGCGCTGACGATGATTGCAATGGCAACGGTCAGACCCACAAACTGCGGTCGGTGGGTCGGCAGCGTGCCTGCGGTTTCAGCCGCTGGCTTCTGCTTGGCAAAGTCACCAGCCAGACCCAGCACCATGACGATTGGCAGGAAGCGACCGAACAGCATGGCGAAGCCAAGGCTCATATTGAACCACGGGGTGTCGGCACCGAAGCCCGCGAATGCCGAACCGTTGTTGTTGGACGCACTGGTGTAGGCGTAAATCAGGTCGGAGAAGCCGTGCGGTCCATCAGCGGACACGGAGTCCAGCGTCGACGGCAGCATGGTGGAGATACCGACACCTGCCAGCACCAGCACTGGCATGACCAGGATGTAGAGGCAGACCTTGGTGATTTCCGAAACACCAATGCGCTTGCCCAGGTATTCCGGCGTACGGCCGACCATCAGGCCGGCGATGAACACGGTCAGGATGGCGATGATGAGCATGCCGTAAAGACCGGAGCCCACACCACCAGGGCTGATCTCACCCAGCAGCATGTTCAGCATGAGCATGCCGCCTGCCAGTGGTGAGTAGCTGGAGTGGAAGCTGTCCACCGCGCCTGTCGACGTCATGGTGGTGGTCACCGCAAAGAAGGAACTCGGCAGCACACCGAAGCGCAACTCCTTGCCCTCCATGCCGCCACCTTGGAAGGACTGCAGCGCAGTCTCGCTGGACATAACGACAGCCAGAGAGATGAAGTAGAGCACCGCCATGGTGGACAGAATGGCCCAGCCCTGGCGCTTGTCGCCGATGATGACACCGAATGCCCTGGTCAACGAGACCGGAATCAACAGGATAAGGAAGATTTCCAGCATGTTGGTCCACGCATTCGGATTTTCAAATGGATGCGCGGAGTTGGCGTTGAAGTAACCGCCACCGTTGGTACCCAGCTCCTTGATGACCTCCTGCGATGCCACGGCACCGCCCGGGATAGTCTGGCTGCCGCCGGTGACAGTCTGAATAGTCTGTGGGGCCGAGAAACTCTGGATGGCACCCTGCGAAATCAGCAGAATTGCACCAATAGCGGCGATGGGCAGCAGCACTCGCAGGACGGTACGAGTCAGATCTACCCAGAAGTTGCCGATGTTGCCGTCACCGTGACGGTTGGCCAGGCCTCGAACCAGCGCCACCGCCACTGCAATACCGACTGCGGCGGAGACGAAGTTCTGAACTGCCAGGCCAGCCATCTGAGTCAGCACCGTCATGGCTTCTTCACCGGAGTAGGACTGCCAGTTGGTGTTGGTGGTAAACGACACCGCGGTGTTCCACGCCTGGTCCGGAGAGACTGGGCCCTTGCCGTGGTTGAGCGGTAGCCACTGCTGCACTCGCTGCAGCAGGTAGACGAAGATGACGCTGACAGCGGAGAAGCTCAACACACTGGCGGTGTACTTTGTCCAGTGCTGGTTGGCCTCTGGGCGCACACCGATGGCGCGGTAGAAACCGCGCTCAACACCCAAGTGCTTATCAGTGGTGAATACCCGCCCCATGTAATTGCCGAGCGGGATGTAAAGGATGGCCAGTGCGGCCATCACGATGATTACCGGGACAAATCCCATAATGACGTTGCTCACGAGAATCGCTCCGGATCAATCAGGGCGACCAGGACATAGCCCAATGCCGCCAAACCTAAAATGGCGCCGACGATCAATTCCCACGTCATAGTTTCTTCACCGCCTTTGCGCAGCCCTGCAGTAGCAGGAAGGCCGCGACGGTGAGTAGCAGAAGCAAAATGTCTACGAACATGACAGTTATAAAACACTCATACCTACCGCGGCGGGCACCTATTAACGCTTTTTTAACACCCGGCTGAACTGGGGTTATGCGCTTTGAGGTGCGCGAATGCACTTCTGATTAAGAAAGTGCCAAGGCAGGTACGCGGCGAATTAATACCAGCTGCAGTGACCGAGTGGGCTGAGCATGCGCACTGGTGTTGCCGACTTATCGATGGTTTTCCGTGACCTGTCGATGACTTCCCTTGTCTTATCGATGGTTTTCCGCCACTTATGCGCACGCTGTGGGGTCTACCTGGGCACTTGTCGATGCGTTATTCACTGATGGCCACGCTATAGCGCATCGACAGGTGAATAGCTCATCGACAAGTGGCCGACCGCCCCTGCCCTCGCCGGCCCCGGCCCCGTCCCCGCTGTCTCCGCCCCTCACAGTCGGACCACGCGCTACCCGAAGGCTTTTGGACACGAGCATAGGCGCGAAGCATTAAAAAAACCGGGCACCACGCTTCCTGCGTGATACCCGGTTTTAATGGATTGAGTTAGGCCGAAGCAACCGGCCCGAAGCAACCGGACTAGAAGTAGCTGACTAAGCCTGACTAATTAGTCCTCCGGTGCGAGCTCGCTCTCCGTGACCCACTTGTGGTTCTTCATGGTCATGCCATCTTCGTCGATATCAACCATGTAGACCGGCTCCTGGGTGGAGTAATCAACAGTGCCCTTGGCACCCTTCATGCCCGCCATGTGCTCGGCGTTGATGGTGATCTCGGAGCCATCGGCAAGCGGAGCCTCGCCTGGGTTCTCCATCTCCTCGTGGACAACCCAACGGTGGTCCTTCACCGGCTCGCTGCCATCGGTCGGAGTGTAGGACACGGAGTATGTGGTGGTGTTGAAAACACCGACAACCTTGCCTTCTGCACCCTTCATGCCCGGCATGTGGTCGGCCAGAACCTTCACCTCAGTGCCGACCGGGAACTTCGCGTTGTCAGCCGGAGCCATTCCCTCGGGAGCCGGGCCGCCATCGGCCGGGTGATTATGGCCTGCCATTGCATCGTCATCATGATTGCCGTGCTCACCGTGGTCGCCGTGCTCACCGTGCTCATCGGCATCGTCCATATCATCCATGTCGTCATGGCCCTCAGTGCTGGTGGCCGACACGGAAGAGCTGGTCTCGCTAACAGTGCTGCTTGCCTCAGTACTAGCCGAATCATCGGAGGAGCAACCGGCCAGCACAAGGACGCTGGCGGCACCCGCGACTACGAGAGCATCTAGTGGTCGAATATTCTTTGCCATGGTTGAGCTCCTTTGTTGTTGATGTCAATCAATCTATGCCCTCACCCTAACAACGCTCCCCCGCCGTCACCATGCCTTACTTCCCGCGGCGGACGGAAATCGTCCAGCCAGCTTCACCGGTCTGCTCAAAGTTGGTGACCTCGTGGCCATCCTTCGCAGCCCAGCGCGGAATCGCATCCGTGGCCTGGGTGCAGTCGAATGGGATCACCAGCTCCTCGCCGACCTCAATCTTGTTGATCGCGTCCTTGGCCTCGATCAGCGGGAAGGGGCACACCGCGCCGACGGTGTCGAGCTCGTAACGCCCATCGCCCAGTGGCTTGAGCTTGCCGTCTTCCTGCTTGACGACGCTCCGGTCGAGCAACGCTACCGGCGCGACAGTAAAGGCACCCGCCAGCGGGGAGGCCTCGGTGCCAGCGACACCGGCACCTTCGCTACCCGGCAGGGACACAGGCGAAGTAGCAGCCGAAGTGACCGGAGCAGTTGCCGATACCGCTGTGTCGTTGGTGGTGGAAGGGGTGCTCGGGACGTCGTTAAGCGAAGATGCGGACGGCTTCAGCCAGAGCTTTGCGGCGATAGCGACACCTGCGGCGATGGACGCCAGTGCGAGCCAACCCTGGTAGCTGAACAGCGAGGTCTGAACCATGCCGTTACCGACGGTGCAGCCGCCGGCCCACGCAGCGCCGACACCCATGAAGATGCCGCCGACGACCGAGCGTGCACCCTGGGTGGCGTCCGGGACGCGGAGGCGGAATTCACCGGAGGCCTTGGCCGCGATGAAGGAGCCGACGAGGATGCCGAGGACGAGGAGGACGCCCCAGTCGAAACGCTCGGTGTCACCAGTAACAACGTAGTTGGCGAGGTTGGAGGACGGAGTCGTGATGCCGAGGCCGTCGTTGCGGCCGGTGGCGGCGGACAGCGGCCATGCGATAACGCCAAGTACACCGACGATGGCGGCGGTGGCGTACACGTGCCAGGCCTTTTCAGTCAGAATGTGCGCGAGACCGGACTTGCGCGGCGCCAGAGTGGCCGGGCGCGGGCCGGAGAATTCTTCGCGCAGGAAGCGGACAGCGAAGTATGCCGTGACGGCGCTCAGCGCGATGACCAGTGGCCAGATGCTAATGCCCAGAGAGGCGTGAATGCTGGTCAGGCCGACGGTGCGTTCCTTCAGGGAATCCTGCAGGCCGTTGAGGAAGCCAGTCTTCATGGCAGCAGCGGATAGGGCGTAAAAGACCAGTGCGATCCAGGAGCCGATCAGGCCCTCACCGGAGCGGTACCAGGTACCCGAGGCGCAGCCACCGGCCAGGACGATACCAAGTCCGAAGATAACGCCACCGACAATAACGGCCAGCGGTGCCAGCTCGTTGTATTCGGGAGTAATCACGCCGGCGCTGGTCAGTGCGGCCAGGCCGATGGCGTGGACGGAAATAACAATCAGCAGGGCGACAAAGCCGCGCCAGCTGCGCTGAGTGAAGATATCGCGCAAGAAGCCGGTGACGCAGAAGCGTCCTCGCTGCATAACAAAGCCGAGCACGGCACCCAGCGCTAGTCCTGAAATGAGCATGAGAGTGTTTCTCCTAAAAGTATGAGCCAGTCCGCCATCAAAGCCATAATGAACAGACCTGTCTATTAGTGGATTAGAAGCTACTCTACACAGCGAAAAAAGTCCAACTTAATGAAGTTTTCACAGGGTAGAACACCTGCCAATAGACAGACCGAACCGTATAGTTGCTGGTGAGAAGCGCAAGTTGTGGCAAGCTAAAACACTATGAGCGCACAGAATTCAGCCCTGGTTGGACACCAGCGACACCAGCGGCTCCTTGCGATGCGCTCGATACTCGACCTTCCTTTTACCCATGCTTTCGCCCTTGACCCTCAGGCGGTCATCGATATTTCCGGCGTGGCCCGCCTCAGCGAGCTCAATGCCAAAAATGTCGTGACAATCGACAGCTTGCGTTCACTCGCCCACACCAACACGCAGGACTTTTACGCCATCGATGACGCGGCAGAAGCTCTGGGCACCGCCTTGCGGATGGCAATTTCCTCCCGGCAGCTACTCTGGTTCAGCTCGCTGCCCGAAAGTGATGTGAAGAAGGTACAAAACATCCTCGGCGGCGACATCGTTCATGTGGTGGGCCCGGAACTGGCCGTCGATAAGCTCGATGGCAGCACCCTCGAGCTTCCCACTGCGCTGAAACAGCGCGGAGAACCACTGGTGCCCATCGCTATCTCGCCAAGCGAGCTGGTGCAGGCCTGGGCACACGGCAGTCTCGAGCAGCAAAAACTGCTCGCTTACCTGCTGGAGGGAACAAATACGCTGGTCATGCAGCAAAAGGACCTGCAGGCACTACGCAAAGTCGGGACCAAACTCATCGAGCGCAACCCCGTGTGGCGCCTGCTGTACAACCCGAAGGTCCTCGCCTATCTGGTGGTGATGGTCTACTCTTCGCTCCGCGCGCTACCTGTGGTTTTCGTCCCCGGATTCCATGGCAATGTCTGGGTGCTGTGGAGCATCGACATCATTACCGCTATCCCCTACACCTGGGGAATTGTCGAGATGATCACCGGCCGCTCATTCGGCCGAAGAATGCTGGGGCTCCTGATCACCCTAGTGACTTTCGTCTCGCCTTACGTCTACTTCTGGGCCAATGGGCGCGATTATCCGGCGTGGGTCACCATCTTTGTCATTGCATTAATTGTCGCAGCCTGCGCCGTCGAATACGTCCGCTGGCTACGCGACCGCGCCATCTCCGCAATCCTGCGCCAACCACCCACCGCCTGCCGCTAGCGACCGCTGAGCGAGCGCCGCACGCCGCCAATAATCAGCCAGGCACCGGCGGCGACGTTGACAGCCACAAGCCCGTGGATAGAGGTCATGCTTAACGACGCTACCGCCGTCTCACCTGCGATAAGCATGCCGGTCGAGACAATCCAGATGAACGTTGCGGCAATGTTGGCAATCCGGCCGCGTTCCACGCGGAATGGATGCGTGTAGTGCAGCGGCACCAACGTCATTGCGCTGAAGATAAAAATGGCAGAGATACACACCGCCATGGGCGCGTTCCATACCCACAGCAAGACCGCCACGATATTCCACGCGGCGGGGAAACCAACGAAGTAGTAGTCGCCAGACTTGGCGGCTTCGTTGGCATAGCAGAACATCGACGACACCAGAACCAAAATGATCAGGGCAATCGCCAACGGCCGTGGCCCCAGCGGCAGATACATAACCATGAAAGCCGCGGGTATGGCGGTCCAGGTGAGATAGTCGACGATGTTGTCCACCACTGCGCCGTTAAACCACGGGACGACTTCCTTGATGTGATGCTTACGCGCCATATTGCCGTCGACACCATCGACGACGAGGGCAATGCCCAGCCAGAGCCACATCCAATGTGGGCGGCCCTCCAGCAGTGCGACCGCAGCCAGCGTTGCCCACACCAAACCGGTCAGCGTGAAGGCATGCACAGCCCAGGCGATGACATGCTGGCGCCGGGTGAAGCGGGTAAAGGTCGCGGCGGTGCTGGCAGTATCGGCGCAGGCAGTATCTGGCCCACTGGCGGTACTAGAACTGGCATTGTCGGAGCGGGTAGTAGCGTTCACGGCAGATGTCCTTTAGAAAACACAACGCGCACAACTGCAAACCTTTATCGCAGTTGTGCGCAGAGTCGATTTTTTCAATCGGTGAGTATAACGGCCGATGGGTCGTTTTCCCGTATTATTGCTCGGGCTTGTGCCGAGTTATTTAACGACGATCCTCGAACCAACCGGTAACCGCCGGTGCTGTATTCTCGTAGACCAGCTTGGCTTCGGTGTACTCTTCCAGGCCGGTCGGGCCCAGCTCGCGACCAATACCGGACTGACCAAAGCCACCCCACTCGGCCTGTGGCAGGTAGGGGCCAAAGTCGTTGATCCAGACGGTACCGTGACGCAGCTCGCGGGAAACGCGCTCAGAAACCTCGCGGTTGGATGTCCACACCGCACCGGCCAGGCCATATTCGGTGTCGTTGCCAATCTCGATGGCCTCGTCAACCGTGGTGAAGGTCTCCACCGTCACCACCGGGCCAAAGGCTTCGTCGTGAACGCAGTCCATTTCGCGGTTGACCTGGTCAATCACGGTTGGGAGGTAGAAGTAGCCGTCGGCAAGCGAGGCGGAACCGTCAGCGGTGGCGCCGGTGGCAACCTCGCCGCCAACGCGCACGCGAGCGCCCTGCTCACGCGCCCGATCGACGTATGCCGCGACCTTATCCAGGTGCTGCTTCGAAATCAGCGCACCGGTCTCGGCCTTCTCATCGAGTGGACCGCCGAGCTGGATGTGCCCGGCGCGCTCAACCAGATCGTCGACGAACTTCTCGGCGATGGACTCCTCCACAATCAAGCGAGCGCCCGCCGAGCAGACCTGACCGGAATGCAGGAACGCAGCATTGAGGGCATTGTCCAAAGCAGCTTCGTAGTCAGCGTCGGCGAAGATGATGTTCGGGTTCTTGCCGCCGAGCTCAAGCGCAACCTTCTTCACGGACTTGGCTGCTTCACCAGCAATAATCTTGCCAGTGACAAGACCGCCAGTGAAGGAGACCATGTCCACCTTCGGATGCGAGGACAACGGTGCGCCCGCTTCGGCGCCAGCGCCGGTAATGAGGTTGGCAACGCCCGCCGGAACACCCAGGTCATCGATAACGTGCATGAGCAGAATTGCTGTGTGCGGAGTCAGCTCCGCCGGCTTCAACACAAAGGTATTGCCCGTGGCCAGGCACGGTGCGACCTTCCATGCGGTCTGCAGCAGTGGGTAGTTCCACGGCGTGATCAGGCCACAGACACCGACGGGTTCACGCACAATGCGCGCGACGACGGACGGGTCATCCGCGTCCACGAGACGACCGGCATCATTGCCTGCAAGCTTCCCGAAGTACTCAAAGCAGGCGATGATGTCATCCATATCGGCTGCCGCCTCTGGCAGGCGCTTACCGGTATCCATGGCCTCTGCCCAGGCAAATTCGTCCTTGCGCTGCCTGATGGCAGCACCGATGTCGAGTACCAACTTGCTGCGCTCAGCTGTGCTCCAGGATGCCCAGGAACCTTCCCCGGTACGTCGGAAAGCGGCGTCGGCGGCGGCGATGGCGCGCTCGGTGTCGGTCGCATCTGCTTCCGCAACTTCGGCGATGAAAGAGCCATCGGCCGGGCACTCGATAGTGCGAGTGTTGCCAGCGGCTGCAGCGGACCAGGTGCCGTCGATAAACAGCGTGGCCGCGCCTTCGTGGGATTTGGCGGTCTCGGGTGCGAGGGCCTTATCAGTAGTTGAAGGCTTAAAGGTCATTTAGGAATCCTCCTTGGCGTAGTCATCAGACCATTCGCGGACAGGTTCGGCATTATCGGACAAATCTGAGGTGCCCGGGAGATCAGACTGCATGTGCAAAAACTCCAAGTGCCGTTCGTAGAGGTCGAGGACGTCGGAAATCAGCTGCTCTTGGGTGTAGCCATAGACGTCGTAGCCGAGCGAACCGGTAAGCGTGAAGACCTCGAGGCGGTAGTAGTAAATATCAGCATCACTGTCCAGGTGTACCAGGCCAGCAAAAGACGGCGTCAAGTGTTCAACCGGATAGACCTGGTAGCGGAAGCTCATCTCCTCGCCGAATCCGACCTGCAGGTCAATCTGGTCAATACCGACTTCTTCTGCTGGTTCACGGTGCAGCGTCACTTCACCGCCACGTTCCCTGATAGCATCTGCCACCTGTTCAAGTGCGGGCTGCACCACTCGGTCGAGGTAGCGCATGACTGGCTTCTTGCCCGGGAAGGACATGGAGCGGGCAAGTCGATTGCGCCAGTCACCCTGTTGGCCATCCACGGCGCGGCCCGACATCGCCCCGTGGAGGGCTCGACGTGTCGAATCTTGTTGCAACAGCTCCAGTCGCAGCGACTTAAACAGGCCATACATCACCAGATAGATGACAAAGGCAAACGGCAGACCCATCACAATCGTTGCCGACTGCAGCGTCGGAATACCACCGACATAGAGCATGGAGATGGTCAGCACACCGACCACGACAGCCCAGAAAATGCGGGTCCACTTCTTACCGTCCTGCTGTGTGTCGGTGATCTTCGAAGTGAAGTTACTCATCACCAGTGCCGCCGAGTCCGCCGAGGTGATGTAGAGCAACAGGCCAATCAGAGATGCGACTGCAGCCACCATCATCGGCGCCGGGTACTGCTCCAGCAGCAGGTAGAAGGCACGCTCCGGGTAATCCAGTGCAGTCTGGCCAAACTCCGAATCGCCATTGATGACCAGGTCCAGCGCCGAGTTACCGAATACCGACACCCACATCAGGACGAAGAGGAATGGAATGGTCAGCGTGCCGACGACAAACTGGCGCAGGCTACGGCCACGGGAAATACGGGCCAGGAACAAACCGACGAACGGTGCCCAGGCCACCCACCAAGCCCAGAAGAACAGGGTCCAGGAATTCAACCATTCCTGCGCTCCGGAGAACGCGTAGGTATCCATAGTCATGGATGGGAACTTGGAGACGTACTCGCCGACGTTCATCACCAGGGCGTCAAACAGGAACGCCGTGCGACCAGTGACCAGGATGTAGAGCATCAAGCAGATGGCCAGGCCAACGTTGAGCTCCGAGAGACGGCGAATCCCCTTGTCAACACCGGAAACCGCGGAGGCGATAGCCACCGATACAGCCACGACGATTAGAGCGATCTGCCAGGACGTACTCTCATCCACCCCGAACAGCACGCGCAGGCCGTAATTCAGCTGGACGACGCCGATACCCAGCGAAGTTGCGACACCGAAAACGGTACCGAGCATCGCTGCGATTTCGACCGCTTCACCAGCGGGGCCGTGGATGCGCTTGCCAATGATTGGGTAGAGCGCCGAGCGAATGGTCAGTGGCATGTTCAGGCGATAGGCGAAGTAGCCGAATGCCATACCCATCAGGGCATAGAGCGCCCAACCGGTCACACCATAGTGGAAGAGCGTGAACACCACTGCCTGACGTGCAGCTTCGATGGTCTCCGCATCTCCGGTCGGCGGGCCATAGTACTGTGCCACCGGCTCTGCTACCGAGAAGAAGAGCAGGTCAATGCCGATACCTGCGGCAAAGAGCATAGAGGCCCAAGAAAACAGGCCGAACTGAGGTTTGGCGTGATCGGGGCCGAGCTTAATCTGCCCCGTTCGCGAGATGGCGATGTAGAGCATGAAGAGCACTGCCACCGTCGCGGTCACAATATAGAACCAGCCGAAGTTCTTCGACACCCAGGCGACAATGCCAGCTAGGGTGTCCGCTGCATTGTCCCGGGCAAAAATAGCCCACAGGGCAATGGCGAGAATACCAACGCCTGAAATAATAAATACAGGCCAGTTGACCTCAGGCTCAGAGGTCGCACTCGCTTGCGCTTGTTGCGGAGGGACCGACTGCGATCGCTGCATTTCTTGCGACGACCCAGATTTTTCCTCCGTTACCTTCTCAGTTGGCGGAGTATCAGACATAGGAAAATCCTTCAGATTCGGGAACTAATCCAGCATACCTAGTTTGAATAATCCCTCAAGTCTTAGAATCGATTCAGAAGAATTCCTTAACCCCAATATCAACACCACTACCTGCATCTTTATCTAGTTTTCACGGCGTTTAAAATCATTTCAACTGGAATTGAATGCCAATTGTATGCCATTCTATATACGTGAAGAGGATTTGAGATACGCCCCCGGCCACTTATTCTACTATCAATATATAGGCCCCGCCTTTAAATATCGCTTGAGGCTTATCACAGTCCTTGAAAACCATTCCGATATACATCGGCAAACAACCTACGGAGGTACACCAGAACATGGGAGCTTTCCCGGCTGTCTTCAACTTCGGTAAAAAGAATGGCAACACCACAGTCGAACACCGCGACGTCGTCATCGTTGGCGCGGGCTCTGCCGGCTCTGTGCTGGCTAACCGGCTGTCCGCAGACCACACTCAGCAGGTGCTCGTACTCGAGGCCGGCCGCATGGACTCCCTCTGGGATCTCTACATTCACATGCCTTCGGCGTTCTCCTTCCCAATCGGTAACAAGTACTACGACTGGAAGTACGAATCCGAGCCGGAACCGGAGATGAACGGTCGCCGCATCTACCACGCCCGCGGCAAGGTCGTCGGCGGCTCCTCCTCCATCAACGGCCAAATTTACCAGCGCGGTAACCCCATGGACTACGACAAGTGGGGCGACACCAAGGGGCTGGAGAACTGGGGCTGGAACCACGTTCTGCCGTACTTCAAGCGCATGGAAAATGCGCTCGGCTCCGACAAGGACGACCCGCGCCGTGGCCACGACGGGCCGCTGCGCATGAAGCGCGGTCCGGCCGATTCTCCGCTGTTCAAGGCCTTCTTCAGGTCTGTTCAGCAGGCCGGCTACAACTACACGCCGGACGTCAACGGCTACCGCCAGGAGGGCTTCGGTCCCTTCGACGCGAACATCGACAAGGGCCGTCGCCTCTCCGCTGCCCGCGCATACCTGCACCCAGCCCTGCAGCGTCCAAACCTGGAGCTTCGCACCCGCGCAGAAGCCACCCGCATCCTCTTCGAGGGAACCAAGGCCGTCGGCGTGGAGTACACCTGGAAGGGTCGTACACACCAGGTGCGAGCAGACAAGGTCATCCTCTGCGGTGGCGCTTTCAACTCTCCGCAGCTGCTCGAGGTCTCCGGCGTTGGCGATGAGAAGATTCTGAATGCCGCCGGAGTGAACGTCGTCAAGCACCTGCCTGGTGTCGGCGAAAACCTGCAGGACCACCTGGAGGTCTACATTCAGTACAACGCCACCCAGCCGGTGTCTTCACAGCCGTACCTGGAGAAGTGGCGTTGGCCGTTCATTGGCCTGTGGTGGCTGCTCACCCACAAGGGCCCGGTGGCAACGTCGCACTTCGAGGGTGGCGGTTTCGCGCGCTCCAACGACAACGAGCCCTACCCGAACCTGATGTTCCACTTCCTGCCGCTGGCCATGCGTTACGACGGCACGAAGATCGATAGCCCGCACGGTTTCCAGTTCCACGTTGGTCCGATGTACTCGGATGCCCGTGGCCATGTCCACATCACCTCCTCGGACATCAAGGTCAAGCCGTCGATCCTGTTCAACTACCTGTCCACTGATCAGGACCGCCGTGAATGGGTCGAGGCTGTGAAGGTCTCCCGTAAGCTGCTGGACACTCCGGCAATGAAGGAGTACACCGACGGCGAGATTTCCCCGGGTGCAGATGTGCAGACCGACGAGGAAATCCTCGAGTGGGTCCGCAAGGATGCCGAGACCGCACTGCACCCATCCTGCACCTGCAAGATGGGCCCGGCCTCCGACGAGATGGCCGTGGTCGATCCGGAGACCATGCAGGTCCACGGCACCGAGGGCCTCTACGTGGTTGACGCTTCGGTCATGCCGGGCATCACCAACGGCAATATCTACGCACCGACTATGATGATTGCCGAAAAGGCCGCTGACCTCATCGCCGGCAAGACCCCGCTGGCACCGCAGGACATTCCGTTCTACCGCGCTGGCCAGGGTATGCCGCTGGATCCGCCGGAGAGCACCAAGTAGTTCTTGAGTTCTTGAGGCGGTAGCGCGGCGTCTATTGCGCAACGTCGTTCGTCGGCATTGGCCGGGTTCTCCCACGCGGGGGAATCCGGCCTTAGTGTTACTCTCGCCCCTATGAGCAGTACAACCTCGCAGACACTCGAAAACCTCCGACGCTCATCAATCATTTTGGCGCCGATGGCCGGTGGCCCATCCACGCCCGAACTCGTCGCTGCCGTTTCCAATGCTGGCGGGGTTGGCACCCTTGCCGCCGGATATCTCACTGTCGAAAAGCTCACTGAACAAGCACGGAAGACGTGCGCACTGCTTGACGACGGCAAAGGTTTCGGCATCAACCTCTTCTGCCCCAACACTGCTGACGCCGGTATCGGAACCTCAGAGGAGGAACTTGCTCAGTGGACCGCTTTTCGTAATCGTCTGGCGCCGGCCGCTGCCCACTTCGACATCGACTTGCCTGACACTCCGACCTGGTCAGATGACTACTTCTCGGCGAAAGTCGAGGCAATTCTCGCTGATGACTTTCTGCCCAATCCCGATGCCCTGAAGTTCGTCTCCTTTACCTTTGGCTACCCAGATAACGAGGTCATTGCTCGGGTAAAGGAATCAGGCCGCAAAGTGATTTTGAATGCGACCTCAATTGAGGGTATACAGGCGGCGGCGAAGGCTGGCGCTGATCGCATTGTCCTGCAGGGACTAGCTGCGGGTGGGCACCGCGCATTTGTGAAGGGGAAGGATTCGTCCGACAGCATTGGGGCCTCTGTAGAAGAGCTCGCCCAAGCAGTCACCGAAGCATGTGCGGTAACCGATGTACCTATCATCGCCGCTGGTGGGGTGGGTAACCGAGAGGACGTCGTCAAGCTTGTGGAAGCCGGCGCGGTGGCTGTGCAAGCTGGCACACGGTTCCTCACCACCGCGGAGGCGGGTACGAAGGAGACGCACCGACGGGCACTGCGTGATTTGGTGGGGCGTGACACCGTTTTGACTCATGCTTTTTCCGGCAAGCCAGCGCGTGCCATCGAGAACACGTTTACCCGGGAGTTTTCTAGGATCGCGCCGGAACTTTACCCACAACTGCACTACTTGACCACGCCGATTCGAGGCGCGGCGAATAAGGCCGGCGATTCTGAATATCTCAACTTATGGGCAGGTATTGGGTTTGCGCAGTGCGAGGTTCAATATGCGGGCGAGGTTGTTGCGGAGCTTTCCGGCTTGGCCGAGTAATACGAAGCCGCCGATGCTACAAACTGCAAAATGACCAGCCCCGGACATATATCGCGGCTGGTCATTTGGCTTTATTTGTGACGACGACTTTCATGGCGACGGCGCGGTTGTGGTGTTAAGCGTCTAGCAGCCAATCGTTCGGGCTGAACAGCTCGAAGTGAACGTTATCGCGAGCAACACCGCGATCGGCGAGCTGCTGGCGAATGGCCTGCAGGAAGCCGTTGCCACCACAGAGGTAGAACTGAGCGCCCTCCGGCAGCTCCGCATCCGCCAGATTCATCAAATCCGGCTCGTACCACACCTGCTGGCGAGCATTGGCCAATGCGGCGACAGCATTGTTGCGCTCTGCGCGCAGGGCATCTGCGGTTTCTGCACGGTCCGCGTGGAGGACGACAACATCTCGCTTAGAGTCGCCAGCCACCAGGGCATCCAACATGCCGATCATGGGAGTGGCACCAATACCTGCGGAAATAAGCACCACCGGGTCGTTTGATTTGGTGTCCAACACCAGGTCACCTGCCGGCAGAGAGATCTCGATGGCATCGCTCGGCTGCACCTTTTCCCACAGCTGTGTGGAAACCTCGCCAGCCGGCAGGTCCTCGGAGGCATCGACACGACGAACCGCGAAGGTCAGAACACCTTCCTTGCCGCCGACCAGAGAGTATTGACGTAGCTGGCCGGCGCCGTCCGGCATGGTCTGACGCACGGAAATGTACTGTCCCGGGAGGTAGGAAACGGGGGTTTCGTCGTCAAGCTTGACGGAGAATACTGCGACATCATCACCGCGCTCTTCACGAGAGACGACGTGAGCGGCGCGGAAAACATCACCTGCTTCGACGCCGAGGTCGTCATAGAGCCCCTTCTCGAAGTCGATGAGAACACGCTGCATCTCCAGGTAGACGGCATCCCATGCGTCGCGGACAGCCCCCTGAAAGACCTCTGGGGTGAGGATTTCCTCGATGGCATCGAAGAGGTGCTTGTGCACGATTGGGTACTGCTCCGGCTTGATGCCAACGGAAATGTGCTTGTGGCCGATGCGGGAAAGCAGTTCTTCCGGGGCAGGAGCGTCTGGGTCGACCAGCGTAGCTGCGAAGGTAGCGACGGATGCCGCCAGCGCCTTCTGCTGAGCCCCCTGCTTCTGGTTGCCGCGGTTGAAGGTATCGGCAATGAGTTCGGGGTGAGCAGCGAACATCCGGTTGTAGAAGTTCGGCGTGATTTTCTCGATGTTGGCACCGACGACGGGCAGGGTTTGGGTGACGACTTCGGCCTGCTCTGGAGTCAGGCCGTTCTTGTTGACATTCAGGTTTGGCATGACTTCACACTATCACCATATTGCGCATTTTGTTTGCGCAATATTGTTTGTTGGCGCCAAAACTAGTCTTTGCAGTTGCGAATCAACCGCTTTTAGCTGCAGAAACGGCGCCGCCAAAAGTCTTGACAGACAAGCTTCGACAGCACCACTCTCAGCTCTTTTCAAATCGAGATTAGGCCTTCAGTTCTACGCCTAAACCACCTAAACCGGACGAATATTGAGCCTCGACCCCTCAGACAAGCTACCTCCCTCGGAAGTATCACCATCCGCACCATCAACCGACTTGGCGGGAATGAGATCAGCAATCAACACCGGATCGAGTGCCGCGAAGAACGCCTCCTGTGCAGCCGCTAACTTGCCACGCAACAGGCACGTCGGCAGCAATGGACAGTCAGTGCCGACACAATCGACGACCTCGTTGTTTTCCAGAGTGCGCAGCAGCTTGCCGACGGATTTTTCCGTAGCCGAATCTCGCAGATAGATGCCACCATTGCGCCCCTTGACCGCCTCCAAGAAGCCGAGCTCCACAAGTCGTGAGACAACCTTGGAAACATGCGCGCGAGACGCATTGAGAGACTCCGCCACCTCGGCAGCGGTGTACTTGCGCCCCGGCTCCCCCATCGCCATCAAAGTGATGACACGCAGGCTCAAATCAGAGAAAAGCGTTAATTGCATTGCGTGTCACCCTTCATCGTTGTACTGCACAAACCACCCCCTTGCCAGCCACTTCGGGCAACAAGGGGGTGGTTCTATGTTCTAGCTTTTAGCAAGGCTAGCTAGCAAGATCTTAGTCCTGCAGGCTCTTCTCGATACGAGCCTTCAGAGCCTCGAACTCGTCCCAGACTTCCTGCGGAACGCGGTCGCCGAGGAACTTCAGCCACTCCTCGTTGTCCGGCAGGTCACCCTGCCACTTAGCAGCCGGTGCCTTCAGGGCTTCCTTGACATCTTCAAAGTCGATGTCCAGGCCAGTCAGGTCCAGGTCCTCTGCCTTAGCGGTGTGACCAACAACGGTCTCCTTGGCGCCAACACGGCCCTCAATGCGGTCGATGATCCACTTGAGAACGCGAGAGTTGTCACCGAAGCCCGGCCACAGGAAGCGGCCGTCTTCGCCACGGCGGAACCAGTTGACCAGGAAGACCTCTGGCATCTTGTCGCCGCCCTTGGCGCCCATGTCGATCCAGTGCTGCAGGTAGTCACCGACGTTGTAGCCAATGAACGGCAGCATTGCCATCGGGTCGTGACGCAGGGAGCCGACCTTGGCCTCAGCGGAAGCAGCGGTCTGGCCGGAAGCCAGGGTTGCACCGATGAAGGTTGCGTGGTTCCAGGACAGTGCCTGGGTTACCAGCGGCACAGTGTCCGGGCGGCGGCCACCGAACAGGATGGCGTCGATCGGGACACCCTGCGGGTCGTCGTACTCCGGTGCGGCGACCGGGCACTGCGAAATCGGGGTGCAGTAACGGGAGTTCGGGTGCGAGGACAGCTCGTCGGAATCCGGAGTCCAGTCATTGCCCTTCCAGTCAATGAGGTGCTCCGGCTTGCCTTCCATGCCTTCCCACCAGACGTCACCATCGTCGGTCAGTGCGACGTTGGTGAACAGGGTGTTACCGGCCTCCATGGTCTTCATGGCGTTCGGGTTGGAGGAGTAGTTGGTACCCGGTGCAACACCGAAGAAGCCGTTCTCCGGGTTGACAGCGTACAGGCGGCCGTCCTCACCGAACTTCAGCCATGCGATGTCGTCACCGACGACCTCGGCCTTCCAGCCCTCGATGGTCGGAGTCAGCATAGCCAGGTTGGTCTTACCACATGCAGACGGGAATGCAGCGGCGATGTGGTAGGCCTTGCCCTCTGGGTTGGTGAGCTTCAGGATGAGCATGTGCTCGGCCATCCAGCCCTCTTCCTTAGCCATGACCGAAGCGATACGCAGTGCGTAGCACTTCTTGGCCAGGATGGCGTTTCCGCCGTAGCCGGAACCGTAGGACCAAATCTCCTTGGTCTCCGGGAACTGGGTGATGTACTTCTCATCGTTGCACGGCCATGCAACGTCCTCCTGGCCCTCCTCCAGCGGAGCGCCAACGGAGTGCAGAGCGTGGACGAAGTCTCCGTCCGGACCAATCTTGTCCAGGGCATCCTGACCCATGCGGGTCATGATTCGCATGGAGAGAACCACGTACTCCGAGTCGGTCAGCTGAACACCCAGCTTCGGCTCCGGGTCGGTGATCGGACCCATGCAGAACGGAACGACGAACATGGTGCGGCCCTTCATGGAACCGCGGTAGTGCTCGGTCATTTCCTTCTTCAGCTCGACCGGATCCTCCCAGTTGTTGGTCGGGCCAGCGTCCTCTTCCTTTTCAGAAGCGATGAACGTGCGGGACTCCACACGAGCAACGTCCTTCGGGTTAGAGCGGGCAAGGAAAGAGTTCGGGCGCTTTTCCTCATTCAGCTTGATAAGAGTTCCCTTATCAACCAGGTCCTGGGTAAGGCGGTTCCACTCTTCTTCCGAGCCATCAGCAAAGACAACCTTGTCTGGCTGGGTCAGTTCTACGACCTCAGCAATCCAGCGCAGCAGTTCGGCGTTCTCGGTCGGGGCCTGGCCCTCGAGACCAGGAATAGAAGGTGCGGACATCAGTTCTCCTGACTCATTGATTCGCGTCTTAATTTAAGGCTACCGGGGGATACCGAAAGTTGCCGGGCCCCACATCGACAATCGGCTTGTTCCCGCATTTGCAAGCCGTTACATCACAGCTTTACAACAAATAATTTTCCCCGCCCCATTCTTGCGACCTGTTCATTTACGGCCATAACCAGTGAATAAGGCCAGCCTCACCACATAAATTTACAACCATTAACCCTTCGGGTGCAGTTACCCCCATTTGTAAGCAACCGAGACACGGGTACCCCCGCGCACCGTGGTTCCAAAGTCGTTAGTCCCAGCTGCCCCGAGCGGATTGCTCCCATGAGTACGCATCCCACTTCCCCGCGGCTGATGCCGGTTTCACTGCTGCTTCGCCCATCGCGTCAGCAGCCCTCACATCATCACTGCTCCAAGACTCCCAAGTGCCGTCAAAACGGACCGTCGTAACGTGATCCACCGTGCCGTCACCGTCCAGATCTGAATAGATTGACAACCCGGAATCGTCGGCAAGCGTAATTGACCCCTCGTCGTCGCCGAGGTCGTAGAGCTGCCCATCGACCTCCACAACCAGCCCGGCGCCACCAACGTCCACCGACTGCCCATCAATCGGTGTCGCTGCCTCCAAACCACACGGCGTAGCGGGCGAACGCGCCTCCACCCCGCCATCGGACGCGGGTTGATCGGAAAAGTACTGCAGTAAAGAAAACTCATCCATCGTGATATCCCCCTATTTCTCTTCGCTGTCACAGCTATCGTGCAGGCGTTCCGGTGTACTCCGCCAGCTGCTCTATTCGCCATCCCGGACCCCGCGCACCAATGGCTTCGCGCACCGTCATCTCCACGGACTGTGTCCATTTTCGCCGCAGATGGGCAAGGTAATTTGCCCGCCACTGCGAGGTGCGTTGGCGTGCGTTACGACGAATCGTTGCGCTCACCGCCACCACCGCAACACCGAGGCCTATTGCGAGTGCGACCAGCTGCGCCGCAAGCGTCGGCACCCCAATCCACATCAGCAATCCGTGGACGATCCGCACTGCGCCGACCGCCACGCCAAGCGATGCCACCGCCACCAGAGCGTCCATGGCATAACTGGGGCGAGCTGGGCTTGCTGGAGCGGGCACTGAGACTTCCACACGAAGACCCAATTCGTCGCCACACCGCTGTTGCAGCCGCGTCGCTGCGACCTCGGCACGCCCCTGAAGATCCGCCTGATCACCTGCGGGGCCGTCAGCCACTTCCTGGAGTGCATCCCGCACCGCGCTCTCAGCTGCCAACTGCATCTTCCGCTGCAATCGCGCCGCCGCCCCGGCTCCGCGCGATCGCTCCTGTGTCAGCTGAGCTCGCACATTTCGAGCCCGGCGCGCACTCAGTGTTTCCCCCGGGTTTCTGGGCGGACCTTCTGCCAGCAGAACCAGGGTTCTGGCCATCCTCTCGTCCAGCGCTCCCATCGGGATTGTGCTGTCGATTTCCTGACGCCAGGCCTCGGCATACTCACCATTGCCAATCAGGCCAACTGCAACACGGCCGGTGGCTTGGCTAATGGCTGCAACCGTGCTGACGCACTCCCGCGTGGGCTGCACCTCGCTGTCTGCAACATAGAGCACGACGGCGCTGCGTTTATCCACGAACTCCAGGCGACGTGGCGGAGTCGCAGTATCAACAATCTGCGAGAATTCCGCGCGGTCCGCTGCGGCCCCAGCTTTGGTGACAAGAAGCGGTGGCTGCTCCGGCCCCTCGGCCGAGACCGGGAGTGGCTCAACTACGTCCGGTGCTGCCATAACAGCTCCTCCAGGCTGTCTCTAGCCGCGGGAAAGGCCGCCGCGATCTCAGTCAACTGCACCGCGAGTAGCCTGTCATCATCGCGTGATTCACCTTCGACACCGCGGCGTTCAGCAATCTTCCGCAACGCGGAGCTGAACAAAAAGGCGTGTTCAGCTGTCTCGTTTGTGGCGATGTCGCAATACTCGTCGGCAAGCGAATGGCGAATCGGTTGTTGCTCGATGACCAGCGAGACAGAGACGGACAGCTTGTCGGTCAGCTCCGCGTGACATTGCGAAAACGCCTCGCGCACAGCGGTTTCGCGCACGCCCCTGCGCAATCGCGCGCAGATTATCGATGGCCGTTTCTCACGCTCAAGCGCCTTGGCGACGCACACCTCCGCACCGCTCGTGTGTGTGGTGTCCGAGAGCGTGACCTGCCGTTCTGACAGCCAGTCCACCACAGCGGCGCGCAACGACGACGATGTAGATCCTGTTGACGGCTGTGTTGTTTCCGTGACGTCAGTTGCGGAAATAAGGTCCATTCGGCCTAGTCCCCTCCCATAAATCCCCTGCGTGGTTTAGTTAAAAACCTGCGTAACCCCCATACGGCCCGTAGGCCAGAATCCGCGCCCTGAAACACTGCGCTAGGCAGACCCCAAGCACGGCTTCAACCAACGAATAAGCGCGGCTTCGCGTTCAGCCTACAGCGGACCGCGGATTCGGCAAGTCGACAAAACAACTTGCCCGTCGTGCCGCCAGTTCGGGACGACGCGGCATCGTCAACCGAAGTGAAACCGCCAGGACAACAACAAAAATCCTAGGGGCAATGATTGGATAGTTGGCCAATGTCGTGGACAATAGGGAACGTGACTACTTCTGATTTTTCTGAAAATATCGAACAGCCTGCGGTTTCGCAGGAATCTGAACCATTGCCAACTCGCGGAGACGAGCAGACAGTACAGCCGCATGAGCGCCAGCCGAAGAAGGGCGAATTGCCTGCAGGTCGTCCGGAAAAGACCCAATTCGACGACGGTCTTGACTACCCGCGCATCGGCAATCTGTCCTTCCGCCGCGGCACTTTGACCCCCAACCAGGAAAAAATCTGGGAAGACAACTGGGACACTTACGGCAAGGTCCTCTCCGACGAAGTCATTGACGTGGAGGAATGGTTCGGCCGCAAGGGCCCGACCATCGTCGAGATTGGCTGCGGCACCGGCACATCCACCGTGGCTATGGCTCCGCAAGAACCGGACCACAACATCATCGCAGTTGAACTTTACCGCCCTGGCCTGGCGAAACTGCTCTCTGCCACCGTGCGCAATGAGGTGTCGAACATCCGCATGGTCCGCGGCGACGGCGTCGAGGTTTTGCAGCGCATGATCGAGCCGGAGTCGCTGGCCGGCGTGCGCCTGTTCTTCCCGGACCCGTGGCCGAAGGCACGCCATCACAAGCGCCGCATTGTGCAGTCCGGCACGTTGCGCCTGATTTCTTCGCGTCTGAAGCCCGGCGGCATTTTCCACGCTGCCACCGACCACGCGGACTACGCGGAATGGATTGAGGAACTCCGCGAGGTCGAGCCGACGCTCGAGCCCATCGCCTGGCCGTGGCCGGAATCCCCCATGCTTCTCGACCGACCGACGACCAAGTTCGAAGCCCGCGGCCTGAACCTCGACCACGACATCCACGAGTTCATCTGGCGCAAGAAAGAGGCATAGGAACATGAGCACTACCCAAAACACCTCTGCCAGCTACAACACCACCGAGACGCACCCCACCGCACTGCTCGTGTGGGATGCCCCGAACTTGGACATGGGTCTCGGCGCCATTTTGGGCTCCCGCCCGACCGCCGCGCACCGCCCGCGCTTCGACGCCGTGGGCAAATGGCTTATCGACGAAGCCGAGCGCGTATCCCACAAGATTGGCTCCGATGTCCTCCCCGAGGCCACGGTGTTCACCAACGTCAACCCGGGCTCAGCGGAGATTGTCCGCCCCTGGGTCGAGGCTCTGCGCAATGTCGGTTTCGCGGTCTTCGCAAAGCCGAAGATCGAAGAGGACACCGACGTTGACCCGGACATGATTGCGCACATCCAACGGCGTTACGACGAGGGCGTGTTGCGCAGTGTCGTCGTTGCGTCCGCCGATGGCCAGAATTTCCAGGAACTGCTGGAAAAGCTCGCATCCGAGGGGATTCCGGTAACCGTCATCGGTTTTCACGAGCACGCATCCTGGGCGCTGGCCTCCGATGCGATTCGCTTCGTTGACCTGGAGGAAATCAAGGGCGTCTTCCGCGAGCCGCTACCGCGTATCGACCTCGACCGCCTGCCAGATGGCGGTGCGTGGCTGCAGCCGTTCCGTCCGCTCACGTCGTTGCTCAAGGAGCGCGACGGTAAGAACGACGACTAGGGAGACCACCGCGGCGACGTCTAGGGAGACGAACAGGAAGACGAACAGGCTTCTTATTTATGTCACGACTTAAAAAAGTCCTCAAAACCGGCAATTCGAGCTGGCTACGATCGATAATCCTCGTGGCCCTCGTGATTGCCGGTATCGTCCTGACGGTAAGAAACTGGGACAGCGTCGTCCAGGGGCTCCAAATCCTTGCGGATGTCGATGCTAAGTGGCTGTTCATCGCCATTTTTTCCGTGGCTTTTTCGCTCTACGCGATGGCGGAAGTGATGCGTCTGCTGTTGCGAGCTGGAGGCGTAAAAGCAGCCACTCGCCGTAGCACCAATGCGCTAACCCTCGCATCCAACGCGTGGGCGGTCACCGTTCCCGGTGGTGCCGCATTCTCCACGGCGCTGCAGATTAAGCGCATGATGCAGTGGGGCGCATCCGCGGTCCTTGTCAGCTGGTTCGTGCTTTTTTCGGGCGCGTTGTCGTTTTTAGGTCTGGCATTTCTGGGGCTTGGCAGCCTCTTCTTCGTCGGACAGGGTGGCACGACCGCAGTGCTCATCGCTATGGCAATTGCGGTTTTACTAGCCACCATTTTGCTGTGGCGGATTTCGCAGAACCCGGCTTTTCTCAACAAGACAGGCGCGTGGTGTCTGCGTGTCTTTAACAAGATTCGAAAGAAGCCCGCGGACACCGATGTCGACCGACTTGAAGAGTCCGTCAAACAGCTGACCAGCGTGAAGTTGCCCGTGCAAACTTTGGCTCTTTCCTTCACCTGGTCCTTTATCAACTGGGTCGCGGAAATTGTCTGTCTCTACGCCGCCATCCGTGCCGTTGGTGTCGATGACATCTCCGCTACGAAGGTGCTGCTGGCTTTCGTAACCGGCAAGCTCGCAGGTTTCATCCAGGCCACACCGGGCGGCATCGGCACTGTCGAGGCCGCTTTGACCGCGGCTCTCATCGCAGGCGGCACCACCGGCGCCGAGGCCTTTGCAGCGGTGCTGGTCTACCGCATCGTTTCCTTCGTCCTGGTGGCAATTGTGGGCTGGATTATCTACGCCCTCGGCTTCGACCACAAGGATCAGCCCGAGCATCAGCCAGTCGCTGACCGCTAATGGCTTCCTCGCCGCTGGTCGCTGGTCACCCACCAATCTGAGGGGTCGCTAGACTAAGAAGCATGAACACACGCGTATCGACGTTCTTGATTGACATCCTCGCCATCTTTATTTTCGCCGTGTTGGCACGTCTGGCTCACAACACTCCCGAGGATCCTTTTACCTTCATCAATATCCTCGATACCTGGTGGCCGTTCGCATTCGGTGTCCTCCTGGGCACCGCGCTGATTAAGAACGAGCCGAACCCGCGTGCAGTGAGTTCAGGCGCAATTGTGTGGCTCGGCACTGTCGTCGTCGGCCTAGCTGTGTGGGCCACCCGCAATTCGGCAGTCCCGCACTGGTCCTTCATTCTGGTTGCCTCAGTCATGAGCGCCTTGCTGCTGCTGGGTTGGCGAGCAGCGTCGAATGCGGTTGCTCGTAAGTCTCTGGACTAAGCCTTTGGCCCCGTTCCTAACCCTTCGATTTAGTTCACTGACTAAATCTGGTTTTTAATTTTTGCACTCCGCCTCGATAATTGAAGAATGGACAAATCTTCAGACGAGGCTCTCGGCAATCAACCAACTGCTGAGACCCAACGAACTCATAACCCCGCAGGGTCCAGCGAAGACCGCACCTTCATGGGCCAACCGTGGGGTCTCGCCAATCTCTTCGGCATCGAAATGTGGGAGCGCTTCAGCTTCTACGGCATGCAGGCCATCCTGGCTTTCTACATGTACTACGAGACCACTCAGGGCGGTCTCGGCCTGGACAAGGGTGCTGCTACCTCTATCGTCGGTGCTTACGGCGGTCTTGTCTACATGGCCGCACTCGTTGCCTCTCTGGTTGCTGACCGTATCCTTGGCTCGGAGCGGACACTGTTCTACTCCGCCATCCTGGTCATGTTTGGCCACATCTCCTTGGCATTCATCCCCGGCGTGATTGGCCTGGCTATTGGCCTTGTCTCCATCGCAATCGGCTCCGGCGGCGTGAAGACCAACGCACAGGTCGTGCTGGGTCAGCTCTACGCAAAGGACGACCCGCGTCGTGACGCCGGCTTCTCCATCTTCTACATGGGCGTCAATATCGGTGCCCTGTTCGGCCCACTGCTCACCGGCTGGATCTGGGGAATGAAGGGCTTCCACTGGGGCTTCGGCCTGGCCGCTATCGGTATGGCTGCCGGTCTGATTCAGTACATCCTGATGCGCAAGTCCACCATCGCCGAGGCTGGCCATGAGATTCCGAACCCGCTGCCGAAGAAGCAGTACCCGGTATGGATTGGCATCGCAGTGGTCATCACTGTTGTCTCGGTTACGCTGGTTTCCACCGGAATTGTTCCGGTCACGACTCTTTCCACTGTGGTCACAGTGATTGCACTGATCGCCGCTGTGGTGCTGTGGTGGCAGATGTACTCCTCGCCACTTACGACGAAATCGGAGAAGACTCGCCTGGTCGGCTTCATCCCGATGTTCGTCTCAGGCGTGCTGTTCTTCGGTATCTTCCAGCAGCAGTTCACGGTGCTGGCCATCTACTCGGACATCCGCCTCGACCGCGAGATCTTCGGTTGGGAAATGTCCCCGGCCTGGATTAACTCGATCAACCCGATCTTCATCATCGCCTTCTCGATGGTCTTTGCAGCCGCCTGGTCCAAGCTTGGTGACCGCCAGTGGTCCACCCCAGTGAAGTTCGGTGTCGCCAACATCATCATCGGTATCTCGCTGTTCTTCTTCATCCCATTCTCCGGTGGCGGTGAGAACTCCACTCCGCTGTATGCGATTATCTGGATTCTCTTCCTGTTCACCATGGGTGAGCTCATGCTGAGCCCGGTCGGCAACGCCCTTGCTACCAAGGTCGCTCCGGCAGCATTCCCGTCGCGCATGATGGCCGTCTGGCTGATGGCAGTCGCTATGGGTACTTCACTGGCAGGCACCCTGGCCGGCTTCTACAACTATGAGGATGCCGCTGCTGAGAACACCTTCTTCATCACCCTGGGTATCGCCTCGGTTGTCCTGGGCTTGATTCTGCTCGCACTGCGCAAGTGGATTGTCAAGGAGTTCGTCGACGTCCGGTAGGGCTGGCTCCGTAAGGCTGGCCCCCGCTCTGGCACAGCCCACGCCCACGCCCCTCCCCCTCCTCCCCACTTCACGACACCTATGTCACCTCATGCCGCCTCCACAGATGGCACGAGGTGACATAGGTGTCGTGAAGTGTTTTGGGTGGCCCTGAACATGCTTCGCCACAAACTTGCCACCAGCACAACCGCCATCCACAGATTTTTCCCACCTCCCCACCGGCTAAAATTGAGGCCATGTTTGCCATCATTACCGTCACCGGCGAGGATCACACCGGCATCATCGCCGCCGTCACCACTGCTCTGGCGGAGCAGGACGTCAACATCGTCGATGTTTCCCAGACCCTCATGGATAAATGGTTCACCATGATCCTGCGGGTGGAGTTCAACGAGAAGGCCACCCCTATCAGCACGCTGCAGGGTTACATGGATTCCGTCGGCAAGCGGGAGGGGCTTGTCATTCGAATCCAGTCTGAGGCGCTGTTCAACGCCGTCAACGAGATTTAAAGGGCGCGACCAGGATGGATTTCAACTTCGCGCAATCTAAGTTCCTCGACACCATTGACATGATCGAGAAGTACCGTCTGGATATCCGGACGGTCACCATGGGCATTTCCCTGCTCGAGTGCTCTCGCTCTGAAATGGAAGCCACCGCACAGGCGGTGTATGACCGCGTAACCAGGCAGGCCGCTCGCCTCGTGGAGGTCTGCGAGGGTATCGAGGCGGAGCTGGGCATTCCGATCGTCAATAAGCGCATCTCCGTCACACCAGTTTCCCTCATCACGGCCGGTTGCGAAGGCGATCCCACAGTGGTTGCCAAGGCGCTCGACCGCGCCGCCCGCGATTCTGGGGTGAACTTCCTCGGCGGCTACTCGGCGCTCGTCGAAAAGGGCGCGACCACCAGCGAGAAGTGGCTCATCGACTCCATTCCCCACGCTCTTAGCGAGACCGAATTGGTGTGCAGTTCGGTCAACGTTGCGTCGTCACGCGCGGGCATCAACATGGATGCGGTGCGCCGCATGGGCGAGGTAGTGAAGGAAGCTGCGGCGCAAACCGCTGACCGCAGCTCGATTGCCTGTGCCAAGCTGGTGGTTTTCGCCAATGCGGTGGGCGACAATCCTTTCATGGCCGGCGCGTTCCACGGCGTTGGGGAGCCAGATTGTGTCGTGTCCGTCGGCGTTTCGGGTCCGGGCGTGGTCGATCGCGCGCTCGGCGATCTGCAGGGCGCCAGCTTTAACGAAGTCGCCGAGGAGATTAAGAAGGCGGCGTTCAAGATCACGCGCACGGGTCAGCTGGTCGGCACGATGGCGTCGGAGCGCCTGGGCGTGCGTTTTGGCATCGTGGACCTCTCGCTCGCGCCGACTGCAGAGATGGGCGACTCCGTCGCTCATATTCTCGAGCACATGGGGTTGGAGCAGGTCGGCACGCACGGCACCACTGCCGCGCTGGCACTGCTTAACGACGCCGTCAAGAAAGGCGGCCTGATGGCGTGTTCACGCGTCGGTGGACTGTCCGGGTCGTTCATTCCGGTCTCTGAGGACAAGGGCATGATTGATGCTGTGCGCGCGGGGTCGATCAGCATGGACAAGCTGGAGGCGATGACCTCTATTTGCTCGGTGGGCTTCGACATGATCGCGATTCCCGGCGACACGCCTGCGACCACGATTTCCGGCATGATTGCCGACGAGGCCGCCATCGGTGTGATGAACCACAAGACCACCGCAGCCCGCCTCATTCCGGTGCCGGGTACCAAGCCGGGCGATGAGGTGAACTTCGGTGGCCTGCTCGGCTACGCGCCGGTCATTGATGTCAATGCCAAGGGCAATGCCGAGTTCATTGCCCGCGGCGGCTACATCCCCGCACCTGTGCACGGGTTCAGGAACTAGTGGCTTCGGACGAGGCTCCTACGATTGCAGGCGGCGCCCATTTGCGTCATAGGCGTAGGAGCCGCTACCGACGAGAATCAAAATGAACTCGATAAATGCCCAAATGCTGACGCCGATAATGAGGAAGAAGCCAACCAGGAAAATGGCGGTAATCCAGCCGAATACCGTCAGTGCTAGCTGAATAGCACCACGCGAGTTGTGCCCCAGGTAGAAATTGTGAACACCGAGGGTGCCCAGGAAGAAGGCAAGCAGAGCCGCTGCAATCTTGGACTTATCCGAGACAGGGGAACCTGCGACCCCGTAGCCCTGGTGCGGGTTCGGGCCGCCGAAGCCAGCGGAATACGCCGGCGCCTGCTGGTTTGGGTAACCACTCTGATACGGATTCGAGTACCCGTTGTGGAAATTGTGCTGGCTCGGGTCCTGATAGCCCTGCCCCACGTTCGGCTGCTGCGGTGGGTATGGATCCGAGTACGGCATACCGGAGCTGTAAGCACCTGAGCTGTTAGCGAACTTCCCCTTGGACCTCGGCATACCGTCTTCGTCGAAATCTCCATATGGGTTTGTCGGATTCGTCATTGCACCCTACCTTTTCGCCTAGATTTCCCCGGTCATGAACAGCAGTTCCTTGGGCGATAATAACCGGTTCCGTCAGACTGCTTCCTGCAATTTTTGTCAATTTCTTTCGAAATTTTAGCGAAACTGTTGTTTTGGAACATTAAACACCAGTTCTTGAGCAAGATTCTAACAGCAAGTCCCCGTCGGGGGCGTCTCGCACATTTCGAGCTGCCTCTACTACCGCGCCAGCGATTGCTCAATCAGTTCGCGAGCCCAACCCTCAGTCCAGGCCAGCGGAGTCGTCCCCGGAATTGCCGCATCATTCGTGGCGTAGGTCGCGTGCGCACCCGCGCCGGTAATCATCTCCTGCGCTCGTGCAATCGCATCGGCCACTCCCGGAGGCACATCACAGAAGGAGTCCGATGGCACGCAGACATTCTGGACCTTGTCATTAAGAGGCCCAAAGCCGTCTCGTGGACCGCGCATCGTTGCGCCCGGAACCACAGCCTGCACAATACCGCCGAGCGGCTGCAATGACAGCTCGACGCCCACACCAGCCAGCGGAACGCCCTGGTTCACGCCCTGATTGGGGTCACGCCGCGGGTCACCCAACAGAGCCACGCCCGCAATGCGCTCGGCCGGAACAACACCGCGGCCATTGCCGATGTCAGAGGCCAAATCACCTGCAATAGCGGCACCCTGGGAGAAGCCCATCAGGACGAAGTCCGTCAGCGGACACTGCCCGTGCAAGTCAGCCATTTCCTTAGCGGTGACATCGCGCCCGACTGCCTGCGAATCATCGTAAGTGAGTTGGTCGGGCAGCTGATGCGTCTTAATCTGTGCCGGGTACGGCGTAGTCCAGACCTTGACATCGCCCTCCGAGTAGGCCCCTGAGATCGAGTTCGTCAGGCCAAGCAGCAGCGAATGCGGGTTCGCGGTCGGGGCCATCGGATCATCGTCAGCACGCGATTCTGCAGTTCCGGGCACAGCGATAACTTCTACCGCCGGGCACCACTCGGGTTGTTCGGCCAGAACCCCGCCATCGTCACCGGGGGTCGGTGGGGTTTGACCGCCTTGGTCGTCGTTAAGCCATTGCACTACGCCGAAGCCAATAGCGGCCACCAGCACAATGACCGCCAGAATTGTCAGCACTTTACGCATGAGTGCTAGCAATACGCCTTTTTAGCGGAGCTTGCAATAGTCTTCGCCACTTCCTCAGCGCTTTCCTGTGAGCGCCCCTGGGCGACCAGCTGCCCGGCAATCGCCAGCGCGATGACTTCACGCTCCTCCTCCGGTGCGTCCGCGCATGCCGCGCGGCCAGTGCCGATGAGCTGATCCTCCACCCCATCAACATCGATTCCCGCTTTTTCCAGCGCTCCGAGGTATGAATCGTCCGCCTCGCTGAGCTTCATCTGCCCATCGGGCGCTTCGTCCACGCGCTTAGCTTGGGGATCTGTGATCTCCGGCGCAGACTTTTCGCTCGACTTCGGCGCAGAAGTCTTCGTGCTTGACGACGTCGTGGAGGTCTTCGTAGTCGTCGACGAGGTGACCTCCGAAGATTCCACTGTGGAACTGCCACAGGCGGCCACTCCGAAGGTCAGCAGCGCAACAGCTGTGGTTGTAGCCAGTGTCCGGAAGGACTTGTTCATGGACATTTGTCTATCCCTTATTCAGTGCCCTGCTTTGGTTGGCTTACTTGTCATCACCGTTGTCGGCGGCTGGGGCCGGCGCTTCTGGCTTATTGCGCTCTTCGACAATCTTGCCGTTGAGCTGACGAATCCAGCCACCCTCGAACTGCTGCTCAAGACCGCCGGCCTTGACTGGCTGCAGTGGGCCGACCGGGTAGCCGAACGGGCCATTTTCGTAGCCAGTGCTGCCCCAGTGGTCAGTGATGTCGTTGGAGCGCACCGGCTGTGCACCAGTTTCCGGAGTCCAGTAAATGGCACCGTGTTCGAAGCGCTGGAAAGCGCCGCGGGCGAGCTTGACCTCGTCGCCGTCGACAGGCAGACCCAGATCGGACTCAGCGCCACCGAGCTCCTTGTAGACACGGCCGATTTCACCACGCACGATGCGAGGTTCTTCGCCGCCGATCTTGACGATGGTGCCACCCTGGAAGTCCTGGGCGACACCGCCCGGAATATCGCGGTGGTTGGCGACTGGGTAGCCCAGCGGACCGGTCTCGAAGCCGGCCTTGCCCCAGACGTTCATAATGTCGCCGGTGACTTCGTGGGCTCCGCCTTCCGGAGTCCAGTAAATCGAGCCCTTTTCAAAGTGGACGAATCGTCCCGAGCCATCCGGCGTAGCCAATTCGTTGGTCACTGGGTAGCCGAGCGGCGAGGACGGACCGCCGAGCTCGTTGTAACGCGAACCGATGCGCCCCCAGACCACATGTGCCCCGGAATCCGGGTGCCAGTAGGCGGTACCGCCGGTGAAGTCCTGAGCCACGCCATTCTTGGCGACACCATACTCATCCGACAGGCAGGTGCCGATTCCCGGCAGCGATGCGACGGCCTTTTCAATCTCGCCGCCTACACGGCAGACCGCGCCACGATCGGACTCCGGCAACTGGAGTGCATCGGCCAGCGTTGGCCAGGCCTGACTGACCTCGAATTGCCAGTACGGCCAGGTGTGAGTACCCGAGCTCCGGAAGTTCACAACCGGCTCGACGCCCTTTTCACGAGCATTCCGGATGAAGGTCTCACTGGTCATGCGGGAAAGCACTTCCAATGCGTAACCGGTCGGATTGTCCGGCTTCGTCGGATTGATCTGCGACGGCACGTCCCACTCACCGGTGTTGCCGTTACCCGCCGAGATGTACAGCGACATGCCCTTGAGCTTGTCGATGTTCAGCTTCGGATCATTGTCCTTCCAACGCTGCGAACCGAGCGGGCCCCACATCTTCGTCGCGTCATAGCCACCGGTGTTCTTCATCGCCAGAGCGATTGCCTGCGGCATGCCGGGCGAAGTCATGTCTAGGTAACCTGAGAGGCTACCGGCAAACTTCCACAGCTCCGGCGAGTGTGCTGCGACGTTGTAAGCACCGGTAGCGCCCATGGAGATACCGATGATGCCGCGTTCATCGTTGCCGCGGAAGCCGTTGGTGATAACCGGCACGAGCTCCTTGGTAATGAAGCTCTCCCACTTGTAGTTCTGACCGTTATCCGGCTGATCCCAGTCAGAGTAGAAGGACGATGTACCGCCGGCGGGCATAACCACCAGGACATTCTTGTCCTCGTAGAAGCGTTCGATATTGGTAGCGCGAATCCAACCGGAGTAGTCATCAAACGATGCCATACCGTCAAGGTGGTAGACGCTCGGGAATGTGCGCTCCTTGTCGCGGTACCAATCGCGCGGCAGCAAAATCTCAACCTGAATTGGCTTCTCCGGCATGGCAGCCGAGCGAATGTGCGCAATGACGTGGTGATCTGTGTACCACTCGACTTTGTCTACGCTGACTCCGCTGGGCAGGTTCGCCACTGCGGGAGTATCGACTTTAAATGGCGTACGCTCCGGCCCTGGCATCGGCTTCGGCATGCCCAGGCCAGGTAGCTGCGCACCAGCAGCTTGCGCTGCTTCAGCGGCCTTAGCAAGGTCTCCCAGGTCTCCAGATTGAGCTAACTGCCCCTGAACGGCCTGAAGTTCCTCGTAGCTGGGCAGACCTGGCTGAGCTGGCTCGGGAGCCGCCACTGCAGCAGGGGCACCGAGAGCGAGAGTCAACGGTAGTGCCAAAAGTGCGGTCAACGCCCGCGATGACTTCCGGCTGTTGCCGAGGCCACCACGGAGGAATCTAGCGGTTACGCGCATAAGAGGGCTTCCCTTTACAAAGTCGCTGGTTGAAATTATTTGAGACATTGAGTGTTGCACCGGCGCCGATTAGGCACCTGCAGATAGCATCACGCGGCGCTAGAGCTATGCGTTTACCGTTCCGCTTCTCAAAATTACGTGGTGACCAGCAACGTATCCGAAGGTTCCCCTCCTCCGGCGTGCCGCTGCACGAAGAATCTCACACACGTTCTGCGAAACAAACGGTATAGCTACCTGAATAGCTTCACCCTTTACTTTAAGGTTCGACTCTCATGTTTACCCTCTTACGGGTAAAAACCGTGGAGACACACGCAAAAGGAACTGAATTCAAGCTTTGACAGCGCAACTCTTTGCGCCCCTCTAAGCCGTTACCCACACCTTCCGCTCAGCATCCAAACCCGGACTCGACACAGAAAAAAGACCAATCCCAACAAAAGGATTGGTCTTTTTTCAAAATTGAGACTTCTTAAGAAGCTAGCCCCTTTACGCAGTTATCCAGCACCAGAGCTAGGTCAGCACACGAGGGCACCAGAGCGCTCTGAAACAAATACCGACTTAAAGCCCCAGCGCCCCAAGAATGTACGGGCGAGCAAGCGCGGCATCACGGCCCCACAGCTCCCACGAGTGGATACCGTTCGGGCTGTAGACAAACTGCGCATTGAGGCCGGCAGCGCGAGCGTCCTGCTCAAAGCGCTGCGTCGAAGCGCGGGAGACGGACTCCATTACGGCACGCCAGACAGTGTCAGGGAGCTGCGGCACCGGACGGTTCAAAACCTCCGGGTCACTCCACAGGCTCTGAACACCCTGGGCGGAGGAAACATACATCGGCAGCCCCTGGAGCTGATCGAGCAGCATCGAAGGGTCATGAGCCTGGCGTTCCGCCGCCGCCGGAACCGGAAGACCCCACATGCCAGTCGGATTCACAACACCAGTGCCGGCCACCATTGCAGTGGTACCCGTAGCAACTACCGGGTTGGACATCTGGTAGTAACCGGACAGCGAAGTGACCTGCTTGAACTGATCACGGTGACGGGCCGCCAGTGCCACTGCCGCGGCTGCGCCCATGGACAAACCAGCAATCGCGTTGCGGTTTGGATTAACACCAAACTCACGCTGCAAATAGACCGGGAGCTCCTGGGTCAGGAAGGTTTCCCACTTCTGGGTCTTGACCCCTTCAGCGGTCACTGCCGGAGCGTTCCAGTCGGCATAGAAGGAGCCGTCGCCAGCAGCCGGCGCAACCAGAGTGATGTTGTCATTGGCAAAAGTCTGAGCAATATGGCCCGACCAAATCCAACCGGACGCACCCTTATTAAAGCCCCACAGACCGTCGAGCATGTACAGGGAGGCATCGCCGCCACCAGTAGCCGCCTTGATCTGAACCGGAATATTGCGGTTCATAGCTGGCGAGAAAACCTGGCAGTACTGAACCCACCAGTTGTATGGATCCCACTCACAGCCTGGGCGCAGTCGATCACGGTTTGGATCAGCACTCGCGTCCTTCGCGGATGCGAGCATGATGCCGCCAAAGACCATCGCAACCGCTACGAGGGCAGCTACGACCTTCACCGTGAAGTTACGACTCACTGCAGTAAAGCTCATCGTTCTCCTCTTTACTTTCGGACTTACCTCCGCGCCAGACTTCTCGGAGGCAGTCGCTTGCGCGAGCTTTCGCTTTTCTGCTTCCAGTTGTGACGCGACAACTGGAGACTCCACAAAAGAATCTCGAGTATGTAACGATACTCAATCGTTTCCCTACAACCAAGTTAAAATCGTAACCATTCCGTAATATTTCTCACATTTCCCCTCAAAACTATTCACCACAAGGAGAAACGCTGTTTACCAGCGAGGAATTACAAAATTGTAATTCCGCCCCCGACTAATCCGTAGGACTGACTGAGACATCTAAAACACGCCTACAAGAACCCCAAACACAACCTAAGTACTAACGAGATACAGAAAAAAGCCCATGCACCCCTCGATGCATGGGCCTTCAGCTACCAACCGAACCCGACTAGAACCCGACGAGAAAACCGACGGAAATCGCAGTTCGCTTAAAGGGAAAAGAACTGGGAACTACCCCAGAGTCGGGACAGCGTAGACAGCGATAGCAATGGACAGCAGCCACAGTACGGCCAGTGCCTGCAGCGGACGGTCCTTGAGCGCAATCTCATCCGGGCTTCCCGCATCACCACGGTCAACGTCGGCTGCGAAGCGCAGGATGGCCACAGTGAATGGAACCATCGAGATCTCGTACCAAATAGCCGAAGTCGACGAAGTGCCCGGCGCGCGGCCCATCTCAAAGCCCCACAGCGCGTAGCTCAGCACCACGGCGGTCGCAGCGAGGGTCCACACAAAGCGCAGGTAAGTCGCGGTGTAACCCTGCAACGACTTACGAATCTTCTTACCTGTGCGCTCCGCCAACAGCAGCTCAGCGTAACGCTTACCGGCTGCCATGAACAGCGAACCAAAGGCCGCAACCAGCAAGAACCACTGGGACAGGTTGATGTTGGCAGCAACACCGCCGGCCATTGCACGCAGCATGAAACCCGAGGACACCAGCGCAATATCAATCACCGGCTGATGCTTCAGGCCAAAGCAGTAACCGAGCTGCAGCGCAATGTATACAGCCACAACAATTGCTAGCCCTGGCCCCTCAGAGGCGAACCAGGACACCGCAATCGAACCAATAATCAGTGCGACCGCCATAATGTACGCCATGCTCACCGGCAGTACGCCAGCGGCAATTGGGCGGAAGCGCTTGGTTGGGTGCGCGCGGTCAGCTTCGACATCGCGGGCATCATTAATCAAGTAAATCGACGATGCGGCCAAACAGAAGGCCACAAACGCCACCAGGATGTCGACGGTCAGCGTGCCGATCGAACGTCCCGAGTCCATGATCTCGTTGCCGGCCGCCAGTGGAGCCGCAATGACCAGGACATTCTTCACCCACTGCTTCGGGCGAAGCGCCTTGATCATGCCGTCCAGCAGATTCTTCGGCGGATGCCCCTGCGGGTGCGCAGGCTCATCGATACCGGAAGTGTGCGGCTCGGACCCAATCCTTGATTGAGAAGCTCGCCTCTGGTTGGCCGACACATTGGCCAAGTTGTCGTTCTCCGCCTGTGTCACTGTGCATTCCTTTCCGCAATGGAGGGCTGTCCACCCTGGTTATGCTGCGCCTTTTTCGGCTCGATGACCTTATCACCTATCTTGTCCACCGCAAGAGCAGTGGCTGTACCCAGCGCTGCTCCGAGAGCGACATCGGTTGGGTAATGCACTCCCAGCACCAGGCGGGAGAGCATGATTGCCGGCACACCCACAGCCGGGGCTGCCGGGTAACCCAACTTTGCAATCCCCACCAGCGCCGCCGTCGTCGACGTCGCGTGCGAGGACGGGAAACTCAGCTTGCTCGGCGTACCAACGCCGATTGCTATACGACGGTCATGGGGACGCGGGCGACGGACAATGCGCTTAAGCACCACCGATGCCGCATGCGAGGTAAAGGCGGATACACCGACCTTTGCCCAGCCAATGCGTCGCTCCTTATCCACCGCCGCCCCGAGGGCAGCGAGCCCCATCCACCCAAGGGCGTGCTCACCGAAATAGCTCATGGCACGCGCGGTGGGCAGCACACCCGGAACGTCGTTAAGCGTGTGCTGAATAGTAACGAGAACGTCGGACTCGCCGAACGGATCGCCTTTAATTTTCGAAGACATTCGCCCAGGCCTTCCTACTGGTCAGATCGTCATAGGCTGCGCGGTAGCGTGCCTGCATTTGCTCGAACCGCTCCTCAACCTGCTTTTGCAGCTCCCAGGATTCTTCCAGCAGAGCCTTGGCCTTGTCGCGGTCACGTTGGCGATACACCACGCCACGGCCGTCAGCGGTGGTGACCGTTGCGCCATCCAGACGCGACAGGGAGAACCAACGAGCCTCCAGCGGCGCCAGGTTTGCCTGCGGCACCGCATGGTGCTCGGAGTTTTCCGGGCGCACGCTGTGAAGCAGCCCCTTGGCCAGCCAACCGACCTTCTTCAGCTTGCCCAGACGACCACCGACATCCTTTGTCGGAATCCCCGGAATACCGGAGGGCTTTGGCAGATCGCCTGCGCTCGGCAGCACAACCGCGTCGGGGAAGCTCTTACGCAGGGCATTGATACGCGGCAGCGAGGACTCGAGAATATCGAACAGGTGCTCCGGACCTGCCAGGAAGTCCTTCATGGCTTCGTTCTGGATGGCAACAGTGGAGTACTCCAGGCACAGAAGGTGCTTGAAAGTGGCCTTGCGCATGGAACGCACGATACCGGCAGCATCGCCCTCGTGCTGAAGAGCCGCGACAATCAAGCGGTTGCGCAGATGGAAGTACGCCTGCCAGTCAATGGCGTCGTCCTTGTCCGACCAGGCCATATGCCAAATTGCTACGCCCGGCCACGTGGCCGTCGGAAAGCCTGCCCTGCCTGCGCGCAAACCGTATTCGGCATCGTCCCACTTAATAAACAGTGGCAGCGGCTGACCGATCGTCTCAGCAGCGACGCGCGGAATCAAGCACATCCACCAGCCGTTGAACTCAACATCGATGCGACGGTGAAGGTCCTTCGAATCAACAACCTCACCGGTTGCGTTGGTGCCATGCTCCCCGCGATCGCGCAGCGGGTGCGCATAAAAGTCGTGGTCATAGTGGACGTGCGGAGCGGAAGTCCACATGAAGTCATGGCGGCCGATGACTTCACCCATCGAGTGCAAGTGGCTGCGCTCCTGCAGGTTCAGCATCTGACCGCCGACCAGCATCGGGGACTTCGCGAACCGGCCGACAGCGACCGCACGCAGAATGGAATCCGGTTCGATGGCGATGTCGTCATCCATGTAGAGAATGAACGGGCTATCGGTCGCACGCTTCGAATCCGAATCCGGACCTCCCAGGGCCTCATACATAATGCGGGAGTACCCGCCGGAACCACCGAGATTTCCCTGTGGGAAGATACGCAGGCGGTCACCAAAGTGCTCGGCGACAGCATCGAAGCCCGGCTCGTCTGCCGGGTGCTTGGTGCCCTGGTCAGGCATCAAAACAGCATCGATGATGGCATCGACTTCAGGATCCGAGGACAGCGCCTCAAGAGCAGCAACTGCATCGGTCGGGCGATTGAACGTCGGGATGCCGATAGTGACGCGCCCCTCCGGCGCCGGGTGCTCCGTGCCGTCCGGGTACGTCTGGCTCGGCGCCTCGATATCGGAGTACCAACCTGCGGAGTGGATTACCACGTCCGTCTCACAGGTGAGGTCGAACCAAATCCAGCCGCCGTCTTCAAATTGCGTCAGCGGTACTGGGATTTCGCAGACGTGGACATCCTTGCCGTCCACCTTGGCTTCCGCGCCTTCAGCCGCCGCACCCAGATCACCGACAACTTCGCCGGTCACGGCGATGCGCGCACCGTCAATCTTCGAACGATAAATGTCCACGCGCGCAGTACCGGACAGTTCCAGGCGCAGGACAACATTGTCCAGATTCGTCCACCGGCGCCAGTAGCTGGCCGGAAAAGCATTGAAGTAGGTTTCAAAACTAACTTCATCACCCGCCGGAATGGTGGCTGACGTGCGCGAATGCGCTTGCACACGACCGGCATTAGTCTCCGGCTCAACCAAGTAGAGCGAGCGGACATCACGGGGCTCACCCAACTTTGGCAGCAAAATCCGCTGCAGGCGTTCAACGGCAAGGCTTGACGACGTTGTCGGGGTATGTGTCCGCTTTTGTTCAGGCTGTGATGCCATGAGACGTATCAACCACTTTCCGAAAGGTCTACCGGGGGTGTTGCCGCCGATAAGTTACCGACGTTTCTATCTCATAGCATCCTAGTGCCCGTGGCGGATTGCCTCTTGTTGCCACGCTAGCGACAGCCCAGAATGTGAAAGCCCCTACGCGCTGCGGACTATCTGCTGCGCATAGGGGCTTTTTCGTTCAGGTTCTAGTTTTAAGCTCCGAGGAAACCTTCGATGCGGGCCTTGGAGTTCTGGAGGTTGCGATCCCAGGTCGGCCAATCGTGGATACCGGTCTGCTCGTATTCAAACGTCGCATCCAGACCGGAGGTACGAGCACGCAACTCAAACTCGCGGGTGGACAAGCGGGACAGCGACTCCAGCGCAACGCCACCGGCCTTCGGGACGACCCGGTAGAGGTTCTTCGGGTCACGAACCTCATCAGGAACACCATTTGCCGAGGTAATAACCAGATCCAGCCCCTTCATCTTCTCGACGTTCAGGTACGGATCATTGCGGACACGCTCCGCTGACATAGGCGCACCCCACATGTCGAAGGAGCTGTAGCCAGCCGACAGCTGAGCGGCCTCAATTGCAGTGGTCATACCCGGCGCAGTGGTGTGCAGGTAACCGGAGAAGGCAAGAGCCTGACCGAACTGGTCTCGGTGGTTGTATGCCAGCGACAGTGCGGCAGATGCACCCATGGACAGACCTGCAATGGAGTTACCAGTGCGAGAAATGCCGAACTCACGCTCAAGGTAAACCGGCAGTTCCTGAGTCAGGAAAGTCTCCCACATGTTTACAAACGGACCGTGCACACTAACCGACGGACGCTTCCAGTCGGTGTAGAAGCTACCGCCGCCACCACCTGGAATAACCAGGTTGACGTTGGATCCCTCAAAAGTACGTGGGGCGTTACCGTGCTCCACCCAGTCAGAGGCATCAGCCGGGCTACGCAGGCCATCTAGCAGGTAGAGAGCCTTGTTACCACCATTGGCAGAGGCCACAATCTGGACCGGAATATCACGATCCATGGCCGGCGAATAAACCTGGCACTTCTGGGTGAAGTACTGGTACGAATCCCATTCACAACCCGGGCGCAGCGAACCTCGGTCGCCCGCCGCGCTCGCGGCCGGCGCCATGGTCAATGCAGACGCAGCCACAGCTGCTGCGGACGCAACGGCTGCAACCTTTCGGCGCCAACCACGGAAAGTAGAGGTGATTTTCACGTGTGCATTCTCCTCACAATGTGCGACTCCCCACGACCGGTGGGAGCTATCAGGCGTGTTTCCGCTTCAGGGAATTACCTTAAGAAACAATAAATCTTCGACAAACTTACCCGCATTCACTGTTGTTTTCCAGCAGAACACGTCGAAACCCCACCTTTCGGCGGGTTCCGGTATTCGCGTTTCTACTGCGCAAGCTCGCGCGACTCCCGCGCCCCACGCCAGGTAATAATCGCGCCGGCTACCGCGATCAGCACAATGCCCAGCGCCATGGACCAAGTCACTCGGTCACCGGAAAACGCCCAGCCCAGGATTGCACCGATAACCGGATCTAGTGCAAAGAGCGTGCCGACGACCGCCGCTGAGACAATTCCCGCAGCGATGGTGTCCATCACGTAGGGAATAACAGCACCAATGAACCCAGAAATAACGATGGTGGCCCACATCGAACCGTCGACAAGCGGTGCGGCGGAAACGGAAAACGGCGCGAGCACGATTGCTGCGACGACCACTGACAGCGCCAGATCCGGCATGCCGCCGCCCTCGGAACTGCCCATTCGGGCGGAGAAGAGTGTGTAGGCGCCGAAGAAAATCGCGCCGATCGCGGCGTAACCAATGCCGATAAGGTCCAGGTCATTGGAGGGCTGGGCGATTAGGGCAACGCCGATGAAAGCGACGATGGCCCACAGGCGGGATCGCCACATTTTCAGTCCCAGGAAGGACACGACGCAGGGGCCGAGGAAGTCGATGGTGACGGCAACGCCCTGCGGGAGGCGGGCGATAGCGGCGTAAATCATCATGCTCATCATGCCCATAGCGATGCCGTAGACCACGATGTTGATGGCGCGAGCGCGGGTCATCCCGGACAGCTTTGGCCGGAACAGGACCACCATGATGATGGCGGCGGCAGTCATGCGCAAGCCCGATATGCCCGGCGCGCCGACCGTGGAAAGCATGCCAGTGACCAGCACGGCCGCGGCCTGGGTGCCGAGAGAACCGATGAGAACCAGAATTACGGGAGCCACTGGCAGGGTGAGAAACTTGTTCACACGCTGTAGCAATGGCCCCTGCTGGGGAACTTCGGTTTGGTTTTCTTCGCGCGACACTCGCGCAATACTAGTGCGGGAGCCGCAAGCGGCAAACTAGTGCCCGCGCTCCTGCTCGATTGCTTCGCCGTCGTTGAAGAACGGCGCAATCTTGTTGTCGAACATCGACAGTGCGGAACCGATTGCCATGTGCATGTCCAGGTACTGGTAGGTACCCAGGCGACCACCGAAGAGGACCTTGTTCTCCTGCGCTTCTGCTGCGGCGAGCTTGCGGTAAGCCTCCAGCATCTCGCGATCTTCCGGGGTGTTGATCGGGTAGTAGACCTCGTCGCCATCATCGGCGAAGCGGGAGTATTCCTTAACAATTACCGTCTTGTCCTTGACGTAATCGCGCTCCGGGTGGAAGTGGCGGAACTCGTGGATACGGGTGTACGGCACATCTGCGTCGTTGTAGTTCATCACTGGGGTGCCCTGGAAATCGCCGGTGTTGACAACCTCCATCTCGAAGTCCAGCGTGCGCCATCCGAGCTTGCCCTCTGCGTAATCGAAGTAGCGGTCCAGCGGGCCGGTGTAGACGACCGGAGCATCCGGGGAGACAGCGCGCAGCTCGTCACGCACCTCGAACCAGTCGGCATCGACAACGACGTCAATCTTGTCGGAGGTCACCATGTTTTCCAGCCAGGCGGTGTAGCCGTCGACAGGCAGACCTTCGTAGGTGTCGTTGAAGTAGCGGTTATTGAAGGTGTAGCGAACGGGCAGACGGGTGATGTTTCCGGCCGGCAGGTTCTTCGGGTCGGTCTGCCACTGCTTGGCGGTGTAGTGCTTGACAAAGGCCTCGTAGAGCGGGCGGCCAATCAGGGAGATGGCCTTTTCCTCGAGGTTCTTCGCGTCCCGCGGATCCAGACCGTCAGTCTGGTCCTTAATCAGCTGGCGCGCCTCGTCCGGGCTGTAGTACTTGCCGAAGAACTGGTTGATCAGCCCCAGCCCCATCGGGAACTGGTACGCGGTGCCCTTGTACATAGCGAACACGCGGTGCTGGTAGTCGGTGAAGTCCGTGAACTGGTTGACGTAGTCCCACACCCTCTTATTAGAGGTATGGAACAGGTGCGCACCGTACTTGTGCACCTCGATGCCAGTCTCCGGCTCTGCCTCCGAGTAGGCGTTGCCGCCGATGTGGTTGCGGCGTTCGACAACGAGCACGCGCTTACCCAGCTCAGTGGCGGTCCGCTCAGCAACGGTCAAACCGAAGAAACCCGAACCGACCACGATGAGGTCGTAGGTGTTGTCCTTGATGTCCTGTAGGGACTTCGGAGCAAATTCATTGGCAGTGGTGTTCTTTTCGCTACTCACGCCTTAAAACCTATTGCATTTCCATCCGGTTTGCGGGTGTACACGCGGGCTTTACGACGTCCACGTGAGCCCAGCCCAACGTTCGTTTGGTCACATTATTTGATAATTTTCCCAAAATTAACGAAGAAACACAGATGTCTCACTAGATTTTTTTAGTCACACTGGTAACATCCTCCTCAGAATTTTCTGTTGCTTTGCAACTTTCCTTCCTTTCGACCCCGGGTAGACCTCGGGTCGATAACCCTGTACCCCATTTTTTTGGAGCTTTTACCGTGCCAACTCGCCGTCGCATCAATGCCCCGTCGATGGGCCGTCGCACCTTCCTCTATGGACTGGCAGCTACTACTGCCGCAGCTCCGCTAGCAACATGGGGTATTCGCCAGGCCCCTACTCTGGTTGAAAGCCCAGGCGTAGGCCCCATCGCGGCCAAGATCTCAACATCGCCGCTGGTTGACGCTGTCACGATGATGATTGACGACGCAGCCGTCGGCACCCATGCCATTACCGATGCCCTGCACCCGCTTCGCGGATTCGTGAAGGACATCACCCGCGACGAACCGTTCTCCCAGTTCGCACTCACCTGGCCGGGCGATGACAATCTGCAGCTCTACGTTCGCGCCGAGCGCGAAGACGGCAGCTTTGGCCCGTGGTTCCACGCTGATTCACACGGTCCGATGAATAACTCCGGGCAGTCCGGCACCGAGCTGCTGTTCGTTGAGCCCACCCGTCGCGTGCAGGTGTCGACTGTCGGCCTGAACCTCCTCGAAGGCCTGGATCCCCGCAACATCATTGGTATCGACAACCTTGACCCCGCCACTATCGGCGGTTCCCTGCAGGACCTCGTCAGCGCTACGGCCGCATTGTCCCTCAACGCTGTCCAGGCAGTTTTCATCGACGGCGTAGAGCAGGTCGGCGAGGTTATTCAGCCAGTTGCGTACGAGTCGTCGATTGCCGGCGCGCCAAATGTAATCAGCCGTGCAGCGTGGGGCGCAGATGAGTCCATCCGCAGCGGTTCGAGCTCCTACAGCACTTTCAAGGGCGCGTGCATCCACCACACCGCGGGTTCCAATAACTACTCAGAGTCCCAGGGACCAGCCATTGTCCGTGGCATTTATGCCTACCACGCAAATACGCTGGGCTGGGGCGATATTGGCTACAACGCGCTGGTCGATAAGTACGGCAACATCTACGAGGGCCGCTACGGTGGCCTGGACAAGAACATCGAGGGCGCACACGCAGGTGGCTTCAACAACGGCACCTTCGGTATCTCGGTGATGGGCAATCACGACCAGCTGGAGATTCCGGATGCGGCCGTCACCGCACTCGGCGAGATGGTCGGCTGGCGCATGAAGGTCGGTGGCGTCGATCCGATGTCCACCGCCGCGCTGACCAGCGCCGGCTACTCGAAGGCACGCTACAGCTCCGGCCAGACCGTGAACCTCCCGGCCATCTTCGGTCACCGCGACACCGGCTACACCTCCTGCCCGGGCACCTTCGGCTACCAGCAGATGGATGCCATCCGCGCTGCAGCCAAAGCCAAGTTTGATGGTGCCGGTGGAGCGGATATCGCCGGCCGCTCGACGGATCCGAACAACCAGGACGGAGAGGCCGCCAGCATTCCGCCGATTCCGGGCACCGGCGAGTCGGGCGACAACGGCGGTTCCCTCGGAAACGTGGAAACGCCCACGCCAGGCGAGGTTGTTGGTGAGTTTCTAACTGAATCCCTGCCAACCAACCCTGCCGAAGCTACGCAGGCCTGGTTCGCACCTCAGAACTAAGCCCCCGCTTATCTAATCCAGGCATAACCACATCACATTTGTGGTGTAACACCAGATTTTCGTAATCACCCAGGAGTTATTACCGTGTTTAGTCGCCGCCGCATCAATCGCCGCGCAGGTGCCAAGCAATCCTTGGTACTCGCTGCCGTGGCGACCCTTGCCCTGACACCCGTTGCCGTTGTCGGCGCAGGTGCCGCTTATGACCTCATTGAGGAAAACGGCGCCGGCCCCATCGACCCGGTTGTCCAGAGCAAGTCGCTTGCAGACAGCGTCTCCGTTCTCGTCGAAGATGCAGCAATCGCAACGCAGTCGCTTGCCGACGAAGCTCATCCCAACCGCGGTGTCGTCAAGGAAATTACCTCCGATACTGAGTTTTCCCAGTTTGCGCTGACGTGGGCCGGTGACCCTGATATCGCCAGCTTCGTCCGCGCCGAGCGAGCAGACGGCTCCTGGTCCGACTGGTTCAGCGTTGACCCGGACTACCCCGCTGAAGGCAATGGCAACGGCCTGAACGGAACGGAGCTCATCTACATCGAGCCAACCAAGCGCGTTCAGGTTTCCACCCACGGACTTAACATCTTCGGTCCGGGTTCCGGCGTGGATCTGAAGGACATCAAGGGCGCTGAGAAGCTGGATCTATCCAAGCTCAACCTCGACGAAATTAATGCTGAGGGCGCGAAGAAGGCCGTAGAGGATGCAAAGGATTCCGCTACGGATGCTGCCAAGGATGTCGCCGAGGCCGCTTCCGACTACCAGCTGACTCCGGATGCAGCTCCTGGGGACGCACTCGATGACCCGACTGCTCCGAGCGCTAACGACGCTGCAAATCTGGACTCGCCGAATCTCCCAGTGAAGTGGACGGACATCGAACCGGTCGCCGATGAACTGCCAATCGACCAGGTCGACGCAGTGCTAATCGACGGCCAGGCTGCTGCATCCGGCATCGACCCAATTGTGGATGCCAAGAATGTCACGGGCATGCCGAAGGTCATTACCCGTGCCGGCTGGGGCGCCAACGAAAACAACCGCTGTAAGGGCGCGGACTACGACAGCAAGCTTGTCGGTGCCACCGTGCACCACACCGCTGGTTCAAACAACTACACCGAGAGCCAGTCCGCTGGTATCGTCCGCGGCATCTACCAGTACCACGCACAGACTCTGGGCTGGTGCGACATCGGATACAACGCTCTTGTCGACAAGTACGGCAACATCTACGAGGGCCGCTACGGTGGGCTGGATAAGAATGTCCAGGGCGCACACGCAGGTGGCTTCAACACCGGTACTTTCGGCATCTCCATGATGGGTAACTACTCTTCGGTTGCTCCCAGCGAGGCCGCACTGAACTCGGTGGGCAATATGATTGGTTGGCGCCTGAAGGTCGCCGGCATTAAGCCGACCGGCCAGATTCAGATGACTTCGGGTGGCACCAGCTACGCCAAGTATGGATACGGCCAGCAGGTCACTCTGCCGACAATCTTCGCGCACCGCGACGTTGGTAACACCACCTGCCCAGGTGATGCTGGCTACGCCCAGATGAGCAAGATCCGCTCGATTGCCGAGAAGAAGTACAACTCTCTCACCAGCGGAAAGATTGATAATGAGGGCCCTGACGGCTTGATTGATCTCCTCGTTCCGCAGGATGAAAAGGACGATAAGACCACCGAGAACACAGACTCGCAGTCGAGCGAATCGACCGAGTCGAGCACGTCGACCTCTACTACCTCGACCACTTCGACCACCTCGGCATCGACGGGTACGTCCACGACCTCGTCCTCCGAGAAGTCCTCGAGCGCATCGAGCGCATCGAGCACCACTTCGTCGACAACGTCGAGCTCCGACTCGACCACCTCGGGCACTTCGGATACCTCGGAGCCAACCGACGCCACGAACACCAGTGACACTGCTACGGCTGACTCCTCCGCACCGTCGGCAAGCGAGCAGAGCAACTCCTCCTCGCCGAGCGCATCCGACGAGCAGCAGAAGGCACAAGCTCTGGAGACAGTCTCGGGTGCACGTTCGATGCTGGCCTCGGCGCTGGGCATGCTCGGCGCACCGGGGCTCGGACAGACCGCCGATGCGATTCTGGGTGCCGTTGGACGCTCGATTGAAAACGGCCCGTCGATCGCTGACCTGCCGGTCCTGATTGACCAGATCATCACTATCAATGAGCAGAACGACCTGGCTGCCGAATGGCGCCAAGTTTCCGAGGAAATGGGCTCCGTTCTCGGTTACGCAATGTCCGGTATCCAGAGCGGTTCTACCGTGGCGAACAATGCTGGCCAGGCCGATGCCCTGCGCTACGTGAAGTTCTCCAACGGCGTAATCACCGACTCCGACACCACCGGCGCTCACGCTATCTGGGGCAAGATTGCTGATGAGTGGGCCCGCCAGGGCTTCGAGGTCGGCAAGCTGGGCGCTCCGACGAAGACCCAGGTGGTCGATGGAAACATCGAGCGCGCTGAGTTCCAGAACGGTTCAATCACCTTCGACCGCACCACCGGCGAAGTCAAGACCGAGCTGAAGTAAACGCTGTCGAGCGCTGGGTGAGCTAGCTGGCGCGAGGAAACCCTCGAGGCTAGCTAGAACCAGCGCTCCAGCACACGAGCAACACCGTCATCATCATTGGTGGCGGTGATTTCGTCTGCAATCTCCTTGACGTTGTCAGCCGCATTGCCCATGGCCACACCCGTGCCCGCCCACGACAGCATCTCGATATCGTTCGGCATGTCACCGAAGCAGACCACATCTTTCGCGGTCGCTCCGACCAGTTCAGACACGTATTCCAGCCCGGCGCGCTTAGTCACGCCCGGCGCGGACACCTCCAACAGCCCGTCCGGCATGGAGTAGGTCACGTGCGCCAAGCTCGCGTCAATTGCGGGAGTGACCAGCTCATATAGCTGGGCACTGTTCACATCTGAGTTTCGCAGCAAGAGTTTCGTCGCGGGTTCTGACAACACGGCCTCTTCAGCAAGCTCACCGTGCTCATCCGATTCCCACGCATGGTCATAGGACGGCGCCACCACAAAAAGCTCATCGATGGCATCATTCGCCGACGTCCCAGCGCGCTCTGCCGCAATGCCGATTCCACCGATGGATCGCGCCGCTTCGCGCGCATGCTTGACGACGTATCGCAGCGTCTCCGGCTTCAGTGTGTTGGCGGCAACCACTTCATCACGGCCGGAGTCGTAAATCACGGCGCCATTGGCACACACGCACAACGGCTGAACCGGCAGCTGCTCGAGCACTGGTTGCAACCACCGAGCCGGCCTTCCCGTGGCCAGCACCAACGGGGTTCCGCGGCGTAGCATTCGCGTGACGGCCTGTCGCAGGCGGGGAGTTACCCGCTCCCGCGAGTCGATGAACGTCCCGTCAATATCCGAAGCTACGAGTAGTGGATGTAGTCTCTCGGTCACTTCGAACTACTTGCCGTCCTCACTGTTGTCATCTTCACCGTCATCGCAGAACCGGTCGTGCAACAACTGCAGCGTTGCGGCTACTCCCCCATGCTCGACCGTGTCGATTACCCAATCCGCGTTCTTCAGCAGGGACCAGTCCGCATCGGCCGTAACTACCGGCATGCCGACACGCTGTGTGGCTTCCTCAAAGTTCGAGCGACCGGCAAAAAGAATCGCGGTTTCTTCCTTGCGAGCCTGCTTGCGCAGCGTGCTAACCACCGCATTTGTGACGTCCAGCTTGCTGGCGCCCTCCGGGAGTTCCACGACCTGCAGGTCAACCGACTCCAAAGCCGATAGATTCGGCTTATCTCCCGGTTCGTGCAGAACAACGATTGTGGCTCCGGCATCGCCGAGCTGCTGCAAGGCCTTCATGGTTTCTTCGCTGATATTGCCCGCGTCGTCGGCAAGCGATGCGGGGTAATCGAAGATGAACGTCTCCGGCTGAGCGGTGATGAGCCTGTTCAAGCGCTGTGGAAGCTTGTCGCGAATCATCATCGACTGGCCGATAAGACGGTAAACGGTCTGCTGCGTCTGCTCGACACCGGAGGCGGAGGCTTTCTCTAGCTGCACGTACGCTTCGCGGAACGTCACGCGCATCGAATCCGTGGCCGTACGCACGGACTCCTTGCTCTCCTTAGCACCGGCGACGACATCATCAGCCATCTGTTCCACAGACTGACGGAACTGCGCCAACAAGGCGGTCGTCTGTTCCCTTCGGCGAGCAGACTCCGCGCTCATAGTTTGCGAGGCATCGAGGAACTGCTGCCTGGTCTGATCGCCGAACTCACGCGCACTATCGCCGAATTCACGTGCCGACTCGGCTAGCTTTTCCTTGAATGCGGCCAGATCACCACGCAAATGACGGATACGCTGACGCTCTTCTTCGACTTTCAGGTCCTCTGCCTGGGCCTCTTCGAAAGTCGGTGCGCCGCCGCCAAGGCGAGCCGGTACCCAGTAGGCGCCCTTCGGCAGGGGACCTTCTTCAGCTGCGTACTCGTCCCAGAGCTGACGGACACCCTGATCCATGATTTCGTGTAGCTTTTCGGTGGCTTCTGCCGGATCGCCCTCCGGGGTCCACGGCGGCAAAACCGTAATATGAATCGGAGTATTGCTGCGGCCGAGATGCTTGGGGTGCCCCTTCGTCCACACGCGCTGGGATCCCACAATCAGCACTGGGATGATGGGCTTGCCGGTGCGCTGCGCCATACGCACCGCACCGGACTTCAGATTCTTGACTTCAAAGCTGCGAGAGATAGTCGACTCCGGGAAGATGCCTACCAACTCGTCGTTTTCCAGCTTTGCGCAGGCCTCTTCGAAAGACTTGGAGCCGTCGGTGCGGTCGACCGGAATGTGTTTACAAGCACGCATGATTGGTCCTGCGATCGAATGGTCGAAGACTTCCTTCTTCGCCATAAAACGGACAAAACGGCGGTGCTTGCGGAATGGAAGACCGACATAGGTGAAGTCCATGTATCCGGTGTGGTTAGTAACGAGAACGGCGCCAGAGTCTTTCGGCACGTTTTCCCAGCCCTTAACGGTGAACTTCAAACCTTGGGCAAAGAAAACGGTGCGCGCCAATCCGATAATCGTTAAGTACACAGGATCCTTGAACATGGCCTTTACTCTACAATCTTTCGCACCCCTTAGCGGGGCAATATGTGCTGGTATCTGAGACCCATGAATAAATGTCGTTACAGGCCCAGATCTATGTGTAAAAACCAGGTACATCCCCCTTGCGCGTACTGCGCACCTGTCATACAGTCCCGGTACACCCCATAGTCGCTTTTACCACCCCCGTTATGGGGTGGGCTCCGCTGGCGGGCATTCATTCTAAAAGCAGTAAACCTCTATTAACATACCTATCTACCTGCGGAAAACCAGACAACATTTTGGGGCGGGTTTTCTTGGCTTTTTGACCCATTGTTTATATCTACGTAACCGTAAGTTACCGCTTACAAGTAAGCCGAGTTTTGGTAACCTGAGCCGTGAGCCGAGAAATTCTCTTCGACGAAAAATCAACGCCCCCACCGGGAAGGATTGGAAAATGTCGTCCTCTTCATCTCTCGCCCCATCTGCAGTTCTAAATAAGGAACAGCATGAAAAGACCTGGGAGAAATTCGGTACCGAGCAATACGACGTCGTCATTATCGGCGGCGGTTCTGTAGGCGCTGGCGCTGCGCTCGATGCCGCAACCCGTGGTTTGAAGACTGCGGTCATTGAAACTCGTGACTTCGCAGGCGGTACCTCCAGCCGCTCCTCCAAGATGTTCCACGGCGGTCTGCGCTACCTGCAGATGTTGGACTTCCGCCTGGTAGCTGAATCCCTGCGCGAGCGCGAACTGTCCATGTCGCACCTGGCACCGCACCTGGTTAAGCCACTGCGCTTCGTCTTCCCGCTGACCCACCGCGTGTGGGAGCGCCCGTTCATGGCATCGGGCTTCTTCCTTTACGACGTCATGGGTGGCGCCAAGCAGGTTCCGATGCAGAAGCACTACTCCCGCAAGGGGACCCTGAAGCAGGCTCCGGGACTGAAGGAAGATGCCGTGGTCGGCGGCGTTCGCTACTACGACACTCTGGTTGACGATGCCCGTCACACCATGACTGTCCTGCGCACCGCTGCTCACTTCGGCGCTGACGTCCGCACCTCCACTCAGGTTGTCGACTTCGTGAAGGAAGGCGAGCGCATCGTCGGCGCGAAGCTCCTTGACACCGACACCGGCGCCACCACCACCATCCGCGGCAGCGTTTTCGTCAATGCCACCGGTATTTGGTCCGATGAGATTGAGAAGCTGGCTGGCGTCACGGGCAAGTTCCGCGTCCACACCTCCAAGGGTGTCCACATTGTTATTCCGAAGTCCGCTCTTGAGGGCTCGGTGGCAATGACCTTCGTGACCGAGAAGTCCGTCCTGTTCGTGATTCCGTGGGGTGAGTACTGGATTATCGGTACCACCGACACCGACTGGACCATGAACCTGGCCAACCCGGCAGCTACCCGCGCTGACATCGACTACATCCTCGATCACGTCAACGCCAAGGTTCGCCGTCCAATTACTTACGACGACATCGTCGGTGTCTACTCGGGTCTGCGTCCACTGGTGGAAGGCGACTCCGACTCCACCACCAACCTCTCCCGCAACCACGCTGTTGCCCACGTTGCCCCGGGCATGGTTTCCGTCGCAGGCGGTAAGTACACCACCTACCGCGTCATCGGTGCTGACACCATCGACGCTGCAGTCCAGGACGTCCCACGCAAGGTACCGGAGTCCGTCACTGCAGATGTCCCGCTGCTCGGCGCTGACGGATACCACGCACTGAACAACCAGAAGCCAGCACTGGCCAAGCAGTTCGGTATCACCGAGAAGCAGGTCGAGCACCTGCTCAACCGTTACGGCTCCCTCATCTACGAGGTTCTGGCTCCGACAGCCGAGGACAAGTCCCTTCTCGAGCCACTGGAGGCTGCTGAGCAGTACATGCGCGCTGAGGTTCTCTACGCAGTGACTCACGAAGGCGCAATGCACCTCGACGACATCCTGGAGCGCCGCCTGCGTGTCTCCATGGAGTACGCACACCGCGGTGTCGACAGCGCCCGGGCCACCGCTGAACTGGTTGCCCCAGCTCTGGGTTGGGACAAGGACACGATGGAGAAGGAGATTAAGGTCTTCATCGAGCGTGTCGAAGCAACCCTGGCAGCTGAACGTGAGCTGACTGACAAGGCCGCTAACGAGATTGCTGCTCATGCAGTGGAAACTCGCGCGGATGTCGACGTCAGCCTCGACCGCTAGTTCGCCCCTCCCCTCCGCCGGTGGCCGTACGAGTTAGTGCTCAAATGGCCACCAACGCTGTAGCCACAACGAAATAGGTTTCCCTCTTGGGAAAACGGCTTCGCACTTCAAGGGACTGATGGGGTCGAAATAAAAGTGCCGGCGAAAAATCCGTTCTCGCCGGCATTTCTTATACCCAAAGAATTTACGTTGCAAGATTCATCGTGACCTCGCCCGGTCACGACTCACAGAGAGTTTCTACATCTCATGGAGACAATCACAGGATCCCAGGCATTCCTCTGGGAGTTTTTCGGAACCGCCATTCTAATCCTCCTCGGTAACGGAGTCTGTGCTTCTATCAACCTCCGGACAACCCGCGCTGCAAATGCAGGCTGGTTGGGCATTGCCTTCGGCTGGGGTATGGCTGTTTTCGCTGGTGCATCTATTGCCGACGTATCCGGTGGGCACTTGAACCCTGCGGTAACCGTTGCCCTGGCCATCAAGGGCAGCCTGGGATGGGACCTGGTTCCGTACTATGTTGCAGGTCAGCTGTTGGGCGCATTCGTAGGTGCAATCCTGGCTTGGGCCGCTTTGAAGCAGCTGTTCGACGCCAATGGTGTCGACGAAAACGGCAACCCAACCAATGCGAATGCCGAAACTGGCGGCAACTTCTTCACCGCGCCGGTTCACCCAAATAACTTTTGGAATGCCGTCACCGAGTTCATCGCGACGTTCGTTCTGCTCGCATTCATCCTGTTCGGCCCAGCCGGCGGCGAGCTTGGTCCGCTGACCTACTTCGGTGTCTCGTTCATCATTGTGTCGATTGGACTTTCCCTTGGTTCCCCGACCGGATACGCCATCAACCCTGTCCGTGACCTCGGCCCCCGTTTGGCCTACGCTTTCGTGCTCCCGATTAAGGGCAAGGGCGATGCGAACTGGGCATACGCATGGGTTCCGATTGTCGCACCGATGCTGGCAGCCGTGGCTGCAGGCGCTCTTGCCTTTGCCATCGGATAACGGGAATATGAGAGTTATCGCACAATAAAATATCGCAAGCCTGAACACTCACATTCACACACAATTTCTCTAGGAGTATCCCCATGATGCACAGCAAATACGTCCTCGCTATTGACCAGGGAACTACTTCCACCCGCTGCATCATCTTCAACCATGACGCAGAGATCGTCACTGTTGCGCAGATGGAACACAAGCAGATTTTCCCGGAAGAGGGCTGGGTCGAGCACGACGCCCAGGAGATTTGGGCCAACACCCGTCGAGTAGTCAGCGAAGCTCTCGCCGATGTCGACCTGCCTTCTGAGGATGTTGAAGCAATTGGCATCACCAACCAGCGTGAAACCACTGTCGTCTGGGACAAGAACACTGGTGAACCGGTTTACAACGCCATCGTCTGGCAGGACACCCGCACGAATGAGATCTGCAAGGAACTCATGGGGGATGAAGGCGCTGACCGCTGGCGTGAGACCACGGGCCTACGTATCAACTCCTACCCAGCCGGCCCGAAGGTGCGCTGGATTCTCGACAACGTCGAGGGAGCTCGCGAAAAGGCTGAGGCTGGCGACCTGCTCTTCGGCACCATCGATACTTGGCTGCTGTGGAATCTCACCGGTGGCGCAGAGGGCGACAACGGCGAAGATGCAGTTCACGCAACCGACGTCACCAACGCCTCCCGTACTCTCCTGATGGACCTCAAGACCCTCGAGTGGGATGAGGACATTTGCCGTGAAATTGGCATTCCGATGTCGATGCTGCCTGACATCCGACCGTCGGTAGGCGACTTCGGCCATATCCGTGCCCGTGGCTCTCTTGCAGGGCGACCGGTTACTGGCATCCTCGGCGACCAGCAGGCCGCCATGTTCGGCCAGGGCTGCTTCGGCGAGGGCGACACCAAGAACACCTACGGCACTGGGCTGTTCATGCTAATGAATACTGGCGAGAAGCCGAAGTGGTCTGACCACGGACTCATCTCCACCGTCTGCTACCAGGTCGAGGGAGAGAAGCCGGTCTACGCTCTCGAGGGCTCCGTCTCCATGGGCGGTGCACTTGTTCAGTGGCTGCGTGACGAGCTGCAGATGATTCCGAATGCGGCATCCATTGAGAACAAGGCAAAGAGCGTCAAGGATAACGGCGGCGTGTACATCGTGCCGGCCTTCTCCGGTCTTTTTGCACCTCGTTGGCAGCCGGACGCTCGTGGCGTCATCGTCGGTTTGACCCGTTTCGTCAACCGACACCACATTGCCCGTGCTGTGCTGGAGGCTGCTGCGTACCAGACCCGCGAGGTCCTCGACGCCATGGTCGCAGAATCCGACACGGACATCACAACGCTGAGCGTTGATGGTGGCATGACCATGAACGAGTTCCTCATGCAGTTCCAGTCCGACATCCTGAATGTCGCTGTCACACGCCCGAACAACATTGAAACCACGGCTCTTGGTGCGGCATACGCTGCGGGCCTTGGCATTGGCTTCTGGTCGAACCTGGATGAGGTCAAGGCTCACATCACGATTGACAAGAAGTGGCATCCGAAGATGGAGGCCGAAGAGCGCGATCGCCTGTTCCACCAGTGGAACCGTGCCGTTGAACGCACCTACGGTTGGATCGAGGATACGGATGCTGAGGAGGCACCGAAGCCTGAATAAGTCCTCGTAAGAGCCGAAAAATAGCCCGGAAAACCTATTCGGTTTTCCGGGCTATTTTTATTATAAATTCAGGGCTTGTTTGTTATAATAAAATTATTATAACTATCATCCACTCCTCGATTGAAAACAGAAAAGAGCAATCATGCGTCGCGCATCAATTTTCACTGCGAGTGTGACCACCGCCCTGACTTTGGCCCTGGCCACCCCGGCAGCATCAGCAGCCCCAACGGACTTCATCAAGAACCCGCTGGAACCAACTCCCGACCCGCAGTCCACTGCAATGGTCGAGCTGCCCACCACCCCGGCACCAACCACTACGGTTGACGGACGCCACGTTACGGTCACCGACGGCTACATGACCTCACAGGATGGCAAGGGCACCCAGATTTACTGGAAGTCCAACACCATCCCGAATGCCAAAGCCACTGTCGTCGTCGTGCATGGCGCTGCAGAACACCTGGGTCGCTACGAGTGGGTAACCGGCAAGCTGCTGAACGCCGGCTACAACGTTTACCGCATTGACCACCGTGGGCACGGCCACTCGGGCCAGGTCGAAGGAACCCCAGTTGCCCGTGGTCATATTGATGATTTCCACTCGCTTGTCGATGACCTGCACATGCTCGTCGAAAAGGCCAAGGCGGATCACCCGAGCACGAAGACCTTCCTGCTCGGCCACTCCATGGGCGGCCTTGCCGTGGACTTCCACGGCATCAAGTACCCGGGCAGTGTCGATGGCATTGTCGCCAACGGTGGTGGCGCTCTTTTCAACCCCTACGGTGGCACGGACGAGGGCGAAACCATCACCCCAGAGGCCATGACCGATGTCCAGCGCGAGGCGCAGCCGACGATTTACCAGCGCCTGCCATTCCAGGACATGACCACATTCAACACTCGCATGCTCAAGGAAGTGCCGCACCGCACCGAGATGCGCGTGCCATCACTACCCGGCAGCGACTTGATTCAGCTTGGCAACCCGCTGGGTTCGAAGACCTCTTCTTCGCAGGCAGTGCGTGATGAGTACGAAACTGATCCGTACAACAACTCCAAGCTCTCGCTCGGCATGGCTCAGCAGATGGCTTTTGCCGCCACCTACAACGGCACCAACTCCGTCGACTTTGTTGAGCCGACCCTGGTCATGATGGGTGGCCAGGATGAGATTGTGCCGCCGTTCTTCTCGCGCGACTGGTACAACGGCATCTCGTCCACCGACAAGCAGCTGATCGAGTTTGAAGGCCAGTTCCACGAGACCTTCAACGAGCCGGCACAGCACGAGGCCATTGCGACGGCTATTGCCTGGCTTGATGCACGTATCTAATTGAACGCTAAAAAAGAACCGAGCCACTCCCTAGCAGTTACGAGCTCTTCATAGAGCTAACCCGGTGGAATGAGGGGCGATTGCCTTCTGGCAATTGCCCCTCATTTTCTTTGCCCTGCCCTCTCCGCGCCGTATAAAGCATCCAGTACTTGGCAATACAAACTACTGTGCGTATAGTTGGTATTACAAGGTACTAGGTATGAAGAGCATTCTGCCCGGGCAGATTCCTCCATACCGCCGGAAAGAAAGCACAACGCTATGCCCAAACGTCCACAGACACAACTGAAGAAAGGGGTACTTGAGCTCGCCATTCTCAAGCTGATTTCTCGCGAAGAGCTCTATGGCGCGGCACTCGTCGCAAAGCTCAACGTCTACCCCCACCTCAGCGCGCCTGCGGGAACCGTCTACCCCCTGCTCTCGAGGCTGACCACCAACGGCTTGATCAGCAATCGCTGGGAGGAATCCCCCAAGGGGCCGCCGCGCAAGTACTACTCACTGACTGATAAAGGAAAGCAAACACTCACGCAGCTACATCAGGACTTCATCAACCTATCCGCCGACATGACCGCACTATTTTCCGAGGAGCCCCAATGAACACCTACCTCACCGCCATTGACCACAAACTGCGCGAAATCGGCATATCGCACGCACAACGCAAGGCGATCATCGCCGAGCAGGAGAGTCTTCTGCAAGAGCTTAACGACGTCCACGCGGACCTGACCGAAGAGCTGGGAACGGCGACCGACTACGCAAATTGCGTAGCCGAACAGGTTGGTGAACCAAGCACCTTGCGCAGGTACCTCTCCAAACCGCTTCGGGTATTTACCAAAAGCGGTCGCGCTTCCCTGTGGAACATGGACGACCCGCGGATCCTCCAGCCTCACCTGTTGGGTTTTGGCTGGTCTATCAATTGGGCTGCAGTAGCGACCAAGCTGGGGATTGTCCGACCGGACGATATTGACGGTGAGGTTATCTCTGAAATTCCAGATCGCGCAATGCAGGCGACCGCTTTCCTCCCCGCAGCCGTGACGGTTGCGCACGGAGTCGCACTGGCTATGTCCTGGAAGCAGTTGCCTGCAGAAGTCCACACAAAATGGAAGCTAAACGGCGAGGCAGTTCAGAAGACAGCACCGAAGGAAACTCTGCTTCTTCCCTTCGTGGTTTCTACGGCCGGGGCTGGACTTTCAGCTGTTTCGCTGCTCAAGACAGATGACCGCGAAGATACTCTGCGCGTTGCGTCTCTAGGCGCGCTCGCAAGCACAATTGCGCCATCTCAGCTGATCGGCGTCCTCTCGGAAGAAAACTCCAAGACCAATCCGGCATTAGTCCAAGCTGGTGTTGCCGTGGCATCGGTCGCGGCTTCGGCCGCATGCCTTGCCCTACCTCTCTTCGCCGGGCTGAAGGCTACGTGGAAGAAAGCTGGGGTGGCTTAGATCATGCCGTCGTATGTAATCATTATCGCCGCAATTGTCCAGCTAGTACTGCTGACACTTTCTTTGGTTGTATTGGCCCGCACCCCCGCAAAACGTATCCGCTACTTTCCCAAAACTGCATGGGTGGTCATCGTCATAGTCGTGAACTTCATTGGACCAATTATTTTTCTGACCACTGGGTTCAGCCGCACAGAAACAGTTGACTACCACGAAGAATCACAGGAATCTGCAACTGACATCGTTAACAAAATCTATGCCAACGACTCATCGCACAGCTCAAGGCAGGAATAATGACCGTGCTCGAAGTCACTGACCTACATAAATCCTTTGGTTCAAAGACTGTGCTCGATGGAGTTTCACTCGCACTCGAGCCCGGCGAAATCTATGGTTTTCTCGGACGCAATGGCTCTGGAAAAACTACCGCAATCAGGGCAATTTTAGGACTGACCAGCATCGACTCTGGCGAACTAAAAACTACCGCCAAGCGTGTCGGTTTCCTCCCTGACGTTCCCAGTTACTATCCGTGGATGCGAGCTGACGAATTCCTTAAGTACTGCGGACGCCTCTGCGGACTCCGCGGCGCTGTGCTCGATAACCGAGTTGAGTTACTGCTCAGCCTCGCGAAACTCACAGGACAGTCCCAAAGAGTTATGGATTTTTCTCGAGGAATGCGTCAACGCTTGGGAATTGCACAAGCGCTTATCGACGCTCCCGAGCTACTCATCCTCGATGAACCAACATCGGCACTCGATCCGATTGGGCGATACGACGTTCTCTCTATGATTAAAGCCCTCCGCGGCCAGGCCACAGTGCTTTTTTCCACACATTTACTTAATGATGCGGAGAAGATTTGTGACCGCGTTGGCATTTTGCACGACGGAAAAATCGTCGCAGAGGGGCCTCTGAACCACCTGCTCACCCCCACAAGCGAGAGACTGCATCTAGTGGTTTCCCCAGGCCCACAAGACAAACCTTCAACCTCATCAAGGCTGCAGTCAGCAATCAACCATTCCGGTTGGGTCGTCGAAAGCTCTCAGCCAGAGCACCGCAGCCTCGAAGAAGTATTCATTGCGACTACCGGAAGAGAATAATGACACCTCAAACTACCACCGCACCGTGTAGGACCACTGCATCGCGGACTCATACAGAGGCAGTCTTCCCAGCTTTGTTACGCAAAGATGCAGAAGAGATTTTGCGCACATGGCGACTCCCATTACTAGCTACCGCGGCATTGCTCCTCGCCGTTTCGGGGCCTTTCATTGCCCACTATTTAAAGGAGATTGTCCAGACATTAGGCGGGGCTGAACTCGCTGCCATCGCTGACACCTTACCTAAACCGACGTACAGCACTGCTCATGCTCAATGGATTAAAGATCTCAACCAGGTGTTCCTCCTGGTTGTAGCTATAGTTTCTGGCTCATGTGCAGCAAGCGAGCTCAGCGATGGCTCGTACTTATTTAGTCTGACCCGTCATGTGCCGCGATGGAAATTCATGGTCTCCAAAATTCTTTGCGCGCTGCTTATTCCGGCAACCACAATCGTCATCGCCACAATACTCAACGTTGCCATCACGTTCGCAATCTACGGGGACGTCCAAATTCTGCAAATCTTCTATGCGCTACTTACGTGGTTCGTCGTAATGGCACTTGTCGTGGCTGCCGCATTTCTCGTAGGTGTAGCGTCGTTTTCTCAGGTGGGCGCAGCTGGCGCAGCCGTCGGCACGGGAATGCTCTTACAAGTCTTAAGTACTTGGGCTCCTGCAGATTCATGGAATCCAGCGGGAATCCTGAAACAAGCCGATGCGGTTCTCGCGGGACAAAGTGTTGCTCCGCAGCCGGTGATCACTGGATTATCCATCGCCGTTGTACTTTTCGGCATTGCAATTGCAGTACTGCAGCACAAAGAGCTATAAGTCAACGGCTTTAGCTGAAGGAAATCCGCTTAGACTCTCTCGCGAATTTTCTCCATGCACATAGAAAACTGGTCTTGACGTGGACAAAACGACCGTCTCGTAGCTCACCGACCCGACCACAACCAGAAACTGATTAAGTTTATGACAGATTCGAACCAAAAATTGGCCGAAAAGTGTCATAAACTTAGGCACTTTCTCTGCAGAACGAGCCCGACCCCACGCCGACCCCATGCCAGCCCCGGCCAACAACCGAGCAACCAGCCCCGAGCCGCGGAACCCGCAGCCCAGGCCCCGAAAACCTACTTAACCGGCTCGAGAACTTCCTTGCCCATCATGAACGGACGCAGCGCCTCCGGAATCACCACAGAACCATCGGCCTGCTGGTGGTTTTCCAGAATGGCGACCAGCCAACGCGTCGTGGCCAGCGTGCCATTTAGGGTGGCGCAGTACTGAGACTTGCCATCGGCATCGCGGTAGCGGGTCTTCAAACGACGAGCCTGGAAAGTCGTGCAGTTCGAAGTCGAGGTCAACTCGCGGTAGGTGTTCTGCGTCGGCACCCATGCCTCGGTATCGAACTTGCGGGCAGCCGATGCACCCAGGTCACCACCAGCAACATCGATGATGCGGTACGGAACATCGACCGCGGCCAGCATCTCGCGCTCCATGTTCAGCAGCTTCTGGTGCTCTGCCTCCGCCTGCTCCGGCGGACAGTAGGAGAACATCTCCAGCTTGTCGAACTGGTGTACGCGCAGGATACCGCGGGTGTCCTTGCCGTAAGAGCCCGCTTCACGACGGAAACAGGAAGACCAACCAGCGTAGCGACGCGGCCCCTCCGACAGGTCAATAATCTCGTTGGAGTGGTAGCCGGCCAGCGCGACTTCCGAGGTACCGACCAGGTAGAGGTCATCTTCCTGCAGGTAGTAGATCTCATCGGAGTGCGCACCGAGGAAGCCAGTACCCGACATGGTCTCCGGACGAACCAGCACCGGCGGCACCATCAGCTGGAAGCCATTCTGAGTTGCCTTCTGAGCAGCCAGGTTCATCATGGCCAACTGCAGCATGGCACCGTAACCGGTCAGGAAGTAGAAGCGGGAACCGGAGACCTTGACGCCACGCTCCATATCAATAAGACCCAGCGACTCACCGAGGTCCAGGTGATCTTTGGGCTCAAAGTCGAACTGTGGAATCTCACCGATTTCCTCCAGCACGACAAAGTCATCTTCGCCGCCGGCGGGCGCACCCGTAACGATGTTGCCAATCAGGTACTGCAGGCGCTCGACCTCAGCCTCGGCTTCCTTCTGCTCCGCTTCGGCTGCCTTCACGGCGTCGGAAAGCTCCTTGGCCTTCTCCAGCATGGCCGGGCGCTCTTCCTTCGACGCCTGACCAATCTTCTTGCCGAAGCCCTTCTGCTCTGAACGCAGCGCGTCGGTGGAGGCAATAACCTCACGGCGCTTAGCGTCAGCTTCCAGCAGCTGATCGACCAATGCCGGGTCCTCACCACGGGTGCGCTGGGACTCGCGGGCTACTTCAGGGTTTTCGCGGAGAAATTTGAGATCAATCACGTCCCCTAGAGTACCTGGTTTACGTCGGCAAGCAGGCACAAGGCTTGCTAGAGTGCCGCTTCCGCTCCTGAGGCGACCAGCAGCGCGCCGAGGACGAGGAAGATCACGCCGGCGACAGTGTCAATCCACGGCCCTGCCAGCACCATTCGCTTGACGACGGCATCCGTCGACACCACGATTGCGATAAATAGGAAGAAAGCGATTTGGGAGACGATTAGCACCAACGTACAAAGCACAAGCGTCCCCACGGATGCGCCTGCGGGAATGAACTGTGAAAGCACTGCCGCGAGGAAGAGAACAATCTTCGGGTTCGACATGTTGGTGAAAAAACCCTGGCGGAACGTCGCCTTCGGTGACCGGAGCGCCTCACTTCCCAAGGCTGGTGCGGCACCGGCGCGCAGTTCGCGGAGGGTATTGATGCCTGCCTTGGCCATACTGATACCCATGTAAATGAGATAACAGCCACCAACGAGCTGGATTACGCCCATCAGCAAAGGATTGGCGGTGATGACAGCTGCGAACCCAAACACTGTGAGGGTCATCCAGATCGTGGCACCAGTACTGATACCCGCAACCGCTGCGATGGCATGCTTTCGGGATTTGGTGGCAAGGCGCAGGATTAAGAAGACGTCAGGCCCTGGTGAGGCCATACCAATAATGTGGACGCCCAGCAGGCTGAGTAGTGCAGTCCAGGTCAAGACTCGGGTCCTCGGGTAGCGAACAAATACCGGACTATTGTAGTGCCTGAAGTTATTGAGCAAACTCGGACCGCAAACTCGGACAGAGCGTTACCTTGTCCACAGGCTCATTGGCGGTGCACAATGGGGTCACTATGGCTGATGACAATATGAACCAGGATCGCGAGCACGCTGCCGCCACAGACACTGACTCCGGTGCAGGTACTGGCGCAGATGCCAGCGCTGGTGCATCCTCCGCAGCCAGCAACGATGCCAACGCTTCCCGTAACTCGCGTGGAAGCTGGGGAATGCGCGCTTTGTCGACGGCAATGCTGGTCGGCGCCGCGGGAATGGCATTCGCGCTGCAAGCGGGAGTCATCGAGCCACCGAGTGGGCCACTTGGGGGCAAGGGCTCGTCGGCAAGCGCGTCATCGTCGACAACGACGACCATCGTTGACAAGGAGACGACGGCGTTCACCAGCGCAACCGCGGGCAACTGTCTGGACTGGAATCTGGCAGAAGATTTGAATGTTTCTGACTTCCGCGTCGTGCCCTGTGAGCAGCCACACGCTTATGAGGTCGCCAAGAAACTGAACCTCGCCGACTACGAGGAACATCCGGGGCAATACGCAAAAACTGCCAACTACCCGACAGCGGACAATTTGGTGGCTCTGCAAAATGGCGTGTGTCGCAACACCGTGACTGAATACCTGGGCGGCCAGTACGATCCGGACGGTCGATTTATCACGGCGCCAATCATTCCTTCGCCTAGCCAGTGGGAAAAGGGTGATCGAACCTTCCTGTGCGGTATCCAGGTCGTCGATGAAGACGGCAACACGGCGCACATGTCCGGTCCTGCGGCCGGGCAGGACCAGTCCCGCGTGTTCGAGGGCGGCCGCTGCGTGACGTTGGACGAAAGCGGCGCCATCCGCCAGGTGCCTTGCGTGGAAGATCACCTGATGGAGTCGACGGGAATTGTCAATCTCCGCGACCATTTCGGTGACAACGTCCCCACTGACCAGGAGCAGAATGATGTGCTCGCGGAACAGTGTGTGACTCTCGCGCAGAATTACCTCGGCGGTGACGACCCGCTGTATAACTCAACGCTGTTGCCATTTTGGACGTCCCTGTCGCAGGAGTCGCTCAATGCTGGCTCGCGCAGTGTGAATTGCTGGTTGATTAAGGACAATGGCCAGGGCGGATTCTCCACTCTCAACGGCCACGCTAACGAGTCCTTCACTATCGACGGCCAGCCGCCCGTGGCTCCACCACCGCGCAATCCGCTGCGGGAGGAGCAGGGTGACGCTGGCGCTGGCACAGGTGACGTCGGTGAGGTCGGCGCCGACAGTACTGGTGCTGAAGCAGGCGCTGTGGATAACGCAGTCGCTCCCGCAGGACAGTAGAACAACAGGACATTGCGAGGCAGCACCATAAATGGTTGACGTTAGCCCTGAGCGGTTCGATGCGCTTGTCGATGAGGCCATCGACCGCATTCCCACGCAGTTTCTCGATCAGCTCGATCAGGTCATCATCCAGGTTCACCCGTATAACCTCGACGAGCCCACACTGCTGGGACTCTACGAGGGGATACCTCTGACCGAGCGTTCTAACAACCACTGGGGTCCGCCTGACCAAATCAGCTTGTATCGCGACATGCTCTGCCGCATCAGCCACACCGAAGAGGAGCTGGTGGAGCAGATTCGGGTCACTCTCCTGCATGAAATCGGGCATTATTTCGGCCTCGAGGAGGAAGATCTGGACCGTCTCGGCTACGGATAAGTGTGTCCCGCCCTGCGAGGTCTCGTTCCTCTCGGCTTCTTCACGGCAGCTTTCTTCCTTGTAACCTTAATAATCATGAGCGACAACTCGAGCGAGAAGCCAGAAATCAGGGTCGGCGATAGGGAGCGCAACGCTGCCATGGAGCGTCTCGGCAATCATTTCGCTGACGGCTACTTGGATGTCGATGAATTCTCCAAGCGCGCCGAAGCTGCCGCAGTCGCTAAAACCCGCTCCCAACTACAAACACTCTTCGCGGACCTGCCCGCTGAGGTCTCCCCCAAGAGTTCACAGGGCACCCCGGCTAATCCGCAGCATCAAAGTGTCGATCAAGAGCTGCAAAACCTGATGAAAAAGGGCCGCCAGCTCAACATTGTTGATTCTGCTGCAGGCGTTATCGTATGTGTCACTATCGTTCTGATGTTTTTCACCAATATCGATAACGCGTGGCTCGGCTTCATCGTCGCTGCGGCCGTTGCCCTTATCGGGCGCGCCGCCTTGAACATCAATGATGACGAAGAAGAGCTCCTCAACGAAATCAACGAAGAGGAATCCAAGCGTCGCACGGAACGCCTACGCCTGGCAGCTCAGAAGCGCCGCGAGATTCAGGAGGGCCAGCAGTAACGGTCAGCAGTAACGGTCGCCGTTTCGCTCCCTTCTAGGGCAACTCGCTGTCGCCCCAGCGACGCACATCCCACGCGCCCGGTTCAATGCCAGCACGCTTGCCGACGGCCGCTGCGTTCGGAACCAGCTCAATTCGCTCGGTATTGGCAATGCGGTGTCGCAGTGCGTATTCCGGATCCACCCCGGTCAGATACTGCCCAATCAGACGAATAGCCGCGCCGTGGCTGACAATGACGACATCCTTGCTGCTACCCTCCCTGGACTCCTTGGATTCACCACCTGTCGCTCCTGCCTGCTCCAGCAGCTGCTGTAGCGTCGGCAGGTAGCGATTCAGCACGTCAGCACCGGATTCACCGCCGGGAAGACGGTACTCCAGCTCCCCATTGAGCCACTGGTAGAAGGCGCGCATGTACTCCATGTGCGCATCGCGATCATTGCGCCCCTCAAGGTCGCCGGCCTGAATCTCGTGGAGACCACCCTCATGGCGGATGCGAACGGAAGTCTCTCCCAGGTGGTGCAGACTCGCGACCGCGCCTGCACCAGTTTGGCGTGCACGCAGGGCATGGGATGTGACGATGTCACCGATTCTGTGGACGTCGGGAAGCAAAAGACGTCCCAGACTGCGCGCCTGCCTCACACCGAGGTCGGTGAGCGGTGCGCCCGGCAATGCGGTATCCAGGCGGCGGTTGATGTTGCCGGTGGTCTGCCCGTGGCGGATGAAAATGATGCGTTGGGAATCAACCGGCATGACAGATTCAGGGCGGTCTGGGCGGTCATCGAGGAAAGGCAGCTGTCCAACTGGATTTTCGGGCGCGGCGGGTGTCATGTTTTACCTTCGTCCTTCCTTGAGCGCGTCGACCCATTCAATTGACTGGGAGATATCCGGCGGCGGGGTCATAATGCTGCGGCGACCGCCCTCAGCGACCGGCCAAGATCCCAGATACCGCAGGTCTTCGGCGTATTCGTGCAGTGCCGCGAGAGCCGCCGCAACCTGTGCATCATCAACGTGGCCGTTGCAGTCGATGTAGAAGCGGTAGAGGCCGAAGAGCTCGCGTGTCGGCCGCGACTCGATGCGGGTGAGGTTGACCTGTCGCACTGCGAACTCATTCATGGCGCGCATCAGTGTGCCGGGCTGGTTCGGCAGCGTGAAGGAGACCGAGGTCCGGTCGGCACCGGTGCGCGGCATCGGCACACCAGGGCGCCCCACCAGTAGGAAACGGGTTCGGGCACCGCGCACGTCGGCGACCTCAGTGGCCAGCGCCTCAAGTCCGAGCAGCTCACCCGCGCGGGCCGGGGCAGCGCAAGCGTCATGGGTACCCTCGGCGACCTGGTGAGCCGCCGCCGCATTGGAGCTGGCCTGATGAACTTCCACGCCCGGAAGGTTGGCATCCACCCACTGTTTGACCTGCGGATACGCCACAGGATGTGTCGCAAAAGTACGCACCTGTTCCGCCGTCGTACCGGGACGGACCAGGATAGAGAAGACCACCCCGACCTCGGTTTCACGGAAAACCTGCAGCTCCGGCCCAGCAGCGAGGGCATCAAAAGTTGGTGTGACGGGACCGTCCACGCTGCTTTCGATAGCCACGCAGGCAAAGTCCGCTTCCCCTCGGCGCACGGCTCCAAGCGCGGCCGCGGGACTATCCACCGGCACCGCATTGACCGCGGATTCCCCTGCCGGATCAATCTCGCCAGCACGCGCCATGTCCCACAGCGCCTGCTCGGTGAATGTGCCCGCAGGACCCAAATAAGTAACCGTCGTCATAAGCTCAGATTAGAGGGCTTCTACACTTATTGCATGACCTTTTCTTCCGAGATGCCCGCCCGCGCCCTCACTGAAGCCGTGCGCAGTAGCGCAATCTCGGTATCGGAGATCGTTTCGGAATTCGTCACGCTTGCCGACGACGCCGCAGCCAATCCCGCCCGTTTCGGTATTGCCACGTCCTTGGCCGAGCACGCTGTCGACCGTGCACGCAGCCTCACTGCTCAATCAGAGGCCGCCCGGCGCGCTAGCCACGGCCTCCCGCGTGACCTCCTGGGACTGCCAGTGGCGATTAAGGACCTATTCACCATCGCCGGTGTCAAATGCACGATGGGCTCCGCCAACTTGGCTTTCACCGCCACCGAAACCTCGGAACCCGTGGCGAAACTTCTGGCTCGCGGCGCCATCCTCACGTCGACTACACACACCTCCGAGGTTGGGATGACGGCCTACACCGAGCCGATTGGCTACCCGGCTCCGGAAAACCCCTATTTCGCCGCGCCCAATCAGCTGTCCAATCAGCCGGATACCGCGCCACGCACTCCCGGTGGTTCCTCGGGCGGCAGCGCGGTGGCTGTCGCAACTGGTGTCGTTCCCGCAGCTCTGGGCTCTGACGGTGGCGGTTCCATCCGCGTGCCTGCCGCCTGCTGTGGCCTCGTTGGGTTGAAACCGGCACACGATATTGCGGGTGGAAATCTCTCCACGCCCGCTTTTCTCACTCGCACAGTCGATGACGCAGCGCTACTGGCCGGGGTGCCCTTTTCCGCAACCTCGCATGTTTTCCGACGGTCCCAGCGCCCCCTTCGCATCGGTGTCACTGTCAGCCCGTTTCATGCTGAGGTGGACGTCGATAAGCGCTGGGCAAACGGTGTGTGGGCGGCGGCTGACCGTCTTGCCGACGCCGGGTATGAGGTGGTGGAAGTGCCCAGCCCCTATGACCCGGCAGGTCCGGACGTGTTCGAAATCTTTCGACGGACCATCACGCGAATGTCCACGAAATTACCGCGCGCGGACTACTCCGAGATCGTGCAGTGGATTCGCGCCTGTGGCCAGGAGATTTCCGCAACTGAGGCGGCGGCGACACATCAGCAGCGGATGGCTCTGCCCGGCGCGATTCGATCGCGTTGGGAAGTCGATGCGGTGATTACGCCAACGCTGGCGTTTGATCCGCCACGTATTGGGCATTTCTCTGCGTTGGCGCCGTGGGAGGACTTTGACGAGCAAACCCGGTGGACACCGTGGTTGTCGCTGTGGAATCTGACTGGGTGGGCAAGCGTGTCCGTGCCAATTGCTGTGCCGGGCACAAGCGGCAGCACACCCAATGCGAAGCTCCCCGCCACCAGCGTCAACATCGGTGCGGTGCACTGCGGTGAGGCAGAGCTACTGGAGATCGCTAGCGTGCTGGAGGCTGCTAACGCCAGCTAACGCACGTACTTCGCTGCCATTGCCGCTGCCTGTCCGGCGTATCCGCCACCAAATAGCACCGCGTGCATGAGCACCGCGTAGAGCTGGTGGAGTTCGCAGCTCTCGGCGAAATCCGGCAGGGGATGTACAGATTCGTAGCCACGCAAGATCTCATCGAAGTGCGTTGCCCCGAATAGCGCCAGCAGTGCCAGATCTTCCTCGCGGGCTCCGCCGTGTGCCGCGGGGTCAATCAAGATCGCGCCGTCTGCATCCCACATGAGGTTTCCCCACCACAGGTCACCGTGGACACGCGCGGCGTCTGGCTCGTTGTCGAAATCTCCAGCCAAGAGCTGATCAATGAGCTGGTCAAAGATATCTAGCTGACGGTTATTGTAGGAGTTTTCCAACTTTCCCAGCGCAGGCAGAAGACGTCCTTTCGCCCAGTATTCACCGAAGCTCTCCCGTGGAGTCAGGTCCATCTGTAGTGGCTGATCCAGCGGACCGAAGTAGCCGTGCCCCTCCCACTCATCGGGGCCGGCACCCCAGCCAGCGGCGCCCAGATTGTGGGTAATAGCCAACGATTTTCCAAACTCGTACGCTGCCTGTGGATTCGGCGCCATCGACTCAATTCGACGCAATTTCAGCGCATGCCCGCTCACGCCCAGCACATCCACGACGCGCGCACCACCGTCAGATTCGCCCTCGCGCAGCCAGTCCAGCCCCGCCGCCTCACAGGCGAAGAACCCTCGAGGGACACCATGTCGGCTCTTGACATAAACATCCGACTCGTTGACTGCACGTTCGTAGTTCTGGTTCATTGCGGACATATTTTCAGCATATTCTTCTTCGGTCCCAAACCCTTTCAGCACGTCGCATGCAGGGTAACGCCAGCGCTACCAATACTTGTATTGCTGTCTCGGTTCTCTTAGTGCACTGTCGTTGCCTATTCTTAATTGGTATGGAAGGCAACTTCGACGACTCGCGCATTGCCCGCGACCGATACGGCAGACCGCTCAAAGATCGCTATGGTCGCCCCATCTACCGCCGTGTGGACGGGGCGTCGCCGAAGCATGCTCGCCCCCGTGAAGCCGATTCGCGTGGCGCTTCACGACGCCCCATCCCTCCCCGCCCTGACCGCCCTTCTCGGGCAGGGGCAGCCCGCCCAGCGCCTATGCCTCCACGCAGGTCTAGGCCGCAACCAGAGCGTCGGCAGGCGCCACTGAACGAAACGCGCATTGAGTCCCGTCCACCGATGAACCGGACCGGTAGCGGACGCGCTGGCAGCGATCCGCGGTTTCCTCCACCCGGCTATAACCCGGATGCGGATTTCCAATCTTCCTCGCAGGGTTCGTCGCAGGACTACTACAGTGCCCCACAAGCAGCGAGTTCTGGCCGTGGTGGACGCCGCAGCAGCCGTGGCGGAGCCGGTGCCAGGTCGAGCTTCCGCATGCCACGCATGCGGCTGCCACGCTTGCGCTTTAAATCCATCATCCTGGTTGTCGTCATCTTCCTTGTCGCCACGATGGCACTTGTCGACATCCGCCTGACCAGGGTCGACGCGTTCTCAGGTCTGGCAAATCGCCCTGCCAATACGATGTCCTCCAACTGGTTGCTCGTCGGTTCGGACTCTCGTACGGGCTTGTCAGAGGAAGATGCCGCCAAGCTGTCGACGGGCAGTGGTGATTTCGGCCAGCGCACAGACACCATCATGATTGCCCACATTCCGGTGTTCGGTAAGCCGAAGTTGGTCAGTATCCCGCGTGACTCCTTCGTGGATATCCCAGGCAATGACAAAAACAAGATCAATGCGGCATTCGCATTTGGTGGCCCCCAGTTGCTCATCGACACCGTAGAGAAAAACACTGGAATTCACATCGACCACTACGCCGAAATTGGCTTTGGCGGTTTCGCCGGTGTCGTCGACGCTGTCGGTGGCATCGAAATGTGCCCTGAAGAAGCCATCGACGACCCGCTGGCAGGCCTGAATATTCAGGCCGGTTGCCAGAAATTCGATGGCGCGAGTGCCCTGGGTTACGTGCGCACGCGTGCTACCGCCCAGGGAGACTTGGACCGCGTAGAGCGGCAGCGTGAATTCATGAGTGCGCTGATGGGACGGCTGAAGTCACCTGCGGTATGGCTCAACCCCTACCGCTGGATTCGCCTGGCCAATGCTGGCACTAAGGCCGTGCTCGTCGGCGATGGTGACCATGTCTGGCATCTGACCTGGCTGATGTTGCGCATGCTGTTCGGTTCCGATTCTCTTACCGTGCCCACCTCAGGCGCCATGGATACCGGTTATGCGGGCAATGTGCTGCTCTGGGACGAAATCGAAGCGCCAACACTTTTTGCGGAGCTGAGATAGCCAAGAGAGTAGCTAAAACTGCTTCAGATAACTTAGAGACAACTAACGCGTGTGGCTCAGTTTTTCGCTGAGCCACACGCGTTAGTTCTTAAACCAGTTCCGCCAGGCTGTCTAGGTACCTAGTTCCGAATGGTCACCTGGCGGGACACGATGGTCTCACGGGACTTACGCTCCTCGGCGGTCAGCGGCTCTTCGCTAGCCAGCGCCTCAGCGATACGCTTGTCAGCCTCTTCCACGGCAGCAATCCAGTGGTCGTGCGGCTTGGTGTTATCCAGGTCCCAGACCGGCACCAGCACGCCATCGGTACGGAAGACACCGGCGAACTTCGTGCCCTCGCCCAGCGAGAGGTTGTCCGCAGCGTGCACGCGTGCCAAGGCATCCAGCAGCGGCTTCTCATCTTCACGACGCACCCAGCGGATGTGGGCGCGCTCGCCCGGATCAATCCACCACACAGCACCAGCGACCTTCGCATCCAGGCGGTATGACGGGAGAATCGCGTCGTTAGCCACGGCCAGGTTCTGCTCGATCATCGGGGTGCGTTCAATGCCCTTGGGAATCCACCACTCGAAGTCCTGATGGACCTCCATGTTGTCGAGATCCACGGCGGTCAGGACGTCGGTAAGCGGTGCAGCCTCGCCGTCAGTAGCGGCGGAGAGCTGCTGACCCGACTCTGCGTCGCGAGCCCACGCCAGCGCACGGGAGAGATCCGCAGCGCCGTCATTGGTGCGAGCCTGCGTCTGCAGCGCGACGAAAGCCTCATTGCCCTGGTCAGCGGCACGCGTCAGTGCGGCTACGCCACCCGGCAGCACGGTGCAGACCTTGATGTCACGCTCAGCGTCAGCGACCGTGACCGGAATGACCACAGCCGGTGCGAACTCGCGGACAGCCACGATGTCAGCCTCTTCGTCGAAGTCCTTGAACGGACGCGGATTGCCCAGCAACGCTGCACGCTCAGCAGCGCGGGCTGCCAGCTTCGCCTGACGGCGGCTCATGCCCTCCGGGGCCTGATTATTCTTCTTACGAGATTTCTTTCCCACAAGGCCACAGAATACCTATTCGCAGTCCGTAATTCGCGACTGCCTGGGCTACTTATAAAAATCGTCGACGAATTCGCTCGCCCTTCCTTCGAAAAGCTGCTTGTCGACGGCCATTGCGCCCGCCTCCCCTTGTTCATCGGTAGCTTCGCTGGGGATGAAGCCCTTGGACCAGAAACCGGGCTGGGTGCGCTCGCGACCTGCCCCAACGGGAATGTTGCGATGCACTTCCTCGGGAGCCAACACGTAGCGGAGTAGCCGCGCCGTAAGGGCAGTTGTCACACAAGCTAAAACAGTGATGATTCCGGCCTGGAAGTACGTCCTGGACACGTCGGCAGCGATAAACCAACCCGTTGCAAGGGGCCACAAAACGCAGGCCAGATACCAGATAAAGCGACCTGGCCCCATTACGGCAGTGACTCCTGTTTCAGCCAACGCGACCACGGGCCCCGTGATGTTGCGCACTGGCCACATGTGCATCGTGCGCACATCCGTTGCCGTGCGCGACAGCAGTGGGCGGGCATACGTTGCGCGGTCACGCAGCACCTGGAGGGTCTTGTAGACCGAAAAACCCAGCCCAATGAGGGAAACCATTCCGCAGAGACCGAAAGCCCATGCTCCCAGTTCGCCGAGGAGGGAAACCACCAGATCCTGACCTGGACTCAGAATGCTCATCCAGATGAATACGGTAAATGCGGCGAATACTCCAGCGCCGCTCATTGCCCATCGAAAGACGCTGTCCGCGCGCTTGCGAACAATCTCATCGGCCTTCCAGCGCGGTGTCGCACCGGTGATGGTCGAATCCGAGACAGTCGGCTGCCAGCTCTGCTGCGGTGGCAGCACCACCTGAGGTGGGGACTGCTGTGGCTGCTGTTTTGGAGACTGCGGCGGCACAGCCCACCCCGCGTTTTCTGCCTGTTCATTAGACACTTTCCGCAGGGCTCCTCTCTTACGCGCGGCCGGCTTCTTCCGCAGTCTTTTCTCCCACGGTGTTTTTAGGTGCGCTCCCCCCTAACCTACCTAAACTAGCCCGGCCCCTACCCCAGCCACTAGTCCGACCAGCTGCGAATCTTCCGCAGCATGATGCGGCTCTTACGCTGTGAACGTCCCATCTTCCGGGCCAGGTTGTTCAAAATTGCGATGGCCTCAGTGATGTGCGGGCCCTTGTTCAGCATCACGCACTCGGCACGCAGGGCGAAGGCCGCATCGGTAATCTCCGCGCGGGACGGCAGGCCGGCCTTGGCCATGTTCTCCAGCACCTGAGTACCCAGAATGGTCGGCACACCGGCTGCCTGCGCCAGCGTCAGAATCTGGCCTGGGACCTCACCCATACGGTCGAAGCCCAGCTCCACAGCCAGGTCACCACGAGCAATCATCAGACCGGACTTGGCGCGCTTCATGCTGGCGATGATGATTCCCGGCAGATTCTGGAATGCCGGAATAGTCTCAATCTTCAGCACAACACCCAGGTTCCGAGCCTTCGACGCCAGGTCCTCGCGGCCCGCAGCCTCATGTTCTGCCGCAATCTCATCGAGCACCTTGTAGACGTACTCAGCATCCCCCTGCGTGCGAATAAAGCTCACCGCAGCAATATCCGCATGCTCCACCACAAAGCGCAGGTGCTCAATGTCTTCATCGGTAAGCGAATTGAGCGGCAGGTCGGTGTTCGGCAGGTTGATGCCCTTATGCGCCGCCAGCGGCTGACCATTCGGCTTCGTACGCAGGACACGCAGCCGGGCATCGACGTGGCTATCTTCGCTTGACGACGTCTCGGAGACCTCAACCACCTCAGCGCCGAGCGCACCGTCGTCGAAAAGCACCGGATCGCCCGGCTTCAGAGCCGCCACGGCAGACGGCAGCGAACAGGAGACGCGTGGAATTTCATCGTCAGTGCGTGGAATGGTGGTGATTTCCTCGCGACTGGTGAGAATAAACTCATCACCGGTGTGGAAGCGCAGCTTTTGCACGGTCGGTGGCACACCACCAGCGCGCGTGACCTCGTAGTTGCTGCGCAAGTGTGTGCCCTCGGCGATCCAGGCGTTCTTCTCCCCCTCGGCGAGGACAGCCTCGATCTCGCCCTCGGAGTCGGTGTCGATGCGCACAACGGTGAAGTGACGCTTCGCCGAGCGGGAGTCATGCAGCGTAATGACATCGTCAAGCTGCAGCTGTTCCAACCACCCCTGATCTGCTTCCAGCGGCAGTGCGGGACGCCCCGGCAAATCGCTCGGAGCTGGCTTGGGGTGCTCATCCAGCCGTGGAGTCAGCCAAATCTTGGACTTGGAGATGACCGTGCCGGCGTCGTCACGCACAACACGGGCGCGCCCCACACGCGGCCCCGGTTCGATATCACCCGTGCGCAGCTTCGGGCCAGCCAGATCCATGGACACGAAGATGCGGCGACCGGCCTTCTCAGCTGCAGCATTGACGTTGTCAATCATGCGGCTCCACTGCTCAGGGCCGTCGTGGGCGCAGTTGATGCGAGCGAGATCCATGCCAGCGGCAGCGAAGCTCTCCACCAACTCTGCATCATCGGCGGCCTCGGCGGGCAGGGTCACCATAATGTGCGAAGTGACATCCGCGCGCTCCTGACCGAACAGCTCGGTGGCGTTGTTATCCAGGGCAATATCCGCGCGCTCATCGTCGGCAATAATGCGGGCGACATCGATGTCTGAGGTGCGCCCCGCCAGCGCCAACAGCGCGTTGAGGGCCAACTCAAGGCGCCCCCGGGTGAAAGTCTCCACCGTGGTCAGACTGGTCACGCCGAGGTCGTGCAAGCTGTTTTGCAGCTCACGGATGTCAATTGTGCGCAGGTGTGCGTAGTGCAGCAGGTTTTCCGCGTGCCGACGGCGCTCTTCCGGCACCTCTGCGAGCAGTGCAGAAGCCTCCACCGAGGCGTCGTCCAACTCTGTGATCAGGTCAGTGACCTTGCTGATGAGGTCATCCAGACGCGGTACGGCCGCGCCGCTTTCAGTGTTGTCAGTTGCTGTGTCTTGAGGGCTCTGCGCTGCCATAGAGAAGGCACTCCTGTGTTTAAGACGAAGCGTTGGCCAGAGTCGGCCACGCGGGCCAATAGAAGGTGGGCATTCTCATTCTCAAATGAGACGGCCGAAAGCGCATGTCGAGAAGACATCTACTCTCGCTACCAGCAGTTACTTCCAGAATGGATCCTGCACATCTCGGAGCGTCTGAATGGACTTGTCCAGCTGCTTCTTTTCGTATTCGTCCAGTTCAAGCTCGATAACGCGGCGAATTCCTCGGCGGTTCACAATGGCTGGTGTTCCGATGAACACGTCCTCATGACCGTATTCACCTTGCAAGTACGCGGAGACCGGCAGAGCTACCTCTTGGTTCTGGAAAATGGCGCGCGTAATGCGGGCCAGACCCATACCGATTCCGTAGGAAGTGGAGCCCTTGGCATCGATAATCTCGTAGGCGGCATCACGGGTTCGGATGAAGATGTCCTCCAGCTCGTCGTGAAGCGCGGGGTCGGCGGCGAGGCGCTTGGACAGACTGACGCCTGCAACGTTGGCGCTGGACAACACCGGCAGCTCGGAGTCGCCGTGTTCACCAATGATGTATGCGTGCACGCTCATCGGGGAAACATCGTAGTATTCACCCAGCATGTAACGGAAACGTGCGGTGTCCAGGATGGTGCCGGAGCCGAAGACACGGTTGTGTGGCAGCCCGGAGTACTTCCACGCGGCGTATGTGAGTACGTCGACGGGGTTGGAGGCGATCAGTAGGAGCCCATCAAAACCGCTGGCCATGACGGAATCGACGATGGACTTCATAATTTTCATATTCTTGTCCACCAGCTGTAGGCGAGTCTCGCCGGGCTTTTGTGCTGCGCCTGCACAGATGACTACCAGCGCGGCATCGTCACAGTCGGCGTACGTGCCCTGAGTGACTTTGGTGCGCGACGACGCCCACACGACGCCATGGTTTAAGTCCATGACGTTGCCCATCGTCTTCTTTTCGTCGATGTCAATGATTGCCAAATGGTCGACAGTGCCTTGGTTGACCAGTGAGTACGCATATGCCACGCCGACGTCGCCAGCGCCGATCAGCACGACCTTATTTCCTGTGGATAGCTTCATAGCCCTCGGATCCTTCTCAACCGATTCGGAAAACGTTGCGACACCCCACAGGCTACGCTTTGTGCGGAAAACTGGCGCGGGATGAATAAACCCCGTGGAAAAAATTCTGCCATGATGGGAGTTATGGGATTCCTGCGTCGCGCATTTACTTCGATTGCGCCCTCGATTGCGTCTACGGGCAACACACCTGTAGCTCAGTCAATCGAAACCACCAGGACAGTGCGAGCTGCACGAGCAGCGCGAACGGGAATTACAGGAGTCGCTGGCACAGCTGGCATGGCCAAAGCGCTGGGCGCAGTCGGCACCGGCAGTCTGATGGCTACCAAAGTCTTTCGCGAACGCCTCCTAGGTACCGGCCCTGGCACTATCCGCAGCGCACTGCGGGCGGGCATCCCCTCCAACCCCGGTCTAATTGGTGCAGAAATTGCGTCATGGGCTGCCTTTAGCCCCTCGCTGATGCCGCGTACTCGGACCGCCACCGTTACTGTGACCTTCCTGGCACAGCTGGCGGGCCATGTCACCGGGGTGGCTATCGGCTATGGCTACAACACGACGATGCGGCGTCTGGCCAGCACTCCGCTCAGCCGCTTTGCGCCGGCACCTCGCCACGAGCGCGCGCTGGCCGTGACCTGGCATGTTGCCACCACGGCCACCACCGCGGCGCTGTGGCTGCGCTCCATTTCCCAGCAGCGCGAAATTGGCCGACTGGTGGGCAAGGATGAGCAGGAATCCGCACGCAGCCAGTTCGCCTCCACAATGATTGCCAGTGGTCTCTACCTGACCACTCGGGGGCTCTCCGCGCTGGCCAATCGCGGCTATGACTTACTGCGGGACAACCTCCGCCCCTGGCTGCCGCGCGGTCTCGCCCCGGTTCTCAGTGGTGCCATCGTCGGTGGTGCCGTGGCCGCCAGCATTGACCGACTGCTTATCCGTCGGACTTTGGAGTCCATCGCCAAGAAGTCCCGATACCTGAACACGCTGGTCGTTCCCGGCCGCATGCAGCCGTGGGAGCCAGAGCGTTCCGGTAGCCCGTGGTCTTTGGAGCCGTGGCACGCACTCGGCGCCGAGGGGCGCGTCTTCGTCGCCGAAGGCCCCCGTGCCCGCGACCTGGCAGCGGTCACCGGCAAGCCGCTCTCCGAACTGCAGGAGCCCATCCGCATTTATGCGGGCAAGGTGCCAGGTCGTTCTCTGCGGGAACAGGCGGAGCTCATCATCCGCGAGATGCACCGCACCGGCGCGTTCCGGCGTGATCATCTGGTTGTCTTCACCACCACCGGCACCGGTTGGGTGCCACCGTGGTCGGCGCAGGCTGCAGAGTTCTTGACCCTTGGCAACTGCGCCACTGTCGCTCTGCAGTACTCTGACCTCCCCTCCCCAGTGGCATGGCTAACGGACCACGAAACCCCAATCGCGGCTGGCCACACCCTTATCCATCGGGTGTTGCAGGAAGTCGACAAGATGCCGGAGAACGACCGTCCAAAGGTCTACGTCGCCGGTGAATCCCTCGGCGGGTTTGGCGGTCTCGGCGCATTCGAGAATTCCGCTGACATGCTCGCACGCGTCGACGGTGCTGTCTGGACGGGCGCACCACAGTTCTCCGCAATGTGGAAAGAGCTGACGCACCGTCGGACAAAGGGGTCTCCGGAAATCGCTCCAGTCATCGACGAGGGGCGAAACATCCGCTTCGCTACGCGCCCCGACGAGCTGTACCACTCCTTCTATGGCACCAAGTTCGGGCCGTGGGAATTCCCGCGCGTCGCATTCCTGCAGCATGCCTCTGACCCCATCGTTTGGTGGGATTACCCACTGGCCTGGCGCCGCCCCGACTGGCTTGCAGAGCGCGTCGGCCGCGATGTTCTCCCCTCCATGCGCTGGCATCCGTTCGTCACCTTCTGGCAGGTGCTTATCGACGGCCTCGCCTCCGTCACCGTCCCCGGTGGTCACGGCCACCGGTACGAGGAAGAAATGCTGCCCACGTGGGCTTCCATTCTCGACATTCCGCTTGACGACGACCTGGGTGGCGCGGCCGGAATGCGCTTCAAGCGCGTGAGTAAATGGATTCGCCGCATTCAGCCGCCACGTTCATAAACTTGTGACAGATACCTCTGAACAGCATTTTTTACGAATTTCGCATTAATTGTATTGCTTAAATGGTTGCGCATCCGCTCATCTTGAGTACCATCGACGGCACAACCTAAAAGCGTGTTGAGGAGGAATTTTCCTAATGACTAAGTACGAACTTCCTGAGCTGGATTACGCTTACGACGCTCTGGAGCCGCGCATCTCCGGCGAGATTATGGAGCTGCACCACAGCAAGCACCACGCTAATTACGTCAATGGTGCCAACGCTGCTTTGGAGAAGCTCGCTGCTGCTCGCGAGTCCGGCGACTTCGCAGCTGTTACCGGCCTGTCCAAGGACCTGGCCTTTAACCTGGGTGGCCACACCAACCACTCCCTGTTCTGGAAGCTGCTGTCCCCGAACGGTGGCGGCCAGCCGACCGGTGAGCTGGCTGAGGCTATCGAGCGCGACTTCGGCTCTTTCGAGAAGTTCCAGGCTCACTTCAACGCTGCTGCTCTGGGCCTGCAGGGCTCCGGCTGGGCTGTTCTGGGTTACGACACCATTGCAGAGCGCCTGGTTATTGAGCAGATGACTGATCAGCAGGGCAACCTGTCCATCAACCTGAAGCCGGTTCTGCTGCTGGATATGTGGGAGCACGCTTTCTACCTGCAGTACAAGAACGTCAAGGCTGACTACGTCAAGGCTGTCTGGAACGTCTTCAACTGGGATTACGCTGCAGAGCTGTTCGCAGCTGCCAAGTAATTTCAGCTAACAGCGCGTAGCTTTTTACGCGTCCCTGCCGCGCGCTAAAGATGGCTTACCGGCTCGCTGACGGGGCTTACCCTCAGCGGGTCGGTTTTTTATGTCTTGTTTGAGACCACTTTTGGTATTTCCCGGGTGGCACACGTAGCCGTCGTTTAGCGTTAGTGCCCATGAACACCAGCAACAATGTCAACGTCGCCTATGAACACCTCGCCGTAGCTGATTCAGAGGCGGCGAAAATCGCTGTCGTCAGTTTGGACCGCGAAGACAAACTCAACGGTCTAACACTTGAGATGCTGACCGAGCTGTCCGCCGTCGCCCGGAAACTGGCAGCTGACCGTGATCTGCGTGGCGTGATTCTACGTGGCGAGGGCAAATCGTTTTGCGCTGGACTCGATTTCGCCTCGGCATTTAAGAAGCCCTCGCGCATTCTGCGCTCATTCGTCCCCGATATCCACGGCACGAACCTGTTCCAGCGCGCCTGCTGGGACTGGCGACGCCTGCCGGTGCCGGTCATTGCGGCGGTGCATGGGCACTGCTACGGCGGTGGTCTACAGATTGCACTAGGTGCTGATTTCCGCGTTACTACGAGCGATGCCAAGTGGTCAATCCTCGAAGCGAAGTGGGGACTGATTCCGGATATGTCCGGTATGCGAACCATCCTCGATGAGGTCAGCGCCGATACTGCACGTTGGCTGACCATGTCTGGCGAAGAACTCAACGGCAAGGAAGCAACTGAGATCGGTCTGGCGACGTGGGCCGTGGACACGGAGGACGCTGCACTTGAGCTGTCCAAGGAGAAGTTGGCACAGTTGGCGACACGCTCGCCGGATCAGCTGGCGGCGACGAAGCGGCTTTTCCGCGATGTGCACCGCTCCCCTCGCTCAACATTCCGCGCCGAGCGCACACAGCAGTTGCTGCTGTTAGCCCGCAAGAACACGGTCATTATTCGCAATGCTGCGATGAAGAAGGTCTCACCTAAGTTCGCCCGGCGCGGCATGTGGGCGCGTGGTTAGCGCGCTAAGGAACCGGCAGGTCATCCCCATGCGGCAGGTCCGCGGCCGCGCGCTGTGAATCCAGCCAGTCGCGGACGTGGGCTACCGATCGGCAGTCATCGCCGTTGTAGCGCAGCAGCATGGCGCGAGCCTCGGCTTGCGTGAGCTTTTCAAAGGACTGTTCCGCGACAAAGTCGAGGTCAGTGGCCGTCGCAATGCGATACAGATCCAGCGATGCCTCGCCGTCAACATCGGCGTCGCGCCAGTGGAAGCCCGACCACGGAGCCACGACTTTAAGCCCCATACCGACGGTGGAGAGGATCTGGCGACGGGCGACCTTCAGCATGTCCACCCAGTCCTCCGAGGCAATGAACTTGTCCACTTCTTCGCGGGTCGGCACCCGCACAATCTTTATAGAGCCAGCTGCCTCGGAACTGGAACCAGCCGCATCACCTGTAGCCAGCTCCGCCGAATCTGCGGGCACCACAAATTCCTGGCCGCCGAACCGGGTGGCGCTCTGACGCAGCCAATAGTTCTCGCCCTCTGCCGCCCAGCAATAGGCGCGGAAGGTCTTGCCTTGTTCATGCGCCGCATTTCGACGCCGCATCAGGTAATCCCAGAAAATCGCAAAGTTCCTGGCCTCCGCCGTGCCGCCGAGCCCTTCTGGCCCCGGTGGCTCCCAGGTGATAAACCCGCGGTAGTCCTCCCCAGGCACCCATGTTCCCCACAGGTAGGCGCCATCGTTGGGGTACGCCTCCATATCGATATCCATCTCAACATCGCCACGCGGGGCCGATGTCTTAGCGGCTACCCGGAGCGCGTCGACGTCGGCAAGCCGCGCCCTCGCCATCCACACCTGCTCCTTGCTGACGTGCGAAGTGTTGGTACTCGCCTGCGCCAGTGCCGTAACCGTGTCGATGCCCGCACTGCGCAACCGCATGGACTTATCCCCAGGTAGAAGGAGGGAAATATCGTCACTTGCGGTCAGCTCAGCCAAACAAAGGTCGTGGTGACGGCAGGTTCGGCACTCCCGGATGCGCCGTGGCGCCAGCGGCCAGGTGCCTGGCGTAAACCGTGACGGTCGCCCCTGAGTGGCAGCGACGGCATCACGCGCGTCCCGCAACGCCATCCGATACGAGGCGACGCGCGAACCTTCATCGGCAATGACAATATGCCGTGTATCCAGGTTCATCCCGGTGGCGCTAATCGCCCCCACCAGGCCACAAGATACGCCCAGGCGGTGCAGTATCGCCGCTGCCTGCCCAAGCTTCACAGCATCGGGTCCGTAATGCCGTAGCTTCCACTCGTCCGTGACAGCCATCGCCTGACGCAGGGTCCGCCCCATCACGCCAGCACGCCCGAGCCGGTCAACGCCCAACAGTCGCACCTGCATCGCCGCCGCACGCGCCGCATTGCTTGACGACGGCTTACGCCGCCGGCCCGGTTTGCGCGCAGAGAGCAGGTGCCGTGTGACAACCAGGACCGGCATATACGTCGGGGAGGTCGTCTGTGGTGAATCATCGACCTTGACCAGCAGATCGGGGTGGCAAATCTCGTCGATTCCCGAGTACACCCCACCGGGAATCGGACGCTCATGCATGAGCACGCCACCGGTGATGACGCTTTCTCCGCGGGCGATGGCCTCAAGGGTATCCAGGTGAGCGTCCGGTCCCGAGGCCACTGTGTACAGGCCGGGGATGGACGCGATGGACGTCGGCAAGCGGTGCTCATGGTGAGAAGCAGGTTCGACTAGCCGCCCCTCGCGGAGGTCGAGGCTCAGCCGGTAGCGGCAGCCGATGAGGTCGCTCGCGTGGAGAAGCGGGCGCGAAACGGATGAATCAGTCACAATGAGAATTAGCGTATCGCCACTCGGTAGGAAGTTTCACGTTAAGCTTGGATAGCAAGAATCGTGATGCAGCCACTGCATCTGGCAAGCGCACTCCGGCGCGGTGGGGTTTACGGGTTTTCCGCCCCACTTTTCCGGAGGGACTATCTGCGAGCAACTAGGCGAAGGAAAAAATGAGCTTCTTGGGTGACATCCGTGAGCGTCGGCGCGAAACCGCCAAGCAGGTGAAGGCTGCCAAGGCGAAGGCTAAGGAAGAGGCTCGCCACGCAGCTCGACTTAATCGCAAGGCACATAAGGCTGAGGTCAAGGCCGCTAAGCGCGACCAGAAGCACCAACACAAGCTGGAGCTGAAGGAGGCCGCTGGCCGCGTTCGTTCTGAGGAAAAGCTCGGTAAGAAGGAACTCAAGCTGGAAAACCGTGCTCTGAAGCGCGCGGAGAAGATCCGCAAGGCGAGTGCCAAGGACGAGAAGAAGGCGCTGGCCGCCAAGCAGCGCCACCAGACCAAGATGGCCGAGAAGATCCTGCAACAGCAGCGCAGCCAGGGCTTCAACAAGGACAAGGCAAAGTCGTGGATCGGTGGCGCACGCCTGCTGGTACCGGTGCTGGTTCCGCTGGCCTACCGCGCCATCACTGCCATTCAGCGCCGTGAACACTCTTCGGCCGCGCAGAAGTTCGGTGTTTCCGCTAATGATGCCGCTCGTTACCAGGGGCACGGTGCGCCGCTGCTGGCCCGCATTGAGGCCACTCGTGGTTCACTGACAGAGCTGCGTAAGTCGGGTGTCAAGGGTACCGATGGTTTTATCAAGGACGCCAACTCGCGTCTGGATGTCATGACTGACGCCATTAACACTGCCGAGAAGATGACCCCGGAGCAGCGTCGTCGCGCACACCACTCCATTACCGCAGAGCTGGATTCTCTGGATCGCCAGATCATTTCGGAGCTGGGCGCGTAAACCTGGCCGCTTCGGGTTAAGGCCACTCGCCGAGATTCGTCGAACTAAGCGCGACTGTTGTTGAGCAGCAATAGTCGCGCTTTCGCTCTTAGTACCCCCGTATCGGGCTATTTTCTCCCTCCGATGGCGCTACGGACTGAGAACTACTGTAATGAGGGCTATGCCATCTTCAGATAAATCTCAGACTGCAGCCTCGGATCTGAGCGGCGCAGTCTCGAACAGCGACGCAACAGCCCAAAAGCCATTCACCCCTACTCGTCGTGCCGTACTGCGTGCCGGCGCTACCGGTGCTGCTGCTGGCGCCATCGGCCTGGCGACCGCTACTAGTGCGGGGGCCAATCCTGAGTCGCAGTCCCCAGCTAATGCTGGCGGTTCTGGTGGTTTTCAGGTCTTCCAACACGGTGTGGCCTCTGGCGATCCACTGCCGGACTCCGTTCTTATCTGGACTCGTGTGACATCGCACCCAGGCGACACCGCAGGTGCAAACCAGGGCCGCCCTGTTGCACTGAAGTGGGAAGTCGCTTCTGATGAGGGCTTCGGCAACATCGTTGCCTCTGGTGCCCTGAACACCGACCCGGATGCTGACAACACCGTCAAGATCGATGTCAAGGGTCTCTCCGCTGATTCCTACTACTTCTACCGCTTTACCGTCACCGCTGGTAATCACGCGGGCCAGGTTTCCCCGATTGGCCAGACTCGCACTGCGCCGCCGGTGAACTCCTCGCCAGATCACCTGGGCATCGCGCTGACCTCCTGCGCTAACTGGGAAAGTGGCTTCTTCTCCGCTTACCGCGATATGGCGGAAAATGACCGCATCGACATCATTATGTGTGTCGGTGACTACATCTACGAGTACGAGGCCGGTGGCTACTCCGGCAAGGGCCCGGTTCGTGACCACAAGCCGGCTCACGAGATTATTTCTCTCGCTGACTACCGCCTGCGCTACGCCACCTACCGCACCGATGCGGACCTGCAGGAAGCTCACCGCGCAAAGCCGTGGATTGTGACCTGGGATGACCACGAGGTCGCCAACGATGATTGGCACAGTGGCGCTGAGAACCACGACCCGGAGACCGAAGGCGACTACGTTGCCCGCCGCGACGCCGCTATCCAGGCTTACCTGGAGTGGCTGCCGGTTCGCGCTGTCCCCTTCTCCCAGGGCGGCAAGCTCTACCGCAGCTTCCGTTTCGGCGATCTCGCCGACCTGACCATGCTGGACCTGCGCACCTACCGTGACCAGCAGCTGAAGTTCATCCGCGCTGGCGAAACCGATGATGAGAGTCGCTCCATGCTCGGCTCTGAGCAGTTCAATTACCTGCTCGGCCAGTGGCGTTCCTCGAGCGCAAAGTGGCGTGTCGTGGGCAACTCCGTCATGTTCACTCCAGTGCTGGTTCCGCCGCTGGATCCGGAGGCCACTCGCGCTGTCACTGAGCTGCTGAGCTTGCCTCAGGACGGCCTGCCGTACAACTTGGATCAGTGGGATGGCTACGCTGCTGAGCGTCGTAAGCTGATCGACATCATGGGTAGGGAGGGCTACGACAACGTTGTCTTCCTCACCGGCGATATTCACTCCTCCTGGAACTGCAACGTACCGAAGGTCCCGGGCCAGTACCCGAGTGCCGGTATTGCCGCCATTGAGATTGTCTGTACTTCCGTCAGCGCCCCGAACATCGATGACATTGTGAAGCTGCCTCAGGACAACCCGATTTCCTTGGCTGCTACCGCTGGACTCAAGGCTGCGAACCCGTACGTCAACTACCTCGAGTTCGACCGCCACGGCTACACCGCTGTCTACTTCGGCCGCGAGGACGTTACCTCTGAGTACCGCCTCGTCGAGGTCAAGGAGGAACCGAACCAGCCACTTTTCGTCGCCGCTACCTACCGAGGCAAGCCTGGTGAGGGCATGACCCAGGCTTAAGCGCCTTCTCATCCTTTCGCTTTCCGACGACCACTGAGAGCGCACCCCGCATTGCGCTCTCAGTAGCGTAGTTGCTGTTCACGACGGCCCTGCACAACATGCAGGGCCGTCTTTTTATTACCCCAAGTTCTTGTGCACAATTAATCGAATTATTAACAAACCATGTATTCGATATAAGTTGCACAATCTAACTCAATTATCGTCAATAGACATTAAATTTCTTTGCACTTATACTGTGAGGGAAAGAAAACAGGGCTTGATATTAATTTGAAATTTCACCGTATTGAAGTTTCACCGTAAGCCTTCTTCATTATTACAAGTTCAGCACCAAGCTTAGGCAGGGATTCTATGGCACGCCGCGAACTAATTCAGTACATCGACGACCTTGATGGGACTCCGCTTGATTCCGCAGATCACCAAGTCGTTCGTTTCTCTTTCCGCGGTAAGAACTACATTCTCGACCTCTCTCAGGAAAATGCGGAGAAGTTCGAGCAGGTATTAGAACCGTATATTGCGAACGCTTCTATTGATCACAGCACGGTTGTAGCTCCGCGTAAGCGCTCTTCCGCTAATCCCAATGCCGCTGAGGCCCGTGATCGCAATCGCAAGATTCGCCAGTGGGCACGAGAGAATGGCATGGATGTTGCAGACCGCGGTGCGCTGCCAAAGCACATTATTGAAAAGTACGAGAGCGCTAACTAGTTCTCACCCAGGTTCGTTTGCCTTCCACTGGATGTCATCCAGCTTCACTATCTTAAAGACAGGGTCCCGCCACAGCGGGGCCCTGTTTTAAAGTTGGGGCAGGTGATTCGAGTCGCTAGGATAGCGGCTGGAATTGGCACACCGGCCTAATCCGGTTGTCTTACTTTTCTTATCCTTGACATGGAGGAGTCGGCCCGTGGTTATTTTGGAACCATTTGTTTGGCTGGTCTCGTTTGTCCTTAAGGCGTGGCACCTTTTACTGGCCTCAGTGTTTCACCTGCCATCTTCTCTGTCCTGGACGCTTTCTCTCTTCCTGCTGGTGTTTACGGTGCGTGGCGCTCTGGCGTTTCTCGCGTTCCAGCAATTTATCTCGGCGCGCAAGACGGCCAACCTACGGCCGCAGCTTTTTATACTCAAGGAGCGCTACCGCAGGAGCATCGAGCCGAACTCGCCACAATACGTAAACTTTGCCAGCAAGGAAATGCGCAAAGCCGAAGGTATTAAGACCTCCGTAATGCTGGCGCCCCTCTTCGTCCAGATTCCCGTGATTATGGGCCTTGTTCGCATGCTGAGGCACATGCTGCGGGCGTCTGAGGGGCCTGGACTGCCTGCGTCTCATAATGTCGGATTCATCTCTAAGGATGAGATTTCCGACTTTCTGAGCGCGACATTCTTGGGGCAGCCTCTACCCGCGTATCTGCGCATGGACCCGGAGCAACTACAAATCCTTGGGGGCAATCATGATTCGCTGTTAGCTTTCTGCATTATCGGCATCGTGGCAGCGGCCATTTTCACCGGTTTTAACTTGGTCATTTCCTACCGCCGGTTGCAGCGCACTCTCGACTATTCCAATAGCGTCAGTGTATTCCTCAGCAAATTCATGCGCGTAATGCTTATCTACGCACCGCTGATGATCCTCTTCGCGGGGTTCTTTGGCCCAACACCTGTGGCTCTAATTGTCTACTGGGTCACCAATAACTTCTGGACACTGACCCAAAATATTATTCTCACCCGCTATGTAGAAAAGACCTACCCACTCACGGACGATTTCCGAACTCTGCAAAACCACCAAAAGGGTGAATACGAATCGGAGCGGGAAGAAAAGAAGAAGTTAAAGCAGGCCAAGCGTCGCTTTTATATCAAATCCGCATTCGCTCCGTGGAAAATAAAGCAGTATAAGAGCGAATATGCCGCTATTGAGAAGGAATCGCGGGACCGTCGTAAAGCAAAGCAGGACGAAGAATATGCCCAGGCTTTGAAAATTGCGAAGGTTCGCTACATGGTGACCCAGATGAGGCCTGGCGCTCAGGACAATTTGCCGTCCCTGACGCAGGATATGAAGATTTCCTCGGGTATAGTTCCGCCGCTTCCCGGCCTGGCTAAAGTGCGGGCAGACATGAAACGACAAGCCGAGAAAGCACAAAAGGCGCAGAAGCGGCCGAAACCAATTCTGATTGCAAAGAACCTGGGAATGCTGCTCGGCCAGAATACGAAGAATATGGTTAAGAAAGCCACCGGCTCAAAGGAGTCGGACTGGAAACGCTTCCGGGATTAGCCCGTGAGCAAAAGGCGAGAACTAGGGCGCGTTAAAAAAAGGGAATTAGGTATTTACGTGACCAAGTCACGGGCCAGGTCGCGCGCCATCTGCAGCGGGTTCAGATCCTTGGACATCTTGGCACCCGCGAGGCCGCCGTCGAGGTAGAGCAACAGCATATTTGCGTGAGCAGACGGCATACTAGATTCATTTTCAGTCAGCAGCGTGTGTAGCTGTTGCCAAACCCAGGAGCGGTGATCGGCTGCGGCCTGGCGGATGTCCTGCTCCGACTCCGTTTCCGGCCGTGGATATTCACTAGCCGCATTCTGGAAGTGTGAACCACGGAAGTCGATTGCCGGCTGCTCCGCAATACACTGATCGAAGAAAGCGAGAATCTTCTCCGCCGGGGTATCCAACGAGGCCACTCGCTGCTCCCAAGCCTCCCGCCATTTGGCATCGAGGTCTTGCAGATACGCGATGACCAGCTTGTCCTTGGATCCAAACAACGAGTACAGGCTGGCTTTGGCGACATCAGCTTCCCGCAGGATGCGGTCAATGCCGACAACGCGGATGCCTTCCGTTGTAAACAGAGCTGTCGCTGATGTCAGGAGGCGCTCCCGCGGACTGGGGCGGTTACGACGGCGAGAGGAAGCGCGGCCGCCTTTTGCGCCCTTGCCCGTTGTCGCTTCTGCCACGGCAGTACCTCTCGTCCTTCCAAAGTCACACCCCGTTATATCAGCTGCTTACTCGCAAATATCGGCGTTCGCGTCATTGCTTTCGCAACACTGAGCAGGGCGTTTATAGTTTGTGATATTCCATTGTAGGCGCATCTGCGACTGTGATTTTGTAAAAGAACAAACTAGTCAGTCTTTCAGCCTCTAGTCCTACTTTAGCGTGCGATGATTACTGCCCCCAACAGATGTCGCGACAACCGCAGAACGCCAACTTCACGACAACCGCACAACAAAAAGGGCATCTCAATGTTAATGAGATGCCCCGCGCTCTAGCTCACTATCCAGTAGATAGCAGCGTTACGACGCTTTGTGCTGAGCTGTGCTGTTTTTCTTGGTTGTTTTCTTGGTTTACTTACGCTTCTGAACCAGGCCGACAATCCACAGCAAAATCACGGCGCCGAGCAGACACGTAAGGAAGCTGAAGATCATTCCACCACCGGCGACATCAACGCCGAACAGGGTGAGCAGCCAACCGCCGAGGAAGCCACCGACAATACCGACGACGATATTCAGGACGACGCCCATCGAAGCATCGGTGCCCATAATCTTGGAACCAATCCAACCGGCAAGGCCACCGATGATAATCCAGCCGAAGAAGCCCAGAGAGGGGCTAAAGGAGGCAGCAAGAAGAATCTCGTTCATGATAGATATTCCTTTCCGAAATCGTTCTGACTCAACTATAAGGCTTTCCAAAATATCTTGCACCTACTGCAAGCACTATCAGGCCATTTCGGCCACTGGGAAACTAGCGAGATAACAGTCGGATAACCACAGGAAAACCCTTATAGAATCTGTACTTTCTGCATGAAAACGGGGTTTATGCAGACGAGAGGCCCCATTTATATAAACCGAAGCCGATCTCCGAGACATGTCGGAAACCGGCTAGGTTCTACTTATAAATATTCGGTAACGGTTTCTGTTCTCGGCGCTAAACGCACCTCCACGACCGGCACCGGCGTTTTTCCCAGTCCCCTCGAAGACCGCTTTAGGCGTCAGTCTCCGGGCGGACGACCATCATCGGGCAAGCAGCCGCCTGCAAGAGTGCACGTGAGGTGGAGCCGAGCAGCATGCCCTTGAAACCACCGCGGCCGTGGCTGCCGACGACCAGCAGCTGCGAGCCTTCCGAGGCATCAGCCAGAGCACGAACCGGGCGGTCGCGGGTAACGACCTTCTTGATGGCCACGTCCGGGTACTTCTTAGCGTACTTCTCCAGGCGGTGGCCGAGCAGAGCCTTCTGCTCCTCTTCCACAACCTGCCACTGGCTCTGAGCTGCAGAAAGACCGGCCAGGGAAGCCTGTACCTGCATGTCCATCCAGGTGTGAACTGCAATCAGCTCTGCACCACGGGCATCGGCCTCACGGAATGCGTACTCCGTTGCCTTTTCGGAAATATCGGAGCCATCGACGCCGACAACGACCGGGCCGTACTTGGTCTCATCGGTGACCAGGTTGTCCTCGCGGACAACAACAACCGGGCACGATGCGTGGGAAACAACAGCGGCGGAAACCGAACCCATGACCATGCCAGAGAGCCCACCCAGACCGCGAGAGCCCATAACCACCATGGTTGCCTGCTCAGACAGGTCGAGCAGCATGTCAATCGGGCTGCCCTCTTCAATCTGGTGGCTGACATCTACCGACGGTGCGAAGTCGAGGGCAATCTTCTTGGCCTCGTTAATCTTCTCCAGGGTTTCGGCCTCAAGATCGTCGTAAAGCTCCTGCGGCGGAACCATGCCCTCTGCGTAGAGGAACTGTGGCATGGAGTAGCTGCTGACCAGACGGAGTGGCTCACCGCGCTTCACTGCGGTGTTAGCGGCCCACTTGACGGCGGTCTTGGATGCCTCCGAGCCATCGACCGCGCACACAATGATGTTCTGCCTTGGCATTGATTGCCTCCTTATTATGCGATCCATAAAAATTGGCTCTCCGCGGCCCGACCGCAACGCAGCTACACCTATCGCACCTGCTTGGACGCCATTTTAATGGACAAGCTTTGCTATTTAGTCAACTCTTCCGAGCCAACCTTTTTATTACTTTCACCTCCACCCTACCCCCATTATGTTGCGACCGACAGGGCAGAATGTTGTCCACCTACGCCATTAGGGGCGATACCAACACCGCTCTGCCACAGCAGCTCCGCTTGCCCGCCAGATGAATCCGGGGCACCTGTTAAAGTCAGCCGTATGCGTCGCATGCCACTGCCCATTCGCGATGGGCTCAACCCATCCCGCATCGCCGCTCCCGGGCGTCGTGGCGATGCCCCCACCCGTGCGTGGGATCTGCTCACAGGCGCTATCGCAGGTCAAACCCATCGCCACCCGGACGATGATGAAGCGGCCGTGGCTAAACGCTTTGCAGATGGGCTCGTCGTTCGCGCCAACTCAGTGCCGTACAGTCCGGATGACATGGTGAAGCCCGGCGCGGAAATGTGGTTTTACCGCACCCCGGCACCGGAGCGCACAATCGCGGGGCCGATGCCGATTGTCTTTCAAGATGACAACCTTGTGGTCGTCGACAAGCCGTCGTTTTTGGCAACGATGCCACGCGGCCGACACATCACGGAAACCGCTGTCGTACGCCTGCGGCGGGAGCTGGGAAATCCGGAGTTGGTTCCCGCGCATCGCCTCGACAGACTGACGTCGGGGTTGCTCATCTTTACCGCCCGGCGCGAAGTTCGTGGCGCCTACCAGGGGCTTTTCGCATCTGGGGAAGTCACTAAGCGCTATCACGCGCTGACATCGCCCACACCCATCGCTGGCGCGACCAGCGAAGCCCTGCCCGAGACCCCGCTGGAATTGCGCACACGACAGCACAAAGTTGCTGGCCAAATGCAGGCTTATACTCTCGAGGGCGAGCCAAACGCCCACACCATCATCGAGCACATTTCGCTTGTCGACGTGCCTTCGGACGCCGACGGCCTCGCTGCCGACAGTGGTCGCGTTGCGCTGTGGCAATTGAAACCCATCACCGGACGCACTCATCAGCTGCGGCTGCACTTGAGTGAGCTGGGCTTTCCCATCCTGGGCGACCAGTACTACCCGGAGATTCTGCCGCTGGAGGCCGAGAATACCTCGGAGCCCCTGCACCTGGTCTGTGTAGAAATGAGTTTCGCTGACCCCGTGACTGGTGAACAACGAACGTTCCATTCCCGCCGCAGCGTTTTCAATCCGCTTTCGCTGCCGGATATTAATTCGCCGTTGATCGAATCTAATTAGAAGAGAACCCCCTCCCCCATGTCTGCCAAGCATGCACAACAATCCGCTAAATCATCCGCTGAATCTTCTTTGGAACATTCCGCCCCACCAGCGGCGGCCTACGCTGAGAGGCTCACCAAGAAGTACGGTGTCGGCAATGCCGCTGTTACTGCACTGGACCATGTCGATATCTCTTTTGCCGCTGGTGAGTTCACCGCGATTATGGGCCCGTCCGGGTCCGGTAAGTCGACACTGATGCACTGCATGGCCGGTTTGGACTCCGCGACGTCGGGAAGCGCGTACATCGGCACGACGGATCTGTCGAAGCTGTCGGACAAGGAAATCACGGCGCTGCGGCGTGATCGCCTGGGCTTTGTGTTCCAGTCCTTCAACCTGGTGCCGACGTTGACGGCGGCAGAGAACATCACCCTGCCTATCAATATCGCTGGTCGGAAGGTGGACAAGCAGTGGTTCGAGGAAATCACCACGCGCCTCGGGCTTAAAGAACGGCTTACGCACCGCCCCTCGGAACTGTCCGGTGGCCAGCAGCAGCGTGTCGCCTGTGCGCGTGCCATTGTCAGCCGGCCGGAGATCATCTTTGGCGATGAGCCGACGGGCAACTTGGACTCGAACTCATCTCGTGAGGTATTGACGATTCTCCGCGATGCGGTTGATGACATCGGCCAAACCGTCGTCATTGTGACGCATGATGCCACCGCCGCGTCCTACGCAGACCGTGTTGTGTTCCTCGCGGATGGCCGCGTGGTTGACGAGCTTCGCAATCCCACGCCCGCCGATATCTTGGCGCGCATGGCAGATATTGAGAATCTTTAGGAAGGCAGGTCATCTCCCCCCCCATGGCATCATCGTCTTCCACGCTGAGCCGCGTCGCCTGGCGCAACATCACCTCGCACAAGTTGCGCCTCGTGCTCACAATTATTTCGGTCGTGCTGGGCACGGCCTTCATCACCGGCGCATTTGTGTTCACATCATCGCTGGACAAGGCCTTTAAGGGCGCAATGAGTACCGCTTATGACGGTGTCGACGTGGTGGTGACGGCCCCTGCTGACAATCCCGGTGCGCTCACCAAAGAAACTGAACAGAAGGTAGAGAACTTCCCTGGGGTGCGCGCCCTCAACATCGGCAATCCCAACAACGGCATTACGGCCACGGGAGCCGATGGCAAGCCGATTCAGACCAATGGTTCGCCATCGTTGGGTCTTCCCTACTATCCAGCGGCCGAAGCAGTGGGCAACAAGGTCACGATTACCGAGGGACACGCACCGGAAGCACCAGGTGAGGTGGTCGTCAATTCCACCACCGCCGAACTCGGCAACCTCCACGTCGGCACTGAAATCAAGGTGGCCACCCGTCTCGAGCGGGCGACGGTGAAGGTTGTCGGCATCGCTGATACCTCCATCGACGAAACCGGCTATCTCACAGTCTTTTTCACCCAAGATCAGTGGCGCGAGCTCTACGGCGAAGACGGACATGCGGACATGTTCACCCTCGCTGCCGATTCCACCACCGACGCCGCCGCACTCACCCGTGACGTCGCGGCTGCGTTCCCCGACCTCAAGGTAGAGGCCGGCTCTAAGCTCGCCGACGAGGCTTCCGAACGTGTCTCCTCCGCCTTAAGCTTTGTTAACTACTTCCTCATCGCTTTCGGGCTCATCGGTCTGCTGGTCGGCATCTTCATCATCTCCAATACCTTCACCATGCTGGTCACTCAGCGCATGAAGGAATTCGCTCTCCTCCGCGCCCTCGGTGCTTCACGACGACAGCTCACTGCGTCCGTCCTCTTGGAGGCATTCATTGTTGGCCTCATCGGTTCTGCACTAGGTGTAATCACGGGGTTTGGGCTGAGCCAGGGGCTATTCATGCTTCTCGATGCCATGAGTATCTCCATGCCCGGCGACGGCCTGACATTCGAACCGGTTGCGGTTATCGTGCCTCTTATTGTCGGCGTGGTAATTACCATGATTGCCGCCTGGACACCGGCGGCCCGCGCTGGCGCAGTCCCTCCCGTAGAAGCCATGCGCTCTGGGGATCAAACAACCAGCAATAGCCTCAGTGCTAGGACGTGGACCGGTACTGTGCTGGCGTCCGCCGCGATCGCAATCATTGCCTGGGCATTGCAGTGGAACGACGCAGAAACCAAGATTCGTGCCGTCTTCGTTGGTGTCGGTGCAGTGATGGCCGTAGCCTCCGTCTGGCTTGTCGGCCCCGCGCTGTCCATGCCTCTGACCGGAGGACTGGGGCGCGTCGTAGGTGCGCCTTTTGGAACCGTCGGCAAGCTTGCGGCGACGAACTCCCACCGCAATCCGCGCAGAACGGGAACCACATCGTTTGCACTGACGCTCGGGCTTGCGCTGGTGACTGTGATTGGCATGTTCGGTGTGTCCATGAAGGAGGCGGTCAATGAGTGGTCAGAGACCAATCTGACGGCTGACTTCGTGCTCTCGCCACCTCTGACCGCGCATTCGGCCCTGCCACTTGGGGTCGAGGATGCGGTGAAGGATATCGATGGTGTCGACGACACCGCAACCTTGTCGATTGGCGCGCTACTGGTAATCCCACCTGAGGAAGCCGCCACGATGATAGCTTCCGACGGCGAACAAACTGAAGTCGGACCGGAATCTAGTAATGCGTCGGTTTTCAACTCCAACGTCGGCAAATGGTACGGCACTCGCGCCATCCAGGGCTCCCTGGATCTGGCCAAGCCGGATGCGGGAATTGTCATCAGCGAATCAACAGCGAAAAAGAATAGTTGGAACGTTGGCACTGAACTCGCAGTTGTTTCCAAAGGCGGCATAACACGGCTCCCCGTCACCGGCATTTTTGCTGACACAAGTGATCCCGGCCAGTCGATTATTGTCTCCGACGAAGCCGCCCATAAATATGTCAAAAGCAGCCACCTGTTGCCTTTCCAGACCTACGTCGATATTTCTGATTCCATCGCGGCAGACAGCGGCTCCATGGATGAAATGAAGCAAAAGCTTAGCGACGCAGTTGCGGACTACCTCGTAGTACAGGTGATGACTGCTAAGGAGTTTGCGGGTCTGGCTAATGCCTCTATCGATGTCATGCTGGGAATCGTCTACGCTCTGCTGGCCCTGGCGGTCATCATTTCGATTCTGGGAATTATCAATACTGTCGCACTCTCAGTTGTCGAGCGCCGCCAGGAGATTGGCATGCTTCGGGCCGTCGGCCTGCAACGCTCGGGGATTCGCCGGATGATTCGCCTGGAATCTGTGGAAATCTCCATTTTCGGCGCGGTTGTAGGTATTGTCCTCGGCTTGTTCCTCGGCTGGTCACTTCTGACCGTGCTGAAGGATGAGGGCCTGAATACTATCGCGGTACCGTGGCTGCAGATCGTTCTCATGCTGCTTGGGTCTGCGCTTGTGGGCATTATTGCTGCTCTCGGCCCTGGTCAGAAAGCCGCGAAGACACCGCCCCTGGCCGCTATCGCAGACGAATAGTCGCCGTTATATGAAAGCGCCCCGTGCAGATATTGTTTCTGCACGGGGTTTCTATTTCGCCTTATCGCCTACGCCGAATCAGCAATCCAGCTCACGCATTTCCACTGGAAATTCACACGGCCGCGTTGGCCTTGCGAACCTCGCGTTCACGATTCTTCAGCGCCTTATTGAGAAGCATAAAGAACCACACAAAGCCGACCGTCAGGATAATGTGGCCGAGTCCTGCAATTCCCGAGTACATCGCACCCCAGGCCTCCGGGCCTGAAACAACGTGCACGATACCGTTAGCCACCATCATGCCAATCGTCCAAACAATGCCGACATTCTGAACGATGAACCAGCGATCAAAGCCCTTGACAGCTGAAATATTGAATTGACCATCCAATGCCAGCGCAACCAAGAAAAAGATTGTGCCAAGAACAAGGAAATGCGTGTGCAGCGTATTGAGCTGCGTTTTATCCCCGAAATCCATCGCACGGGTAAATTCACGATAGAAAACGCCAGAAAACAGACCAAGACCGAGATACACCGAAGCAGCTGTGAATAACTTACGCATACTTCGTAGCCTACTCAGATAACACTGGCTTCTAAATGGACTAAACCCAGGGGGTTAAACGAAAGTTTGATACCGCGAAACTAGAGGGCCTCAAACTAACCGCGCGAATCGAGCCACCACACGTTTCGGCACAGTTTTGGATAGGGCCATCACCAGGCCATATAGGCCGGGCGCTACCTCCGCCCGACCCCTCTCCGCTCCACGTAACGTGCGCTCCACTAGATAACTGAGATTCTGCTCCGGCATGAGACGCAACTTCACCGACTTCGCCTGCTTCACGACGTCCCGTAGCGCCTTGGTCTTAACCTTTCCCGGGTAGCAAATAGTTACAGTTACACCATTAGGTTTCAATTCCTCTCCAAGGCAGATACCCCAGAGCCGAATAAACGCTTTCGATGCTGTGTACACCGCCAGCCCTGGAGTTGGTGCTACAGCTGAGATCGATGAAACGAAAATGATGTGGCCGTTCTTTTCGAATAAATCGTTTAGCGAGTAAACCGCTGCGACCGTACCGCGAATATTCGTCTGTATCATTTGATCAGCCTGCGAAAAATCCTGGGTTTTAACATCGCCATAATTCGCATACGCGGCATTGAGGATTAAATAAACTATCGTCGCGTGATGGCGGTCAACATGATTCCGGAGTTTATCGCCAAAATCATCATCGGACTGATCTAGACAAAGATATCGAAGACGAGGACCTTGCCTCTGCGAGAACTCAGCGTCTTCACCGGAAGAATCATCGTTGTAGCTACGAGAAACACACCAAATTTCATCTAGGTCTGGACGTAGCTGCCCAAGTCTATCGGCAAAGACGGCGCCTATGCCCCGAGATGCTCCAGTCACGATTCCCACTCGCATGAATTCCAAGATACAGCCGACTGAGTCGAGCAATTAAAACGGCGCCGACGTAGCGCGCCGCATAGGAATAAGCATACGAACAGCAAAATGCAGCACTAAAACGCTAGTTAATTCTGTTTACCCGTAGGTATAAAAGTGGGCCGCAGCACCCAACCCCACACAAGGGGCAAGGCAACCACGACCCACAAACAAGATTATTATGCCGGCGGCGACCTACTCTCCCACACCCTCCCGAGTGCAGTACCATCGGCGCTGGTGGACTTAGCTTCCGGGTTCGGAATGGGA
>NZ_KE150404.1:418677-421228 GCF_000411235.1 Corynebacterium sp. HFH0082
ACAACCACCCCAACCAGGGCAACCACCACATGAGCAGCAGAAGAAGACTCTACCTTCACTGCAAACACAAGTCAAACCGACCGTGAATACAAAGTAAACTCTCCCCCACATCACCACAACAAGCAATCACATCGCCCTGTCGCGCTGACCCCGGATACATTACACACACTTCACACATAAAGCGAACCCCCAGGTCACAATGACTTTCTTGGGTACTTTCGAGCTAATAGAAGACCATAACCCTAGAGTTTCACTTAAAGCTGTTCGGCAATGCGTTCGTTCACCGGCTTCTTACGCACACTCACGAGTTATCTCAGCAAAGTGACAAGTCTCGAGGCCTTCGTCGTAAAGCGAGATGGAGCGAAACCACCCCAATAGAAAGCTCCAGTGAGGAAAAGCTGGGCTAGGGAACTAAAGTCGAACTGTGACTACATCAACGAAGACCGATGCCCGGCCGGTCCATCCGGTCGATGAGTATCCGGGCCATGTGAAATTGCTTGTACTCGGCTTTCAACATGTGCTCGCCGCGTATGCAGGCGCGGTGGCAGTCCCGCTTTTCGTGGGCTGGGCACTTGTGGATGCCGGGCGTATGTCCCCATCCGATATTCCGCACCTAATTGCCGCGGACCTGTTTGTTGCCGGCATCGCCACCATCGTGCAGTCGGTGGGTATTTGGCGATTTGGTGTGCGGTTACCACTGATTCAGGGCTGTACCTTCTCTGCCGCCATTCCGATGGTCACTATCGGATCGCAATACGGCGTGCCCGCAATCTACGGTTCGGTGATTGCATCGGGCATTTTCATGATGCTCTTTGCACCGCTTTTTGCATCGCTTCTACGTCTATTTCCGCCGTTGGTCACTGGCACGGTGCTATTGATTATCGGTACGACGCTTATGCCAGTCGCAGCTGACTGGGTTGGTGGCGGTGCTGAAGTCAAGGACACTCCTGATTTCGGCACGCCCCAAAACTTGGCAGTAGCTGTGTTTGTGTTGGTCTTGATTCTCAGTATTGAGCGTTGGGCACCGGAATGGCTCGCCCGAATCGCCGTTCTAGTGGGCATGATTTCTGGGTTGCTGCTGTGCATTCCATTGGGAATGGTGGATTGGTCTGGGACTAAGGACTCACCAATCTTTGGGCTGACACATCCGTTCTACTTCGGCATGCCTGAGTTTGTCTTCTCGGCTGTATTTGCCATGTGCATTGTCTCGCTTGTGACTATGGTCGAGGCGACTGGAGATGTGCTTGCAATCGGTGAGATTACCGAGACCGAGATTGATAATCGCCGTATTGCCGACACACTGCGTGCCGACGGTGCTGCGACCGTGATCGGTGGTATTTTCAATACCTTCCAATACACGGCGTTTGCCCAGAACATCGGCGTCCTGTCCATCACGGGTGTGCGATCCCGGTGGGTTACCGCAGCTGCAGGCGGAATGCTGCTGGTTCTAGGCCTGATTCCAAAGACGGCCGCTCTCGTTGCTGCTATCCCAGCTCCAGTTTTGGGAGGTGCCGGTATCGCCTTGTTCGGCATGGTCGCAGCATCCGGCGTCCGCACCCTATCCAAGGTTAAGTTCACTGAATCCAACGTGATTGTCGTTGGTATTCCGTTGGCACTGGCATTGCTTCCTGCTGTATCGCCCGAACTATTCTCCGGACTGCCGGCATGGGCACAAACGTTTATGGCCTCAGGAATCTGCGTAGGTTCCGTCGCAGCAATCATCTTGAACCTGTTGTTCAACACCGCCGACCGTGCACCGCACGCAGTTACTCCGAGTGCTCACGACACCTTCCGCGGAGGTATCAACTCTGAAGATAAGGACCACGACGGCTACGGCGACGTCCCGCCAGATAAGCCGAGCAGCAATAACTAACTTCGGTACTTTGATCAGCGCGGCTGGATAGCTCAATCCCAGAACGCGCTGGCGTGACTAAATACAACACATTCCCGTATGGGCGCAGAAAATACCTCGCCCATACGGGATTTCCTTTTGGCGCGACCTTGGATGGCGCTGCGTTGTCTCGTAGGTAGGGCTTAAGAATCAGGGCGAATTCCAAATAAGCGTATGGATCCCTATTTGGACAGCTTGGCAGTAAAGCCTTAATTGAACCGGGGCATCGGCATGTAGGCATGAGTGACAGTGATAGTCAGAGAAGTGCAATAAATGAATAGGACATGCCAACAAGCGCAGTGCCAGAATTCGAGGCGCCTTCGACCAGTCTACTGCGCATCGAACCCGTTCCAAGTACCCGCAACCAATCAAGATCAGTGTCTATCACCGAGACATAAACTACGACATTTATTGATTGAATTCCGTTTACCTGTGGGTAGCAAAAAGTGGGCCGCAGCACCCCCGCCCCACACGGGAACTGGCTACCACGACCCACAAAAAAGATTATTATGCCGGCGGCGACCTACTCTCCCACACCCTCCCGAGTGCAGTACCATCGGCGCTGGTGGACTTAGCTTCCGGGTTCGGAATGGGACCGGGCGTGACCCCACCGCTAACACCACCGACAAAAACCAGGCAACAACCCATCCCCACCACAAC
>NZ_KE150404.1:427426-691791 GCF_000411235.1 Corynebacterium sp. HFH0082
TGAGCAGCGAGAGAAAACATTAACAAACAATTAACCAGAAAGTCAAACCAACGACTCCCAGCGGCTAACCGCACGAAAACATTTCCCCCACATCAGCCAACCAAACACATAAACTGCCTGGCCGCGCTGACCTCCAGATACATTACACACATGCCCCTATTTAAGCGAATCCGCTGGTAGGACCTGGAAAACGAATCACTTTAGTTAACTCTGTACGCCAGATTTGAGCCTTCCTACGGCTCGGGCGCTGCTTTTCAGCAACTCAGCAATCGACCAATTACTTAGTCAGAGCCGCCTTGTCACCTGCGAGTCGTCGCCAAGCAGTGGCAGATGCGACACCCATCAGCGCACCCGCCCCCAGAAACACGCTGCCTGCACCCATCGCGGTAGCACCCACACCAGCAACCGGCGGCAGGATGACCTGCGCCAAGCGGTTACCCATTAGCCGGATGGACAACGCCTGAGCACGCACCTCGGCATCCACCAGGGAACTCACCCACGTCATCGACATGGGCATCACAAAGCCCCAGGCCAAACCGCAGATACCAACAGCAATAACCATGAGCCACGCACTCTGCAGCCACGGCATAGCCAAAAGCGGCATGACACCGGCACAAACTGCAATGATAAGGACCCGATTGCGATTAGCTTTGCGCAAAACAGTCGGCATGAGGGCTCGGGAAATAATCGCAAGACCACTACGCGCACCAAGGATCGCCGTCACCTCGGCAACACTAAAGCCCAGTTCACGTCCCAGCACCGGCACATATGCCGTCAACAGGTCAATGGCTACGATGACCGCAATTGAGACAGCCATGGCGCTGGACATGCCATCGATACGCAGGATGCTTAAGACCGATGCGCCACTGGCTTCGGCCTGCGCCGGTCGCCTCTCCTCCATCCGGCTGCGGCCGCTAACAGTCGACGCCGGAGAATACTCAGTTGAGCTAGCAGCTTGCACTTCGGCGGCTGCATTTGCTTCGTGCCATCGATAAGCAGTTGCGACCGGCCAGCCGATGACCAGGGCGATCGCACCGATTCCCGTCATCGTCCAGAGCGCGGAAGTGGTGGCGGTCATGGCGCTGCCGTCGTGGTTGGGAGTGAGCAGACCCGCACCGACGATGCCGAGGAACTGCCCGACGGAGATTCCAAGCGTGAAGTATGCAAAGAGGCTATCAAGCCCGGCGACGCCGCCACGCAGGTGCGAAACCATGCCTTGAGCGGCGATGAGCGTGGTCATGTGGGCAAAACCCAGGGCCACGTAGCCGATCAGAAGAATAGGTAGGTTCGGCGAGAGCGACATTACTGCTGCAGCGATGACGGTGGCGACGAGACCGGAGTACATGACTTCGGTGGCACGATGGCTGTCGACAAGCTTGCCGGCGGGAAGCGCAATAATAAGAGGTACAAGTGAAAATGCGGCAGTGAACCAACCGACGGTGGCGGCGGAACCGCCAAAATCGAGGACTCGCCAAGAAAGCAGCACGCGACCGCCGTTGAAAACCGCTTGCCCCAACACAGTAATGAGAACCAATAGGCCGAACCAGCGTCTCATACCTGTTTGTAACTCCCCTTCTCCTGTGTGGTCGCACTCTTCGCGGGGCGATTTCTTTGCACGTCAATACCTAAATTGATCGGTGCTTTCTCGTCGGCTCGCACTTCTGCCAACCCGCGAAGAACGGTCAAAGCAATGCGGCTTATTAAGAATAGTCCCTGAAGTTAAACATGTTTAGCGCATAGAATGAATTATTCGGGCATCCTTGTCGATGTAACCGGTTTTCTTATTTAGTTAATAAAGAATCAGGAATTAGGAGCCATGCTTGAACGCACATTGGTGTTCGTCGATACGTCATATTTACTGGCGAGCTTTTACAACTCGTGGGAAACCGGAGCCCGCGGGCAATTAGAAATCGACCTTAGAGAAGTAGTTAGTGTCCTTGACCGAATGATTAACCAGCAGCTGAACCAGCCAGTTCAGCGGCAACTTTGGTACGACGGCATCCCGGAGTCGGGGCCGCATCGTTACCAGCGCTCACTGCGCACGATTGATGGTGTGCAGCTGCGCGCAGGTCAGCTCATTGAATGGGGTGACCGACGGACGCAGAAGGCCGTCGATACTCGGCTCGTCGCAGACATGGTTGTCGCCGGCCTGCGCAACCAAGTTTCCGATATCGTGCTGGTCTCGGGCGATGCGGACATGCTGCCCGGCGTCGCTGAGGCTTCGGCTGCCGGTGTGCGTGTGCATCTCTACGGCTTCGGCTGGGACTCCATGTCCGGTGCACTTCGCCATGCCTGCGATTCGACGACAATCCTCGATCCCCGCGAGGACTTCGCCGACGCCATGCAGCTCAATGTCCTCGAAGGCCCAATCCCGCCGGTCGTCCGCACGAATAAGCCGCTGGGCGATGCCGAACCAATCGAAGATCTCGGCGCTACCTGCGTGCCGGATACGCGCATCACTCCTCCGGGCGAGGGCTCGCTTGACGACGGCACGGAGAACACTCCCTCCGCCGCCGACGGTGACGCTGCTTCGCCGGAGGCCGGCACTCCGGAGGTTCCGCAGGACCAGCGCGTTGTGCCATCCCCCACGGCTGACAGCGACTCCGACTGTCGCAGCGAAGACAATGCCGCAGCCACGCCGACGGCCAAGGCCGACTCGCCGAAGTTCAACGAGGTCGAGCACGCGGCCAAGATGGGTGCCCGGGAAATCCCGGCGCAGGCTGAGCACCGCGCTGAGGTAGAGCGCACCGGCGGTTCGGAAGCTACACGGGTGGATTCCGCTGCTTCGGGCGTTTCGGCTGCCTCACCAGCGCAGCCAACGCAGCCAGCACAGCCTTCTCCAGCGACCATGCCCGGCGCGACAGTCAACACTGGCAGTGGGGCTGGTAACGACACTGTGAACAACACCGGAGCCGAGCATGCAGGCGCGTCTGCCTCCGATTCCGCGTCGTCGACTGCAACCGGCAGTGGGGAGTCGGCGACGGAGCCGTCGACAAGCGAAGACGGTGCCAACGCGAGTACACCAAAACCAAGCCCGCGGCCGAATCCTTCGATGATGGCGCCAAGGAGGAAGCTGCGTAGTCGATACGTGCCCCTGCCGAACGAGGTGTGGGCATCCGCGGGTTTCCAGACGCCGTTCGATGTGGGACAGCAGTACGCGAACTGGTGGTACGAGAATATTGCGAACGAGCAGGCGCGCGATAGTGCCCACTTGCTCTCTGGTGGTGGGCTGCCGCCGGACATTGATCGTCCGCTGCTGCAGTTTGCGTGCGAAACCCTGCACGAATACACGCTGACGGAGACGCAGCGCGTCAATCTGCGCGATGGTTTCCACGCCGGTATCCGCGGGGTGCTGCTCGCGCGGAAGAACGGCGAATTGGAGAAGTAGCGCGTCTCACGGCTTCGGCAGTTTCGGCGGCTTCGGCGCTGCCGGCGCTACTGTCGCTGCTGGTGCGGCTGACGCGAGAAAGTGTCGGGGTTTATGGCAGTTTAGGGTGGTTTTTCCCGCTCAAACTGCCATAAACCCCGACACTTTCTTGTTGGCGATTGTTGGCAACTAGTGAAGGCTACTTCACTTCGTCTGCGTCTGTTGTGGTGTCCTCAACGGCCTCGGCAGCCTCGGAGGACTCCAGCTCGCCGGCATTATCCTTCGCGGCAGAACCGGATTCGAGAGCAGCGCTTTCATTATTCATCTGGGCACGAATTTCGGCCAGACGCATGTCAGCAGCGGCATCGCGAGTCGAAGTCTCGATCTCAGCCATACGACCTGCCTGTGAGGATTCCGCGAGCTCCTGAGCGCCCAACGCATTAGCGTAGCGGCCTTCAATCTTCTCACGGACCGAATCCAAAGTCGGCACATTCGGATCCTCGGAAATACCCTGCATGCTCTGGAGAGTCTTCGACGCGGTCTCTTGCATCTTGGCCTGATCGGCCTGCGACTCCAGCTTGCGGATATCCTGCTTAATCTGCTCGTAGCGAGCCTGCGACTGCTGCGCCTGACGCTGTGCCTCCTCAGCAGCAGATACGGCCTGCTGGTGGAGCTGCGTAGTATTTTCCAGCTCCTTTTCAACATTCACCAGCTGGGTGGCAAACACCTCAGCAGTGCTTTCCATCTTCTGTGCAGTGGCCTCATCGCCCTTGGCACGAGCTTGATCCGCATTGGCGAGTGCCTGCCGGGTGTTCTCGGTAATCTTGTCACGCTCAGAGGTCAACCGCCCCAGCTGCATTTCCAGCTGATTGCGGTTGCCGATGATAGCCGCAGCCTGACGCTGAATCTCCTGATGGCGCTGACGCTCGGCCTCAGCTGCCTGTGCAATCTGAACCTTAGGATCCGCATTGTCTTCGATCTTCTTATCGAACGAAGACATCATGTACTTCCAGCCCTTGGCAAATGGATTAGCCATGCAAATCCAACCTTCCTCAACATATGCGGAATAACTAATCGGAACCGAGAAGATTCCATCTCTTAAAAAATTGTACGTGAGCTAGCTCGCTCTCTCTCGGCAAACGGAAAGAGCTGGTTACCGACAAGCAAGACTCCCCCAGAGTTGTAAACTCTCTAAACATGGTTCATTGCCCTCAACGCGCGTACCGCGGACTGGCCGCGAGTCTCGCCGCGGTAATTACTCTGTCAGCAACTGCGCCGCTGGCTAACGCGACAGTCACCGCAACTGCTGACTCCACCGATACCGGTGCATTTTCGCAGGTAGTCGTAGCAGCTCCATCGTCAACGGAGCCGGCTAAGCCCTCCGACGCAAAAACCAAGAAGACCACCGAAAAGCCAGCTGAAAAGGCTCCCGAGAAGAGCACAGGGCGAACCGCAGAGAAGTCGGCGGAACAGTCGGCTGAGAAGTCGGCAGAGAAAACCTCTTCACCGACATCGGAAACGTCCTCGACGGAGCCGTCGGAAAGCACTGTGAAAAGTGAGCCGAAGGAGTTTCCCCCACTTGTGCCAGGGGCGAAGACCCAGTGGGGCCTTGGCGTGCAAACTCGTCTCGACGAAGTGACCGAGAAGTTCGATGCTAAGGGCGGCATGCTCGGCATGGGCATTCTGGATCGCCAGACCGGTGAGTTCATCTGCAACTCACACTGTGATGATGTTTTTCGCCTTGCCAGCCTGATGAAGGTATTCGTCGCCGACGTTGTGGCCTATTCCAACTACACGCAGCCGAAGAAGGGCGAGATCGTCGCTGGCCAGGGCGATATGCCGGTTGAGGGCAACCCCGACGCCATGTTGCGCGACGACATGATTCGATACTCCAACAACGAAGCAACTGACGAGCTGTGGGATTCCTACGGCGGTGTACGCATCGTTGACAATGTCCGGCAGCGCTACGGCCTGTCGGATAAGACTGTCGGCTCACCTATGTGGGGAGCTACCACCAGTACGCCAGCCGACATGGTTGCCTACTTTGACCGGATGCTGAGCGAAGAAGGCGGGCTGAGCGACACGGAGACCAAATACATGCGTCAGCTGATGTACTCACTGCCGCGCTACTCCTACGGCGATGCAGACCAGAACTTCGGTCTGCGTGCAGCGCTACCGAAGGAAACGATTGCCAACAAGTCCGGTTGGTACGAAGAGCAGCACACCACTGCCGGATTCCTTGGCGACGATGACCGTTACGCTATCGCGGTTCTGGGCAAAAACCTGACCGCCAACGAACTCACCGAAGCTGTCAAGCACGTGTTCCCAGACGGGCAGGTTCTGCCAACAGGTGAGAAGGAGACAAAGCACGCCCGCACCAGCGCACCACTGTCGATTGAGGAGGACTCAAACAAAGTCGCTCCAGCCCTGTGGGCGCTAGTAGCAGCACTCGCTGGCTTTGGTATTGGCTGGCTCATTCGTGGCCAGCGCGCGGACTAGATACAAAAAGCCCCCGCGCGCTTGAGGGCTAGTTCAGGCGCGGGGGCTTACGCGGAAGTGCTCCAAGTCGGAAAACGCACAGTATGCGGGCTGAACCGCAGAGTTTACTCGGTAGCGCTATCCTGTGCGGCCTGCTCGGCAATTTGCGCACGGACATCATCCATGTTCAGCTCCGAAGCCTGGCCAACCAGATCGCTCAGGGCGGCCTCCGGCAGCACACCAGAGTGCTGGAACAGCAGGATTCCCTCGCGGAAAACAAACAGCGTCGGAATCGACTGAATGCCCAGGGCTGCCGAAACCTCCTGGTTGGCATCGGTGTCCAGCTTTGCGAACACTACCTCTGAGTGCTTCTCGGAAGCCTTCTCATAAATCGGGGCGAACTGGCGGCACGGACCGCACCAGGATGCCCAGGCATCAACGAGCACGATGTCGTTGTTCTGAATAGTCTCAGCGAAAGTCTCGTTCGTAATATCAACAGTTGCCATGGGTCTAACTCCTCTTACTCTTTAACGTCGTGTTCTAACTTCACGTTCTTTACGTAGGTTTTTACCCGTTAGTCTCCCACAACGCACGCGGGGGTCGTTTCATTCCCGCCGGGTTCGCGGGAACGTCGTAAAGCGGCGCGTGCTAGTGGTTGATGCGGACAGTGTTGGCCTGTTTACCCAGGCCATCGATGGTGATGACCATTTCCTGGCCATCCTGAAGGTAGGTCTGCGGGCTCATGCCGTGGCCAACACCCGCCGGCGTTCCCGTGGAGATGACATCGCCCGGGTTCAGCTGCACGAACTGTGAGATGTAGGCGATCAACTTCGCCGGGGAGAAAACAAGGTCCGCAATCGGTGCATCCTGGCGCAGCTCTCCGTCGACGTATGTGCGCACCCGCGCGGAGTCCGCATCGAAAGCATCGGCCGTGAGCATCCACGGCCCGAAAGCACTGGCGCGCTGCAACGTCTTCCCCTGTAGCCACTGCGCGGTAGCGTACTGGAAATCGCGCTGAGTGAAGTCATTCATAATCGCGTACCCAGCGATAGCGTCCTGTGCCTGCTCCTCCGACACCCGCAGGCAGGTCTCGCCGACGATAACCGCGAGCTCGCCTTCGTAATCGAGCTTCTCCGCGCAGGCCTCCGGCACTCGGATATCATCCTTCGCACCGGCGACGGCATCGGCAAACTTCGCGAATAACGTTGGCACCTCGGGGCGCTGGTGCCCCATCTCGTCGATGTGTGCGGCATAGTTCAAGCCGACGCAGACGATTTTGCCCGGCCGCGTAATCAGCGGTGCGAACGCCCACGCGCTCTCCGCCATGACGTTGTCAGGGTTGTTCCCCGCCTCCGCCAAGAGTTCTTCCGCTTCACGACGCCACGTTGGCCGCGCTAACACATCTCCGAGACAGTGGTCATCAAAAAGGACCGCTACGCCGTCGCCGAGAACAGCGGCGCGGGTTGCACCCTGGTATCGCAACGTTGCTAGACGCATGGCTTTCTCATTTCTTCATGGCTATTCTCTGTGTCACTTCTGCCGCCTGATCGGCTCCCGGTTCCACGCTACCGCCTTGTTGAGCTGAATTAGGAAGCAGGTTCGCTCTTAGGCTGCCGCGGAGCCTCGCCTTCAGGCAGGGAAGAAGGATTCTGACTGCGCTGAAGGGCACGCTGCCCCGGCGTAGTCATGCGCACTACCCACGCAGGACGGACAAAGAGCCACCCGGCACCGATGGCAAGCAGCAACCTGTGCAGACCAAGACACAGCATCGCCGCAATGATAGTCACCAGCGGCGTCATGATGACTAAGTGTGGGTCCTTCGGCAGGATGAGGTCACAAATAATCATGACCACAACCAACATTGGAATGTGCATGAGGAAGATAGGCAGCGTTCGGCCGCCAACCTTTTCAAAAGGCACAACTAGGCGAGTGTTCTGCAGCATCGCCATGACATTGATTGCAGCCAGTGCGCCAGTGGTGGACAGGTACACGCGGGTGAAGCCGACGTTGCCTTCGTTAAAGCTCGAGTAGGTCGCCTGCACCCAGATTGCCACCGACAGGAACGCCGTCAGTGTCACTAGCAGTGAGAGGCCGCTGCGACGCTGTGCCATCCGGAAAACCCAGGGCGCACCGTACATGCCCAGCACGTAGAAGAACAGCATTTTGCTGACGAAGTCCCACGACCAGCTGGACGAGGCAAAAGGTGCCCATGCACTAATGAGGCCTGTAACGATGAGCTGAATCACCGGATGTACCCAGCGAAATGCTCGTGTGAGAATTGCAAACAGCGCCAGCGCCCACAGGAACCACAGGTAGGAAGTTGGTTCGATGATCGCGTGAAGCGTGTTGTAAATTCGCGGCCCCCACGCGCTATGGTCTGTAATCGGCGCCGGAGACACTATGCCATCGGCATCCACGTGCGTATATGGCATGAGGAAAAGCACGAAGTCACGCAGTGGAACCCAAATCACGTAGAGATAGACCATCACCCAGATTCGGCGATTGGCTAACTTATGCCACGACTCCTTGAGTGCCTTACCGGCGAACAGACCAGATAACAGGAAAAACAGCGGCATACGGATTGGTCCGAGGAAGAAGTTAATCCCCGCCCACTGCGCCGTGTAGTAACCGTGCGCTTGCAGCTCTGTGATGGCATGGCCAAGCACAACTAAAAGAATGCACAGCCCCTTAGCCGCATCTACCCAACCGACGCGCTGTTTCGGCGCACTCTTCTGCCTTTTCGCTTTGGCCTCCGCTGCCACGGGAGCGGCAGTTGGTGACATAGTGCTTCCCCGCTTCCCGACGACTCCGCGTAACCCTCAAAACCTTCAAAACCATCAACGCACGAAAACTCGCCCCATTGACTGTCACTCACCTTACCTAGCCACCCGGATTGCACTAATTCTGGGTGGCTAGGCCAGGCACCTAGAGAGAACCGCTGGGCTCCTCCGCCAGGTTGGCGAACCTGGAGTAATGCAGCTGGTGGGCCACAGCAATGCTTCCGGTCGGTCCACCACGGTGCTTTGCGACGATAATATCCGCCTCACCAGCACGTTCATGGTCAGCCTCCTGCGAGTCCGGCCGGTAAATCAGCATGACGATATCGGCATCCTGCTCCAGCGAACCCGACTCACGCAGGTCCGAGACCTGTGGCTTCTTATCTGTGCGAGCTTCCGGACCACGATTCAGCTGCGAAATTGCAATCAGCGGTACCTCGAGCTCCTTCGCCAACAACTTGAGCTGACGGGAGAACTCCGAGACCTCTTGCTGCCTGGACTCGACTTTTTTACCCGAGCTCATCAGCTGCAGGTAGTCGACCACAATCATCTTCAGATCGTGCTTCTGCTTCAGCTGACGTGCCTTCGCGCGAATTTCCATCATGGTCAGGTTCGGCGAGTCATCAATAAACAGCGGAGCATCGCGGATCTTGTCGCCGACCTCGACCAACTTGGTCCAGTCCCGCTCATCCAGGTCACCGGAGCGCAAAGAAGCCATGTTGATCTTCGCCTCTGCGGACATGATGCGCATCATGATTTCGTTGCGCGACATTTCCAACGAGAAAACTGCGCTGGTCATGCCGTTGCGAATCGAGGCCGAACGCATGAAGTCCATCGCCAGCGTGGACTTACCCACACCCGGGCGAGCCGCAATAATCACCATCTGACCTGGGTGAAGACCGTTCGTCAGCTTGTCCAGGTTAGTAATTCCCGTCGGCACACCCTGCGCCAGACCGCCGTTTTGGGTAATAAGATCCAGTTCCTCCAGTGTGTCATCCAGGACATCGGCGATGGGAACGTAGTCATTCTTCGTGTTCTCACGTCCAACGCTGAAGATGAGCTGCTGCGCCTCATCCACCAGCTGCTCCGGCTCCGTGTCCTCCGCGCCCGCATAGCCAATCTGGGCGATTTTCGTGCCGGCCTCGACCAGGCGACGGATTGTCGCCTTCTCCGCAACAATGCGGGCATAGAACTGCGCATTCGCCGCCGTTGGAACCAGGGAGGCCAAGGTGTGCAGGTACAGCGGACCACCGATACGCTCCAGGTCTCCAGTTCGATCCAGACGACCTGCCAGCAAAATAGGGTCAATTTCCGAGGACTCACCGTAGAGGTGCAAAATCGCCGAGTAAATCGTCTGGTGGGCTGGCCGGTAGAAATCCTCCGGCGTCAGCTGCTCGTACACATCCGCGACGACCTCTGAGTTCAGCAGCATCGCGCCGAGCACACTCTGCTCCGCCTCGATATTGTGCGGCGGCGTGCGCTCAAAAGTCGCGCCCGCGACGGCACTCGCACGAGCGCCACGACCGCGGTCTCGCTCCCAGTCCCGCGCCCCAGATCCGCTTGCCGACGATCCGTTGCCCGAGCTCTGCGAGAAAGAATACTCCTCCGGTGGCGCATCCTCTACCGGCGGTTCCGGGGGCAGCGGAACGTCATCGAAGGAATCATCGTGGGAATTCACCGAGTAGGAGGACGCCTCGTCCCCTGCTCCGGAATGACCACTATCACCTACAGGCTGACTCATCGTGAGCAGCTCCTCCCCTTCTGGACCACTTAGGTGCCTTTTCAACCCTGTTGCTGACTGACCATCACACTCAATATGTCTGTTCGGACCGCCAGCAGTGGACACCTGACTACCTACCGCAGTTATACCTGTTCGAGCGGATTGATGGACCTGTAAAAGTACCCTTGGAGTCCCCAGAAAACAATCTTCTACGGTGTTTATCCCCGAAGTTATCCACAGCACCTGTGGATAAGCCTGGGGAGAACATGTGCACAATCAAGAAAAGTCCAGGTGAACGGTCCGTAACCCTAAACCGCCGCTTGAATGTTAACGGGGGTAGCGGAGTTTCAATCCGAAAATATTCTATCTACGCAGGTCAGTGCGTATTTGCCTTAATCCTGCACAAATGTAATCCTCTGCTACCCCTTTAGCATCGATGCTGCTCATGCGGAGATTATTAACGATGAATTAATAAAAATCTCGCGCTCTCCAGAAAAGTTATCCACGGCAGCCAGGCAAGTTACCCACAGGTCTATCCACAGCAATCGTCGTTAGCCTGTGGACAAGTCGTAGACGCTCTTTCCAGCACCTGCGTAAAAGGCTTTAAACCAGCCTTAAACCACGAAAAGCCCCGACCTTTCACTACGAAAGATCAGAGCTTCACGTGTGCTGTTGTCATTGGGCCTCAGAGCCCGCGCAGTCTTTAAACGCGGTGCTCGTCAGCCGCCGTCAAAGTAAAAACTCTAAACCGCGAACTTACGCGGCGACGACCTGTACGGAAACATGCGCGGTAATCTGCGGGTGCAGCGCGATGTCAACGGTGTGCTTACCAAGGGACTTGATCTGGCTCGGAGCAAGCACGACTGCGCGCTTGTCGATAGCCTGACCGGAAGCCTTACGAACTGCATCGGCGATGTCACCCTTGGTGACAGAACCGAACAGCTTGCCATTTTCCGAAGCCTTCACAGCAACGGAGACGTTGTCGAGCGAATCAATCTTCTGCTTGACTTCACGTGCATGGTCGAGGTCGCGGATAGCGCGAGCCTCCTGGGCACGACGAATGCCCTCGATCTGCTTTTCTGCGCCGCGGGTGGCAACAATTGCCAGTCCGCGAGGAAGCAGGTAGTTACGTCCGTAGCCGGCCTTGACCTCAACGATGTCGCCTGCGACACCGAGCTTGTCAACGTCGGCGGTGAGGATCAGCTTCATGATCCCTGCCTTTCGCTGGATATGTCTTTAAAAGATTTTGAGAATTGTGGATGCTAAATCTGCTGCAAACTAGTCACGTAGTGCCGTGGCTGGAAGGAGTTTAGAACGGAGGCTCATCGCCGCCGAAGCCGCCACCGGCCGGAGGAGCTGAGTTCCACGGATCTTCCGCAGGAGCTCCGCCACCAAAACCGCGATCGCTCTGTCCACCCTGGTTGCCCTGGTTTCCACCAAAGCCACCGCCGAAACCACCACCGGCATTTCCACCCTGGCCGCGGTTGCCGCCGCCAAAGTTTCCACCGCCGTTGCGTGGAGTGCGCGTGACCTGAGCTCGAGCGAACTTCAGGGACGGGCCCACCTCATCGACCTCAACCTCAAAGACGGTACGACGCTCGCCCTCGCGGGTCTCGTAACTGCGCTGGCGCAGACGACCCTGGACGATGACGCGCATGCCCTTGGAGAGACTTTCGACAGCGTTCTCCGCTGCCTCACGCCACAGGCTGCAGGTGAGGAACATGCCCTCGCCGTCAACCCACTGGCCATCTCGGTACACCCGCGGAGTCGACGCAACGCGGAAATTCGCCACGGCGGTGCCATTCTGGGTGTACTTAAGCTCCGGGTCAGCAACCAAGTTGCCAACCACCGTGATTTGTACGTCTCCCTGAGCCATGCTTCTTCTCCTCGGTTGTATTCTGTCGAGCTGATGATGGGGCTTTCGCCCGCTATCCTACGACTTTCGCATTACCGGTGTGTCCCATTCGAGCACTCTGGTTACGCAAATATGACGCAGATTAACGATCAACCCGCAGCACCTTGGTGCGCAGGATGCTGTCGTTCAGATTCAGACGACGGTCGAGTTCCAGCACGGTTGCGGACTCGCAGGTGAGGTCGACGACAACGTAGATGCCGTCTTCCTTCTTCTCGATCGGGTAGGCGAGGTGGCGCTTACCCCAGATGTCCACCTTCTCCACCTTGCCGTTCTCCTTGCGGACAACGTCGAGGTACTTCTCCAGGGACGGGCCTACGGTGCGCTCATCCTGAGACGGATCGATAATAATCATTACTTCGTAGTGACGCACGGACCTCATCACCTCCTATGGTCTAGTTCTTGTATTTCGGCTACACAGCGTGGTGCGCTGGCACTGTCTTTCATGCCAACCGCTATGCAGCAGGAGGATCGTTGCGTCAAGCAACCCTGCCAGGGTACCGCAGGCAGAGGTATATGTCCTAATCGCAGGCGCCATCGGCAAGCAGTACTGGCAAGCGGTGTCAGGGCGCCGAATAGAAAGAGACGCACACAGAGCTACTGCGTGCGCCTCTTTGAATTGTGAAGTTGTCGCGTGCTTGGTGGGCAGTTAACGCTCTAGCAACTGACTACCTGGCCTGCGTCCTACATTGATGTCGAGGAAGCATGTGCCAACGCAATAATCACCGGAATGACTGTCGCGAATAGGAAAGCTGCCAGGCACAGAGCCCAAATGATTGCCGGTTTCCACTTCTGCATGAAGCCCCAAAAGGCCGTGCCGAACATCAGGAAGCCAATCGCGACGCAGACGATGGTGAAAATCACCCACGTGTCCACTTACTGTCCACCTCCAGGGTTACCGGGGTCTCCGCCGCCTTCATTGCCACCGCCGAAACCACCGCCTCCCGGAATCGGGATGGGCAGTAGGTCAGCGATTCCGCCGCCACCGCCTCCGCCATCGCCACCCGGAACCGGAAGCGGTGCAGGCTGCTCCTCGGAGGACTCAGAGGTCGACTCCTCGGCCGACTCCTCTTCTGTGGTCTCCGGGGCATAGCCCTGGTCATAGCCAGAGTCAGAGGTCGACGGCGCCTGGTACTGCGGCGCACCTGCGACACCACCGATTGGCTCCGGCTTGGTGAAGTACTCAAAGTCCTCGTTAGACAGTGCGTTATCCATGGTGTACTTCCACAGATCGCCCGGGGTTTGCGAGCCGTACATGATGCCACCATAGGAGTTGTAGAGCGCCGAACCATCGACGTTGCCAACCCACACTGCAGTCGACAGCTGCGGTGTCGAACCGATCATCCACGCATCCTTGTTCTGGCCGGTGTCACCCAACTGCGTAGTACCGGTCTTGGCGGCCGACGGGCGACCACCACTCAAGGGCTTGTTGCTGTAACCGGCAATAGGCTCCATGGCCGATATCATATTGGTGGCCACTGCCTTGGAAACTCGACGGTCGCCCTTGTCAGCGTTGGACTCGTAAACAATCTCGCCCTTGGAGTTTTCGACCTTCTCTACGAAGTGAGTCTGCTGATAGACGCCATCGTTAGTCAGGGTAGCCAGACCAACGGCCATATCCAGCGGACGTGAGAGGTACTGACCCAGGGCGATACCGTCCTGCGAGTGACCGTTGTCGTCCATCAGAGTCTTTTCAATACCCGGGATGGACTCAGCCACGCCCAGACGATGAGCCATTTTGGCGGTGTCATCCGGACCATTCTTCAGGTCGCGCTGCAGGCGAATAAACGGGGTGTTCAGCGACTGCTTCAGGGACTCATAAAGCGGAAGCACGCCACCGCCGGCACCGCCGTCGTTGTGCAGAGTGACGTTACCGGACTGCACAGGTGCCGAAGAGTACTGCGCGGTCAGTGGAATACCTTGATCGAGAGCTGCTGCCAGCGCAAAAATCTTGAAAGTAGAGCCGGTCTGCAGACCGCTGTTTGCGTAGTCCCAACCAGTCGGATCGTCGCCACCGTAGTAGGCGCGGACAGCACCGGTCTTCGGCTCCACCGAAACGATGGCGGCACGCAAACCCGTTGACTGATCGACGTAGTTTTCCATCGCATCCAGGGCAGCCTGCTGCACCGTCGGGTCAATGGTCGTCGTAATGCGTAGACCGCCAGTGTTGACCTCCTGCTCGGAGATACCTTCGCGCTCCAACTCAGCCAGAACCTGATTCTTAATCATGGCAGCCGGGCCGGGCTCCGGAGCCTGCTTCGGCGCCAACGCCGGATCGATGGTCTCCGGGTACTGCATTCCCGCGCGGTCCTGCGGCGAGACGATGTTCATCTCCACCAGGCCATCGAGGACGTAGTTCCAACGCTGCTCAGCCTCCGGGCGGTTAGTCCACGGATCCAGTGCAGATGGACGCTGAATCGAGGCTGCCAGCACAGCACCCTCTTCGGCATTCAGCTCACCGACTTCCTTACCGAAGTAGGCCTTCGACGCTGCCGCGATACCGTATGCGTTACGACCAAAGTAAATCGTGTTGAGGTAGGCCTCAAGGATTTCGTCCTTAGTCCACTCCCGCGCCATCTTCGCCGACATGACCAGTTCCTTGGCCTTACGGGTCAGCGTGCGCTCATTGCCCACCACAGCATTCTTGACGTACTGCTGCGTAATGGTCGAGCCGCCACCGGCACTGGAATTACCAGTCACGACTCCCAGAGCCGCACGGGCATAACCAGTCAAGGAAAAACCCGGGTTGGTATAGAAATCACGATCCTCAGCTGCCAGCACTGCATTGCGTACAGCATCCGGCACCTTGTCGATAGTGATGTTGCTTCGGTTACCGCCCTCGGGGACGATGCGCGTGATTTCCTTTTCACCACTGCGGTCATAAATCACCGCAATCTGGCTATTGGCCAACTCCTCTGGCTCCGGCACGTCCGTTGTCGCATAAGCAACACCGAACACAACTACCGGCAACAGCACGACCAGCGCCACGGCTAGACCGAGCCACGCTAAAATTCGCCGCTTATTATCAGTCGGCTGTTCTTCTTGCGCCATCGAGCTTTCCTCTTCATGGTCATCTGGTTCATGGTCATCTGGGGCGTACTGCCCCTTCTCCGGGTCCGGCTCGCTTGCCGACGTCATCTCTGAATCGGTAGCCAGACCCTCGTCACTGCCACCGACCGAAACAGCATCAATGCTGTCGCTGGAATCGTCGTCAAGCGATGCGTCATCGGAGCGTGCGTGCGTATTGAAGGAATCAGCATCCGGCTGATCCCACCACTCGCCTGATGAATTAGAACCCTGGCCCTCGTGAGGGCTGTTAGGACCGCCTGGACTATCGGGTCGATCATTGCTCACGGGTGCTCTCCCTAGTTTTCTGACTCTTCTCGAGCTGCCTGAAGTGTCCGGGTCAGGAAACTCCACTTGCAGTCGGGGCACACCTCAACTTCTTTGACGGTGCACGAACCATATTCATTAACTATTGCGGATAATTCGTTTTCAGTACAAGCAGAGCCGGAACGACGGCCCAAGTTTTCTCCGAACACCCAGAATACGAGTCGGAGGTCGAATTTGCGACATACTGGGCACTCTTCCTGGGACTTTCTGCCGTGAAAACGCGCGGCAGCGACCAGCCGAGCATCGGCATCACAGAGTGATTTCCGTGAAATCTCCCCTGCACGCCACTGCTCCAATAACTGCTTTTTGAGCAAGGAGTGATCGATCTCGCCCTGCCATGTCATCACGAAGACAGATTAGCAGGCGCGTGCGGGCTGATTTCACCCCCGCTTTATCGGTAAACACATGCCCCCTCACGGTTCGGGCATCGGCAAAAAACGCATAAAGGTATAACGTCACGCTCGTTACCTCAATGCGTGCACCCACTCACGGCCGCACCGCTGGCGTAAGGCCCTGGTGCGGGTTCTGATGCTAGGTTCTGATGCGAGTTCCCGGTGTGAGTTCCCGGCGCGAGGTCAAAGCCTCCGAGCACATAGTTTCAAGGAGAATTACCAAATGAGTTCAATTCGCGTCGCTATCGTCGGCGTCGGCAACTGCGCCTCCTCCCTGGTGCAGGGTGTCGAGTTCTACCGCGATGCAAAGCCCGATGAGACCATTCCTGGCCTCATGCACGTCGTCTTCGGCGACTACCACGTCTCCGATGTCGAGTTCGTCGCAGCTTTCGATGTTGACGACAAGAAGGTCGGCAAGGACCTCTCCGAGGCCATTGTTTCCTCCGAGAACTGCACCATCAAGATTGCCGATGTCCCGACTCTCGGCGTTGAGGTTCAGCGCGGCCCGACCCTGGATGGCGTTGGCAAGTACTACGCGGACACCATCGACGAATCCCCGGCTGAACCGGTCGACGTTGTTCAGGCGCTGAAGGATGCCAAGGTCGATGTCCTGGTCTCCTACCTGCCGGTCGGTTCAGAACAGGCTGACAAGTTCTACGCACAGTGCGCCATTGACGCTGGTGTAGCTTTCGTCAATGCCCTGCCGGTCTTCATCGCTTCCGACCCGGAGTGGGCCAAGAAGTTCGAAGACGCAGGGGTTCCGATTGTCGGCGACGACATCAAGAGCCAGGTCGGCGCAACCATCACCCACCGCGTCATGGCCAAGCTATTTGAGGACCGCGGTGTTCGCCTCGAGCGCACCCTGCAGCTCAACGTCGGCGGCAACATGGACTTCAAGAACATGCTCGAGCGCGACCGCCTCGAGTCCAAGAAGATCTCCAAGACCCAGGCCGTCACCTCCAATCTCACCGGTCCACTGGCCGGCAAGATCGATGACCGCAACGTCCACATCGGCCCGTCCGACTGGGTGGACTGGCTGGATGACCGCAAGTGGGCCTACGTCCGACTCGAGGGCAAGGCCTTCGGCGAGGTGCCGCTGAACCTTGAGTACAAGCTCGAGGTCTGGGACTCCCCGAACTCCGCTGGCATCATCATCGATGCTGTTCGCGCTGCCAAGATCGCCAAGGATCGCGGCATCGGCGGCCCGGTCTACGCCGCTTCTTCCTACCTGATGAAGTCCCCGCCGAAGCAGCTTGCCGACGATGTTGCGCGAGCACAGCTCGAAGCGTTCATCAAGGGCGAAGACTAAAAGGCACAAGCACTCAAAGGTATAAGCCAGCAGCTCCGAGAGCATGTTCCTTGAAAAGCGTCAGCCGGTTACCCATGCGGTAGCCGCTGGCGCTTTTGTGCTTCTCTCTCCCCTATCCTCCCCGCGTCTCTTCCACGCCTTCTCGCCCTACTCGCTGCTGCGCCCATCTCGTCCCCGCCATGGATGCGTGCGCTGCAGTCGTCGTAAAGCTGACAGCAATACACCCGCGAGGGTTGATCCGCGAGATATATCACAAGCCAAAAGGGTTCGCGAGAGTAGCCGCATGGCTACCTCCAACCCAAAGTTCTAAGTACAGAAGAAGTGACACTTTAGGGGGTTTCTGCCAGCACCGAAAAAACCTTATACGCAGATAGGTTTAATGCTTTGTACTGGGGCTTTAGATGATTGGTGGAAGATTCCTGGTGATTTCATTGCCGAAATCACCAGTTGTAGAAAAATAAATAGCACCCCAAATAAATTTCGTATTGGCAACTAGCACTGTTCGCATATAACATCGTCGCTATGACATTATCTTCGGGCTCGATTGGCAATCCTGATGCCGTTACTCCTCTGTCGCTCGCTAAGCGCATTCGCCCTCTTCTGACTCGCGCTGAGCTGCTCTACAGCCGCCGCTCCTCGGAGTCCCAGCTCAGCCGCGCGCAGCTGTCCATCATGATGACCCTGGAGGCACTGGGTGCCTGCCGTATCAGCCAGTTGGCTGAGGCCGAGGCCATCCGCATGCCCACCGCCTCCAACGCCGTGCACCACTTGGAGGTCGCCGGCATGGTGGAGCGCGTCCGCGACAGCAAAGACCGCCGTGGCGTCCGCGTTGAACTGACCGACCGTGGCCGTGAAGAGCTGCACCGCGTTTCTGAAGAGCGCAATCAGCAGATGGCTGAGATGTTCAGCACGCTGACCCAGGAAGAGCTGGAGTTTGGCGCTGGTCTTGAGACGATTCTGTCCAAGATCCTCGAAAACTACCCGGAGCACCCAAAGACAAACCCAAGCGTCTAGTCTCTTTTCCAGCTAGCCCTGCCACCTTTAAGCCCACAGGCAGGATACATAGCTTTTACACTTCCTCGGTGCCGTTTTAAATATGCCCGCCTATCCACGTAGGCTATTACCCAGAAGCACCACTTGGATATTTCTGAGTAATCACAGGAGGATTAGCGATGGCTTCCCGCCCGCTTCGTATCATGATTGCGTGGCGTCCAGGCGAGTACGGCACCGAAACGCTTGCTTACGCCGCTTGGTTAGCTCGCACCACGAAGGTGCAGATTCGCGTTGTCAGCGCACTGTCGCGTGGCTGGCCGCTGACCTCACTGGCTCGGTTGAGCACCAATGACTCCTGGGTTTCCCACGAAACCGAGTCTCTTGAAAAAATCATCAAGGATGAGCTAAAGCTCGCTGGCCTGCGCAAGGGCATGCTTGACGACGATGCCGTACGGATCATCGAATCCTCCAGCGAATCCACAACTATCTGCAACGAAGCCGAAGAATTCGAAGCCGATGTGGTTTTGCTTGGCACCCGCCGAAGCAATACCAAGGACTGGACCGCCAAGAACCGCAGTCGCTTTACTGCGGGATCAACCTCGGATGCGCTGCTGCATTACTCGCCAATCCCGCTGGGATTGGCGATCCCCGGCGCGAAGCTTTCTAAGCACGGTGTGACCCGTGTCAGCATTTGCTACATTGACACCCCACAGTCGCACCACGCATTGAATAAGGCTGCTGACCTGGCATATCGCTGGGAAGTTCCCCTGCGTTTGGTCTCGTTTACGCCGCGTGGTGCGACCATGTACCCGACGGAGAACGGCTACGGCCCCTCCTCTGACCTGATGATTGAGTGGCGCGAGCAGGCTATGGGGCTGCTCGACCGCGGTATCGACCGCGCACATACCCGTTACCCAGACCTTTCCGTTGATGCGGAAGTGGCGTCCGGCAACGGTTGGGAAGAGGCCATTCAGTCCATCAAGTGGAAAAAGGGAGACTTGCTCGTTTTGGGTTCGTCTACTCTTGGCCCATTCGGGCGAATTTTCATCGGCTCGTCGACTAACCACATCGTTCGCCACAGCCCGGTGCCAATGCTGATTACTCCGGCCTAGTATGGCAGGCACATCAGACGGCATTTAGAGGCGAGGGGAGCAGATGGTGGATAATTCATCGGAACGCAGTACACCAGGGCGCAATGAGGATGAAATCTTCGACGAGCTTGAGCGCAAGATGTATTCCGGCAAGCGCGCCTACATCTACACCGCGGGTGTGATTCTTACGACGCTGCTCGCGGGCCTCATTATTGGCATCGCCGGCGCCATTGTCGGTGGCCCCACCTGTGATGCGGGTAAGTCCAGCTTCCTCTGCTCCCGCACTTGGGAGATCCTTTTCCCCGTTGTCCCGGGCGTAATCTCCCTGGTCGGCTGCCTTTTGGGCTTTTGGCAGACCTACGTGGAGTGGAAAAACTTCCGCAACTGGCGCGCGTGGCTCGCTATGTGCTGGGTGCTCATGCCCTTCACTTTGATGTGGATGCTCTCCACATTCGGCGTCCTGATTCTGGGCGTTAAGTAGGGGTAAGAGGCGGCCAGCCTCGGAGCCACCCCTTGAGGCTTTTGCGAGAAAGTCTCAAGCGAGAAAGTGTCTGGGTTTATGTCAAATTTGAGCCGATTTTAGGCTTCAAACTGACATAAACCCAGACACTTTCTTGTAGGCATTAGCCTCCCGGCTACTTCTTCACAACCAGGTTGACCATCTTGCCCGGAACGACAATGACCTTCACGATATTGCCACCGGCGTTCTCCACAGCTGCGACAACCTTTTCGTCGGCACGCGCGACGGCCTCGATGTCCTCGCGGGAAGCATCGGTAGCCACGTCAATGCGAGCGCGAACCTTGCCGTTAATCTGAACTGGCAGCTCAACGGTGTCGTCGACCAGCCACTTCTCGTCAACTGCCGGCCACGGGCCGTGTGCCAGGGACTCGGTGTGGCCGAGACGGCTCCACAGTTCCTCCGCAATATGCGGCGCCACAGGGCCAAGCATGAGGGCCAGCGGCTCCACGGCGGCGCGCGGTGCACCGGCCGAACCGTAGGTCTTAGTCAGGTAGTTGACGTACTCAATGAGCTTTGCGACGGCCGTGTTGTCACGCAGCTCTGCGTAGTCAGAGGTAACCCCTTCCACGGTGCGGTTGAGCGCCTTGAGGTCGTCGTCGGAAAGCGCTGCGTCCGTGACGGCGAGCTCCCCGGAGTCCTCATTGACCACCAGGCGCCAAGCGCGCTGGAGGAAGCGCTGCGAGCCGACCAGATCCTTCGTCGCCCACGGGCGGGAGGTGTCCAGCGGACCCATGGCCATCTCGTAGACGCGCAGGGTGTCGGCGCCGTAGTTGTCGCAGACCTCGTCGGGGGAGACAGCGTTCTTCAGGGACTTGCCCATCTTGCCGTACTCCTGGAAGACCTCCAGGTCAGAGCCGTCTTCGGCGCCGCCCGGGATGAGGAACTTACCATCGCGCTCAACAACCTGATCCGCCGGCTGGTAGACACCACGGGCATCGGTGTAGGCGTAAGCCTGGATGTAGCCCTGGTTGAACAGACGGCGGTACGGCTCCTTGGAGGTCACGTAGCCGAGGTCGAAGAGGACCTTGTGCCAGAAGCGGGAGTAGAGCAGGTGCAGCACTGCGTGCTCGACGCCACCGACGTAGAGGTCGACGCCGCCTGGGTCGTCCTTACCGTGAGTCTCTGGGCGGGGGCCGGTCCAGTAGCGCTCGTTTTCCAGGTCAACGAACTCCTCAGCGTTATTCGGGTCGATGTAGCGCAGCTGGTACCAGGAGGAACCTGCCCAGTTCGGCATGACGTTGGTGTCACGGCGGTACTTCTTCTTGCCATCGCCGAGATCGAGCTCGACATTGACCCAGTCAGTGGCCTTGTCCAGTGGAGCCTTTGGCTCGGTGTCGGCATCGTCCGGGTCGAAGGTGACCGGCTTGTAGTCCTCGACCTCTGGCAGCTCGACCGGAAGCATGGACTCGGGCAGCGCGTGGGCGTGACCGTCCTCGTCGTAGACGATGGGGAAGGGCTCGCCCCAGTAGCGCTGGCGGGCGAATAGCCAGTCGCGCAGCTTGTACTGGACCTTCTCGTGACCAGCACCTTCCTTCTCCAACCACTCAATGACGGTGGCGATGGCGGTGTCCTTGTCCAGGCCATTGATGTCCAGGCCGGAATCATTGGCGGAGTTCACGCACGTACCGTTACCGACGTACGCCTCCTTTGCAATGTCACCACCTGCAACAACCTCGCGGATTGGCAGACCGAAGGCAGTGGCGAACTCGTAGTCGCGCTCATCGTGGGCCGGGACAGCCATGATGGCACCGGTACCGTAGCCAATCAAGACATAGTCGGAAATGAACACCGGCACCTGCTCACCGCTCACCGGGTTGGTGGCGTAAGCGCCCAGGAAGACACCGGTCTTTTCCTTGTTCTCCTGGCGTTCCAGGTCGGACTTGGAGGCAATTGCGGCGCGGTAAGCGGCGACGGCCTCGGCTGGGGTTTCCTTGCCGAAGGTCCAGCGCTCATCCACGCCCTCGTAGGTACCGCTGCCGGCTTCGACCAGCTGATCCACCAGCTCGTGCTCAGGAGCGAGCACCATGTAGGAGGCTCCGAAGAGAGTGTCCGGGCGAGTGGTGAAGACCCTGATCTTGGTGGAGACCTTCGGGCCGACCTCGGCTGTGAAGTCGACCTCGGCACCGCGGGAGCGGCCAATCCAGTTGCGCTGCATGGACTTGACCTTGTCCGGCCAGTCCAGCAGCTCCAGGTCGTCGACCAGACGGTCAGCGTATGCGGTGATGCGCATCATCCACTGGCCCAGCCGCTTGCGGAACACCGGGAAGTTACCGCGCTCCGAACGGCCCTCGGCGGTCACTTCCTCGTTGGACAGCACAGTGCCGAGGCCCGGACACCAGTTGACCATCGAATTCGACTGGTAGACCAGACGGAACTCATCCACGGCTTCGCGTTGCTCGGTCTCGCTGAGCTCAGCGTAGACGCGACCATCCTTGGTAGCCATCTCGCCCGACTCCAACAGTGGAATCAGCTCATCGATGCGGCGAGCCTTCTTCTGATCTTCATCGAACCAGGCGTTGTAAATCTGCAGGAAAATCCACTGCGTCCACTTGTAGTAGTCCTGGTCAGTGGTCGCGAAAACACGGCGGCGGTCATGGCCAAGTCCCAGGCGGCCCAGCTGGCGCTCCATGTTGGCGATATTCGTTTCCGTCGTCACGCGCGGGTGCGTACCGGTCTGGATTGCGAACTGCTCCGCCGGCAAGCCGAAGGCGTCGTAGCCCAGGGTGTGCAGCACGTTTGCGCCCTGCATGCGGTGGAAGCGCGCGAAGACGTCGGTGGCGATGTATCCCAGCGGGTGGCCTACGTGCAGACCGACACCGGACGGGTACGGGAACATGTCCTGTACGAAAAGCTTGTCCTTCGGCGGAGTCGAGCCGTCGGCAGCTGCCAAATCGCCCACCGGGTTGGGGGCGTAGAAGGTGCCGTTATCTTTCCAATACGCCTGCCACTTTCCCTCTAGCTGAGTCGCCAGCTCGGGGGAGTAGCGGTAGTCGGTGGCTTCTGCCGAGGACGAGGACTTTTCGCTGTTGGTCATGGTCTCACAGTCTAATAGGTGCGTTTGGCACGTGCTCAACCACCTATATAAATTGGAAGCATGATTGTCATCCCTGTAATTACCCTGGTTCTGGCTGTTTGCATAGCCGTTGTCGCTGGTTTGGCATGGTCGGCGAAGCTACCGGGTAATAACTGGATCGGAATTCGTGCGCCTGAGGCTCGAAAGTCCCAGGAAAACTGGGATATTACGCACCGCGTTGCCGGCCCGCCGTGGGCTGTGTCCGCTGTCGCTTTCCTCGGTGCCACCATGCTCGGCTTCCTCGCCATCCGCCCGGAGGCCTCTGGTTGGATGTGGCTGTGGTACGCCGTCGCTCTGCTCGCCGGTATCGCCATGCTCGGCATTGGTGCGGCTATCGGCTCGCACACCATCGCGCTTTACGACGCCAAGGTCTCCGCCGAGTCCGGCTCCGGTTGTGGGTGCGGTGACGGTGACAGCGGCTGTGGCTGTGACTCCGCCGCCACTGATGCCGCCGACACTGCGGCTGATGATGCCTGCTGCTCCGACAACCCGGCAGCAGACTGCGGTGTCTCCGGTGGCTGCAGCTCCTGTGGCCTGGAAGGACTGTGCACGGACAAGGGCTCATCCGCGAATGCCACTTTCAAGCCTGTGGACAAGGATGCGCTGCGCAAGGCAGCTGAGCAGAAGAAGTAAAAAATTATTGCAGAGAAAAGCTTCTGCAAAATAGTAAGACAACATCTGGTTGCCCACTAAGCTATTTGTCCATGTGGCAACGAATTGTGAATTGGCGTCCAGATCCCCTCATCGTCGGTATCGTTGCTGCAGCGATACTGGCGATTATTTTTCCTGCAAGCGGCACTACCGCTGAGGTTTTCAGCTGGGCCACAAAGATCGCCATTGGCTTCTTGTTCTTCCTCTATGGCGCGCGCCTGAGCCCGCAGGATGCGTTGGCCGGTGTTAAGCATTGGCGGCTGCACATAACCATTCTGGCTTTCACATTCGTGCTGTTCCCAATCCTCGGCCTGCTGATGAAACCCCTGGATTGGATTCTTTCTCCTGGCCTCTACCTGGGCATTTTGTACATGACGCTGGCACCGTCGACGGTGCAGTCGAGTGTGAACTTCACGTCCATCGCCAAGGGCAATGTCGCCGGCGCCATCGTCAGTGCCTCGGCATCTAACCTGCTGGGCATTGTGGTCACACCGGTGCTGGTGATGCTGTTGATGGCCACCGGTGGCGGCATTCATGTGGATTCGTCGGTGTTCTTGGATATTTCGCTGCAGTTGCTGCTGCCATTCGCAATCGGCCAGCTCACTCGCCGTTGGACCCTGAAGTTTGCCGCCGCGAAGACGACTAAGAACGTTGACCGCCTATCCATCGCAATGGTCGTTTACGCAGCCTTCTCCGAGGGCATGGTGCAGGGCATCTGGTCGAAGGTGCCGGCAGGGGACATTGTCATCCTGTGTGTGCTTTCGGTCGTGCTGGTGGAATTCGTTTTGCGGTTGTCCGGATTCATCGCAAATAAGATGGGCTTCGACCGCAAGGACCGCATTGCGATTCAGTTCTGCGGTTCGAAGAAGTCCCTGGCCACCGGTCTGCCCATGGCTGCCGTTATCTTCGGTGCCGATGCCAGCCTCTACATTTTGCCGCTGATGATTTTCCACCAGATTCAGCTGATGATCTGTGCGGTCTACGCCGCTCGCTGGGGCAAGGAAGCAGAAGCTGAGCCGGAGCCACAACCCGCTTAACGCGGTCTAGCGCATGGACCCGAGGGGCGAATCCGGCTTGGCACATATACTGGGGCGCACAACATAAGGTTCGGTTTTAAACGAGCAAACGAAAGTGTGAGATTCAGCATGGCTAACGAGAATCCGGCTCCGTTCTCCCCGGAACAGCGCGCCGCAGAAGAGACCGCGATCAATGAGTTCTGGTCGTGGTGGAACTCTTTTGGCGCCGATGCGCTCGACTCGATGTTTAGTGTCCAGCTCGGTATCGATGGTGCCCCGAACGCCGCCGATGTGGACATTATTGATGTCCAGAAGGAGGTCGGCGGCCGCATCGCCGCTATTAATGACCGGCTCATCTGGGGGTTTGAGGCTGGCGCTCCGTATTCTCGCCATCTTCTGACTGTGAGCGCTGCCGGCGATCCGGAGCTGCGCCCGGTCGCTCGCCGTTGGCTGGAGGCCGCGCCTGACGACGGCGCGGTGTGGTCTTTCACCGACCTCCGCCAAGCGGATCCGGCGATGAAGCTGTCGCTGGGGGATGTCGCAGCTACGTTGGTTGCACAGGGTGCTCTCGAGGCCGATGCTCCCGCCGAGGTCGATCCGGCAGACGCCCGCGTGGCTGTTAGCAGTGGTCATGGGGCAGTGGACGTTCGCCTATTCCACCCGCTGTTCCCGGCAATTGCTCAGTTGGAGGACGGTGAGCGCTTGGTAGCTCAGCTAGGTTTCACACTGCTGCAGCTGGCTCTGGGAGAGGAGGACTTCGGCCTGTGGCTGCGCGGTTTCGCCTTCGCTGGCGAGGAGCCGGAAGATGCTATCCCGCTACCGGAGCTGGGCGGTGTCGTCGAGCAGCTCGCGGAAGAGTGCCCGGAGTGGCTCACCATTGATGCCGAAGCCAACGGCCAGCCGCTCGTCGTCGCTACTCGCGCTCCGATTACGCAGCTGGTGAGCCCGACTATGACGCAGCATGTGCTGATTCAGCTCATGCTCGCTCACATTGACGACAAGGGCTTGCCGACGGACGAGTCGAAGGAATCCCTCTCCGAGTTCAATACCGCTGCCGCTGAAGCCATCGCTGAGGACAAGGGTATTTTTGTCGCAACTGAGCAGTCCGACGGTATGGCTCTGCTGCACTTCTTTATTGACCCGGCATCTGATGCGGAGGCGGGTCTGCGAGCTGTTGCGCAGACGTGGACCGACGGAGAGCACGTTGTCGACACCGCTTACGATCCAGCTTGGCAGCGCGTCGGTCACCTGCGCGTGTAGATTGGTTTTTTTGTTATGAACGCTCGTCATCGTGACGGTTTTGCGAATCTAGCTTAAATCATTTGCGAAACTGCTCCGCATAGCTAAACCCACCGCTTCACCGCGGTGGGTTTGGTCGTTTTCGCTCTGATCCGGGTGTTGACCAATAACAAACACAGCATGGTTCGTCCCCTCTAAAACGACTTCTAGCCCGGAACCCCTTATCGGTTTTCCGAGCTAGATGGATAAAAGTATTTAGTTGGTCTTAAGCTGCCTCGCGCACAGGCGGCGCGTTCGGGCTTGCCTTCTCGCGCGCCGGATCGCGCGGCGGCTGTGGCTCACGGCTTTCAGGCGGTGGGGTCTTTTCGTCTCGCTCCACCCGGCCAAGAAAACGTCGGATCATGGATACATTGGCCGCAACCACACCTAAAGCCGTATAGAAGAAAGCCGCAGCGAAACCACGCACAGGTCTTCTCGTGTGGTCACCAATTGCTGCACCACCGCGGTTGTTCTTTACATAGTCGTTGCGAGTTTCAATCACATTGCGCCAGATGCCATAAATCTTCTTCCATTCCGGTGTCTTGAAAGCAGGGCCAGTTTGCCGGTAGCGCATACCTTCCTTATTTGGGATGGTTACCGAGGCCTTATTGGTACAGCACTTTCCTTTTTCTTTGCGTGCAGCAATGAGGTTTGGCCCGGAGATCGTGGGTAGTCCTTTGGCTTTCGCGTCCTGGCGCTGACTCTTTTCCACCAAGGGACATGCCAGTGTCTTTCCTTTACCTCGTCCCGGACACATAAACATCTGGCTATCACCAGAGAGATCCTTGCCTTTTCTTCGCATGGCAAACATGCGGCGTTCGTTGATCCGCTGGTTGTAGGTGGCCTCGTCAATGCGTCCCGCATAGAAGTCTTCAGTGGCTTCCACCAGCGGTTTCGGCATGGCAGGACAATACCAGTGGCCTTCGACCAGCCCCATGGTTTCATAGGATCCACGCTTTCCCAGCTGGTTGGATTTATAGTCCCCCACCAGCGTGTATCCCTTTTTACGCAGTGGTTCATGGAAGTGTTTGGTCTTAGCCACCGCGAAGTACGCACGATCTCCTACCACTGTGCCCTTAGGTGTCTCAGGATCGTCGGTGAGGTGCCGCATGGCTTCCAGCCCGCGGATCGCAGGGTTGTGGCTGGGCCGGTCAAAAGCCATGCCCATAATCAGGTGTGGCTGACGATATGGGCCTTGATTTTGAATGACACCTGCAACAAGTGTGGCCTCCCAACCCCAGACGTGCTTGGCGTTCTTCCGGCGCTTGTTTTCGCCGTGTGTTTCCTGCTGTTCGTCGCGGGAATACCAGCCTGCTTCCGGCTCAGAAGACATAAGATCGTCCGGCCGGTTCGTCCAACGGTTGTTGCCACGGCGAACACCTGGAATAAGTGTTCCATCTAGGGTGAGGTCTCCCTGCCAGTTGTTGCGGTATTCCTCAGGCATGTCCTCGGTACTGGACATGACCAGTTCGTTGAAGACATAGGTGGCGCGCTGCCACTTTTCTTCGCGGCGCTCAGTGGATTGTTCGTCCATCAGCCGGTTGAACTCGCTGCGGGTAAGCCGGGCGTGGTGAGTGATGTTGTCGAAGGGATCAATGACGTGCAGGAAGCTGTGCAGTGCTCGCCACAGGCGGTGATACCAGATGTTGTGCTGGGTGGCGTAGTTATCACCTACCCGTCGTGCCCTATCGCGGCTGGGCAGGTTAAGCAGTTCCAGGGCTTTCTCAGTGGTGTCGGGCGAGGCCAGCAGCGTGGTCATGGTGGTCAAGTGCATGGGTTGACCAGAGCGGGCCAGAATCAGGTAGAGCGCGAGGATGGTGCGGTCGGTGACGGTTGTTGGCCGTCCTCCTTTGGAGGGGTCGTAGCCGTCTACGCGCCGCCAGGTGTCAAGGTGGTGGCAGATGTCGGTGCGGTCGATGATGCTCAGCGCCCAGGACACGCTAGCTCCGTCCAGGCGCAGCAGCGGGGTGGGTGTGGTGTTGAAGTTCGCCACCTAGCCTTCGCCCCCTGTATTCGGTTCGACGAGTCGCAGCGGCGGATAGTCCGGTTCGTCCCTACTACCGCTTATCCACTCGCGGTATTCGGTCTCGGTGAGCGCGCCAGATTCAACGATCATGTGGTGAAACGTGTCGCGGAAGGGCTGGATGTATCCGGTGGCATAGACCAGTTGGTTAAAGTCCACGCGCTCGGCGGCATGAGTAGCGATCCAGGTATAGCGCAGCCTGGGCAGTGTCGGGGCAAGGCCGGTACTCGATGGGTTTTGGCTGGTCTTGTGGATGAAGTCAGCAATCAGGTGTGGGCCTGTGGCATCGTTGCGGCGGCGCGCTGAGTTGGGTTTTACCAGTGGTTCGTCCCTGCGATCCTCGCCCACACCATGCAGCACTTGGCGCATGAGGTCGTCGAAAGGTGAAGTCAGCGGAACTGTACGCGGCTTTAGCCCACGACCACCGCGGGCATGAACCGCTAGAACCGTGCCAAAGTCGGTGAAGTCGCCGTATCGGCAGTGATAGATTTCCTCGGTGGACATGCCAGCACCTAAAGCCAGTGACACGATAACGCAGGCCACGCGCCGCGACTCGCGGCGCGGGCGGGAGTGAACCCAGTCGTCGATTCGGATAAGTTCGCTGGCGTTGTAGGCGAGACGCTGAGACTTAGCTGCCGGGTAAAAGACCTCCGGCAATTCTTCTGCCCACTCCAGCGCACCTTTAAGCCCAATGACATGGCTTGCGCAGCGGTTGAGGATGCGGCGGGTGGCATTGAGACTGGGCTTGGATAAATCCTCGTCACGGGCTTGTAAGTAGGTGCGGATCTTTCCGCCATCGCGCAGCAGGTAGATACAGCCGTCCACGTCGATGTCGTCGTACCAGCGGTCGCGCATGTAGCAAAAGTACGTGGCGAGTACGCGCTTGCGGTTGCGCTGGGCGGTGGGAGTTGTAGGTGGCAGTAATCCGCGTGTCGTCAGTGTGTCGATCACAGCGTAGACCTCATTGTATTTAGACTTAGGCGGTTCGTCTTTTTCTTCTTGTTCAAAGGAAGTGGTCTCGTGGCTTCCGACCTTCCCGCCGAGGCTCCGGTCAGGCGTTACGCCAACTGGCCTAATGCCCATATCGAGGCCCACGATCCGGTCATGCGGAAATTGCAGGACTTTGCCCGCAACGTCCAGCAGCTCACCCTGGACGGGAGCTACCCCAGTGCCAAGGACTTGGCCGAGGCCTGCGGTATCCCCACCTCCACCATCACCCGGATCATCCGCGGCGAGATGATCCCGACGGGACGTGTCATTGCCAATATCGAGGTCACCACAGGCAAGCCCTTGTGGCCGCGCCATAGCAGCCACCGATACGGCAGTCAGTGACCCGAGGGTTGGAAACTGCATGTTTCCGACACTGGTGAGGCGGGTATTAGTTACAAAGCTGTCGTTCATGGCTCACGAGGTGAGCACACCCGCACCATGAAATAGGTGGCGGTGCCTTCTTATCGCAGCTCTTCTATAAACCCGCAGGTCACAGAGTGGTTCGTCCCTGGTGTACACGGCGCGCCATGAGACCAGTTTTGCGTATCCGCAATTAACTTTTGCGTATCCGCAATTCACTTGGCCTGATTCAGGGCAGGATAATGCGGGCGCGCTAGAGCACGTACAGCCCGCCACCTGGGGTGCCGTGGGTAGAGCCACCTGCGAGAAGGAGCCGGTAGGCGTGGCGGCGGTTAGCTCCGGCTTCAACCACATAATCCTCGAATTGATGCAAGGACTTTAGTCCTGCCGCAGCACACAGCACATCAGCGGGAACTCCGGCCGCAATGCGGTCGATGATCCAGGTGTTGCGCAGCCTGCGGGTATCCGGCACCATCTCTGGCGACGTGCTCGGTGTTACCCGGCGAAGATAGGCCGAGAGCTGGCTGACATTCTCGTTGTCGCGGCCTGGTCTAAACAGGTAGTCCTCCGGGCCGGTCGCCATAATGACCGGCTGAAGTACCTCGGTATGAGTTTTCAGCAGTGGCACCTCGCGCGGGCCAGCACCGCGGTATCCGTGCGGAAATAGCAGCACTCCGTCGCCGTCAACACGTACGTCTTTGCCGCGCAGCGTACAAATTTCTCCCGCGCGTAGCCCCGCGCCCAGGGTGAGCGCTAGCACCGTGGTGAAGTTGCGGCGGCGGGCGGCGGTAGGTTGCGACTCAGCCCAGTCCCACAGCCGGTCGGTGGCATAGCTGTCGTAGGGCTGGAGTGCTGGTTCGTAGGTGATCGGGTGCTGGTAGTCGGGATTCCAGTCGTCGTTGAGCACTTCTGCCGCCCGGCACAGTAGCGAGCGCTGGGTTCCTGCGGTAGATGGGCTGAGGTTCTTGCCGTCACCGGCAAGGAAGTAGTTTCCGATGATGTCGGGGTGGAATACGGTCTCGACGGTGACCACGCCGTAGCTCACCCACACCCACGCGGCGAGCTTGGACACGCAGTTGAGCGTGTTGCGCAGTGCGTCGCGGCTGGTGTTGTCCGGGGTGAGGTCAAGTGCGCGCACGCACTCGCGGGTGAAGTCGGCAACGTGGCTCCACGGTTCTGAGCGAACCGCGTGTGGTGTGTAGTTGGCGATGATCGCATCAAAGTCGGCGGCGGTGTAGTTGCTGGGCATTCGGTCTTTCCTCCCTGACCTTTGAGAGTGGAGTGCAGCGGGTGTAGCTGATGCTACGTCTTGAGAGTCAAGTAGTGCATCCCGCTACGCGTAGTCTTGTTTGCCGATCTGCAATCTGGCAAGGCGGTGGGTTTATCTCGCCAACGTCACACAAACTCCTTATATGACCTGCATGTTTGCGGTTCCGCAATCGGTGCCGAGACGAACCACCACACCATGTTGGGGAAATCGACAAAGGGACATGCCATATTTAGTACCCCCGAGGCGGCGACATTCGCGGCCTTAACCCTACCCACCACGCCCACCACAGCCCCGTCTTGTGGCCTGAAGGACAGGCCACCCCAACATGTAGATTCACTGCCCCCGGTTGTGGTTAGCCGCCCAGCCCGCGACCTGCGTGGAGCTTGACGCACGACCCGAGCCGTCTAGCGTGACCATCGTTGGGACAGTTTGCGGATACGCAATTACGACCGATGCACGACCGACTCCAGTACCTGCGCGGTGTAGCCCGATCCACCGCGCGGACAGTTTGCGGATACGCAATTTAATCGCCTGCACGCTGCGCCCAGCACCCGTCCACACCACACAAGAAAGGGGACGAACCATGTCCACACTTGACCTCACAGCACCGCTGTACTGCCAGTACTTCACCGCCGAAACCACCGTGGATGAACTCGAACTCATCACCGCCACGCTGCGAGAGCGAAAGCAGGTGGAAGGCACCATGGTGTCAATGGCCACCGCCGCGCTCTACAACCACACTCTGACGTTTACCGGAGAGGCTGGTCAACGACCGAGTGCTCACCGGCTTCTCGGCGCTCGCGGTAGCCACAGCCCCCGTGCGCGTCACGTTTGTCACCCTGGCCGACACTTACGGAAACCGTGCGGGACTCACCCGCATCCAAGGCGGTGAGTCCGCCCGCGGCCTAATCCCGCTTACCCGGTCTGTAAACGAGGCCACGGTTGCAGACACGTCTGCCACCACACCAGGACTCACCATCAATCTACCCAATAGTGTCCACGACGACCTGATCATTCGCTGCACGACTTTTGACCCGGACGGGTGCGTTCCCGAAGCAAAGGACGAGTTTCCCGGCGTGGACTACTGCCCTAGCCTGTACCACCTTTTGCGGGACGAACCATCTCCAGGCATCGACATCACCCACGACATTATCCGCGCACTACTTCCCTACCGCGGGATCCACATGGAGGTAGAGCCGAGGATTCTCGATGGCGATGTAGACATCGAGCGGCTGTAGCTGCTGGCTACGCTGTAAGCCATGAAGGAACCCAGCTGTGGTGTGTGCTGCGGCTGGGTTTCTTCTTGGGGAGGGTGAAGAGGGGACGTGATGGGACACCGGCCACGTCTTAAGTCGGGCAGCGTCTCCGCCAGACCCGGCAGAACTTGCACACCGCCGACTGTAAGCATATACTTACACCTGACATCGTTCGATTACGATACGGAGGGATGATGGACGCAGCACGGCTCGCTCAGATGCTCAGTGCTCTCGGAAGTGAGCCTCGGTTGCGAATTATCGCCTCCCTAGAGACGGATTCGACCCATGTCAGTGAGCTGGCCCGCCGACTCGGGATGTCTCGGCCACTGCTCTACCAGCACCTCAACCGCTTGGAAGCTGCTGGACTCATCGAGAGTGGCCTGGAACAGCTCGGAGAGAGCCGAGTGAGGAAGCACTACTGGGTCGCTCCGTTTCAGCTTGAAGTAACTCCAGACCACATTAGGCACCTGATTAATCAAGAACAGAAAAGGGAATCTTCGTGACACTTACCGCTACCGTATTTCTTGTCATCCTCGCCGCCGCACTACCACTCGCGATCTTCGTTGCTCTTACCGTCTGGGTGGTACGCACCGTCACCAGCGCACGACGCGAAACGGCGACGGCGATCGATGGTTCCAACCAACTCATCGTGGAGCACCTACGCAACATCACCGAGCGGTTGGATCGGATTGAGGCCCAACTCAGCGAGATCCCCGAGTAATCAGGCTCTTCCTTAAACAAGGGGCGCGGTGGTTTTGGCTCCGCGCTATGGGCTGTCACAGCGTATGCGCTAAGCGCGTCGCGTAGACCTCCAGCAACATAAACTTGCTTGTGACTTTGGCGGCGGGGTGTGTCTCCGGTCGTGGCGTTATCCTGTCCCTCTCGCGGATAGGGGCTAGGACTGGGGACGAACCACGTGGTGTGCCCCCACCTCCGACACCGCCCCGGCCCACCTGCCGACGGAACCGGGAACGGAAACCGACGGAAACCATAGCTGTGGTTCGGGTCGTTGCAGGTGGGTGGGTAGTTTCGCAAAAGACTCATCGTCTTACTCCACGGCCTTCCCGCGCGATTCGCATGGGTCTTACCGGTGTCATCGCTGTCACCAGCCTTCCGCTGGCAGCTGGAAACGTCGCTGCGGCTCCGCAGCCAAAACTGACTCCGCAGGGCACTATTGATGCTCCGGGGCGAACCCAGATCAGCTTTACCCACACCCCAAGTGGCACGCACTACGGTACGGCGAACGAAAATGAGGCTCGTCCGGGGCTTTCGATTGTCAAGCTCTACATTGCGGACTACGTCTTCAAACATGGCACAGAGGCGGACAAGGCGAAGGCCACAGAGATGATTCGCTACTCCGATGACAATATCGCCAGTGAGCTCTATGGCCGTTACCCGGATTCCATCAACGCCACTGCGCGTGAGTACGGCCTCAGCAACACCCATGGTGCAGATCACTGGGGAAATTCAACAACGTCCAGCGCGGACACTGTGAAGTTCTTGGAGGCCAAGAAGCGTGAGAACTCTTCTGACCCGGTGCTGGTTGCTATGAGCACCGCGTCACCTGTGGCAGCGGATGGCTACCGTCAGGATTACGGCACCGCCACGCTGCCGGGTGTTATTGGCACAAAGTGGGGTTGGTCCGATGACCGCCAGAGCGTTCACGCCTCGGCATCCATTGGACCTGACTTCAGCGTCGCTGCTAACACCTACGGCACGAAGGAAACTCACACCAGTGATGTTCAGAATGCCTTCGACGGCACGCTGGGCACTCCATCGCTGCCTGGCCTGCCCGACAGCCCGAGCCTGCCGGACATCCCAGGCGTCCCGAACCTGCCCGAGAGCCCGAATCTCGGCGAACTACTGAATCTGCCGGAATCCCCGCAGCTGCCCCAGATTCCGGGACTACCGGACTTCACTGGTCAGGTACCGGCACAGTTCTAGCCACTGCCGCTAGCCACTGGTCCGCTGGCACCGTCCCACACACAGCGCACCTCACGCGACAAGGTTCACGAGGACCATATACAGCGCCGTGCCTACAAAAATCGAAATCACGGTGTTACGCCGCCACCAGTGCAGGCCAATGGTGACCACCAGTGCTACGGGCACGGCCCAGGCAGCGCCGGGGTCGCCACTCTCACCGCTGAGTCCTAGCCGCCCGAAGACGGTGTAGGCAACCAACGCCACCATGACTCCAACCGGCATGGTCGTGCCGAGGAACTCGAACAGGGGAGACCCCTTCAGAGTGCGCACGAACGCAAACGGCAGCGCACGCAGCGCAACTGTCACCGCTCCCATCGCAAAGAGCGCGGCAAGCACATAGCCGGAATCGGGCAACGCAGTCATGCTCGCTCTCCCTCCGTCGTACGCGGCTTGCTTGCCGACGTCATGCGCATCACCCGATCCACCCGCGGCGACCACACGCGCAACAGCAGCAGGCCGAAGTACATCAGCAGTCCGATAACCAGCATCTGGTTCGGGTTAATCAGCCAGCCCACCAGCGTGCAGACGATAGCGGACAGGGGCAGTGACCAATCCTTGGAAGTCTCAAACGCGTCCATGGCCAGCACCGTAAAGAGCGCCACCAGTGCGAACTCGGCACCGCGGATACCCTCGGGCAGTGCTGCGCCGGTTAGAGCCCCGACAATACCGGAGCCCACCCACAATAACTGGCAGAGAATCTGAATTGTCAACAGTCGGCGGCCCGACATCTTTTCGGTCGGATTTGCTGCAGAGACGATGGCATACGACTCGTCGGTAAGCGCGTATGTGGAGTATGCGCGGCCGAGACGAGACTGTATCCGATCGCGTGGGAACGTCAGTCCGTAGAAGACGTGGCGGAAGTTGACCATAAAGGACGTCACGGCACAGCCGAGCAGACCCGTATGCGCCATAACCAGGCCAACAGCGAGGAACTCCATCGACCCCGCGTAGACCACGAAGGAGAAGATGGGTGCCCACCACCAGCTAAAGCCAGTTTGTGCGATGAGCAGGCCGAATGCGAGCCCTAGCGGAATGAGTCCCATGCCCACGGGCAGTGTCTGCCGGATGCCGGCAGCTATGTCGCTGCGGTCGCCAGTTGCTGTGGTTGTGGCGCTACTTCCTTCAGCGCTGATTCCTTCGGTATTGATGTGCTCACTCATCTAGTTGTCACGTACATCTACGGGATAGGTGCCATACAGTGGCAGCGGCCAGGGCTGACGGCGCATGCAATCACCCCAGATGTCTGCGGCAGCAGGCGCGAGTACATCTGAGGGCAGGGCAGGGGCGACGTACCAGTCACCGCGCTCGAGCTCGTCTTCCAGCTGCCCCGGATCCCAGCCTGCGTAACCGGCGAAGATGCGTGCGCCATCTATGCGGTCGCGTACGCCCTCCGGCTCCGCACCGAGGTTGACCAGCGCAAACCTGTGAGCGATGCGTTCCATCAGCGGGGCACCGGTAATACTGTCGGTCTCCTCTGGGAGGGTGGCACCATTTCGCACCACACCAATGCAGATTGGCTGTGTCTGGTTGACCGGACCCCCGACGTAGAGCACCGGCGGCTTGGCCATCAGCGGCGCCCAAGGCTCGAGCACATTGTGCACCGGCGTCTGCGAACGCTGTGTGAGATCGACACCAAGGGTGCCGTGTTCATCGTGCTCAATGAGGAAAATCACCGAGCGGGAAAACTCCGGCGAGAGCATGCCGGGTGCTGCGAGCAGCAGCATACCGGCAGCCGGGTCGTTGCGCTCGAGGCTGGTAAAAAGCCGGTCGCCGTAGAGATTTTCCGGATTAATCGATGCCATTAGCTCTCACTTTCGCTTTCAGCCTGCTCACCGGACTGCTCGTACCACCATTTCTTCAGCGCCAAGATAGCATCTTCACGCTCCAGCGGACCGGACTCCAATCGCAGCTCTTTCAGGTAATTCCAGGCCTGTCCGACTTCTTTGCCGGGCTTCAGGTCCAGAATTTCCATGATTTCGTTGCCATCCAGGTCGGGGCGGACGCGTGCGAGGTCCTCCTGCTCGGCGAGCTCCTTGATTCGCGCTTCCAGGCTGTCGCAGGCTCGTGCGAGGCGTGCTGCTTTACGACGGTTTCTCGTCGTACAGTCGGCCCGCACGATTTTGTTGAGTCGTTCCAACAGATCTCCGGCGTCGTTGACATAACGTCGCACCGCCGAGTCCGTCCACTTGCCTTCGCCGTAGCCGTGGAAGCGCATGTGCAGGTAGACCAACTGCGAGATTTCGTGGTTGGTCTTCTTCGGGAACTTCAGTTTCCGAAGGCGGCGTCGCACCAGCTTCGCGCCGACAACTTCGTGCTGGTAAAAGGTGACGTTTCCCTGCTCGTTGTAGGCACGGGTAGCGGGTTTGCCGCAGTCGTGCAGCAGTGCCGCCCAGCGCAGTACGAGGTCCGGTTCACCGGGTTCTTCCTGGTCAATAGCTTGCCGCATGACCTGCAGAGAGTGTTGGTAGACATCCTTGTGCTGGCGGTGTTCATCCTGCGTCATGCGCATGTCGGAGATCTCCGGCAGCACGCGGTCGGCCAACCCCGATTCCACCATCAGGTCGATACCTCGGCTTGGGTCCGCACCCAGGATGAGCTTGTTCAGCTCGGTGGAGATGCGCTCGACCGTGATGCGGTCAATTTCGCTGGACATTTCCTTCAGCGCTTTGAGCACACGCGGTGCCACGTCGAACCCCAGCTGGGATGCGAAGCGGCAGGCACGCAGCATCCGCAGGGGGTCGTCGCCAAAACTGACCTCCGGCGCCCCCGGGGTGTCCAACACACCCGCGACAAGATCCTCGAAACCTCCGAGCGGGTCGAGGAAGGTGCGGGTGCCGTCACCGTGGAGCTCCACGGCGATGGCGTTACAGCGGAAATCACGGCGGATTAGATCGCCCTCCAGCGTGTCACCGAAAGTGACCTCCGGATTCCGGCTGACCTGGTCATACGTATCCGCGCGGAAGGTGGTGATCTCCACCTGACGGCCATGCCGTTCCGCGGAGAGTGTGCCGAATTCAATGCCGGTATCCCAGACAATGTCCGCCCAGTCATCGAGGATTGCGCGTGTCACCTCCGGGCGCGCGTCGGTGGTGAAATCGAGATCCACGCCCAGTCGCCCTAAGAGAGCATCGCGCACAGAACCGCCCACGAGGTACAGGCGATGGCCAGCTGCACTAAACGCGGCTGCCAGCGAATCGAGGATCTCCGACTCCTTGGCGATCGCCTGATCCGCCACTGCCAGCATTGCCGTCCTGCGCACCTGTGGGTCTGCGTCAGCAGTCGCCGGAGTAGCACCGTGAGGTGTAGTCCCCCCGGGCTGGTCACCATTTGTCGTTGAAGGAGTCGATTGTGTCACGACCGACACAATACCCGCTTATACCTATAAACCCGGTAGTCTAAGTGGAATGAACAACGTGGTACGCAATGACAACTCGGCGGCGAAGAGCCGTCGACGTCGTCGGCGACCGCGCAGAAGGGGTGGCGTTTCCTCGTCCACCAACACTAGCAACGCTACTACCAGCGGAAATTCTGCGAAACGTAGTGGCTCCGGTGCCAATGGCCCCCAAAAGGCCAAGCCAAACTCCGGTGGCGCCAAGAAATCTTCCAAATCACCGAAGTCGGCACGACCCTCGAAGCAGTCGAACAACCGCGGTGGCCGTAAGAACGGTCAGGATAGGAACAATCGCCGTCGTCACGCACAGACGAAGCGCACAAACAATCGCCGTGCGCACTCGTCGCGCGCGCAAAATGCAGCGCCGATGCAGACCTCGATTGAGACTTCGGCGGGCGGACTGGTCGTCTCGGGGCTTGCTGAGGCTGTCGGCGATGGCGGCAAAGTCAACCTGTCACGGATTTATGTCGCGCTGATTGGTCGGCACGATCGTCGCGGGCGCCTGCTGTGGTCGATGCCTAAGGGCCATGTCGAACCCGGCGAAGCTTTCGATTCCACCGCCGAACGTGAGGTGTGGGAAGAAACGGGCATTCGCGGCGAGGTCATCGAAGAGCTCGGTGTGATTGACTACTGGTTTGTCTCCGATGGCACGCGGATTCACAAGACCGTGCACCATCACCTTCTGCGCTACGTCGATGGCGATTTGAACGACGAAGATCCCGAGGTCACTCAGGTCATGTGGGTCCCGGTAGACACCCTGGTGGAGCGGTTGGCCTACGCTGACGAACGCAAACTGGCCCGGCGCGCGCACAATCTGCTGCCCGATCTCGCCCGCGCGGAAAAGCGAGCAGGCCGGCAGACGCCGAGGTGATTGCGCATGTTCAGGTTGCAGTTGCCAAGGAATGTTGTTCGTAAAGTCACGGCCGCCACCGCAGCGCTCATACTGTGCTTGCCGACGGCCGTTGCGCCCCCAGCTTTTGCGCAAGATGAGCAGTTGTGGGGCAGTGGTACCAATCGAGTCGGTGAACAGGGACCCCTTCGGCTTTCGATAACCAGCTTCACTCCGCATGTCGCGGCTCTACATTCGACGCTGACCATCAAGGTGCAGGTGCACAACACCTCCGATGCGGATATCAGCAATGTTGCGCTGCGCCCACAGCGGGCCGGCGCACTGGCTTCCTCTGCAGATGCGCGGACGATTCTCGCTGAGCCTGAATCGGTGTTTGATGTGGCTGGGACCTTCAGTGCCCCCATCGAGCTGAAAGCGGGGGAGAAGCGTGAGGTTACGCTAAGTGTTCCTATCTCCGCACCGGCTCCAGAAGGACTCGACATCACGGAAGCCGGCACGTTTCCGCTGCTCATCAATGCTAACGGGCAACCGGCAGATGACATCGACCGCCTGCTGGCGGAAACACGCGCACTGCTTCCGGTGACGGATCCGCAAGCGGAAGGTGATGAGCCGGAACCGCCTGCCGGTGATGAGAACGACAACGATGAGACCGACAATTCCGATGCGCCCACCCGCCGCGACCCAGTGCTGTTTTCGCTGATTTGGCCCATCAGCCAGCCAGTGCCACTGGTCGGCGGTGAGACCGGTGACGCACCCTCGTCGCCGAATCTCATCCTCACCGACAATTCTTTGGCCGAGTCTCTCGAACGCGGTGGCCGCCTCGACGGTTTGCTCACCTCGTTGGAAAAGGGCTTTGCCGGCCCGGATGGGCAGAGGTTGCGGGAATCGACCTGCATCGCCATCGACCCGGAGACCCTCGACGCAATCTCCAGGATGACCCGCGAATACTGGATTGGCACCAGCCGCCCAAGTCCTGTGGAGTCCTCTCCGCGACTGCGGGATTCCTGGGGAAACGCGGATGACACCAATCTCACGCATATGCCCGCCAGTGACAATGCTGCCGCCTGGCTCAATCGGCTGCACGATCTCACACAGGACACCTGCACACTGTCACTGCCGTGGGGCGGCACCGATGCCAGCGCCGTGGCTCGCGTGGGGGATCACGAGCTTTCGATGGAGGCACTCGCCGCTGGTCGGCAGACTATCGCCAAGCATTTGGACGTTCAGGCACTGCCGGGCCTCTATTTGCCGGCCGAGGGATACGTGACGTCGGAAAGCGCCCCGCTGTACTCGGCGGCCACGGCCCTGAACGGGACCACCCCGGAGCGCGCATTCGAAAACCGCGTAGATACCGGCGAGACGATGCCACCGTCGCCCACTCCACCCGAAGCCGCGCACGACACCACCGTGTTAGTCGCAGACAACACCGCCTTCACCGCCGATGGTCAGACACTGCGCCCCGGCCATAGTGGCGTGCTTGCCGACGGTAGCCGCGCCTTCGCCCTCCCTGGGGCACTGACAACCTCTCTGGCTGCAACAGGACGGTCTCCCCAGACTGTGGCGTATTCGAATCTGCTCGGACGCTACGATTTCCGAATCGACTCCGAAGCTGCACGGATGCAGACAGCGATTGGCACTCTGTTCCAATCACTGACTGATTCGGATGACCCTCGTGCGGCTGTGGTGGCAGCACCACCGTCCGGTTGGGATCCACGCGCTAGCGACGCTGAAGATTTCATGGCCGCGGTCCGGAAAGCCGTGGACGATAACCTGGCTGAGCTGACTCCGCTGATGGACTCCATCACCGCTTCAGCTCACGACCTGGATGCGGGCTCGGTTACTCCAATTGACAAGCTTGCCGATCCCGCGCCAGTGAGTGAGACGCTCGTGGAGAAGGCTCAGACGGCCTCCCGCGAGATCACCGACCTGACCACAATCATGTCCAACGATCCCAATGTCGCGCTGACGCGGTATGAATTCACCCGTCCCCTGCGGCACGACTTGCTGCGCTCGTTTACAACTCTCGGCCGGCGAAATCAGCTGCAGTCAACTGACGTGCAGCGGCGGAGCGAAGAACTCAGCGACCAGGCACTGATTATGAATCGACGCCTGCGCAATTCGGTGACGTTGGTAGCTCCCGGCGGTGTCTACACCCGCGCAACGCAGCTGTCGCCGATTGCGGTGCTGGCTCGTAATGGCCTGCCGCTGCCGGTTCCCGCGTTCGTGCGCGTCGGCGCTGGAGATTCGGTGTTGGAGGAGAAGTATGAGGCCGCCATCCCCGCCAAGGGGTCGGTGACTGTTCAGTTCACTCCGAAGTCGGGTGATGATGCAGAATCCACTCCGGCGACCAATGCTCCAGAGGGAGACCGGCCACGGGATAGTGGAGACAACTCCCACAACCTGTTGCTGTGGCTCGAATCACCTGGCGGCACGCCGATTTCTCGATCAGTGAGTATTTCCGTGCAATCGGGCGCTTCGGTTGGGGTTTTGGCTATCGTGACCCTCGTCATCGTCACTGTTGGTGGGTTTTTTGCCGCAAAACGGTCTCAGTACTTTCGGAAATAGACCCCCTTTTAAGCAACAATAGGACATGTGACTGACTCAGACGCGCATAAATCTGGACTTCGAGGCCGCATTCGTCGCCCCGCGCCACCGGCCCCAGTTCCGGCGGCGCGGCCAACGGCTGAATCTCAGCCGGCCGAAGCGGCCCCGGACCTAACTCGCGTATCCGGCCATAAGGCAAATGCCGATACCGCCGCTGACGCGATGACGGAATCGGCATCACCATCGCCAGCAAAGGCGGCAACTGCGACAGCAACCGCTTCCAGCGATTCCTCCGCAGGCTCGACGGCGGACGCAAATCAGGGACAGTCGAACTCGGACATCGTCGCCTCCACGGGCTCGATGGCAATCGCTACCCTGATTTCGCGCATTACGGGTTTTTTGCGAAACCTGCTCATCGGCGCGACGCTGGGTCCGGCTGTGGCTTCAGCCTTCAACGTCGCCAACACACTGCCGAACCTGATTACGGAAATCGTCCTCGGCGCAGTGCTGACTTCTCTGGTGGTGCCAGTGTTGGTGCGCGCGGAGAAGGAGGATCCAGATCACGGTGCCGCCTTCATTAGACGTCTCTTGACTGTCTCTATGACGCTGTTGGCAGTGGTGACGGTGCTGGCGGTGATAGGTGCGCCACTGTTGACCAGATTGAGCCTTAACGAGGCCGGTAAGGTCAACGTTCCGCTGGCAACGTCATTTGCGTTCTTACTATTGCCGCAGATTATCTTCTACGGCATATTTGCGCTGCTCATGGCGGTGCTAAACACCAAGGGAATCTTTAAACCCGGTGCGTGGGCACCTGTCGCTAACAACGTCGTGGCCATTGCCACGCTCTTGCTATATCTGTTCCTGCCCGGCCAGTTGAGTCCGGATTCGGACGGTTCACTCTCCGATCCGCACATCCTGCTTTTGGGTCTTGGTACCACCCTGGGTGTCGTCATTCAGGCAGCCATCATGATTCCCTACCTCAAGCGCGCGGGCATTGATTTGCGTCCGCTGTGGGGTATCGACGACCGCATCAAACAGTTCACCGGCATGGGTGTCGCGATTATCACCTACGTGGCAATTTCCCAGGCTGGTTACTTCATCACCACCAATATTGCCTCGACTGCCTCCAAGGCAGCGCCGACGATTTACCAGCAGGCTTGGCTGCTGTTGCAGGTGCCCTACGGCATCATCGGCGTTACCTTGCTGACCGCCATCATGCCGCGACTGTCCCGCAATGCAGCCGACGGCAACGATGGGGCAGTGGTCCGAGATCTGTCCATCGGTACCCGCCTGACCATGATTGCGCTGGTGCCGATCGTTGCCTTCTTCACCGCATTCGGCCGCCCCATCGCCGTCGGTCTTTTCGCGTATCTGGAGTTCCCCCGCGAAACCGCAGAGATTCTCGGCTGGACGCTGTCCTTCTCGGCGTTCTCGCTTATTCCATACGCCATTGTGCTTTTGCACTTGCGTGTTTTCTACGCCCGTGAAGAGGCCTGGACCCCGACTTTCATCATCCTCGGCATTACCACCGTCAAGGTGATTCTGTCGTTCTTCGCTCCTCGTCTGGCTTCTGACGATGAGACCGTCGTCGTGTTGCTCGGTGCCGCCAACGGTTTCGGTTTCGTCGCCGGCGCAATAATTGGCTTCTTGCTCTTGCGCCGCACTCTCGGACACTTGGACAGTAAGGCGACCGTCCACACCGTGCTGTGGGCACTGGGGGCGTCGCTTGTCGGTGTCGCCGTTGCTTGGGGCGCATTCGCATTGACCGACCTTGTGCTGTTCGATTTCTTCGGTTCCTTCGGTGTGCTACTGCAGACCATCGTCACCGGCGTGGTCTTCCTCATCGGTACCGGCCTGGTGCTCGCTCAGGCTCCATTGGAAGAGGTCCGCGTTCTGGGTGGCTTCCTCGGCCGCATTCCGGGTCTACGTCGCTTTGCTCCGCAGCCTCATGCAGCCGACAATGCCGTCGCCGACCGTGAGGATATGGAGCGCGAACGTGGCTTCGCCGCTGATGCTTTCTCGATTGCCCCGTCGAACCTGATTGGCGAGGCCACGGGTCTGGCAAACGAGGGCTTCACCGCTTCGCCGCTGTTGCCGCCGATGCCGACGCAGGGTTCTCGCCCGACCCGCTATGTACCCGGCGAGATGGTCTCAGGTGGTCGTTTCCGTCTGCGTTCTGAAGTCGCGACCTCCCCAGGTCTGCGCCTGTGGCGCGCCATGGATATGGGAGATCCCGACAACTCAGATGTCGCACTTGTCTTCGTCGACACGATTGCACTGCCGTACTACGACACTTCGCCATCGGTTGCTGCCCAGAAGATTGCCACGACGACCAACGAGCTGCGTGACCTGGCCGGCACCGGGATGTCCCGCATTCATAGCGTGGCGAAGACACGCACCGAGGTGCTCATCGTTGCCGACTGGACCAGCAGTATCGGTATTGAGCGGTTCGATCAGGCCGCCCACCCGGATGCCCTGGCACTCGCAGTAGCATCACTTGCCGAGACAATCGCCGACGCCCACGAATCTGGACGTTGCCTTGGCCTGACAAACAAGCCTGGGCAATTGCGCATCAGCAGCGACGGCCACATCTACGACGCTTTCCCCGTCGTTTTGCCCGATAGCTCGCAACGTTCGGACTACAACGCGTTGCTTTCTGTCATCGACGAGCTGTTCTACAACGTGCCAAATATCCCCTCCGATATTTCTGCTGCCATCGACCGCGCGAAGCAGGTTCGCCCGGAGAACTTCAACCAACAGGAGTCGCCAGCTCGCACACTCGCGGAGGATTTGCGCACTGCAGCGCTCGGCCCCGACTCTTCGGAGTTTCTCGCAATCGACCCCGACACCGGTGCGCGCGAATCCGTCGATGCCGACGGTGTAGCCCAATCAAACGCTCGCCACACCAAGAATCGCACCCGCGCATTCAGCACCGGCGCAGTCGTTGTCGGTGTAGTCATTGTCGGTGCACTTGTCGCCGCGGGCATCTTTGGTCTGGTTAACCGTTCCTCGGACGCACCGATTAACTCCGAGTCCGTACGACGCGGCCCGGCTCCGATCACGACGCTTTCGCTTGCCGACGCTAACGAGTGGCAGGCCGACAGCGACAACCCGGCAGCCGGTCCAGACAATCCGGACATGGCTGAGCTGACCATCGATAGTGACGAGGAAAGCTTCTGGGTAACTTCGACTTACCTCAGCCAGTTCGGCAATCGTCCAGAGGACTTCAAACCTGGCGTTGGTATTCGGGTCACTCTGGATGAACCGGCAACCATTCGAGAACTTAAGGTCGCGGCGACCCCGGGCGCACACATTGAAGTTCGCGGCCTACGAGATGCTGACTCGACGAACTTGGATGACACAACGGTTCTCGGAAGCGCTACTGCCACCTCAGATACGACGACCATTGAAATCGATAGCCGCGACACTGAGTGGAAGAACCTTGTTGTCTGGATCTCCGGCTTGCCGACGGCTGCGGAAGCGGTAGCCGACAGCGACTCAGACACTGACGCTGATACAGATGCTGATGCTGATGCTGAGTCGCAGAATTCCGATGCGGACAACCCACTTGTCGGCGACCGCAATCTGGCTGAGCAATCTCCGGATTCGTTGCTGCCAGTTGCTATTGGCGACATTCAGGTGCGTGGTACGGAATAACGCTCTGAGCTTGCCTTAGGTGGCAACAGTTCAAGTTGTCCCAAGTTATCCACAGCTACTGGGACGTTTTGAAATTCATCCACAGCCCGCGGTCTCCACAGCAGTTTTGCCAAGCGGAGAGCGCGGGTTTCGTGTTTGCATAGGAGCCATGAACTTTGGGGGAAGAAATCGAATTGGGGACAGTCACCGTAAGGCCCGCATGGGTCGGCGACTGGGGGATTGTGGCGTCGTCGGTATGCAAAAGCATGCATCTGCGGACGAGGTCGATCGTGAATTATTGAAGGCGCACCTGGCGGGGGATCGTCGCGCGTTCGCGGTGTTGGCACGGCGTTATTATCCGCAGTTGGTAGCGATGGCGCGGCGCTATCGTCGGGATGATTTCGATCCCTTGGATGGGGTACAGGAGGGGCTGGCGCGGGCAATTGCGGGGGCGGCGAGTTTTCGCGGGCGTTCGACGGTGGCGACGTGGCTGACGTGCATCGTGAAGAATGCGTGTATTGACCACAACCGCGGTCGTTTCGGGGAGATCCCTCTCTGCGATAAGGAGGAGGATTTTGAGACGTTTATGAGTTCACAGCCGATTCCCTGCCCGGATGTTCCGCTACGTGTGACTATGGCCGCCGCATTGGAGCAGCTGCCAACGGATCAACGGGATGCCCTGCTGTACTTGGACATCTTTGGATATTCGCTGCAGGAGACCTCTCGCAGTATTGGGCAGCCGAGCGGGACGTTGAAGTCTCGGCGGGCGCGGGCGCGTCGTACGCTTCGGCGACAATTGGAAGAAGTGCAGGTGGCCTAACAACTGCGGAGCAGGGGAGAGGCTGGGGGAATAGAGATGGCTAACCTCACGTTGGTTGAGGTGGCTGGTTCCGGTAATTTCTTTCCCGGAGCTGAAAAATTTGCTTACTACTGAGCATCACTGTGCGCCATGTGATGTGAGAGATAAAAATTATAGGAGTCTTCATGAGCGATATCGTTCACGACCTGATCATCGTCGGTTCCGGTCCCGCCGGTTACACGGCTGCCACCTACGCAGCCCGTGCCGACCTGAAGCCTGTGGTGTTCGAGGGCATCGAGTTTGGCGGCCTGCTTATGACGACTACCGATGTGGAGAACTACCCAGGTTTCTCCGAGGGCATCATGGGACCAGAGCTGATGGATCAGATGCGCGCACAGGCAGAGCGCTTCGGCGCTGACCTGCGCATGGAGATTGTCGATCGCATGGATCTCACCGGCGATATCAAGTCTGTCTGGGTTGGTGAAGAAGAGCACAAGGCTCACGCTGTCATCCTGGCAACCGGTGCCGCCCCGCGTTATGTCGGCGCTCCGGGCGAGCAGGCGCTGCTTGGTCATGGCGTCAGCGCCTGTGCCACCTGTGATGGTTTCTTCTTCCGCGACCACGATATCGCCGTCATCGGCGGCGGTGACTCCGCAATGGAAGAGGCAACCTTCCTTACCAAGTTCGCCCGCTCGGTGACGATTGTCCATCGCCGCGATGAGTTCCGGGCGTCGAAGATCATGGTCGAGCGCGCGCAGAACAATGACAAGATTCGCTTTGCGACGAACAAGGTTGTGTCCCAGGTTCTTGGTGAGGACAAGGGTTCAGTTACCGGTCTCGAGCTGGAAGACACCGTCACTGGTGAGAAGTCCGTCCTGGATGTGACTGCCATGTTCGTAGCAATTGGCCACGAGCCACGTTCGCAGATGGTTCGCAATCAGCTGGATTGCGATGAGAATGGCTACATTCAGGTAGCCGCTCCGAGCACCCAGACCTCCCTCAAGGGCGTCTTTGCAGCGGGCGATGTTGTTGACTCCCATTACCAGCAGGCAATTACCGCCGCTGGTTCTGGCTGCAAGGCTGCGCTGGATGCTGAGCACTACTTGGAAACTGTTGCTCGGTAGCTGACAGCAGGGCAGTCGCACTAGCTGGATAAACACCTAATAGTTGGGGTATCGCAATTGTTGGATAAGCCCTACGATTGCAGATATCCAACTATGGGGAATATCCGATAGCCGGTAAGCCCAATTGTTGTTAGCTGTAGCTCAATCAGGGCGCAGCAGGACGTGTTATAGCCCGGTACGCCCCGTACTCATCGAGCACTTGCAGCGTTCTCAAGAACACCATTAATTAACAATTTAGTACTTCACTCGCACCACCGGAAGCCCTAATTTTTGACGCCTTGAGCGCCAAATCCGTACGCGAGGCTGAAGAAGCTAGGTTGAAAAATTAGAATCAAGACCACAAAACAAAACCACTAAGAACTCAAACGAGCTCATTCTAAGGAGAAGAATTTCATGGCTCCGGTAACCGTCACCGCCAACACCTTTAAGTCCGATGTCCTCGAATCCGATAAGCCGGTGCTTGTTGATTTCTGGGCAGAGTGGTGTGGCCCGTGTAAGAAGATTGCTCCCGTTTTGGACGAGGTTGCGACCGAGCTCGATGGCAAGGCCGTCATCGCCAAGGTCAACGTTGATGAGGAGCGTGCACTGGCTGGCATGTTCCAGATCATGTCCATCCCAAGCCTGCTCCTATTCAAGGACGGCAAGAAGGTCGAAGAGATTCGCGGAGTCCGCCCGAAGGGCGAAATCACGTCGCTCATCGAAAAGCACCTTTAAAAGAACTTGGGGTTGCTCTTTATCCGATACGAGGTTACGACTGCCCACCCGCCACTTCGCTATTGCCACCTTCGTTGGACACACCCCATTATGATGTGACTGAAGTTGTGGTTGTGATTTAGAGTTAGTCCTGGGGTTCTGCCGTCGGGCTAGCCGACGCGCCCTCGTAACAATCAATTCGCGCCTGCGACCTGGTAATCTTGCTGGAAATGGCGGTTTACGTCTTCCTTAATACCGTGAAGGAACCAGGTTGCCGCCAACTTGAGAGGTATTGCTGACCATATCCTCTGAGAGTGCGCGAGATTTCTTAACTGAAGTTTCGTTTAGCTCACTGGCCAGTAATACTGATTAAGTGTTGTGAGGACCCACAACGGCCTAAACATAATTGTGGAGTTCGGAAGGGAGTTTTCGTGCCAGAGTTTCTGAAGGTGGGCGATAGGTCACCTCGTGTAGCCGAGGTACGTTCTACCCTGGCTCGTCTTGGGCTTCTGCCCAATTGGGAGGGCTCAGCCGCGGAGGAGAACTCGCCTCAGTGGTCTGGTGACGATGACCTCTTTGATGAGGATATGCGCAACGCTCTCCTGGCGTTCCAACAGTCCCGCGGTGTCTATGCCGACGGGATCATCCGCGACAGCACCCTGCGCCTACTGCGAGAAGCCTCGTACACTCTGGGCACCCGCGTACTGTCCTACGATCCACTGTCACAAATGACCGGTGAGGACGTAGGCGTTCTCCAAGCTACCTTGCAGGAACTCGGCTTCCACGATGCCCGAGTAGACGGCCACTTTGGCCCGAAGACCGATGCCTCTGTACGTGAATACCAGCTCAATTACGGGCTGGAGCCCGACGGTATCTGTGGTCCCGTTACTCTCCGGGCGCTCAGCTACTTGGGCAGGAGGGTTACTGGTGGCTCTGTAAACGCCTTCCACGAGAAGGAAATACTGCGCACGATGGGGCCGAAGCTCTCTGGAAAGCGCATTGTCATTGATCCAGGTCTTGGGGCAGGGGAGCCCGGCATTGTGGTCGACGGCCCTTACGGTCAGATTTCTGAAGAAGAGATTCTTTGGGATTTGGCCTCTCGCATTGAGGGTCGCCTTGTCGCGGCAGGTGCAGAGACTATTCTGTCTCGTCCTCGTACCGACAATCCGTCCATCGAGGATCGCGCTGAGATGGCCAACGCATTTGGCGCTGACGTCTTCATCTCCCTGCAGGCCGACCACTATCACAACAACCGCGCCAGCGGTATTGCGACTTTTTACTTTGGCTCGATGAAGGGCTCCAACTCCATTCTGGGCGAACAGCTCTCTGGCCTTATCCAGCGAGAGATTGTTGCCCGTACGTGCCTGGTAGACTGCCGCTCGCACGCCCGTACCTGGGATCTCCTCCGTCTGACCAGGATGCCCACGGTGGAAGTCGCCGTTGGTTACCTGACCAACGAGGATGACGTCGCAATTCTTTCTTCCCCAGATCAGCGTGACGTAATTGCCGAATCTATCGTTGTCGCTGTAAAGCGTCTGTACCTGGGCGATGAAGAGCAGCAGCCAATGACCGGCGCTTACAGCTTTGCGCAGCTGATTGAAGAGGAAAAAGCCTAAACACGGCTGATCAATCAAACCCGGCGCTAAAGACTGAACAGCTTTGAGCGCATAAAGGGTTCTTTCGCACTTAGATCCAACGCATGGCCGATTTCTTCGTCCCAATCCAATTCCGCATCCAACTCGATACGGAGTTTCGGATGAATCGGATGTGGAGTGACCACCCGAAACCCGGAGTCAAGAAGGGTTCGCGTACGAATCAAATCACCGGCGTTATGGTTAATCGCCGCCAACGAATCTGAAATACACGGCTTAGGATTTAGCTTTTCTTCAAGTTGCGCTTCGAAATCAGCGATTAGGTTCTCCGTACCGTCGTCAGGCGTTGGCGACGACGGCGTAAATGCCGACATAGAATCCGCCGTGCCACTGCAACCAAACGCTTCTACCGCTGAAATCCCGCGCAGCGCGAGCTTGTGCAGAGCGGTCACAATGAGCACGCGGAGCATGTCATCGTCAACCTCTAAAGCGTTGTAATGCAGACTCGTCAGCGCAATCGCATCCGGCGATATTGGTCCGGAAGGCATGGAAAATGTCGTCGGGCAGAAGCGTGGCGGAGCAAAGAGCAGCGTGCCGACGGTCTCAGGTTTCCCATCGATAAGTGATGCCGGTGGCTTTCGTCGTAGCGAATATCCGCACGGTCCCCAGGAAAGGTAGACGGTATTGAGCCATGCTTCCTTCTCCAAGCGCACCTGGGCGGCTAAATCAGGGCTTAAATCGCCATTTAAGAGGCTTTCACTAGCTCCGCCTGGCCGAGTAGGGGGTTGGCCGTCCGAATGCTTTAAATCACCGTTAGGCGCTTCATCCTCTTCTGGCGTGCTGGGGTCCAAATTAGGTTCGCGCGGCTCAGTCGAGAACTGGGGTAGGGCAGTTGCTGTACGGATATGCTCCATGCCCTGTTCCCAAAACAGGCTTAACATCGTCTCTGGATAGATTCCCTCGATGTCGGCCAGCGAAATTTTCTCGATGAATACTTCAGTCACAGTAACCGGGTTTACTCTTCGTCGAGATGCATCAGTGACATGATGCGATCAAAGTCCTCGAGGTTGCCGAATTCGATAACGATTTTGCCCTTACGCTTGCCCATCTGGGCAGTCACCTTCGTATCAAAAGAATTGGACAGGCGGTCAGCCCAATTGTGAAGGACCTCCGGCTGCGGAGTGGGCTCACGGTGCTGCTTTTTCGGTCGCTCGCCGGCATTGAGTAATGTCACTGCTTCTTCGGTCGCACGGACGGATAGTCCTTCAGCAACAATTCGCTCGGCGAGGCGCTGCTGTTCTTCCTTACCTGCCTTAACTCCAAGCAAGGCACGTGCGTGACCAGCCGACAGAACACCGACCGCTACTCGTCGCTGTACCTCCACCGGCAACTGCAAGAGTCGAATCATGTTGGTAATAACGGGCCGCGAGCGACCGATTCGATCCGCCAGCTCTGCCTGAGTTACACCAAACTCTTCGAGTAGCTGCTGGTACGCAGCGGCCTCTTCGAGTGGGTTCAGCTGAACGCGATGGATGTTCTCTAGTAGGGCATCGCGAAGCATGTCCTGGTTTGGAGTATCGCGAACGATGGCGGGAATCGTGTCGACCCCAGCTCGCTGAGAAGCACGCCAGCGACGTTCACCCATGATGATTTCAAACTCGGGTTGCGGCGCGTTCGGATCTTCCTTGCGCGCTGCCTCGAGTGCGGCCGCACGACTATCCTCAGAGATTGGTCGTACGATAATCGGCTGCAATAGACCGAACTCACGAATAGAGTGAGCGAGCTCATTTAGGGGCTCCTCATCGAAGACCTCTCGTGGCTGCTTCGGGTTCGGCGTGATCAGCTTCAAGTTGATCTCGCGATAGGTCGCGCCAAACTCGTTTGCGGCCGAAGCGTCAACATCGGTAGCCTCGGCGCTGCCATGGTCCGCTGCTCCCGACGTCGTCGAGGGCAATGTTTCACGTGAAACATCACTAGACTTACCAATAACCTTATCGTCACTGTGACGTTTCTGCGCCTCATTGGTATGAGGTTTGCTCTGGCCGGATTTTGCAGATTTTCCGGCGTTTTTGCCTTCAGTCAACGAGGTGCCGGATCCCGTCGCGGCTGCCCCCAGTACGTCGGCAACTCCGCTACTTCCAGGCTGCTTCGTCCCCTGGGTACGGCGGGGACCGAAGATAATATCCGCGGCACTCTCACCTACCGAGGGGTTAGCCGCCGGAGCAGTTGGGATCAGCGCGGCGATACCGCGACCGAGCCCTCCCTTGCGGTTCTCCTTTTTTTGATTCGACATCGGTAACTACTCCTAGTGGCTTTAATTTGTCTCAGTGGAATTGGACGGGGTAGGGGAGGAAGCTGGTTTTTGCCCAATCGCACTTCCACCCGGAACTGCGGAATAGTCGCCACGCGTTGCCAATTCCTTCGCGGCGTCAAGATAAGCAACTGCGCCCCGAGACCCTGGATCGTAGGAAATTACGGTCTGCGAATATCCCGGCGCCTCCGATACCTTCACGGATCGAGGGATGAGATTACGTAGCACAACCTCACCGAAGTAGTTACGAACCTCATTGGCAACTTCTTCCGAAAGCTTGGTGCGGCCATCGAACATAGTGAGCAGCACAGCAGAAATATGTAGCTCCGGATTGAGATGCTGACGAATCATCTGCACGTTATTCATCAGCTGAGTCACACCCTCCAAGGCGTAAAACTCACACTGAATCGGAATCAAAACCTCGTTGGCGGCAGTCATCGAATTCAGAGTCAACAGACCGAGCGAAGGAGGGCAGTCAATAATGAGAAAGTCAAAGCCGTTGTCAATCAGGTACTGATCTGACACTGCATCGAGAAGTCGGCGCTCACGGTTCAGGAGCGAGACCAGCTCAATCTCGGAGCCCGCCAAGTCCAACGTCGCTGGCACACAAAAGAGATTCTCAGATTCAGGGGAACGCTGGATGACATCGTCAATCTGTAGTTCGCCAATTAGAAGCTCATACGTCGACGGGGTCCCGGAAACATGCTCAATCCCCAGGGCCGTAGAAGCATTTCCCTGCGGGTCATTATCGATGACTAGCACCTTGAGACCATGCCGCGCGAGCGCCGACGCGATGTTGACTGCCGAAGTGGTCTTGCCCACGCCACCCTTCTGGTTGGCGATAGTAATACGGCGCGGGCGTTCGGGGCGTGGAAGCGATAAACGGTTCGGGGCCTTAACTTGCGCTGCCCGTTGAGCTGCCGCAGCGATGGGTGTGTCTTGCCAGGACTTCCGGCTCATTAACTATTCCCCTTACAAGCACAGCAATCACCAATCATGGCCACTGGAGTGCGAATAAAAACTTAGTAACTATCTGCAAAAGCGTAATCATCAAGCCCCAACAAGCGTTAGACGCCGACGATTGTGGAAATGTTTCACGTGAAACATCCACCTTGGCCGGTAGGACTTTGCCATACCGCGATACTTATCCCACTCTAGCCCGACGGCACTACGCGCCTCAATGTCGAAACCAAAACACAAGCGAACCGGCAGTGGAGTAGGGGAGGGGGACTTACAACCTACTTCTTCTGAATAATCACGGCGTACGTCGAAGTTCCCAACACGGAACCGCCAACCTCTACAACGCGGGGATTAGTTCCCTTCGCCTTGGCAATAAGCTTTGCGTCCCGATCAATCTCCTCTTGCGCAGTTCCACCCTTCAGTGCAACCATCGCGCCTCCGGATTTAACTAAAGGAAGCGACCAGCCCGCCAATTTCCCAAGAGGGGCAACAGCGCGAGAAGTGACGACATCTACTTGGCCAACCTCAGCGCGAACCACTTTCTCCTCAGCGCGGCCGCGAACCACGGTCACATTGTCCAGCTCGAGATCTTCCACAACTTCGTTCAAGAAAGTCGTACGGCGCAGCAATGGTTCTACAAGAACCACCTTCAAATCTGGTCGTGCAAGAGCAAGCGGAATCCCGGGCAAGCCTGCCCCCGAACCAATGTCCGCAACTACAAGCCCTTTGCCTATCGCTTCTCCAACTACCGCAGAATTGATAATGTGCCGATCCCACAGCTTTGGAGTTTCACGTGGCCCAATCAAACCTCGGACTGTAGCCTCCTCAGCCAACCATGAGTGGTAGCGGTATGCTCGATCGGCATTCCCTCCAAACACGGTATCTATCACCGAACGCAGATCCGCATCGACCAAACCTGCGGAGGCTTCTTGATTATCGACGTCTTTCGCGGAGTTACTCAACAGTTCCACTAACCTTTCCAATGGGGCAGCTGTGCCGTCACCCGTCGAGCTTTTCATTACCCCTAGTGTACGACAGTGCAACAGCGATGTTTCACGTGAAACATTGATCAAAGTTGGATGCCAAACTCCAGGCCCCGGAGAAAATTACATGCCTGTAATAACAGTGACGTTGTTTGCTCGATAGAGCACGAAGGCAAGCAAAAACGCCCCGCATCAACTGCGGGGCGTTTCGATTAATTAACTTATGTAGACGAAGGGCGATTCCACTTCAGCTATTTCTTTTTCCGCTTCCGGTTCTTCCGATTTGCGGGTTTCTGTCCTGGCGCTGGCTTCGAGGCTGGGCCCTGCTGTCCCTTCCCCGAATTACCATCCGGAAGATGGCTAGAAGCCTTGTTCGCTGCAGAGGCCTGACCGGACTGCGCCTGCTGCGCATTCTGCGCTGCCTGACGCTTGCCACCCTTCTTCGGATTGATTGGCTTCTGGCCAACCTTCGGAGCGAGCTTCTCCTGTGCCTCGCGCTTGGCAGCCTTCTTAGCTGCGACAGCTTCCTTCTCTTCCTCATCCAGCTTGCCGAAGATGTAGCGCTGCTGGAAGTAGGTCCAGACGTTGTTAGTCACCATGTAGACAAGAAGACCGATGTGCCAGAAAGCACCGGTAACAAGAATCATGATCGGGAAGAACCAAAGCATCATCTTGTTCATCATGTCCATCTGCTGACCCATAACGCCTTCCTGGCGCTTCACCAGACCGGCTTCCTGGCGGGCACGCGTGCGGTCAACAGACATGCGAGCGTTGAAGTGCGTTGCAAGTGCCGCAATAACAATCAGCGGAATGGCAACGATCATGATGTCCATGCGGGTGAAGTCCGCAGGCGTACCAGGCACAGTAAAGGCTGCGTATTGATCCTCGCCCATACCAACCGAACTGGACAGTGGAGCATTGAGCACACGAGCCAGCAGGAAGGACCGCACCTCATCTACACCGAAGACGTAGTTAGGCGTATTCCAGTTCTGCTCCACCGACATGCGAAGCGCATTGCCCGTCGTACCCGTTCGGTTGAACGAACGCAGCACGTGGAAAAGGCCAATGAACACAGGCATCTGAACCAGAATCGGCAAACAGCCGCCGAGCGGGTTGACACCCATTTCCTTCTGTAGCTGGCGCATAGCAAGAGCCTGAGCCTGCTGATCGTTCTTGTACTTCTCCTTGATGGCCTGCATCTCAGGAGCGAGCTGCTGCATCTTGATGGCAGAACGCTGCTGGTTCAGCATCGGCTTAAACAGGAGGATACGGATGGTGACCACAAGCAAAATAATGGCCAGCACCCATGAGATACCCGAGGAGGGATCGAATAGGAAACCTGAGGCCTTATGCCAGAACCACAGGATGGCCGAAATCGGCCAATACACGAAATTGAGCACGGTCTAAGATCACTCCGTTCTTTAGGGGACAGCGCACTCGCGCCTTCGTCTACAAAGCCCTGTCAAAGGCTAAGCATTACTAGAGGTTACCTGTGCATTCGCTTCAACCACGAACCCAGGCCGGGGAATGTGGCAGGAACTGGATCCCAGCCACCCGGATGCCAGGGTGCGCAACGGAAGATACGCAGGAGAGTCAGCCACAGGCCACGAATTGCTCCGAAGCGGCGCACGGCCTCAAGACCATATGCGGAGCACGTCGGTTCGAAACGACATGTGCTCGTTGGCTTCAGGTTAGAAATACGACGGCGGTAGAACAGAATCGCCCTCTCAGCCACACGTGCACCGGGAGTCTGGGCGAGCGGGCCGTCGTCAAGCGAATTAGCGCCGACGTTCGTATGCGGCGAGTGCCGATTGCACATCGTGGGACAGCTCCTGGCTGGTGGCTGTGGCAGATGCGGGCAGCGCGCGAACGACAATGTCCATGGTGGACGGGAGATCCTGCGCGGCCGCGGCCATAACATGGCGGAGCTTGCGGGATACAGCGTGACGAGTCACGGCGTTACCCACAGCTTTAGATACGACAAGACCGACACGCGGACCACCAAACCTGGCAATCTGCGTATCGGTCTTATCTTCACCGCCAGAAGCGGCGGTGTCACGAATATGCAAGACCAAAGTCTTGCGTCCGATTCGGCGTCCACGTCGTACCGTGACCGTGAAGTCACGCGAAGAACGCAGCTTGTTGCTCTGAGGGAGCACCGAAATCGGCGTCCTCTTACTTAAGCGGACAGGCGGGCACGGCCCTTGCTGCGGCGTGCTGCCACAACGGCGCGACCGGAACGGGTACGCATACGGGTACGGAAGCCGTGCACGCGTGCACGACGGCGGTTATTCGGCTGGAACGTCCGCTTCGACACGGTTGACACTCCTTGAAACTCAAACGACCACGAGTCCACGCTGAACACACCCCAATAAACCCCTCGCTTCGAGTGCGAGGCAGCGATGCGTCTGACGCATTCCCGTGATGCACGGAAAAATTACTTACCGACAGATTGAAAGCTACAAGCGTTCTGTCGGGTCCAAGCACGAGCTCGGACTCATATCTCAATGGATATGAAACACCCAGATAGAGTACGTCGAATCGAGCGAGAAATTCAAATCAACACGCCGGATTTACCTGGAGAATCATTTTCCAAGTTTTTCGACGGTACCGATGTTGACCTGTGGAAATACAGACCTATGCACTGCAATCCACAGGGTGTTTATCCAATCAGCTGTGGATAACTTCCACACCATGAATCACAGCGAGCAGGGAAAATAACGCGTTTACCTAGGTAAACACAGGCTAGGGGGCTGTTTTTCATTGTGGGCAAACTGTGGATAAACTGTTAGTCAATTAGCGACGAAGTTTATCCACAGGTGTGGACAAACATGTGGAAGTCCTGCTCGGGGCGTATAGCGCCTTGTGTAGAAACACCCCACAGGGCGAATTACAAGAAATAGCCCCCAAATGGGCAGATATGGCGCTCTCGCCATGCCAAAAACACTCCACAGAAACAGGTCGCCTCGATAAATTTGATGAACGTAAACATGTAAAAGGACATTCACACAGTGAGCGAACAACCAGAATTGCCAGGTGGACTCTGGGAGCAGGTCGTTTCTATCCTGACTTCACCAGAAGGTGCGCCGGAGTTGGGTATTGCACCACTACGCCCGCCACACAAGGCACTGCTGCGGTCAGTGACGCACACTGGTGACTTTCCAGGTTTTTTCCTGCTCAGCACTCAATCGCCAGTGGTGCAGGCGCTGGTAAAAGAAGAGCTCAAGGGCATTATCGAGGCCGTCTTAGCTTCGCTGACCGGCGAGGAGTTGGAAACGGTCATCACCGTAGCCGATCCTGCTGACGACGCTGAAGATAGCCAGCCAGCAGAGGCCATTCAACCACCTGCACAGCACTCGGGGCAGACCCCATCTGCAGCTTCGCGTCCGCAGCAAACTCAGCGTCAACAGCCAAACCAGCAGCAGCACCAGCACCAGTCTGGCCGTAACTATCCGTTCCCCAATGCAGATGCGAACGACTTCAATCTCCACGAGCAGCACCAGGGATCGACGCAGACGCCACAGGTGCCGCAGACGCACCAGCCAAATATCCATAATCAGCCGAGTGCCCAGTCACCGCGCCGATCGATGGACGCCGTAGATTCAATGGCGCAGGGGCTTTCGCATTCATCTGCCGAGAATCCGATGACTATTGCTGATCAGCGCCAGGTCACAAGTCCTTTCCGCTCCGAGAGCCACGGCACTCCAACCGAGATGAGCATGCCTTTCGAGGAGCCCACCCTCAACCCGAACTACACTTTCGAGACCTTCGTTATTGGTCCGCAGAACAAGTTCGCCGCCGCAGCCGCCGTCGCTGTTGCGGAGTCTCCGGGGCGCACCTACAACCCGTTGTTTATCTCCGGCGGTTCGGGTCTTGGCAAGACGCACCTGCTCCACGGCATTGGCCACTACGCCAAGCATTTGTACCCTAACCTGCGGGTTCGTTACGTTTCCTCGGAAGAGTTCACCAACGACTTCATTAATTCCGTGCGTGACGACGCCCAAGAATCCTTCAAGCGTCGCTACCGCGATTTGGACATGCTCATCATCGATGACATCCAGTTCTTGGAGGGCAAGGAAGGTACACAGGAAGAGTTCTTCCATACGTTCAATGCCCTGCACCAGTCCAATCACCAGATTGTGCTGTCGTCGGACCGCCCACCACGCGAGCTTAAGACCCTGGAGGATCGCCTTCGTACCCGCTTCCAGTGGGGGCTCAATCCGGATCTGCAATACCCGGACTTGGAGACGCGAATCGCAATTCTGTCGAAGAAGGCACAGCTGTCTGATTTGGTCGTTCCGCATGATGTACTTCAGTACATCGCGGAAAACACCTCGTCTTCTATTCGTGAGCTCGAGGGGCGGCTACTGCAGATTAGCGCTCACGCATCCATGATTCATGAGCCTGTGACCTTGAAATTTGCGCAGGAGATCCTCGGTGCCGACGAAATCGAGGTGCAGATTACCCCGGAGATCATCATCTCCACCACGGCTGAGTACTTCGACCTAACGGTTGCGGATTTGGTGGGGCCCGGTAAAACTCGCCCGGTCGCTCATGCACGCCAGATTGCGATGTACCTGACGAGGTCCTTCACTGAACTTTCGTTGCCGTCGATTGGCCGGGAGTTCGGAAATCGTGACCATTCGACGGTTTTGCACGCTGAACGCAAGATTGTTAAGGAAATTCAGGAGAAGAAGCCCTCAAAGGATCAGGTCAACGACCTGACCACACGCATTCGAGACCGAGCTCGCGGCACGGCTTAAAAACCTTGGGTTCGGCGTGCGGAATTCTTGTTATTAACTGCGGTTTTTCCGTGCACAGAGCTGTGGACAACTCGTAAATTTTGTGGATAAAAGATGAAGCCCGAACACTATCCACAGACACCCCAAGTTATCCACAGTTAGACGCACCGGTTATCCACAGCTCGAAACCAGTGAAGACCAGCGAGAATCATGTAATTTCACAATGTGCACACCCCCTATTACTACTCCCGACTTTAAAAATCTCTAGAAACTTCTAGATAAAAGGGGGCCTGCGCACAACCTCGGGCAAACAACCTCTGGCGCACAACTTCGAAAATGCCAAGAACGAGTAGGAACTACGATTAAGCACTAGACGGACTACAAGAATCCCAGTGAGGTCTTTGGCAGTCTGCAGTAGAGTTGTACGATGGAATCTTTGTAACTCCAGTCATGTGCGCTGACATAGCGTGCTGACAACACAAAAGACGGCTAATAACAGACATCCAATACCGGTGGAGGAACGATGGAGCAGACCGAAGTCCGTATTCGCGCGGCTAAGGACGATCTCGCGGGTGCGGTGAGCTGGGTTGCTCGTAACCTGCCTGCACGCCCGACTCAGCCGATTCTGCGTGGCATGATTTTTCTCGCGGATGACAATGGTCTGCAGCTCGCTGGCTATGACTACGAGGTCTCCACTCAGATTCGTATTAGCGCAGAGGTCGATGAGCCCGGTCGCTTCGCCGTCAATGGCAAGTTGGTTTCTGACATTGTCTCTAAGCTGCCGAATAAGCAGGTAGAGATGCATTTTGATGGCACGAAGGTCATCGTTCGCTGTGGTTCTTCCCGCTTCGAGCTGCCAAGTCTGACCTTGGAGGATTACCCGCAGCTACCAGAAGCTCCGGCTGCTACCGGTACTGTCGATGCCGCTCTGCTGGCTGAGGCTATTGGTCAGGTCGCTGTCGCTGCCGGCAAGGATGAGTCGCTGCCGATGCTGACCGGCATCCGGATGGAAACCGAAGGTAACGAGGTCACTCTCGCTGCCACCGACCGTTTCCGCCTGGCGGTTCGTAGTTTCGAGTGGGAGCAGATCCCGGAGGGTGAGACCAAGCTGCTCATCCCGGCTAAGACCTTCGCGGAGACTGCCCGCACTCTCGATACAACTTCAAGCGAGCCAGTGACCTTGGCATTCGGCGACGGATCCGATGATCGTGAGGTCGGCTCCGAAGGTCTGCTGGCTATCCTCGCGGATCCCCGTCGCACTACCACGCGACTGCTGGACGCCGAGTTCCCGAAGTTCCGTCCGCTGCTGCCGAAGCAGCATTCCTCCATGGCTGTTGCTCGTGTTGACCAGCTGCAGGATGCCATCCGTCGTGTGTCTCTGATGGCGGATCACGGTGCGCAGATTCGTATGGACTTCTCCGACGGTCAGGTTGTCCTTTCCGCTCATGGCGACGAGGTTGGTCACGCAGAAGAGACTGTGGCCTGCAACTTCTATGGTGAACCACTTCTGATTGCCTTCAACCCGCAGTATCTGCTCGAGGGGCTCAGCGCTGTTCGCTCCCACCGCGTTCTGCTGGGCTTTACGCAGCCGTCGCGTCCCGCGATTCTCATTCCGGAGCCGGAAGCCATCCCGGAGCTCGGTGAGGACGGCTTCTACCCAACGCCGGAGACCGACTTCACTTACCTGCTGATGCCTGTGCGCCTGCCGGGCTAGTCTGCGGCTATGCACATTCGGTATTTGTCCTTGCGGGACTTCCGCTCCTGGCCGGAGTTGGAAGTCGAGTTCACGCCTGGAATTACCGTATTTACCGGGCAAAATGGCTACGGCAAGACCAATATCGTCGAGGCCGTTGGGTATCTCTCCACGCTCGGCTCGCATCGAGTTTCTACGGATGCTCCACTGGTTCGTTCGGGGACCCCGTCGGCACGCATTTCGGCGACGGCGGTCAATGATGGCCGCGAGCTGACGGCGCATCTGCTCATCAATCCGCATCGCGCGAATCAGGCGCAGATTAATCGCACGCGGCTGAAGTCCCCGCGGGAGCTGCTGGGGATCGTCAAGTCGGTCTTTTTCTCGCCCGAGGATCTCACGCTGGTCAAGGGTGAGCCCGCTTCTCGTCGCCGCTACATCGATGATTTGCTCGCTTTACGACGGCCACTGTCCGCCGGTATCCGCATTCAATATGACAAGATTTTGCGTCAGAAGAATGCGCTGCTGAAGTCGGCGGGTTCGACGCTGCGCCGTGGCTATTCTTCCTCGGAGGGGCAGGCCGCACTGAGCACGCTGGATACCTGGGATGCGCAATTGGCGCAGGTGGGAGCGGCGTTGATGGCTGCGCGCATGGATTTGATTGCCGAGCTCTCCGGGCATGTCAGCGAGGCCTATGCCACGCTTGCCCCGCACTCGCGCCCAGCCACAATCGCCTATGCGCCGAAGGTCGACAGCCTGGATGGTGGGCCATTGCCCAGCGAACCGGAGCTGCTCGAGGCATTGCTGCTGACGAAGATGGCGGAGCGCCGCACCGCGGAGATTGAGCGCGGTTCCTGTCTCGTTGGTCCGCATCGCGACGATCTCGACCTCATTCTCGGCAATGACCCCGCCAAGGGCTTTGCTAGCCACGGTGAGACCTGGTCTTTTGCACTCGCACTGCGCCTCGGCGCGTACTTTTTGCTCCGTGCCGATGGGCCCGACCCGATTTTGGTGCTTGACGACGTGTTTGCGGAGCTCGACCGGCATCGTCGGGAAGCTCTCATGGAAATCGCGCAGCAGGCTGAGCAGGTGTTGATCACCTCGGCGGTGGGAGAGGAGTTGCCTCAGGCACTGGTCGAGGATTCTTCGGTGACTCATCACACGGTGACGGTGGCGCAGACTGAGCAGGGACGAATCTCACTGCTGGATGAAAACCCAGTCGCGGAAGAGTGACGGGTATGGTCGAGAACATGGAGCCGGATAACTCACCGGAAGAAGAAAAGGACCTGATCAGCGACGCTTTCTTCCGCATGCGCGATGCCGCTAAGGAGGGCGGTCACAAGTTACCGAATCTCCAGCGGCCACCGAAGAAGAAGGGCTCGTGGTCTGGCCTCGATAGCCGTGTGCCTGTGAAGGCCGCGGAGGGGATTGTTGCGGACGTCGATAAGCAGCGGGCAGCGCAAGCAGTGGTGCGAGATCGTGCCGGTACGGTAATTTCGCCGAGCCTGTTGAAGGAGGCGGGGATTCGGCTGTACCGGAAATATGACCGTCGACCTGCGCCGATTGGTGCGGTGCTGAATAAAGCAGTAGTTGATCGCGGTTGGCAGATTCATATTGCCCACGGTGTGATCATGACGGAGTGGGATTCGATGGTCGGCAAAGTTGTCGCGGAACACTCCCAGGTCACGGAGTTCAAGGACGGCACTTTGGTGGTCGAGTGCCAATCGACAGCATGGGCAACACAGCTGCGGCTAGCACAGCGACAGGTTTTGAAGTCGATCGCGGAACGCGTCGGGGATGGAGTGGTTGAGGAAATTAAGGTGCTGGGGCCGAAAGCGCCGAATTGGCGCAAGGGCAAATTGCACATCGAGGGCCGAGGACCGCGTGATACTTACGGGTAAAGGTCGGTAAACGGTCTACGAATAGGCGTCGGTATGCGTAAAACTGCGAAATTTGGTCCTTTGAGCGCATCGGCTATATCCACAGTAGGGGACTACGTTGGGGTAAGATGGGCAGGAGAATACCGGCAGGCGGTTCTTGAGACGTTATCGACATCCAAACTAGCCAGACCTATTTAGTAGTTCTATGTAGTTCTGGCTGGCGCCGATAGCGCTTGACCGCCGGCCTATTTTTCGCGCGCTGACGAATGTTGCGCGGGGAGAGAACCAAGAATAGGAGACGCGCCGAACCGTGGCTGCTACCGAACATCAATATGACGCCTCATCGATTACCATCCTCGAGGGCCTCGAGGCCGTGCGTAAGCGGCCGGGTATGTACATTGGCTCGACTGGTGAGCGTGGCTTGCACCACCTGGTGTGGGAGGTTGTAGACAACTCCGTCGACGAGGCGATGGCGGGTTACGCCACCGATGTTGAGGTCACTCTGCTGGAAGACGGCGGCGTTCAGGTCCGCGATAACGGCCGTGGTATTCCTGTCGAAATGCACCCGTCGGGCATGCCGACGGTGCAGGTGGTTATGACTCAACTGCACGCCGGCGGCAAGTTTGACTCCGAGTCCTACGCTGTTTCCGGTGGTCTGCACGGCGTGGGTATTTCGGTGGTTAACGCGCTGTCGACGCGTATGGAAACCGAGGTCATCCGCGATGGCTACACCTGGTACCAGAACTTCGACCAGGCCGTTCCGGAAGAGATTATCCGAGGTAAGAAGACTCGTGGTTCGGGCACCACACAGCGTTTCTGGCCGGACCCGGAGATTTTTGAGACCACCGATTTCAAGTTCGACACCATTTCTCGCCGCCTGCGCGAGATGGCGTTTTTGAACAAGGGCCTGACCATCACGTTGGTGGACAAGCGTGTCTCCGAGGAGGAGCTCGAGGCTGAGGCTCTGGCGGAGCAGGCGGAGACCGAATCCGCTGAAATCGCCAAGGATGCGGTTGAGGAGCAGAAGGAGAAGGCAGAGAAGACCACCAAGCCGAAGGAGCGCCGCAAGGTCTTCCACTACCCGAATGGTCTGCGGGACTATGTCGAGACTCTGAACAAGTCGAAGAACATCATCCACCCGACCATCATTTCCTTCGATGCTGCAGGTGACGGCCATGAGGTCGAGATTGCCATGCAGTGGAACTCGGGTTACTCCGAGTCGGTGCACACCTTCGCCAACACCATTAACACCATTGAGGGTGGCACGCACGAAGAGGGCTTCCGTTCTGCGTTGACATCGCTGATGAACCGCTATGCGCGTGAGCACCGCCTGTTGAAGGAGAAGGAAAACAACCTCTCCGGCGAGGACTGCCGTGAAGGTCTCGCTGCCGTGATTTCGGTGAAGGTCGCCGATCCGCAGTTCGAGGGCCAGACGAAGACGAAGCTTGGTAACACCGAGGTGCGTTCCTTCGTCCAGCGCATGACTAATGAGCACATCGGTCACTGGCTGGAGGCCAATCCGGCTGAGGCCAAGGCCATTGTTAACAAGGCCATTGCTTCGGCGCATGCCCGTCAGGCGGCTCGTAAGGCCCGTGACCTGGTACGTCGTAAGTCCGCGACCGATCTTGGCGGTCTTCCGGGTAAGTTGGCGGACTGCCGTTCGAAGGATCCGAAGCAGTCCGAGCTGTTCATCGTGGAGGGTGACTCCGCAGGTGGTTCTGCGAAGGCAGGCCGAAACTCGCTGTTCCAGGCCATTTTGCCGCTGCGCGGTAAGATTTTGAACGTCGAGAAGGCGCGCCTGGATAAGACGCTGAAGAATAACGAGGTCCAGGCCATTATTACGGCGCTGGGCACCGGTATTCACGACGAGTTCGACATCGAGAAGCTGCGCTACCACAAGATTGTGCTGATGGCCGACGCCGATGTCGATGGTCAGCACATTGCCACGCTGCTACTGACGCTGCTGTTCCGCCTGATGCGTCCACTGATTGATGAAGGGCACGTCTACCTTGCCCAACCGCCGCTGTACAAGCTCAAGTGGGCCAAGGGTGAGCCGGGCTACGCCTACTCCGATGCTGAGCGCGACCAGCTGCTGGAAGAGGGGTTGGCCGCCAACCGCAAGATCAACAAGGACGACGGTGTCCAGCGTTACAAGGGTCTCGGTGAGATGAACGCTGCTGAGCTGTGGGATACCACCATGGATCCGGATCACCGCGTGCTGCGTAAGGTCGCTCTTGAGGACGCGCAGAAGGCGGACGAACTGTTCACCATTCTGATGGGCGATGACGTCGCTTCACGACGTTCGTTCATTACCCGTAATGCGAAGGACGTTCGCTTCCTCGACGTCTAAGCCGATACCAAGTCTGGTTATCGGCTTGTCGGTTCCCCTGACAAAACCTCCGTTCAGCCATTAATGTTTATGAAATGGAAGATACTCGGGGAAGCATGGTCAACGGGGAACCGCCAGTCGAGCCACGTATTGTGCAGGAGACATTGCCAGATGGCTCCGTGACCCCGATGGCGCTTCGGTTTCCCGAAGGTTCGCCTCGGGGCATTGTCGTTATTTGGCCGGGCTTTGGCATGGGTGCTCGCTACTACCGGCCGATTGCCCAAGAGTTACAGCGTCGAGGTTTTTGCGTCCTGACCTCGGAGTTGCGCGGCCAGGGTAACCAGACTGCGGTGGCCACCCGCCGTCACAATTGGGGCTACCAGGATCTCGCATCGGTGGATTACCCGCTGGCCGTGGCGCGTGCCCGCAAGGAGTTTGACCACCTCGCGGCAGGGGAGAAGCTACCCGTCTACTTGCTGTGTCATTCCATGGGCGGCCAGATTGCTTCTCTGTATTTGGCCCGACCGGAAGCGGATGTGGCCGGCGTGGTGATGGTCGGATCCGGCACCCCGCACTATAGGTGTTTTACTGGCAAGGAGTACAAGCGGCTTCGCTACGGCGCACCGTTTATGCAGGTGATGTCCCAGATCCTGGGCTATTGGCCAGCGGGCAGGCTTGATTTGGCCGGCTATGGCCGCCAGGCTCGTAACCATGTGGTGGAGTGGGCGCGGTTCTCGCGCACGGGCTTTCTGCGACCGCGCGGTGCGGATATCGACTATGCCGCTGAGTTGCCTAAGGTGACCACCCCGGCGCTGCTGCTGAACTGTGGTGGTGACCGTGACTGCCCGGAGGCCTCCGCACAGGCGCTGGCACGGATGCTGCCGAATTCGGCAAAGTACGAGTTCATTGAGCAGCGGCTGGGCCACAATCGCTGGGCGCGTGAGCCGCAGGCTGTGGTTGACCGTTTCGAGCGATTTATCGAGGAGAATTAAGCGGCAGTTCGCCGGCTGGTAATCTGCGCTTCTTAACGTAGATGCCTATGGCAACTTCACCTAAAAATATATCTGAGTTTTCCCGTCGACATTTCCTGCAGACTGCCGCAGGAGTCGGTGCCGTCACCGCTGCGAGCACGCTGCTGCCGCCATCATTGCGCCATGCACTCGCGCAGCCCCGACCGGCTGGCTCCCTCGACCAGGTTGAGCACGTTGTCGTGTTGATGCAGGAAAACCGCTCTTTTGATCACTACTTCGGCACTCTCCGAGGTGTGCGGGGGTACAACGACAATTCCGCTTTGCCGGGTGTTTTTAACCAGAGTGGGATTAGCCCGTACCTAATTCGAAACGCTGCGAATCGCGGTGATCTTTCGGTGGAGTACATTGCAAGCCTTCCGCACGGTTGGGAGGACGGGCAGATTGCACTAAACGGTGGACGCTGCAACGGCTGGATTGAGGCTAAGGGCAAAGGCACGATGGCCTGCTATGACCGTCAGGACATCGCGTTCCAATTCGCACTCGCAGAGACATTCACTATCTGTGATGGCTACTTTTCTTCAATGCCTACGTCGACAAGCCCGAACCGTAACTACCTCTTCTCGGGTGATACCAAGAAAGAACCCGGGGGCACCGGCGCAGTGGGCAATGCCGCGTACGCACCGATGCACTCAGGATATAAGTGGCGCACCTACGCTGAGGAGCTCACGGAGGCTGGAATTTCGTGGCGCGTCTACCAGGAGTGGGATAACTATACGGATAACAATCTGGATTTCTTTGCCTCGTTTAGGGATATTGGCCGCAAGGTCATCCGCGAGGCCGGACTGCCAGGGCTCGATCTGACTGGCTTTTATGAGTTGCTTGGGGCGATGGGTGATGGCACGCCGCCGACAGCTGAGCAGCAGGACATGATTGATCGACTGAATGCGGCCGTGGAGAAGCTGCCTGAGGCGGAACGGGATCTCTATGATCGCGCGCTGCACCGTCGCCAGCCGGGCACGCTCGCTGATGCTTTCCGACGGGATGTTGAATCTGGGGAGCTGCCAAAGGTGTCCTGGATTGTGCCTTCGGCCGCGGAAAGCGAGCACCCGGGAGCGTCCTCGCCGATTCAGTCGGCGAATATCACTTACCGCCTGTTGGATGCGTTGGCCTCCAACCCGGAGGTGTGGGCCAAGACCGTCTTCCTGATTAACTTTGACGAGTTTGATGGTTACTTCGACCATGTGGTGCCGCCGCTGCCGCCGAAGAATGAGCCGGGGGAGTGGTACCTGGGCAAGCCGAAGGGGCTCGGGTTCCGTGTCCCGATGACTGTCATTTCACCGTGGTCGGTGGGTGGTTTGGTGTCCTCAGAGGTCTTCGATCACACTTCGGTGATCCGTTTCCTGGAGCAAGTCACCGGCGTGAGCTGCGGAAATATCACTGATTGGCGTCGTCGGGTATGTGGTGATTTGGTATCCACACTCGACTTCTCGGCATCTGCGGGAATGCAGCTTCCAGAGCAGCCGGGACCAGCGCCAGAGTTTGTGAAGCGCTGGGAGGCGGAGCCGGCCGGTGACTATCCGGTGCAGGAGTCCGAGCAGGCGACCGCGCTGCCGACACCGTACCGGCTGCACGTCTACCTCAAAGACGGCAATCTTGTACTGGTCAATGACGGTTCCCGTGAGGCTGTTTTCGCTGTTTACAGTGGCAATAAGGTGGAGCATCACACGGTGCTCGGTACGTTAGAGCTGCGAATTGGACTCCTGGAGCGCGAACTTACCGTGTGCGGCCCGGACCGCTTCCTGCGTGTATTCAGCAAGACGGCGAAAGAGTTGCCGGAGGTCACTTTGGAGCACGCGGCGGGACGTGTTCTAGTTGGCGGGCAGGACCGGACGGCTGATTATGTCCGTGATGGTTGGTACGAGGTTGAGCTGGCTGAAGGTGAGGCCACGGCGTATTACACGGGCCGGCTGGAGTCCGGCAATCGCATTCCGACCAGCCCGTTTACCCGAAAGAGTGACTAGGCCCTGTCCCCGGCTAAGTGCCGCCTTTGACCAGATCCCACGTCTCTGCGAATGACAGCTCTTCGCCGTTGGTGGTGAGGAGTATGTGTGCAAGTAGTGCGCCCAGTGCGGTGTTGCCAAAACTTAGTGGTTTCACGTGAAACGTTGCGTAAGCGACCGCCTGCGCTGCCGCAGAAATCGCGGGAAAGCTACGGTGACCAGCAATGACTCCTGAGCTGGCAGCGACAATAGCGCTGATTGTCCACGGCCTCGCAAGTGTAGCGTCGACCAATTCCGGCACTGTGGCCACCAGTTCATCGGTGGCCGCCAGGATAGCGGCCTCGCTGAGAGGCTGAATCTGGGGCGTGCTCATTCCTGTGCTCCCCGGGGCCTTGGGGAGCTCAACTTTCGCAGCAGCGCCATGTCAGTATCAATTACGCTTGCCGTAATTTCCCGAGCCTGACCTTGCTGAAGGGCTCTCGCTGCGGCGGATTCGATGGCGCGAATGGTGGCCTCGTGTTTAGACACGCCCTCCATGTGCGCCAGCAGCGCCAGAGCGGTGTCCTGTTCTTTCGTGAGTCTCAAGGTCATCGCCATCGCATTTGCTCCTTGCTGCCTAGCTTGTGCCGTCTTATTCGTCTCTACTAGGCCTAAAACCCAGATTTGATACCACAATGGTATCGAAAAGTTGCACACGGCGTCGTAAAGCGGGCTCTAAAGCCCTGTAGAATGGATGCGAACCTCTTTTAAGTAAAGGAAGCAGTCATTGAGCGACGATAACAACAACGACGGCTCATCTTTCGGAAGTGGAGTATTGGGCCACCAGGTTCGCCCGATCGACATCAATGAAGAGATGCAGTCGAGCTATATCGACTACGCCATGAGCGTGATTGTTGGCCGTGCGCTGCCGGAGATCCGTGATGGTCTCAAGCCGGTGCACCGCCGCATTCTCTACGCCATGTTCGACAACGGCTACCGCCCGGAGCGCGGCTATGTGAAGTCCGCAAAGCCGGTTTCGGACACGATGGGTAACTACCACCCGCACGGCGACATCGCTATTTACGACACCATGGTGCGCATGGCGCAGCCGTGGTCCATGCGCTATCCGCTTGTCGACGGTCAGGGTAACTTCGGCTCCCGCGGTGACGACGGCCCCGCAGCTATGCGTTACACCGAGGCCCGTCTGACGCCGTTGGCCATGGAAATGGTGCGCGACATTCGCGAAAACACCGTCGATTTCCAGCCGAACTACGACGGTCGTACGACAGAGCCGGTTATTCTGCCGTCGCGTGTCCCGCAGCTGTTGATGAACGGCTCCGGCGGTATTGCCGTCGGTATGGCCACCAATATCCCACCGCACAACCTGCGTGAGGTCGCGGATGCCATCAACTGGTGCCTGGACAACCCGGAAGCGGATGAAAAGACCACGCTGGATGCGGTCATGGAGCGCATCAAGGGCCCGGATTTCCCAACTGCCGCCCAAATTGTCGGCGATAAGGGCATCAAGGAGGCCTACACCACCGGCCGTGGTTCGATTCGCATGCGCGGTGTGACCTCGATTGAGCAGGAGGGCACTCGTCAGTCGATTGTCATCACTGAGCTGCCGTACCAGGTCAACCCGGACCGCATGATTGCCAACATCGCGGATCAGGTCAAGGACGGGCGTCTGCAGGGCATTGCCTCGATTGATGACGAATCTGACCTGAAGTGGGGCATGCGTATCGTCGTCAAGCTCAAGCGCGACGCCGTACCGCGTGTGGTGCTGAACAACCTGTACAAGCACTCCCAGCTGCAGACCAGCTTCGGTGCGAACATGCTCGCCATCGTCGACGGTGTGCCGCGTACGCTGCGCATTGACCAGATGGTGACGCTGTATGTCGCCCACCAGATTGAGGTCATTGTTCGACGGACCCAGTTCCGCCTGGACGAGAAGGAAAAGCGCGCCCATATCCTGCGCGGCCTGGTCAAGGCCCTGGATATGTTGGACGAGGTCATCGCTCTGATTCGCCGGTCTGCCACGGTTGATACCGCGCGCACGGGCCTGATGGGTCTGCTCGAAATCGACGAGATTCAGGCTGACGCCATTTTGGCGATGCAGCTGCGTCGTCTGGCTGCTCTGGAGCGCCAGAAGATCATTGACGAGTTGGCTGAGATCGAGCTCGAGATCGCCGACCTGAAGGACATCCTGGCCAAGCCGGAGCGTCAGCGCGCCATCGTTAAGGAAGAGCTGGGCGAGGTCGTGGAGAAGTACGGCGATGACCGTCGTACCCAGATTGTGGCCGCTGAGGGCGACGTCACCGAAGAGGACCTCATCGCCCGCGAAAACGTGGTTGTGACCATTACTTCCACGGGCTACGCCAAGCGCACCAAGGTCGATGCCTACAAGGCCCAGCGCCGTGGTGGCAAGGGCGTGCGCGGTGCGGACCTGAAGCAGGACGACATTGTCCGCCACTTCTTCGTCTGCTCCACGCACGACTGGATTCTGTTCTTCACCAACAAGGGTCGCGTCTACCGACTCAAGGCCTACGAACTGCCGGAGGCCACTCGCGCCGCCCGCGGCCAGCATGTCGCCAATCTGCTGGAGTTCCAGCCGGAGGAGCGCATCGCCGAGGTGCTGCAGATTCAGAGCTACCAGGACAGCCCGTACCTGGTGCTGGCCACCAGCGAGGGCAAGGTAAAGAAGTCCCGTTTGGAGGACTACGAGTCCGCTCGTTCCGCTGGCCTGATTGCCATCAACCTGCGCGAAGGCGACTCCCTCATCGGTGCCCGTCTGTGCTCTGCTGACGATGACCTGCTGCTCGTCTCCGAGCGCGGCCAGGCTATCCGCTTCACCGCCTCCGACGACGCGCTGCGCCCGATGGGCCGCGCCACTGCCGGTGTCCAGGGCATGCGCTTCAAGGGCGACGACAAGCTGCTCAGCATGGTCGTGGTCGAGGAAGAGCACAACCTGCTGGTCGCAACGACCGGCGGCTTCGGCAAGAAGACCAAGCTCAGCGAGTACACCCCGCAGAACCGCGGCGGTATGGGCGTGCTGACGCTCAAGTACGACCCGAAGCGTGGTCCGCTGATGGGCGCCCTGGTGGTGGACAACGACGACGAAATCTTCGCTGTCACCTCCGCCGGCGACATCATCCGCACCAACGTCAACGAGATTCGCGCCACCTCGCGTGCCACTAAGGGCGTGCGCCTGGTCAACCTCGCTGACGGCGTGGAACTGCTGGCTATCGACCGCAACGTCGAGGATGAGGGCGAAGAGACCGCTTCTAAGGTCTCTGAGGCCGGAACCTTGGACGTAGTCCCGAAGCGCACCGGCGCCACCAAGAGCACCGGTGCTGCCGAGTCCGGTGACTCGGAGGCGGAGAAGGAGTAAGCGCATGGCCGAAACTAACTTGGTAGTCGACAAGGTGAGCCCCTGGTCCGCCATGCGCATTACGGCGGCCACTGGTTTCATTTGCTTCCTCGTCTGGCTTGCCGCGGTTGGCCTGCTCTACCTCTTGCTCTCCGGGATGGGATTGCTCGCTCCGATTAGTGAAATGGTCGGCGGGGAGGATTCCATCAGCGCGGGTCTCGTCCTTGGCCTGGCGGCCGCTGTAGGAGCGCTGTGGTGGGTGCTGTCGATTGGGCTCATGGCCCTCGGCGCGGTCATCTACAACGCTTGCGGCGGTCTCGTCGGAGGTCTCAAGATTTCGCTTGCCGACGACGACTAGGCTGCCTAGCCTCCCGCTGGCCCCGGTGTCACCCCCGTTCGGTGGCCCCGGGGCCGCGTTGGTTCAGAGGTGTTTTCAGTGATCTGGTTATGGAGTAGCCGTAATGACTACTTAATGACTGCTTTTTAACTCAATATTTAGGCCGCTGACCAGGCGATTTGTGAAGTGTCATGGTTACGGGTTAAGTTATATCTCGTTCCACGGGGCCTATAGCTCAGGCGGTTAGAGCACTTCGCTGATAACGAAGGGGTCGGAGGTTCAAGTCCTCCTAGGCCCACTGCCGAACAAGGTATAATTGCTCGGTGTACGGGGCTTTAGCTCAATTGGTAGAGCACCTGCTTTGCAAGCAGGAGGTCAGGGGTTCGATTCCCCTAAGCTCCACAAGGAACAAAATCCCCCGGTCGTAAGGCCGGGGGATTTTTGCGTTTTGGGGATGTAGAAGGGGGTTAAGTGACAAAAAGTGTGTCCGCTCGGTGTGTCGCCGGGTGGGGGTTAAGTAAAGAAAAGTGTGTCTTTTCCGGGCGTGTTGCGGTTATTTGATCCAGCCTTTTTGGATGCCGAGGTTGTGTTGGTAGCTGGTGTCGATGGCGGTGTCGTATTCTGCTGGTGCACCGATGTCATTGGTAGTGGCTGTGGTGTTGTGGGTGATCAGGTCTGTTGCTGTGGAAAGTGCGTCTTGACCCCATCGTTGGTCCCTGGCGATCTTGACCGGATCGTCAGGGACTTCTGTATGTAGATACAGCCACCAATCCATCACTGTGCGTTGATGCGGTAGTGATAGTCCGCGGTGTCTGCGGGCTAGTTCTTTTATGGGGGCGTTGATGCCACCTTCGAGGCTGTTTGTTGTTGCTGCAAGGTTGTCGGGGTCGATGGTTGTTGGTGGGGGTTGCAGGTAGGTAAACAGCAGGTCTCTGCGGTGCAGAGATAGCAATGATTGATAGGCCGCTCGGACGCGTTGGTGGGTGTAGACCTTGGTGTAGGCGCCGGTAGCAGGGTCTTTGATGGTGGTTTTCTCGTTCATCCATTCCCGGTAGGTGTGGTCGAATTCGTGCAGGTGGGCGACCCATGTGGATGCTTGGTCAAGGTCGGTGATGCGAGTGAGTTTCAGGGCTAGGCGGTAGAGGGTTTTGCCGGCATCGGTGCGGGGGTTGCTGGTGGTGTGGCGGCGGACTGTTCGTTGGGCGTGGACGAGGCAGCGTTGGATGCGTGTTGTTGGCCAGCAGTGGTGGATGGCTGATTGGGCACCTTGTCCGCCGTCTGTGACTGCGATTAGTGGTGCGGCAATGGGGCGTAGGAGTTCGGTGTAGGCGGCGGTGGTTTCGTGTCTGGCCCAGGTCCAGTTGATGACGTGGGTTTTACTGGCTGCGATCAGGAGGCATCCGGACTTTAGATAGGTCGCGTCGAGGAAGATTTGGTCATGGATGCGGAATGAGTCGATGGTGGGTGTGGGGATGATCCACCAGCACCATCGGAATCGGTGGTGCATGGTTTGCCTGGTTACGCCATGGTGTGCGGCGAAGGTGGTTAGAGATTGGGTGCCGGTGGCCCATTGGATGAACAAAGCCATGGTGGCGGTGTTTTTGTTGTGGGTTTGGGTGTTGCGGGTAAAGGAGTGTCCGCAGTGGGTGCAGCGCCAACGGGTGGTTGATTTGCTGGTGGTGCCGTTTTTCTTTGTGTTGTTGCCGCATAGTGGGCAGCTGGGGCGGTTGGTGGTCATCCTTTAATCCAACCGGTGTGCGGTTAGCACAAATGTGGCCGGAGGTGCGGGATGGTGTGGGTAATAGCTTTCGGGGAGCTATTCTTTGGTGATTTGTGGTGTGTGGTCTGGGGTTATGGTGGGATGCGGACACACTTTTCTTTACTTAACCCCCGGGTGGGCCCTTTTTATCTCATGGGCCCTTTCCGGATTCCTATGTTGTGTTGGTATTCGGTTGGGATAGCGTTGTCGTAGAAGGCTGGTCGTCCTGTTTCGTGGTCGGCTTTGTTGTGGTCTTCTGGGACAAGATCGTTGACTTTGGCGAGTTGATCTTGTCCGTAATTGCACTGCCTGGCGATCTTTAGCGGGTCGTCAGGCAGCTGCGTTTTCGAGTGCAGGTACCACTCGAGCATATTGCGTTGGCGCTCCCCGGACCTGCCGCGATGCGCGTCGGCGATGCGTTTGAGCTGGGCGTTGACGCCGCCTTCCAGACTGTTGGTTGTTGATGCCCAGCGCTGTGGTTCGAGTGCTTCTGGTGGTGGCTGCAGGTAGGTAAACAGCCAGTTATTGCGCGATAGGTGCAGCAGTGAGTTGTATGCCTTGCGAACTCGCAGGTGGGTCCATTCCCACTGGTTGTTGAGGGTGCGGCGTTCTTTGGGGAGGGGTGTTTTTTCGTTGAGGAATGCTTTGAATACCTGTCCGAAGTCATGCAGGCGCAGCGTCCACTCCCGTGCCTGGTCGAGTGTGGCGATACGGGTCAGTTTCAACGCCAGGGCGTAGATAGCTTTGCCTGCGTCGGTGCGTGGACGGCTGGTGGTGTAGCGACGGACCACGCGTTGGGCATGGACAAGGCAGCGTTGGATGCGGGTGGTTGGCCAGCAGGTTTTGATTGCTGAGTAGGCGCCTTGGCCACCGTCGAGGACAACGCATAGTGGTGGGGCGATGTTTTTGAGTAGTTGGGTGTAGGCGTGGGCGGTTTCGCGTTGTGTCCAGTGCCATGCGATGACGTGGTCGTGGCTGGCTGCCACAAGTAAGCAGCCAGCGTCGGTGTAGGTGCCGTCGATGAAGATTTGGTCGTAGACCCGGTTGGGATCGGGGGTGTTAGGGACATCGATAAGCCACAATGAGGTGAACCGGCGGTCGAGTGTGCGCCGGGAGACATTCAAGGTGTCGGCCACCTTGGTTAAAGAAGCAGTGCCGGTGACGTAGGTGTGAAACGCTTTGAAATCCCGGGTGTGGGTCTGATCGGGGCGGTGTCGTGTTGTTGAGCATCCGCAGTCAGGGTTTTTGCATCGCCACCTGGTTGTCCCTTTGGTTGTGGTGCCGTTTTTCTTCATTTGCCCAGCGCATATAGGGCATCGGGGTCTGTTTAGAGTCACCCAGAAAGACAACCAGGCCCCTGTTACCACATGCAGGAGCCATTCCGGTGGATTGAGCAAGAAACGGGCCTGAATAAGGTCTGGAACCTTATATAAGCCCGTTTTATGCGGCCTGACCAGCAAATAGGCTGAAAATCAGACACACTTTTTGTCACTTAACCCGTAGAAGGGGAGGGGGCAAGAACGCCGAGTTACTGACTGCGTTTATGACAAAAATGGCGTGAAAAATGGCTTGAAACTGTCATAAACTTGCACAGTTTCACATTTGCAGCCCGTCTTTCTGAAGTTGTCAGGTTTGCTGCTTAACCAAAAACGCCCGACCGCCTGCGCATCAACTGCACAGAACAATCGGGCGTGAAAAGGCTTTTGGCTATCTAGCCGCCTATTTACTTCTTGCGAGCCTGACCCGGCTTCGGAGCCGGCTTGGACGGCTTGGAAGAGATCTTCTTAGCGTCGTCAGCGTTCTTCTTCTCGGTCTTGACCTCGTCGACCTTGATTTGAGCCTGCTTGGAAGCCTCTGCGGCCTTCTCCTCAGTGGTCTCCTTGGCCTCAGCAGCCTTGTCCTTGGCCTCGTCGGCCTTGTCGGCTGCCTTGCCCTTTACCTCTTCAGCCTTGTCCTTAGCCTCAGAAGCCTTCTCTTCAACGGTCTCCTTGACCTCTGCGGCCTTCTCTTCGACCTTGTGCTTAACTTCCTGGGCCTTCTGCTGGTACGGAGCTGGGTCAACCGGGAGCTTGTCGTCCTTGCGCAGCTTCCAAACGATGACACCGACGATTGCTGCAACAACAGCGAAGACCAGGGAAGCGGTTGCGATGCGACCGTTCTTGGCGCGCTGCTCTTCCTTACCGGTTACCTTGTCGATAGCCTTCTGGGTACGCACCTCGAGGTCCTTGCGAGCCTTCTTGGCCTTCTTTTCAGCCTTCTTAGCCTCGCAGCGAGCCTTGCAACGGGTCTTCTTGCCCTTGCGCTTAGCGTCCTTCTCGGCCTGCTTCGCAGCCTTCTTAGCCTGCTTCTTGGTCTCCTTGGACTTCTTCTCAACCTTGCCGGTCAGTTCTTCGGCCTGCTCAGCGAGCTGATCGCGGGCGTCGGAAACCTTTTCCTTAACGTCTTCCGCCCAATTGGTTGCTGCGTCCTTTGCTGCCTCGTTCTGTGCAGCTGCCACCTTCTTAGCCTCCTGCATCGTGTCGTAGAGCTCTGCAGCCTTCTTGTCCCGGTAATCCGAGTAGCTGTCGTAAGCGGACTTCAGTCCCTTGACAGCCAGCGAGATTGCGTTGGGGTTCATGACTCTCCTTTATTAGTGCGTCGCCAACAGGCATCGCCTTTAATTCTCAATCAATGATTAATACTGCTGCGGCGCCAGTGCCTCTGAGACCAAGATGCTTCTAAGTCCAAGAGCTAGGGCCCAGTTAGGCCTAGCGCCGAAATATTTGCAGCAGGCTCACATTCCAGCTTAGGCACTATTTGGCCTCCATGGGGGTCGACGAAGAACTCTTTTCCTTATCTTGAGAAACATTTTCGCTGGTTTCTGCCACGGAGAAACTCACCAGTAGGAGCAATTGGCCACCAAGGTCGGTATCCTAAGGAACGTGACTATTAAGACTGCTACTGCAACTGTGCACACCAACCATGGCGATATCGTGATTGACCTGTTCGGCAACCACGCGCCGAATACCGTCGACAACTTCATCGGCCTGGCAGAAGGCACCAAGGAGTACAAGGGGCAGAACGCCTCTGGCACCGAGTCCGGCCCGTTCTACGATGAGGCCATCTTCCACCGCATCATCGCTGGATTCATGATTCAGGGTGGTGACCCGCTGGGCACCGGCACCGGCGGCCCGGGCTACATGTTCGACGATGAGATTCACCCGGAGCTCCAGTTCGATCGTCCGTACCTGCTCGCTATGGCAAACGCCGGCAAGCGCGGCGGCCGTGGTACCAACGGTTCCCAGTTCTTCATCACCGTTGTTCCGACCCCGCACCTCAATGGCGCTCACACCATCTTCGGTGAGGTCGCTGATGACGCCTCGAAGAAGGTTGTCGACGAGATCGCTCGTGTGGCTACGGATCACTGGGATCGCCCGCTGGAGCCGGTCGTGATTACCTCCATCGACATCGAGAAGTAATCCACTAGCTTCTACGCTTTCTAACCCGTCCGGTTGTTCCGGGCGGGTTTTTTCATGCCCATTTTCGCTTTACGACGGCCCGTAACTTCAATGTTGTGTTTAGGGGTAGTGGGGGTAGTAGCACATCGTGTTGATTCTCCACATGTCCACAGCCCTGTGGAAAAAATACTCCACTGTTCACCTAGGTGAACACGGGCCAAGAAGCACGTTACGGGTTCCAATTTTCACAAATTACAACAATTCACAGTTGTCCACAGACTTGTGCACATGTGTGGATAATTCCATTCTTGTAATTTACGAACCAGCGTTCGAAAGTGGTCGAACTCCGCAGAATATTGGAGTTACGCACAACTTGACTTGCAACTATGTTACTTGTTCACAGAGTTATCCACAGGCTGTGGATACTGTGGACACAGGGGATAGAACCAAAGTTGTCATGCTTTACGGTTTCTGTCACGTAACCCGTGAGAAATTTGGGACGAAATCTCTCCACAGTTATCCACAAATTACATGATTGTTACACAGGTTTCTGTGGATAACTTTTTTGCGCGATCAGTAGGAGGGAAATCCTCATTCGTCGAAAAACGTGTGGGAAACGGGTGTATTGACGGGGGTGAATTGACCTGGGTTTTTAGGTATGAAAAAAAGGCGCATCCAAAAGTGGATGCGCCTGAGGGGGTGCGATGTATTAGAGCTGACTAACGCCAACCCATAGTCATCAGCAGACCAACAATGAAAAGACCAAAGCCGATGACGTAGTTCCATGCGTTCAAAGTCACCATGAACGGAATATGCGGACCCGCGATGTAGTTGACCAGCAGCCAGCCCAAACCAATCAGCATGAACCCGAACATCAGCACCTTGTACCACACCGGCGTCTGAGTGCTGTTGATTTTGACCGGGGTACGGCTGACGGAGGAGCCACCGGATTGTGGTGAATTAGTGCTTTCGATCTTTGCCTTAGGCATAGCGCTTTAAACTCCTTAGGTTGTGGTCAGCAGGTTGCGATCAGCGCGGTATCTACACTCCCGCGGTATATGCATAATTGTAAACTTTGCATCCGAACTTACCAGTGAACTTCGCAGGCAGTAGAATTCCCAGTTATGCAGATTCTCGTCGTCGATAACTATGACAGCTTCGTATTCAATCTGGTCCAGTACATAGGCCAGCTCGGCGAAACGGTTACTGTCTGGCGCAATGATGATGCGCGTCTCCGCGATGTTGACGACGTCGTAAAGCAATTTGATGCAATCCTACTGTCGCCCGGTCCCGGTGAGCCGTCTAATGCGGGGTGGACAGAGGACATTATTCGCGCGGTGAGCAGGCAGGACGAGCCGACACCGGTGTTGGGTGTGTGCTTGGGTCACCAGGCGATTGGTGAGGTCTTTGGTGCGCAGGTCGTGCGTGCCGACGAGCTGTTGCACGGCAAGACCTCCCCGGTCACTCATGACGGCACGGGTGTTCTGGCCGATGTGCCCAGTCCTTTTATTGCCACGCGCTACCACTCGTTGACGGTGGATCCGAAGACGTTGCCGGAGGAACTCATTGCCACGGCATTCACCGATTCGGGCATGCTGATGGCGATGCGCCACCGCGACCTGCCGATTCACGGCGTGCAGTACCACCCGGAGTCGGTACTCACCCAGTACGGGCACCGCATGCTGGTCAATTGGCTGCGAGTGGCCGGCGGCGAGTACACCGAGGAACTCCTGGCGGAGTTGGAAGAGCAGCAGGCGGTGTACCAGCGCGCCTTCTCAGACGTGCTGGCACACTAGCCGCTAGTTAGGCAGCAGATCCGGCAGCCTTATGGGAGGTTCCGGAGCAGGCCGTTCCTCTGAAGAGCTCTCCGGGGCGACCCCCAGCCGGTAGACGCGTAGGGTGACCTCGCCGTCCTTGTTGAGCTTGGATCCGGCCGACGGGTTGGCTTTCTCCACGTGGTCGACCTTGGACAGATCCAGCGTGGTGACTTCCTCGGTGCGGATAGTTCCCTCGAAGCCGGCATCGGTGAGTGCCTTCTCCGCATCGCGGAGAGTCTGGCTCTCAACTCGTGGCATCTTAATTTGGTTGCCGCGCGAAACGTGCAGCTCGACAGTCGTTCCGACGGTGAGCTCCGTGCCCTTCTGGGGAACCTCAACAACGGTTCCCTGTTCCTCAGTGGAGTCAACCTCCACCACCTCGACAACGAAACCAGCGGACTCGAGGGTCGTGCGGGCGGAATCCAACCTCTGACCAGTGACATCCGGAACAGTCTTGGTCTCGATACCGGAGGAGACAGTCAAAGTTACACGGGTTCCCTTCGACACCTGAGAACCGGCAGCTGGAGACTGCTCGATGACATTGCCGCGCGGAACGTCCTCACTCGGTTCCTCTTGCAGCTTCGGATTGACGACAAGCCCCGCCTCCTCGAGTAGGCGGCGAGCTTCCTCGGCCTGTTTGTCGCGTACATCCGGCACATTGGTCAACTCTGGGCCCGAAGATACGCGCAGCTTGATACGAGATCCCTGCGGCAACCCCGATCCGACGCCCGGTTCGGTGGCAATCACCGTGTCTCGGGGCACATCTGGGTTCGGCTCGTCGACGCGGTTGACCACGAAACCAGCCTGCTCGAGAACCTGCGTTGCCTCATTGACATTTAGACCCTCGACCTGCGGAATGGCAACGGTCTCGACCTCGGTGGACGAGTTGAAAAGCTGGTAGGCACCGTAGCCGACACCGCCGAGAGCGACCAGCGCAGCAGCCGCCAGTGCGACAGTCTTTCCTGCGCCACCCTTCTTTTTCTCAGGCTCGTCAGTGTTAGCGATCTGAGCAGGGGCTTCCGGCTGGGCAGCTGCTTCTTTCGGTTCCGGAGCCGGAGCCGGAGCAGGGACAGCGGCCGGAGTTTCCTGCTGCGCAGGGGTCACCCGGGTCTCAGCATCCGATGGAGTTGCCGGAAGGAATTCGGTGGTCGTCGCGTCGTCGTCATGCGCGCCGTGGTGCGCCAGCGCCAACGGATCCTCGCCGCGTGCAAGACGACGCAAATCCTGGGCGAAGTCCTCTGCGGAGTCGTAGCGCTCCATCGGGTCCTTGGCCATCGCGGTCAGCAGCACCGCGTCGAGGGCCTGAGCCGTGTTTGGGTCGGTGTTGAGCTTCCCCGAAGGTCGCGGCGGCTGGTCCTGAACGTGCTGGTAAGCGACAGAAAGAGGGGTTTCACCGGTGAATGGCGGGGCGCCCGTGACGGCCTCGAAAAGTACGCAGCCGACAGCGTAAATATCGGAACGGGCATCGGCGGTCTTACCGCGCGCCTGCTCCGGCGAGAGGTATTGCGCGGTACCCAGCACCGCCGCAGTTTGCGTCATCGTGGTGGAATCACCGAGCGCGCGAGCGATGCCGAAGTCCATCACCTTCACCTTGCCGGTGTTGGTCAGCATGATGTTCGCTGGCTTGATGTCACGGTGAATAATGCCCGCATGGTGGGATGCCGTCAGCGCATCACACACCGATGCCATGATCGATGCGGCCTTCTTCGGGTCGAGCCGCCCCTCACGACGAACAAGATCACGCAGGGTCTCGCCCTGAATCAGCTCCATGACAATGAAAGGCACGCGCCCCATCGGGCTATCCGTCTCGCCGGTGTCGTACACCGACACGATCGACGGGTGATTCAGCAGCGCTGAGTTTTTCGCTTCACGACGGAACCTTGCGAGGAAGTTCTCATCCCTGGCAAGGTCGGCCCTCATCATCTTGACCGCGACAGAGCGACCGAGAACAGTATCTTCAGCGCGGTAGACATCGGACATGCCGCCAACGCCAATGAGCTCGCCGAGCCGATAACGGCCGGAGAGGAGATCGTCATTGCCAGACATTGTTCGTCAGTCCCTTCGGAAGGATTTCCACCAAAACATCTTGTACCTGAATATTACTGTGCATCTGGAGTCCCCAAGGTATTACCGGAGTCATTTCCTAGGGGCAATTGAATACCGGGCAGACCACCGCCGCTGGAGTCGTCGCCACTGTTGTCGCCACTGTCGTTGCCCGAATCCTGAGTCGGTTCGGACGTTTCCGGAGCGGTCTCGCTGGTGTCCGGCTCAGTGGAGCTGTCAGAGGCACCGTCATTGTTGCCGCCGTCGTTATTTCCCCAGTTACCGGAATTGTCTCCCGACCAACCGTAACCAGAACCGTCGTTGGGGTCGGTGTTTTCCTCTGTGGTTTGCTGCTGTGACTGGTTCGGAATGTACTGCTCCAAGTTCGGAATGGTTGGCAGTGAACCGGTAGTCGACAGCGAATAGACGACTGCGATAGCACCGGCCAGCAACACTAGCAGCACCAACAGCGCAATGCTGCCGCAGCCACAACCGCAGCCGCTGCGCTTCTTTGCCGGCTTACGCTGTCGGGCGGGTCGCTGCGGTGGCCGCTGCGGTTGCTGCTGTGGCTGCGACACCGGCATGGGCGGTCGCGTCATGGCACCGAGTTCGGTGGTCGCCGGGTTGGCAGCGTTGGATTGACGGTGCACCGTTGGGGTCACACCACGCGGCTGCGGTGGGCGGTGCCCCGCGCGCACTCGCAAAACAGCCTGTGCCAGCTCACGGCCATCGGCATAGCGACGCTGCGGATCCTTGCGCAGCATAATGCCGATAAGTTCGCGGATATGCGGATTGACCGTCGGCGCCAACGCAGGCGGAGCCTCGTTGATGTGTGCCACGGCAACCGCGACGGTGGAGTCGCCCTGGAAGGGCCGGGCGCCGGCCACCATTTCGTAGGCGACACAGCCAAGCGAGTAGATGTCAGTCGCCGGACTCACCTGTTTGCCCTGCGCCTGCTCCGGTGAGACATACTGCGCGGTACCGACGACCATGCCGGTACGCGTCAGAGGCACCGCTTCAGCGGCTTTGGCAATGCCAAAGTCGGTAATCTTCACGGTGCCCTCCGGCGTCACCAGGAGGTTGCCCGGCTTAATGTCGCGGTGGACAAGGTTCGCAGCGTGAATTGCCGACAGGCCGTGTGCAGTCTGCTCCAGCACGTCGAGCATCAGGTGCTCTGGCAGGGTGCGACGTCGCTGCAGCACCTGCGACAGAGATTCGCCACGGATGTACTCCATGACGATGTAACACGCGCCGTGGCTGCCGATGTCGCCTTCCTCGTAGGTGACAATCTTCACCACGTTTGGGCTGTTGACGCTGCGCGCAGCGGCGGCTTCGTTCTGGAAACGCTGCCGGAACTCGTAGTTGTCCGAGTACTCCTGGTTCAGAAGTTTGATTGCAACCAGTTCGCCGCTGGTGGCGTCGTCGGCAAGCCAGACTGTGGACATGCCGCCACGGCCGAGCAGACGGCGAACGTGATATCGGTCGCCAACGATGTCTTGAACTTGGTGGGCATCCATGCTTATCGACCCGCCTGTTCGACCGCGTCAATGAGTGCACGGCCAATCGGGGCAGCAACGGAGGCGCCGGTAGCGCCCTGGCCCTGGCCGCCACCGTTTTCCACGACGACAGCCACGGCGACATCGGAGTCCGGCGCGAAGGCGATGTACCAGACGTGCGGTGCGTACTCGCCGCGGACAGCACCGTGTTCCGCGGTACCGGTCTTGGAGGCAATACGCGAACCGTTACCGCCCGAGTGCGACTCGGAGCCGCGCATCAGCTCAGTTACGGTCTCCGCGACCTCCGGCGAAATCGCCTCGCCGGCTTCAATCGGCTTAAAGGACTTGATTTCGGAGAGGTCGGCACCGCGCACCGATTTGATGATCTGGGGTTCCATGCGCACGCCGCCGTTGGCAATCGTGGCGGCGATGATGGCGTTGTCCAGCGGCGTGAAAGACACGTCGCGCTGACCAATGGAGGTCTGACCCAGCGAGGACTGATCCGGAATATCACCGACAGCGGAGGGCTGAATCGGCAGGCCCGCGTCATCGTGGGTCTCACCGATGCCGAATCGCTTAGCGACGTCCTTGAGCGCATCGGCCCCGTACTGCATACCGAGCTCAGCGAATGCCGTATTACAGGACTGCGCGAAAGCCTGGCGGAGAGTTGTAGTAGCCCCACCACAGGTCGAGCCACCGTAGTTCTCCAACGTAGTGGTGGTATCCGGCAGCGTAATCTGCGGTGCGCCAGTGACCGAGGTGTCCGGGGAAGCGCCTTGCTCCAGTGCCGTGACCGTGGTCAACACCTTGAAAGTGGAACCCGGCGGCAGCGGACGCTGAGTGGCGTGGTTGAGCAGCGGTGCGCCCTCATTGTTATTGAGGGACTGCCAGGTACTCTCGTCGCCGGCGGCGATGTCATTCGGGTTGAACGACGGTGTGGAGGCCATCGCGAGAATTTCACCCGTCGATGGGCGAATGGCGACGGCGGAGCCGACGTAGCCGCGTTCAGCGAGTTGTTGGTACGCAGTCCGCTGAGCGTTCGGCAACAGCGTCAGCTCCGTGGAGGCCCCAGAGGGTTCCTTGCCCGTGACCATGTCGAGGGCGCGGGAGGTAAACAGCGAAGGGTCGCTGCCGTTCAAGATCTCGTTCTGAGAGCGTTCGATACCGGCGGAGCCGTAGATGTCCGACAGGTATCCGACCACCGCGGCATATGCCTCCGGGTCGGTGTCGTAGCTGCGGTCATAGAAGCCGCTCTCGCCCTTGACCGAGTGGGCCAGAATGTCGCCGTCAGTGGTGATTTGGCCGCGAGGTTTGGACTTTTCCTCCAGGAACTGGCGGCTATTCAGCGGATTGTGGGCGTACTTATCCTGCTGGAAGCCCTGGATGTAGGTCAGGTTCGCCAGTAGAAGAACGAAGAGTCCGAGAACGACAACAAAGATTTGGCGAATGGTTTTATTCATCTACTGGTTCACCTCCTGAGATGCGGTGGCATTGTCGTTGAGGCCCGAAGGGTTGCTTGGAATACCCCAGGGGCGGTTGGCCTCGTCAGAGACGCGCAGCACGATGGCCAACATGATGTAGCTGGCCAGCAGTGAGGAACCACCGGCTGACATGAACGGAGTAGTCAGACCGGTCAGCGGCATCAGCTTGGAAACACCGGCTGCAACCACGAACAGCTGAATGGCCATCGAGAATGCGACACCGGCCGCCAGCAGCTTGCCAAAGGAATCACGTACCGCCAAGCTCGCCGAAATACCGCGGGAAATCAGAATCGCGAACAGCAGGATGATGGCACTCAGGCCGGTAAAACCGAGCTCCTCACCAAAGGCCGAGAGGATGAAGTCAGAGTGTGCCACCGGAATGTTCTGTGGGTAGCCCTGGCCCAGACCGGTGCCACCGATGCCACCCCAGCTCATGCCGAACAGACCCTGGGAGAGCTGGTAGCCACCCTCGTCGTAGGAGCCCAACGGATCCAGGAAATGCGTGACTCGCGCCTGAATCTTGTCCGAAACCATGTAGACACCGACAACGCCGACGGTCACCAGCACCATGCCGATGATCAGCCAGGAACCACGACCGGTGGCAGCGTAGAGCATTGCCAGCACAGTGCCGAAGAGCACCAGCGCCGGGCCAAAGTCATTCTGCAGAGCCATGATGACGGTAGCGATGCCCCAGATCAGCAGAATCGGACCCAGGTCGCGAACACGCGGGAAATCAATGCCCAGGAAACGCTTGCCCGCCACATTGAACAGCGAGCGCTTATTCACCAGCAGCTGAGCAAAGAAGATCAGCAGCATGACCTTGGCAAACTCACCCGGCTGCATGGAGAACGGGCCGATGGAAATCCAGATGCGGGCATCAGCATTAATCGACGACGGCCACACCAGCGGTAGCGCCAACAGAATCAAGCCGCCGAGACCCAGCAGATACGAGTACTGCGACAGCGAGTGATGGTTGCGCAGCAGGACGATCACGCCGATAAACAGTGCGACACTGAGTACGGTCCACATGATCTGGTTGCGCACCAACGAGGTGTCATTGGCCAGGTCGAGGCGGTGAATCATCACCAGCCCCAAGGCATTGAGCGTTGCTGCAACCGGCAGCATCACCTGATCGGCGTTGGGCGCCACAAAGGTCAGCGCGATATGCGCCACTGCAAAGATCACAAAGAATCCGCCAATGATGTAAAAGACATCTGCGGTCAGAGAGTTGCCCTGAGCCAGTTCCAGCGAAATTAGTGCCAAAAGCAACAATCCTGCCGACAGCAGCAGCAGGAGCATTTCCTTCATCCGAAGCTGTCGCTTCGTGGTAGTTTCACTCATTTTCGCACCTGCCTACAGTTGACTCCTGGCTTCGAGCCCAGCTTTTCATCCTTCTTGTCATCGTCGGAAACGGACAGACATACCGGCAGTGCCGACTCCGCCAAACGGCCAATCTGGTCGCTGACACCGTCGTAGGAATCAGCCGGCAGACCTTCCAGCGAATTGCGTGCCGCCGGCGAGAGATCTTCCGGCGTCATGATGTGGCAGTCGACCTTCTCCTTCGGCGTCCCAGCCGGAGGAAGCTGAACTTTATTGTCATCGGTCAAACAGATGAACTGATGTGGCTCTTGCAGATCGAAGCCCAGCAAACTGCCGGGCACGCCGTGCATCAGCTGCACCTGCCCGTCGACCACCGCGAGATGGTACATCGACTCCTTCTTCTGCCAGCCCCAAATACCAAGGCCGACCAACCCGGCCACCAGCACCAGCACCACAGAAATAACTAGCCACTTGCCCTTGGAAGCTTTCTTCTCCGGCGCCGAAGTCACTGCAATTTCCTGCGACTTCCGCGGGCGGAGTGCCGCCGCGCGTCCCGCTGACGTATTGGGGCGGGGGAGTTCCTCCTCCGCACTCTGTAGGGCACCGGCCAGGGCGGGCTCGTAAGGCGTGCGTGCCGACGAATCGACAACATCGGCAACCACCACGGTGATGTTATCCGGACCACCGGACTTCAACGCGTAGTCAATGAGCTTGGTAGCGGCCTCGTCCGGAGTGCCCTCCGAGAGCACATCCTTGATGGTGTCCGCGGACACTGGATCGGATAGACCATCCGAGCACAGCAGGTAGCGATCGCCCTCGTGAACATCGCGATAAGACAAAGTAGGCTCCACCGGGCGACCGGTGAGAGCCTTCAAAATCAGTGAGCGCTGAGGGTGAATTGCCGCTTCTTCTTCGGTGAGATTGCCCTCATCCACCAGGGACTGCACATAGGTGTCATCCCGGGTAATGCGGATGAGCTCCCCGTCGCGCAGCAGATAGCCACGCGAGTCACCGACATGGCACATGCCCAGGCGGGTGCCGTCGAAAAGCAGAGCAGTCAGCGTAGTGCCCATGCCTTGCGTAGAGGGGTTCTGCTCAATTTCATCCGCAATGGAGTTATTGCCCTCCATGCAGGCGCTGCGCAGGGACTCGAGCAAATCGGGGCCGGGCTGATCATTGTCCAGCCGAGAGACGGCCGCAATCATCAGCTGAGATGCGATTTCTCCGGCGGCGTGGCCACCCATGCCGTCGGCAAGCGCGAGCAGACGCGAACCCGCATAGGCGGAGTCCTCGTTGTTCTGTCGGATGAGGCCGCGGTCAGAGCGGGCCGTGTAATTCAGAGCAAGACTCATGGTTGCAACCTCAAAGTTGTACGGCCAATACGAAATTCCATACCCGAAGCCAGGCGTTCCGGCTGTTCCACGCGCTGGCCATTGAGGAATGTGCCATTGCGGGAGTCCAGATCCTCCAAGTACCAGATGCCGTCGCGGTTGATGACGCGAGCGTGCTGGCCCGAGGCGAAGTCATCGTTGAGGACGAAGGCATTCGACTCTGAACGGCCAATAGTGATGTCGCGTTGGTTGTTTAGGTTCATGCGCGAACCCGCCAGCGGCCCGGAGGTGACAAGGAGCTGATGTGGAGTCTGCGAGCGCTGGAAACGCTTGGCCGGAGCACTGCTGGCCTGCCGAAGTGGGCGCAGCGGAGCCGAGCCTGTTGTTTCTGTACGCAGGGTGCGAAGCGTCATCCAAATGAAAAACCACAGGACGACCAGCACGCCGATGCGCGAAAGCAGAAAAACGATAGCTTCCACGTCCGAGGAACCTCCTTATGTAGAGCTGGTGGGTCCGCAAACCGAACACACGGACGTAATTATTCCAGGAATGTGTCGGCAAACCTAGGGCAGTGGCATGTGAACCTGGTGAACCTCACTACTTAGCGGATCTGAATCAGCGAATCTGAACTTCGAGAACAGAATGTCCCAACGAGATTTCGTCGCCGTCGGCCAGCAGCCAGTTCTCAATGGGTTCGCCATTGACAATGGTGCCGTTGGTCGAATGCAAATCGACGAGCACAGCGTCCTGGCCATCCCACGTGATCTCGGCATGCTGGCGGGAAACACCAGTATCCGGGAGGCGGAAGTCGGAAGCGGTGCCGCGGCCGATGATGTTCGAACCATGGCGCACCTCAAATACGCGCGAGGAGCCGTCCTGTAACAGCAGGGTGACGGTCTTTTCCTGGGGCTGGTCTTCGCCCACGGTCGCGCTGCTCAGCTCAGTTGCAGCCTCTGGGTCGACCGCGGGGATGGGGCGAGAAGCGGTGGGGAACTGCTCAGCTTCCGGCTGCGGGTGGTAGGCGGCAGAGGTCTCTGCAGCTTGGGGTTCATCATCGCTTTGCGACGGGGCTGCGTCAGTGTTGGCATCATCGGCACTGTCCTCGAATGGGACGAACTCCGAGGTGCCCACGGTGTCCTCGGTGAAAGTGCTGGCCGTCTTCAACTGGCCGGTATGGAGCGACTCCACTGCCTGCAGGTGGACGCTAATGGAACCGGTGAAACCCCAGCCGTTGTTGCGGCAGTAGCGTGTCATGCGGTCAGCCAACTGATTCGGCAGGTTGGGCTCGGACGCAGAGAGGTTCTTGTAGTCGGCAGCGCTGATGCCAATGCGGAAATCATTGGGTGCCAAGTACTGACCGTTGGCGTCCTGCATCAGGAAGTCTTCAATTTCCTGCTTCAGGCATTCTTCTAACTCATTCGGGACAACCTTGCCGCCGAACACGCGCGCAAAGCTGTTATCGAGCCCGCGCTGAAGCGAGCTATCGAGCTTGCGGATGCGTCCTAGGAAATCCATCTGACTAAAGAAATTCGCCTTCTCCCGCCAAACCGCGGCGGGTTACGTGAAAAAAATGTGCACAAAAATTATCGATACTTAAGCAACAGTATAGAGCCCTACACCTTCAGTTAAGGGCTAGGAACTACTGAGGTTTATCAAATAGTGACGACGGTTGTGGAGGAAGTTGCTATTGCTAAGTGCTGAAAAGTGATGGAAAACGTGCGCTGGCCTGGGGATTTGGTGGTGTATTAGCGCGGGGTGTTATAGTTCTATTCGTTCCCACGGGCGAGTGGCGGAATGGCAGACGCGCTGGCTTCAGGTGCCAGTGTCCTTTACGGACGTGGGGGTTCAAGTCCCCCTTCGCCCACAGCGAAGATCCTCGGAAGTGTAAAAGCTTCCGAGGATTTTTTGTTTCTGGGGTTGGGGTTTGGGTTGAGGGTTAAGTAAAGAAAAGTGTGTCTTTTCCGGGCGTGTTGCGGTTATTTGATCCAGCCTTTTTGGATGCCGAGGTTGTGTTGGTAGCTGGTGTCGATGGCGGTGTCGTATTCTGCTGGTGCACCGATGTCATTGGTAGTGGCTGTGGTGTTGTGGGTGATCAGGTCTGTTGCTGTGGAAAGTGCGTCTTGACCCCATCGTTGGTCCCTGGCGATCTTGACCGGATCGTCAGGGACTTCTGTATGTAGATACAGCCACCAATCCATCACTGTGCGTTGATGCGGTAGTGATAGTCCGCGGTGTCTGCGGGCTAGTTCTTTTATGGGGGCGTTGATGCCACCTTCGAGGCTGTTTGTTGTTGCTGCAAGGTTGTCGGGGTCGATGGTTGTTGGTGGGGGTTGCAGGTAGGTAAACAGCAGGTCTCTGCGGTGCAGAGATAGCAATGATTGATAGGCCGCTCGGACGCGTTGGTGGGTGTAGACCTTGGTGTAGGCGCCGGTAGCAGGGTCTTTGATGGTGGTTTTCTCGTTCATCCATTCCCGGTAGGTGTGGTCGAATTCGTGCAGGTGGGCGACCCATGTGGATGCTTGGTCAAGGTCGGTGATGCGAGTGAGTTTCAGGGCTAGGCGGTAGAGGGTTTTGCCGGCATCGGTGCGGGGGTTGCTGGTGGTGTGGCGGCGGACTGTTCGTTGGGCGTGGACGAGGCAGCGTTGGATGCGTGTTGTTGGCCAGCAGTGGTGGATGGCTGATTGGGCACCTTGTCCGCCGTCTGTGACTGCGATTAGTGGTGCGGCAATGGGGCGTAGGAGTTCGGTGTAGGCGGCGGTGGTTTCGTGTCTGGCCCAGGTCCAGTTGATGACGTGGGTTTTACTGGCTGCGATCAGGAGGCATCCGGACTTTAGATAGGTCGCGTCGAGGAAGATTTGGTCATGGATGCGGAATGAGTCGATGGTGGGTGTGGGGATGATCCACCAGCACCATCGGAATCGGTGGTGCATGGTTTGCCTGGTTACGCCATGGTGTGCGGCGAAGGTGGTTAGAGATTGGGTGCCGGTGGCCCATTGGATGAACAAAGCCATGGTGGCGGTGTTTTTGTTGTGGGTTTGGGTGTTGCGGGTAAAGGAGTGTCCGCAGTGGGTGCAGCGCCAACGGGTGGTTGATTTGCTGGTGGTGCCGTTTTTCTTTGTGTTGTTGCCGCATAGTGGGCAGCTGGGGCGGTTGGTGGTCATCCTTTAATCCAACCGGTGTGCGGTTAGCACAAATGTGGCCGGAGGTGCGGGATGGTGTGGGTAATAGCTTTCGGGGAGCTATTCTTTGGTGATTTGTGGTGTGTGGTCTGGGGTTATGGTGGCATGCGGACACACTTTTCTTTACTTAACCCTGGGTTGAAGCAGAAGCAGATGCTGAGCTGACGTTGTTGGCTTGTCCTTTAACTCTCCTTTAACCCTGTCCGGCACTTATGGCCAGGTTTCGGGGACTTGTCGATGTATTCCCCTGACTTATCGATGGTTTTTCGGCACTTATGCGCACGCTGTGAGCCAGGCTCTCTCACTTGTCGATGCGCTATTCACTTGTGGACACGCTGTAGCGCATCGATAGGTGAATAGCGTGGCCATAAGTCGTCGGATGCGTCGGCCAGCTAGCATTGCAACGGCTCACGAGAAGAAATGTAGAAATCTCACAACTCATTTTGTATTGAAAGTAGAAGAAAACTTGAATAGTTTTGAGATGTGCATGAGGGCAGTCGGCCCTCATCTGGGGCATTGATATAGCGGTGTTCAGTCATGAGCTTGGCTTACGGCCATATTTTAACGACCATTTGGTACCTGTTCATATCGTGAAAAGGCAACTCAAGAATGTGTAAGAAGTATTAAGAGAGAGCCCGTTTGGTGAGTAATCTTCTTCCGAGGAAAACCTGCCAATTCATAGTCGGAAGGCAAACATGAAAATTGTATTTAGAGCAATGCTGGGTGCCGCAATTATTTTTGAAGGAGTTCTTTTCCTTCTTATGAATGTGGTATCTGGTTTGCCGGGTTGGGTATTCCTGTTACCACTTGCCGTGGTGGTTGCGGCTTTTCTCTTACTGTTTAGAGGTATGTGGCAAGACTATCTCAGAAATGGCAGGTCATGGGCTTCTTCGCTGTCCGAGACGTCAAAGAAATTTGGCGTACCTCGAAAAATACTAGCGTTACTCGTTTCGGAAGTTGGTTCGCTGCTAGCTGCTTTCACCTTTTTTAAGCCTCAGAGAAATGTCGACAGTGAAGTCAGATCCTTCACAGCATATAGAAACCTTCGAACTGTTGTTTTTATGATACTGGCGCTGAGCGTTGCAGAAATAAGCATAGTGCATTTTGCTATTTCTAATGCGTTTTGGCGATATTTATTGCTGGTAATTAGTGTTTATGCCGTAGTTCTTTTATCTGGATTTTACGTAACTGTTCGGGATCATCCACATCTAATGACACCGCAAGGACTCGTACTGCGAAATGGGCGAAGGCTTATTTGCGAAATTCCGTGGTCACAGTTACGTCATGCGAGCTCCGTAACGGCAGGTGAAGGAGGGGACATAGCAATTGACGAGGACGGCAATCTCAGGGTGCCTGTTTTGAGTGAAGTGAACGTCAGATTAGAAGTGGATTCGCAAGTCGTGGCAGAAGATCTTTACAAGGGGCTAATGACCGTTTTCTCGATTGAGATTTACTGCGACGACAAAGACGCATTCCTCCGCAATCTCGCTGAGGAAAGGAATGCTCATTAAATGCTTGGCAGCTTCCAGGTCTGGTAATCAACCCCGGCCTATCGCCAAAACTTGGTCATCCCGCGCTTGTCCTCCATGTTGAACTCAATCATCTTGGCCAGCAGGTCCAGCGGCATGGACTCGGCCTTGCCGTCCTTTGGCCAGGGGAAACGGACCATCATTTTTCCGTAGGAGAGGCCACGGGCATCGAAGTCGTCGGCGAACTTTTCAATACCTGCGCGTTCCGGGGCAATCGCCATGTGTTTCTTGGCGTAGGAGAAACCGATGATAAAAGTGCCATCGAGCGTGAACATCGGCTGATTCCAAGCGATGCGAACGCCCAGTTCCGGGTACTTTTCGTGAACCCATTCCAGCACCTCGAGAGCGACAGCGCGCTGCGTGTCATCATCTACGCGCGAGAGGTGGTCGGCGAAGAACTCGGCGATGGTTTCGTCGGTCATATGCTGAACAGCCATGGTCTGGATTTTACTGTGCCATCAACTAACAACCGTGCCATCAACTAACATGACTCCGAGTGGCTACAGATTTGAATACTCAGTTTGATCCCAAAAAGGCGTGGCCAGCGCTGTGGACCGTTTTGCTCGGCTTCTTCATGATCCTGGTCGACGCCACCATTGTCACCGTTGGTATCAACACCATCCAGCATGAACTGGGCGGTGAGCTCAACCAGGTCATGTGGGTGACCAGTGGTTATCTGCTGGCCTATGCTGTGCCGTTGCTTATTACCGGCAGGCTCGGTGATCTCTGGGGAGTCAAGCACACCTATGTAGCGGGCCTGGTTATCTTCGTGTTGGCGTCGCTGGCGTGTGGGTTGGCGCCGTCGTTAAGCATGCTGATCATTGCCCGCGTGGTGCAGGGACTGGGGGCCGCGCTGCTGACGCCGCAGACGATGGCGCTGATTACGCAGATGTTTCCGCCGGCACATCGCGGTGCGGCGATGGGGCTGTGGGGTGCGGCGGCCGGAATTGCCTCGCTGACGGGGCCGCTGGCCGGAGGCGTGTTGATTGAGCTGCTGAGTTGGCGCTGGATTTTCCTTATTAATGTGCCGATTGGGCTGATCGGGCTCGTTTTTGCGTTCCGCTATCTGCCGACATTTGAGACGCACCGCAACAAGATTGATTATCTCGGTGTTGTACTCAGCGCGATTGGTATGTTCCTGCTGGTCTTCGGCATTCAGGAAGGTGAGAGCGCCGGTTGGGCAGGCTGGATCTGGGCGCTGATTGTCGCTGGTGCGGTGGTTCTTGGACTATTCACCGCGTGGGAGGCCAAGACCACGGCCGAACCGCTGATGCCGCTGTCCCTTTTTAAGGATCGCAACTTCACCATCTCCTCGCTGGCGATTGCTGTGACGGGGGCGCTGGTGGTCGCGGTTGGTTTCCCAATCATCCTCTTCGCCCAGAATGCTCGCGACCTATCGACCATCCAGGCCTCACTACTGCTCGTGCCGCAGGCGGTCATTTCCGGTGTCATGGCACCGTGGACTGGGCGAATGCTGGACCGGCTGAAGTTCCGCGAGTTCGCGCTGATTGGTTTTGGGTCCTCGCTGGTGGGCATGCTCGGGTTCCACTACCTCATCCACGAGGACCTCTCTGTGCTGTGGCTGCTGCTGCCGGGCGCCGCATTCGGTGTGGCAAACGCGTTTATTTGGGGCACGCTGTCGACGGCTGCCACCCGCAACATCGACCCGTCCCTCGCCGGTGCCGCCTCCGGTGTGTACAACACCATCCGCCAGATCGGCAGTGTGCTGGGCAGCGCGCTGATTGCCACCGTCATGGCCGCGGCGCTCAGCAGCAGCCGTGGCGACTTCACCACCGCCATGAGTGACGCGATGTGGTTGCCGGTGGCACTGTCGGCCCTGGGTGTCGTGGCGGCGCTGGGGCTTAAGAATCCGAAGTAAAACGCTCCACCATGTAGTCCGCGATGCCGACGGGATCGGCTAGGAAATCCCTGGTTGCCCGTACCGCGAGGGTGTCTTCGAAGTGGGTGGTGTCGGCGTCGTCAAGCGAAATGATTGTTGCTTCCGGTGCGGCGAGCAGGATAGGGGAATGCGTCGCCATGATGATTTGTGCGCCGGCTTCCGCGAGCGCGCCGAGGCGGCCGAGGAGCTCCAGTTGGCGTAGGACCGACAGTCCGGACTCGGGTTCGTCAAGGAAAATCAGTGATTCGGGACTGAAGCGGCGTTCGGCCAGCGTCATGATGGATTGGCCGTGGCTCATCTGGGTGAGGTCTGCCATTTCTCTGCCACCTGGTAGCAGCCCAAGCGACTCGTAATAGCGCGCGAGGTTCAGGTGCGCGTCGCCGCGAAAGAAAAACGTATCCGGGGGATTGCGCCTGGTCAGCGCCAGGGGGACTGGGGAGGTGCGCTCCTGCGTCTTGTACCGCGAGCCGCCGTCCGTATCGACACCCATCGCCGATGCCAACGCCTCCAGCACTGTCGACTTTCCCTTGCCGTTTTCGCCGGTCAGGATGGTAATCGGCGTGGTGAAGGCCATGGGGAAGGGCAGGGCGAGCTTTACGACGTACGCCGGGAGCTCGGCATCATCGTGAATACGGGCATGGCGGAGGTAGATCATGGTTGCGGCAGCTGGTCGATCTGTTTGAGCAGTTCATAGCCGTCTGTGCCCTCGATGAACGGGACCTCCTTGTTCTCCAACTTTTCAATTGGCACCGCCGTGCCGTGAGAGAGCACGTGCTCGCTGGGAGTGAGGTTGCGGATTGCGATGGCCGCGACCTTGTCCGGATGCTCCGCCGCGGCCGTGCCGTAGATGAGCGGGTCGTACTGGCCATCATCGCCGACGAGAATCCAGTTGATTTCGGGGAAGTCAATAAACAGGTCGCGAAGTCGCACCTTCTTGTGTTCCTTGCCCGAGCGGAACAGGCCGGTGGGCGTTGGCCCCCAGTCGGTGAGCAGCAGTGGGCCCTTCGGCAGGTTGTTGCGGTGTAGGAACTTTTTTAGTGTGCTGAAGGTGTTCCACGCTCCGGTGGAGAGATAGATGACGGGAACGTCCGTGTCCTCGTCGGTTTTGCTCGCGTAACGACGGCGAAGTTGCGCATAGAACTCGCTGAAGCCAGCGACGGCCTTGCGCTCGTCTGTCTCCTTGACCCAGGAGTTGTAGGCGGCGATGAGGGCGCGCGGCAGCATGGTGACCAACACGGTGTCATCAATATCGGAGACGATGCCGTATTTGGTCTCCGGGGAGAGGATGAGGACCTCTGCAGGAGTGTCGTTGATGGTAATTTCGTGCCAGCCGGGTTCGAGGCCGTGATTCCTGATTAGTACCTCGATATAGCCGTTGCTATCCGTGGTGGTTTCCACCGTGCGGTCGCCGGCAGTGATGGTGACGGGAAAGTCCGCGAGTTCGACGGTAAAGAACTGCCAAAAACCGCGTTTTTTGTTTCGTTCTTCGTCTCGTTTTTTGGCCGGATCCTTCAGGAGGACACGGCCGAATACGCGAACGCGCTCTGCACTTCCGTACCCGGTGAAACCGATGATTTCCGGTTCCCAACCAGCGTTTTTGGAACGCTTGGCGGCCAGCGCGTTGATCCTTCTCTCGGTCTTGCGGACGACATCTGCCACGGACATGCTTTCCAGGATACGGGTTGACAGGACGGGGGAGGGTGCGCGTAGGTTGGTCGCCCAAGAGAAAAGTCAACCCTTTAGGAGTGTTCTCTTTTTATGCGTTTTTCCGGTAAGTTCATCGCATCCGCCGCTGTGGCAGCAGGCATGATTGCTGCCCCGACCGCGGCCGCTAACGCTGCATCAGTTAGCGCCTGGGATCAGGTTGCGGCTTGTGAGTCCGGCGGAAATTGGCAGACCAATACCGGTAACGGCTACTACGGCGGACTGCAGTTCTCGCAGCAGACCTGGAGTGGCCACGGCGGTGACCAGTACGCACCGACGGCTGACCAGGCCACTAAGGAGCAGCAGATTGAGATTGGCGAGCGCGTGCTTGCCTCCCAGGGTGCTGGCGCATGGCCGAACTGCGGTGGTCCGCTGGGTTAATCCTCCCCATCATCAAAGACCAGATCTGGCACAGCCGCGAATGACAGCCACCACTTCATGTAGTGGTCATGGCGTGCTTTCGTCTTCTGAGTAGCGCGTTTGTCAAAAGTCTGTCGCCCGAACCCGGCTAATGGTCCGGCCGGGACGGTCGCCGCGGTAATACCGTCGGCAGAGGACCACACCTCTGAGCCGTCCTCATAAGCGGTGATATCCCAGAGCTTGTGGGTTTTCAGGTTGTGGTGCTTCCTGCATAGGCAGTGCAGATTCTGTGTGTCGGTGGGGCCACCGGCTTCGGGGGCTTCCTGGTTGTACGGCGCGATATGGTCAATATCGCACTTATATGCTGGGACTTCGCAGCCGGGGAAGCGACACGTGCCGTCGCGACCGTGGACGCGGGCGACCTGCGCTGGAGTTGGACGGTAACCATTGGTGGCGCTGTCTGCTGAGAGGCGGACATGCGTCACCTTTTGCATCCACTCTTCCGTGACCAGCGCGCCAAGCCAGCCGGCGCCGTCCAGCCAGGCATCATCACTGTGGGGCTCGCGGAAAACATTGAGCACAACTTCCGCATTGGTGCGCTGGTGGATGAGTTCCACAAATGCATCCGCCTGCGTCATTTCCTCATTCGCGCGGAAAACCGTTTCAATCGCGCACATGGCAAAATAGGCGCGGTCCGGCCGCAGTGTGAGAATGATTTGGGAGTAGCTGTCGGGACGTTCCACCAGAGTCACCGATTCCGTATCGGTGATGGTGGGAATTGTGCCGTCGGCACGAGCGCGGTCATCCAAATCCGCAGCAATATCACCAATTTTGGTGGTGAGCGTGCGAGGACCAATCATTGCTTGACGACGCTTCCGTGGCGTAACCAATGCCAGAATCTTCTTCTCTGCATCGGGTATTTGATCAGGCTCGATGCCGACTACGCCATGTGCAATGATGCCGAGTTGCCGCATGGATAATGCGCAGCTTTCCCGGGCATATTCCGCCAACTGTGGCATTTTCTCCAGCAACAGGCCAATGTCACAGATACGCAGTGCCTCACTGCGAGTGATTCCCAACCGAACGCTGATGCGAGCGGCATGGTTTTCAACGTCATCATCACCTGCAGGGCAGCAGGCTTCAATCAACTCAAGTTGGGCGCGGTTGGTAGCCCGCGCGAGTGCTGAGAGCTCATCTTCAGAATTCTCATGAGCCCAATATGGTTCGGGTACTTGTTCGGACTTCATTGGATCCCCCTGGTGCTCCAATGGTTGTCGGTTTTCTTTCGAACTTACTTGCTATCGTACGGGCGCTTTTCTGGCTTGTAAAGAGGAATGAAAGAGAATTTTGAGGAGTTTTCGAAGGTGGTCGGTGGAGGCGGTAAAGCGCTATCTAGCTGCATATTTGAGGGGGTAGTGTGAGCTGTATGCGAGCTAGCGGACGGAAAACAAAACTAAAACACCCGTTCGAACGTAGAAGCTTGGTAATCTCGCTTTCATAAAAGCAGAGTGCAGATAACCAGCGCAGACAATGGGGAGCAAAACCGTGATCATCCGGCACGCAACGCGGGACGATGCCGCGGCAATCGCGGAGATCTACAACGAAGCCGTAATCAACACCGTCGCCATCTGGAATGATGACACTGTCAGTGCGGAGAATCGCATCGCATGGATGGAGGCGCACTGGGACAAGGGCTACCCGGTTTTCGTCGCCACGCTTGACGACGAAGTCGCTGGGTATGCCACCTTTAGCGATTTCCGTGACTTCGACGGGTTTCAGTACACGGTGGAAAACTCCATCTACGTGCATCCGAACTTTCAAGGCCGGGGAATTGGTGGCGCACTATTGAACAAGACCATTAATGCTGCCCGGGAGGCGGGAAAGCACGTTCTGGTTGCGGCGATTGAAGGCAGTAACGAGGGGTCGATTGCGCTGCACAAAAAGTATGGCTTTCAGCGTGTTGGGCTACTGCCGCAGGTGGGGACGAAGAACGGGCGATGGTTGGACATGCTGTTGATGCAGGTCATGCTGACAGACGGGCAGCCACCCGCTCGGCCGCGCGCTTAGCGAAGGGGCCAACGCCCATAATCGTGGCGGCACCGGGGCCAACCCAGTCGCCGTAGCCGACGAACTCGATGAGGTCAGAGTCGATGCTGCGGAAAGGGCCGAGCGCTGGGCGGAAACCGGTGCACCAGATGAGGTGGTCCGCGTGGACGTCGTCAAGCGAGGAGAACATGGGCGTCCAGGTGAGTGCGCCGGAGTCGCGGGCTTTGCGGACGGGCGGCAGGACGACGATGTCGCCGATGCTGTCGGTGGAGCCCTGGCGGTAGCGTTTGAACAGGACGCGACCGTCGACGTCGTCGGGCATCCAGCGCGGTTCGTGGCGGGTGAACCAGGTGGTGTCGATACCGGAAAGTATCAGTTCAGCGGCGATTTGGGCGCCGGAGTTCGCCGCGCCGACAACGGCAACGCGGGAGCCTTCGAAGGGTTCGGGGCCTGGGTAGTTGGCCGAATGCCACTGCTTTGCGGAGGTCGTGCCGGGGTAGTGGGGGACGAAGGGGCGGTTGCCGGTGGCGGCGATGAGTTGGTGGGACTCGAAGTCTCCGGCATCGCTGGTGAGGTGGAAGGTGCCGTCGTGGGTGACGTGGGTAACGTTAACCGGGCGCTGAACGCGCAGTTCGTAGCGCTTTTCGTAGGAGCTGAGGTAATCAATCACATGGGAAGCGGGCGGGAAGCCGTCATAATCGGGCATCTGGATGCCCGGAAGGTTGGAGAAACCCGGGGTGGAAAAGAGCGTCATTGAGGGCCAGACATTGCGCCAGGAGCCGCCGGGAGCCGACTGATTGTCCAGAATGAGCGGATCAATGTCGTGTTTGTGCAGGTAGTAGGCGGTAGCGAGGGCAGCTTGGCCGCCTCCGACGATGATGGCATCCTCAAGCATGGTCCCAGTTTAACTGCGAGTGCCGTGGCTCAAGCTGTACTACCGTTAAACACCATGAGCTCGCTGTTTGATCTTTCGGACAAGCCCATTGACGAACTACCCGGTTACCAGCGCACATTCGCGCCGGGCCGACTCACTGTGGGTCTCAGCCTGCCCATCGAACAGGACGCCGAAGCCGAACCCAAGGACGTGCTGAGCAATCAGATTCGGCTGATTCAGAAAGCCGAACGCGCAGGCATCGCGGCAGTGTGGGCGCGCGACATCCCGCTGCGTGTGGAAACATTCGGCGACGTCGGCCAGGTCTACGACCCCTGGATGTACCTCAGCTACATCGCCGCACACACCACCGACATAGCGCTCGGCACCGGCGCAATCGTTGTGCCTTTTCAGCATCCGTTGGTGATGGCTAAGCGCGCGGCCACGCTGGACAGGCTTTCCGACGGCCGTTTCCTCTTCGGCGTTGCCACCGGCGATCGACCCGAGGAGTTCCCCGCCTTTAACCAGGACAAAGGCAAGCGCGGTGAGCGTTTCCGCGAGCATATCGAGGTCTATGAAAAGGCCCTCAGCACCAGTGACCGGCCTATCCGGTGGTCCGAGGGCAAGATGGGCGGATCCGATGTGGTGCCCAAGCCGCTGGCACGCCGAGTTCCGCTGTTGGCCACCGGCTCCTGTCAGCAGAGCCTGGAGTGGAAGGCCGCGCATACCGACGGGTGGTTCATGTACCACAAGGGTTTGGAAATGCAGAAGAAGAACATCGCCAACTGGCAGGAAGCGGTGGCACAAGAGTGTGGTGAGGACGTGTTCAAACCCTTCCTGGAATCACTGTGGATCGACCTGCATGAAGACCCCGACGCGCTCGCGCAGGGTGGCCACTTCGGGTACCGCCTTGGCCGCAACAAGCTCATCGAACTGCTGCACTCCCAGCGACAGCTCGGCATCAATCACGTCAGCATCAACTTCCGCACCTCTAAACGGGATGCGGAAGAACAGATTGATGAGCTGATTGAGTATGTGCTGCCGGCTATACAGACTCCGTAGCGCCCTGCCACTGATTGATTCCGCGGTCGACGGCCCACTTGTCGATCTCCGCGAGTTCTTCATCGCTAAACGGCGCAGCGTCCAGGGCGCCGAGGCTGTTTTTCAGCTGTTCCACCGACGATGCCCCAATTAGGGCGGAGGTCACTTCGTCACGGCGGAGAACCCACGAGATGGCCATCTGTGCCAGGGACTGGCCTCGTCGTAAAGCAATGGCGTTGAGCTCACGGATGGCGGTGAGCGTGTCGTCGTTGAGGAACCCCGAGTTCATCTTGTGCGCGCCGAGACGCGAGGACTCCGGCACGCCATCCAGATATCGGTCGGTGAGAAGACCCTGCGCAAGCGCGGAAAAGGCGATGACGCCCATGCCTTCGTCGGCGCAGGTCTCCAGCAATTCGTCCTCGATCCAACGGTTGAACATGGAGTAGCTCGGCTGGTGAATAGTCAACGGAGTGCCCAGCTCACGCGCGATTTTCTGCGCACGGCGAGTGAGCTCGGGGGAGTAGGAGCTCACGCCGACGTAGAGCGCGCGTCCCGAGCGGACGAGGAAGTCGAGGGCGGCGACGGTTTCCTCGATAGGCGTATCCGGGTCGGGCCGGTGGTGGTAGAAAATGTCCACATAATCCAGGCCCATGCGCTTCAGCGAGGCATCGCAGCTGGCCACGAGGTATTTCCGCGAGCCGCCGAAGCCGTAGGGGCCATCCTGCATGTACCAACCGGCCTTGGAGGAAATGATCATTTCATCGCGGTAGGGAGCGAAATCCTTGGCCATGATGCGACCGAAATTCGCCTCCGCAGAGCCCTGTGGTGGGCCGTAATTGTTGGCGAGATCGAAGTGCGTGACGCCGTGGTCGAACGCGGTGCGCAGGATTTCACGCTGCGTCTCGAGCGGCCGGTCATCACCAAAGTTATGCCAAAGTCCCAGCGTAATGGCTGGAAGCTTTAGTCCCGTGTCGCCGGAGCGGTTGTACGGCATCGTTTCATAGCGGTTGTCATTGGCGTGGTACACGTCTGGATAAGCCATGTGTTCGAGGGTACGCGGGCTTTACGACGAATAGTTGCGCACGAGGTGGCCTTCAACGGGGCGCGTGGCCAAATGGTTACCCCTGGAAGTTAATAAAAGTGAGCTTGCTGGGGAACAAGTGAGGCGATTCGTCCGACTAATAGAGCATGACTTCACTAGCCACAGGCGATGCCGCTGGAACGCCAGCCGCAAACCCCGTCGCACAGACTCAGAAAAATGGTGGGCCACGAGCATTACTGCACCGAATCCATGTCGTTGCAGGCATCCTCGTTGCGCCGCTACTCGTTATTGCAGCTGTCACAGGCGTGGCGTATGCCCTCGCCCCGAGCATAGAAAAGGTGGTTTACCACGAAGAACTAACTGCAACTTCAAGCCTTCCCGCACAGCCTCTGGAAAAGCAGGTTGAGGTCGCGCAGCGCGTGCATCCTGAGCTGCCGGTGACTGCAGTGCAGGTCCCGGAAAAGCCAGGACAGACAACGCGAGTTATGTTCAACGATGAGCAGTTGAAGTCGGAGTCCTACCGACATGCGGTGTTCGTCGACCCAGGCGACTTGAGCATCAAGGGTGACCTGGTGCAATACGGTTCCTCGGCGGCGCTGCCACTGCGGGCGTGGATCTCGGAAGGGCACCGCAGGCTTTGGATTGATAGCAACTTTGGTCGCCTCTACTCCGAGACGGCAGCATCCTGGATGGGCGCACTGGCTATTGGTGGCCTTTGGCTCTGGTGGGACCGTTCGCGCCGCAAGCGGACACAGGGAACAAGTAAGAGGGCGCATCATATGCGTCGTCACGCGAATGTTGGTGTGGCGATCAGCGTTGGACTTTTGTTCCTGACCGTCACCGGCCTGACGTGGTCGTGGGTGGCTGGAACGGGTATTGCTAAGCTGCGCGAGACGATGGACTGGTACGCGCCGAAACCAGCCATGACTGCGACTGCGCCAGCGAATTATGACTGGTCAGAGGCAGATAGTGTTATGAACCTCGCGCGTGCCGAGGGCCTGTCCGGGAAAGTCGAACTGACACCACCGGAAGCCGGCACCGTGTGGATGGCCAAGGAAGCTCGCGAGGAATGGCGGATGGGCATTGAGACCGTCACCGTTGACGGGTCGACCGGAGCGATGGTTGATCGGATCCATTTTGCGGACTGGCCGCTGCCGGCGAAGCTGACCGAGTGGCTGATTAACGCGCACATGGGCATCCTGTTCGGGTGGGTGAATCAGCTGGTTCTGGCACTGATCGGTGTTGCTCTGCTGGCGATGATTGTGCGCGGGTACGCCATGTGGTTTGGACGCGGTCGAGGTGGTCGTCCTGGTAGGCTCCCGGCGCCAACGCGCTGGCGAGATATTCGCCCGGGTGTTGCAGCGGCTGTTGTGGCGCTGTTGATTGCCTACTCGGTAGTTGCGCCACTGTTCGGTGTGACGCTTGTTGGCTTCGTGATTATTGATTGGGCCTGGCGGAAGCTCCGGAGAGGTTAGTGTAGGTTCTATCGCCTTCGGGTTCCCTGTACCTAACGGCGTAGTAAGACCCACAGAAACACTCAGAAGGGTAAGCGCATGACGAAGTACTGGGATCACAACGGCAGTATCTACAAAGACGACGGCCAGGAAGACTGGTGCGTTTATAATCCGTCTTTGCGTGATTGGGAGCGCACCCCGCGCGCTAAGGAAGCCTACGACAAGGCAGGCCAAGACTCGTTCGACCCCATCACCGAGCAGCAGGCACTCGTCGATATTGCAGAGCAGCAGGGACGCTACAACAAAAAGATTCAGGACAAAATCAAGGAACTGCGCGCGAAAATGAAAGCTGTCGGTGCGCAGGCCAGACAGGCTGCTGAACAGCCGTACCCAACCTTTGCCGAGCAATCTGCCGCATACCGTGAGGGTGCGCAGGCCTACAACGAGGGCAAATCTTGGCGCGATAACCCGTATGCCCCCGAGTCAGGTCTAGCCACCCCGTGGCGCATGGGGTTCAATACCCGCAAGCAGCAGGTAGCGGAGATCAGGGCACAGCGAGCCACCGCCGCGAAACAGGAATTGGCAACAGAGTGAAACTAGGCTCTGCCCGCAAAACGCCCAGTCAAAACCTATGCAGCGCCTGCGAGTGTCTGCGCTACGTAAGTATTGAGCGAGACTCCTTCGCGGGCAGCTGCCATTGCCAAAATTCCCCAAAACATCCCGGTTCCAACCCCACCGAATCTGTTACACTTAGCAAAACGAAACTCAGGAGCTTGGTGTGCAGTACTTTTTCACGGTCCATGGCCGCAGAGATATCAACGCGTATGACTCTGATGAGGAAATGCACGCTGCCTTTGAACGGATTGGACGCTTCAATCAGAAGCTCCAGGACGAAGGCCACTGGGTTATGTCCGGCGGGCTGGTTCCACCAGAGGATGCCATGACGGTGCTGCCGGATGGTTCACATAGCGATTTGCCGTATTACAACGCGATGACGTTCCCGTCGGCTTTTTGGATTGTCCAAGTCGCAGATGAGCAAGAGGCCATCAACCTAGCCCACGAAGCCGCGGAGGCGTGTGCGCAGGCCGTCGAGGTGCGCGCCATCGCTGAATAGCACGCCGATTTACTCACCGCAGCCCGTGCACCCGGCGCATGATGGTCAACATCGCTTGCGTCGGGATTCGCCGCATGAAGGGCACCGCCACGCTTGCCGACGACCCCCGCGCCACCAGGGCCAAGGGTCGCTCGGCGGCCACCTCGTGCATAACCACCTCAGCAATGTCAGAAGCGGGAATGCCACGTTCCTCATTGGCGTTCAACTTTGTCAGCATGCGGTGGACATCGGCAGCGTAAACAGAACCCTCATCGCCATACGTCGTCCGACGTGAGGAAATCCCCGTGTTGATGGCGCCCGGCTCGACAACCGTAACCCCAATACCGAACTGCGCGACTTCACCCCGCAACGAAAGCCCAAAGCCGCGGATAGCGGCCTTCGTCGCCACGTAGGAAGAACGGTAGGACAGCGGCAACCCGCCGAGCATCGAGCCCACCAGCACAATTCGGCCACGACCAGCCTCGCGCATGCCGGGCAGCAGCTGCTGTAACAGCTCCACCTGTCCTAGAACATTGACTTGGAAGAGACGCTCAAGTGCCTCGCGGGGTAGCTCCTCGAAAGCGCCCGACTGACTCTCGCCGGCATTGGCAACGACGACGTCGTAAGGCCCGTGAGCGACCACAGCGGCGATATCGTCAGCGCTGGACATGTCGAGCGCCACCATCTGCACGCCCTCGGGGTGCGGCGCATCGGTGCCTCTGCGGGACGTGCCAACGACCTCGAAACCGGCCTTGACCAGTGCCTCCGCACATGCCCAACCGATGCCGGAGGAAGCGCCGGTCACTAACGCACGGCCACCACCTACACTCGGCAGCTTCGGTCCGCGGGTGAGATTCGCAAAAGCACCGGTCAGGCCACCAATCATCGAGCTTGCACCGCCTCAATGGTCATGCCGCCAGCGCGGAGACGGCGGGACAGGGCGTCGCCAAGCGCGACAGTAGGAGTGAGCACGCCGGTGGTGTCCGGCAGATCGTCGTGGACGAGCGCGAGGGCGGCGCTGGAAATCATAATCGCGGTGCCTGCGTACCCTGGGTCTTCCTCAAGGGACACCTTGGAACGCCAGTGAATGCCGGAGGTATCGACGGTGTAGGCCTCGATGGTGAAGCGGCCTTCGGCCTGTGCTTCAGCGCTCGGGCCCTCGCCCGGCTTCGGTAGTTTTTTATCAATGAGCTTGGCCGTCGGCCCAAATGCCATCGCCGCCAGCGCCAACCTGCAGACAGCCGCGAAAATATTTGCGCGCACGAAAGCCTTCGGACCGCGGCCGACATTGAGTAGCTCGCGGTAGCGGAAGGAATCACCGTAATCCGCCAGCATCGCCGAGCGCTGAACAATGCGGGTGTTGAAAGGCGACATGAAGAAGGGGGCTCGCCAGTGGCGGCGGAAGCGCGCCGGACGCAGGTCGACGCCGAACTTACCCTGGTCGGGTCCCGGCTCAGCCAGCGCGTACTGATCGGCGATGATGCGACGCAGCTTGGGATCCTTCTTGGCCTGTTCAAGCTGAACGCGGACCGAATCGATAGTGCCGCCGGAGACACCACCCTTGACATGCTTGAACAGCAGGGTTGTCTCACCGAGCTTGGTGTGGGCCGCCTCGTGGAGCTCACGGACAGCGACATCGGAGGGAATTGAGTCGAAGCCGCAGGAGTGAATAATCTTCGCTCCGGTCTGCTGCGCTACCTCGTGGTTGTTTGCAATGGAGTCGTGGACGAACAGCACTTCGCCACACAGGTCGACGTAGTGAGTACCGACCTTGGCACACTCGGCCACCAGGGTGCGACCGTACTTCGCGTACGGCCCCACAACGGTCAACACCACCTTCGTGCTGGCTGCAAGCTGAGCCACCGCCTGTTGGTCGGCGGCATCCGCAACAATGACCGGCCAGTCCGATACGCCTGCGTTCTCCGCGACGTCGGCAAGCTTCTGGGCGTTCCTGCCTGCGAGCGCCACCTTCGTCTGACCGGCGTGTTTAGCCAGATAGTCCACAATCAAGCGGCCTACGAAACCCGTGGCGCCGTAGACGACGATGTCGTACTCGCGGTCGTGATTGCGACCCTGTGGCTGTGCGGAAAAAGTAGTCATGCCTACGAAACTAATAAAACGAACGCGATACCGCGCGCGAATTAAAAAGGTTTTTCTAGATCCGTGTATTCAGCGATGGGTTTGGCGGGAGGGCTAACGTAGGACAAGTGACTAGCGCTAACGAAAACCCCGAACAGATCGAAGGACTACGGCCAGAAGATCCCGGATTCCGCCGCGCGCTTATCGCTGTGCTCTTCGCCGGCCTGGCATCGTTCCAAGCGCTCTACGCAACGCAGGCGCTGCTGCCCACGCTTTCCGACGAGCTATCGGTCGACCCCGCCACCGCCGCGCTGACGGTATCCGCCACCACCGGCGGCTTGGCCTGTGCGATTATCCCGGTGTCCATTTTGTCGGAACGCTTTGGACGCAGACGCGTGATCGTCATCAGCGCATTTGTGGCAACGCTACTGGGGCTCGTGGTGTCAATCGCGCCGGGCATCGGTTCGATGATTGCTCTGCGCCTGCTGCAGGGCATTGTCATTGCCGGTGTTCCCGCAGTGGCCATGGCCTATGTCAGTGAGGAAGTCCACGCCGACCATGTCAGTCGCGTGATGGGGCTGTATATCTCGGGCACGACAGTCGGTGGCCTGCTCGGCCGTATCATTCCGTCCATTGTGTTGGAGTTCGCCTCTTGGCGGATGGCGATTGCGGTCTCGGCGACGGTGGCGTTTGTTTTCGCCATTCTGACCTGGTACTTCCTGCCGCAACAGCGTAGGTTCCAGCCGAAGCAGCTGTCGTTTGCAGGGGAGGGGCAGGCCATAGCGCGGCACTTGCGCGACCCGCGCATTCTCGCGCTGTGCGCCCTGGCGTTCCTGTTTATGGGGTCGTTTGTCTCTCTGTACAACTACCTGGGCTTCCGACTGGGCGATAAGTTCGGGCTCTCTCCGGCACTGGCAGGGTTCGTATTTATTCTCTACCTGTCGGGTACGTGGTCGTCGGCACGCGCGGGCGTGTGGGCGAAGACGGTGAGCCGCCGTCGCCTCATCGCCATTGCGACTCTGGCCGCGTGCGTGGGCCTGGGGCTGGCGCTGCTGCCGTGGCTGCCCGCACTGATTGTGGGCGTGCTGATTTTCACGGCCTCGTTCTTCGTGGCGCACTCGCTGTCCTCGTCCGGCGTGGGGCTGGTGGCGCAGCGCGACCGCGCCGAGGCATCATCGATGTACCTGTTCAGCTACTATGCGGGTTCGTCCATTGTCGGTTGGGTATCCGGGATGGTGTTCAGCCGCTTTGAGTGGGCAGGGCTGATTCCGTGGCTGGTGGCGCTGTCCTTCGTCGCGGGCGCGTGTGCTGTGGCGGGGCTGAAGCCGCGGCGGTAGGGGCAATATCGGCAACATAGCGCATTTAGGCACCGCGTAAAGAACCCTTAATGTAAAAAACAGTGATTTTTTACATTAAGGGTTAGTTTTTAGGGCACTATATGTAAAAAGCATCATGTAAAGAACGCCGGGGAAAGAAGGGAGCTCGCCGTGAAGCACTATCCGCTTAAGAGGATCTTCCACATGTCCGCACATGATGCGGAACAGACAGTGGAAGGCGAATACCAGTCACGCAAAGACTCCCCGTCGACGATTCAGTGGCACTTTCCGCTGGGGCAGTGGCCGCTCTTTTGCTGCATTACAAGCGATCTCGCGGCCAAGATTGAAAAGATTCTGTCTCTAGAGCTACAGATCTCACAGTTGTGGAATCGCCTGCCGGATGCCGCGCGGACTCACTATCTTTTCAATCTGCTCCTGACCGAGGTGGTAGCCACCAATGAAATTGAGGGAATTCACTCCACACGGCGAGAAGTCGCGGAGGCGTTGGACAACACTTCGGGAACCCAGCACAAGCGCTTCCATGAATTCAGTCAGCTCTATTTCCGGTTGGCCAACGATGAGCGGATTGAGTTTCCGACAACGCTCACAGAAATCCGTCAGCAGTACGATCAGCTTCTCGGCGATGAGATTGCCGCCGAAGATGAGTTAGACGGTGAACTCTTCAGGGCAACAACGGTCACGATTACCGATGGGCAACAACAGGTTCATCGAGGTGTTGAAAGCGAAGCTGCCATTCACCAACTCCTCAATGAGTTCCTGGCAACGGTGAATTCCGCAGAGGACAATCGGCTGATTCGAATCTTGGCAAGCCATTTCATGTTCGAATTCGTTCACCCGTTTTATGACGGCAACGGCCGGATGGGACGTTTTCTACTGTCCGTGGCTTTGCGGGAGGCACTCTCGACCTCAACTGCGCTGACTATTTCCCGCCAACTCGCTGAGGATAAAGCGAAGTATTACAAGGCTTTTACCACTACGGAAGACCCAATGAACCGGGGAGAAGTCACTTTCTTCGTCGAGGCGATGGCTGATGTCATTCTGAATGCACAGCAGTATTTGCTGGAAGAGCTGCAGATGAAGTCTTACCAGTGCGAAAGGCTTGAACAGCGGATAGCTGAGCTATCTAACTCGCCCGAGCGGGTGCTGCCTGTGTCGCTTACAGGAAACGAGATTGGCACGCTATACGTCCTGGCACAGGTTCGGTTGTTCGGGCCCGAATATGGAATCAAGCTCGAACACGTCGCTGACACCGTCGGCAAGGAAAAGCGGACAGCGCGAAAGTATCTCGCCGAGTTAGAGGCGGCAGGATTGGCAATGCCCACGAGCCGCCGCCCGCTGCGATTCCAGCTGGCACCGGCGGGACTAGATCTCTTAGGCCTTGAACCCGCCGACCATGAATCTGCTTCCGGAATCTACTTCTGACCCACAATCAGCTCAGTGCCATCGGCCGACAGCGGAGCCTGGCCAGCGGGCTTACGTGAGGGGCCAGAAACAACCTGACCAGTAGCAATATCAAAGTGGGAGTTGTGGTTCGGGCAAATCATCACACCATTGCTGACCTCAGTGATGCGACCATTCTGGTGCGGGCACGAACTGGAGAAAGCGGCGAACTTGCCCTCCTCCGGCTGCGTGACGACGTAATTGCCGATAACCACACCGCCGCCAACCGGAATGTCGGCAGCGTCAACCTTCTCCACCGCAGACTTTGGTGCACAAGCGGCTACGAGTGCGCCAGCTGCAGTGGCGGCAGTTCCCAGGAGGAAACGACGACGGGAGCACGGGGAGACATCAGAACTCATGGCACTGAGATTACCTTCATTTGATTACTTTTATTTTTTATACGAGCGTTCACCGAAGATAGCGCGTCCCACACGCACGGTGGTCGCCCCCTCGGCGATGGCTTCGCGGTAGTCGCCGGACATACCCATCGACAGTTCGTCGAGGCTGACACCCTCCGGCAAATCCCCGAGCAGACTGTCGCGCAGATCGCGCAGCTCCGCGAAGGTCTCGCGGACATTCGGGTCATTCTGGGCCGCGATGGTCATAAACCCGCGCAGGCGCAGGTTCGGGTACTCGCCATCGGGGCCGAACATGCGGACAAACTCCGCTGCGTGGCTCGGCGCCAGGCCCGACTTCTGCGGCTCGCGGGAGACATTGACCTGAATCAGCACATCAAGTGTGCGCTCGGAATCGGCCAAGCGGCGCTGTAGCGCCCCGGCCACCTTCGGGCGATCCAGCGCCTGAAACTCATCAGCACAGCTGACTAAATGGCCGGCCTTATTCGTCTGCAGTGGACCAATGATGGCCATATGTGGTGCTTTCTCGCCAAAGGCCTCCCGGAATACCTCCGCCTTGGCCACCGCTTCCTGGACGCGGTTTTCCGCCAGGCCAGCGCAGCCGGCTGCCGCGAGCTCCGGCCAGGATTCCACCAGGGCGTCGACAGGCACAGTCTTGCTGACGGGCAGCAGACGGACCTCGGAGGGCTGGCGCCCGGCTCGTCGGCAAGCGTCGTCGATCTCGGAGCGAACCTTGCGATAGTTTTCCACGAACATACCTCCCACTCTAAGGCCTGAGTAGGAAGAACAGTGCGGTAGTGTCGAATCATGCTCATGGACAGACTCTCGACGCTTTCCGTCATGCAGCGACGGATCTTGGCAATTGTATTTGGGCTGGTGTCGCTGGTCGTTGTCATCGACTTCATCTATCATGCGGCAACTGCCTACATGATGGACCTCGAGGTCTTCCAAGACGCCGGCTGGGCGCTACGACGAGACCAGGATCTCTACTCACCAGAGTTTCCCACCAGATCGGGTTTCCGCTTCATCTACCCACCCTTTGCAGCGCTGCTATTTTACCCGCTGACCTGGGCGGGGCCGGTTACCCTGCAAATCATCTGGACGTTCGCCACGCTGGCGGCGGTGTGGGCGATGCTGTGGATGGTCTTCACTCGTCTCGGCTCTGAGTGTCCGAAGCTGATGGCTACCTGCCTGCTCGGGGTGGTGATGCTGCTCGACCCGCTGCGCGCTAACGTGCTCTTCGGGCAGATCAACGTCTTCCTCGCGCTGCTGGTGGTCTCCGATGTGTTGGGCTTTTTGCCCAAGAAGCTACGTGGATTGGGCGTGGGTATCGCGGCGGGTATCAAGATCACCCCTGCGGCATATGCGCTGGTGTTCCTCATGCGCCGTGACTTTGCGGCCGTGGCCAAGAGCTTCTGCTGGTTCCTGGTGACCGTCGCCATTGGTTTCGCCGTGCGCTTTAAAGAGTCGATTTACTTCTGGACCGATGAGTTCTTCGCCGGCAACCGCGGTGGCGCCCCGGCTTACGAGGCCAACCAGGCGTTCAGTGGTCTGCTCGCCCGCGCCGGGGTGGAGGGCACTGCGCTCGATATTGGCATCTACGGTTTCTTCCTCTTTGGCGCCATCGCTGCCGCTTTCGTGGCGTGGGTCTACCATCGCGATGGCTATGAGGTCGCAGCCCTCGGTTTCGTCGCGCTGGCGGTCAGCTTTGCTGGACCGTACGCGGTCAGCCACCACTGGTCGATTGTCATGGTCTTTGTGCCGCTGGTGCTCTTCGTCCGCGAGATCGGGAACATCGTTGTCGGCACCTTGTTCATGATCGCCCATTGGTGGGCGCCGTACAAGGTCTTCGTGGGCAACGACTTCGGCCATGCTGCGGGCGTGGGGCAGTGGTTCTACGGCAACATGCAGGGAATCATGGGCGGCGTGCTCTTCTTCACCTGCCTGGGCTACGCAATCTACCTCTGGTACAAACCCAGTCGCGTGCGGGCGCAGGCAGCTGCTTAACGACGAGCCTGCTTAACGACGGCGCTTCGTTCTCGCAGTAGCCTGCTCCTCCCACGGGTTCTCCGGCCACGGATGCTTGGGGTAACGGCCCCGCATCTCGGAGCGAACCTGTGCGTAGGCGCCATTCCAGAAACTTTCCAAGTCTCCAGTGACCGCGAGTGGTCGCTGAGCCGGTGACAGCAAATGCATTGTCACCGGCTTTTCCAATACCTGCGGGGTCTCCGCCAGGCCAAAGCACTCCTGCAACTTCACAGCCAGGACAATCTGCGCCTCTTCGTCGGTGGGGTCCTCCGGGTACTCCAGGCGAATCTTCGAACCGGATGGGACCTCCAGGCGTTCGGGTACCAGCCGGTCGAAGTCCGTGGCCTCCGGCCAGGGCAGCAGGCGGCGGAGGTGCTCGGCATCCAAAGTCGGAGGGGTCGGGCGGTCCAGCTCGCCAGCGAAGAGGAGCTCGGCCTGGGCCGCAAGCCCTGCGGGGGAGACATCCGGCCATGGGGCACCGCGATGAGTGTGGAGAAAGGCCATGCGGCGGCGGAGCTGTTCGGTGTCGCGGTCGAGGTTGGGGCTGGCGTCGGCAAGCGTGCCGGCAAGCCAGGCGGAGTTGGCGGCAATGCACTGCTCGGGCGTCGGGGAGACCTGGCGGGAGGACAGCTCGATGGCGCCGAGCAGGTCGCGCTCACGGGCGCGAACGCGGCCCTGTTCGACGCGCGCCGTGGTCTCCGTGCGGACGAGGTGGCCGGCGGCGAGCATGGCGATTTCCAGGTCGATTGCCTCGCCGTCGCGGATTAGCGCACGACCGTGGGAGAGCCGCGAGATGTCGGCGGCCGCGATCCACTCGTGGCCGTGCAAGTCAGAACCGCGGGCGAGTTCCGCTGCGGTGCCGCCGGTGAAGAGGTACTCGTCGGAGTTCACACTGCGCCGTCGCCCGATGAAATCCGGCCAGGCCAGGGCCGTGACCAGCGCGGGGATGTCCGAGGACAGCAGGTTGGCGGGGGCTTCAGTATCCAGCTCAATGCGGCGCACCTGCTTGGCCAAGCCGCGGGCGTCGGTGAGTTTCTCCACCGCGCGTGCGACCGCGTCCGCGTGCTGCGGCATCATGGCCGTGGCGGTCAGCAGCGCGCGTCCCATGCGCGGATGCACCGGCAGGGTAGCCAGGGTGCGGCCGAGTTCCGTGATGTCACCGGCCTCATCAACAGCGCCCAGGCCAGCCAGAATGCGGTTTGCGACCTCCGCGTGGTGGGGTGGTGGGGCGTCGAGAAGCTTCAGTCCCTGCATCCCAGGCGTGCCCCACGCGGCGGCGTCGAGGAGTGCCTGTGTCAGGTCGGCGACCTCGATTTCCGGCGCGGGCCAGGCTGGGAGGGACGCGAACTCCGACTGGGAGACACAACGCACCACGATGCCCGGGCCCTCACGTCCCGCTCGGCCAGCGCGCTGGTTCGCGGAGGACTGCGCACACGAGCTGGTGACCAGGCCGGAGAAGCCACGCGCAATGTCGAGTCGCGGTCCGCGTGCGAGGCAGGCGTCGACAACGGCGCGCACGCCCGGCACAGTCACGGATGATTCCGCAATCGCGGTGGACACAATTACGCGTCTACCATCCGCTTGCCGACGAAACACGCGGTCCTGCTCCTCGGAGCTCTGCTGGCCGTGCAGCGTCAGCACCGCCACCTCCGAGGAATCCGCGATATAACCCGCGCAGCGTTCCACCTCGCGGACGCCGGGGAGGAAAACCAGCACATCACCGGCGGCTTCCTCCACCATTGTCCTGGTCTGCGCTGCCACGTGCTGCAGGAAATCGTCGGTCACACCGCGCGCATCCAGCCGCTGTGGGAAGGGCGAGTAGCGAATATCCAGCGGGTGGATTGCCGCCTCCGCCGCCACAATGGGAGCCGGGGTGGAGCCACCGAGCAAGGCCGCGAACTTCGGTGCGTCCACCGTCGCAGACATAGCGACAAGGCGCAGGTCATCGCGGATATCCCGCAAGTCGCGCACCATCGCCAACACCAGGTCGGTGTCCAAGCCGCGCTCGTGCACCTCGTCGATGAGCACCGCGCTGGCATCCACGTCGCCGTCGCGCAGCAGTCGACGCAGCAGCACACCGGGAGTGACAAACTCCACGCGGGTGGCGCGGGAGACTTTGGCGTCGCCACGCACCGAGTAACCAACTTCCCCACCGAGCTTCGTGCCCGACAACTGCGCCAACCGCCGCGCTGCCGAGCGCACCGCCACACGCCGGGGAGCCGTGACCACAATGCGGCCGCCCAGGGTGTTGGCTACCGCCGGCGGAACCAAAGTGGTCTTGCCGGTACCCGGTGGGGCCTGGACTACTACGTCGTGGTCGCGCACGGCGTCGGCAAGCGAGGCGAGCTGCGATGCGAACGGCAGGCCTGCAGAAATGTTCTGCAAATTGAACTGGAAATCGGTGCTCATAGAACTGGTAGTAACTCCGGACAGGCGGGTAAAGTGCCCGCATATGCAGGACTTATCTCGTTTTGGTTGGCTTTCAGTGGGGGCGGCGGTCGTCACCATCGCGCTGAAGTTTTGGGGCTACACTCTGACCGGATCGGTGGGCCTGCTTTCCGACGCGACGGAGTCGATTGTCAATCTGGTTGCGGCAGTTGTCGCAATTATTGTGCTCAAGGTTATCGCGCGGCCCGCGGACCGCGACCATGAGTTCGGCCATTCCAAGGCAGAGTACTTCTCGGCCGGGCTGGAAGGGGCCATGATCTTCGTGGCGGCGGCGGCGATTATTTATGTCTCTATCGAGCGTTTGGTGCACCCGCAGCCGATTGAGCAGATCGGCCTGGGCCTCATCGTGACCGTGATTGCCTCGGTGGTTAATGGTGCGGTGGCGCTGATTCTGCTTAGAGCCGGGCGCCAGCATAACTCCCTGGCGCTGACCGCCGACGGCAAGCATCTTATGACCGATGTGTGGACCTCCGCCGGTGTTCTGGCGGGTGTGGCTCTGGTGTGGATTACTGGCCTGTGGTGGCTCGACCCGATTATCGCGCTGGCGGTGGCCGTAAACATCCTGGTCACCGGTTTCAAGCTGCTGCGCGATTCCGGTAACGGCCTGATGGACAAGGCCATGGAGGGCGAGGACCGCGTGGCGGTGGACGAGATTTTGGCCTCGCACCGCAATCGGAGTCGGGGCATTGACGTTCACGAGATTCGCACTCGTGTGTCGGGGCATCAGCAGTTCATTGAGTTCCATGTGCTGGTGCCGGGCGCGTGGAGCGTCGAGCGCGGCCACGATGTGCTCACTGCGATGGAGGATGAGCTGCGGGAGCGCTTCCCGGGTGTGCATATTTCCTCGCATCTGGAGCCGATCGAGGACGAACGCGCCTATGGGGATGTGCAGTTGTAACGCGCGTGAGGCAGCTCGTTAGAGGCTAAAAGAACGCGCAGTACCCAAAGTGGGCCAAATTCCACGAAAGCGCTGAAAGTGATGAGCCTTACACTTTAAGATTGTGAATACAAAATCATGCACTGTTTAAGTCCACTCGAAGGAACTGCATAAATGACCTCCGAAGCCTCAACCACTTCCACTGGGGATAGCCGTTTTTCCGCGAAGAGCCCGAAGTTGCCGGAGCCGTGCCCTCGGCAGGACATCATTATCCCGGCTAATGACCGCGTCCTGCTGCGCGGAACCATGTTCCGCCCGAAGGAGAACCCAGAGAACATTCCCAACGGCATCATCACCGTTCACTCCGGTACCGGTGTGCCGCAGGGTTTCTACCACCGTTTCGCTGAGACCGTGGCAGAAAAGGGCTACGGCGTTATCACCTATGACTACCGCGGAATTGGCCAGTCCGCTCTGAAGACTGACCAGAACAATGAAGACATCCGGATGTCGGACTGGATTACCAAGGATATTCCGGGTGTGATCGAGTGGGCCAAGGAGACCTACCCGGACGTGCCGCACTTCGCTGTCGGCCACGCGGTTGGTGGTCACGGCATCGCCTACGCCGGCTCCGAGGGCACCTATGACGCAGCAGCGCTGGTCAACTGCCGCGGTATGCGTATTTCCAAGGTGCCGTCCGTGGCGGGCAAGGTCCGCGCATTCTTCATCTTTAACATTCTGGGCCCGATAAGCGGTTTCATTACTGGCCACATTCCGGCGTCGGCGTGGCGTCTGGCTGTTGAGCCACCGAACGGTGTCATGCGTCAGTGGGCGCGCTGGGCTCGCAAGGAAGGCTACTTCTTCGACGATTCCGAGTTCGACTTCGCTAATCGCTTCTCCAAGGCTCCGCAGCCGTTCCTGTCCATCCGCGTTCCGGATGATTACTGGACTGAGGAGTCCTCGGCAGACCTGATTACCAATGTGATGAGCTCTGCTGAAAAGATTGAAAAGCGTCAGGCTCAGCCGGCTGGCGGCAAGGGTGTGGGGTACGGTGGTTACTTCCGCTCCGGTCACGAGAAGGAGTGGGACGAGCTGCTGGACTGGTTCCAGACCAACAAGGACTAAGTAGGAGGTTTCATGGCGATTGCCAAGGTGGAAACGCCCTTCGGCGCGCTTGGAATCGCCACCTCCGCTCGCGGGGTCGTCGAAGTCAATCTCTTAGGTCCCGTGCTTGACGACGACCCCAGCGCCGCCGACCACGAAGCGCAGGCGGTGGCGGAACTGGCGGCGCAGCAGTTCCGCGAGTATTTTGCCGGGCAGCGCCGTGAGTTTGCGCTGCCGCTGGACTGCGACGTATTCACCCAGGATTCTTTCCGCGCTCGTGCACTGACCTCACTGCGCGATGTGCCGTATGGCCAGGTCGTCACCTACGGCGAGCTCGCCGAGATGGCCGGCTCACCCCGTGCCGCCAGGGCTGCCGGGTCGGCCTGTGCCACCAATCCGCTGGGTATTCTGATTCCCTGTCACCGCGTCGTTCCCGCCAGTGGGGGAGCGGGCTCTTTCGGATCTTATGCCGGCGGTCGGGAAATGAAGCGCTGGCTACTCGAACTCGAAGGTTGGCCACCCGCTAATCTCTAATGCATGACTTCACATTCTCCGCGCGACCAGTTCGCCACCGAATTTGAGAACATCGTCCGCAACCGTCGTGCCACACGCGTCTATGCTGACGAACCTCTTGACGACGCTGACGTGCGCCGCCTCCTGGAGCTATCTTTGGAAGCTCCCAGCGCCTTTAACATCCAGTCCCGCGCGATTGTGCGTATCGAGGACCCTGAGGTGCGCCAGCAGGTAGTGGAAGCTGCCGGCGGTCAGAAGCAGGTTGCCAATGCGCCGCTGCTACTCGCTTTCATTGGTGAGCCGACCGGCTGGAAGCGCGGTATTCCGCGCCTGGTTGAGGCCAACAAGGCGACTGGCCTGTGGGACGAAGTTGCCGCTGCCGAGCGGGAAGCCTCGATGACCTCCTTCCATAAGGTCCGCGAGGAAAAGGGTCTCTCCCGCGAGTTCGCAATCCGCGACGCCATGATTGCCGCTTCTTTCGCTATGGTCACTGCCAGCGCCTTTGGTTGGGCTAGCTCCCCGATGACGGGCTTTAGTGAGCAGAAGGTCAAGGAAGCTATCGGTGCCGGTGACACCGATGTGGCGGTAGCGCTGTTGCTGGCCATCGGTGTCCCGGGTGAGTTCCCGGCTCACCCGGGCCGTTTCGAGTTCGAGCAGCGCGCCTACACCGACCGCTACGAGGCGTAGCAGCCCTAGCCCTACAGCGCGAGCGCTACCTCAACGGCCTGGCGGATGGCACGCTTTGCGTCCAGCTCAGCGGCCACGTCCGCGCCGCCGATGATGGTGACATTGGAGTTATCGCCGGTGACGCTCTCGCGATCCTTTCCGCCCAGGCAGTCCAGATTGGATACCTGACCAGTACAGACAATCACGCTGTCAACCGCGATGACCTGTGGCTTTTCGTCGATGGTGATGTGCAGGCCCTCGTCATCGATACGGTTGTAGGTCACGCCGGTGTACTGCTTGACACCGGCCTTCTTGATCTCCGCACGGTGAACCCAACCAGTGGTCTTGCCCAGGGCCTTACCGATGCGGGAGGTCTTGCGCTGCAGCAGGTGCACCTCGCGCTCAACCTCAAACTCCTCAGCCGCGCCAGAGACCGTGCCCGGCTTGGTCAGACCCGCGCGGAATTCCGCAGGGTCACCGACGCCCCAGGCGTCCTTCCAGGCTTCGATGGTCTGGTTCGGCTTGCGAGTGAGGTACTCACACACGTCCACACCGATACCACCAGCACCGATGACGGCCACCTTGTTACCGGCCTGCTTCGCACCCGAGAGCAGTTCGTCGTAACGAATGACCTTCTCGTGGTCGATACCGTCAATGCCCGGGATACGCGGTGCAACACCCGTGGCCACAATCACGTGGTCGAACTTGGCCTTGAGCTCGTCGACGTCGGCACGCGTGTTCAGGTGAACCGGAACTTCGAGTACCTCCAGACGGCGGGAGAAGTACTTCAGCGTCTCGCCATAGTCCTCCTTGCCCGGAATCTTTGCGGCGAGCTTGAACTGGCCACCAATCTGGTCGGCGGCCTCGAAGATCTCCGGGTGGTGACCGCGCTGAGCTGCGGCTTCCGCGAAAGCGAGTCCGGCCACACCAGCGCCGATGACGGCGACGCGCTTGGCCTTGTCCTTCGCAACCGGTACAGAAACCAGCTCGGTTTCGTAAGCCGCCTTTGGGTTGACCAAACAGGTGGAGCGCTTGGCCGCGAAGGTGTGGTCCAGGCAGGCCTGGTTACAGGCGATACAGGTGTTGATCTGGTCAGCTCGACCATCGCCCGCCTTGATGGCGAAGTCCGGGTCAGCCAGCAGTGGGCGGGCCATGGAAATCAGGTCCGCATTGCCGTCAGCGAGGATCTTCTCCGCAACCTCGGGGCGGTTGATTCGGTTGGAGGCTGCCACCGGGACGTCGACAAGCGAACGGAGACGACCCGTCAGATCCGTGAATGCGGCGCGCGGCACGGACGTAACGATGGTGGGGACGCGTGCTTCGTGCCAGCCGATACCCGTGTTGAAGACATCGACGCCAGCCTCGACCAGACGCTGAGCGAGTTCAGTGGTCTCGGACCAGGTCTGACCGTCTTCCACCAGGTCAAGCAGCGAAATGCGGTACTGCAGCAGGAAGTCCTCGCCCACCTCGGCGCGAATGCGACGGACAATTTCGATGGGCAGGCGCATGCGAGCCTCGGCGCTGCCGCCCCAGTTGTCCGAGCGGTGGTTAGTGCGCTCGGCCAGGAACTGGTTGAGCAGGTAACCCTCGGAGCCCATAACCTCGATGCCGTCGTAACCAGCACGTTTCGCGAGCTTCGCGGCGCGGACGTAGGCGCCAATGGTGCGCGAGACATCAAAGCCAGTGAGGCGGTGAGCCTTAAACGGGCTAATCGGCGACTGACCGGTATTGGCGGAGCGGGCCAGCGGGCTGTAGCTGTAACGACCGGCGTGCAGCACCTGCAGCACGATGTGGCTGCCGTGGGAGTGCACGAGGTCAGTAACGCGGCGGTGATTGTCCGCCATGCGCTTCGACGCCATCATCGAACCGGCCGGAGTCAGCCAACCCTCGATGTTGGGAGCATAACCGCCGGTGACGATGAGCCCCACGCCACCTTCGGCGCGCCGACCCAGGTAGGCAGCCAGCTTGGGGATATCACGGGTGCGATCTTCCAGGCCGGAGTGCATTGAGCCCATGATGATGCGATTGCGCAGAGTTAGAGGACCGACGTCGAGAGGGGAGAGAAGATGTGGGAAGTGAGGCTGGTCAGACATGCAACCAGTATCGCGGTTTTAGCGGCTGTGTATGAGGTGAATCGGAAAAATTCCGGCACAGTTTTATATACGTTTCACGTGGAACATCAGGTGTAAAGCACGCGCAGTCTTCGGCGCAGGAGGGTGTCGTATGACTACAGTCGGGAATATTAGTAGACGCATGTAGCAAGGAGTTGAGCCCTCATGACCTCTGAAACTTCAACTAATGGCAGGAAAGTAGCTGTAGTTACCGGTGCTTCTTCCGGTATTGGTGCAGCCACTGCCAAGCAGTTCGCAGCTGAAGGTTTCCGCGTTGTGTTGGGAGCCCGCCGCGAGGACAAGCTGGAGGCTGTCGCGGAGGAGATTCGCGCTGCCGGCGGTGAAGCGACGGTCTACAAGGTTGACGTCACCTCCGACGACGATGTGGCGGCGCTGGCTAAGGCTGAACCGCGCGTCGACGTGCTGGTTAACAACGCCGGTGGCGCCTGGGGCATGGAATCGGTTGAAGGCGCTGTCGAGGAAAAGTGGCGCTGGATGTACGAGGTCAACGTGCTGGGCACCCTGCGCGTCACCCGCGCGCTGCTGCCCGCATTGAAGTCCACTAGCGGCATTGTGCTCACCGTCGGCTCGATTGCCGGCCGTCAGGTCTACACCGGCGGCGCCGGTTACAACGCAGCCAAGCACGCTGAGCGCGCGCTGGTGGAAGTCCTGCGTCAAGAGGTTGCTGCCGATGGCGTGCGCGTCACCGAAATCGATCCGGGGCGCGTCCACACCGACTTCTCACTCGTGCGTTTCGACGGCGACGAGACCAAGGCCGCAGCGGTCTACGATGGCGTTGAGTCGCTGACCGCCGATGATGTTGCCGACATCATTGTGTTCGCGGCCACCCGTCCGAAGCGCGTCAACATTGACTTCCTGCAGGTGACCCCCATCGACCAGGTGGGCGGCGCGAAGCCGAAGAAGTAAACCGACTACATAGAGGAGCCGTACATGAGCATCGATATTGCCGCTGACACCAAGATTGCCCTGGTCACGGGTGCAAGCCGTGGTATTGGCCTGGCGGTCGCCAAGGATCTCTCCCGTGACCACCATGTCATTGTGGGCGCTACCAGTGCTGAGTCTGCCGAGAAGGTGGCGTCGCAGTTGCCGTCGGCAAGCGTATTCGTTGCTGATCTGGGTGATACCGACGCCGTAAACGCGGAAGTGGCAAAGCTGTTGGAGGCGCTCGGTGGGCGCGGGCTGGATGTGCTCGTGCACTCGGCGGGCGTGTACGTCGATGGGGACGTGGCGGAGGTTTCGCGTGCGGACTGGTCGCGAATTATGGACATCAACGTCGTCGCCGTCGCCGACCTGACACGCCAGCTGCTGCCAGCGCTGCGCAAGGCGGAGGGCACGCTGGTGACAATCAACTCGGGCTCGGGATTTCGCGCTTCAGCTGGTACTTCGCCGTATGCGGCGTCGAAGTTCGCGCTGCGGGCCTTCACCGATGCGCTGCGCGAGGAAGAGCGTGGCGCGGTACGAGTCAGCTCCGTGCACCCCGGGCGCGTCGATACCGATATGCAGGTTCAGCTGCAGTCGAATTGGCACCGCGATGATGCGGATTGGCGTTACGACGGCACGAAGTTCATGCGGCCTGAATCAATCGCAGCCGCGGTACGTCTGGCCGTTGATACCGGAGCGGATGCCAACGTGGATGAAATCCAGGTGCGCCCGCGCGGATAGCCGTGTAAAAGGTAGCGGAAATAAGCAAAAAGTGTGCCCACCAGGCGGATAGCCGGTGGGCACACTTTCGTGTACAGGCTTCTTACTGAGCGTCCAGATTCAGGCGCTCGTGCATTGCCTTGACCTCGCGCGGGACAACCTTGCCGATGGCGTTGCGCGGCAGGGAGTCGACGAAGAAGACGCGGTCCGGAGTGGAGTGCTCGGCCAGAGTTTCGCGGACGTACTCGCGCAGCATGTCCTCGGTGAGGTTCTTGCCGGCCTCATTGTCCTCGCGGACAACGTAGAGGAACAGGTCAGCGAAAATCTCGTCGTTTTCGTTGCTGCCGTGGCAGAAGACATCGGCGATACCCGGCACCGGGCCCAGAATTTCTTCGACCTCGCGTGGGAAGACGTTCTCGCCGCCCTTGATCACCATGTCGTCGGAGCGACCACAGATGTACAGGTAGCCGTCCTGGTCGATACGGCCGAGGTCACCAATCTGGAACAGGCCATCGACGGTGGTGAACTTGTCCTTCTTGTTCAGGTAACCGATGAAGGAGAGCTCCTGAGCGGTGTGGATCATGCCAACCTCACCCGGCTCGACTTCCTTGCCGTCGTCACCCAGGATGCGAACCTTGGCGCCAATTGCCGGGCGACCTGCGGAGTCCGGGCGGGCTGCGAGGTCCGCGCCGGATGCGATGGAGCACAGGCCGGCCTCGGTGGAGCCGTAGAAGTTACAGATAACCGGACCGAAGCGGTGAGTCAGCGCGGAGACGAGCCAGCCCGGGATGGCGTTACCAGAGGAGACAATGAAGCGGAACGGGCCAATCTTGCGGTTCGGCTCCTCATCCAGAACATCCTTGATCTGGCGCAGGAAGAAGGCCGCGGAAATCATGCCGTTACAGCCGTACTGTTCACACTGGTCAACAGCCTTCTTCGGGTCGAAGACACGCATGGTGACAATGGTGGAGCCGGTAGCCATGCCAATCAGCACATTTGCCCAGCCCCAGGCGTGGAACATGGATGCGGACTGGTGAATGACCATGTTGCGGCGCCACGGAATACGATCGGCGATTGCACCCACGGTTGCCGGTGTCTTGGGCTCATTGCGCAGGACACCCTTCGGGATGCCGGTGGTGCCGGAGGACATGATGATGATGCGTCCCTGCTCCGGCTTCGGATCTAGCTTGGCGTTCGATGTACGACCTTCTTCAATGAGGTCTTCCATGAACACGAAGTTCTTGCCCGCGTTCTTGCGGGTCTCCGGCTTGGTCACGGAGGTAATAACGACGGTGACATCGTCGAGGTCTTCTGGCAGGTTGCCCAGGAACTCGTCATCGACGAACAGGAACTTGGCCTTATTCTGGTCAACGACACCGCGAATCTGAGTCGGGCCGGAGCCGATGTTCATCAGCATAATTTCGGAGCCGATGAATCCCTTGATGGCCATCGGCAGGATGATGCCGCGGCCGTTGCGTGCGATAACGCCGAAGCTGGACTTCTGGGTCATGCCACGGTCCATCAAGGCGCGAGCCAGGGCGTGAGAGTTGTCAAGCAGCTGAGAATAGGTGAGTTCACCGTCATCGTCGACAAGGGCGAGGCGATCCGGGTAGCGCAGCGCACTCATGGAAATCAGGCTGGCGACGGAGAACTTCAGGCGACGCAGGTAATCGAGAATCTTCGGCGCCGTCTTCGGAGTCATGTACAGGGCACCAGTACGCAGGAGTGGTGGAATCGACTGGGCAAAAGCCTTGATTTGGAGCCCAAGTGGTACTTCCGGAGCCTTCATTTCAGCTGCCATGGGTGAGAATCCTCCAAGATGATGGACAAGCGATTAATAGCGCCAAGCGACTCTTTAGTCACACTGACACCATCAGTCACGGTAGTGCGATTTTGTAACAACCAGACTTTAACAAACCTGTGCCGCGTCAAAAAGTAGTTTCCACGAAGAAAAGTAAAAAATACGCAGTCGGCGTGCGCAATGCTTTACGACGGGTACCTTTTCGCGTACGGGCTAGAGGATACAGTGTTATCAAACAGTTATAAACCGACAGAAAGCAGTGAATATAACGAAATGATAACACTGCGGTAACGAATTCAATTCTGATATTGACGTATATAACTCTATGAACCCAGGGGTTTTCGGTTGGTTTGTTTGACGGGGCGGGCAGTAGCTGAATGGCGGTCGCCCCCAGAAATTAGGGGGCTAGGAATCTTCAGAAAAATAGAAATGTTCGCGACTAGGAGGGGCGGAGGTTGCGAACACGTAGCTAAATAGGTGACATATTCGCCGGCTTGAGCCTCGGTGTGTGGCATCGGTGAGCGCCGGAGGAAGTTGCCCTAATTCAGGGTTAGGGCGGCAAGTGCGGGCTCATCCTCTGGTGTGCAGGTAGAGAGCCAACGGTCGATGGCATCGTACTCCGCCTGTGTGAGCCACAGGTGGTATTTCTGTTTTACTGCCACCTGGCGAGCGACATACTGGCAGCGAAATGGCTTATTGGCGGGTACCCAGGATGCGGCATCGCTATCCCGCTTCTGTTGATTGGCGGGGCCATCGACGGCCAAGAGGTTGAGGGGGTCATTGGCAAAGTCCTGCCGAACCTCGGGCGGGAGTTGCTGTGCCCCCTTTTGCCAGGCGTCGCTTAAGGCTACGACATGGTCGATTTGAACGGCAGAAGAGGTATCGCGGCCACGCTGGAACTCAATCATCGTGCCGGTATAGGGATCCAGTAATTGCCCTGAAAGCACGACGCAATCGTGGCTATTTGGTTTGTACTCCTTATTAATAAGGTCACGATTCAAAATATCGTTTCGCGTGTCACATCCGTTGTGCCCAAACTCGGCAGAGACGTCGTCACTCCAACGTTGTCCGAACTCATCGCGCGCATAGCCGGTTTTCGGTGCGCGCCCTTTTACCTCCAGCTGTTTGAGGGCGCTACGGATGCCGTCGATAGGCGATGTGCCGGGCGCTGGGGTGTCCGGGGCGGCGGGGGTGTGGGGCGCTTCGGGAATCTCGGGCGCGGGTTCCTCTGGCTCGGGCGTAAATGCGGGTGCCGGTGCCGGGCTGTATGACTGGCTCTCTGGAGTGGGGGCTGTGGGGGCCGTGCAGCCGCTGAGGATTGTCGCTGCGCCGATAAGGAGGGCGAGGCCCTGCAGTGGCGAGCGGAAACGACGGTTGGCGAGCATGGAGCTAACCATAGCGGTGGGGGCGGATTGGGTATGGAGGGAGGTTTGCTAAAGAATCGAACAATTGTGCGTAGTTAGCGGGGGTGGTAGCTCGATTAGGGGGTTATGGCGTTAAAGCGGGTAGTAAAAGCCCGGTTTTAGTCGAACGGGAAGGGTGTTCTAGCTCCTTCGGGGGTGGGTAAATATAGCAATTTCCCTAAATACGTATTGCAATACGCCTAGATGAATGTGCATTGTTAAAACAGTTGGAAATATAGATAACCCGTGTCCCCCAATTGGCACATTGCACCTACAAGGGGAAAACAGCCATGACAGCTAAGACAGCCATGACTCTGACCGAAACAGCGACCACATTGCCTCGTGGTCCTCAGAGGGAAGGTCTCTACCACCCGTCGAACGAACATGATGCGTGTGGCGTGGCCTTTGTTGCCGACATTTACGGTCGCCAGACCCATGACATTGTGGAAAAGGGCATCCAGGCACTGGTCAACCTCGACCACCGCGGTGCCGCCGGCGCTGAGAAGACCACCGGCGACGGTGCCGGCATTCTCATTCAGGTTCCGGATGCCTACTACCGTGCTGAGCTGAGCAAGGAAGGCGTCATTTTGCCGCCGGCTGGCACCTACGCCACCGGTATTGCGTTCCTGCCGCAGTCGCGCATGGCCACCCTTGATGCCATCCGGGCTATTGAAGACATCTGCGCCGAAGAGGGCATCGAGATCTTGGCATGGCGCGATGTGCCGATTAACGCTGACGGGCTTGGCCAGATGGCTCGCCAGGCTATGCCGGTGCTGCGTCAGCTCTTCGTTACCGCGAAGAACTACGAGGGTCGCCAGCTCAGCGATATCGATCTCGACCGCAAGATGTTCTTCCTGCGTAAGCGCTGCGAGCGTGAGCTGGGTGAACAGGGCGCTGGCGAGGGCTCTGGTGGCGACACCGTGTACTTCCCGTCGCTGTCCAGCCGCACGATCGTCTACAAGGGCATGCTGACTACTCCGCAGCTGAAGGATTTCTACCTTGACCTGCAGCAGAAGGAAGTCACTTCCGCGCTCGCCATCGTGCACTCACGCTTTTCCACGAACACTTTCCCGTCCTGGCCGCTGGCACACCCGTACCGCTACGTCGCTCACAATGGCGAAATCAACACCGTGCGCGGCAACGAGAACTGGATGCGCGCCCGCGAGTCGCTAATTCGCTCTGGCAAGCTGGGCAACATCGACCGCGCGCTGCCGGTGTGCGACCCCAACGGTTCTGACACTGCGCGTTTCGACGAGGCCCTGGAGTTACTGCATCTCGGTGGTCGTAGTCTCCCGCATGCGGTCATGATGATGGTTCCGCAGGCCTGGGAGCACGACGACAATCTCAGCCCGCAGGTTCGCGCGTTCTACGAGTACCACGCCTGCCTGATGGAGCCGTGGGACGGCCCCGCTGCCATCTGCTTTACCGACGGCCAGGTCATCGGTGCCACCCTGGATCGCAATGGTCTGCGCCCGGGGCGCATCTGGGTGACCGACGAGGGCCTGGTGGTGATGGCCTCCGAAGCTGGTGTCCTGGATATCCCGCCGGAGCAGATTGTGCAGCGCACGCGCGTGCAGCCGGGGCGCATGTTCCTGGTGGACATGAAGGCCGGTCGCATTATTGAGGACAAGGAGATTAAGTCCACGCTGGCCGCCACCGGGCCATACGAGGAATGGATCAAAGAGGGCCTGGTCGACATCACCGACCTGCCACGAGAGCGCTACCAGTACATGCCGCATGCCCGCGCGGTGTTACGACAGCGCGTCTTCGGCATCACCGAAGAAGACGTTGACCTCATCATCCGCCCGATGGCACTCACCGGCGCGGAGGGCCTGGGTTCGATGGGCTCAGACACGCCGATTGCGGCACTGTCCAACCGCCCTCGCATGCTGTTCGACTTCTTCTCGCAGCGGTTCGCGCAGGTTACCAACCCGCCGTTGGACTCGCTGCGCGAAAAGTCCATCACCAGCATGAATACGTTGCTGGGTGCAGAGACCAACATCCTGGAGCCCACCGCCGATGCCGCCCGTCGCATCCGGCTTGAGCATCCAATCCTGGACAACCACGACTTTGTCACCCTGTGCCAGGCGGGCAAGAACGAGGAGTACTCCGAGTTCCGTGCCGAGGTCATCTCTGGCCTGTACCCGGTCGCCCGCGGTGGCCGTGGCCTGCGCAACGCTATCCGTCGTGTTCGCCGTGAGGTCTCTGAGGCCATTGACCGTGGTGCCCGACTGATTGTGCTGTCTGACCGTGAGTCCAACGAGCGCTTTGCCCCCATCCCGTCGCTGCTGCTGACCTCCGCGGTCCACCACCACCTGGTGGAGGAGCGCACTCGCACGCGCGCCAGCCTCATCATTGAGGCTGGCGACGCCCGCGAGGTGCACCACATGGCCATGCTGCTGGGCTTTGGTGCCGATGCCATTAACCCATACATGACTTTCGAAACCATCGATGAGCTGCGCATGAAGGACCAGCTCGGAGCTCTGACGTTGGATCAGGCCTGCTCGAACTACTGCAAGGCTGCCTCCAAGGGCGTGCTGAAGGTCATGTCCAAGATGGGTATCGCCTCACTGCAGTCCTACCGTGGCGCTCAGCTGGCCGACACCGTCGGTCTGTCGCAGGAGTTCCTGGACGAGTACTTCACCGGCGCTGTTTCTCCGCTGGAAGGTATTGGTCTCGACGAGGTCGCAGAAGATGTTGCCGCCCGTCACCGCAGCGCATTCCTGCCGCGTCCGGAAGAGCAGGCACACCGTGAGCTGGATCTCGGCGGCGAGTACAAGTGGCGTCGCGAAGGCGAGTACCACCTATTCAACCCAGAGACAATCTACACGCTGCAGCATGCGACCCGCACTGGTCAGTACGCGGTCTTCCGCGACTACACCAACAAGGTTGATGAGCAGACCAAGCAGCTGGCAACTCTGCGCGGCATGCTCGAGTTCGCCTCAGATCGCGAGCCGATCGACATTGAAGAGGTCGAACCGGTCTCGAGCATCGTCAAGCGTTTCTCCACCGGCGCAATGAGCTATGGCTCCATCTCTGCGGAGGCACATGAGACGCTGGCCATCGCTATGAATCGCCTGGGCGCCATGTCCAACTCCGGCGAGGGCGGCGAGGACCCAGACCGTTTCGAAATGGAGGCCAACGGCGACTGGAAACGCTCTGCCATCAAGCAGGTCGCATCGGGCCGCTTCGGTGTGACCAGCCACTACCTGTCCAACTGCACCGACATCCAGATCAAGATGGCCCAGGGTGCAAAGCCCGGCGAGGGTGGCCAGTTGCCACCGAACAAGGTCTACCCGTGGATCGCGGAAGTCCGCATCACCACCCCGGGCGTGGGTCTGATCTCGCCGCCACCGCACCACGACATCTACTCAATCGAGGATCTGGCACAGCTCATCTACGACCTCAAGAACGCCAATCCGCGCGCCCGCATTCACGTCAAGCTCGTCTCCGAGCAGGGCGTGGGCACCGTCGCCGCTGGTGTCTCGAAGGCGCATGCCGACGTCGTGCTGATCTCCGGCCACGATGGCGGCACTGGTGCCTCGCCACTGACCAGTCTCAAGCACGCCGGCGGTCCGTGGGAGCTGGGGCTCGCTGAAACCCAGCAGACCCTGATGCTCAACGGGCTGCGCGACCGCATCCGCGTGCAGTGCGATGGCCAGCTCAAGACCGGTCGTGATGTCGTGGTCGCGATGTTGCTGGGTGCTGAGGAGTTTGGTTTTGCCACCGCTCCGCTGGTGGTTGAGGGCTGCGTCATGATGCGCGTCTGCCACCTGGACACCTGTCCAGTCGGTATTGCCACCCAGAATCCGAAGTTGCGGAGCAAGTTCACCGGCCGTGCCGAGCACGTGGTCAACTTCTTCACCTTCATCGCCCAGCAGGTCCGTGAATACCTCGCTGAGCTGGGTTTCCGCACCATTGACGAAGCGGTCGGACATGCCGAGTGCCTGCGTCCGCGCAAGGATCTCGACAACCTTCCGCGCGTCGCAAAGCTTGACCTGGAGCGAATCCTGCACGTTGCCGAAAGCCCCTTCTTTGCGGACCAGGATTCCTACTGCACGAAGGCGCAGGACCACGGCCTTGAGGGCGCGTTGGATGAGCGCCTCATCGACGAAGCGCAGCCCGCGCTGCGTACGGCGCGCGCGAATGGGCTGGCGCCGACACCGGTATCGCTGCACCATGCCATCAGCAATGTGAACCGTTCCGTGGGCACGCGCCTGGGGTATGAAGTCACCAAAGTCGCAGGTAAGCAGGGGCTTGCCGACGACTCCATCGTCGTCAACCTGCTCGGTTCCGCCGGTAACTCGCTGGGTGCGTTCCTGCCGGCCGGTGTGACCATCAAGCTGGAGGGCGATGCCAACGACTTCGTCGGCAAGGGCCTGTGCGGTGGCAAGATTGTGGTTCGACCTTCACGTTCGGCCCCGCCGACCGCGGATGTGGCTACCGACACCATTGCCGGCAATGTCATTGGTTTTGGTGCCACCAGCGGTGAGATCTTCGTCCGCGGCACTGTCGGTGAGCGCTTCTGCGTGCGTAACTCCGGTGCCACGGCCGTGGTCGAGGGCATCGGTAACCACGGTTGCGAGTACATGACCGGTGGCCGCGTCGTAGTGGCGGGCCCGGTCGGTCACAACTTCGGCGCCGGTATGAGTGGCGGTATCGCCTACCTGCTGGATAACGAGGCGACGCGGGCGAACATCAACACCGAGTTGGTCGACATCGTGCCTCTCGACGATGAGGACATCAGCTGGCTGGAGGCAACGCTGTCGAAGCACCGCAAGCTCACGGGTTCTAAGACTCGGTTCCCGGCCGCACAGTTCATCAAAATTATGCCGCGTGATTACGCCCGAATTCTCGACGTAGTCGCGAAGGCAAAGGACAACGACGCTGACATCAACGAGGCAATCATGGAGGCAGTAACCAATGGCTGATCCGAAGGGTTTCATGAAATTCCAGCGCGAAGAGCCTGCTCATCGCCCGGTTCCGCTGCGTCTGATGGACTGGAAAGAGGTCTATGAGGAGGCTAGTCAGGAGCACCTGCAACAGCAGGCGACCCGCTGCATGGACTGCGGCGTGCCGTTTTGTCACTCGGCCTGTCCTCTGGGCAACATCATTCCGGAGTGGAATGACCTGGTTCGTCAGAACCGCTGGCACGAGGCTTTCGAGCGCTTGCACGCCACCAATAACTTTCCCGAGTGGACCGGTCGCCTGTGTCCGGCTCCGTGCGAGGGCGGTTGTGTGCTCGGCATCAATGATGATGCCGTGACCATTAAGAACATCGAGCTGGCCATCGTTGAACGCGGCTTCGATGAGGGCTGGGTGCAGCCGATTGTGCCGACTTTCGACACCGGCCAACACATCGCTGTCATCGGCTCCGGGCCGGCGGGCCTTGCTGCAGCACAGCAGCTGACTCGCGCCGGGCATGATGTCACGGTCTTCGAGCGCGACGACAAGATTGGTGGTCTGATGCGCTACGGCGTGCCGGACTACAAGATGGAGCAGCGTTTCCTCGACCGTCGTCTCGAGCAGATGGAAATCGAGGGCACTGAGTTCCGCACCAACATCTCACCGACGGCTGCTGACCTGGCCGAATTCGATGCAGTGGTCCTAGCTACCGGCGCGTCACTGGCCCGCGACCTGCCTGTCGATGGCCGTGATTTGGAGGGTATTCACCAGGCTATGGAGTACCTGCCGGGTGCCAACCGCGTTGCCGCAGGCGAGCTCGACACCCCGCCGATTGATGCGAAGGGCAAGAAGGTCGTTGTCATTGGCGGCGGTGACACCGGCATTGACTGCTTCGGTACCGCGCTGCGCCAGGGAGCGGCGTCCGTCACGCAGTTCGATATTCGCCCGCGTGCGCCGAAGTCCCGTGCGGCGTCGACTCCGTGGCCGATGTATCCGCTGGTCTGGCGTGTGGCGACTGCCCACGAAGAGGGCGAGTACACCATCACCGGTTCCGAACCACCAGAGGTTACCGAGGCACTCGGCTTCAACGCTCGCGTCACCGGCGAGACCCTGGGCAAGCGCGTCTTCAACGTCAACACCGTCTCCTTCCACGGCGAGGACGGTCACGTGACCGGCCTGTCCGCCAACGAGGTCGAGGTCATCGATGGCAAGCGTGTGCCCATGGAGGATACGGATTTCGAGCTCGACGCCGACCTAGTTCTCATCGCGCTGGGCTTCTCCGGTCCGGAGCGCGGCGGTCTGCCCCATGAACTGGGGATTCAGTTCAACGATCGCGGTATGATGATGCGTGACGACGACTACCTCGCCGTGCGCAGCGACATCGAGCAGAACTTCGACGGTCCGGTGTTCGTGGCCGGTGACAATGGCCGCGGGGCCAGCCTGATTGTGTGGGCTATCGCCGAAGGTCGCGCCTGCGCCGAGGCCGTGGACCAGTACTTGATGGGCGAGTCCAATCTGCCGCGCGCTGTCGAGCCGGAGGATGCTCCAATTAAGTTGTAAACCCTGGTTTAGTTCACCACTATGTTGCCGCGTGCCCCCATTTCGGCATGCACCATCTGGTGGTCGACAAAGCGGTACGTGCCAGGCTCCGGGAATTCGGCCTCAACATAACCACCCTGCGCGGCACCGAGGTCAAGGGCTTGGGCACCGCCCACGCCGTCGTCAAGCAAAAGCGCGCCCTCCTTGTACACGCGATGGAACTGCGTGCCGACGATATGGAAGCTCGTGCCCTTGTTGGGGCCGGCGGCAAGTACCCAGAAACGTACCGTCTCACCTGCGCGAATGCGAATTGGGTGGGTGAGATACTGGTCGGGGTAGCCGTTGAACTTGTAGATATCGGGGTCCTCGGCCATGGTCTTGTCGGCGTCGGGGCCGTCCTCGCCCCAGTAGCTTTCCGACTGCACCAGAAGAACCTCGTGGTCAACATCAGTGAGATTCGGTGGGTCGATGATGACGGCACCGTGCATACCGGCAGCGATGTGCATGGACATGGGCATGGTTGCGCAGTGGTACATCCAGATGCCCGCGCGGTCAGCACGGAAGCGGTACTCAAGCTTCTCACCAGGGGCGATGTCGCGCATTGGCTCGTCCGGCGAAACAATGCCGGCGTGAAAGTCGATGGAGTGACTCATGGTGCCGTCATTAATGAGCGTGACGACGAACTCGTCGCCCACCTTGCCGCGCAGAGTTGGCCCCAGCGGTTTGCCGTTGTAGACCCAGTGCTGCTGCTCGACGCCAGGGGCAGCGTAGCCGGTGAACTCGCTGGCTCGCAGCGTGACGTGGTGAACCGTGGCGTCCTCGGCGGGTTCTAATAGCGGGTTGATGGTGGGGGAATCCGGGCCGGGTAGCTCGCCGACATTCCCGAGTGCGCCTGGCGTTGCGAGGTCGGAGTGGCTGCTGTTCCCAGTGTGGTGTGAATGATTCGAACCACCTGCATTAACTGTGAGCGTCATGCCCATCTGGCGGTGGCCAGCAATGGTGCACCAACCGTCAATGTCGCCAGGGACGACCGGCACTTCGATGGTGGCGGAGTCGCCGGGGGAGACTCGGCCGGTGTCCTCGCCGGTGGCCAAGCGCAGATCGTGGACTTGGGAATCCGCGTTGACCATGGTGATGACCAGGCGGTCGCCGGGGTTCGCCTCAATGACGTTCGGGGTATAGGTCATATCGTTGGCAGTGACCGTGACCTCGACGGTTTCTCCGGTGGGCGCAACATCGCCGGTGGTTTCAATGCTGCTCGTACCGCCACCGCTACCGCTCAGCGCAACGCCGACGGTTACTACCAGGCCTAATACAGCCAGAGCAGCGGTAGTTTGAGCACCGAGACGACGCGCGGTTGCTTGCAGCTCGACCGGCTTCGGCGATGCTTCCTTGTTAGCTCGTGCCTTCTGGCGTTCCTTCAGCGCACCAATCTGTGCCTTTGCGGCCCGGCCGACAAGTGGCAGATAAGACACCAAGGCAAGGGAGACCATTGCGGAGACCGCCACTTTGGTCCAGGAAGGCAGCGGCATTAGCCACAGTGCCAGACCAATATTGATGGTCGACCAGCGAAATGCGCCCGCGCGGTCAAGTTCCTTCATACCGGCAGAGACTGGGCCAGCACCTCCGCCGATGGTGGCGGGCAGGAGTTGGCTCATCATGCCGATAAGCAACTGGGCGCCGAAACCGATTACCAGCGGCAGCGTGAGGGATGAGATTACGAAGCCGTCGTCAAGCGCCTTGACTGTGGCGACTGTGAGTGTGCCGATTAGCCATACGATGGCGGCCGCGACAGACAGCGCCGGGTAGCTGAGGCGGTCGCGGGGGTCTTTAGCGACGGTCATGACGTTGTGCGCCCACGGGATGGCGGCTATGACCCAGCCGATAGTGATGATGCCAAGGCCGACCGAGGCGATCCAGTTGATGCTGGTCAGTGCACCGATCGCGGTAATCGCGATACCTATGAGCTGTATTGCTAGTGCCAGCTTCGGGCGGGAATGCGGCGACATCTGGGTTCGCCACAGCGCTGGGAACATGGTGATGAGCGTGCCGCAGGCCGCGAGCCCGAGGAAGCCAATGAGGTTGACGGCTTCGTGTGCCAATAGGAGGTCGTCGTGAAGCGCTTTGCCCTTTGGAGATGCGAGGATGGCGCCGAGTGCAGCGCCGATGGGCAGTAGACATGCCGACGCGACGTAGTGCGCAACGGAAATGGCGAATGGCCGATCGCGCTTCGCCATCAGGTCGCGGCCGAGGGAAATCGCATGCCATGCGACGGCGACGCCGACGACCGCCGCGCCGACGGTGGTCACCGGCCACCAGTCACCGAGCTTGCCGACGACCGTTGCGACAATACCTACGTTGAGCAGGTAAATATTTGCCAACTGAATCTTCCGATTGCCAACGGGCACGTCGATTTTCAGTAGCTTTTCGGTGAAGTGGCGGCCCCAGATGAGGATGGAGTTGGTGACTGCGCCGAGGGTAAAGAGATGCACCAACAGCCAACGGCTATCGGTGACGAAAGGGTGAATGAGTGCTGCCACAATGATGGAGGCGAACCACCAGCGCACTGGCATACCGGCCTTGCGATGCCAGGACATGCGGCGCTTCTTGCCAGGCTTAGTAGGCGGTTTGGTTGTGGGGGATTGGGGTTCTGGTGTGGCGTGCGACGACATATATCAATAATACGCATACTGGGTGCGCATTTAATATGGGCGCATGTAAGAGTGCTTTTATTTGGTCGGGTCTTCGCCGTTTTTGTGGGCCTGCCAGAACTGTGTGGTCTTCTGTGTCTGACCCATCCGGTTTTGAATCAGCATCAGGGTAGTAAGGAAGGGCTTCCGGGTGATGAAAGCGCGTGCCCGACGCGTTGATGATGTGCTCACGGGGAAGTGTAACCCTTTTGTCAAAAACGATTGTTTGAGTATTCACGCAAATACTTCCTTGAATAAACATCTCAATAAAGAGGTGATTGTGCATTAATTGCAATCGTCAGGAAGTGGTTACGTTAGAAGCTAGTTTGTACAGCTAGTTAGACGAATGTAAACAGATTGAAGCTTCAGTAAACAGTTGGTGAAACGTTGTTTTGCCAGGGAGAATGATGAGTGGTAAAGGTGGCTTTTTGGCTACCCGAACGATGGGGTAGCCCTTTGTAGTAGGGGGCTGTAAATGTAGTTCATATCGCATAGTATGCCAAGCCTGTGGAACGCATTGTGCGTAAGAAAATTTAACCAGCAGTAAAAGGCATAAGAATGTTTATCCGAGACTGGAAGCAGCTCGCCTGGTGCGTATTTGACGTACTCGCCTGGCTGATTGCGCTGTCCGCCGCTAACGGAATCGTCCGCGGTGAATTGGTATCTTTCTCTGAAATATCAGGCACTAATTTTTTGGTTGTCGCTGTCGCCGTGGCCGTCATCGTCCTGCTCGGCCTGCTGCTCGGGGAGTACACCAACCCACAACGCGTATGGCCCGGCAGTCGAACTGAAGATATTGTTCTGCTGAGCATCAGCATGGGCGGCGCTACCGCAGCCACTGGGTTAGCTCAAATCCTGAAGACCTTCCCGGAAATTGCGTGGTACGTTCCGTTCGCAGGTGGCTGTGTCGCAACTTTGGCAAGTATCTATACCCGAACTCTCGCTCGCTGGATTACCAACAACTTTGGCTCCCGTCAGACGGATGATCGCTTGATTGTTCTCGGTGCAGGCCGTCGAGCCAAGTTCTTTATTAACAGTCTTACGGATTCCGGTATCTCCCGTGAGAACCGCTTCCACTTGGTTGGAATCGTCGATCCCAAGGAAAGCCGCGAGAACCATATTTCTCGTATCCATGGTCTCCGCGTGATTCGTGGAATTGATCAGCTGGGTGAGCTCGCATCGCGCACTTCGGCGCAGTCGGTCATCATTGCTACTGATGAGCCACTGTCCACTGAGTGCATCAACGTCCTCAACCACATTTGTGAGGAATCGTCGCTGCGCCTGCTCATTCTGCCGCCGGTGGAAGAGTACTCGCGCCACCGTGGTGCTGTCGCTACCTCGCAGGTGCGCGAAATTAACATCGCCGACCTCATTGGCCGTCAGCCTCTGCACCTGGATGAATCCAGGGTCGCTTCCATAATCCGCGGTAAGAAGGTGCTGGTTACCGGCGCTGGAGGTTCTATCGGTTCCGAAATCTGCCGACAGGTTCACCGCTTTGAGCCGGCAGAACTGATTATGCTGGATCGCGATGAGGGCGGCTTGCATGCCACGCAGCTGTCGCTGACGGGTTCGGCGCTTCTCGACGGCTCCGATACCGTCCTGGCTGATATCCGTGACGCGGAAATGCTGACGCAGATCTTCACCGAGCGCAAGCCCGATGTTGTCTACCATGCTGCAGCTCTCAAGCACCTGCCGCTGTTGGAGAGCTACCCTGCAGAAGCAGTTCAAACCAATGTCATCGGAACTCAGAACGTCCTGGATGCAGCGGCTGCGGCCAACGTTTCAACCGTTATTAATATTTCCACGGACAAGGCTGCGAACCCGGCCTCGATTCTGGGTGAATCCAAGCGCGCTGCGGAACGTCTGACTGCGCACATGGGGAAAACTCACGAAGGTGTCTGGGCATCTGTCCGCTTCGGTAACGTGTTTGGCTCGCGTGGTTCAGTCATTACGACTTTCCAGCGTCAGATTGAAGAGGGCGGCCCGGTGACGGTGACGCATCCTGACGTTCAGCGCTACTTCATGACCATTCCGGAGGCATCGCAGCTGGTGCTGCAGGCTACCGTTATTGCAGAGTCCGGTGAGACTCTGGTGCTGGAGATGGGTAAGCCGGTCAAGATTGCTGAGCTGGCGGAGAACCTGATCAGGCTCCATGACGCAGACGTAGAGATTGTCTACACGGGTCTTCGCGAAGGTGAGAAAATCTCCGAGGATTTGGTTGATGACCGCGAGGTTCCCAAGATCGGTGATCGTCATCCGCTAATCACTGAGGTACGTGTTGAGCCGGAACGGCTGAATTCGCGGATTCTTCCGTGCACACATGATCACGATGCGGCACGTCGTTGGCTTGCAGAGCACGGTGGGGCGCAAAGCAGTATTGAGGCGCATCCCACCGGTGCACAATCACTTGCAACCGCTAGCTCGAAAGCAAAATAGTTAGGATGACTCCCCACCGTGACAACCACCAGCTCCTCTAACTCCGGGCAGCTGGCGCAAAGAGTTCGAACAGTTGCGACGATTTCGGCAGCTTCAGCGCTCGCCGCAGTCGTCGCCTTTGTGGTCAGTATTCTTTCCGCGCGAGTGCTGGGGCCCGCCGGTCGAGGCGAGGTCGCTACCGTTTTGCAGTTCGCCTATATTGTGGCGCCATTCGTCGGCTTTGGGGCCGATCGGCTTTTGCTGCGCCGCGATGATTACGACCACGGTCTCATTCCGAGTGGTTTCGCCATGACTGTAGTCGCTCTGATTGCCTGTGCCATTGCAGGTGTCGTCTACGGACCATGGACGGCGATGGCCGGCGTCGTCGCCTTGGTTACCGTGTCATTTTCCATGGTTCGTGCCATGGCTATCAGCCGCCATCGAGTGTCCTTCTTCGTCGTAGTATTCATCGGTTTCCAGGGCTCAGTACTGCTTATTAGCGCTGCGCTATATTTCGCCGGAGTCGAAGACTGGCGCTGGTGGGCTGCGGCCTATATCTTCCCGGCACTGCCACTGGCAATCTGGTCGCTAGCGAAGTCACGCAAACACACCGATTCCCGTGTTGGCGGAGTGGTAGAGACGGCTCGAACAAATGCCCCATTCATCGCATCGGGTCTGGGGCCGCTGACGACCACACGCTTGGGTCGCGTTTTGCTGCCGGCGCTGGCCTCACCGGCGTCGTTAGGTCTTTTCGTAGTCGTGGCGACGGCGACGGAACCGCTGTACTGGATCGCGCAGTCAGTCGCCGATCAGCGCACCAGCGACCAGAGGGGTCGCGAACTCACCCCATCTCGTGTGCTCCGACACCTTGGCATAGTCACTGCAGCGTACGGGGCACTTGGTGCGCTCGGTGGGGTGGCACTCTACTTCCTTATCGTGCCGGTATTCGGCCATGAGTTTGAGCCTGCCCGGGAGTTGGTGCTGCCACTGACTATCGCGGCCGTGGTGCTCGGCTGCTACCGACACCTGTGCGGTGAAATTCTCGGCAGTGACAATCCCCGTCGAATTGGCCGAGTGGAACTTATTTCCGCCGTCATCGCTGTCATTTGTTACCCGATTGGCATTCTTCTCGGAGATGCCCTCGGTCTCGCGTGGACCAGCGCAGTTGTCTATTTTGCAGCAGCCGTGGTCGCGGCAGTGGCGCTAATGCGGCCAACCGGAGGCCAGAAGAATCCATCAACTACCACCGAAGAACTCCCCGTCGACGTAATCGAGGAAGCCTAAACAATGCGAATCACTTATATCCACCAGCACTTTGTTCTCCCCGGTGAGCCGGGTGGTTCCCGACCCTACGAGTTTGCCCGCCGAATGGCCGCCGCAGGCCACGAGGTGACAATGATCTGTGGTCGCGATGAGGCCATGGATAAAACGGTTGATGGCATCCACGTGCGTCGTCTAGCGATTCCATACCGCAATGAAATGTCGAAGCGCGAGCGCATTGTCAGTTTCTTCAACTTCCTGGTGCGCGCCTCCGCGGTCGCTGCCCGTGTGCCTGCCGACGTGATCTACGCGTCCTCGACCCCGCTGACTGTGGCGGTTCCGGGAATTGTGGCGAAGTTTACCCAGCGTGCGCCGTTGGTGGCAGAAATTCGTGACCTGTGGCCAGAGGTGCCGATCAAGTTGGGCTACCTCAATAATCCGGTGGCAATTTTCCTGGCCAAGCAGCTGGAGAAGGCATTTTATGCGGCATCGAGCGAGGTCGTGGCGCTGTCGCCGTCGATGGCCGATGGCGTCAAAGAGGTCGCTCCGAAGAAGCGCGTGACCGTGATTCCGAATGCGTCGGACTTTGAGCGTTTTGATGTCCCGGCCGATCAGCGCGCTGCTTTCCGAAAGGAGCAGGGTTGGGGCGATGACGTGGTAGCTGTCTATGCCGGTGGTTTTGGCATGTCCTACCAGCTGGAGTGGCTTGTGGATTTGGCGGCGCAGCTGCGTCGTGATGGCGTGGAGAATGTGCGCTTTGTCCTGCTGGGGCAGGGAAGCGACTCGGACGCGCTGTATCAGCGCGCCAAGGACGCTGGCCTCGATGCCGATGCGATGTTCCTCGGCCGTCAGCCGAAGGAAGATGTCGCCAAGTACGTGTCTGCCGCCGATATCGCGCTATCGCCGCTGCGTGATGACCCCTGCCTGGAGGGCAACTCCCTGAACAAGGTCTTCGATGCCATGGCCGCATCGCGTCCGGTGGTGTTCAACCATGGTGGCTGGCTGGAGGAAGCCGCAACCGAGCACGATGCCGGTTGGCGTCTCTCGCGCGATATTCCGACCGCGGCCAAGCGATTCGCTGAGATCATCTCCGACCGCGATGAGATGCGCGCAGCGGGACAGCGAAACCGCGAACTGGGTGAGAAGCGTTTTGCCCGTGACAGCCTGTACAACCAGCTCATCGAGGTACTCAACCGCGTCCGAAAGGTGCAGAAGTAATGACTAACGCCGACGCTAACAAGCCCAATGAGCGGATCTTCCTTTCGCTCGCGACAGTCACCGAAGCAGAAGAACAGGCCGTCGTTCGCGCGCTCCACTCTGGTTGGGTGGCTCCGTTGGGCCCCGAAGTAGACGCGTTTGAAGCGGAGATTGCCAAGCGCTGCGGTGTTGAGCACGCGCTCGCGCTGTCGTCTGGCACCGCTGGCCTGCACTTGGCGCTGCTTGCGCTGGGGATCGGTGAAGGTGACTACATTCCGGTTTCCACCATGACCTTCGCGGCCACGACCAACGCCATTGCTTACGTTGGTGCTACGCCGGTGTTCGTCGATGCCGCAGAGGACGGAAACATCGACCCTGAGCTGCTGCTCGGCACCGTCGATGAGCTGCTTGCCGAGGGCAAGAGCGTTCCCGCCGTGATGATTGTGGACCTCTTTGGCCGCTGCGCCGATTACCCGGCCTTCGCGCCACGCCTGGAAGAACTCGGCATCGCGCTCATCGAGGACGCCGCCGAGGCGCTCGGTGCCAGCGTCCATGGTCAGCCGGCCGGCAGTTTCGGCCGTGCCGCCGCGCTGTCTTTCAACGGCAACAAAATCATGACCACCTCCGGCGGTGGCATGCTGCTGTCCGATGATGCCGATCTCATCGCTCGCGCGCGCTACCTGTCCACCCAGGCGCGTCAGCCCGTCGCTTGGTACGAACACACCGAAATCGGCTACAACTACCGACTTTCCAATCTCCTTGCCGCACTGGGGCGGGCGCAGCACTCGCGTCTGGACGGCATGATTGCTCGCCGCCGCCAGATTCGCGATGCGTACATCAATCTGCTCGCCTCGCTTGACGACGATGCCCCTGGTAAAGGTACCCGCTTGCTCTCTGACTCCGACGAGCGTTTCACCGAAAACTGCTGGCTGACCTCAATTGTGCTGCCGCAGGAGGCCGTCGATAAGGGCGTGCTGACCCCGGACAGCGTGATTGCAGCACTTGGTGAGGCCAAAATTGAGGCTCGTCACCTGTGGAAGCCGATGCACCTGCAGCCGGTATACGAGGGCGCGCGGGCGACCATCAACGGCACTGCTGAGAATCTTTTCTCCCGCGGCATTACTCTTCCTAGTGGTCCGGCGCTGGACGATGACGACGTCGCGCGGGTGATAGGTGTTTTGAAGGAAGTGCTGGGATGACCAAAGCTATCGATGTGGGAATAGCCCGGATATCGCAACTGACAGCTATCGAGGCGGTTCTGTGGCTGTTCTCAGTCGTCGTAGTGACATCGTGGACGGATCCGCTGCAGGGTGCGCAGATCGGTACCATTTTGTTGGCTTTGTTCTGCCTGCGTACGTTCTTGGGCAACGGCGGTCGGACAATCACACCGTTGGGCGTATTTGCGCTTGTGACCCTGTTTACGGCAGCTTTTCCTGCTTACGAAGCGTGGGATGACACAAGAGTTTCAGCCGAAGCGTTGCGCACGACCGTTGGCCTCACCTACTTGCTGACCTTTCTCGTGACCATGATTTCTTGGCGCTTGGGTCGAGAAATTCGTTTCGATAAAAAGGTGCTGCCTGGCCGGTGGCTTTTCATCTTCATCGGACTTGTGCTGTACGCGTTTTCGTACCAATTCCGCGCCTCGGAGTTATTGCCCGGCATCATCATTGAAACCCCAGCAATTGTGGGAATCCTGCTGGTCGCTTTTGGTGCCTGGTGGTCGCGATCGGTGATTCTCCTGGTGCTTTCATTACCGGTAGTGCTAGGTATGTCGGCGGTATATGTCCTAGATATTCATAGTGGACAAGGCCGTTTGCGTATCGCCGCCGTGGGACTTGGCCTCTTGGTGTTGTTCGCGATTCGTGTTCGTGGTTTTTGGATCAAACTTCTGGCCATTCTTATGGGTCCCGGTGCGTTGATGGTGTTTGCAACGCTGCGTAAAGCTCACCAGGAGAGCATCAATAAGGGTAATTCAGCCAACCGCACAGGTCTGGAGTCCTTGACTGACCCCTTTGTTACTTTTGCCAACCTGGTCGACCTGCATGAGCAGGGACGCTTTGAATTTCAAGGCGGAAAAAATCTGCTGACTCCGCTAACGCCGATTGCGCCGGAGAGCTGGGATTTGCCTCGTGCAGTGGGGTACGAGCTGGTTAAGTACTGGAAGCCAGAGAAGGCAATCCCGAAGTACGACTGGTATTCGGTGGCCGCTAACGCTACCGGTGAGTGGTACTGGATGTGGGGCAGCATTGGTGTCGTCATCGGCGGATTAGCACTCGGACTCGGCATTGCCCTGTTTAACTGGTCAGTTACTCGCGGACATGCTGCACTGCAGACGCGCTGGTGGGCACCAGCATTGTTTATTACCGCAGTGACTTTCGCGGCTGGTCTAGGTGACCTGGTTTGGGGCGGCCTGCATATTTACTGGTTCCGGACCCTGCCGCGAATTGGCCTTGAAATTGCAATCGCATTTTTCGTTGCCTTCGTGGTTGGAATTGTTTCCTTGTTCCGCGGCGACAAAACTAAGTCGACCGAAAGTGGCGCGGAAGGCAATCTTGCTTCTGAGGCAGTGCAAAAGCCAAGTCCCATCGGGCAAACCGCTGATGGACCAGCACTTGAGCTGGATGAGCAACCGCAACCAGAACCCGCAGCCGATCCCGAACCAGTCATGGTCACCGATACCGCGGAGCCGGCTGTGCCGGAGCCGGAGCCAGCGGTGGCCGTCGTCAAGCAAAGTGCGCCTGACAACAAGGATGACAACAAGAAGCTGCGCGTTGCGGCAGCGTCGTTTGCCGCGGCCGGTGCAGTGGGTGCAATCGGATGGCTGGTCAGGAACCGTTCCAATGCGGAAGTCGATGCGCGTGCCGAAAAGCTTCTGCGCGAAATGTTCAACGAAAAATAGGAGATAACCAATGGATTCACTGAGCATCCGCGCGCAACGGGTAATTAAGCGTGGCGTCGACATCGCGGCATCTGCAGCGGGCTTGATTGTGCTGTCGCCAGTTATGGGCGCTACGGCTCTGGCAGTGCGACTTTCCATGGGAAAGCCAGTCCTATTCCGCCAGGAACGCCCGGGCCAGGATGGTGAGCCGTTTAATATCCTCAAGTTCCGGACGATGCACCACGTCAATCCGGCAAAGGGGCTTGTCGACGATGCGTCCCGCCTCACCGAAGTGGGAAAATTCCTTCGGTCCACAAGCTTGGACGAGCTCCCGGAGCTCATCAATGTACTGCGTGGAGACATGAGCCTCGTTGGCCCGCGCCCGCTGCGCATGAAGTACCTAGAGCGCTATTCGCCGCGCCAGGCACGCCGCCATGAGGTGCCACCGGGAATTACGGGGCTTGCCCAGGTCTCGGGCCGCAATGGCATCACCTGGGAAGAGCGTTTCGAGTATGACGTGCAGTACGTGGATAATTGGTCGCTACTGCTCGATGCGAAGATTCTGCTCGACACGATCTTGGTGGTGCTCAAGCGTGAAGGGATCTCGGAAGAGGGGCAAGTGACTATGACCGAGTTCACCGGTTCGTCGGATGAGAATTCGTCGGATAAGGACGTCTCGGCTAGCGCAGGTTCTTAATCACACTTGCAGGAACACCGGCGACAACGGTGTAGTCATCGACATCTCTAGTAACTGCGGCTCCGGATCCGATGTACGCTCCCTCACCAACGGTGAGGCCGGGGTTGATTACGGAGTTGGCTCCTAGTGTGCAGGCCTCGCCAAGTGTGACAAAGCCCGACACGGCATTGAGCGGGAAGATTGTGCAGTAGTCCCGCAGCACCGCATCGTGGCCAATCGTGACATTCATATTGATTTGGGCGTGCTTGCCTACCTCAATATTGCAGGTCAGGCGCGCTCCGGGGCAGATGACTGTGCCCTCGCCGAGCGTGACCAGCGCGCCAATGCTGGTGTCTGGGTGAACCAGGGTAGCAGGCATGAGCCCTTCGACATTTGCGCGTTGCGCAATCGAACGTCGAGCAGCGCCGCTGCCGATTGCGACTGTGTAGTAGGCCCCCTTGGGCAAGTCCGCGAGGATTTCGGTTTTGCCCAAGAGTTGCACGCCCATTTTGTGGAAAAAGGTCATGTCTGGGGTGCCATCATCAATAATGCCTAGGATTTCCCACTGCGGTGGTAGGCCGTTGGCTGCTGCGTAGTCATTGATGTCCTTAATGAAGCTGACCACGTTTCGCCCAAAACCACCAGCGCCGACGATGACAATCTTTTCGGTCGTCGTGTTGTTGATCCACTGCTTTGGCATGAGTGTCATTATCCCACTGATAGCCGTATATAGCCGGAGTGCGTGACCCCGAATCCACCTACCACCAGTAGGTGGGATACCGAAGGCCGCGCAGTCGATTTGCGAGTATGCCAAGCACCACGATCATGATTGACGAAGCGAAAATGAAGCCTATGAAGCGGAAGTCGTTGGCAAGCCCATGGCCGTGTGGCATTAGCACGGTGACCATAGCGGTAGCGGTGGCAGGGGAGTGAGCCGCGCGAGCAAGAAGCATGAGCGCGAAGGCAACGCCGGCGGCAACCGCTGCAGCAATGATGGTCGAACCCAACATGTGCAGAGTTGCGATGCCAGTCGTGCAGCCGATGAGGTGTCCGACCACGACATTTCGTGGCTGAGCCAGGGGTAAGTTCGGTGCGCCGACGATAAGTGCCATGGCAGCGCCAATAGGGGGTAAAAATAGCAGGTCAGAGACAGAAGTTGAGATGAGCGCCAGGGTCATCAGCGGCAGGCTCACGGCTACCGAGGCGGCGATAATATGGCGCAGCGGAGGGCGAGGTGGCGCTTCGCTGGCAATCCGGAGCCACTTCGGGGACCGTGAATTAGACATGAGAACGATGTTAGGGTGTGCTGCCTCATCCGCGTCGCGGTTCGAGGTTTTTATCGAAATAGAAGTTTAAATGGGGTGGCGCCCAGGTCTCCCAAGCCTCCAAACCCGAACCAGACCCGAACCAAACTCCGACCATTTTCACCGGGTATGACACACTTAAGGACATGGAGCCTATCGATGTCGCAATCCGGGACGAGTCTATCCGTCTTGGGCAATTCCTGAAGTTGGCAAACCTGGTGGAAACGGGCGGTCTGGCCAAGGAACTCATTGCCGAGGGCCAGGTCAGCGTGAACGGTGAGGTCGACACTCGCCGTGGCAAGGTGCTGCGTCCAGGGGACGTCGTCTCTGTTGCCGGTATGTCGGCACGCGTGGCCACCGCCGATGAAGTCGATGATGACTACTTTGATGAGGCCACCGCCGATGATGACTTTGATCCTGAAAAGTGGAGGAACTTGTAACTCATGCCCGCATTTCCCGCCGAATTTGGCATGCCCCTGCGCGTAGATCTGCTCTCCGCCGCACCGCGTAAGACCGAGCGCTTCTACCGCGGCGTTCTTGGGTGGGCTTATCGCAATACCGCGCCAATCCATGAGGATGCCCGCGAGGCATCCGCTGGTCGCCGCGTTGCCATGCTGTCCGGAATGCCGGTGTCGGTGCTGCTTGAGGCCGATAAGGACGCTGAGGATGCCTTCGTCAACCAGTGGCGCGTGAATTTCCATGTCGACTCCGCCGCTGGTGCCGTCGAGAAGGCGCGTGAGCTCGGCGCCGAGGTCTTCCAGGAACCGACCCCGCTTGTCGACGGCTCCACGATGGCCGTCGTTTCCGACCCGGCCGGTGGCCTGATTGGGCTACTGGAACAGCCGGGTGAGCAGGCCTTCATCGCCGCGGGCGAGCCCGGCACCCCGGTGTGGTTCGAGCTGGTCGCAGGCCCGGAGGAGACCTTTGAGCAGGTCGCGGACTTCTACCACAACTTCTTTGGCTGGGAAATCGCAGTGCGCAACAAGAACGAGCACGGCACTTTCGCAGTCGCGATGGAAGATGGTGCTCCGTTCGCTGGCTTGGTAGCCAGCTCGGTTGCTGCACAGACCGATGCGGCAGATAAGAGCTTCGTTGGCTGGCTGGCCTACCTTGGCGTGGAGAACATCGACGCTGCTGTCGCCAAGGCTGAGGAACTGGGCGGTTCCGTGCTCGTTGCCCCGCAGGCCACCGAGTTCGGCCCGCTGGCAACCGTGCAGGACCCGTGTGGTGCGGCGGTTGTACTCTGCGAGGTGCCGCTGCCACCGGAGGACGACATCCGCGAGTCGGACCCGCTGGAAGGCATTGACCTCAGCCAGTTCCAGTAGGAGCTAGAGCTCTTCTTCGTCGTCCTCAGGGTCCTGTTTTCCGGTGTAGTTAACGTGTAAAGGATCGTCTTCGTTTTTGGGTGGTTTGCTTACGCACTCGCGAATGCCATCAATGTGTTCGCTAGGGCGTGTCTCCTAATTGTGGGCCTGTGCTCGAGCATGATTGAGGTGTGTCACAACGGTCTAGATTTACGCAGTTCACGAATGCACAGTGGGAGCGAGTTGAACCACTTCTGCCAACGAATGAGGGCCGTAAAGGCCGCCCGTTTGGTGATAGCCGCCGCGTTGTAGAGGGCATCATCTACCGGTACCGCACCGGAATCCCGTGGCGAGATCTCCCCGACCGGTATGGTCCCTGGCAGACGGTGTGGAAGCGGCATCGCCGCTACGCAACCGACGGCACCTGGGACCGCGTATTCGCGCACATCCTCGCCGAGGCCGATGCAGTGGGCGACATTGACTGGAACGTGTCAATCGACGCGACGATCAACCGTGCTCATCAGCACGGTACGAACCTGCCGCGCCCTGATCAGGACACAGGGGGCTCTATCGAATTACAAGAATCTGCCGTTATGCGAGATTGAACCGGCAGGTCACGGGATCGGGAGATCACGCGGAGGGTTGAGCACGAAGGTACATTTTGCTGTCGAGGGGCATGGCCGGCCGCTGTCGATTGTGGTGACGGGCGGGCAACGCCATGATGGCGCGATGTTGCAGGAAGTCCTCGGCGATATTCGGGTCCCGAGAATTGGGTGCGGGCAGGCGCGGACGCGCCCTGATGCGTTGCTTGCTGATCGCGGGTACACGTCACGGGTGAACCGCGCGTATCTGCGTGAGCGCGGCATCGCCGCGGTGATTCCGGAGAAGTCTAATGAGATCGCTGCCAGGAAGCGTAAGGGTCGTGCTGGCGGGCGACCGCCCGGGTTTGATGCGGAGCTGTACAAAGACCGCAACGTGGTCGAGCGGGCCTTTGGGTTGATGAAGCAGTGGCGCGGGCTTGCGACGCGTTATGACAAGCTCGCGGTCACGTATCGCGCGGGAGTGGTGCTTGCGGCGATTCTGGTCTGGTTACGCATATAAGAGACACGCCCTAAGGCTATCGGTAATCGGGGCCCACATCGGGTCGAGAATGAAATCTATCCCAGATCTGCGGGCATGTTTGGCTGCAGGGACGAAATCACTGTCGCCCGAAATCATGATGATTTGATTTACATGTCGTTGTTCAGCAAGAGAAGCGATGTCGAGACCGATTCGCATGTCCACTCCTTTCTGAGAAATATCAAGGGTGAAATCATTTTCGGTCAGCTGTGAAACATCGATAGTGCCACGGCAAAGCTTCTTGAGCGGAGCCTCTTTTAGGGTGCACCCACCTTGAGTTTCAAGAGGCTCTCCTCTTCTAATCGCAACCTTTCGTTTTTTAGCCAATGCAGCGAAGAAGTCATTGGTCCAGGTAAAAAGTTCACTTTTACCAAGGTTGACTTGCTGCTGGAGCAATGGGTGATAAACAACCCGCTGTGACGGTGGGCAGTCGTAGTAAAAGATTCGGTACAGTCCAGCGCGCGATTCACGTATATGGCGATGGCAGTACTTGACCAGTTCATCAGCGCGATCCTCTGCGGTCTTATGACCAAACAGTGTTGCCGCACGTTTGCGGTAAAAGCCACCATCAACAAGCACTGCTGTAGTGATCTCGCGTAAAGGCACAGCTCGCGCAGCACTATATCTGTTTCTACTCATATTTCTTGGCCCTCCCCCTATGAGTAATCCCAGTCATCGGCGCTCTCCTTATCGGCGGAGGGTCAACGGCTGGGATTGATAGCAACCACTTTAATTGCGCTTCGTAATCGAGTCAATGCCTACAACCCCAGCTCCGCTCGCACCGCAGCCACAAACTCGCTGGTAGTCGCAGTGCCGCCGAGGTCTGGCGTCGGTGCAGTGCGCGTCGCGGCGTAGACGGCCTCGCGCAGCTTGGCAGCGGGCGCAAGTTCTGAGGTCGGTGCCCCAAGGTGCTCCGCGCACATAGCCGTAGAGAGCAAAAACGCAGCCGGGTTGGCAATGCCATGCCCCGCAATGTCAGGTGCCGAACCGTGCACCGGCTCGAACACCGCGAAGTTGTCGCCCACATTCGCCGATGCCGCCAGCCCCAGCCCGCCAATCAGTCCTGCACCAATGTCACTGAGGATGTCGCCGATAAGGTTTTCCGCGATGATGACATCAAAGCGCGCGGGGTCGGTCACCAGCTGCATTGCCACGGCATCCGCATTGGCAAAATCGAATGCGACCTGCGGATACTCCTCCGCCACCTCTTCAACTGCCCCGCGAATCACACGCGCAGAGTCCCGCAGGATATTCGGCTTGTCCGCCACCGTCACCATCGGCGTGGCCTCCGAATCGGGGTTTGCCGCCTGCCGCGCGAGAGCCAACTTGGCCGCCTGTCGCGCAAGGCGGTGCCACGCAAAGGACGTCGTCACGCGCAAAGAAACCGCAACTTCGCCACGCTTATCGACGGCGCGAGCCACCGTCGAGTCCTCCACCACCTCTGCCCACAGGTGGTGGTGCGGGGAGTCGGCCGGGGCGTCGTGAGACGGAAGGAGATAGTCGTGACTGTAGAGGCCCTCGGTGTTTTCGCGGACGATGGTGAAGTCGGCAGCCGCGCCGGGCAGGGTGACCGGACGGATGTTGGCGAAGAGATCGAGGCGCTGGCGCAGCTGGAGAACAGGGGAGCGGTAGATCAGGCCGGTACCGCGCAGATGCGGTGCTAGTTCTTCCTCAGCCTCGCGAGCGGGCTTGGAGGTAATCGCCGCGAGCAGAGCGGCGTCGCTGCGTCCGAGTGTTTCCCAAGTTTCCTGCGGGACGGGATTGCCGTGCGCGCACCACTGGGACCAGCCAATTTGTGCCTCTGTCAGCTCCCAGTGCGGGAAGACATCGGCGATGAGTCCTCGGCAGGCATCGGTGATTTCAGGGCCGATGCCGTCGCCGGGCAGGAGTGTGATGCGGCGCGGTGCCGCTTCTAAAGCAGTCGCAGGCTGGTCGGTTTCCATGGCTCTTAGCCTAGGACTGCGACGCCTGCGCGTGTGCGGTTTGGCTACTTTGCGAAAGTAACCGGGATCTCGGTGATGTCCTCGAAGCCCTCGCTGTGGTCACCGAAGAGCTTCAGCACGCAGTCCTGCTGGGTGCAGTCCACGGCCTCGCCGGTGGGGACGACGCTGAGCTCGAAGTGTGCGGTGTTGTCGTCGGCGATGGTGGTGGTGCCGCCGGACTTCTTGGTAATCCACTGCTGCGACTGGGTGCCGGCACTGCGGTCGCCGGTGCAGTCCGGGACGGGGTTGCCTGGAGCCTTCTCGGCGGCGCAGAGTGCGGCGTAGTAGCCGTAGTCGGGGTCGAGACCAGACAGGTCGACGGAGATGACATCGCCCTCGGAGAGGTCGTTGACCGGCTCGGCCTCCATGGTTACTTCGCCGGCGCTGGCGTCGGTGTCGGTTTCTTGATCTGCAGCCGAGCTGGTGGTTTCCGAGGCGTTGGCAGCATCCTGCGCGGCATCGGACGCGTCATCTGCGCCACAGGCGGCGAGAAGTGGAAGTGCGGCGACGGCCGGAATAGCCAGGAAAGCCGCGCGACGCTGGAGTGTACGAGTAGTCATAGGAGGTAACGTCCTTCCGAAAAACTGTAGAAATTACTATCTTTATTTAAGGGTAGGCTAACCTAGAACTAAAAGATAGCCTAAGATTCTTTGGGTGAGTAGAGCAAAGTCCTTTCTAAGCTCTTTGTTACTAGTGTTAGTCGTTATTTAGTCATTCTTTTTGTCGTCTATCTCCGTGCAGCGTCAGCTCACAGAGGGGGAATATGTTCACCGTGCCTGCCTGTCGCGTTCGCAGTCTTGCCGGAACACTGCTGAGTGTTGTCCTAGTCGCAGGACTAGTCGCCTGTGGTTCCGATGATGCCGCGAGGGAGGGGGCATCGTCGTCAAGCGCTGGCGTGACGACGGTTCCGCGCGCCGACAACATTTCCGCTCACGGTGCCGCGCATGCGAACCTGCCTTCGGAAAACCCCGAAGTGCTGCTGAAAGACCCGAAACCGGCGGCGGACAAGGACTACCAGCGTATTCTCACGCTTGACCGGGCGGGAGCACTCAGTCGTGCGGTCTACACGCTTGGCCTCGGAGACCGTCTGGTGGGGCGCGACTCCACCTCCGATTTCCCGGCGGTAAAGGATTTGCCGAACCTCACCATCGGCGGGCATGCAGTCAATGCTGAGTCGGTGATGAAGCTAAAGCCGGAGCTCATCATTACCGATGGCACGATTGGCCCTAGCCGTGTCTTCGACACGTTTGAAAAAGCGGGGATCACCGTCGTCCATGTGTCGGACGAGCGCACTCCCGAGACGATCAACACGCTTATCGACGAAGTCGCGGGCGCAGTCGGCCTGGCTGACCAAGTTGGCCCGGTGAAGGAGCACCTGGACAAGGAGCTGGCGGCTGCGACCGAGTACGCGCAGGCCAAGGCCGATGGCCGCAAGATGATGATTCTCTACGTGCGCGGAACCGGTGTGGCCATGATTGCGGGACCGGATTCTGGTGGGCGTTCTCTGATCACTCGTCTCGGCGGTGTCGATGCCGGTGAGGGCGTGGGTATTGAGGGTGCGTTCACGCCGATTACGCCAGAGTCGCTCATCGCTGCGGCTCCAGACACCATCCTGGTTATGTCTGGTGGCCTGGAGTCCGTCGGCGGGATTGAAGGCTTGAAGGAAATCCCGGGTATCGCACAGACCCCGGCGGGCCAGAATGAGTCCGTTGTGGACGTGCCCGATTCGCAGCTGCTGTCCTTTGACTCGCAGTCGCCGCGTGCGATTCGCGCCATTGCGGATGCTCTCTACGGTGGCGGTGCTGGTGATGGCGCTGACAAGACTGCGGGGAAGTGACTGGCTGAGCAATGCAGACAACCGCGAACAAAACTAGTCCGTTCAGACAGGCGGCCGTTTTCATTGGGCTCGCCCTAGCGCTTGTGCTGGCAATAGGTTGGTCGGCCTCCGTGGGGCAGTTCGGCGCCACCATCGGCGAATCACTGAGCTCAATGGTGAGGCTAGTGTTCAATGGCGGTCTCGGTGACGCGCCAGAGCCCATCGACACCGTGCTGTGGCAAGTGCGATTGCCGCGCATCGCGCTGGCCTGCCTCGTTGGTGCGGGACTAGCCCTCGCAGGTGTGGCGCTGCAAGCGGTGTTCGGCAACCCGCTTGCCGAACCCGGCCTCATCGGCGTTTCCTCCGGCGCCGCGGTCGGCGCTGCCACCGCCACAGTTTTGGGCACCGCCGCCGGGCTTTCCGGAGTGCTCGGCGGAGTGTTGAGTGTCTTCGCCAGCAGCTGGGCCATTGCGGTCTCAGCTTTTATTGGTGGCGCGGTAGCCACGGCTATTGTGGCCGCCAATGCGCACGGTGGCCGCGATATCGCTCGAATCATTCTGGTCGGTGTGGCTGTGAACTCCATCTGTGGTGGTCTGGTTTCGCTCCTGACATTCGTAGCCTCCACGGCTGCCCGCGACCGCATTGTGTTCTGGCAGATGGGCTCGTTTGCCAGCGCCACCTGGACGCAGGTTGTCATCATTACGCTGGTGACAGTTCCGGCCGTAATTGCCATGTGGGTCAGCTACCGCAAGCTGGACATTCTGAGTCTTGGTGAAGCGCAAGCCCGCCACCTGGGTATTAACGTCGTTACGCTGCGTCGCGCCATTATTTTCGGCACGTCTCTGGTCGTGGCGGCTGGAGTGGCATTTTCCGGCATCATCGTCTTCATCGGCCTGGTCGTGCCGCACGCTGCACGACTGCTGCTGGGGCCAGCGCATCGCACGCTGATTCCCGCATGCATCCTCGGCGGGGCGCTGGCCACAACGCTGGCCGACCTCGCGGCCCGCACCATGATTACCGGTGCGGACCTGCCGCTGGGAATGCTCACCTCGATTGTCGGTGGCCCGCTGTTCTTCTGGCTGCTCCTGCGTTCGAAGAGGGCGGTGCACTAATGGAAATCCACTCTGGCCTGGGAATTTCTGCCGAAAATGTCAGCATCACCCTGGATGGTCACCGCATCCTCAACGATGTTTCCGTGGTCGCCGAGCCCGGAAAAGTCACCGCGCTGGTCGGCCCGAATGGTGCCGGAAAGTCGACACTGCTCGCAGCGCTTTCCGGCGACCATGAGCTCAGCGGCGGCGACGTCCGGATCGGCGAGCACTCCATTGCCGAGCTCTCCATCGCCGACCTGGCCCGCTACCGCGCTGTCCTGGTGCAGAGCCAAGAACTGTCCGTGCCATTCACCAGCCGCGAGGTCATCGACTTCGGACGCAACCCCTGGGGCTGCCCGAACGAGGAGCTGCTCGCGGAAGTCATCACTGAATGCGACGTCGCGCACCTCCTTGACCGGGAAGTCCCGACCCTCTCCGGCGGCGAGCGCGCCCGCGTCCACAGCGCGCGCGTGTTCTACCAGGACACTCCCGTCGTACTTCTCGACGAACCGACCGCGGCTCTGGACCTCCACCACGCCGAAAAAATCATGGGAATGATGCGCGCCCGCGCGGCGGCGGGCAAAGCCGTGGTTGTAGTCCTGCACGATTTGTCCGCCGCAGCGGCGTATGCCAATCACGTTGTGGTGGTGGCGCAGGGGCGCGTCGTAAAGCAAGGCCCGCCTGCGGAAACCCTGGATGCACAGACCGTCAGCGAAGTCTACGGCATCGGTGTGGAAGTGCTTCAGGACTCCGCGGGCAACCCAGTGCTGGTACCTCAACGCGCGGACAAAAACCTCTCACCCCAGTCTCCGAACCTCGCAGAGAAAGAAGAAAATCATGGTTGAAAACACGATTAAAAAGGATGACAAGCTGGCTGCTCAGCCCTTGGCAGAGCGACTCAAAGTGGAGACTGCGGGTGTCCACAGTGAAGCGGAGAACTCCGACTTCATGTCGAGGCTGCTTGCGGGTGAACTGAATGCGCAGGCGGCCATCGATCTAACTGGTCAGCTCTACTTTGTGTACGAAGCGTTGGAGCAGGCAGTGCGATCCACTGCGGAATCGCCGCAGGTCAGCGCGGTCTACGATGCGCAGCTGGAGCGCCTGGAGGCTCTGGCGGCCGACCTTGAGCATTTGGTGGGGCCTGACTGGCGGGAAAAGATCTCGCCAGTGGAGGCGACAAAGAACTACGTGGCCGAGCTTCGTGAAATCGAAAGCAACGGCAACGCCAACGCCGCATTGGCACACCATTACGTTCGCTACCTGGGCGATCTTTCTGGTGGCCAGGTGATTGCGTCCATGCTGGCCAAGCACTACGGCATCGGTGCGGAGGGAACCCGATTCTATGACTTCTCCGCTATCGGAAAAATTAAGCCCTACCGCGACGGCTACCGACGGAGTCTGTCTGAGCTGGGCATTTCGGATGCCGATAAAGATGCCGTGGTCGACGAGGCGAAGAAGGCATTTCGTCTCAACCGAGCGATCTTCCATGACCTAGCTGGTGGTCTGGACGACGCAGTGGCGTAGGTTGCGGCGGAGGGCGCGGACTGGAGTGTTGCGACTGTGGCGGTGGGCGGTATGCGTTAGCCGATGTACACCACTGCGTTACGGCCGCCCGTGCACTTGATGTTGCCGCCAGCAGGACGGCACCACATGTTGTAGGTCAGGCCAGTCGTTGGGCTGTAGGCCGTGATGGTGCCGGATTCCGCACCAGTGGAATTGCGATAGCGGACGTAGGCGCTGTGTACATTTCGAACGAACGGATCGCTCGTTGAGGACGTGCCCTTCCATGCGCTGGAGAGGTTGCCGCCAGCCAGGCCCGATGAGCGAGACGAGCCCGAATTACCGGATGAGCCACTCGAATCTTGAACAACCACGGTCTCAGTCTGTGTGACCGGTGGGTTGGGCTGGCTCGAAGTATCGGCAGCGGCCTGTGTAGTGGCAGCCGTCTGTGTGTCGGCCGCAGTTACCGAGTCATCTTTACTCAGGGTGACATAAAGTACCGCGCCAACCAGGCCCAGCAGGACCACGACCAGCACTGAAATGAGCGCAATCATTGCGCCGGAAGTACCTGATCTTTGCTGCGGATACGCCGGGGCTGCGTAAGCGAAAGTTGGTGCCGGCTGCGCAGCGAATTGGGGCTGGGGCTGTGGTTGTGGTTGGGGTTGAGGTGCCTGGTTCGGGTACACGGGGCCGAAAGAACCGGTGGAAGGATTCGAATTGTAGTTGGGGTCTGAGCTGGGGAACTCGTTATGCGACATGCTGGACGTACCAATCACGAGGAGGAAGTGTTCCCCCTGTGATGAGCCCAACCCGCGTAGCGAATGGTGCTCCATCCCCTGGGGACACGGTTAACGGCTTTTATTGTATTACTGGGAAAACTGTAAAGCATGTTAGGAGACGCATGTCGTCCGCAAAATGCGGCAAGGACGGGTTTAGCTAGACCCGAAATGAGGTGGTGAGCTTCAAATGAGGTTGTGACCATCGAGAAACTGCCTAAGTTTATGTCAGTTTCGGCACTAATTTCTGCTTGTTTTTGTCATAAACCTAGTCAGTAACTCATGAGCCGGTCCAAGACTCCGGGCTGCATATGTGAAACTGGGGCGCGCGTGAAACCCCACGGCCATTTTTCGGCCGTTTCGTTCATGCGCACCCCAGTTTGTTGCGAGGTGTAGCTGGTAGCTGGTAGCTGCTTAGTGGCTACATCCCCAGGATTTCCTTGAGCTCGGCCTTAATCTGGTCGAGCCGCTCGGCCGCGGCCACGTGTGGAATCGCGGACGAAGCGACCGGCAGCACGACTTCCAGGTAGCACTTCAGCTTCGGTTCCGTGCCGGAAGGCCGGGCAATGACGCGGTCGTTGGCCTCGGTGAGGATGAGAATGCCGTCGGTAGGAGGGATGTGATAGCTCTCGCCCTTGGCATCGACCATGTCTAGGCCATCATTCATGTCCGTGACCTGCGTGACCTTCGAACCAGCCAGTTGTGCAGGCGGGTTGGCGCGCAGAGTGTCCATGCCCTTGGTGATCAGCGAGCGGTCCTCGACACGGAAGGTCAACGGTGCGGTCTTGTAGAGACCATGGGCACGGGCGACATCATCCAGAAGGTCCTGGATGCCAAGACCCTGGCCCTTCAGTCGCGCCACCGCGTCGGCGACACGCACCGCCGCAGATACGCCGTCCTTGTCTCGCACGACTGCCGGGTCAGTGCAGTAGCCAATGGCCTCCTCGTAGCCGAAGACGAGCCCGTCCACACCAGCAATCCACTTAAAGCCGGTCAGTGTAGCGCGATAATTCAGTCCGTGACCTGCGGCAATCTTGCCCAGCAGGCGTGAGGACACAATCGAGTTAGCCATTGTGGCCGGAAACTCTGCGCCCTCATCATTGGTCACGGTCGCAATCCCACGGGCCTCGGCATCCGCAGCGATGACTTCACCCAGAAACGCACCGATGTCGTCGCCGGAGAGCTGTCGCCAGTCGCCATCGACGCCGCTGTCCGGAATAGCTACCGAGCAGCGGTCCGCATCCGGGTCAGCCGCGATGATGACATCCGCGTCTTCGGCACGTGCCAGCTCAAACGCAAGATCCAGCGCGCCGGCTTCCTCCGGGTTCGGGAACGATACCGTCGGGAACTCCGGATCCGGCGCGAACTGCTTTTCGACCACGCTGACATTCGAGAAACCTGCCGCGTTCAGTGTGCGCACGATGGTCTCGCCACCGACACCATGCATCGGGGTGAGAACAATCTTCGCTGCCTGCTTCTCTTCGCTTGACGACGTCGTTGCGAGCGCAGCCGCCCGTTTCACATAGGCGTCCAGTAGTTCAGGACCAACCTGCTCGACGGCATCGAAGTCACGCGGGACCTCATCAGCCGGTGGAGCAGCGGCGATGGCGTCCGCAATTTGCTTGTCATGGGGCGCGATGATTTGGACGCCTCGGCGGGAATCCGACTCCACCGCGCGGCCACCGAGGTAAACCTTGTAGCCGTTGTCCTTCGGTGGATTGTGGCTGGCCGTGACCATGATGCCGGCATCGGCATTGAGGTGGCGCACGGCAAAGGCGGTCACCGGTGTGGGCAGCTGCTGTGGCAGAGCCAGGGCCTTGCCACCGGCTGCGGCGACAACCGCGGCGGCATCGCGGTGAAAATCGGCGGAGCCGTGGCGGGCATCGCAACCAATGACCACGGTGAAGTCGTCGCCCACAATGTTCTTCAGATGCGCAACCAGGCCAGCGGTGGCACGGATGACCGTGGCACGGTTCATGCGAGACTGACCAGCGGCAACGACACCGCGAAGACCTGCAGTGCCGAATTCGAGTGGCCCGGCGAAACGGCTTTCCAGCTCGGCAATCGCATCGGGGTTGGCGGCCTTGGCTTCGTCGTAAAGCGAGGAGAGCTCAGCGGCGGTGGCCGAGTCCGGATCGTGGGCGATCCAATCGGTGATGGTGGCTTGTAGCTGTTCGGAGAGCATCGGGGTTAGCCTACTTCAGACCGTCGAGGACAGCGGCGGAGGAAGAAAGGCCCAGGCGAGAGGCGCCAGCGGCGATCATTTCCTCAGCGGCAGCGGCATCGCGGATACCGCCAGAGGCTTTGACTCCAAGGCGGTCGCCCACGGTTTCGCGCATGAGTTTCACGGCGTGAGCGGAAGCGCCGCCAGCTGGGTGGAAACCTGTGGAGGTCTTGACGAAGTCTGCGCCTGCGGACTCGGAGGCCTTGCAAGCTGCGATGATTTCCTCATCGGTCAGGGCGGCCGACTCGATGATGACCTTCAGAACCTTGCCCGGAATGGCATCGCGAACAGTCTTGATTTCGGCCTCAAGGTCGTCGAAGCGGTGCTCCTTGGCGAAGGCGATGTTGATGACCATGTCAATCTCTTCGGCACCATCGACCACGGCGCGGGCGGCCTCGGTGGCTTTGACCTCGGCCTTCACCGCACCGGAGGGGAAGCCTACGACAGTGGCGATGTGCAGGCCCTCAGGCACCTCGACTGGGAGCTGCGAGGGGGAGATGCAGATGGAGTAGGTGCCGAGCTTGGCGGCCTCGGCGATAAGAGCCTTGACCTGGTCAGAGGTGGCTTCTGGCTTGAGCAGGGTGTGGTCAATCATCTTGGCAACATCAGCGCGGGAAGTCATGGGAGAAATCAAGTCCTTTCGGAAATTTGGGAGAGAGCGTCAAAGTAGGGAGATGGCGGGCTCGGGGCGGGGAAGTGGCGCCGGCGCGAGCCCGTCAGAAATTTTCTAGGACACGCGATCGAGGATAATCTCGCGCTCGGCTGTCGGCGCGGTGTCGCCGATTTCAATGCCCGGCTCGATGGACTCGAGAGCGCGCTCGAACTTATCCGGAGTTTCAGTGTGCAGCGTGAGCAGCTTCTGACCCTTGACCACCTTGTCTCCCGGCTTGGCGAAAATCTCAATACCGGCGGTGGCCTGCACCGGATCATCCTTACGAGCACGTCCCGCGCCCAAGCGCCAGGAACCAACGCCGAGAGCCAGTGCATCCAGCTTGGTCAGGTAACCGTCAGCCTGCGCAACCACATCGTGCGTGTGAGGTGCCACCGGCAACGCGGCATCCGGATCGCCGCCCTGAGCGCGGATCATCTTCTTCCACGAATCCATTGCGCGGCCGTCCTTTAGAGCCTGCTCCACGTCAGCATCGTGTACGCCGGCCAGCTCCAGCATGTTTCGGGCCAGCTCACAGGTCAGCTCCACGACGTCCGCGGGGCCACCGCCAGCGAGAACCTCCACCGATTCGCGGACCTCGAGGGCGTTGCCGATGGTCAGGCCCAGCGGAGTGGACATGTCCGTTAACAGTGCGCGGGTATTCACGCCCGCATCGTTGCCCAGGTCAACCATGGTGCGGGCCAGTTCGCGGGCCTGATTCAGATCCTTCATGAAGGCGCCCGAGCCGACCTTGACATCCAGCACCAAGCTGGAGGTGCCCTCCGCAATCTTCTTGGACATGATCGACGAGGCAATCAGTGGAATGCAGTCCACCGTCGAGGTGATGTCACGCAGCGCGTAAATCTTCTTATCCGCAGGTGCCAGGCCCGCACCGGCTGCTGCGACGACCGCGCCGGAATCCTCCAGGATCTGCATCAAACGGTCATTCGGAACATCAGCCTGCCAGCCCGGAATGGATTCCAGCTTGTCCAGGGTGCCGCCGGTGTGGCCGAGGCCGCGGCCGGACAGCTGCGGGACGGCCACGCCGTAGGAGGACACCAGTGGGCCCAGCGGCAGCGTGATCTTGTCACCGACACCACCGGTGGAGTGTTTGTCCGTGGTGGGCTTGCTCAGCGATGCGAAGCTCATGGTCTCGCCCGAGTCAATCATCGCCTGAGTCCAATCCACAATTTCGCGACGATTCATGCCGCGGATGAAGATGGCCATGTTCAGCGCCGCCATCTGTTCATCGCCCACGACGCCGCGAGTGTAGGCGTCAATGACCCAGGAAATCTCTTCCGGACTGAGTTCACCGCCATCACGCTTTACCTTGATGACGTCAACTACATCGAACTTTTCAGCCATTGTTCGCTCCTTTTATAGGCGATTGTGCTTAGCGATATTGGTCTTGTGAACTCTGCTGATTCCGATTATCATCAGCACTAGAACAAATGTCAACAGTTAACTTTCCATTTGTACCCACATAAGTATGTTTGCATAAACACCTCGAACAGGCTCGGGGAGGGAGAGCACAATGTCCCACATCTCAGACGAAGAACTGCTGGCTAAGGCCTACGCCGCCACGGAAAACTCGTACGTTCCCTATTCAGGTTTTCCGGTTGGTGCCGCACTTCTGCTTGACGACGGTACGGTGGTCACAGGCTGCAACGTGGAAAACGCGTCCTATGGGTTGACCAACTGCGCAGAGCGCACAGCCGTATTCCGCATGGTCGCGGAGCATGGCGGCAACCATAAGATTGCGGCCTGTGCCATTGTCGGGCGAAAGGCGGCACCGTGCCACTCCTGTGGTGCCTGTCGGCAGGTCCTGCACGAATTTGGGTGCAAGCGTGTCATTGTGGAATCCAAGCGCCCGGAAAATGGTGGTTTAGGCGCTCCGGCCAGCATTGACTTTGAAAAAATTCTCCCTTACGCCTTTGGTCCCGAGGACCTGTAGGCATCATCACCACAGCCTCTTTTATCAAGAAAGAAGACCTTAGTCATGGATAGACTGCAAGGCTTACTGGGCATCATCCTCGTCATCGGATTTGCCATTGCTATCTCAAAGAACAGGAAAGCCATTAACTGGCGCACACTCGGCGTTGGCCTGCTGCTGCAAGCGGTGTTCGCGCTGGTAGTGCTGAAGTGGGAACCCGGCTTCCAGGCGTTGAAGAGCGTGGCCGGTGCCATTGAGAAGATGATCGACTTTACAAATGAGGGCACCTCGTTTGTCTTCGGTAATCTTTTCGACGGCACGGGTAAAAACTTCGTCTTCGTGCTCAACGTGCTGCCAGTGATTATCTTCCTGGGCGCGGTCCTCGGCGCCCTCTACTACCTGCGGGTAGTGCAGTACTTCGTTGAATATGTCGGGTCCGCACTGAAGTTCATTATGGGAACCTCGAAGGTGGAGTCCGTCTTCGCTTCCACGGTGATTTTCCTCGGGCAGTCGGAGGCTCCGCTCGTCGTTAAGCCGTATATTCCGAAACTGACCAAGTCGGAGCTGTTCGCATGTATGTCGGGCGGTTTTGCGTCGGTGGCCGGATCGACCTTGATCGGTTACTCCCTGCTCGGTGCGCCGTTGGAGTACCTGCTGGCGGCATCGGTAATGAACGCGCCGGGCTCGCTGCTGATTGCGAAGACTTTCTGGCCGGAGACGGAGGAATCCGATCTGGATGCGTCGGTGAAGGATGTCCGCGACACTGAGTCGAAGAACGTCATTGACGCGCTCGGGGCGGGTGCGTTGGCCGGCGGTCGTATCGCTGTGGTTGTGGCATGTTTGTTGATTGCGTTCATCGCTGTGATTGCGATGCTGTCGGCGATGATTGGCGGCATCGGCGGCTGGTTCGGTCAGGAAAACTGGTCGCTGGAGGGGCTGTTCGGCCTGGTCTTCGCGCCGATTGCCTGGCTGATTGGTGTGCCGTGGGAGAACGCAGGGCTGGTCGGTAGCTTCATTGGTGAGAAGACGATTCTGAACGAGTTCGTCGGCTACACCTCGTTCTCGGAGCACGTCGACTCGCTGGATCCGAAGTCCATCATGCTGGCGACCTTCGCCCTGGCTGGCTTCGCCAACCTGTCTTCCATTGCAATTCAGATCGGTTCCTTCGGTGCGCTATCGCCGGAACGTCGCGGTGAGATTGCCAAGAACGGTCCGCTGGCGCTGATTGCGGGCCTGTGCACCAACCTGCTCAACGCTGCAATTGTGGGTGTGATTGCGCTATAGCTCTTCCTCAGTTCGGAATTCGGCCGCCTGCTTTTCTAGATTCTGATGGATCTTCTGCTCGCCCTCGGCGGCCGCGGTAGCTCGGGGTGGAAGCTGGATGTATCGCTCTGCGGGCAGGCCGGCGCGCAGTTGGCGCATCCTCTCAACCTCGGCATCCAGCTTAAAGCCGAAGACCACGACGACATTAATGCCCCAAAGTGCAGTCATGAGAGCAATGACGGCACCCATGGCGCCGTAGGGGTTTGAAGCCGCAAAGTTGAACAGGTAAAGCTGCAATGCCTTGCCAATACCCAGCGAGCTGATAATTGCCAGTGCCGAACCGGTACTGAGCCAGCGGAATTTGCGCATGCGCACGTTCGGTGTGAAGTAGTACAGCGAGCCAATCAGAATCATTGACATGACGATAATGACCGGCCAGCGCAGCCAACTCCAGACGGAGATGCAGAAGTCAATGACCTGTCGCGTGGTCGATTCAATGCCCAACGGGCGGGCAACCGGTTCGACGATGGTGATAACTAGCTGGTCATTGACAATAATCGCAATGAGCAGTACCACCGTGCCAATGAGCAGCAATAGCGTAATGGCGACCATGAGCAGGTGGTAGCGAATTAGCGTGCGACCTTCGGAAACGCCATAGATGGAGTTACCCGTGCGCGAAAATGCGCGTGTGTAGGCCGACGACGAAATCAGCGCAAGAACAATACCGATAGTCAGTGCGACGAGACCGCCCGTGGCGGAGCCGATAATCGTTGAGATGACATTGCGAATCGGTTCGGCATACTCAGCCGGGATGTAGCTGCGGATGAAATCCTCGGTCAGTCGGTTGAGGTCTTCTGTATAGCCGGCCAGCATCAGCGTGGCAATTGAGTAAATCGCAAGCAGTGCAGGCGCGAAGGTCAGCACCGTGTAGTAAGTCAACTTCGCGGCAGCGTCGAAACCGAGCTCCAAGAAAAACTCGATACCCGCACGCTTGAGAGCGTAGAGCGCTCCTTTCCACCCCACGGGTGGCAACTTCTTCGCGGACTGAGCAAAAGATGCGTCTGCCGACTCGTAGGCCTGGAGTGTGTGCTTGATCTGCTGTGCTGGTGACACCTAAAGAATCGTCCTCTCCGACCTGACAGCGGCTGCAACATCTATGCGGACATCTGCGCTCGCTTAAGTCTATCGGTCGAAGAGGGCAGAGGCGCTTCTCAGGCCCGGGTGTCAGTTCTTTGTACTGATGCGTCCCGAGACGGCTATTCCGTGGCAGAGGGAGGGGCAGGGGCTAGACGGTGAGACTGGCGAGCCCGGTCAGTCCGATGAGTCCGATGAGTCCAGCGAAAGTAGGCGCTCGGCAGTGGCATCGTCAATGACCAGATGAGTGGCCAACTTTGTTCGAAGGGCCACGTCGATGGCCTCGGCCTTGTGCGCGCCACCGGCCACTAGTACCCGAGTGGGGATCCGGCGCAGGTCAGAGAGGCTGATACCTACCGTGCGGGCATCGACCTCTGGCAGCGCAATGCCACCGTCCGGGCGGTAGAAGCGTGAGCAGGCATCGCCCACTGCGCGCTCCACGAGTAAGTCCTTTTCGGTTGCCGACAGCTGCCCCAAGTTCAAGGCCAGCGAGTCATGGTCGACTGCGCCGACAGTGAAAACGGCAATGTCCACCGTCCGGCCAAGCGCCAATACGCTGGCGATGAACCGATCCTGTTCCACGATCCGCTTGGTCTCGACCGAATCGAAAATCACCGGCAGCGGCAATGTGCGGGCATAGGCGTGGAAGGCGTGGCAGAAACCGCCAATAGTGCGGATGTCGTTCGTGGACTTATCCGAGTGGCTCATTCCTCCCTTGAGCTGCACAATTTCCACGCCCGAGACATCCTTGGACTTCAATTGCGTGGATACGGAGTACATGGTCTTACCCCACGAAACACCGACGAGGGTACCGTCGACCACCAGCTCGTCGAGAAGCTCGGCGCCCACACGCCCCAACTCGCGGAGTAAGACTGCGTTGCCAGCGCGTGCCGGTTGCGCCAGGCGCACATCGTTGAGCTGGTAGCGATCCCGCATCTGCGTAGCGGTCTCTGAGGCTTCCTCGCGCGGATCGTGGATTTCAATGCGCACGTAACCGCGCTCACGGCCAAGGTTGAGCAGTTTAGAGACCGTTGGGCGGGAAACCCCGAGTTCGGTTGCAACCTGAGACTGTGTGAGCCCCTCGCCGTAATAGAGTTTGACGGCGGTGAGTGCTTGGATGTCGCGGGTGTCCACAGCGGCCTCCTCCAGCAAGAGCACTTAGTAAGCGCACTTGTAACAGGAACCTCGCTTGATTGGGACCCTGCCCGACTTGGTCATCGGGAAAGCGTGCGCCTCACCTGTGATTTTAGTTCCACGTTTGCAAAAACAAAAAGTCAGCTTTTGCATTTGTAGTAAACGGTGAGGCGTTTGCTGTCCCCGGAGGCTGCGGAAGGCATCGGAGGGTATCGCAGCGCAGGTTGAGTTCCCGCAGAATTACCAGATATTCACGCGCTCATTCGGCTCACGCCACATGCCGTCCCCCGCTGAAGTGCCGAAGGCCTCATGGAACTCATCGATGTTGCTGGCAATGACGTTGCAGCGGAACTCCGCTGGTGAGTGCGGGTCGATGGCAAGCAGCTGGCGTGCAAACTCCGGACGAATCTTGGAACGCCAGACCAGTGCCCACTGCTTGAACAGGTCACGGTAGGTCTCGGGGGTGTCCTCCAACCCGAGTTCCTTTCCGCGGGCAGCGAGGAAACGGCGGAAAGCGACGACAGCAATACCAAGCCCGCCCAAGTCACCGATGTTCTCTCCCAGGGTGAAGCGACCGTTGACACCGGGCAGGTCAGCGCCCTCCTCGGCCTGCTCGCGCAGAGCCTGCGGAACCAGGCCCTCGTACTGGTCCACCAGTGCGGAGGTCAGCTTCTCAAAAGCTGCGCGATCCTCATCGGTCCACCACTGGTGAAGGTTGCCGTGACCGTCATACTGCGAGCCCTGGTCATCAAAACCATGACCAATCTCGTGACCAATAACCGCACCGATGCCACCGAAGTTCTCCGCCGGGGAAGCGTCCGGTGAGAAGAACGGCGACTGCAAAATCGCAGCCGGGAACGTGATGTCATTGACCACCGGATTGTAGAAGGCATTGACCGTCTGCGGAGTGCCATGCCACTCATCACGATTGGCCGGGGTTCCCAGCTTTGCCACCTCATAATCATGCGCAAAAGCGCTGGCAGCGCGAGCATTGTCCATCAGTGAATCCCCGAGCTCCATCGCCGAGTAATCACGCCAACGCTCCGGGTAGCCAATCTTGGCCTTAAACAGCGACAGCTTCTCCAGCGCCCGCTCCTGTGTCGCCTTCGTCATCCACGGCAGCTTCGAAATTCGCTCCCGGTACGCCGCCAGCAGGTAGTCCACCAGTTCCAGGACCTGCTCCTTGTACTCCGGAGGGAAGTGCTTTTCCGCATACAGCTTGCCGACGTCATGTCCAACCGCCCCGTCCGCAAAGGCAACACCACGCTTCCAGCGTGCACGCTGCTCGGTCGAACCCTGCAGGGTGCGGCCGTAGAAGTTAAAGCTCTCCGCAGAGAAGTCATCCGACAGGTAGGCGGCGCGCTGGTGGAGGACGCGCCACAGTGCCCACAGGCGCAGATCTGCCAGGTCAGTGTCCTGCCACAACTTGCTCAAGTGCTCGAAGTACGACGGCATCATCACCACGATGGTGTCGATGGCAGTCTGGTTCGTCTCATTGACACCGGTGGCCGCGAGCCACTCCGCGACCGGGAAGCCGGTGGGGAGGTCAGAAATGGCCGTCTTGTTATAGGTCTTCAGTGCATCGCGGGTATCGACCACATTCCAGTGACCAGCGGCAATACGCTTTTCAAAAGCCACGATGCGCGCCGCCGCAGCGGCCGGGTCCACCAACTCGAATGCAGCAAGCGCGGTGGAGAGTTCCCCCGCGCCGTCGTCATGCGAGGAGAGAAGCTTCAACATAGCGGCAACATGCTGCTCATAGGCAGCGAGGGTGTCGGCGTGACCAGGCTCGCGGTAGTAAGCCTCATCCGGGAGGCCGAGGCCCGACTGCAACAGATAGAGAGCATCCAGGTCCGAGCCGGAATCCTTCTCTACCCAGTACCCGAGCGCACCACCGACACCGAGGCGGTCGAGGCGGCCGAGCGCCAACGCCAGCTCATGCGCGTTCTCGGCGGAGGCAATCATTTCTAGATCCTGCGCGAGAGGAGCTGCGCCGGCGTTATTAATAGCGGCTTCGTCCATAAAAGAGTTGTACAAGCGAGCGACGCGGGAATTCTGATCCGCATCGGCGGCAGTGGTGATGAGCTCGCGGACGTTTTCCTCCGCCTCATCCCTCAGCTTGTAAAAGGCGCCATCGATGGGGCGGTCAGCCGGGATGACGTGATTACTAACCCACTCACCGTTGGTGGCCAAGTAGAGGTCATCCTGTGGGCGAGGAGTCGTTGAGAGTTGGGACGTTGCGGACTGGGTCTCAGTATTAGTGCTATTTGTCATGCCGCCAGTCTAGGGGCAAGGGCGGATTGAAGCTGTGACTGGAGGGGCGGGATAAGTTTAGGATTACGAATGGGGCTAAAGTGATTTAGGGGGTAAGGTGCAAACCATGAAATTTCTTCCACTTTCCGCGACCGCGGTGCTGAAGCGACGCCCGGGCCGCGCCACTTTGGCAAGTATCGTGGCCGTTGCGCCGCTGACCTTGGGTGTTATTGCACCGGCTGACGCGCAACCCCAGGACGCATCTGCACACTCCAACCCGTCCGCTGCTGATTCCAAGGGGTCGCTCGACTTTTTGACTGTTCAGGAGTCGCAGGGCTCTGGTGCCAACGGTTCCTCAACTGGTTCGGCTACCAGCGCATCGTCTAACTCGGCTCGCACCGGCTTCCACATGGGGCCGACCGGCGTGGACGTCTCCAAGTGGCAGCGCCCAGGTGGCGTCGCACTGAAATGGGACGAGGTCGCAGCCAGCGGCCAGAAGTTCGCTTTCATCAAGGCCACCGACGGTGTCGAAGGTGACCAGAAGTACTTCCTCGAGGACTCCATCGCTGCAGCGAAGGCCGGTCTGTATGTGGGCAGCTACCACAAGGCACACCCGGATCGCTCCGCAACCGCGCAGGCTGACCAGTACGTAGAAGCACTGCAGCAGCGCGATGAGCAAATCTCCACAGACAAGACACTGCCGCCGGTGCTGGACATCGAGCTGGACAATGGCCTCAACCCGACCCAGCTGCAGAAGTGGACCAAGGACTTCCTCGAGCGCGTAGAGGAAAAGACCGGCGAAACCCCGATGATTTACACCTACCGTTGGTTCTGGCAGAACCCGATGGGTAACTCGACCGACTTCACCGACTACCCGCTGTGGCTCGCCGCCTACGAAGACAGCGCTCCGACCTCACTGCCGGGCGGTTGGGAGAGTATGGCCTTCTGGCAGCGTTCCTCCACCGGCCGCGTCGATGGCATCCCGACCAACGTGGACGAGGACGTCTTCAACGGCACCGAAGCTGAGCTGCAGCAGCTGGCTGCTGCTCACTAGCAGTGTGTTGTGGGGTCTGGGGCAGGCTAAAACTTCGTCCGCCCCGCACGCCACGCAATCAACGCAGGCAGGAGCTTGTCGACGTCGTCGACGACAATAAGCGCATCGAGAAGCTCCGGCCGCACAAAACCCGCATCAACAACGTTGCGGAGCAGAGCCAACAGCGGCTCCCAAAAGCCCGAAGGACCCAGCAACGCCACCGGTTTGGCATGAATCCCCAGGTGCTGCTGGGTCCACACTTCGAAGAACTCCTCCAGCGTGCCCGCGCCGCCGGGGAGCGCAACAAAAGCATCGCCAAGCTCATACATGCGCGACTTGCGGTCGGCCATAGTCGCAACAGTTTCCAGGTGAGTCAGCCGCGGATGGGCAATTTCCTTCTTGACCAGGACCTCGGGGATGACACCGGTGACACTGCCGCCGTCGTCAAGCGACGCGTTAGCAACCGTGCCCATAAGACCAATCGCCGCGCCCCCGTAGACGAGCTCCACCCGATTTTCCGCGAGTGTCTGGCCGAGGCGTTCGGCGGTGACGCGCCAGGCGGGATCGTTGCCGAAGCCGGAGCCGCAGAAGACAGTCAGTGACGACAGTGCGCGCTGTGGCTGCTCACGGCCAGCGGCAAGCTGGGGCAGCTCTTCGCGAAGCTTCGGCAGAGTGGTTTCGACCAGCATAGGGGCGATTTTCCCGGTCGGTAGCCAGGGGTCGAGCCAGCGGACCTCTTCAATTTCGGCGTGGGGCTGAACGTTCGCCAGCTCATCGGTGAACTCGCCGACATAGCGCACATGGTGGCCGACGACCTCGAAGCCCGCCTCGTTGGCGGCGGCCGCACGGGCGATATTCCACGGACGCAACAGCGATAGGTCGATGTCCACGCCGAGCTCCTCGGAGACCTCGCGAGCGGCGGTGACCTCCGGGCGATCGACGGACTCACCCGGCTCGAACTTCCCGCCGGGCAGCATGAACGTATCCGTACCCCGCTTACGAACGCACAAAACCCGTCCCACCGGGTCAGTCACAACCATTGCGGCGACAACGATGGAACGGGTTTGTGCAGTCACTCGGTCTCCTTAGGTGAAGGAGGCACCGAGGCTCTTTCGCCTAGGGATCCTTCACAATCATCTTCCCGGGCGAGTATAGACCCGAGCGAGTGATATCTTCATACTCAATTTCGGCGACATCCGGCTTGACCTTGTCCTTATTCGGACGCGGCGAGAGCTTCTCGACGGAACCCCAGTCGCGGCGCCAGTCGTTCTTGAGGTAAGTCGGTACGGACGTAGCCTCATTCACAGCGTCGGAGAATCCGAGCGGACCACCGCCATCGACCGACTGCCAGACATCTGCACCGACGACCTTCAGGCCACGGTCCGGAGTGATGCGGTACTCCGGAAGCTCTGCGACACCTGCGTAGTGGTCGAACGGACGCTGGCACGGGAACTGGAAGGCAACCGGCCAGTCCGGGATAGTCGCAGTTTCCGGCGAAATGACATCAGTCATCGACTGCAGCTCGGCCAGGCGCGGCGGGGTCAGTGCCAGCCACTGATCCTCGGAGACGTCATTGTCCTCCGCGACCAGTCGCACAGCGGTCGCTCCCTCTGGGATCTCCTCGGTCAGGAAGCGCAGGTTACGCCAGGTCGGAGCAGGGCCGATATCAATCGGCTCCGACTCGGAGAGGACCTCGAAGCCATCCTCGTCGCCGCCCTTGCGACCGTACTCTGCCACCAGCTTGCGACCCTGCTGAGCCACACCGTTGATGTCGTGGTGGAAGATACGGCCAGCCGCCGATACGACGAGTAGCGGGTGGTCCTCGTCAATCTCAGGCAGCTGGAACCAGGAAGTTTCCAGGCTTGCAGGACGCTGAATGTCCTCGGAGTAGGAGCCAAGCACCGGCACCTTATCCGGATCCAAGCCAAATGGCAGCTCGACCTGCGAGCCGTTGACACCCTTGTCGGCGCGCTTGCCGCCGTCGGTGCCCGACGCGGAACCGCCCTCAACTGTGGCTTCCGGATCAGTAGATTGATCATCAGTGTCGGCAGTACTTGCCTGGCTCTGGCTGGCGTCCACAGCTTCGGCCTTCATATTTGACGGGACGCCGTTCGGGTCGAAGCCACGGTTCTTGCCGCCACCGCGCAACGATTCCGCTAGCGGCTTGCCATCGACGGTATTCAGGAAGCCATCGTTCGGATCGGTTTCCATCAGCACATCGCTCGCCATATTACATGTCTGACCAGCCAAGGAGCGGATATTACCAGCGGCGACCGAGTATGCCGGGTACTGCGATACTGCGCCCTTGCCCAGTGAAGCCACCATGAACATCGTCACCAGCAGCGTCGTCACTGCAATCGGGGACGATGCAACTGCATTGATGCGGCGCGCGCGTGCCGACTTTTCCTGCGACTTCGGCTTGGTGCGGAACTCCTGGACGAAGTTCATTACGGCACCAGCCAGCAGCAGTAGCAAGGCTAGAGCCAATACTGCTGAACCCAGCTGGTGGCCGCGCAACTGAATAGTCTTGTCGAACCACGGCACACCGTAGGACGACACATACCACCAGCCGTTAATGCCCATCAGCGAGAAAGCGAGGATGAAGGTGATACCACCGGCAAAGAACAGCTGGTTGCGCGGGTTACCTGCTACCCAATGGCTAATGGCCATAGCGGCAAGTGCTGCCAGGGAAGCCGCGATGCCCGCGTACACGCCGAAGTGGTGCGTCCACTTTGTCGGCGTGAAGGTCAGGAAGAACATGGTGCCGATGAACATGAACACCAGGCGTGCCGACGGGCCGGCCAGAGCCCCCGGAACGGTGCGGTGACGAAGCAGCGCGGCAATCGTGATGGTCAAGCACGCCAGTGCAATCAGAACTGGGAAACGACGCGGGAAGGCGCCGTCGACCGACTGCAGCACCAGCCAGTAGTAGCGGACGTACTCGTTGTACCAAGGCTCCGACGGGCCGATGATGCTGCGGACGCGAATGGACTCGCGGACCGTGGCCAAAGTCTGGTCGCCGAAGACACCGACCAAGATTGCGGTGCCCGCAGCCAGGAACGGCGCAATCTGCATCAGTGGGGCCTGCCAACCACCACCGAGAGCCTTATGGCGCTCAACGACAATGCGCACCAGCATCGGGATGCCTGCGAGCAGGGCAGCAACTGCCATTAGGCCCGTTGGGCCCGAGCCCAGTGCCAGCGTGGCGATAACCACTGCGACTGCAGCTGGCAGCAGGCGTCGAGTCAGAATTGCGCGCTCAATGAATACCCAGGTCAGCAGGGATCCCAGAGCAATGACCGGCTCCGGGCGCAGTCCGTTGTTGTACGGCAGCCAGAAGGCCAATAGCACACCAGCAGCAGACCAGTAGGCCACCCGGCGCTGGGCAATCTTCTCGCCGAGGCGTGGGATAACCATTCGGGAAATAATGAACCACACCAGCAGTGCGGACAGCAGCGCCGGTAGTCGCATCCACAGTGACGAGGTGGACACCTTCACCATCAGCGACAGCAGGTCGTAGTAAGGGCTGCCGAACGGTGACTCAGGCGCGCCGAACCAACGGTAGTAGTTCGCCATGTAGCCCGACTCGTCGGAGACGCGCGCCATGGTGAAGATGTAACCGTCATCGGAGGTGTTGCCACCGATGAAGTGCCAAACAACCAAAATCGTGCCGACCAGGATGTCCAGCGGAGTCGGCTTCAACGCACCGCGCTTGAACAGCGGAGTGAAAGGGGAACCGTCGATACGGTCAATGCGAGCCAACGCGACGAGGGAAGCCAGCGTCAGAAGCAGACCCAAGTACATGACGATGTACTTCACCACTGTCGGGTGTGAGGTGTAGCGGGAGTCGATGTTCATGTGGACATCGAGTCCATCGGCTACGGCCTTGGCCGCGTCGCCGTCAGCGGGCAGGTCAGTGTAGATACCGGTGACCTGCGGACGGTAATCGCCGTGTGTGGTGGCGGTGAGCTTCTCACCATCTGAGTTCTTGGCGCCGTCGATGTTGACGGTGGTCTCATGCTCGTTTGAGCGGATCTCCAGGATCTTGCCCTTGTTGCTGGCAAGCTCCTTTTTATCCAGGCTCATCACCACGCTGTCGCGCAGAATGACGTCGAGGCCGTCCTTGCCCGAACGCACCATCAGGCCCCGTTTGGTCGGCTTATCCGCGGTCGGGGGGATAGTCGACAACAGGGTCGTCCGTTTGTCGGAAAGTTCATCCGTCAGGGACAGAGGCAGATCGATGCTCAGATCCAACGGTGCCTGCGCCATAAGCGGTGCATCCACTGAGTTCAGTGTGTCGCGCTGAGGCCAAGACACGGAGGACTGAGTATTCACGACCGGGAGGAACGGTGTGATGACAAAGCAAATGAAACCGACGATTCCAGCGATAATCGCTGTCCAACGAGTCAGTGTCGTAGGAGAGGGGCCGTCCATAGGCGGTCTCTCCACGCGGTCGATGGTCACTTCGGGTGAGCCGTCGACACTTTCTTTGATTTCTTTAGTTTCGGCAGTCACAAGGAAAGATACTACGGTAATTGGCGTTTTTCTTTGAGTTTGCAACGCGAAAGTTACATCACAGTTTCCACATTAGTAACAGGAATCACGTTTACAGCAGGGGATAGCCGCCCAATACCTACTTGCGAATACCTACTTGCGAACCGCCACTACGAACGGGCCGACCTGGTTTAGCTCCCAGTGCTTCTCAAATGCAGAGCGGGCAAAATTCAGGCTCCGGAAGACCACATTCGGATTGTTCGGATAGATATCATCCGCGATGTCCAACGTCAGTGGAGCGGCATCCTCGCCATCAGGTGTCTCAACCTCGCCCCGCAGCACAATGGCATCCGGTCCGCGCCACGGCGTTGCATCCATGGCCTGCACGAGCTCATCGGGATCGCGAATCTCCGACCATTCCTCCAATGCCTGATTACGGCGGTCAAACTCACCCAGAGGGTTAGCGTAGTGGCTGGTCAGTGCCTGGAATCCATACCAGGGATAGAGTGCTTGGAAATTCTTCTCATCCGTCAGCACCACTGTCTGGGCCGGATCGAGCCCGGCCTCCTTCAGCGTTTGGTCCACCGCTGAGTACCACGCCCCGGCATTCGGTGGGAAGCGGTCCGCGCGCTCGCCGTTACCGTCGGTGTCGGTATGCGCCAAGTCGATGGCACCATGCAACTTATTCGGAATCGACTGCGCGTAGCCAATGCCCGCCAGCAGCAAGACTGCCGCCATTACCGCGGAAACGCGCTTGGCAATGTGAGCTGGTGCCGCCTGCGGCCAATACTTCTCGATGCCGTTGAGACGGGCGTCGGCAAGCGCGACCACACCAGCCGCGATCAGCATGAACGTAATCGGTGCGGTGAGGCGGAACCCCAGCAGCGTGCGTCCGAGCAGCGTCGCCACCATCGAGGCCACTACCCAGCCATAGAGCACCAGCGTGCCCAGGCCGAGCGCGCGGGCATCCGGCTCCGTGGCGCTGACCAGCATGCGCACGACGCCGATGAAACACAGCACACCGATTACGCTGGCGGCGAGCATCGGCAAAGGCAGCTGCGCACCCTCCGGGGGCAGGTAGTGCGTCGCTGTCGCGCCCGAGCGCGGTGCCCCTGTCGCAACCGCCAGCATGTACGGCCCCCACACCGTCGCCGCAATCAGCATCGATCCCACGCCCATAATGATCAGACGCACTACAGGCATCCAAGAGCTTGACGACGTCCACGCGACCACGGCCAACACGACCACAATAAGCGCGCCTACGGCAGTGTAAAGAGTGTAGAAAGTCGCAGAAATACCCAGGAAGACGAGCACGCCAAACATGGCGGACCAGGCGCCGGTGAGACCGCGCCAGGCCATCACGGTCATCGCCGGAAGACCCATAGCAACGACTGCGGCGTAGGGCTCATCGGCGACAGTGGCCAGGGCGACGGCCGTGGTTGTCAGCGCAATGCCAGTGGCTACGGGCAGGGAGCCACTCAGGCGTTGCCACACCGGAACCAAAACACAGCCAGCAGCGGCGAGTGTAATCAACGCCCAGGGCTGGAAGACCTCCCAGCCGGCAATGCCAAGAATATTGGCCAGGCGTCCGCCCAGGAAGAACCAACCAGCGGGGTAGAAAGACGGGATGTCGATGTACGACATGTCGTGCAGGCCAGGCTCCGAGGCCATCCTGGTGAGGTATTCGGTGCGGAACTCCTGGTCGACAGACAGACCGTCCAACCACAGCTTGGTCGAGCCCATCGGTAGGCCGACGGCAGAGACCACCAAAATGGCCGGTGACATGTAAGCCATCAGATACGTCAACCACGTTAGCCATCGGGGGCGATTATCTTTGCCCTTGGTGGCGAAGAAATACAGCAGGACGGTGGTGAGCGTCAGAGTGATGACAATCATCGCTGTTGCGACCGCCCTGGTCAGCTGCGAGCCGCCAAAGGCCGGCAGCGACAGGCGGTGGAACACAAACCAGGACACTAGAGCGATAACCGAACCGCCCACAAGCGCTGCGAACAGGTAGGTCAGAGCAGCCTTGAGGGAGAGCTGGTCATCGTTGAAGATTTCGTAGCGATCTTCGTCAACCAGCTCACTGTAGGATCGTGCGCCCGTTGTGTTGGCGCTAGTGTTGTCGGCACCCGTGGTGTCAGCGCTCGAGGTTTCGGCCTGCTTGTCTACCATGCCCTCAAGTTTTGCACAGGAACCGGACTCCGACGAACGGCGGAGCTAAAGGTGGGTACGTCAGCCCGTCAAGCTCCGCTGAGTTCTATCAAGTCCCCCGAGTCTTACTTTTAAATCGGCAGCTTCTTGAAGATCGGGCGCGGAATGTGCTTCAGCACCATCATCACCAGCTGGAATGCCGGCGGAGCCCAGACCAATGTCTTACCGGCCTCGATGGACTTCACCGCGAGCTTGGCGACATCTTCCTTGTTCACAGTCAGCGGGGCCTCGTCCACGTCAGCGGACATACGGGTACGGACCTGACCAGGGCGGATAACCAGGGTCTTGACGCCGTACTCCTCCAGGGCCTCGCCCAGGTTCAGGTAGAAACCATCCAGGCCGGCCTTGGTGGAACCGTAGACAAAGTTGGAGCGGCGCACACGCTCACCAGCGACGGAGGACATGGCAATGAACTGGCCATGACCCTGCGCCTTGAACTTCTGACCAACCAGAACACCCATCGACATCGCGCCGGTGTAGTTGATGTTCGCAGCCAGGACGGCCTTGCGCTGGTTCTGCCAGAGCTCCTCGGCGTCGCCAAGCATGCCGAACGCGACGATGCAGATATCCACGTCGCCGTCGGCAAATGCCTTATCGACGACCTCCGGGTGGGAGTCGAAGTCCGTTGCGTCGAAGTCGAGGGTGACCACCTCGGAAGCGCCGGCGGCCTTCATCTTTTCAGCGGAGGCTTCGCGCAGCGGATCGTTCGGCAGGGAAGCCAGGATGACCTTGGCCGGGCCCTTCTTCAGGAACTCGGCGGTAATGGCCAGACCGATTTCACTAGTGCCGCCGAGCAGTAGGATGGACTGGGCAGCGCCTACAGCATTAATCATTGGGGCTTAAATCCTCTCGGTTCTTTTAGTGCAGTTCCAGTCGACGCGACATGTCAGAGGCGAAGACACCGTGTGGGTCAATCTCATTGCGGGTGTCCAGCCAGCTCTGCATCTCGGGGTACATCTGGTGGAAGTTAGCGGCGGAAGTGCGCGACTCCTTGGCCAGGTAGAGGCGGCCGCCGAACTCCATGACGCGCTTATCCAAATCATCGAGGAAGGCGCCGAGACCCGGTTTGATCGGGAAGTCCACGCAGACGTTCCAACCCGGCATCGGGTAGGACAGCGGAGCGCGGTTACCCTCGCCGAACAGCTTGAATACGTTCAGTGCCGAGTAGTGGCCGGAGCGCTGGATATCGCGGACAATCTCCTTGAACGGCTCGACGGCCTCGCGCGGAACAACGAACTGGTACTGCAGGAAGCCCTTGGAACCATATCCGCGGTTCCACTCGCCGATGAGATCCAGCGGCTGGTAGAACTGCGTGAGGTTTTGCACCTGGTTGCGGTAGGTACCGGACTTCAGCCACCACAGCTCACCAATGCTGATCATGGTCAGCTTGTTCATGGTGAAGGACGGGAAAATATCCGGCACAGTCACCAGCTGTGGAGCGTTGAACTTCAGCGGATCTTTGGCCAGCTTCGGGGCGTATTCCTCCAGCTGAGCCAAGGTTGCCAGCGAACCGCGGGAAATTGCGGCGCGTCCCAGCTTCGGCTCCGGTGAGATGGCGTCGAACCACGCGGAAGAGTAGGTGAAGTTCTCCTCGGAGCCATCGGAGTGGAACTCGATGGTCTCGTCCAGAGTGTGGGTCATGTCGCCGTCGGCGATGAAGTAGGCCGTCTCGGTCTTGGTCATCTTGATCCGAGCGCGGACAATAATGCCGGTCAGGCCCATGCCGCCGACGGTTGCCCAGAACAGCTTGCCGTCCGGGTCGTCTGCAGAGCCCTCCGGCTCAAGGTGCAGGATACGGCCGTCAGCGACCAGTAGCTCCATCGACAGCACGTGGTTGCCGAAGGAACCTGCGGAGTGGTGGTTCTTACCGTGAATATCCGGACCAATGGCACCACCGATAGTGACCTGGCGAGTTCCCGGCAGCACCGGCACCCACAGGCCGTAGGGCAGTGCGGCCTTCATCAGCTGGTCCAGCGTGACACCGCCGTCGACATCAACAATCGCCGACTCCTGGTCAATGGAGTGGATCTTGTTGAGCTTCTGCATGTCGATGACCAGACCGCCCGAGTTCTGGGCGGGGTCGCCGTAAGAGCGGCCCATACCGCGGGCAATTACACCGCGGCGCAGGTGGGCAGGCTTGTCGGAGTTCTGGTCTGCGACAGCCTTGACGGCGTTAACGATTTCATCCAAGTCCGGCGTCGACAGCACCTGGGACTTAGCGGGGGCGGTACGACCCCAACCGGTCAGGGTCCTGGCTTCTGTGTGTACGGCTCCGTAGGCACCGTTCGAAGCATCGGTGCTGGACTTGCCGTTAGTGTTAGTGGACATCAAGGCTAGGCTACCCCTTTGCACCGGCTCCGTCGCCCGTGACGCTCCGAGGTGTTGGTCACGCTTGAGGTCGCGCACGGGCCGTCGGAAAGCAAGCGAAATGTACGGAGAGACTATAGATCCATAATTTTTCGGATCTCTTCCGGCAGCATTTCCTGCGAGGTGATCTGCGGCCCGTCGTACGCCTCGAGTGCGCGGTAGACCTGTGCGCGTTCCTTGCTGTCGAGGATGGGCAGTTCCTCGGCGAATAGCATGACCATCTGGTTCGACAGCGGGGTGTTGGTGTACTCGGCGGCCATGTTGATGGTTTCACGCGGCTTCTTCTTGAAAAAGTCGAACATGCGATAAAGGCTACCCCGCGTGGGATCCGTCACTCGCGATACCATCAACCTCATGACTTCCACGCCTGCTGCTACTCCGCAGACCCTTGCCGTATGTAGTTCCACATCGCCCGTTGTCATTTGGCATGTGGAGCTCTCGCCGTCCTTTGCAGGCGAGAGGTTGTCGGGTGCATGGCTGGTGGATCCGCTTGACGACGGAGCCCTGGAGACCGCCACCAATCTGCTCACCGGTTGCTTTGTTGCGTCTGTGACCGCGGGCGATGGTGACGGTGACGCTGCGGCAGAGAGTGCAGAGAGCGCTGAGGGGGCGGACCTGCTATCGCATGCGATTGAACAGGCAGGGGCCACGGTGGTGGACCTGCCGGCATCGGTGGCCGGCATTCGTGACCACATCGGACAGCTGCGTGCTGCCGCGAAGGAAGAGAAGGCCAAGCCCGGCAAGGGAAATCTGACGGAGCCGCGGTTCCCCAAGGTCAACGACGTGGAGGTTATTGATTTTCCGCATGTGGGCGAAAAAGTCGCAGGGCCGGTGCTGGGGCTTGCCCGCGGGGTAGAAGAGCTGGTGGCGCAGTGGACCGCGGTGGAGTCGCAGCGCCTGCGTCGCAAGTACTTGGTAGAGCCATGGGGTGCGGAGCCGCGCCAGATTCCGCTGGTAAAAACGCGCGCATTGTAGCGAGTTTTTGCCATCCAGGCCACATTGTTTTTCCTGCGTACGCTGTGAGGTATGGCAGCACAGACCGATAACGTAGTCGCCTTCCCAGGCGTTCGCGTGGCCACGGAACCGGCCACGCTCATTATCGGTGCCTCTTTAGAGGAAGAACCGTGCAGTGCCCACCGCGTCTTCGGGGTCAATGACCAGATGGATCTGCGAAGCCTGTCCCGCGTGTTAGCGGTCATCTTTGGGTGGGGCGACGAAAGCGTGCCGACGAAGTTTCACCTGCCCAGCTCTGCGGTGGAGTCTGCGGCGCAGCTGGTGACTGGCGGCAGACCCGCAGCGGTCGGAGTCGTCGATGTTCCCTTATCCACCACAGTTGCCGAGGTGCTGCAAAGTCCCGGCGATACTCTTATCTGGCAGTGGGGGCTGTGGGAACATACCTTGCAGGTCAGGGAAGCTTTTGCCCGCGATGAGGCCACCCCGGATGCCCTGTGTATCGGTGGCTCGGGCTCTATCCGCGCACTGGGGGATATGGACGCGGAGGAGCCGGTAGATATTGCCGCAATCAATAGGGAACTGACCGGACGGGACTCTATTCAAAATACGTTGGCCACCGCTCGTGCCGATGTGGTGGACATCATCGAGAGGTCGGGGGTGTTTGAATTCGTGCCCCTGTTACAGGCTCTGGACCTGCAGAGGTCGGAATCAACCGCGCTTGAATTGACCGGGGAGGCGGGGGAGAGCGTCGTTAAGCGATTGCGCGCATTGCCTATAGAGGACGCCGAGAAAGACCCAGCCGGGCACGATGCGGCATTGGTGGAGCTGCTGTGTTTGGCGGCGCTGACCTCGGATGAGCTACGGCATGATGTGGCGGCGCATGTCATGGAGCGCCTCGGCTGGGAGAGCGACGAGGGCATCCCGCTATCCGGCGAGGACGTTGAGGAATTGGCGGCGGCTAGTTGGGCGGAGATGAGCGCGTTGGGGCTAGCTGGGGAGGATGCGCTCTCGCCGGTGGAGCGGCTGGATCTGCTGCGTGAGGCGCTGCGGCGTTAGTTCTTTTCTCCTCTTTATTGCCTGTTTATGTTCGCGCTGGCTGTTTGTTAGCTGGCCGGTGGCCTAGAATTCCTAGGCGTGTCAGCGAATGAAACAGCAAATGAAAACCCGAACCGCGACAACGGCAAGCTCGGAAACGGCTCCCACGAAAACGGTTTTGTCGTAGAGGACTCGGCCGCAGTGCCAATGGCGACGGAGACCAAGGACGAGCACGGACTGAAAGTGCAGATGATGCGCTTTATCATCTCCGGTGTCATCGCGGCGGTAGTGGACTTCGGCCTGACGTTCATCATGCTCAACGTCTTCGGGGCGACCAACTTCTGGGGCAAGACGGTCGGCTGGGTTTTCGGCACGATTACGGCGTACATCATTAACAGCCGCTGGACCTTCAAGTCGAAGTCCTCGGCGAAGAAGGTGCTGGCAGTTGCGGTGCTGTACTTGATTACTTACGCCACACAGGTCGGCATCTTTAATGTGTTGCAGCCCTGGCTTGTCGAGGCCTGGGATTGGAACGCGCAGTGGGCACAGTTCGGCGCATTCGTCGTCGCACAGGGCGTTGCGACGGTAATTAACTTCATCATTCAGCGTGTATTCATCTTCCGTGTGAAATAGCGCGATACGCTGGGGGACGTGACTTCGACTGCTTCTAATAAGGAATCCACTCAGCTGACCGCCGAAACCGATGTTGACATGCTGACTATTCAGCGCGTGCTGTTTGCTCCGCCCGCAGACTGGGTGGAGCCGGATTTGTACTACCGAGTCGAAGGCGTTGGCGCCTACGACAGCTCGGTGCAGGCCACCCGTAACTCGATCACGCTCGGTCGCCACACCGTGGTGCGCACTGACACCTACTTCGGTCGCTTCCGAGCTTCTTACTGGCAGCGCTGGACCTCAATTAAGCAGGTCGAAATCCGTGCGCGCGTGGTCGGTTCCGCGCGTGTGCTGGCCTACACCGAAGATATTGGGGGCCACCTCCGCTTGGAGGACTCCTGGGCAGCGGGCGGCTCGGATGCCGACGGCAACTGGACCGGTGAGCATTCGCCGATGTCGGGTTCTGCCAATGAAGAGGTTCGCCTGACCGTTCCGCTGGACCGCTTCGCCGATGGCGGTGCCATTCACCTGCGCTTCGACACCGAGGACGCAGGCGCAAAGATTTCCGATGTCCGCTATGTTGTGCCCAAGTCGGCTATCAAGCGCGATATTCCGACTGACCTGGTCATTTGTTCTTATAACCGACCGGTTGACTGTGCTCGAACCGTCGCTACGCTGGCTGAGGATTTGCCAGCCCTTGAGCGCGTTCGCACCATCCGCGTCGTTGACCAGGGCGAACAGCACCCGGCCGACGAAGCCGACTTCATCCAGGCCAAGGAGATCCTCGGCGAGCGCCTGAACGTTGTCCACCAGCCGAACCTCGGCGGCGCCGGCGGTTTCTCCCGCGGCATGCGCGACGCCACCGCTGCGGGCGACTGCATGGTTCTGCTTACCGACGACGACATCCGCCCCGAGCCCGAAACCACCCTGCGCCTATCCGCCCTGGCCGTATGCGCGGAAAAGCCGATGCTGCTCGGTGCGCAGATGCTCTTCCTGTTCAACCCGACCAGCCTCTTCCGCACCGGCGAGACCTACAACTGGAAGGCGCTGACGGTCGAGGAGAACGACCCCAAGTTCGGTTACGCCGACGTGGACGTGCGCAAGTACCACCAGCTGCGTCGCCTGGGCGTTGACTACAACGCCTGGTGGACCTGCCTGGTGCCGTCCGAGGTCATTAAGAAGATTGGCCTGGCGCTGCCGCTGTTCTTCCAGTACGACGACATCGACTACGGTTTCCGCGCCGCCAAGGCCGGCTACCCGACTGACACCATTCCGGGCGCCGCCGTCTGGCACGCCGATTTCTACTGGAAGGACATCGAAAACGCCGCCCAGTACTTCGGCCTGCGCAACTCCCTCATCGCCGCCACCATGCACGGCGATGTCACCGCAAAGGACATGGTCAACGTCGCTTCACGACGAATCCTCTCGAACCTGGTCTCCATGCGCTACGGCCTGGCCTGGACGCAGATGGAAGCTGTTCGTGACCTGCTGCGTGGCCCGGAGGTGCTGAAGAACGCATCGCAGGGCGACTTCGCTCGCATTTCTGCTGGTCGAAAGAACTTCCCGGAGACCGAGCTGCTGCCGATGCACGAGATGCCGGGTGGTCTGACTCCGGTTCGCCCGCCGTCACACGAGATTTCCAGCGAAAACAAGACGATGGCAAAGCGTTTGGCTTATACGCAGATGGGTAAGAAGCGCCCGGGACCGGTGGCTGTGGCCTTCGAGGACTCCTTCTGGTGGCACATTTCCACCTTCGACGATGTTTGGGTTACCGATGCCTCCCAGAACGGTGTGCGTCACCTGGTCCGCGACCTGGATAAGGAAAAGTCCATGCGCGCCGAGACCATCAGCCTCATGCGCGAACTGTCCTCCAAGTGGGACGACCTTGCGAAGCAGTGGCGTGCCGCCGTGCCATCTTTGACCAGCGAAGACAACTGGGAAAAATTCTTCCAAGGCGAGTAGTTCTTCAATCATGACCACGCACACACCCACGCCTTCGACTAGCTCAGGTGGCAAAACCCGCAAGCAGCTCATCACCATCTTGGTGCTGCTGGTGTTGATTATCCTGTTGCTGGCTCTGTTCCTTTTCCTCCAGGTTTCTGGGGAACGGGGTGGCGATTCGGCGGCTGCCGAGGGTGGGGCGTCGTCGTCAAGCGAAAATGGCGATGCGCAGGTGCAGGCGCAGGCGGAGAAGGCCGTCGTTGTGTACAAGCAGGTGCTGGCGAACCCGGCGCCACTGCAGACTTTTGTCGGAGAAGTTAGCCCCGGTGGGGCGATGAAATATGCGCTCGTGCATCTTGATGATGGGTGCGTGCCCGAGCTGGTGCTGAACTATGGCACAAGTGCGATGAGCGCCGAAATTGATGCGATTGGTGTCTACGGCGTTGACGAGAATGGTCAGGAAATTCAGTTTCAGAATTCCTACCATGACGGCGTGACTTCTGTGGGCGGTGTACGTCGCGCTCTTCAGCGAGCTACTGGTCAGCCGGGTATGTTCTCGTTTTCTGCAGAGAGGATGGGGCGCGATCAGGAAGATTTGCTGGTGACGCGCCAGGGCAATGAGCTGGTGGAAACGCCTGCGAATCCGGGTGCCGGGGAGTTCGAACAGTTTAACTGGATTCCGGCTGACAACCTGGATGTCGTCGAGGCCATTGCTGCTGGTAATGACTGCGCGCCGGGCTCGGGCTCGAATGGTACTGGCGCTGATGGTGGTAACGGTGGCAACGGTGGCCCGAATCCGACGGCGGGGCAGTCGGCTTCGGAGTCGGGGGCTGGTTCGGGTTCGCAGTCTGGGGCTTCGGGTTCGCAGTCTGGGCCTTCGGACTCGGATTCTTCGGCGACAGCGTCTGGAGCCAATTCGCTCACGGGAACCGTGAAAGTGTTCCAGACCAGAGCGGAGGTTCTTGCCTATGAGCAGCGACAGGATCCAAATCCTGGTGCGCAGGATAAAGGTCCCTATGCCATCTTGGTGTTGGATCAGCCGACCGAGGTAACGGCGAAGCTATCTGGGCAAGGCGGGCCGGATACGCGTGTGATTGAAAAAGCCGTAGTCAATCCCGCTCTGCACAACGATGGTGAGCACACAACAATTACCTTCGCCGACGACGAATACTACTGGCCATCTGACCCGGGAGTTCCTTCTGGAATCGTTCTCGAGAATGCGCCGCGGAATTAGCCTGAACTAGTCTCTACGCAGTTATCCACAGCCGCCAAATTGTCCACAGAAACGGGCAATTCGGCGGCTTTTCTGCTGCCAATTTCCGCGGGGTCGACCATAACTAAAGGCACAAATCCCAATTCCCGCAGCCAAGCTGCAACCATCCTCGGAGAGCGTGCCTAAACCAATGCCTAACTGGACTTACGATTCCGATGGCCTCATCCACGCGGCTTCGCAGAAACAAATCAAGCATCCTTGTGAATATGTCAGTGCCAAGTCAGAGCTGGATAATCTGCACGGGCACGTCGGAAGCGCAAATATTCGAGATGGATCCCTGCTCAGACTGGCGTACGGCACCTACATCGAGTGCTCTCGCTGGAATGCGCTGTCAGCATTCGAACGTTTTCAACTGCAGATAAAGGCACTGGTCAAGCCAGGTTCCGGGACAATCATTACGGGCGAAGCAGCCGCTGCGTTGCATGGCATCCCGGTGCTTGTTCGAAATGCCACAATCGCGCTTGCCAATTCCGGCCTGCGCCGACCTGGCGGCGGATTGCGCCATGTCGGTGGCAAAATCCTCGAACAAGACATCGTTCGCATTGGTGGGCGCTGCGTTACCGATGTGCCGAAAACCGTCATCGATATCTGCCGCACCGCCGAGTCCGAAAACGGGCCAGTCATCGTTGACACCGCACTGCGACAGTGGTGTGACCTCGAAGAACTGCACACCGTCCTCACAAATTACCCACGCTCGCCGGGGACCCGTCGTGCCCGTGAGCTCCTTCGAACTGCCAGCGCACACAGCGAAACTATCGGTGAGTCAATCACAAAGAAATGCATAATCGACTCAGGAATTGCCACGCTTTACGACGAAAAATGCGTGCTCATGCAGCAAGTCGAGTTCTATGACAGTGAAGGATTCATTGGGCGCGTCGATTTTTATGTGCCTCATCTGAATTTGATCATTGAGTTCGATGGGCTGACTAAGTATTCCGGTGGCGGGGTAGCAGCTACGGAGACTGTGCTTCTGAAAGAGCAAGCTCGCGAGAAGCGTCTGCGAAACCTCCACTTAGATGTACTCCGCTTCCAATGGTCACAGGTCATTAATGGGGACTGCGTGGAGGTCTTGCGACAGTTCGCTATTCGACAGAGGCAGCGCATTCAGGCCGGTGGGTTGGTATTTTCGTCCGAAGTTGGGCGTTTTCGTCAAGCCACTGTCCCGTATAAAGATCGGCAGCTCCGTGAGTCCAGAATCCAGGAGCGTAAGCAGCGTTTGCAGCTTCTGGAAAATGCACCGGCCTCGCGCGACTCCCGCTGAGTTCGGCTTCTGACCTATTGCAATTGTGCTGACTTATGGCCAACTTTCCGCCACTTGTCGATGACTTTTCAGGACTTATGGCCACGCTGTTGGCCTGGCCCGCGCACTTATCGTAGGACTATTCACTTATGCGCAGGCTGTAGCGCATCGATGAGTGAATACCTCATCGATATGTCAGTGGAGGAGAAGGGAACCAGGGGTTAGGTAACACTTTTGCGCACTGAGCACTCGAAATGCGGACTACACGACCCGGGCGAGATCAAATATGCAGGCCAGCGCCACAGCCTCAGCCCCACCAGCCTCATCAGCCTCAGCGCTTGCCCGAACCCACCAGCCCCACCAGCCGCAACGCCAGCCCGAACTACTTCGACTTCGGATCGAAGCGCTCGAAGTTCTCCGCGCGCCCCTGCTTCAGTAGCTTGAACCAGCGGTAGAAGCCGCGGACATCGCGGCGCTGGACCAGGAAGAACCAGCCGAAGCGCAGGAACTCCTGTGGCATGAGCTTGCGCATGCCAGGCTGGCTCATCAGGTAGCCGCGGTTGCGGTAGGTGAAGTAGCGCTTGAAGTCATTGGTCGGGTACTGCGTGTGCATCTTGCCGCCGAGAATGGGAACAAATTCACCCGAACCGGAGGGGTGCAAGTAGGCCGTCGTCAAGCATGTGCCGAACCGGAGACCGGAGCGGACCAGGCGGCGGTGGAATTCGACCTCGTCGCCGCGGATGAACAGGCGGTAGTCGGGAACGCCGAGCTGTTCCAGCGAGCGGGCGCTAAACAGTGCGCCGTTAAACAGGGATGCGATGCCGGGCAGGAGGTCGTGGTTGCCGTCGATGGTTTCGAGGTCGCTAGGCAGTTCGAGTCCGGTCGCAGCCTTCTGATCTGCGAAATTGGTGAACCATCTCCGCCCCTCAGAGTCGTTCACTGCCGGGAGTTTGGGGTTGATTCCGCTTTCGAAAAGCTCCTCGCGATGACGACGCCACACCAGCCCGCGGCGCAGGGGGAATGCCAGCTTGTTCGGAGCCTTAATATCGCAGACCACCGGCGAGACAGCGTCGAGCTGGTGGCGTCGCGCGCAGCTGTGCAGCGCCTTCAGCACGTAGGAGTCCTCCGGGCGCCCGTCGTCATCGGCGCACCAAATCCACTCCGCGCCGAGCGACAGCGCAGTCAGCATGCCCAGTGCGAAACCACCAGCGCCGCCCAGGTTCGTCTTGGAACCGACGTAGTGAATCTCCGGCGCCGATCCGCTTTCCGACGACTGCTGCGCCGCCACCTGCTCGGCGAGTTCCTTGACCTTCGGGTCGTTGCCGTTGTCGACGATGATGAGCCACTTCGGCATGTGGGTCTGGCTGGCAACGATGGGAAGCGATTGACGCAGGTCCTCGATGCGGTTGTGAGTCACCACGATTGCGGCCGTTGCTGCTTCATCGTGCTTTGGGTGGTCAGCCGAGTTTTCGCTCACTTCGTTCTCCATCGGGGGAAGTACCGTTTATTACTGTTTTTATTGCTGTCTATCTTGCCATGTTGCTCCGGGTGGGCAATTCCAAGCATCCGTGCCGCCCGCCAGCCGCCGGCCGGCTGCCCGCGAGCCGCTCGCTCGGCCACGATGGGGGGAACCGCGCCCGGACTCCCCGCGAAGCTACTACCGTCGCTGCGCGAGCACGCGGCGCACCTGGTCGGCGGCCTCTTTACCTTCGTAGGCTTCGACCACTTCGTCGACAAGCCCTGCCTGTCGAACCGTACCGTGATCAATCCACAGCGCCGTGTCGCACAGCTGCGCCAGGAACTCATTCGAGTGCGACGCAAACACCAGCAGACCGGAGCGGTCGACCAATTCGGTCAACTTCGTCCGGGCCTTCGCCATGAATGCGGCGTCGACGGCTCCGATGCCTTCGTCGAGAAGCAAAATCTCCGGCTCAATGGACGTGACCACGCCGAGCGCCAGTCGCACGCGCATACCGGTGGAGTAGGTGCGCAGTGGCATGTGCAGGTAGTCGCCGAGTTCGGTGAACTCTGCGATTTCGTCGAGCTTGGATTTCATCTGCTTGCGCGTCTGCCCCAGGAACAGACCGCGGATGATGATGTTTTCCAGGCCTGAGATCTCCGGGTCCATGCCGACACCGAGGTCGAACACCGGAGCCACACGGCCGCGCACATCGGCGGCACCGCGCGTGGGCTCATAGATGCCCGACAGCAGTCGCAGCAGCGTGGACTTACCCGCGCCGTTGTGGCCTACCAAGCCGACGCGGTCGCCCTCGCGCAGATGGATGTTGATGTCCTTCAGCGCCTCAATGACCACGACATTGGAGTCATTGCGGCCAATCGCACCACCCGCGGCGCCGAGGAACGCCTTCTTCATCGACCGCGATTTGGCGTCGAAAATGGGGAAGTCAACGCACGCGTTGTAAGTATCAATGCTGACCATGCTTATCCCTTGCTAGTTCTATTCGCTTTACGACGGCCTTTGCGGCCTAAACCCAGTAGCTCACGCGGGAGCGCCACAGGCGCATGGCCCCGAGTGCCAGCAACAGGCCAACTGCGGTGCAGGCGAGGACGATCCACCAGTGGTAGGTATCCACCGGCTGGCCGGTCAATGGGGCGCGGATGATTTCCAGGTAGTGGAACAGGGGATTGATCTCTGCGATGCGTGCGCGTTCGGCGACGGCACCGCCCTGTTCCTCCAGTGTCTTGGTGGTCCACACAATCGGAGTCATGTAAAACACCAGTTGAATTAGGGAATCCAGCAGTGGTGCCACGTCGCGGTAGCGCGTAGCGATGATGCCGAAGAACATCGTCACCCACACACCGTTGACCACCAGCAGTGCCATCGCTGGGATGACTAGGAAGAAGTTCCAGCCCAAATCCGGACGGAAGACCAGCACGAGAATCAGCCAGATCACCATGTTGTGGGCCAGGAAAAGCAACTGACGCCACACCAGCCTGTAGACGTGAACACTCAGCGCACTGGGCAACTGTTTGATCAGGCCTTCGTTTTCAATGAAGACGGTTGCGCCCTCGCGCACGCAGCCGGAGATGAATCCCCAGATGATCAGGCCAACGGTCACGTGTGGCAGGAAGAACGCCAGCTCCTGCTGGAACAGCAGCGAGTACAGCAGGCCGAGAGCGAGGGCCATGGCGCCGGTGGCAATGGTGATCCACAGTGGGCCAAGCGTGGAGCGGCGGTAGCGCTGCTTGATGTCCTGCCAGCCCAGCTGCAGCCACAGCTCGCGCTGGCCGAAGCCGGTAACCAGATCCTGCCAGGCAGCGCCCATGGTGCGGGAACGCGACTTGAAAGCCGGTGCCTCACCCGTTGCGTCAGTTATGCGCGCAATGTCGCGACGGAGAGTTTCCTCCGTGCGGATAGCGGAGCCATTGCGCACAGTATTGGCCGGCTGGTCGGCTGCAGCTGCGGATTGGCGATCATTTTCTGCGTTAGTCACGTCTCCAAAATACTAGCTAGGGCGGTTTAGATTGAATACCGACGGCACTGGGCGAGCCATTATTCCATGTCGTGACAGCGAACAACGGTCGCGTGGGACGGTCGTCATTGGTGGTGACGTGGTGCTTCTGAGGCTGTTTCCACGGTTGGTTATGTGACTGGTTATGTGACCCTGGAAAACTTACATACAATCGCCGCTGTAACTGCTTTATGGCATGCAGCTGGTGCATATGGTTCACGCATCGGGAGTGCTTGCGCATGGCTACAGGCAGGAAAAGTTCAGCCAATTTTAAGCAACTACTAAAAAGGGATAAAGATTATCCTATAGGGGGTTGCTTCGATAGAATTGGTTCCAACTAAGATGTGCAATCGATACACGGTTCGGGGCATGGATGCTCGATTCGTGGGTGATTGCACAGTTAACTCTGAAATAGATATCGCAGCTTGAATTCGAAACCGGGAAAGGGTTTTCATGGCCTTCGATGTGCCGACAACCAGGGGTGCTTACTCGTCGCTTTCCGACGGGTGGACATACCTCAATGCGGGTCAACGCACCCAGGTACCCGAGCGTGTCCAGGCCGCGATGATTTCTGCATTTCGCAATGCCCAGAAGTCCCTTCCTGGTGAGACTGGGGCGGGAGCTCATGGCCAGTCGCGCAGCTCGGGCGTTCCCGCTGCAGCGGAACTAACCGCCAGTGCGCGCCGGGCTTTTGCCGACCTCACTGGCGGCCCGGTCGCCGGTGTGGTGTTGGGATCTTCGCGTGCGGTGCTCATGGAGCAGTTCACGTCCGCAATGAGTCGACGCTTGACGCTCGGCTCTAATCTGGTGATTTCTCGCATTGGTTCGCAGGTCGTACACGCACCACTACGCCGAGCAGCCAATCTCTACGGAGCTCAAGTCCGCATTGCTGAGGCTGACTTGTCCTCGGGTACGTTGCCGTCCTGGCAGTTCGACGAGCTCGTAGACGAGCACACTCGCCTCGTTGTCGTCCCGGCCGCGGATCCGTTCATTGGCACCATTGCCCCGGTAGCTGACATTTCTCGGCGGGTGCATGAGTACTCCAACGCCTGGGTGTTGGTCGATGCCTCGGATATTGTCGCCTACCGCGATGTGTCGATGAGCAAGCTGGGCGCCGACATCATGCTGGTTGATGCCTCCGTGCTGGGCGGGCCTGAGGTCGCAGCATTGGTGTTCAAGGATCCCGAGATGTTCGAGCGCATGACGTCGTTAAGCTATGTGTCGAATGTGCGCGGCGTCGAGCGGATCGAGGTTTCCCCAGTGTCGCCGGCGTTGCTTGGCGGAGTGTCGGAATCGGTGCTGCACCTGGCATCGCTGGATAGCACGGCGAGGGGGTCACGTAGGCATCGCATTGAAACGGCGATGCCGCAGGTTTCTCGCTACTTGACGACGTTGTCGGAACGCCTAATTGCGGCGTTGATGACCCTGCCGCGGGTGTACATCATCGGCATGGATACCGAAGATGATTCTTTCGCGAGTGTGTCGCGGGCACAGCACATTCCGCGCGTTAGCTTCCTCGTCGATGGGGTGTCGGCGAAGGTGGTCGTGGATAGGTTGTTGGATAATGGCCTCGTGACCAGCATTGTTGATGCATACGAATCGCCACTGCTGGAGGCCATGGGCATCGATGAGGCTGGAGGCGCCGTGGGAGTTGGCCTCCAGCCGTTCAATACGCCGCACGACATTGACCAGCTCGTGCGGGCAGTTGCCTCGCTCGGTTAGCTAGGTAGCCGGTTAACTAGACGGTCAGCACAATCTTGCCGCTGACCGCGCCGCTGTCGAGCAGCTCGTGGGCCTTGGCTGCGTCGCGCATATCCATGACCTCATGAATTTGAGGGGTGACGGTGCCGTCGGCAAGCATTGGCCAGATGGTGTCCTCTGTGGCGTTGACGATGCGAGCCTTGTCAGCGAGATCGCGGTAGCGCAGGCCGGTGGCGGTGATGGAGCCGCGCTTGCTCAGCAGGCGGCCGATGTTGAGCTCGCCCTTAACGCCTCCCTGCATGCCGATGATGACCAGGTGGCCGTCCTTCGCCAGGGCCTTGACGTTTCGGTCGAGGTACTTTGCGCCCATGATGTCCAGAATGACATTGGCGCCACCCTCAGCTGCAACGATCTCCTCGAAGTCCTCTTCCTTGTAATTGATGAGGATGTCGGCGCCGAGCTCCTTGCACTTAGCCAGCTTCTCCGCTGAACCGGCGGTGACTGCGACGCGAGCACCGAGCCGCTTGGCCATCTGAATAGCGAAAGTGCCGATGCCGCCCGCGCCACCGTGGACCAGCAGTAGGTCGCCTTCCTTGGGGCCGGCAATCATCACGACATTCGAGAACACCGTGCAGGCAACCTCGACGACGGATGCGGCCTCGGTGAATGAGTAGCCATGTGGCAGTGGGAGAATCTGGCCGGCCGGGACTGCGACCTTTTCGGCGTAAGCGCCACCGGAGAGAAGGCAGCAGACCTCGTCGCCGACTTTCCAGCCCTGAGAGTCGCCCTTGACCTCTTCAATGACACCCGCGCACTCCAGGCCGAGAGTGTCGGTCACGCCTTTCGGTGGCGGGTAGTGGCCAGCGGCCTGCAGTAGGTCAGCACGGTTTACGCCAGCGGCCTTGACCTTGACCAGCACCTGCCCATCCTCGAGAGTCGGTTCCGGAGCATCGGCCCATTCCAGGGCGCGGGGGTTGGAAAGATCAGTCTGAATGATTGCCTTCATAGTCTTCAAAGGTAATGCAAAAACTGGTTATGCACGCGGTATTTCAAGCTCTTTTGCAATTAGCAAAAATAGTTATGTCTGTAGAGGTGGATGCTTGGGGTGTGGTTTCCGATGAAGGGCTTGCGAAAGGTGCTGGCAAGGGGTGTTATGAGGGCGTTTGCTGCCTTACGGCGGTATGCGGTTATGATGTTGGCGTTGGAAGTATGGCAGAGCGGCCGAATGCACTGGTCTTGAAAACCAGCGAGGGTCACACCTCCGGGGGTTCAAATCCCTCTACTTCCGCAGCTGGGAGCCCTCGGTAGATCTTCTACCGGGGGTTTCTCCATTTCTCCTAAAAGTTGGCGTATGTACTGAGGTCGGCGACGGATAGTTGGACCTTTGGGCGGTTTTCGTGGTTAACCCCGTTATGGGGTGGTCGGACGGGCATGTAATTGGGCTCTTTGGATACCCCTGAACAGCGTTACAGGGGGCAAGCTGGGGTGTTTTGTCGCGGGATGGAAAATGGGGTCAATTTCGGCAGCGGTGGGGAATAGCCATTTCAGGGCAGTGTGTATTTCTATAGTTAAAAGTATTCCAGCCGGCCCAAACCTGTAACGCATGTGCGGACATGTGACTGGTGTGACCGATGTGGCGACATAGTTTTCGATTTTTAGGTTGATGTTCGAAAAATGGCTACTTGTTGCCGCCGTCGATAGGTGTCGTATTAACTATCGCCAAGTGAATCGCACGCCGATGCATCACGCGTGCATTCCTACTGGAGAACCCCCATGTTGGCCTACTCCGACCACAAGTCTTCGCATCGTTAAAAGGAGCCCGTGACAGATGGCAACTCGCACCGTACGTAACCGCAGCATTGCTCGCATTGCTGCACTCTCTCTAGCCGCAGGTATGACCTTTGCGGGATTCGGTAATACCGCACATGCTCAGGAACTGCCGAGCATTGATTCCATCACTCAGACCGTCACCGACGCCATTGGCGAAGTCACCGGTACTGGTTCCTCCAGCGCGACGCATAGCTGGAAGAACTCCAATGTGACGCGATCCGTTGAGGTCAATGGTGTCGCGGGTGCCGTCGTCAAGCCTGGCGATGTCGTGACCTTTACTCTGACCTACACGGACAACAACATCTGGGGTGCGAAGTCCTACATTCAGCGAATGACCGATGTCATTCCGGATGGCCTGCAGTACGTGGCCAACTCGGCGACGTACAAGGTCGGCGACGATGAGTGGGCGGATCCGAACGAGTCGGATAAGTGGCTGGAAATCGTTAACAACGGTGCGGTGGAGTTTAAGGCCGGCACCATCTTTCAGGCATGGGGCTCCCCGACCACGTCGACTGTGAGTTTCAAGTGGCAGTACCGCGTCACGGACGCGATTGCCGACGGTGCGTTGAATACGGGAACCGAAATCCACTTCAACCCGAGCAATTCGGTGGAGAAGCTGCATGACATGGGGCCGAAGCTCACTGTGAAGCGGGAGGCGCCGGCTCCGGGTATTCCGGGTGTTCCGGGTGGCTCGCTGGGCTCCCCGAGCCTGCAGTCGCCGGGCTTCCAGTCCCCGGGGCTGCCGTCGCCGGGGCTGCCGTCGCCGGGCATTAACCGCTAAGTAGTTTCCATCTGCGCACTTTCATCTCGATAGTTCTCAGGTCTCACAGAAAGCTTCTCAACATGTACAACGCACACGCCCAGACCACTAAGGCCTCTCGTCCGCGACGTCGCTCCCGTACCGCCATTGCCGCAGTTACCCTCGCAGCTGGCTTGACCTTCGGTTTCGGCGCTCCTGCCATGGCGCAGTCCCCGGGTCTGCCCTCGCCGAGTCTGAACTCGCCAGGACTTAATTCGCCTGGTCTGACCCTGCCGGGCTCGAGCGCCCCGAAGGTGAAGCTCGGCACTGTCGGTGGCCCGATTTGGTCTGCTGATGTTTACTCGCAGATTATCCGCGGTAAGGAGGTCCGACCGGGTGACGAGGTCACCATCCGTATTGAGGTCGTCGGCGTCAATGGCGAAGGCAAACTGCGGGGAATCGGCCACAACATCCCGGCTGACTTTGAGCTCGTTCGTGTGACTCGCCAGTCGCAGGACAATATCCTCGGTGGCGGTATTTACACGCTGAAGGAGGGGGAGTACGTCAACACCGAGCGCAACGGTAATCGTCAGGTGCGCCTGTCTTGGACGGAGGGCGGCTTCCTCGGTGTCTTCAAGGACAACCCGACTGTCAGCAGTTCGAAGTCTGTCTCCGTTGACTTCACGTACAGGGCTCCAGGCTATGAAGGTGAGTTCGACAACGGCGGCTACGCCAACTTGGGCGCGGCTTTTAACCCGACCGCGAACTGGGTCGTTGGCGGCGAAAAGGTAGTCGTGAACAAGAATGCGAAGCCGTCGTGGTGGCCGTTCTAACGACTGTTCGAGGTCGCGATTAGCGGCAGTTCTCTCTGAGGGATAAGTAAAAACTTCCCCCGGATAGAGAGCGAATTGCAGAACGTAAACCCCCGGTCGCATGCGGTCGGGGGTTTCGTGTGTCCGAAATCTGCCACAGGTAATTTTGCGGAGGTAATTTAATTGCTCCGACCAACGTGTACTGTGGCCTGAAACAATACGGGCAAATTGCTAAAACCGGTAAGCTCGGTCTTGCTGTAATACAAACCCAGCGTCATGCTGGCGGACGGTATTGAGGGAAAAGGTCGAACAATGGCAACGAATCGGAGCAACCACTCGGACGACTCGTTCGGTGAGTGGAGCATAAATCCGGGCACGTCAGATGATCAACCGTCCGCTGATACGCCGGCAAATGCGTGGAGCGCTGTGGATGGGTCACAGTGGGAGCAGCCTGAGGGGCAGACCCAGTATCTGCAGCAGCAGTATCCACAGTCCCAGCAGCCTGAACCATACCGCCCTGCCCCCTATGTTCCAGGTCCGCAAGCTGGTCCGGCTGCTGCGCCGCGCAATGACAACAAGGGGCTGACCATCGCGGTTATTGTCCTGGCACTCGTTGCGGTCGCTCTCTTCGTCGGCGCAATGGCTTACTTCTACTTCTCCGATTCGAAGGGAGTGAATTCGGCCGGCAGCAACTCGCCCCAGTCGGTTCAGTCCGCTAGTGCTGAGGATTCCTCCACGTCGTCGACTGCTGAGCAGAAGCGTCGCGCTGAAGGGTTCCAGCCGCCATCGAATTGGCGCCACTGCTCCGGCTCAGGCGATCCGGGTGATTTGAACTTGGTATATGCAGAAGATGTCGGCGGTAACACGACGACCTGTCAGTTTGCCACCAACGTCCGCAATTCCTTCGTTGAGCAGTATCAACTTACGAAGAAGCTCAACGGTACTGTCACCGCTAGCAGCCCAACAACAGGCAAGACATACAGCATGACCTGCCGCGATAACGGTGAGGTTGTCACTTGTACCGGCGGTACGAATGCGACGGTGCACATTGTCTAAACGTCTCCGAGTAGCTCTGGCCGCAACCGCCGTCGTCACGCTCGGCCTTAGCGCCTGCACCATCGGCACCGACTCGGCGGACATGCCGTCGCCGACGCTATCCAATCCGCTTGACGACGGCCCCGGCGGAGCATCCTCCGACGGGAAAGTTGTGCCCGGTGAGATGCCTCGCGAAGTTGTCGAGGCAGTGAAGTCCGCGCAAAAGGAACTCGGTGGTCTGGCCGGCGCCGCTCTGGCAACGCCGGATAAGGATTCCGAAGTGGTTGCCACAGGTGACTTCAAAACGGGTCCGGCCTGGTCTACCTCCAAGGTGCCGATTGCGGTGGCTTATGTGCGCCAATCGGGCGTGGATTCCCTGGTCGAAGCCGCAATCACGGTTTCCGATAACGATGCGGCTGAGTCCATGTGGTACTCCCTGGGCGATGACGCGACCGCGGGCGCGACCACCGACGAGATTCTCCGAGAGGGCCACGACACCCGCACCGTCATGGGCACTGACCGCATCCGTGCGGAATACACCGTCTTCGGGCAGACGCAGTGGGATTTGCGCGACCAGGCTATTTTCGGCGCCAATTTGCAGTGCATCGAGGCGGGCCCAAAGGTCGCTGACCTCATGGGACAGATTGCCGACGAGCAGTCCTACGGCCTCGGACGCATCCGCGGTGCCCACTTCAAGGGTGGGTGGGGCCCAGATGATGAAGGTGTCTACCTTGTGCGGCAGTTCGGCTATCTGCCGGGCAAGAAGCCGGGCACCTTCGTTGGTGTCGCTATCGCAGCCCAGCCTGACGACGGCACCTATGAGACCGGCCAGCAAATGCTTGACCGCATCGCAAAGGCGATTGAGCGCAGCGGTGGCGCGACCACCGGCCGCGCCGGTAGCTGCTAGCTGAGCGATAGCTGTTAGCGCTCAATTCCTAGCGCAGCCAGCAGCTGCGAGGTCTCTTCCTCAGTAGTGATGGTGATGCGAGCACCTTCGCCGGCAAAGCAGCGGATGAGAATGTTGCGCTGCGCCAGGAAGTCACCGAGATCCGTGGTGGTGGCCACCGAGACGTCGTCAAGCAAAGAGAGATCCGCAATCCGACCCTCGTCAATCCAAATGAAGTTGGCCTGCGAGTTCGGCAGCACCGTCTCGCGGCCGGTGGCGGCGTTGATGGCCTCTGTGACGGCGACGCGCTGTGCGCGGACCTCAGCAATGCGGGCGGTGAGCTCTTCCTGTGCGTCGAGCGAGGTGAGCGCGGCAATCTGCGCGAGAGTGTTTACGGAGAAGGGGATAGCGACCTTATTCACGGCCTCCACAAGCTTCTCCGGGCCGAACATGTAGCCCACACGAAGCCCGGCCAAACCGTAGACCTTGGAGAATGTGCGCAGGCCAACCAGGTTGGGGTAGGTATCCAGCAGCTCATGCGCCAACGGGGTAGCAGCATGAGTGGCCTCGTCCACCAGCTCGATGTACGCCTCGTCGAGAGCGACCACAACATCGCCCGGAACCTGCGCCATAAACTCCGCGAATGCCTCGCGAGTGATGGTCGTGCCCGTCGGGTTATTGGGATTACAGACGAAAACCAGGCGCGTGCGGTCGGTGATAGCCGCAGCCATTGCCGAAAGATCATTGCGACCCTGCGCATCCAGCGGCACCGGCACCGGAGTAGCCCCGGCGACGCGAGCGAGAATGGGGTAGGCCTCGAAGCTGCGCCACGGGAACACGACCTCATCCCCATCCGCACAGGTGGCCTGCACGAGCTGCAGGCACAGAGCGGAGGAGCCGCAGCCGACCGCGACCTGCTCCATGGGCAGACCCAGGTGCTCGCCGAGCTTAATGCGCAGGTCAACCGCGCCCATGTCGGGGTAGCGGTTCGGGCTGGTGGTTGGGTCAGCGATGGTCTGCGAGATGACCTCCACCACCGAGGGCAGTGGCGGTTGAGTCATTTCATTGGACGCGATCTTCAGCGCGCCGGGCACAGCCTTGCCCGGGACATAGGCCGGAACCTGCTCGAGGTCGGCGCGGGTTTTGGGCTGAACTGAAGATGCATCGTTGGTCATAGGCCTAACTGTAGAACATGGCCCGGATTGGGCAGTACAGAATCCCCGCAAAATCCCAAGGTGTGGTCGCTATTTGTGGCGCCGTATTTGGTGGCTCCGCGGGTGTTTTGCTTTTCAATTCTTGTGTTCTGTAGGATTGGCTGCGGTTATTTGGTCTCGTCCACGCAATGGCGAACAGCTTTGCTGAAGCGGGACCGATGCCAGTGGTTTTGGAGGCGTGCCAGAGCGGCCGAATGGGGCTCCCTGCTAAGGAGTTGCCTGTCTTGCGACGGGCCGGAGGTTCGAATCCTCTCGCCTCCGCCACACGCGCCCGTAGCTCAACGGATAGAGCATCTGACTACGGATCAGAAGGTTAGGGGTTCGAATCCCTTCGGGCGCACCATGTAGACCCGCACCTTGTAGGTGCGGGTCTTTTGTATTTATTACCTGGCAGCGCGAGCCGGGGCATTGCGGGGCGGGGGCAGCGAGGTCCTTCACTTGTGGCCAGGGTTCGGTCACATATCGATGGTTTCTCGTGACCTGTCGATGGTTTTGCGCCACTTATGCGCACGCTGTGGGTGCTACGTGTGCACTTGTCGATGCACTGTTCACTTGTGGCCAGGCTATAGCGAATCGATGGGTGAACTATGCATCGATAAGACAACGAACCAGCTCCCTTGCTTCAGCAACGCGCAGCAACAGGTAGCAAAGCGCAGCAACAGGCACCAACCCGGACCTGCCGACCGACTCGCCACCTCTCTGAGCCGCCACGGCCGTACCTCCAACACCCCCGCGCAGCCTTTGCCCGACCGAATCCGATTAGCCTGGCCTTGTACTTGGTCAATCGGGGCTTCCGCCCCGCGCCGCCTCCGCCCCGCGCCGTCCACCTCGCGTACCGAGGGACATTTTCCTATCCTGAACAGTTGCAATAGACTTAGACCCCGGTTGCCCTCCCCGTATTTCGATAGGAGCCTTGATGGACGCCCGTCTAGCCGTTCGCCGTAAGCCCGAGTTCCGCAATGAGGAAGCTACGCTGCTGTCCTCGATCGGCCAGGACGGTGAGGTGGCAATCTACTATCTCTACGATGCTTTCGATGCGACGGAGGAGGACCTCGTCGCGCTGCGTGAGTCGGTAGTTGCTGATTCGCGTGTCGACGAGCTGGCCGAGCTCCCGACGCCCGCCGAGCTGGGGAACTACCTTGCTGTCGAGCCTCTTCCTGGCCAGTACGACCAGCGTGCCGATGCCGCCGAGCAGGCCCTGCGGCTACTCCGCCCGGAAACCCGCGCGCAGATCACCTCGGCAACGCTGTATGTTTTCGACGCTCCGGTGAATGACGCCGTACGCTCCTTCCTCATTAACCCGGTCGAGTCGGGGGAGAAGAACCTGAACGTCCTGCGCCGTCCGAGCATGGGCGAGATTGAGCCGCTGAAGGAGTACCCGGGCTTCACCGAGCTGGATGACGAAGGCCTGGCCGAGCTGCTCGCAGCCGACGGCATGGCCATGTCGCTGGCCGATCTGAAGACCATCCAGGACTACTTCCGCTCCGAGGGCCGCACTCCGACCGAGGTGGAGCTGTCCGCGCTGGATACCTACTGGTCAGACCACTGTCGCCACACCACCTTCAACACCGAGCTGACCTCCATCGAGAACAACGAGCCGCGCTTTGCCGCGCAGTTGGATCGCGCGCTGCGTCGCTACGACGAGCTGCGTGAACTCAACGGCCGCACTCACAAGCCACGCACCCTGATGGACATGGGCACCATCATGGGCCGCGAACTGCGTCGCACGGGCGTGATGGATGACCAGGAAGTTTCCGAGGAAATCAACGCCTGCTCCGTCTACGTCGACGTCGAGGGCGATGACCGCAAGTGGCTGCTCATGTTCAAGAACGAGACCCACAACCACCCGACCGAAATCGAGCCGTTCGGTGGCGCCTCCACCTGTCTCGGCGGCGCAATCCGTGACCCGCTGTCAGGCCGTTCCTGGGTCTACCAGGCCATGCGTCTGTCCGGCGCAGGTGACATCAACACTCCGCGCGAGCAGACCCTCGAGGGCAAGCTGCCGCAGCGCGATATCTCCTCTCGTGCCGCAGCCGGCTACTCCTCCTACGGAAACCAGATCGGTCTGGCCACCACTGGTGTGCGCGAGCTGGTCCACCCGGGATACGTCGCTAAGCGAATGGAACTCGGTGCCGTCGTCGCCGCTGCCCCGGCAGACAACGTCAAGCGCCTCGAACCTGCGCCGGGCGATGTGGTGATCATGCTCGGTGGCCGCACCGGCCGTGACGGCGTCGGCGGTGCGACCGGCTCGTCGAAGGCCCACGATGAGGACTCGCTGGGCCGCTCCGGCGCCGAGGTGCAGAAGGGTAACCCGGTCAACGAGCGCAAGATTCAGCGCCTGTTCCGCCGCGAGGATGTCGCCACCAAGATCGTCCGTTGTAATGACTTCGGCGCTGGTGGCGTGTCCGTTGCGGTTGGTGAGCTGGCTGACTCCATTGATATTCACCTCGAGCGCGTGCCGCTGAAGTACGCCGGTCTGAATGCCCGCGAAATCGCGATTTCCGAGTCCCAGGAGCGCATGGCGCTGGTCGTGCGCCCGGAGGATGCCGACTTCATCATCGCCGCCGCTGCCGAGGAGAACATTGAGGCCGTCGCGCTGGCAGACATCACCGACACCGGTCGGCTGCGCATGTTCATGGGCGACGAGGTCGTGTTCGACCTCTCCCGTGAGTTCATCGACACCAACGGCGCCGACCGCGCCCAGAACGTCGAGATGGTTGCTGCGGAGGGCGGCGTCGTAAAGCAGGCACCGGCGAGCGTGCTGGAGTCGCTACGTGCGGCGACGGCGGGCTCCCAGGAGGGCATGATCGAGCAGTTCGACTCGACCGTCGGCCGCTCCACCGTGCTCATGCCGTACGGCGGTGCGACGCAGAAGACCGACGAGCAGGCGTCGATCCAGACGCTGCCGGTCGATGGCGGCACGAGCACCGCATCCATCATGACCTGGGGTTACTCGCCATCGCTTGCCGACGAGTCCCCGTACCTCATGGGTTCCTACTCCGTCGTGGAGGCACTGGCTAAGCTCGCAGCGGCCGGTGGCAATCCGCGCGGTGCCTGGCTGAGTGTGCAGGAGTACTTCCAGCGCCTGGACCAGGATCCGAAGCGGTGGGGCGAGGTTGCGCAGGCTCTGCTTGGCTTGCTGGAGGCTCAGGACGGCTTCCAGGTTGCGGCCATTGGCGGTAAGGACTCCATGTCCGGCACCTACGGTGAGGACCTGCACGTGCCGGCGACCCTGGTGACCTTCGCAGTTGCCGCGATGGACGAGACCGACGCCGTATCCGCTGCAATCCCGGCAGGTAACTTCGACCTCTACCTGTTTGCGCACAAGCCGCTCGAGTCCGGGGAACCGAACTACGAGCAGCTCAACGAACTGTTTGCCGCTGTGCGCGAGCTGCGTCCGGCTGCGGCCTCGGCTGTTACCAATGCGGATCTGGCTGCGTCCCTGGTCAACATGGCTGTGGGCAATGGCGTGGGCCTGGAGGTATCCCTCCCGGAGGCTCCGCTGGGCTCCATCGTTGTGGCTGTTCCGGCTGGTCAGGATGTTGAGGGCGCTGTGAAGATTGGTACCACCGACGATTCGGGCACGCTGCGCTTCGGTGAGGAGTCCTTCACTGTCGCCGAGGCTCTGGAGGTAATGGAGTCCGGTTACCGTGAGGTATTCCCGCTCAATGACTACGAGGGTGAGGCCCTGCCGGAGTTCGCTAACCAGGTCAGCGAGACCAAGACCGACCTGCAAAGCCCGGGCAAGAAGGATGTCCACGTGCTGCTGCCGGTCTTCCCGGGTACCAACTCCGAGTACGACATGGCCGAGGCATTCGTCGCAGCGGGCGCTACCTACGAGTTCCACGTAATCCGCAACCTGACCCCGGCAATGCTGGCGGAGGACACGAAGGCGTTCATCGAGAAGCTTCAGGATGCCGACATTCTGGCATTCTCCGGTGGCTTCTCCCTGGGTGATGAGCCGGACGGATCCGCCAAGTTCATCGCCGCGTTCCTGCGTTCCGACGATGTCGCAGCCGCCGTCAAGGAGTTCGTGGCCGACAACGGTCTTGTGCTCGGTATTTGTAACGGTTTCCAGGCGCTGGTCAAGTCCGGCTTCCTGCCGTACGGCGACCCTGCGCAGCTCCGCGAGGACTCGCCGACCCTGGCCCACAACCGCCAGCTGCGTCACGTGTCCCGCATCGCTACTACTCGCGTCGCGACCGTGGATTCCCCGTGGCTGCGCGATTTCGAGCCAGGCCAGACCCACCTCATGCCGGTTTCTCACGGTGAGGGCCGTTTTGTGGTCTCCGAGGACGAGGCCCGCCGCCTGTTCGAGGCCGGCCAGGTCGCTTTCCAGTACGTCGATGCCGAGGGCGTGCCGACGATGACAGCGCCAGCCAACCCGAACGGTTCTTCCTACGCCATTGAGGGCATTGTCAGTGCTGACGGCAGGATTCTGGGCAAGATGGGCCACCCGGAGCGTTTCCGCGAGGGGCTGATGCGCAATATTCCGGGCATTGGTGAGCAGGACATCTTTGGCAACGCTGTCCGCTGGGTCCGCGGCGAGTAGTTCCTCGGTTTCTTCGTTACCTCGGTCAGGGGTACCTCGGTCGGTCCTGTTCGGATAGGCCGGGGTAACCGCTACGAAACCTGTTGTTAATGTGCAACGAATATGTACTTGAATAAGTGCCGAAAAGGTTGCTTGAACAGGCGATTTTGTAAAACTTAGCAGGATGAGTAAAGTATCTATTCGTTGCAGGGGCCGAGGGAATTACCCCAGAGTCGCTGAATAACAACAAAATGCGCCCGTAGCTCAACGGATAGAGCATCTGACTACGGATCAGAAGGTTAGGGGTTCGAATCCCTTCGGGCGCACAACGCAGACCCGCACCGGTAAGGTGCGGGTCTTTTTGTCTGCCCGACTTATCGATGGTTTTCCGGCACTTATGCGCGCGGTATTGGCTTTGCCTGCGCTCATATCGGGTTAAGTAAAGAAAAGTGTGTCTTTTCCGGGCGTGTTGCGGTTATTTGATCCAGCCTTTTTGGATGCCGAGGTTGTGTTGGTAGCTGGTGTCGATGGCGGTGTCGTATTCTGCTGGTGCACCGATGTCATTGGTAGTGGCTGTGGTGTTGTGGGTGATCAGGTCTGTTGCTGTGGAAAGTGCGTCTTGACCCCATCGTTGGTCCCTGGCGATCTTGACCGGATCGTCAGGGACTTCTGTATGTAGATACAGCCACCAATCCATCACTGTGCGTTGATGCGGTAGTGATAGTCCGCGGTGTCTGCGGGCTAGTTCTTTTATGGGGGCGTTGATGCCACCTTCGAGGCTGTTTGTTGTTGCTGCAAGGTTGTCGGGGTCGATGGTTGTTGGTGGGGGTTGCAGGTAGGTAAACAGCAGGTCTCTGCGGTGCAGAGATAGCAATGATTGATAGGCCGCTCGGACGCGTTGGTGGGTGTAGACCTTGGTGTAGGCGCCGGTAGCAGGGTCTTTGATGGTGGTTTTCTCGTTCATCCATTCCCGGTAGGTGTGGTCGAATTCGTGCAGGTGGGCGACCCATGTGGATGCTTGGTCAAGGTCGGTGATGCGAGTGAGTTTCAGGGCTAGGCGGTAGAGGGTTTTGCCGGCATCGGTGCGGGGGTTGCTGGTGGTGTGGCGGCGGACTGTTCGTTGGGCGTGGACGAGGCAGCGTTGGATGCGTGTTGTTGGCCAGCAGTGGTGGATGGCTGATTGGGCACCTTGTCCGCCGTCTGTGACTGCGATTAGTGGTGCGGCAATGGGGCGTAGGAGTTCGGTGTAGGCGGCGGTGGTTTCGTGTCTGGCCCAGGTCCAGTTGATGACGTGGGTTTTACTGGCTGCGATCAGGAGGCATCCGGACTTTAGATAGGTCGCGTCGAGGAAGATTTGGTCATGGATGCGGAATGAGTCGATGGTGGGTGTGGGGATGATCCACCAGCACCATCGGAATCGGTGGTGCATGGTTTGCCTGGTTACGCCATGGTGTGCGGCGAAGGTGGTTAGAGATTGGGTGCCGGTGGCCCATTGGATGAACAAAGCCATGGTGGCGGTGTTTTTGTTGTGGGTTTGGGTGTTGCGGGTAAAGGAGTGTCCGCAGTGGGTGCAGCGCCAACGGGTGGTTGATTTGCTGGTGGTGCCGTTTTTCTTTGTGTTGTTGCCGCATAGTGGGCAGCTGGGGCGGTTGGTGGTCATCCTTTAATCCAACCGGTGTGCGGTTAGCACAAATGTGGCCGGAGGTGCGGGATGGTGTGGGTAATAGCTTTCGGGGAGCTATTCTTTGGTGATTTGTGGTGTGTGGTCTGGGGTTATGGTGGCATGCGGACACACTTTTCTTTACTTAACCCCTCATATCGATGAGCTATTCACTTGTGGCCAGGCTATAGCTCATCGATATGTGAATACCTCATCGACAAGTGAATACCGCCCACGAGCCACCCATGAGCCCGTCCACCCACGAGCCACCCATGAGCCACCCACGAGCCACCCGCACCCGAATCCCCAAACCCCAAAACCCAGCGCCTCAGTATTCGAAGCATCTCAAACTCGCAATATCCGCCTAACGGTCTAGACTGTGGAACCATGATTCGTACTGAGTCCATTCTTGACCTTGCTACCGTAGCCTCGGGGCAGTCCCACGCCGACGCCCTACAGGGCTCCATCGATTTGGCGCAGACAGCGGAAAGGGCTGGTTATCAGCGTATTTGGTACGCAGAGCACCACAATATGAACTCCATCGCGTCCTCGTCGCCGGCAGTTCTTATCGCAGCCGTGGCTGCAAAAACCGAGAGCATCACCCTCGGCTCCGGCGGCGTCATGCTGCCGAATCATGCACCGCTGACGGTCGCGGAACAGTTCGGCACGCTCGCGAATCTGTACCCGGATCGCATCGAGCTGGGGCTTGGTCGCGCGCCGGGCACGGACCAGGCCACTATGCGCGCCCTGCGGCGTGACCCGCGTTCGTCCGATTCCTTCCCGCAGGATGTGCAGGAGCTGCGCGGTTACCTCTCCGACGAGTCGCTGATCAAGGGCATCAACGCAATTCCGGGTCGCGGCACCCATGTGCCGCTGTACATCCTGGGCTCCTCGCTCTTTGGTGCTCAACTCGCAGCGGCGCTCGGCTTGCCGTACGCGTTTGCTTCGCACTTCGCTCCGGACGCGCTTCGCGATGCCATCGCGGTCTACCGCGAGCAGTTCCAGCCTTCTGAGCAGCTGGATAAGCCGTACGCTTTTGCGGCCATGAATGTGATTGCGTCGGAAAGCGAAGAGGACGCGCAGCAGCAGTACTTCGCTACCCGCAGGAACATGGTCGGGCGGTTCCTGAGTCGCGGTGGGCATCACCTCACTGACGATGAGGCGGAGGTTCTGATGGATACTCCGCAGGGGTGCCAGGTGCAGAATATGTTCCGTCACACGGCAGTCGGCACGGTGGCGCAGGTGCGTGAGCAGATTGCGCAGTTCGGTGAGTACTCGACGGCGGATGAGCTGATTGTGGCTCATCAATCGCTGAAGGTTCCTGACCGGCTGCGTTCGGTGGAGCTCACCGCAGAGGCCGCGGGGTTGACCGCGTAAGGCTCCAGGCCCCGACCCCCGAGGCGCGCGGCCTTAAACTGACCCGCTTACTTCACTGCAGCCAGCGGCAGCGACTTTTCGCTGGCAAGCTGCATGATTTCGGCGTTGGTGCGCTCGCGGAGGAAATCCGCAAGCTCCTCGCGGTTGCTCGCGCGTGTGGCCTCGGTCAGGGCGGCGGCAAAGTGCGGCTCCAGCGCTGCCACGGCCACGTAGCCGTCGGCGCTGGGGTAGAGGCCGTACGTCCACAGGCCGCCACCGAGTAGTCCGCCGGGCGCCGTCATGCCGTACTTCAGCGGTGCGGCACCGGCCTCACCCGCCTGCTTCAGGCCAATGCGGCAGTGCAGTCCAGGCTGCTTTACGACGTCTGCACCCGCACCCGCCCGCTTAATCAACCCGGCAAGGGCAGCGGTGACCGCAAAGTGTGCGCCCAGGATGTCGCCCAACAGTACCGGAGGCATGGCCGGAGGCGTGAGAGTTCCGGCTTCCGCCTGGTAAGTCAGGTCATGGCCAGGTGTTTCCGGAGCGTCGGTGTCACCGACAATGTCGATATGCACCGGCCCATTCGGGCGCTCGTGGAGACCCGCCAGCCCCATGCGTTCCAGTGCGGAGGGGCGAACCGAGGTGATGACCACATCGGCCTCATCAATCAGCGAGCTCAGCTGTGCGCGGCCCTCATCGCTCTTCAGATCCGCCTGGATAATCTCGTGACCTGCGGACATAGCTTCATACCAGGGGCGGCCGAAGGAACCGAGCGGGTCGCCTGTGGGTGGTTCGACCTTAATCACCCGGGCACCTAGCTGGCCCAAGTACTGAGCGGCCAGTGGTCCCGGAACGTTAATGGCGAAGTTGACGACAGTGATGCCGGCGAGGCTGGTGTGCAGCTCGGGGGAAAACATAGTTCCACACTAGAACACATCTACCTGGCCGCCGACGCTTTCGGCCAACTTCAACTGGTTGATCCAATCGCCCTCGCCGACGCGCAGTCGGAAAACCGGGCGGTGAGCGGGGCGGGCCTCGTAGCGGACACGGGCAATCTGACCGGTTTTGGCCAGGTCCATAGCGGTTCCCTCGGTGGCCAACTGGGTGCGCGCGGCGGTGAGGCGCTCGATGACGTCGTCAAGCGCGGCGAGCACGGGTTCGGTGTTGTTCTCGCACCAGGACATGACCATGTCGGGAGCAGCGGCGGCGACGCGGGTGCAGTCGCGGAAAGAGCCGGCCGCCAGCGAAATGGCCAGAGGACCACCGGCTTCACCGGCGGCGGCAATTGCGTAGGCTGCTAGGTGTGGCATGTGGGAGATGCGGGCGACGCTGGCATCGTGGTGATCGCTTAGCGCTGGAATGAGCTGACTGCCAAGAGCTGCTCCCAAGTTGGCGACCTGCGAAAAGACCTCAATCCAGCGCTCCGGGACGGGCTTGCCCGCAGCATCGGCAGCAGCTGCCAGGTCGTAGGTGATGACCCAGGGGGCGCCGTCGAAAAGCCCTTCGAGTGTGGCGGACCAGCCCGCCTGCGCGGAACCCGCCATTGGGTGCGCGCCGACGAAGCGTTCCTCCATCCCGCGAGCGGAGACCTCGGCGGCGACGGCCGCCTTCACGGAGACCACATCCGTGATGCCACAGCTGGGGGCGTGCTCATTGATGGCGTCGAGCATCGTGCCGACGACTGTCATGGGGGTGCCGATCACGATGAGCGCGCGGCTGGCCTCAGCACGTTCGAGCGTGGCCTGAAGATCTGTGCTGGCGTCGAATCCCTCCTTCGTGGCTTCCTCGACCGTTGCGGACGAGCGATTCCAACCGAAGCATTCGACGTTATGAGCCCGCAGATCGCGCATCATGGAGCCACCGATGAGGCCCAAACCGAGGATGCATACCGCGGGTAGCTGTGCAGCTGACAGGGAGGACGAAGCAGGGGAGGGGGACTCGAAATTGCTCACCTGACAAGCATGACATACAGCGACTAGCGTTGTGGGTTATGAGCACGACCTTTTCCGGAGGGTACACCTCCGATGACGACCGCTCCTTCGCGGTTGCCGTAACTATGGGGGAGCGCGGTTGGCGCGTCGTCGACCTCGGGGATGACGCCACCGATTCGCTCGCTGACGCCGCACAGGCGCTGCGCAATCTGCGTTCGGAACGCGCTGCTGTCGGAATGCTCAATATCGACGACGACTACTTCATTCTCGTGCGCCAGGGAGTTGGGTCGCTGCGCGTAGTGCTTTCCGACGCTACCGCTGCCGTGACCGATGACATTGCGGCAGATGTGTTCGACGAGCTGGATCTGGATATCCCCGACCTCGACGAGGACGAGCTCGACGATGTCGATGCCTGGGCTGAGGGGGACATGGATATCCTCGCTGACCTGGGCTGTTCGGAGGAAGCCCTGGAGTCCATCTGTGACGATCAGTCGCTGTGGGCGTCCGAGCAGCTTCTGGCCATCGCCGAGGAGTTGGGGTGTGCCGAGGAACTAGCCGATGTCGCCGACCTGGATTACGACGGCGACGATGACGACTACGACCCCTATGACGACTAACTCTGAGAAAGGTCATTTGCACGAGAGGCCAAGCGCGCTACCCCGTCGAAAACAGGACATTCTCGACGAAGAGTGGATGCGCCTGGCTATTGCCGAAGCTGCTCACACGGCACCCGGGGATGTGCCGGTGGGAGCTGTGGTCGTGGATGCCGAGGGCAAGGTTGTGGGCCGGGGTTCGAACCGTCGGGAAGCTGATGGTGACCCGCTTGCCCACGCCGAAGTCATTGCGTTGCGCGAGGCCACCCGCGTCGTTGGTGACGGCTGGCGGCTGGAGCAGTGCACGTTGGTCGTGACGCTGGAGCCGTGCGTGATGTGCGCCGGCGCGTGCGTCATGGGGCGCGTGGGGCGCGTGGTCTTCGGCGCGTGGTCGCCCAAGACCGGCGCGTGCGGCTCTATCGCCGATGTCATCCGCGATCCCGCCCACGCATTCACGCCGCAGGTGCGCGGGGGTGTGCTTGCCGACGAATGCTCCGTTTACCTGCGGGAATTCTTCGAACGGCAACGGCAGTTGGAAGCGTGAGCGGGGTCACAGTTAGGTCACAATTCCCGTCGTGGCCGTGACGAGCCTTCATTTTCACGTACCGTCGGAACTGGTGGAGCTGCTAGACGGTGGCTCTAGAGAATAGATAAGTCGTTTACATAGGAGGCTTACATAATGAGCGAGCTGCAGAACAAGGCCGACGAGTTGGGCGGCAAGGTTAAGGAAGCTGCCGGCGACGCCGTTGGCAACGAGGATCTGGCAAACCAGGGCAAGGGCGAGCAGGCTGCTTCGAAGGTCAAGCAGGGTGCTGAGGATCTGAAGGACAAGGCCACTGAGACCCTGGGCAAGCTGACTGACAAGTAAAGCGCTTAGTTCTCGGGTAGAGATAACCCCAACCGTTTCCGCTTCTGATATGCGGAGGTGGTTGGGGTTCTTTGTGTTTCGATGGCCGGCTGCCAGCGTTGGGGCTGGCTACAGCTTCTGGGCCACCAGGTCATCCAGTGGTTCGGCGGACAGTAGGTACGGGGCGATCTCGAAGACGGTACGGGCACCGGTCTCGCCGGCCTGCTTCAGGCGGTAGGCAGCGCGACCGTAGGCAACCTGGACAGCTGCGGTGAAGTCGGGGTTGCGATCCAGGTCGAGGCCGAACTCGATGACGTGACCGGACGTACCGGCCTGGCCGCGGGTAATGACCTGGCCACCGTGCGGCATGCCCTGGTGATCGCGGTCGAACTCCTCCTCGGAGATGAAGTCCACGATGGTCTCGTAAGGGGCAAAGTAATCCGGCATGGTCACGATGGTTTCGCGGATCTGCTCCTTGAGCTTGGCGTCCTCGTCGGCGTTGCCGGTCTCTTCGGCGACGACGAAGCAGTGGCGCAGGTGGCATTCGTTGCCCTTCAGGTCTGCGCCCTCGCCCTTCTTTACGGCCTCGATAGCTTCCGGGTTCGGCTTGGTGTACTGGACCCCCTTCTTCACTCCCGGCACACGACGCACGGCATCGGAGTGGCCCTGCGACAGACCCGGTCCCCAGAAGGTCATCTGGTCTGCGCCCGGCAGGATAGCAGCGCCCAGGACGCGGTTCAGGGAGAACAGGCCCGGATCCCAGCCGGTCGAGATCATGGCGATGTTGTCACCTTCGCGGGCGGCGGCGTCCATGGCCGCGCGGTGCTTCGGAATCTCGTGGTGGTTGTCGTAGGTGTCGACCGTCGTAAAGTTCTTTGCCAGCTCAGGGGCCTGCTCCGGGACATCGGTGGCCGAGCCGAGGCACACGAACAGTACGTCTACCTCATCCTTGTACTTTGCGACATCCGCCGCCGGGAGTACGCGGGCCTCAGTGTCCAGCGAATCGCGACGGGAGAAAACGCCGACGAGTTCCATGTCCGGCTGGTCAGCGATGACCTTTTCGACGCTGCGGCCCAAGTTGCCGTAGCCGATGATGGCGGAACGAATCATGAGGGAGAACCCTTTCTGTGTGGCTGTACTTCTGTGTTTAAGTTTCTAGATTTCAAGCTACAGACTATTCCTTACATATCTCAGCGGGCGTTGGCCACCCCGAATAGCGCGGTGGAGGGTTGACGGGCTTGGGGTGGCGCAGGATGTAGTGCAGCGAGAGCGGCTTGGCGAAGGCCTGGGCGCCCTGACCTGGGGATTTGGTAGATAAAGGGGCTACCTGTAACGTTTTCTAGCGGTGACGTGTCCGAGCGGCCGAAGGTGAAGCACTCGAAATGCTTTGTGCGGTAACCCCGTACCGAGGGTTCAAATCCCTCCGTCACCGCCAATAAAAACCCCGGTGGTTCCTTTAAGTAGGAGCCCCGGGGGTTTTGCATTTAATCGGCCCTGATTGCCTGGGTGTGGTGGAGGTGTGGGAGGTGTCCGTCGTAAAGCGGCAAATGGTGAGGCGTCCGACCTGGAGCACCTAAATCACAAAATTAACATCAGTAACACACACCCCATTGTTCACGTTTATCCGGGAAGTCCGCTACTCTTAGCAAAAGTATTTCCGGTTTTTATGTCGTGCCCGCCCCCAGTGACCGCGTCAGCGCCAGAGTTGATGTTGGCCAATCCGGGGTGGTCGCTAGCATCGGAGTAGCGAAGAGGCTTCAAACTGCAGGTGAAGTCCGAGGGAGTGCTTGGGTAGCGCGAACTTGGGGAAGCTGCAGTTGGGGGCGGTCCAGGCGAATATTAGACGTAAGGGAAACTTGACATGGCAAAGGCCTTGTTCAAACTCGGCAGGTTCTCCTACCTGCATAAATGGACTGTGATCATCGCGTGGTTCCTGGTTTTGGCGGGGCTGGGCGGTGCAGTTGCCGCATTCCAGAAGGGGTTCATCGACCAGTTCTCGATCCCCGGCATGCCGTCGGCAACGGCTTCACACGTGATTGAGGAAAAGTTCCCCGATGTTCCGAACCCAATTCGCGAGCAGCGTATTTATGTTGCCTTCGAGGCCCCCGAGGGGCAGAGGCTCGATGACCCACAGAATAAAGAAGCTGTTGACCAGGTCATTAACGGCATCCGCGACAATGTCGGCCAAATCGCCGACGATTTGCAACTTCACAACCCGGTAGACCTCAATCCGAAGATGCAGGCGATGGTCAAGGAACAGGGCATGGCCGCCGGCCTGCCCAAGGATGTCGCCGAGGCCGATGCCAATGCCATGCGTACCGTGTCCGATGACGGTCGCTACGGTATTTCCACCTTCGTTTTCGATGCCAAGATGCCGCAGGACATCGAGCCGGAGAATATGCAGGCGCTTCTCGACGCGATGCAGGCTGGCCGTGACGCAGGTATCAAGGTCGAGGCCTCTGGTCCGGGCATGCAGCCCGCGATTGAGGTAGCTCCGACTTCGGAGATTATCGGTGTGACCGTGGCGTTTATCGTGCTGGTTGTCACCTTCGGCTCTCTGGTGGCTTCGTTCTTGCCTATTGTGACGGCGGTAGTGGGCATCATCATCGGTGTCTTCGGCGTGACACTGATGACAGCATTCACTGACGTCAACTCGATTACCCCGGTGCTTGCCGTCATGTTCGGCCTGGCTGTCGGTATTGACTACGCACTGTTCATCCTCTCTCGCTACAGGGCAGAAAGAGCCCGAGGGATGACCAACGAAGACGCCATCGGCATGGCTACCGGTACGGCTGGCTCCGCTGTGGTTTTCGCAGGTCTTACTGTGATTGTCGCGTTGGCGGCGCTGACGGTTGCCAAGGTGCCGTTCATGTCCCTGATGGGTATTTCGGCTGCAATCACGGTGGCCTTCACAGTGCTGGTCTCTCTGACTCTGCTGCCGGCAGTTATGTCTCTGCTGGGCGACAAGGTCTTCGCTGGTCGCGTGCCCGGTGTTGCTGGCAACCCCTCGCGTAACCCGCGCAAGGAACGTCGCTCTTCCTTCTTCGGTGAGATGACGATGGGGCGACGTTGGGTCACTTTCGTGCACAAGGCCCCAGGGTTGTTCCTGGTCGGCTGTATCGTCTTGCTGTTGGCATTGGCCTACCCGGCCATGCACTTGAAGCTGGCGCTGCCGTCCGACTCTACTGCGGCTAAGGACAGCACGAACCGCAAGGCCATCACCATGATTGAAGAGGGCTTCGGTGCGGGACGTAACTCTCAGCTCATCATTATTGCCAAGTCGGACGATGTGAAGCCCGATGCACCGGTGCTCAAACCACTTATCGAGTCCCTGAGACAGACCAACCCGGAACTCTCTGACATCGAGGCCGCCCGCAAGGCTTCCTATAGTTACGCTGTCGACCAGTTCAAATCCAACGTCGGTGTCGAGCACATCCAGATGATTGGCATGAATCATGACGGCACTGCGGTCAAGATGATTATGACCCCGAAGTCGGGTCCACTCGATCCTGCGACCAAGCAGCTGATGAACGCGGTGCGCGATCAGCAGAAGCAGATTGAGCAGACCACCGGCCTATTCACCGGTGTCACTGGTCTGGTTCCTATTGAAATTGACATCACCGACCGCCTCCAGGGCGCAATGCCGCTCTACTTGGGCGTTGTCGTGGGTCTGGCAGTGATCCTGCTGCTGATGATTTTCCGTTCCCTGATGGTGCCGTTGACTGCGGGTGTGGGCTTCTTGCTCTCTGTCGCAGCCGCATTCGGTGTCACAGTGGCATTTTTCCAGGACGGCCTCTGGGGCGTGATTAGCACTCCGGGTCCGCTGGTCAGCTTTGTGCCAATCTTCCTCATCGGCGTGACGTTCGGTTTGGCCATGGACTATCAGGTCTTCCTGGTTTCCCGCATGCGCGAGCATTACACCCACAACAAGGGTGAATCCTCACCAGAGTCGAAGTACAACGCGGTCGAAGAATCGGTCGTTGAGGGCTTTACTCTCGGCGCTCGTGTGGTCACTGCCGCTGCGATTATTATGATCTCCGTCTTCGCGGCTTTCGCCGGGCAGCCCCTGGCGATTATTAAGGTATTCGGCTTCGCGCTGGGTGCCGCAGTGCTTTTCGACGCCTTCGTTATTCGCATGACCTTCATCCCGGCATCCATGTTCCTGCTTGGCCGCGCTACGTGGTACATGCCGAAGTGGCTGGACAAGGTGTTGCCTTCTGTGGATGTCGAAGGCTCTGCCCTGGAAGAGGTTTCCGAGGAGCTGGTGGAGAAGGGCCGCCGCGAGCGTATGGCTCGCGGTGAGTCCCTGTTGCCTGAAAGCGAAGGTGCTGGGCGTGGCTTTGGCGACACGGACGCTGACGAGGACGAAGCAGACAGTGCCGATGGTGAAGTCGGTGCTGGTGCAGCCGCTGCGGCGGGCGCGGCGGGCGCAGCGGGCGCAGCAGGTGGTACCGCTGTGGCGGTTGCGACCAAGAAGCGTAACCGCTGGATTCCGAGGTGGAAGAAGGCAAAGCTGGAAGAGCTCGAGCCCGTTGACCAGGCCAAGCAGGCCGAACCGTCCGCCCCGACGGCACCAGCTGAGCCGGAGCAGGCCGAACAGCCGGAGCCGACAGAGCAGCCGGAGCAGGCAGAGCCGACCGAACAGCTCATGCAGCCCGAACCAGCTGAACCAACCGACGCCCAGCCGAACCCGGAAAATGCCAAGGACGTCGAGGTCCGCCCGTACTACAGCCCGGCTCGTAAGCGGAAGAAGATTACGGTTGCGGAACTGATGAAGCGCGAAGGACTCGAAGAGGAAGCGCCACGTCGTAGCCGCGCCGTGTGGGACCCGGAAAACGCTGCCCAATCCGAGGAAAACGACAGCGCTGAGTAACGTGCGAATAGCGCCCAGGTAACCTCAAGGCATTAGCACTGGACCACAACCAAGGAGCTTCATGTCGCAGTCGAGGACGACGGGCTTTGACGTCGTAAAGCAAATCGAAGGCGCGCGCGGACGTGCTGGCACCATCCACACCCCGCATGGCGATATTGCTACGCCGGCGTTCATTCCGGTCGGCACGAAGGCGACCGTGAAGACGCTCACGCCCGAGCAGGTGCGATCCACCGGCGCGCAGGCGATGCTGTCGAATGCGTACCACCTGTACCTGCAGCCCGGCGAGGAAATCGTCGACCAGGCCGGCGGGTTGGCAAAGTTCTCCAACTGGAACGGCCCGACATTCACCGACTCCGGCGGATTCCAGGTGCTCAGCCTCGGCGCGGGCTTTAAAAAGACCCTCGCGATGGACGTCACCGGCATGCAGAAAGATGACATCGTCGCCGAGGGCAAAGAGCGCAACGCGTTCGTCGACGAGGACGGCGTGACTTTCCGCTCGCACATCGATGGCTCCGAGCACCGCTTCACGCCCGAGGTGTCCATGCGTATTCAGCACGCGCTGGGCGCCGACATCATGATGGCGTTCGACGAGCTCACCACGCTGATGAACACCCGCGGCTACCAGGAGGCATCCGTCGAGCGCACGCACCGCTGGGCGCGCCGTTGCCTGGAGGCTCACAACGAGCTGACGATTTCGCGCGGTCAGGTCGATGCGCATGTTCATTCGCTTGACGACGACCAGTTGCCCATCCAGCAGTTATTCGGTGTCGTGCAGGGTGCGCAGTACGAAGACCTGCGCCGCAAGGCCGCCCGCGGGCTGGTGGAGCTCTCCCGCGAGTTCGAGGATGCCGGCCAGCTCGGCTTCCACGGCTATGGCATTGGTGGGGCGATTGAGAAGCAGAACCTGGGCCTGATCTGCGGTTGGGTCAACGACGAGCTTCCCGACGACCGCGCCCGCCACCTGCTGGGGATTTCCGAGCCGGACGATATTTTCGCCGCTGTCGAGGCCGGTGCCGACACCTTTGACTGCGTGGCTCCGACCAGGCTTGCCCGCCGTGGTGGTGTGTACACGCTCGATGGCCGGATGACCTTGACGAATGCCCGCTTCAAGAACGACTTCCGACCCGTGGATGCGGAGGTGCCCTCCTACACTTCGCTGAATTATTCCCGGGCCTACCTGCATCATCTGTTGAAGGCCAAGGAGTACCTGGCTGGCACGCTGTGCACGATTCACAACCTGTTTTTCATGGTGCAGCTGGTGGAGAACATTCGCGCTGCGATCCTGGAGGACCGGTTCTTCGAGTATCGCGATGAGTTCATGGGCCGCTACTACGCCAACGGTGGCCGTGCGGTGGGGAATTAGGAGTCGGCTGGGGCTGGGGTGTGCTGGGGAGTGCTTGGGTCGGTTGGGCTGGGGTGTGCTGGGGAGTGCTTGGGTCGGTTGGGCTGTGGCTGGGCTGGGGCTAGGCTTCTGCCTTTTCGCACTTCACGACAGCCATGTCACCTCGTGCCATCTGTGGAGGTGGCATGAGGTGACACCAGTGGCGTGAAGTGGCAGGGAACACCCGAATCAGTCCAGTGGCGTGAAGTGGCAGGGAACACCCGAATCAGTCCAGTGGCGTGAAGTGACGGCTGGGCGGGCCCGGGGGGGGAAGCCCAAAACTAGACCTAGCTCTACTGCGCGAGGCAGTCTCAACCGGCATCATGGAGGACATGATCACGGTTGAACGACTCAGCAAGAAGTATGGCTCGAAATTAGCCGTCGATGACCTGTCCTTCACCGTTCCCGACGGTGTAGTGACAGGTTTTCTCGGCCCAAATGGCTCCGGCAAGTCCACCACCATGCGCTGCATGCTGGGCCTCGATGCCCCGACCACAGGCCAGGCCTTGTTCACCGGGACGGATTCCCAGGGCAACACCTACAGCAACCAGCCCTTTTCCACGCTGAAGAATAAGCCCAGCATTGCCGGCGCAATTCTGGATGCCGGTTGGCACAACAAGGCTCGTTCGGGCCGCGCTCATCTGCGGGCCCTCGCCCGCGGCGCCGGCATCCCCGACACCCGCGTGGAAGAGTGCCTCGAGCAGGTCGGTATGACCGAGGCTGCAAAGGACAAGGTCGGCGGCTACTCGCTGGGTATGAAGCAGCGTCTGGGAGTGGCGGCAGCTCTGCTCGGCAAGCCGCAGCATCTGATTTTGGATGAGCCGGTCAACGGCCTCGATCCCGAAGGCGTCTCGTGGATGCGCCACACCATCAAGGCGCTGGCCGCACAGGGCTGCGCTGTCCTCGTGTCGTCGCACCTCCTTTCCGAGATGCAGCTCACCGCCGACCGCATCGTCGTCATCGGGCGCGGCCGCATGATCGGCGAGTACAGCATGGACGAATTCCTCGCCGACGGCACGGTCATCGAAGTGGAGGTCGATGACCCCGCTCGGCTGCTGCAGGCGTTAGGGCCGGTCGCGCAGGGGGTTGACGTCGATAAGCAATTGCGCATTCCGCTTTACGACGGCATCAGCGAGCAGCAACTCCGCCGCGACATTGCGGCTGCTGCCCTGCGTGAGGGGCTGCTCGTGACGCGGTTGCACACGAAGCGCGACAACCTGGAGGAAAAGTTCCTGGCTGCGACCCAGGAATCGCAGGAATACCGCGCGCAGGCGATTGGGCAGTAGGGGAGTGACTGAGATGAGTTTTGGAAACGCTTTGCGGTCGGAATGGACGAAGCTAGCCAGCCTGCGTGGCACGTGGGTGTATGTGGTGTTGTTGATCGGCTCGATAGCTGGGCCTATGGCGGCTTTCAGCATGGCGGCGGACGTTGGTGCGACCGCTGATTGGGAAATGCTGCTGTTGGGGACCGTGATCTTCAACATGATCGTGATTGCCTTTGGTGGCTCCACCCTGGCGGGTGAGTACAACGATCAGATGAATGCGCATGCGTTCTTGACGCAGGACCGAAGGAGCCTGTGGCTTTCGGCACGGATGACGCTGACCCTTGTGCTGATTGCTGTCTGTTGGGTCATTGGTGTGGCGCTTGCTTGGCTATCGGTGACGGTTTCCCCGCGCGTGGAGTTCAAGGGCGGCGACGCTGCCACGGACATGCTCGCCGGAGTGCTTGGCTTTGTAGTGTTTGGACTAATCGCGATGTCGCTGGGAGTGCTGACGCGCTCGCGCGTGGCCGCTGTCGCTATTCCGCTGGTGTGGATTCTGGTGGTGGAAAGCATGCTGGAGTTCGCGGCGCTGGCGTATGCGATTTTCCGGCCACTGTGGCTGGTCACGCCGGGTGCACGCATTCAGCAGTTGTCGACGCAATTGGGCGGTCTGATGGCAAATCCGGAGAATCCACGCATCGGGTTTGAGGCCGGCATGACGCAGCCGATGTGGTTCAACATCGTGGTGCTGGTGGCCTGGATTGTTGTGGCTGTTGGCGTTGCTCATTGGGTCAATGCCAAACGGGATGTGAAGTAAAAGCAAAAAGTGCCGCGACTACTCGCTTCTCAGGCGAGGTCGCGGCACTTTTTTCGTCGTTAAGCGGGAACGCGCGTGTCGTAGTAGCCTTCGCGGCGCTTGACCCACGCGATGACGGCGTAGGTGACTGGCATGACTACAATCTCGACGGCGGTCTTCCAGATGAAGCCGACGATGACGTAGTTGACGAAGGTACCCCAGGTATCGATGCCGATAGCGGTGGCGGCGATGGAGCAGAAGATGAGCGTATCGACGAACTCGCCAACCACAGTCGAGCCCATCAGGCGCGCCCAGAGAGCCTTTTCGCCAGTGCGCTTCTTAATGGCGTTGAGCGACCAGGCGTTGAGCAGCTGACCGACGACATAACCGGCCAGACCTGCGAGAACAAGCTGCGGGACGGTGCCCAGCACAGTGGCGAATGCTTCCTGATTCTCGTACCACGGTGCCGCCGGGAGCTTGATGGCGGCAAAGAAGCAGAGCATTGCGCCGGCGAGGATGGCGAAACCGGTCCACACGGTGCGGCGGGTGGCTTTGTAGCCATAGCACTCGGAAAGCACGTCGCCGATGACGTAGCTCAAGGGGAAGAGGAAGAAGGCACCGTCGGTGGCCAGGCCGAAGATTTCCACGCCCTTGGTGGCGGTGATGTTGGAGACAATCAGCACGCCAATGAAAATGGCCGTGAACATCGGGTACAGCGATTTCGGTACCGGGATGTGGCGTGGCGTGGTTGCTGTGGAGTCGGACTTAGTTGCGTTCTCGGGCGCGTGCGAGGTGCTCACAGCGGCAGCCTCGGCGTTGCCCGGCCCAGACTTGGGCAGGTTTTCGTTATTTGTCACGGGAGGGAATGTTACCTGCCGCTTAGGGCTCCAAGCGAGTGCCGATGAAGTCTTCGAGGCCGACTTTGCCTCTCATCCTCTAACTCCTGTGGGTTTGAGTCCGCAGGAGTTAGAGGATGAGCGGGTTTAATTATTTGTTTTCTTAGCTCCACGCTTACTGCGCATTCCGTTAACAATAAATGTAAAACAGCTTACAATCAGGCTGGCAAGAGCGATTAAGCAGTAGAGCAGCGCGCGATCTGTCTTTGCCGTAATAGCTGCTGTACTCATAACGGCAGTCTGGTTAGCTAGTTTGCTCAATGTGTACATCCCATTTGCGATGCCCAGGAGACAGAGGAGGCTCACGACTAGTGGCTCTTCCGTTTTTAGAGTGCGTTGATCTTCCCCTGCAGCTGTCCGGAGTGGATCAAGCACCGCAAGATGTAGTGGTTGAGATTCCTGAAGCCCAGGGCGATCCCGCGCAGGTGCTCGAGCCTGCCGTTGATGGATTCGACCGGCCCGTTGGACGCGCCGATATCGAAGTAGGCCAACACGTCCTCACGTCGGCGCCACAAGGTGCGCCCCAGTTGGGCGAGCTCCTCCAGACCTGCGGGTAGTCCCTTACGCAGGCTGTTGATCACCCGGCTCATGAGCTTCTTGCCCTCTGATTTCTTCGGATGCCCGTACGCCGCGATCATGTCCTGGTAGAACAGCCAGGTCACCTCGAGTGCCACGTAGTCATCGTCGGTGGCCCATAACAGGTCGAGTCGTTGTTTCTGCCGCTGCGTGAGGTAGTTCGTCCTGGTCAACAAGGTCCGGCGGTACTTGTACAGCGGGTCGTCTTTGCGTCCGCGTCGTCCGGTGGTCTCTCGTTGGAGTCGCTGCCGACAGCCGGTGAGCTTGTCGGCAGCCAGATGGACTACGTGAAACGGATCCATCACCTTGGTCGCGTCCGGGAGGACCTGGTCGACGGCGGAGGCGTAGCCGGTGAAGCCATCCATGGTCACCACCTGCACTTGGCTGCGGAAGCTAGGGTCGCGTTCCTGCAGCCAGGTGCGCAGCACTTCCGCACTGCGTCCGGGACGCAGGTCCAGCAGTCGGGCCGGACCACGTCCGTCGACCAGTGGGGTGAGGTCGACGAGGATGGTCACCAGGTTCGACGGCTGACCGGGCTTTCGAGTGTGCTTCCAGACATGTTCATCGACGCCGAGGATGCGCACCCCGTCCAGGTGGTGCGGGTCGTCGTAGACAAGCTGGCGGCAGGCATCGAGTGCGACCTGGTTGACCAGGTCCCAGCCGATGCCGAGTGCTTTGGCGGTGGCAGAGACACTCATCCGGTCAATCGCCAGGCGCTGGAGGATCCAGCGGGTGACGCGGTGGGTGAGCTTGGATCCGTCATCCGCGCAGGCCAGGGATGTCTGGAAGATCTTCCTCGGACACGACGTGGCTGTGCACAGGAAGCGGGGAACGCGGACATCCAGGCGGCTGGGGAAGCCGACGACGGGAAGATCAACGAGCCGGCGGAGGATGTGATCGCGTAGCTTCCCTGGGTGCCCGCACTCGGGGCAGGTATTGCTCACGGCCACCGGTGCGGCATCGATGATGGTGATGGTGCCCGCGTCGGCGGCACCGGTGATCGTCAAGCCGATCTCGGCGGTGCGGCAGATGGTGTCGGCGACGAGGTTGCCAGTAGGCTTCACGGTGCGGGTCCCTGGTGTGTTCAGATGATTGTGTAGGAACTTTCATCTTCACACCGGGGACCCCCTATATGTTGTGGTGACCCGCTGAACCCACCGTGGTCTTCTTCACCCCGCTACGCACTCCGAAACCGGAAGAGCCTGATTAGTGGCAGGGGGAAATCCTGCCGCTTTTTCTGCTTTAGTTTGTCAGCTTGACAAATAAAGGGTTAAGGAATATAATTAGATTCAGTATTATACAAGGAGTTAATAAATATGCGGCAAGGTATTCTTAAATAAACTGTCAATTTGATAGTGGGAACAAAAAGTAGCAGTCCCGTTTCACTTTTAATATGGGGCTTAGTTTTTTGTACCCAGTTTAAGAATACTTTTATCATGTAATTTTATATGCCCGAAAACATATAAGTGTTTTGGGGCTATTGGAGTTATTTACCCAGTGATAGGAGTATTTATCACTGGGTATTTTTATGCCCTTTTTTGGGTGTTGATAGGAGGAAAATCACATGAAAATAATTAACTTAGGCATTCTGGCTCACGTTGACGCAGGAAAGACAACATTAACGGAGAGTTTATTGTATACCAGTGGTGCAATTGCAGAACCAGGGAGCGTAGATAAAGGCACAACAAGGACAGATACAATGAATTTGGAGCGTCAAAGGGGAATCACTATCCAGACAGCAGTGACATCTTTTCAGTGGGAGGATGTAAAAGGGCTCTTCCGGTTTCGGAGTGCGTAGCGGGGTGAAGAAGACCACGGTGGGTTCAGCGGGTCACCACAACATATAGGGGGTCCCCGGTGTGAAGATGAAAGTTCCTACACAATCATCTGAACACACCAGGGACCCGCACCGTGAAGCCTACTGGCAACCTCGTCGCCGACACCATCTGCCGCACCGCCGAGATCGGCTTGACGATCACCGGTGCCGCCGACGCGGGCACCATCACCATCATCGATGCCGCACCGGTGGCCGTGAGCAATACCTGCCCCGAGTGCGGGCACCCAGGGAAGCTACGCGATCACATCCTCCGCCGGCTCGTTGATCTTCCCGTCGTCGGCTTCCCCAGCCGCCTGGATGTCCGCGTTCCCCGCTTCCTGTGCACAGCCACGTCGTGTCCGAGGAAGATCTTCCAGACATCCCTGGCCTGCGCGGATGACGGATCCAAGCTCACCCACCGCGTCACCCGCTGGATCCTCCAGCGCCTGGCGATTGACCGGATGAGTGTCTCTGCCACCGCCAAAGCACTCGGCATCGGCTGGGACCTGGTCAACCAGGTCGCACTCGATGCCTGCCGCCAGCTTGTCTACGACGACCCGCACCACCTGGACGGGGTGCGCATCCTCGGCGTCGATGAACATGTCTGGAAGCACACTCGAAAGCCCGGTCAGCCGTCGAACCTGGTGACCATCCTCGTCGACCTCACCCCACTGGTCGACGGACGTGGTCCGGCCCGACTGCTGGACCTGCGTCCCGGACGCAGTGCGGAAGTGCTGCGCACCTGGCTGCAGGAACGCGACCCTAGCTTCCGCAGCCAAGTGCAGGTGGTGACCATGGATGGCTTCACCGGCTACGCCTCCGCCGTCGACCAGGTCCTCCCGGACGCGACCAAGGTGATGGATCCGTTTCACGTAGTCCATCTGGCTGCCGACAAGCTCACCGGCTGTCGGCAGCGACTCCAACGAGAGACCACCGGACGACGCGGACGCAAAGACGACCCGCTGTACAAGTACCGCCGGACCTTGTTGACCAGGACGAACTACCTCACGCAGCGGCAGAAACAACGACTCGACCTGTTATGGGCCACCGACGATGACTACGTGGCACTCGAGGTGACCTGGCTGTTCTACCAGGACATGATCGCGGCGTACGGGCATCCGAAGAAATCAGAGGGCAAGAAGCTCATGAGCCGGGTGATCAACAGCCTGCGTAAGGGACTACCCGCAGGTCTGGAGGAGCTCGCCCAACTGGGGCGCACCTTGTGGCGCCGACGTGAGGACGTGTTGGCCTACTTCGATATCGGCGCGTCCAACGGGCCGGTCGAATCCATCAACGGCAGGCTCGAGCACCTGCGCGGGATCGCCCTGGGCTTCAGGAATCTCAACCACTACATCTTGCGGTGCTTGATCCACTCCGGACAGCTGCAGGGGAAGATCAACGCACTCTAAAAACGGAAGAGCCTGTAAAAGTCAACATTATAGATACGCCAGGCCATATGGATTTTTTGGCGGAAGTATACCGTTCTTTATCCGTATTAGACGGAGCAGTATTATTAGTTTCTGCAAAGGATGGCATACAGGCACAGACCCGTATACTGTTTCATGCACTACAGACAATGAAGATTCCGACAATTTTTTTCATCAATAAAATTGACCAAGAGGGGATTGATTTGCCAATGGTATATCAAGAAATGAAAGCAAAGCTTTCTTCGGAAATTATAGTGAAGCAAAAGGTTGGGCAGCATCCCCATATAAATGTAACGGACAATGACGATATGGAACAGTGGGATGCGGTAATTATGGGAAACGATGAACTATTAGAGAAATATATGTCAGGGAAACCGTTTAAAATGTCAGAACTGGAACAGGAAGAAAACAGGAGATTCCAAAACGGAACGTTATTTCCCGTTTATCACGGAAGTGCTAAAAACAATCTGGGGATTCGGCAGCTTATAGAAGTGATTGCCAGTAAGTTTTATTCATCAACGCCTGAAGGTCAATCTGAACTATGCGGGCAGGTTTTTAAGATTGAATATTCAGAGAAAAGGCGGCGTTTTGTTTATGTGCGTATATATAGCGGAACATTGCATTTGAGGGATGTTATTAAAATATCTGAAAAAGAGAAAATAAAAATCACAGAGATGTGTGTTCCGACAAACGGTGAATTATATTCATCCGATACAGCCTGCTCTGGTGATATTGTAATTTTACCAAATGATGTTTTGCAGCTAAACAGTATTTTGGGGAACGAAATGCTGTTGCCGCAGAGAAAATTTATTGAAAATCCTCTCCCTATGCTCCAAACAACGATTGCAGTAAAGAAATCTGAACAGCGGGAAATATTGCTTGGGGCACTTACAGAAATTTCAGATGGCGACCCTCTTTTAAAATATTATGTGGATACTACAACGCATGAGATTATACTTTCTTTTTTGGGGAATGTGCAGATGGAAGTCATTTGTGCCATCCTTGAGGAAAAATACCATGTGGAGGCAGAAATAAAAGAGCCTACTGTTATATATATGGAAAGACCGCTTAGAAAAGCAGAATATACCATCCACATAGAAGTCCCGCCAAATCCTTTCTGGGCTTCTGTCGGGTTGTCCATAGAGCCGCTCCCTATTGGAAGCGGAGTGCAGTATGAAAGCAGAGTTTCACTTGGATATTTAAACCAATCGTTCCAAAATGCGGTTATGGAGGGGGTTCTTTATGGCTGCGAGCAGGGGCTGTATGGATGGAAAGTGACAGACTGTAAAATCTGTTTTGAATATGGATTGTATTATAGTCCTGTAAGTACCCCCGCAGACTTTCGGCTGCTTTCCCCTATCGTATTGGAGCAGGCTTTAAAAAAAGCAGGGACAGAACTATTAGAGCCATATCTCCACTTTGAAATTTATGCACCGCAGGAATATCTCTCACGGGCGTATCATGATGCCCCAAGGTATTGTGCAGATATTGTAAGTACTCAGGTAAAGAATGACGAGGTCATTCTGAAAGGAGAAATCCCTGCCAGATGTATTCAAGAATACAGGAACGATTTAACTTATTTCACAAATGGGCAGGGAGTCTGCTTGACAGAGTTAAAAGGATACCAGCCAGCTATTGGTAAATTTATTTGCCAACCCCGCCGCCCGAATAGCCGTATAGATAAGGTTCGGCATATGTTCCACAAGTTAGCTTAACAGCTTGCAAAAGGGCTCTTCCGGTTTCGGAGTGCGTAGCGGGGTGAAGAAGACCACGGTGGGTTCAGCGGGTCACCACAACATATAGGGGGTCCCCGGTGTGAAGATGAAAGTTCCTACACAATCATCTGAACACACCAGGGACCCGCACCGTGAAGCCTACTGGCAACCTCGTCGCCGACACCATCTGCCGCACCGCCGAGATCGGCTTGACGATCACCGGTGCCGCCGACGCGGGCACCATCACCATCATCGATGCCGCACCGGTGGCCGTGAGCAATACCTGCCCCGAGTGCGGGCACCCAGGGAAGCTACGCGATCACATCCTCCGCCGGCTCGTTGATCTTCCCGTCGTCGGCTTCCCCAGCCGCCTGGATGTCCGCGTTCCCCGCTTCCTGTGCACAGCCACGTCGTGTCCGAGGAAGATCTTCCAGACATCCCTGGCCTGCGCGGATGACGGATCCAAGCTCACCCACCGCGTCACCCGCTGGATCCTCCAGCGCCTGGCGATTGACCGGATGAGTGTCTCTGCCACCGCCAAAGCACTCGGCATCGGCTGGGACCTGGTCAACCAGGTCGCACTCGATGCCTGCCGCCAGCTTGTCTACGACGACCCGCACCACCTGGACGGGGTGCGCATCCTCGGCGTCGATGAACATGTCTGGAAGCACACTCGAAAGCCCGGTCAGCCGTCGAACCTGGTGACCATCCTCGTCGACCTCACCCCACTGGTCGACGGACGTGGTCCGGCCCGACTGCTGGACCTGCGTCCCGGACGCAGTGCGGAAGTGCTGCGCACCTGGCTGCAGGAACGCGACCCTAGCTTCCGCAGCCAAGTGCAGGTGGTGACCATGGATGGCTTCACCGGCTACGCCTCCGCCGTCGACCAGGTCCTCCCGGACGCGACCAAGGTGATGGATCCGTTTCACGTAGTCCATCTGGCTGCCGACAAGCTCACCGGCTGTCGGCAGCGACTCCAACGAGAGACCACCGGACGACGCGGACGCAAAGACGACCCGCTGTACAAGTACCGCCGGACCTTGTTGACCAGGACGAACTACCTCACGCAGCGGCAGAAACAACGACTCGACCTGTTATGGGCCACCGACGATGACTACGTGGCACTCGAGGTGACCTGGCTGTTCTACCAGGACATGATCGCGGCGTACGGGCATCCGAAGAAATCAGAGGGCAAGAAGCTCATGAGCCGGGTGATCAACAGCCTGCGTAAGGGACTACCCGCAGGTCTGGAGGAGCTCGCCCAACTGGGGCGCACCTTGTGGCGCCGACGTGAGGACGTGTTGGCCTACTTCGATATCGGCGCGTCCAACGGGCCGGTCGAATCCATCAACGGCAGGCTCGAGCACCTGCGCGGGATCGCCCTGGGCTTCAGGAATCTCAACCACTACATCTTGCGGTGCTTGATCCACTCCGGACAGCTGCAGGGGAAGATCAACGCACTCTAAAAACGGAAGAGCCCGACTAGTCCGATAATGGAAATCGATGCTAGCCAATTTACGCGCAAACGTGATGACATTGTTCTCCTCTAAAAGATCCGCTTACAAAAAGTCACGCATACATTAACCCTTGATTTTATTGAGAGGTCATGAATGCCTTTCGAGTAATAGATGAATTTCCTCCAAGATGATTTGAATTATTCAACCGGAGATCTTTCCCCAAGATTTCAACTATCATCTTGGGGTCTCGCTAACATATTCCTGTGACCAGTTCCCAACGGTTGACTAATTCCACTTTACCCACCGGCCGCTACGCCCCTTCGCCGACCGGTCGGCTGCACCTGGGAAACCTGCGCACCGCGGTTCTCGCCTGGGCGCACGCCCGCGCGCAGGGCGGTCGCTTCATCGTGCGTATCGAAGATATCGACCGCCAGCGCTCCCGCCCCGAGTATGAGGCGCAGCAGCTCGCCGATCTCGAGGCCATCGGCATAGACTGGGATGGCGCCCCGGTCCGCCAGTCAGAACGCTCTGACCTGTATGAATCCGCGCTCGCCGACCTCACGCAACGCGGCCTGACTTATCCCTGCTTCTGCACGCGCCGTGAAATCCTCGCCGCCTCCTCCGCGCCGCATGGCGTGCCAGGGCAGTATCCCGGCACGTGCCGTTCGCTTGACGACGAGCACCTCTCCGCGAAAAAGGCCGAATTTGCGGCGGCGGGGAGAAGGCCGTCGATACGCCTGAAATCGCAGGTGAGTGAGGGGGCCGCGACCGATGAGCTGTATGGCGAGATTGCCGCTCCGATCGATGACTTTGTCCTCCAGCGTGCCGATGGCATGTGGGCCTACAACCTGGCGGTCGTCGTCGATGATGCCGAGCAGGGTGTCACCGAGGTTGTGCGTGGCGATGACCTGATGTCCTCGGCCCCGCGGCAGGCGTACTTAGCCGGATTGCTCGGTCACACCGCACCTTCGTTCGTGCACGTTCCGCTGGTGGTGAACTCTGAAGGGCGGCGACTGTCCAAGCGCGATGGCGACGTGACTCTCGGCGAGGTGTCGGTGGATGCAGCGCAGCGGTGGATTCTGGATTCGCTGAGCGGTGGCGGTGATGCTAGCGATGGCGGCGGGAGCGTAGAGCTCGACTCCATCGCTGACCTCCCGGAAGCCCTGCGTGCGGGTCTGGAAATTCCTCGCGAACAGGTGATTTTCTAGGGGCTGCCGAGAACTACGGCTAGTACATACGTTAGGGGCAAGAGTGCGAATGCAACTAGTGCCGCCACGATTGTCAAACCGTTTGCCCGGGCCTTCAGTGCTGCAAGAAAGCTAACCAGGCCGAATCCGAAGACTCCGACGGCGAGGGGGATTGTCCAGGCATCGGAGAGCGCAGTGCTGACGAAAAACAGTCCAATGTAGCAGGTCAAGGCTAAGAGAAGTGCAGCAACTGCAAAATTGCGGGAGCGGTTCATGATATGGGTCTTAGGATTCCGCTAGAGGATCTTTGCCACCTAATTTCATTTCGAAGCGTTTGTAATCCTCGAGGGATGCGAAGTGGCGAGAATAGATGTCGATGTCTGTATCGACGCGACCGTAAAGAGCGGGGGCGACATCGACGATGTGGCGCAACGTGACAGATCCTCCCGAGTGGGAAGGATCTTCTGGGGCTAATTCATTTTCGTGGGCTAATGCTTCGACCTGCGCGTATGCGGCGCTATCAGAATCGGCAAAGACAATGTATAAGTCCTCACGGAAGAAGCTCTCATTCGCCGAGGTTGAATCTCTTTGCTTTGTTAACTCAAAAACTGCAATTCCGATGTATGGTTCCATCTATTTTTCCGTTCTTCGATTGCCGCCTAGTTCAGTACGAATTTGAGGCTTTCTTACTGGACGCCACGTTTACTCGAATTGATAAACATTGGATTGTTGCTGAAACCTGCGCTTACCCTATCACTGCCGATACCCTCGGGACATGCCTACTCTTCTAGTCGTCCACCATTCCCCGACCCCGCTCCTGCAGGAGGTCTTAAGTCACGCGCTCGAGGGCGCCAACGATCCCGCGCTAGAGGGCGTGGATGTCAAGGTTGTCGAGGCTCTCGACGCCACCATCGATGACCTGACCAGCGCCGACGCTATCCTGCTCGGCACCTCCGCCAACTTTGGATACATCTCCGGCGCGCTCAAGCACTTCTTCGACACCACCTTCCGGGAGGCGCAGGAAGTTACCAAGGGGCTGCCATTTTCCTACTGGATCCGCGGCGGCTTCGACACCACCGGGGCGGAAAACGCCATGAAAACCATCACGACCGGCTACAAGTGGGAGCTTGCGGCCGAGCCCGTCGTGTTTGTCGGTTCGCTTGACGACGACATCTCCGACCGCCTGGTAAATCTCGGTGGCACCATGGCTGCCCAAATTTTGGGCTGATTGAAGATTTAGTGTCGAGGCCGTGAAATAATGGCCGGGTGAATGATTCAGGGGCACAAGGGTCGCAAGTGACGTCGTCAAGCGAGAAAAACCGCAAGCCCATGATGAGTCTGCTGGGGCCTGCTTTTGTGGCGGCGATTGCCTACGTGGACCCCGGAAATGTGGCTGCGAACCTGTCCGCGGGCGCGAGCTATGGGTATCTGCTGCTGTGGGTGTTGGTGGTGTCCAACCTCATGGCGATGGTTGTGCAGTACCTGTCGGCGAAGTACGGCCTGGTGACGGGGCGGTCGCTGACCGAAGGTGTCGCCGACCGCTTCGGTTCGAACCGGCCGGGGCGGCTGGCGTACTGGGTGCAGGCCGAGATTGTGGCGGCAGCGACGGATGTGGCGGAAATTATTGGTGGCGCCACGGCGCTGTACCTGCTCTTTGGGACGCCGATGCTGCTTGGCGGTGTCATTGTTGGCGTGGTCTCGCTGGGGCTGTTGTTGCTTCAGGGTGGGCGTTCGCAACGCACTTTTGAGGGCGTGATTGTGACGTTCCTGCTGGTCATTACGGTGGGGTTCCTGGCCGGGCTGTTTGTCACGGGCCTGAGTCTCGGGGAGATGGCCAGCGGAATTCTGCCACGCTTCCAAGGCGCGCACACCGTGGTGCTGGCGGCATCCATGCTGGGTGCGACCGTGATGCCGCATGCGGTCTACCTGCACTCCGGGCTGGTGCGCGACCGCGAGTACAAGGTGGAAGATGACTCCTCGCTGCGCCAGCACCTACGGGCCACGCGTATCGATGTCTTCGGTGCCCTCGTGCTGGCTGGGTCGGTGAATATCGGCATGCTGTGTCTCGCGGCCGAAGCACTTCCGGGAGTGGAGGGGACTGACTCCATCGAAGGCGCTCACGCTGCCGTGACCAGCGTGCTTGGCCCCGTGGTGGGCGTGCTCTTCGGCGTTGGGTTGTTGGCCTCCGGGCTGGCGTCGTCCTCTGTCGGTTGCTACGCCGGTGACCTGATTATGCGCGACCTGCTGAAGGTGCACGTGCCGTTGCTGGTGCGCCGAATAGTCACCATCATTCCGGCGCTGCTCATTATCGCCAGCGGCGTGGAGCCGACGTGGGCGCTGGTGCTCAGTCAGGTGGTGCTGTCGATTGGCATCCCGTTTGCGCTGGTCCCGCTGGTGCGCATGACCTCCTCGCGTGCCGAGATGGGCATCTGGGCCAACACCCCACTACTGCGCCGGGTCGCGTGGGTTATCTGCGGGCTCATCATCGCGCTCAACGTGGCGCTGGTGGTCCTGGTGCTGACGGGGAAGGGGTAGCTTCCGGGAGGGGGAGGTGGGGGCCTCGTCGTAAAGCGTGCGGGAGATGGTAGACAAAGCTGTCTAGTTGGTGTTAGGGTGGGCGGCACGATCACAAGATATCGACGAGAAATGGCCTTTGACAGCGTCGATAGGCAACCGCCCGATTCGCGGACCCGGTGCCCCAAAGGAAGATCAGCCCCACAGACCGCCTGCGGGGAAGAGCGAATAGGAGCGCCAAATGCACACCACAATAAGCGACGTCCACATCATCCATCTCAGCCGTCACACCGCTGACCTTCTCGTCGACGGCCGACCCGTCGCCATCCGGCTGCAAGAAGCCGACATCGACCCCCACTCCCGGAATCTCGTCCAACTACCCGTCGACCCCGCCTTCTACGCCACCCTCCGCGGCCAGCAACGCGCCGACTACCTCAGCGCCCACGTCCGCGACGGCGTACGCTACGGCCGCATACTCTGGCACGAGCTTGACGACGGTCGTCACTTCCTCACCATCCCCACCATCGGCGGCTACCATGTGCACCAGGTCTTTGAGGTCCGCCGCAGCCGCGAGGGAGTGTGGAGCCGGCACTGAGCTGGTTGCGTGAGCGTGCCTGGCGTGATGAGCGCGGCGCGGATGCGAGCGGGAACCTCTCCGCCTAGCCTTGGGCTATGCAGGTACGAGACTCCGCAACACCCCCGTTCTGGCCCACCGAAGGCGAAGGCGACTTCTACACCGACGCCGCCGCAGCCGTCGACCGGCTCACCGAAATCCACCGGGCAGGAATGGCCTACCTAGTCGAGCAGTACACCGCCGCCACCGAAGGAAATTCCGGGAGTGGGCCGGTGCGCGCCTACTACCCCGAACTACGCTTCACCGTTCCAGCCGGCAGCGCCGTGGAGGATGTCGACCCCTCCCTGTCACACGGCTTCGTCGACCGTCCGGGAGTGTATGCCACCACCATCACCCGCCCGGTGATGTTCCGCACCTACCTCATCGAGCAAATTACCGACCTGCTCGCCAACCACGGCGGCGAAGTCGAGGTGCGCGTCTCCGACCAGCCCATCCCACTCCGGATGTGCCGCGGCTTCGATGCGGCCGCCGAGGAAGCGGCGGGGAGGGAAGGGGCGTCGGCAAGCATGCTGGCGGCAGTGGAGAAGACGTTCACCCCCATCGACTCCGCCAGCATCGACGACACCATCGCCGACGGCGAAGCCGACTACCTGGGCCTGCTCATCAAACCCTTGAGCCTCTTTACCGCCCAGCGCATCGACCTCGCCCTCCAGCGCCTCGAGCACTACACCGGGTCGCACGCCGCAAACATCCAGCGCTTCGTGCTATTTACCAACTACCAGCTGCACACGGACGTGTTCCTCGAATACGCCGCCACCCTCACTCCCGGAAATCCGCACGGGTACACGGCGCTGGCGTGCCCGGGTGGGCAGCGCTACGACATCGGCGCCATCCCCACTCCCGGAGTTTGCCGTCAGCACGCGCACGCCTCGCAGATGCCGGCGTACCACCTGCTCCGCGACGACCAATGCGGCATCACCATCATCGACATCGGCGTCGGCCCCTCGAACGCCAAAACCATCACCGACTGCCTCGCCGTCACGCGACCGCACTGCTGGATGATGGTCGGACACTGCGCCGGTCTCGACGGTCGCATGCGCATCGGCGACATGATTCTCGCCAACGGCTACGACCGCGCCGACGGAGTCCTCGACAACTACGTGCCCCTGGAAAAACCCATCCCGCCAATTGCGGAAATTCAGCTCGCCGTCACCAACGCGCTCGCCCGCGTCTCCGGACTCACCGGCGATGAGCTGAAAAAGCGCCTACGCACCGGCACCGTACTGTCGACCTCCGACCGCAATTGGGAGTGGCGCTCCCAGGCCGACCTCTACCGAGAGCTGCAGAAATCCACCGCCATCGGCGTCGAAATGGAATCCGCCACCATCGCCGCCAACGGCTACCGCTTCCGCGTGCCCTACGGCGCGCTACTCAGCGTCTCCGACATGCCGCTGCACGACAAACCCAAACTCCCGAAATCCGCCCGCGAGTTCTACCAGTCCTCCAAGGAAGAGCACCTCATGGCCGCCGTGCGCGCGTGCGAGGACATGGCCGCGGCTCCCGACACCCTCCACTCCCGGAAGTTGCGACGGCCGGTGGGAGAGGTCGCGTTCCGGTAGGGCACTTTCGGGAGTGCGTCGTCAAGCCCGTTTGTGCAGATTGTGCATGCTTTACGACGGCTGTGGACAACGCCAAAAAGCGATTGAAGCCGCCCACTCCCGGAAACTAGCCTTAGCCCCATGACGACATTGGGACTGCTCAGCGCGCTGGCGACACGGGGTATTGACGTGCTCGCTGACCTGCGCGCCGCACTCCCGGAAAAATCCACCGGGCACCGGGAGTTGGCAGCCAGCATCGGCTTCGACCCCTTCCGGCTCAAGCGCCTGCTGCGCTGTGCGGAGCGACTGTTCGGCACGGTCGAGAAGGATGTTGACGTCGAATCCCGCGACAAGGCCGTCGCGATCGCCCGGGAGCTGAAGCTGTCGCTGGACACGGTCATGCAGATCGACAAGCGCTCCGGGCAACTCAACAACGTCGAAATCCGGGAGTACTACCGCCTGGACTTCACCCGCGCCGCCGCGGCCTACGACTTCGAGGGCCTCGACACCTACATGCGCACCAAGGTCAAGGAGCTCAACCGCACCGACGAGCCGCCGCAGCACCTGCGCGCCCACGTCTCCCGGAATCCGGACATCCGCGGGATGAAGCATCTGCAGGTCACCGGTCCGGCGAACATGATTGACGACCTGGTCGCGCCGCTGACCGTGCGCGCAGCTGAAATCGCCAAAGCGCACGAGGATTACACCCGGGATCGGTGTGTCGGTCAGGCGCTGGCAGAACGCCTGGCACACGGGTCGGAGGGGCCGCTTGACGACGTCGACAAGCTCCGTTACCAGCCCGCGCTCATCGTAACCGCGCAAGACATCGTGGAGTACAGTCCGCGGTTTGCGGCGACCTCCAACGGCTCCGTCCTCACTCCCGGACAATTCGTCGAGGCATTGCTCGCGGACACCGGCTGGGTGCTGGTCTACGACGAGCACAACACTCCGACCGACCTACTCCCGATACACAACCCGCGCCTGGCGACGGAGGAACAGCGCATCGCGATGATCCTCGACAACCCCATCTGCGCGTGGCCCGGGTGCCCGCGCCCCGCCCACGCCGGGCAGGCCCATCACCTGGTCGCCAGGAAAAACGGCGGCGCCACGACTATGGAAAACATGGTCATGACCTGCAAAGAACACAACGCCGCCAACGATGACGACAGGCAAGGCCTCAACGGGCACCTCGAGCGTGACGACGGCTCCGGCGCGGTCTACCGCCACCCGCCGTCTCCGCACGCGCCGCCCGAATTCAACCTTGCCTACCCGACAGCTCTCGCGGGGCGGGCCTACTCGGGCTACCGTCAGCGCGAATAGCTTTACAGATATACCCGTAGGGGGTATACTTTGGGGTATGGCTAATCAAACTTTTACTGTTACTGGCATGACATGCGGACACTGCGAGGCATCGGTGCGGGAGGAAGTCTCTGAACTCCCGGGAATCACTGATGTCCAGGTTGACCGCTCCCGGAATTTCCTTTCCGTGACCTCGGATGCAGACATCGACATCGCTGCCGTAATCGCAGCAGTGGATGAAGCTGGCTACAAGGCGGTCGCAAACTAAACCCCCAAAGAGGAAAGCGGATGTCTGAGCAGCAACTTCTCACCCTTGATATCCCCGTCGGCGGGATGACGTGTGCGTCGTGCGCAAACCGTATCCAACGCAAGCTGAACAAACTTGATGGCGTTAACGCGAGCGTGAACTATGCGACCGAGAAGGCGCATGTGGAGGCGCCGGCGGACATCAACCCGCAGCAACTGATCGACACAATCGTGGCAGCGGGGTACACCGCTGAGCTTCCGCAGGAGGAGCCCGAACAGGAACCGGGTGCTGCTCCCGAAGGGAAAGACCGGGAGCTGGAAGACTTGCGCAACCGAGTCATCGGCGCTGTCATCCTCACCGCTCCCGTCATCGCAATGTCGATGATCCCTGCCCTCCAGTTCACTAATTGGCAGTGGCTGTGTCTCACGCTCTCGGCGCCGGTCTTTGTGTGGGCCGGCTGGCCGTTCCACCGCGCGACACTGAAGAATCTGCGTCATGGCGAGGTCACCATGGACACGCTGATCACTATGGGGACGACCGCTTCGTTCCTCTGGAGTGTGTGGGCGTTGTTCTTCGGGCGTGCCGGGCTGCCGGGGCTCAAGCACGAGTTCCACTTCACGGTCACTCCTGGTGATGCCGATATGAACATCTACCTCGAGGCGATGGCCGGCATCATCATGTTTGTGCTGATTGGTCGTTACTTCGAGAAGCGCTCCAAGCGCAACGCCGGTCAGGCACTCCGGGAGTTGATGAAGCTTGGCGCCAAGGATGTCTCCGTTCTCGAAAGTTCGGGAGTGGAGAAGCGGCTGCCCGTGGAACAGCTCCGTCCGGGAGTGGTGTTCGTCGTTAGGCCTGGTGAGAAGATCGCGACGGACGGCGTTGTCGTGGAGGGCGCGTCGGCGGTGGATGCGTCGATGCTGACCGGCGAACCGATGCCTGTCGAGGTCGGCCCTGGCGATGAGGTGACGGGGGCGACGATCAATACGTCTGGGCGGCTGCTCGTGCGGGCGACGCGCGTGGGCTCGGAGACGCAGTTGGCGCAGATGGCGGCGATGGTCGAGGCGGCGCAGACGGGTAAGGCGCCGGTGCAGCGGCTGGCGGATCGGGTTTCGGGAGTGTTCGTGCCCGCCGTCATCGCGATCGCCGCGGTCACGCTGGGCGCGTGGTTGTTTACGGGGCACGGCGCGAGTGAGGCGGTCACGGCTGCGGTCGCCGTGCTCATCATCGCGTGCCCGTGTGCGCTTGGCTTAGCGACGCCCACAGCGCTCCTGGTCGGCACGAGTGAAGGTGCCAAGGCGGGTGTGTTGCTGCGCGGCCCGGAGGTGCTGGAGTCGGCGCGGAAGGTCGACACGGTTGTGCTGGATAAGACCGGCACGGTGACTACGGGTGTGATGGAGGTGACGGAGGTCCCTCCCACTCCCGAAAATCTGCTGCCACTTGCCGCTTCGGTGGAAGCGGCGTCGCACCACCCGATTGCGCAGGCGATTGTGCGCGCGGCGGATCCGGATTCTCTACTCCCGGTTTCTGATTTCCGGGATATTCCGGGAGTGGGGGTTGAAGGCACCGTGGATGGCCACCGCATCGAGGTCGGTCGCTCCGGGGAAAAATCCGGGAGTGGGGGGACGGTGGTTGCGGTGCGCCGCGACGGCGAGCTCCTGGGCACATTGGAGGTGTCGGATTCGGTGAAGCTGACGTCGGCGGCTGCGGTCGCGAAATTCCGGGAGTGGGGGGTGCGGCCGATTCTGCTGACCGGCGACGCCGCCGACCCGGCGTTTCGGGTCGCAGATGAGGTCGGTATTGCTCGCGAGGATGTGATTTCGGGAGTGATGCCGGAGGATAAGGTCGCGACGATTGAGAAGTTGCAGGCTGGCGGCGCGTGTGTGGCGATGGTCGGCGATGGCATCAATGATGCTGCGGCTCTTGCGCAGGCGGATTTGGGCATGGCGATGGGCACGGGCACCGATGTGGCGATGGAGGCTGCGGATATCACGCTGGTGCGTGGTGATTTGTTGGCGGCTGCGGATGCGCTGCGGTTGTCACGCCGGACGCTTCGCACGATTCGTTCGAATCTTTTTTGGGCGTTTTTCTACAACGTTTTGGCAATTCCCGTCGCCGCGCTGGGGTTGCTGAATCCGATGTTGGCTGGCGCTGCGATGGCGTTTTCGTCGGTTTTTGTGGTCGGCAACAGTCTGCGTCTGCGCGGTTTTTCTCCGAGTCAACCAGCTATTCAAAAAGGAGTAACTCATGAGTGAGTCTTGTTGTTCGTCGCAATCGCATTCGCTTGACGACGATTCTTGCTGCCATGACACCACTGATCCCGGTTACCTCGCGGAGAAGCGGCGTTATGAATCCCGTATCCGTCGCATTGAGGGGCAGGTTCGTGGCATTGGTCGGATGATTGAGAACGAAGAGTACTGTATCGATGTTTTGACCCAGATTTCGGCGGTGAATTCGGCGTTGAAGTCGTTGGCGTTAACTCTTCTGGATGCTCACCTCCATCACTGTGTGGTGCATGCGGCTGAGGGCGGCCCGGAGGAGTTGGACGCCAAGCTGGAGGAGGCCTCGGCGGCGATTGCTCGGCTGGCTAAGTAACTCCCGGAAAAATTCCGGGAGTGGGGGGGCGAAACAGCAGTCGGCAGTCGGCAGTCGGCAACCGGAGTTGGTTGCTGTTGGTGGCACCGATTGCGAAGAAGTACCGCTTAAATGCCTCGTTTTCCCTGGTAGGGGGCGCGTTTTGGGAAAATGGGGTTTGTTGGGTAGTCTTTAACGACGTTGGAGGATTCGACTAGCGGCCTATGTCACACGCCTGGAACGCGTGCGGGAGTCACATCCCTCGTGGGTTCAAATCCCACATCCTCCGCAGAGTGAAGACCCCCGGTTTACGCCGGGGGTTTTCTTGTATTTATGCAGGTGAGTGGATTTGCAGTGTATGCCGGGGGCGGGTTAAGTAAAGAAAAGTGTGTCTTTTCCGGGCGTGTTGCGGTTATTTGATCCAGCCTTTTTGGATGCCGAGGTTGTGTTGGTAGCTGGTGTCGATGGCGGTGTCGTATTCTGCTGGTGCACCGATGTCATTGGTAGTGGCTGTGGTGTTGTGGGTGATCAGGTCTGTTGCTGTGGAAAGTGCGTCTTGACCCCATCGTTGGTCCCTGGCGATCTTGACCGGATCGTCAGGGACTTCTGTATGTAGATACAGCCACCAATCCATCACTGTGCGTTGATGCGGTAGTGATAGTCCGCGGTGTCTGCGGGCTAGTTCTTTTATGGGGGCGTTGATGCCACCTTCGAGGCTGTTTGTTGTTGCTGCAAGGTTGTCGGGGTCGATGGTTGTTGGTGGGGGTTGCAGGTAGGTAAACAGCAGGTCTCTGCGGTGCAGAGATAGCAATGATTGATAGGCCGCTCGGACGCGTTGGTGGGTGTAGACCTTGGTGTAGGCGCCGGTAGCAGGGTCTTTGATGGTGGTTTTCTCGTTCATCCATTCCCGGTAGGTGTGGTCGAATTCGTGCAGGTGGGCGACCCATGTGGATGCTTGGTCAAGGTCGGTGATGCGAGTGAGTTTCAGGGCTAGGCGGTAGAGGGTTTTGCCGGCATCGGTGCGGGGGTTGCTGGTGGTGTGGCGGCGGACTGTTCGTTGGGCGTGGACGAGGCAGCGTTGGATGCGTGTTGTTGGCCAGCAGTGGTGGATGGCTGATTGGGCACCTTGTCCGCCGTCTGTGACTGCGATTAGTGGTGCGGCAATGGGGCGTAGGAGTTCGGTGTAGGCGGCGGTGGTTTCGTGTCTGGCCCAGGTCCAGTTGATGACGTGGGTTTTACTGGCTGCGATCAGGAGGCATCCGGACTTTAGATAGGTCGCGTCGAGGAAGATTTGGTCATGGATGCGGAATGAGTCGATGGTGGGTGTGGGGATGATCCACCAGCACCATCGGAATCGGTGGTGCATGGTTTGCCTGGTTACGCCATGGTGTGCGGCGAAGGTGGTTAGAGATTGGGTGCCGGTGGCCCATTGGATGAACAAAGCCATGGTGGCGGTGTTTTTGTTGTGGGTTTGGGTGTTGCGGGTAAAGGAGTGTCCGCAGTGGGTGCAGCGCCAACGGGTGGTTGATTTGCTGGTGGTGCCGTTTTTCTTTGTGTTGTTGCCGCATAGTGGGCAGCTGGGGCGGTTGGTGGTCATCCTTTAATCCAACCGGTGTGCGGTTAGCACAAATGTGGCCGGAGGTGCGGGATGGTGTGGGTAATAGCTTTCGGGGAGCTATTCTTTGGTGATTTGTGGTGTGTGGTCTGGGGTTATGGTGGCATGCGGACACACTTTTCTTTACTTAACCCGGATTTGCAGTGTATGCCGGGGGCTGCGGGGAGGCGGGGAACTGTCATGGATGCTGTCATGGATGCTGTCACGAAACTGGTGACGAATCCGTGGTGGCAACGCCCTGATTAGTGTGGCAGTTCTTCGCTGAACGGTGCGGCGAGCGCTAGCAGTGTGACTTTTTGCGTGGGCCTGTAGTAGGCTGTCTTCACGGATCCCATGTGGCGTCCATCTCGTGAACTCCCCCAGGGCAGGAATGCAGCAAGGGTCAGCGAGCTCTGACGGGTGCGTGGGGTCCCCTTTTTTTATCCCCGGCGTTCTTCTGGCACTTATGGCTAGGTTTCGGGCACTTGTCGGCGGTTTCCTGTGACCTATCGATGTTTTTTCGGCACTTATCCCCGCGAAATTGGCCAGGCCATTTCACCTATCGATGAGCTATTCACTTATGGCCACGCTGCAGCGCATCGATAGGTGAATACCTTGGCCACAAGTGGTCGCGTTCGCTGGTCTGGAAGAATACTGTGCATGAGCGATGCAGACGACACGCGAGTGCCACCACAGACAACACGAGAACCGCTAGAAACTCCAGGACCACCAGAAACCCGAGAAACCCCAGCGCCAATGGGCGTGTGGGACTCCTTCCGGTTCGCAGTTTCTTCACCGAAGCGCCTGCGCACCGAGCTGCTGGCCGGTGCTGCGGTGTCGTTCGCGCTAATCCCCGAGGTCATCTCGTTTTCCATCCTGGCGGGCGTGGACCCGGCGGTGGGGCTGTTTAGCTCGGTGATTATGGCCATCGTGATTGCCTTTACGGGTGGCCGCCCGGCCATGATTACTGCTGCCGCTGGTTCGGTTGCGCTCGTCGTCGCGCCGTTGTCGCGGACGTACGGGATGGATTACCTCATTCCAACGGTGCTGCTCGCGGGTGTGTTGCAGATTGCTTTTGCGGCGCTGGGTATCGCTAAGCTGCAGCGTTTCATTCCGCGCGCGGTCATGATTGGCTTTGTTAACGCGCTGGGCATCCTCATTTTCACTGCGCAGCTGGAGCATCTCATCGATGTGCCGTGGCTGGTATATCCGCTGGTCGCTTTTGGTATTGCGATTATGGTGTTCCTGCCCCGCGTGTTCACCGCGATTCCGGCTCCGCTGGTGACTGTGCTCGTCGTCACGCTTGTTGCGGTGGTGGCGGATTGGCGCGTGCCGAACGTGAGCGATATGGGCGAGCTCCCGGAATCCCTCCCGCAGCTGCTGATCCCGAATGTGCCCTTGAACTGGGAGACTCTGCAGCTGATTGCGCCGTATTCGGTGGGCGTGGCGATTGTCGGCATCATGGAATCGCTGATGACGGCGAAGCTCGTGGACGACATCACCGACACACATTCGGACAAGACCCGCGAGACGTGGGGGCTGGGCGTGGCGAACATCGCGGGCGGTTTCTTCGGCGGCATCGCTGGCTGCGCGATGATCGGTCAGACGATGGTGGGTGTGAAGGAATCGTCGGGACGCACTCGCTTGACGACGCTCTTTTCCGGTGTCTTCCTGCTCATTCTGGTCCTTCTGCTCAGTTCTGCAGTTGGAGTGATTCCGATGGCGGCGCTGGTTGCGGTGATGGTCGTGGTGTCGGTGGACACGGTCGATTGGCGCTCGATTTCCCCGCGGACGTTGCGTCTGATGCCGCGTTCGGAGACGGCGGTGATGCTGGTGACGGTCATCGCCACGCTGGCGACGGATAACCTCGCCATCGGGGTGATTTTGGGTGTGGTCGTGGCGTCGCTGATGTTCGCGCGCCGTGTCGCTCACCTGGTCAGGATTGAAGTGCTTGACGACGACCCCAGCGCCCACTCCCGGACGTACAAGGTGCGGGGTCAGTTGTTCTTCGCCTCCAGTAACGACCTGGTGTACCAATTCGACTACACCGATCCTGCGCAGCGGATTGTCATCGATATGTCTGAGGCTGAGATTTGGGATGCTTCCACGGTGGCGGCGCTGGATTCGGTGCGGGTCAAGTTTGCTGACCGGGGCAAAGAGGTGGAAATTATCGGCTTGGAGGGGCCGAGTAAGCAGCGTCTGGATGCGCTGTCGGGGAAGTTGTAGAAATCCCAATCCGGGGTATGCCTTACACTTGGTTGCAAAGCCGGATGCGGCGCGGGGAAAAGCTTTCCGTGCCAGTTTTGTCAGGTTTTAACTTATGTCCGATACCTGGGAGGGTGCGTACACCATGGCCGTGGATTCCTTCGATGTTCAGCAGCTGGCGGCACACAAGGATGAGTTTGCGAAGGCATATGAGGAACTGAAATCCCGTAACCTCGCACTGAATTTGACTCGTGGTAAGCCGTCGTCGGAGCAGCTTGATTTCGCAAACGCCCTGCTGGGTCTCCCAGCGCCGGATTACATTTCGGCTTCTGGGGAGGACGTCCGCAATTACGGCAACGCCAAAGGCATTACTGATATCCGCGCTATCTGGGCGGAACTGCTGGATCTGCCGGTGGAAAACGTCCTGGCGCAGGATGCTTCCAGCCTGAACATCCAGTTTGACCTGATTTCGTGGGCCATGCAGTTCGGCAATGTGGACTCGGAGCGCCCGTGGAACGAGGAGCCGGTGCTGAAGTGGCTGTGCCCGGTTCCGGGGTATGACCGGCACTTTTCCATTACGCAGCACTTCGGCATTGAGATGATCCAGGTGCCGTTGAACGAAGACGGTCCGGATATGGATGTCGTGGAGAAGCTGGTTGCCTCCGATCCGCAGATTAAGGGCATGTGGAATGTCCCGATGTTCTCCAACCCGACGGGCGTGACCTACAGCGCTGAGGTCTGCCGCCGTCTGGTTGAAATGGAGACTGCCGCTCCGGATTTCCGTCTGATGTGGGATAACGCCTACATGGTTCACACGCTGACGGATGAGTTCCCGGAGGTTCACAACGTCATTAAGTGGGCGGAAGAGGCCGGTAACCCGAACCGCGTGTGGGCTTTCGGCTCGACTTCGAAGATCACCTTCGCTGGTGCTGGCGTTGCTTTCTACGCTTCTTCGGACGCCAACTTGGAGGATTACCTCAAGCACGCTGGTATCCGCGGCATTGGCCCGAACAAGGTCAACCAGCTGGCTCATGCCAAGTTCTTCGGTGACGCGGAGGGCGTGCGTGAGCAGATGCGCCGTCATGCCGGTTCGCTGGCTCCGAAGTTTGAGAAGGTTCTGCAGATTCTGGATGAGCGCCTGACGGAGTACGGCGTGGCAGAGTGGTCGAAGCCGACCGGCGGTTACTTCATCAACCTCGACGTGGTTGATGGCACTGCTCGTCGCGTGGTGGAGCTGGCTAAGGAGGCCGGCATTGCGCTGACCGGTTCTGGTTCTTCCTTCCCGCTGAAGCAGGATCCGAATGATCGCAATATCCGCCTGGCACCGTCGCTGCCTCCGATGGAGGAGCTCGAGGTTGCTATGGATGGCGTCGCTACCTGTGTGCTGCTCGCCGCCGCTGAGAAGGCGACTGCGTAGGCCAAGTAAGCCAGGTAGGTCGGGATAGGACTATATGAACTTCGAAGAGACGAAGTTTTGGATCTCCGGGCTTTTCCCCGGAGAACCCCAGGTCGGCGAGTATGTGACGGAGCTGCCGGCCAGTGGTCGGCACGGGCAGGAACACGATTCGGCTCCGCTTCGGGTCGCTGAGTTCTCGCTTTACGACGGGCCGGACGGCCAAGCGAACGAGCGTCGTCCGGAAACGGCAGCCGCCACCGTGGAGTTGGGCCGCAACTACTGTGGCCTGACCGGCGCAGCAAAGACGGATATCCGCGTGGAGCTCTTCTCCGTCGCATACGCTGATTTTCCCGTGGCCACCATGGTCGCGGCCGCGGGAGCGCTGGTGGAGGAAGAGCCGGAGTTCCTGTCGCCAATTCCGGGCCGTGTCATTCCGAATGCGGTGCGGCTGGCGGCCGATCAGGTGGCCGAGGTAGGGGAGTCGTCGTCAAGCACTGCCTTTACCGTGGCGCACGTGCTGTGCACGGTGCCGTACGTGTGGAGCGACGGGGTGCCGAATGTGTCCGAGATGCCGGGCAAGATCAGCCTGCATGAGGGTGATGTGGAGTCCCCGCAGGGACGCATGACCACGATGACGCAACTGGTGCCAATTACGGATGCGGAGCTGGTGTTTTATGAGCAGCAGGGGCCGCAGGCGCTGATGCAGAAGTTGGCCGAAGTAGATGCTGACCTGCGGGATTGGTGCCGTGAGTCGGTTGTTTCCCAGGAGGGTTCGAACTAGCCGATCCGGGGTGGAAGGTAGGCTGAGCACGTGGCTCTGTATAGGAAGTATCGTCCGGCATCGTTCGCCGAAGTGGTGGGGCAGCGGCACGTAACTGACCCGCTGTCGGCGGCGTTGGAATCTCGGGATGCGCAGGGGCGTCCCAACCGCATTAACCATGCGTATTTGTTCTCCGGGCCGCGTGGCTGTGGCAAGACCTCGTCGGCGCGCATTATGGCGCGCAGTTTGAACTGTGCGGAGGGGCCGACGGCCACACCGTGTGGCCAGTGTGCGTCGTGTCGTGCGCTAGCGCCGGGCGGTCCGGGCAATTTGGACGTTATTGAGCTGGACGCGGCTTCCCACAATGGTGTGGAAGATATGCGTGAGCTGCGGGAAAAGGCTATCTTCCAGCCGGCGGAGTCGCGCTATCGCATCTTCATTATTGACGAGGCGCATATGATTACCGCTTCGGGTTTCAATGCGCTTTTGAAGATTGTGGAGGAGCCGCCGGAGCACCTCATCTTCATTTTTGCGACCACGGAGCCGGAGCGTGTGCTGCCGACTATTCGTTCGCGTACGCATCACTACCCGTTCCGGTTGTTGACTCCGCCGGATATGCGCGGGCTGCTTGAGCGTGTGGTCACGGCCGAGGGCGTGCGGGTAGAGCCGGACGTGTATCCGCTGGTCATCCAGGCCGGTGGTGGTTCGCCGCGTGACTCGCTGTCGGTTATGGATCAGCTCATTGCCGGTTCCGGCACCAATGGCGTGGATTATGAAACGTCTGCGGCCATTCTCGGTGTCACTGACAGCGTGATCATCACGGATGCGATTGAGGCGCTGGCAGCGGGCGATCGTGCGGCCATGTTTAGCGTGGTCGGGCGTGTGATTATGTCGGGTCAGGATCCGGCGCGGTTTGCCTCGGATCTGCTTGGCCGGGTGCGTGATTTGCTGGTGCTGTCCGCAGTGCCGAATGCGCTGGAGCAGGGCTTGGTGGAGATCCCGGAGAGCCAAATCGACGGTGTCCTGGAGCAGGCCGGGACAATTCCCCCGGCGACGCTGACGCGCTTCACGCAGGTGCTCTCTGATGGTCTGCGGCACTTCCGCGGCGTGACGTCGCCGCGCCTGCTGCTCGAAGTCCTCTGTGCGCGCATGCTCCTGCCCGCCACCGAAGACTCCGTGGAGTCGCTGCTGCAGCGCGTAGAAGCGTTGGAGCACGGCAGGCCCGCGCTTGCCGACGGCTCGGGGGCCGCAACCCCCGCAGCGGCACCGGTGTCTTCCGATGCGGGTGCGGCTGAAGCGTCGCCGATGCAGTCTGGCCAGTCGGCTCGGGAGGCGTGGCGCCAGCGGAATGCCCAGCGTAAGAAGGGTGCGCAGTCGGCTTCGGTCACTCAGCGCGGACGTACTGAGCAGGCAGCGCCAGCGCAGGCACCGTCGCAACCTCAGCCCCAGCCGGGACCGCAGCCTAAGGTTCAGTCGGAACCCGTTGAGCAGCAATCGGCACCAGCGGCAGCGGTGTCGCAGGAGTCGGTAACTGAGCCGAAGCCTGCACCAGAAGCACCTACTGCGCCCGCTGAGCAGCCTGAACAGCCTACGCAGGCTACGCCGGCCGAATCAGTTGAGCAGCCTCAGCAGGCTGAACAACCGCAGCAGCCTGAATCGGCTGAGCAGCCGCTGTCCGAGGAAGAGGCTCAGGCAGAGAAGATTCGTGAGTTCCGTCGGAAGATGGCGGAGCATGCCCGGATTAGCGAGCAGCAGACTCGGGCGCAGCTTGCACAGGAGCGTGAGCAGCAGACTCGTGAGCGTGAGGGGGAAGGCGGCTCCATGTCGATTGTCGAGGAGGAGCCAGTTGTCTCTTCCTCGCCAACACACTCTGAACAGCTAACCCAGCCGACTCAGGCCGCACAGTCTGAACAACCAGCCCAGCCCGAGCAATCAGCCGAGTCGGCACGGCCAACTCAGGCCGCCCAGCCCGAGCAGCCTGAACAGCCAACGCAGACTACTCAGTCGCCAGAATCGCAGCCGGAACCGCAGGTTCAGCCAGCACCAGAGCCAGCACCGCAACCGGAACCAACACCACAGCCGGAGCCCGAACCTGCACCCGCCGGTATCGAGCAAATCCGCGAGCGCTGGCAGGACATCCTTGCAGCTGTTGACGGCCCGCACGCGTTCCCCATTCGTGTACTGGCCGAGCAAGCGGTACCTCTCGATGTCGAAAATGACAGGCTCATCATCGGGCACAGCACAGGAGCGCTCGCTACCAGGCTAAACACACCGGATTACGCACAGGCACTGTCTGCTGCCGTAAAGCAGGTGACGGGTTTCAACGGCCAGGTGCGCTGTGTCGTCGGTACGCGCCCGCGCGCACCGCGTTCAACAGCTACTGGTGGTGTTGCTGGGGAGGATGATTCGTCGTCAAGAGGTTCGTCCTCGCCGAACGACACCGCCCCTGCACCGACACCAGCAGCATCGGCACAGCCGAAAGCACCCGAGCCCGAGAAGCCGACGCAACCGGAACCGCAGACGCAGCCAGAGCCAGCATCGCGCCCGCAGCGGTCGTCGGCCTACGCATCTGTTGCTGAGCGCCGCGCAAAAATCGAGGCTGCCAAGCGTGCTGCGATGGGGCACCAGGCAGGTCACGACCAGCCAGCGCAGCCACATCAGCAAAGCCAGCCAAGCCAACCGACTCAGCCGAACCCGAACCCGGTCCATCAACAGCCGCAACAGCAGCCAAACCAGCCGCAGCCGCAGTCGTTCCTGCGCGCGGCGCAAGCCAATGCCCAGGCAAATGCCCATGCTCAGGCCAATCAGGATTCGGGCTTCGGCGGCGTCCCGCTGCCACCAGAGCCCATGGAGGAGTTCGCTCCGCCAGAGGGCGCAGAGGGCGCAGGGGGCTACGGTTCGCGCACCCCGTCCAACGCCAACACCACCTACAACCCGGTTTCCCAAAACCTGCAGGACAACAACTACGAAGAGGACACCTCCGAGTATTTCGAGGCCGCGAACGAGGTCGGGTCGCTCGATCACCGTTCGCTAAAGGACGTGGTCATGGAGATGCTGGAAAAGGAGCTGGGAGCCAAACCGCTAGAAGACCGCTAGAGCCGTTAGAATGGGGCGGCGATGCGCGTCGTAAAGCAAGGGCGATGAGCCTTTAAGCGTGCGCGTAACTATAAATCAGCACGTAAAAAGCACAATAGTTAGGAAAGTTAGTTATGACTCAGCCAGATATGAACGCAATTCTGCAGCAGGCACAGCAGATGCAGGCGCAGCTGCAGGCAGCACAGCAGGAGATCGTCGCCTCCACCATCGTCGGTGAGGCCGGTGGCGGTCTGGTCAAGGTGACTATGCAGGGCTCGGGCGAGGTCACGGACATCGCCATTGATCCGAAGGTCGTAGACCCGGAGGATGTCGACGGGCTGCAGGACCTGGTCCTCGCTGCTTTCCAGGACGCTACCGCTAAGGTGCAGTCGCTGGCAGAGCAGAAGATGGGCCCGCTGTCCCAGGGCTTCGACGGTCTCGGTGGCCTCGGTTTCTAAATTAGCTTTTCAGACCAGTAATTGTAGGTAATTATCATTGTTCGAGGGACCACTCCAAGATCTCATTGATGAGTTCTCGCGCCTGCCGGGCATCGGCCCGAAGTCAGCTCAGCGTATCGCTTTCTACTTGATGAAGGCGGAGCCGGAGGACATCGGGCGACTCCAATCCGCGCTGGGGCGGGTGCGCGAGGGTGTGCAATTCTGCCGGGTCTGCGGCAACATCTCGGAAAGCGACGTGTGCCAGTACTGCTCGGACACACGCCGCGACCGTGGTCTGGTGTGCGTCGTTGAAGAGGCGCGCGATATCCAGGCCATCGAGCGCACGGGGGAGTACAACGGTCGCTACCACGTGCTCGGCGGGGCGCTCGATCCGCTCGGCGGCATCGGTCCGAACGAGCTCAATATCCGCACGCTGTTGCAACGTATCGCAGGCGTGCTTGACGACGTCGACGAGACCCAACCCCCCGAAATCCACGAGGTCATCATCGCGACTGACCCCAACACCGAGGGCGAAGCAACCGCGACCTATTTGGCCCGGCTGCTCCGGGACTTCCCGGATCTCGAGGTCACTCGATTAGCCTCCGGCATGCCGCTCGGTGGTGACTTGGAGTTCGTCGATGAACTCACCCTGTCCCGCGCGCTGACGGGCCGGCTGAAGGTCTAGCCGCCGTCCAGCCAACCGGCCGCGCGCGAAACTACAAAACTAGCGCTCGCTCTTCGGACGCGGCTTGGACGGGATGCGCTCTTCGCGCAGCTTATCCACGACCTCGAGGTCCAGCGGAGCCAGGCTCGACAGGTCCTGGTTGGTAGCGCGGGCCAGCAAAAGATCAGCCAGCTGCGGATTGCGAGCCAACACAGGTCCGTGCAGGTAGGTACAGATAATCGAACCCTGCACCGCGCCTTCGGCGCCACCGGTCGGTGTGAGTGCAGAAACATCCACTCCCGGAGCAATCCCGGAGTCCGCCTGCTCCACTTCCGGGCCGGTATTGCCCACGCCACGGACAACCCGACCAAGCGGCTTCGCATCGGCACCCAGGGTCGTGCGACCCATGTGGTTTTCGAAGCCAGTCAGTGGGCTGGCGTCGACGTCGTCAAGCAAACCGTTCGTGGGATCGACGAGCGTGCAGATTTCGCCGATCGCGCGCGACTCCAGCGAATCGGTGGTGCAATCGACAAGGCCGAGACCTGCGACGTCGCGTCCGCCCGCGCGGAAGGAATTGCCGAAGATCTGGAAGCCCGCGCAAATCGCGAGGACCTGCTTCCCGGCCTCGGCTGCCTTTTTGATGCCGCCGTCATTGATCAGATGCTCCACCGCGATGGTTTGTGCGACGTCCTCGCCGCCGCCGACGGTGTAGATATCCAGGTCGGTGGGGACGGCATCGCCCAGCTTGATCGGGACAATCTCGGCGTCAATCCCACGCATCCGCGCGCGTTGCCGCAGCACCAGCGCATTTCCGTCATCGCCGTAGGTGCCCAGCACGTCCGGGAGGATCAGGCCGATAGACAGCTCGCTCATTTACTTTTCCTCCTGTGCTCGTTCGATGTCGCGCTTCAAATCGCGGAAGGCGGTGTAGTTCGCCAGCACCTCAACTCGGGTAACGCTTGACGACGACCCCCGCGCCTCACACGACCGGATCGCCTGCAGCGGATTTGCGACCAACCTCGCATCGATGCCCGCATACAGCAACCGCACCGCGAGGTCAGTTCCGCGTTCGCCCGCGGACAGCACATCCATGCCGTCGAAGTCCTCGAAGCGGACATCCCACAGCCAGGACAGATCCTCGCCGTCAGCGACGTGACCGTTGACTGCGATGACCACTGCATCTGCGGTGCGGTCGACCATGGACAGCGCCTCCTGCCAGCCGGCCGGGTTCTTGGCCAACAGCATGCGCACGTGCTTCTCGGCGCCTTTGTCATCTCTCACAACCATGGTGGAGTAGCGGCCCGCAACGTTGTCGACGGTCTCGGTGGCCCGGAGGGATTTCTCCAGGTCCGCGCCCATATCGACAGCGCCCGCAATCGCCAAGGTGGCGTTGCCGCGATTGGCGTTGCCCGGCAGCGTGAGGTTCATTGGCAGGGTGTCGCCAGCAGGCGTGATGACTCCCTCCGCAGTGATGCGGTAGTCCGGCTCTGGCCGCTTGAACTCCGAGCCGTCCGGGAGTGGCTTCACGGCGTACCAGTTGTGGCCGTCCTGGATGATGGGGCCGCCGGTGCGTGGGGAAGAGGTGGCATCGTTGGTCCAGCCACCGCCCGCGGAGACCCAAATAACCTTCTTGGCATCCCACGCAGCCGATGCGATGAGTGGGTCGTCGCAGTTGGCGATGACCGTCGCCTGCGGGTTAGCGTCCACCGCAGCGCGGAGTGTGGCCTCAATCTTGTTGATCTCGCCGACGCGGTCGAGCTGATCGCGGGAAAGGTTCAGCAGCACCAGGACCTGCGGTTTCAGATCCTCTGCGATGTGCGGGACGTGCAGCTCATCGACTTCCAGGACCAGGCTGTCCGCATCGGGAGTAGCGAGCAGCGCGGAGATGATGCCCGCGTCCATGTTGTCGCCGCCTTCGTTGGTGGCCACGTTGTGGCCAGCGGCGCGCATGGCGGCCGCGAACATGCGGGTGGTGGTGGACTTGCCGTTGGTGCCAGTGATGATCGCGGCCGGGCGTCCCTTGCCGAGGGAGGCCAGAATGCGCGGGTCAATCTTCTGCGCAATCAGGCCACCGATCATGCCGCCCGCGCCGCGACCGGACTTCCGGGAAGCCCAGGTGGCGGCGTGAGCGGCGGATGTGGCGAACCGTGCGCGCAGGCTCGGGGAGCTTGCGCGGTTGCGACTGTGGTCACTTACGTCGTTATGTGAAGTGCCTTCTTTCATAACTGTGTATTTTACTGTGAATAATTCATAGAACGAATGCGCTGGGCAAAAAGCCCGAGCCCTATTTCTCCATCTCGCCGACCAGTCGCAGAAATGCCTCATCGGAAACGATCGGAATGTCCTTCCGGTGGGCATGCATGGCTTTGCCGGTTAGCTGATCCGGCGTCACATCCGCAGGTCGGTTACACACCAGCACCGACGACTCCCGAGTGACCTTCTCCGAGTACGCCAGCCCAGCCCGCACACCCGCCGCAATCAACTCATCCGGGTTCAGCGACACCTCTGGCGCCACGACGAACTCCATGCCCGTCGCGAGCTTCCGCCCCGGCGTATAACGGCCGGGGTTCTCCACGGGGCGCGGCGCTTCCATCGCGTCGACACGCACTACCGAGCGCTGCAGGCCCACAATGTCTTCGCGCAGCTGGTCGGGCGTGTACATGTTCACGGTTGCGCCCGCATCGAGCCCGCCCTGTGCGCGGAACAGCGCAAGCGTGGTGGTGACGTCATCCAACGTCCGCACTCGCTCCGGCACCGAGATGCCAGCAATCGATGCCTCGGGCGAAGGCACATCGAGGCCATAGGCGCGCGCGACGGCGCGCAGGCGTGCGTCGTCAAGCCGTTTGCCCTGGCGACGCGCCGTTTCCAACGTATCGGCAATCCGTGCGGGCGCCGGAATCCGCGCGACGCGAGTGCGCGTACGACGACGCCCCCGCTTATTCCGCGCGGACCGCTCACGATTCGCTTGACGACGGGCCCTCTTGGCCTCGGCAACTATAAAACCCCAGACCAGCGGCGCATTATGAGCAACCAACGTGCGCCCATCGAGCGCGTGCGCGAGCTTGGCCTGAATCACCCCGAATTTCGGAGCCCCCTCGAAGTCCGCGGGCTCGAGGCCGTGGAGGTGTGTCGGGCCGGGATCCTCGGTGGGATTGATGACGACATGCCAGGTGTCCACGATGTTGCCGCTACTGTCGGCGGTGGACACTCCCAGGCTGACCAGCCGAGACGTCTTGGGATGGATGCCCGTGGCCTGGATGGACACGATTGCGTAAGGAGCGTCCTCCGCCGACGAGAACTGTTTGTGCTCGTCAGCGGCCTTTGTTGCGGCGGTCTCGGCCGTGGCCGGTGTGGGTGTGGCTGTGGCCGGTGTGCCAGCGGTACTCGCGCCGGTTGCGGTTGCGCCGGTAATAGCCGCGCTGGTCGTGGCCGCGTCGGTGGTGGTTGAGGCCGGCGTAGCTGCGTTGGTCGTGGCTGCGTCCGTTGTGGTGGAAGCCGGTGCTGTTGGTGGTGTTTTCGCGCCCGCTGCCGACGCGCGTTGAGAACGGCGACGATTCCGCCGCCGCCTCTTCGTCTGAGAAGAGGTCCCAGTCGCTTTGCGCTCCTCGCGCGCCGATTCAGTCATGCCTCAAGACTAGCGGGTGCGCTCACCCGCGGAGAAAGTGACTAGGTTTATGACACTTTGAGCACAAAATTTGCCACGAAAGTGTCATAAACCTAGTCAGTAATTTGGGCACTAGCTCGGCCTCAAGCTCAGTAGGACCGTGGGGCACGGTCATACGGGTCCCGTAAACCACGCAAACTACAAAAACCACGCAAGCCCCAAAAGTTTTCCCCCGACTGGGTGCTCAGCCGAAAAGGAATGGAACCGCGAGGGTAATTTCCGCGCCTTATTAGATAGGGGCCACAAAACAGTGCCACAAGCCAAGGCCACGAAATAGAGCCACAAAACAGCGCCACAAAAATAAGGACGAAATAACTACCACGGGGCAACAGCCACAGGACAACAACCACGGGGCGGGGGAGAAATGGTCAACAAGAAACGCAAGCAACTGGTGGCGGACCAGTTTGGAATCATTAGGCCGGATGACCAGCCGGGGAATGGATACCGCGAGGTCGCAAGGCAAGCGCGGGCCGGTTATCTGGAGCGGCTTTGCCGAGGTCACTATGTAGTCGCGCATGCCTGGGAGGGGCTCCACCGCGAGAAACGCCTGGCTATTACTGCTTTGGCGGTGGTCTCCGAGACGTCGTCAGGCGTCATTTCGGGAGCTGCAGCGCTGGCCTTGCACGGTTCGTGGGTGCTGGTGCGCGATGCGAAGATTGTGGTCGTGGGCGGGAGTCAGGAGTTCCACGGCATCGACTATTGCATGCGCCTGCGCTCGGAGATCCATCTGGATCACACGCAGGGGCTCGCGGACCGGCGGGTCGCGGTGCTCGCGCGTGCGGCCTTCGATGAGTGTCGCGTCCGGTTCAGGCAGAAGGGGCCGGAGTCCGTGTCGTGGCGGGCGGCGGTGTTGGCTGTCGAAGGTGCGCTGCGGCATGGCGCCACGCGCGATCAGCTGGAGGAGCTCCCGGTGCATTATCCCAGCGTGCGGGGCCAAGAGCTGTTTCACCGTGCGCTCGCGGTCTGTCATGGTCGTTGCGAAACGCCCGGTGAGGCGCTGACTAAAGCCGCGCTTCTCGAACTCGGCCTGAAATTCCACGAGCAAGCCGAAATCTGGTCGCGTGGCACCAGCCACAATCCGCCGCACTTTCTCGCCCGCGTGGATTTTTATATCCCCGACCTGCTGCTTGTCGTGGAGTTCGATGGTCACATTAAGTATTCGGCGAGCGAGGTCGCGCCGACGCCCGAGGCTCAGTCCGAGCTGCTCACGCGGGAGACTTACCGCGAGCGTTCGCTGCGCGCAACGGGGCTGGATGTCGCGCGGGTGGTGTGGAAAGAGGTGGAATTGCACGCAGTTCGCTTATCGACGCTCCGTTCAATCCTGATCGAGCGCGAACGCGTGGTAGCCGCAGGTGGGGTGACTTTCCGTGCGGATGTGCGCAATGCCGGCCCGTTGATTGGGTAGTGGGGCCGAGGGGCCGCTGGATAGTTTGTCCCAAAGAGAAAGTGACTAGGTTTATGACACTTTGAGCACAAATTTTGCCACGAAAGTGTCATAAACCTAGTCAGTAACTATGTGGAGTTTAAGCCAGTGCGCGGTTGACCGCGCTGGTGACTGCCTTCAGCGACGCGTAGGTGATGGAACCAGCGATGCCGGAGCCCCAGACCTTGGTGCCGTTGACATCTGCGAGGACGTAGGCCGCAGCCTCGGCATCGTCACCTGCGGTGCGAGCGTGCTGGACGTACTCCTGAACCTCGACGTTGATGCCGAGCTTCTCCAGGGCGTTGGCGTAAGCGGCCAGCGGGCCGTTGCCGACACCCTCAACGGTCTGCTCCTTGCCCTCGTAGACGATGTGAGCCTTGATCTTGGTGGCGTCCGACTCGTTCTGAGGGGCATCGACAGTCAGGGCAATCTGCTCGAGCGGAGCCTCGCGGTCCAGGTACTCACCTGCGAAGATGTCCCAAATCGCCTTGGAGTTGACCTCGCCGCCCTCGGCATCGGTGACTGCCTGCACAACGGAGGAGAACTCGACCTGCATGGAGCGCGGCAGGTTCATGCCGTGGTCCGTCTTCATGATGTAGGCCACGCCGCCCTTGCCGGACTGGGAGTTCACGCGAATAACGGCCTCGTAAGAACGACCGACGTCCTTCGGGTCGATGGGCAGGTAAGGAACCTCCCAGGTCACCGCGCGCAGGTCCTCGTCGGAAAGCTCCTTGACGGCAGCGCCCGGGCGGACCTTTTCTGCCATTGCGTCGAGGCCCTTGTTCACGGCGTCCTGGTGGGAACCGGAGAAAGCGGTGAAGACCAGGTCGCCGCCGTACGGGTGGCGCTCCGGAACGCGCAGCTGGTTGCAGTACTCGACGGTGCGGCGGATCATATCGATGTCGGAAAAGTCGATTTGCGGGTCGACTCCCTGGGTCAGCATGTTCAGGCCCAGAGTGACCAGGCAGACGTTACCGGTGCGCTCGCCGTTGCCGAAGAGGCAGCCTTCGATGCGGTCCGCGCCGGCCATGTAGCCCAGCTCAGCGGTGGCGATGCCGGTGCCGCGGTCGTTGTGCGGGTGCAGCGACAGAATGATGGAGTCGCGGCGGTTGAGGTTGCGGTGCATCCACTCGATGGAGTCTGCGTAGACGTTCGGAGTGATCATCTCCACGGTCGACGGCAGGTTGATGATGATCGGGTTGTCCGGCGTCGGGTCGATGACATCAACCACGGCGTCGACAACTTCCTTGGCGTACTCAACCTCGGTGCCGGTGTAGGACTCCGGCGAGTACTCCCAACGCCAGTTGGTGTCCGGGTAGTCCTTCGCGATGGTCTTAATCAGCTCCGCGGCGTCGGTGGCAATCTTCTTGATTGCGTCCTTGTCCTTACGGAACACAACATCGCGCTGCAGAATCGAGGTGGAGTTGTAGAAGTGAACGATGACGTTCTTTGCGCCGGCACATGCCTCGAAGGTGCGGCGAATCAGGTGCTCGCGAGCCTGAACCAGGACCTGGATGGTGACATCGTCCGGGATCATGTTCTTCTCAATGATCTCGCGCACGAAGTTGTAGTCGGTCTGGGAAGCGGACGGGAATCCGACCTCAATTTCCTTGTATCCCATCTGGACCAGCAGCTCGAACATGCGGCGCTTGCGCTCCGGGCTCATCGGATCAATCAGCGCCTGGTTGCCGTCGCGCAGGTCGACGGCACACCAAACCGGTGCCTTAGTAATGCGCTTGTCCGGCCAGGTGCGGTCCTTCAGCTGGAAGTCCTGAACTTCCTGGTCGTAAGGCAGGTAGCGGTTGGTTGCCATCTGGGAGTTGCGCTGCTTATTCCAAGCAGGCTGTCCTTCCGGAATCTCGCCAGCAGGAGTGGAGATTACAGAAGGAGCGGAAATAAAAGCGTCGGAAGGAGACATGTTGTGGGCCTTTCTAATTCGGACTTTTCTTGTAGGCCGGCACAACTTACCCCGCGACGGGGAGCCGGCCTTAAACCCAAGCCCCGCCGCGGCATAGAAGCAGTAGTCCGCGTTGCATGTGATGTACCTTACCCCGATGGTTATATGAATTTCATCATTCGGGGGTTTTAGTGGGGGAAATGTGCTCAGCCATCCACACGCCACCCACCCCACCCATCGATAGTTCTAAAGCTAGGACCAATGTATTTAGCGGGGTAAAGATGATAGCGTCCTTAAGGTGCAAACTAGCTGGTCTATTCTGAAGCGAGACTTGCGCCGTCTCCGCAATAGCCCAAGAGTGTGGGTGATTATCATCGGCGTGATGATTACCCCTGCCTTGTATTCCTGGTTCAACATCCCGGGCTTCTGGGATCCGTATGAGCACACCGAGAACATCGGCGTGGCAATTGTGAATGAGGACAAGGGCGCGAGTTCCTCGGTTACCGGAAGTCTCAATATCGGTAACCAGGTGGTCAAACAACTAAAAGAAAATCATGAACTGGGCTGGCAGTTCCCCGATGCCGAGAAGGCAGACCGAGATCTAAAGCGCGGCAAGGTCTATGCCGAAATCACCATTCCGCCGAATTTCTCGCAGGAAATGGTCGATCTGATCCAAGGGCAGGGGCATCCAGCAAAACTGACCTACCGCGCTAACCAGAAGATCAACGCAATCTCGCCGCACATCACGGCGCAGGGCGCGTCCGGCATTGATGGCCAGATCTCCGCGTCCTTTAATAAGGAGATCGCGAAGGCGGTCACCGAGCAGGTCAAGGAAGCTGGCGATCTGCTGCAGGGTCGGTTCGATGCGGCCCGTCTCAATTCCGCTGATGCTTTCCAGGATGTTGCCGATGCGGTTGCCAATAGCCGCGATGAAGTCGGTGCTATCCAGGAGCAGATTGGCAATCTGCAGCCGACGATTGCGCAGATCAAGAAGACTCTCGGCAGCGTGGACACGGCCCTCGATGACGCCCAGGATGCGTTGACGCAGGTGCAGGCGATTACTGGTGAGCTCAACAACGAGGTCCTGAATTTCTCCGCGGATCTCAACGACGCCTACTTGCAGGGCAGCACCGCTCTGGTGGAGGGCACCGGTAACGCCAACGCCGCGATTGGCGCGATGACTGGCAATCTGCAGGGCGCAATTTCCCGTTCGGATTCTGCGACGGCTGCGGCGGAGGACATCGTCAACCAGGCGGATCAGGTCATTGGTGGGCTGAATTCCCTGCTGGAGGCCAACCCGCTCAATGGCCCGGATAAGCAGGCAATCCAGCGCACCATCGATGCGCTCGACGAGAGCAACGCCACCAATAAAGAGCTGGTGGAGGGCCTGAAGAACGTCTCCGGCTCGGCGCAGGGAACTCTTGACTCCCTCAACGCCACCAGCGAGGCATTGGCGCAGGCCACTAAGGACGGCAAGGCCGCCTCGGATCAGATTCGTCAGGCGTCCCAGGACGCACTCCCGCAGTTGAGCAAGGCGCTTAATCAGCTCAACGCGCGCGTGGGTTCGTACGCGGCGGCGCTGGGCGCGCAAAAGGACACCGTCAAGGAAACGTCCGCGCTTCTCGACGCTACGAGTGGGCAGCTTTCCGCTGCGAATCAGGTCCTCGAGAGCTTTAAGGCCGACCTTGATGGTGTACGCGATGGCCTGGAAACTGCGCGTCTCGATGTCCTTACCCTGGGCACCACCGAAGAGCGCGAAGCCATGAACATGGTCAATGACCTTGATCCTGAGGGTATCTCGCAGTTCCTGAGCGATCCGGCTGAGGTTAAGACGGAGGCCGTGTTCCCGGTGGATCACTACGGCTCGGGTATGGCGGCGCTGTTTACCAACCTGTCGTTGTGGATTGGTGCGTTCATTCTGATTGTGATTTTCCGCGTGGAAGTCGACGCGGAAGGTTTCAAGGAAATCACGGTGGGCCAGGCGTACATGGGCCGCACATTGCTGCTGGGCATCATCGCTACTTTCCAGGCGCTGATTGTCTCTATCGGTGACATCGTCATTGGTGTGCAGCATGTCAGCGCGGTTGCGTTCGTCCTCACCTGTGTCGTGGTGGAGTTGTGTTATCTCGCCATTATTTACAGTTTGGTGGCGGCGTTTGGCCACGTGGGACGTGGTATTGCCGTAGTGCTCGCGTTTATTCAGATTCCTGGCGCCGCCGGTCTCTATCCAATTGAGATGACCCCGGACTTCTTCCAGGCGCTGAATCCGTTCTTGCCGTTGACCTACGGCATTGATGCTCTCCGCGAGACCATTGGTGGTTTCTACTCGAATTACTACTTGAAGAACATGCTCACCTTGATGGCCATGGCAGTGGTCGCCTACGTGGTCGGTTACTGGCTGCGCCGCAGCCTGTCCTCGGTCAATGTCTTGGTTAACCACCAGCTTGAAGAGGGCGGACTGGTCAACAACGAAGAAGTCCACCTGGTCGGTAGCGGATACAAGCTCAGTGACCTCGTCTTTGCGCTGCGTAACCGCGAGGAGTACCAATCGCGAGTCGACGAGCGGATGGAGAATCTGCGTGGCAGCTACACGCTGTTCATGCGCATGGCCATTGGCATCGCCGTGGCCGCCCTGGTGGTGCTGGGTATTTTGGCCCGTAACTACCCGGATCAGAAGGCCCTGTTCTTCGGTCTGGCTTGCCTGTTTGTGCTGCTCTGCCTCGCCTACATCGCGGTGCGCGAGTACGTCAAGCAGTCTGTGATTCACGCCCAGGAGCTCAGCGAGCTGTCGGAGGAGGAGCTGCGCGCCTACATGGAGCACCAAACTTCCCATCCGCATGCGTACTCGCTGGAAAATGCTGGTGATTCGGTTGAGCCACAGGCGAAGGTGTCGTCGGCAAGCGTGAAGACTTCCTCAGAAGGTGAAGCCTAATGAGAAACGTTCTTGAAATTGTGCGGAATGACTTTCGGGTGATCCGCCAGAACACGATGACCGGCATCATGGTTTTCGGTCTGGTGCTGATTCCGCTGCTGTTCACCTGCTTTAATGTGCTGGCCAGCTGGGAGCCGTTTGAGAACACCGAAAAGCTGAAGATTGCGGTCGCCAGTAATGACCGTGGTCATCGCACGGATATCGGTGCGATTGACGTCAACTTGGGCAATGAGGTGCTGTCGAAGCTGAGCCGTAACCACGAAATTGACTGGCAGATTACGGATTCTGAGGACGCCATCGACGGCACTAAGTCCGGTGACTACTACGCGGCAATCGTGCTTCCGGAGAACTTCAGTACTGAACTGATGACCTTCTACGTCCGGGGCACCAAGGCGCCTAAGCTGACGCTCTATACGAATGAGAAGAAGAACGCGCTTTCGTCAATCATTACGAGTAAGGGCGCGAGTGGCGTTATTCAGGAGATTGACAAGAACTTCACGCAGGTCGTCGCCAGTGTTGGGCTGGGCGTGATCACCTCGCTGGATGAGTATCTAAACACCTCCGACTCCAAGCAGGCACTGACGCGCGTGCAAAACCGCGTTGATGACACCGCCGCGCGGCTGCGCTCCGGTGCGCAGACTGCTCGTTCGCTGTCCACGCTGGTGGAGACCACCGTGCCGCTGGTGGAGACCGCGGATTCCATTTTGGAAAACGCTGGTGCGCGGATGGACATTCTGCGCAATGGTTCGGGTGACGGCAACGTCGCAGGCGATCTGGAAGCCGCGGTCGGCAATGTTCGCGACTCGGTTAGCACGGCGCTCGACGCAACGCAGTCGAGCTACGAAGGCGTGCGCGACCGCGTCAACGAGCTTGTCGACGGCACCCAGGCCACCAGCGGCGCGACCGCAGATACCTTTGACGCGATGGCGGCCAAATTCGGCCAGCAGGCCGATGGCCTGACTGCGATGCGCGACCGCCTGGAGGACACCGTTGGGGCAGTGGTTCCGGGTGTCGCTAAGCCGGGCTATGACCGCGCGATTTCCGATCTGAACACCTCGATTGCTCGCACCCGTGGGCTGCAGGAGAGTTTCTCCGCCGTGGCAGCGGATTTGCGTGGTGGCCGGGATACGGGATCGTCGATAAGCCAGGCGAAGGACGCTTTCACGGCTGCGATTGCCGCTGTGGAAAATGCCAAAAACTCCTACGAGCAGAACCTGCGCCCGCAGATCGACGCGCTGTCGGAGCCGGTGTCGCGTCTGAGCAACGACATCGAGGTCATTGGCGAGGACATTCGCGGCATCCGCGGTACGATTTCCGGCTCGCCGGTGGACACGCTGCGTAAGACCAGCGCCGCCACGATGGGTCTGAGCAACCGTTTTGATGATCTGGCCGCTCGCTTCGACGAGATTCACAACGCGCTGGAAGAGGCGAAGGACACCGGGGACCTCTCGCGAATTGCTGAGGCCGTCGGTGATGACCCAAGTGCCCTGGCAGCGCAGTTGGCCGCGCCGGTGCAGGTCGAGGAAGACCCCGTCTTCCCAGTCCAGAGCTTCGGTGCGGGTATGGCGCCGTTCTATGCGACCCTCGCGCTGTGGATCGGTGCGCTGCTGTCGTCGGTGCTGATCCGCACCACGGTCCGTAGCCGCGGCGGTCAGAAGGTCGGCGATGATGAGGCCGAGAATGTGGTCAGCGATGCAGTCGATGATGCGCAGGGCGATGCAGCCAGCGATGAAATCGACGAGCCGACCAGTGACGCACAAATCAACGCTGCGCAGGCCGATGACTACACCCGCGTCGAGAAGTACTTCGGCCGGTTCGCCACCTTCGCCAGCGTGGGCCTGGTTCAGTCCACACTGATGGTGTTGGGACTCCAGGTGTACGTGGGCATCGAGCCCGCGCACCGATTCCTGATGCTGCTGGCCGGCTGGGTGATTTCGCTGGTGTTTATGATGATCGTCTTCTCGTTCGTCTTCACCTTCGACAACGCCGGCAAGGCCATCTGCGTGCTGTTGCTGGTGATGCAGGTCTCGGCCGCAGGTGGCGCGTATCCGCTGCCGCTGGTGCCACAGTGGGTCCAGAACATTAGCCCTTGGCTGCCGGGTACCTACGCGATCGATATGTTCCGCAGCTCCATCGCCGGTATCTATGAGGCAGACTACTGGAAGCTGATGTTCATGTTGGCGCTGTTCATCATCCCGTCGCTGATTCTGGCGCTGGGCCTTCAGCGCATCTTTGAAAAGGGAATCAACGAGATCAAGAACGCAATCGAGGAGACGAAGGTGATGGCGACTTCGTAAGGGGGCCTAATCCTCCGCCTCGTCATTCTCTGTCTCGTCGCTCTCGCGCTCGGCTTCCGGCTCGCCCTTGCCGTCGCGCGAGAGCTTCCGCAGCCACCAAATCAGCAGCGCAATGATCACCGCCGCTGCTGCCAGGATGGCCCACATCCACCACTGCCACTGCGAACCGCTGCCGTCGAACACGGACTCCTCGTCAGGATCCATCGGCACCTGATGCCCCGTCACCAGCAGTCGGTGCGTGTTAATGCCGTAAGGCGTGCACGTAATCAGGGTGATCAGGTCTTCTCCGGGGACGCGTCGTAAAGCATCGGTTTCATCCGGCTTTACGACGGCTACGTCGTGGACCTCATACTTCAACTTGTGACCCGCGACTGCGATGTAGAACGCGTCGCCCTTCTTGACCTTGTCGAGGTTGTCCCACAGCGTCGCATTTTGCAGACCCGTATGCGCCGACAGCGACGCGTGACGACCTTCACCCTCGCCCACTCCGCCGACCGGGAAGTCGGTGCCGTAGAGGTGACCGACACCGCGCGAGAGCGACTTTTCCGACGTGCCGTGGAAAATGGGCAGGTCAGAGTTGATGGACGGGATGACGATGCGGCCGAGCGCGTCGGTCTCGCCAAGCACGTCGAGGTAGTGGCGGTAGCGCTGGTACTCCGGGGAAGACTCGTCATCGGAGGTGGTCCAGGCGTCGCCGGGATTGACCTCGCCGAGGCTGGCGTTGTACTCGTGGGCCTCATTCCAGGCGGTGTCCAAGACCTCAGGAGGAGCGGATTTCTCCAGCTTGGAGTATTCATCTGCGGCGCGGGCCTGCAGGAAGTTGTTCCACTGCGTTGCGACAACCGGGTACAGCAGCACTCCCAAACCACCAATGATCAACAGCAGGGCGATGATGGTGTTCGAGTTGAGCTTCTTGCCTTTTTGGGGCTTTGCTTGGGTTTTGGATGCGGCGCTGGCGTTAGTATCGTTTGCGCGTTCGGACTTCCGCTTAGATGTCGGTTTAGATGCCCGCTTGGAAGTTGCCCGCTTGGAATGGGAATGACGCCCCATCGAGTCCTACCTTTGGTGACCTTGTGCATAGCGGCCACGGGTCTTTCTCACCAGGGACAGTTCCCGGGCAGGGATAGCCAGGCCGACAAATCGCTAACGACTTAATAAGTGCACATACCAATTTAGGTCATGCAACCCGGGAGAGCTGAACTCTACTCACCGTGCTGTGGCATCGGTGGAATCTGTGGTGGTGTTTGCGGTGCTTGTGGTGTCGGTGTCTGCGGTGTTTGCGATGCTTGGGGCGTCGGTGGTCGCGGTGTCTGCGGTGTTTTCGGTGCTTGGGGCGCTTGTGGCGCTTGTGGAGGTCGCCTCTGCCGGCCGAGCCGCCAGGGCAATAGTGGCAGAAATCATGGTCACCAGTGCGATAAACAGCGCCACCCACTGCACACCAACCGCCTGGAAGCGCTCACCAAGAACGATGTATCCCAAGCTGAAGGCAACGATCGGCTCCACGACGGTCATAGCTGGCAGCGAAGCCTGCAACGGTCCCGCGTTAAAAGCCGCCTGCTGCAGGCCGACGCCAATAACCGCCAGTGCCACCAGCAGCCAGAGTTCCCAGGAGAGCAGGAGTTGGACGAGTCCGTCATTGACATAAGTATCGACCACCGACTTAGACAGCAACGCGACGAAGCCGTACAGCCAGCCGGTTGCCGTGCCGAGCAGTAGGGCCTTCGGGTTCTGGCGCAGCACTCCGCGCTGTTTGGTGTCTGAGCCGCCGCCGGCGCCGGTGCCGGTGTTGGGCCACTGAACTGCAGCGGCGTAAAGCCCGCAGGTGACCACGCCACCGACGGCGAGAGCCCATCCCCACAGGTAGGTGGGGATATCGGTGGAGCCGGCAGTCGGCTTGCCGAGCAACACCAGCGTCGCCACCGCAAAAGTAAGCGCCACGGACCAGATCATCTCTGACCGCGAAATCCGCCGACCGTTGACCTTCGCTGCCAGCGGGAGCGTGAGCATCAGCTTCATGACCAGCAACGGCTGCACCAGGAGCAACGTGCCGAATGCCAACGCCGTGACCTGAAATACATACCCGGCAATCGCCAGGCCCGAGCCCAGCCACCAGCGCGGCAGCTTCAGGGTCTTCGCCACTCCGCGAAGTGTGCTGGTGCCCTCTTCCAGTGTTCCGGAGAGGTTGTGGCGGATGACGGTTCCCCACGCGATGCTGAGTGCGGACAGCAGTGCCAGTATCGCTGCGAGAAGGTCATTGTTCACGTAGGAGATGCTAGGCACGCAACACTTGTCATGTCCACTTCGCAGGGGTTGGGCGGGGCAGTGCTTGGTGCCCGCAGCGCCTCGGGAATTAGCTGGTTCGGCCAAGAAGCTGACTGAGCCCGGAGTGGAGCTGGCTGAGCCCGGAGTTCTTGGCACAGTACCGAGAGTTACTGACTAGGTTTATGTCAGTTTTGACAAGTTTCAGGGCATATTTTTGTCATAAACTTAGTCAGTTTCACATTTGCAGCCCGCAGCAGCGTCCGATCCGCACCCAACCCATGCCCAATAACCCCGCAACCCCTACGCAACCCGATCCAAACCCTCCACGCAACCCCCACAAGCTACGTTTTGGTAACCCACTATGTAATTACGAATGCAACTCAAGTAAATTGAGTCAATAATAGTTACTTGCATATAGTTGCCTAGTTTTTGGAGGTTGCCGACCATGGCACTGGTTGTGCAGAAGTACGGTGGTTCATCCCTGGAGAGCGCCGAACGCATTCGTCGTGTTGCAGAACGAATTGTGGAAACCAAAAAGCAGGGCAATGACGTCGTGGTTGTCTGCTCGGCAATGGGCGACACCACCGATGAGCTTCTGGACCTCGCTGAGCAGGTCAACCCGGTCCCGCCGGGACGCGAGATGGATATGCTCCTGACCGCCGGTGAGCGTATTTCTAATGCACTGGTCGCTATGGCGATTGCAAGCCTCGGCGCCTCGGCTCGGTCTTTCACCGGTTCACAGGCTGGCGTGATTACCACGGAGCGCCACGGTAACGCCCGCATTGTCGAGGTCACTCCGGGCCGTGTCCGTGAGGCTCTCGATGAGGGCCATATCTGCCTAGTGGCCGGTTTCCAGGGTGTAAACCGCGAGACCAAGGACGTCACTACGCTGGGCCGTGGTGGCTCGGATACCACTGCGGTTGCCCTCGCGGCAGCCCTAGAGGCGGACGTCTGCGAGATTTACTCCGACGTGGACGGCGTGTACACCGCGGATCCGCGCATTGTGCCGGACGCACAGCGTTTGGACAACATTTCCTTCGAGGAGATGTTGGAGATGGCCGCGGTTGGCGCGAAGATTTTGCAGCTGCGAAGTGTCGAATACGCCCGTGCGTTTAATGTCCCGTTGCGTGTGCGTTCGTCGTATAGCAATGAACTTGGCACCCTTGTTGATGGATCGATGGAGGATATTCCTATGGAAGAAGCAGTGTTGACCGGTGTGGCGCATGACCGCTCCGAGGCGAAGGTGACCGTGCTGGGCATTCCGGATGATCCGGGCCAGGCGGCGAAGATGTTCCGTGCTGTTGCGGATGCGGAGATCAACATCGATATGGTGCTGCAGAACGTCTCCACCGTCGCGGATAACCGCACTGACATTACTTTCACGTGCCCGCGCGAGGATGCTCCGAAGGCGATGGCGTTGCTGAAGAAGCTGCAGGCTGACAACGACTGGAAGGACGTGCTTTACGACGATCACGTGGGCAAGGTCTCCTTGGTCGGTGCTGGCATGAAGTCCCACCCGGGTGTGACTGCGACGTTCTGTGAGGCGCTCGCTGATGAGGGTGTGAATATCGATCTGATTTCCACTTCTGAGATTCGTATCTCGGTGCTGGTTAATGACCAGGATGTCGACAAGTCTGTGAAGGCCCTGCACGACGCTTTCAATCTCGGTGGAGACACTGAGGCTGTTGTTTACGCTGGTACGGGACGTTAAGGAGTTTTCATGACCACGATTGCTGTTGTTGGTGCCACTGGCCAGGTTGGTCGTGTGATGCGCACTCTTCTGGCGGAGCGTAATTTCCCGGCCGATAAGGTTCGTTTTTTCGCTTCTGCTCGTAGTGCGGGCAAGGAGTTGGAGTTCCGCGGCGAGAAGATTGTTGTCGAGGATGTCGCGGCTACTTCTGACGAGGATCTGAAGGGCATTGATGTCGCGGTGTTCTCCGCTGGCGGCACGCTGTCGAAGGAGCAGGCTCCGCGTTTTGCGGCTGCTGGCGCTGTTGTTGTTGATAACTCGTCGGCGTGGCGTAAGGATCCGGAGGTCCCGTTGGTGGTCTCCGAGGTCAACCCGGATGCTTTGCAGGACATCCCGAAGGGCATTGTCGCGAATCCGAATTGCACCACCATGGCCGCGATGCCGGTTCTCAAGCCGCTTCACGACGAGGCCGGGTTGCAGCGTCTGCGTGTGTCCTCCTATCAGGCGGTCTCGGGTTCGGGCCTTGCTGGTGTGAATACTCTGGCTGGCCAGGTGCGCGAGAACGTCGACAACCTGGAGAAGCTGACCACTGATGGTTCGGCTCTGGTTGCGGAGGACTTTGGTCCGTATGTCGCCCCGATTGCTTTCAACGCGCTGCCGGTGGCTGGAAACTTTGTTGATGACGGTTCACTGGAGACTGATGAGGAGCAGAAGCTCCGCAATGAGTCCCGCAAGATTCTGTCTATCCCTGAGCTGGCTGTTGCTGGTACTTGTGTGCGCGTTCCGGTGTTCACTGGCCACACGCTGGTGATTCACGCTGAGTTTGAGAATGCTCTGTCCGTAGAGAAGGCAACCGAACTGCTGGAGTCCGCGCCGGGCGTGAAGGTCGTCGACGTTCCGAATCCGCTTGCCGCCGCTGGTGTGGATGAGTCCCTGGTGGGTCGTATCCGTGTCGATCAGTCGGTTCCGGAGGGGCGTGGCCTGGTGCTGGTTGTCTCTGGCGACAATCTGCGTAAGGGCGCTGCTCTGAATACCATCCAGATTGCGGAGTTGTTGGTCGCTGACCAGTAGTTGAGCGCAGTACTTAAAAGCGCAAAAAGTTAAGCCTCGGCACTTAGCGAACTTCGTGCTCTCAATGGCAACTACTCCCCACTAGTCGGTAACTGATTTCTCAGTCCAACTAATGGGGAGCAGTTCACATTTGTTGCGGTAGGGGGCCTATTTTTTCTTATTGACGCCCACGCTTTCCGCTTGGCTGCAGCGCCAGCGGAATGTGAGATTGTGCGAGCGCAGTGCTGGGGGGGGGATTGCGTCACGGGAGGCGCCGGCGCCCTATTTGGCGGCGTGAGGATGTGCAGATGTCGCTAGACCGGGAATGCGTGGCCGACGGCGCCGTTTTTGGGGCGCTAGCAGGGGTGAATGTCGCTAGACCGGGAATGCGTTAAAGACACTGATTTGCAGCTCCGCAAAACTGCAGGTCAGGGAATTGTCGCAAAATTCGGAGGCGCGCCTGTGCTGACAGATTCCCGTTCTAGCGACATTTCGACCTTCGAAGTGCAACTTTTCCGACAGTTGGTGCCACGAGTTGCAATAGCGCGAGCATCTCGGCACTGAGAGCCAGGGTGGCTAGGGTGGCCAGGGCGGTGACAGTGGCCAGAGTGGCTAGGGTGGCCAGAGTGGCGTCGGGTGGCCAGCGTGGCGACGGTGGCCAGGGCGGCGATGGAGTCGGTAGCGGCCGAGCGGGAAGCGGACTAACTTAGGGCAGCCTGTTGTGTGGTTAGCCTTACCTGTGTAATATAGACCCGATTACTGTGTTGGCCGTAGCCGAAAGAGGCCATCAGTCTCTTGGGGCTACGGGTACTTTACAGCGTTTCAAAGAGTTCCTTACGCGTTAGGTTTTCACATGTTTCGAAACAATTCGCTGACCCGTCGAGCGGCGCTGAAGACCGCCGCTGTCTTGGCAGCATCCACTCTTGTTCTGTCTGGTTGCTCCCGAGGCGACGACGCGGCGGCGTCAAAAAATGAGGGCACCGGGGACGAGCGCATCGCCGCAGTTGGCCTGGGAGACAGCGATACCTTGCTCGCTCTAGGCATCCAACCAGTCCTCGTAGCGCCCTGGGGTGCTGAGGGAGATGTTGATGCATCTGGCGTCGGCCCATGGGCTACCGAAAAGCTCGGCGACAACAAGCCTGAAGTGGTTTACGGTACTGCCAACGGATTCACTGCTGAAATCCTGGAGAAGATCTCCGCCGCTGATCCGGACAAGATCATTGCGGTGAACTCTGCCGTAGACGCGCAGGCGAAGAAGGCGCTTAATGACATCGCCCCAACCACCGTTAAGCCAGACGGTGCCACGGACTGGCAGATCCCCTGGCGGGATCAGGTCAACCAGATCGCCGGCGCTGTAGACAAGCAAGAAGAAGGCGACAAACTCGTCGAAGAAACGCAGAAGGCCTTCGATGATTTCCAACAGCAGCACCCTGAGCTCAAAGGCAAGCGTGCGGCTATCGTCATGCCTTATCAGGGAAAGATCGGCCTGTACACCTCCGGTGACGGTCGCGGGCAGTTTATCAAGAGTCTGGGCTTCGAGATCCCGAAGGAGCTCGAAGGTAACGGGGGCGAGTTCTACCGCGACATCGCACCTGAGAACTACAGCGACCTCAACAACGTCGATTACCTCTTCATCCTTGATTACCAGGGTGCCGCCGATACCTTGAAGAAGGATCCAACATTCAGCAAGCTGGACGTTGTTCGCGAAGGCAAGGTCCGCTGGATGGACGAAAACGTGGGCAATGCAATGAGTATGCCGAACCCATTGACCATCCCCTGGGCAGTCGACAAGTTCTCTGACGCAATTTAATTGAAAGTGTCCGTTTCAAGAACTCGACATTCTTTGGTGTTTTCCCGGCGTTTGCTTACTTCGGCCGCACTCGTTGGCTTGGCTTTGCTGCTGCTTGCCTCCCTGTACTTGGGTTCCAAAGATCTTTCCATTGGCGAAGTGACCAGCATCCTCATGCATGGTCCGCACCCATCTACGCAATCCGGCATCATTTGGGACTTGCGCGTTCCGCGCACCCTCTTGGCTGTGATCACAGGCGCAGCCCTGGCTATGGCGGGTGCCATTGCTCAGAGCTGGACCCGCAACCCCCTGGCAGATCCCGGCATTATCGGCGTGAACGCTGGAGCAAGTTTCGCAGTCGCTGCGGCACTGACCTTGGGCTGGGCAACGACGGTCGGGGAGCGGACACTTGTAGGGCTCGTCGGGGCGGCCGTCGCTGCCTCAATCGTGCTGTTGATTTCCCGCGTATCGCGTAACCCGCTAACTCTGGTACTCGTGGGCGTGGGAGTTACCTTCGCCCTGCAAGCGGCCACGAATATGCTGAGCCTCTATTCTTCCGACACCCTGGAAGGGCTCCGCCGCTGGACCGTTGGCTCTACAGCTGGGCGGGGTATGGAAGACGTGGCCTTAGCTGCTTTAGGTCTAGCACTAGGTGCTCTATGTGGTGCGCTTGCAGCACGCCCGCTGGATCTACTTGCGATGGGAGAGGACTCCGCCCGTTCCCTTGGCAGCTCGCCCACGAGAACCCGCTTGTTGGCTGCCGCAGCGGTGATCATCCTCGCCGGCTCGGCGACAGCCACTGTGGGGCTTGTGACATTCGTGGGCTTCGCCGTGCCACACCTACTACGCCCGTTTACCGGCCCGTCCCTGACTCGCCTCTTGCTGCCGACCGGCATTGTTGGTGGCGCGGCTGTGTTGCTAGCCGATATTGTGGGCCGCTTCGTCCTGCAGCCTAACGAGCTGGAAATGTCCATTGTCTTAGCTATTGTCGGTGCCCCAGTGATGATTCTGGCGGTGCGACGTAAGAAGAGTTCACCGACCTCGAATGACTCGGAGCTGACGATATGAGCGATATGACGTCTATCCGTAGTATTAAGCGTTCACGAAGCAGACGCGTCCTGGCGGCTTCGGCAGGGTTCGCCCTCATAGCGGCTCTTTGTTACTGCTTAATCCTGGGGCAAGGAGCGGTGAAGCTCAGCCCGATGGAAGTCATCGAGGTTCTCACCGGTGGGGGCACACAGCAAGCAATCAACGTGGTGTGGGATCTCCGCCTGCCTGTAGCAATCGCTACCGTTCTGGTCGGCGCGGCTCTAGGGCTGGCAGGTGCGTGGACTCAGACCATGGCCCGCAATCCGCTGGCCAGCCCGGACATTCTCGGTGTATCCGGCGGCGCGGCGGTTTTGGTTGTGGCGGGCACCGTAGTTACCCGCCCTGCATGGAGTGAGGGGGTGCCGACGTTCTGGTGGCGTGCTGCACTCGCTTTGCTTGGCGCACTAGTGATCGTTGGTTTGCTCGTTCTACTCGGTGGCTTCGGGACGTCGCAGCGCGTAGTGGTCATCGGCCTGGCACTGTCTTTCCTCACGCAGTCTTTAGTGCAGTATCTCCTGCTCCGGGCTGACTTAACTCGTGCCACGGATGCCCAAACTTGGCTCGCTGGGTCTACCGGCTTTGTGCGTATGGAAGCTTTGTTTCCTATGGTGTTGGGCCTGTTGCCCTTCGTAGTTTTAGGCCTTTGTGTTACGCGCGATGTCCCTCTTCTTTCTCATGATGACGCCACCGCGTCCACACTTGGGGTAAATGTCACGAGGGTGCGCGCTATTTTGCTCATTGCCGCAACGGGCATTGTCGCGGTGGTGGTTTCCTTTGTCGGCCCAATTGGATTCGTGGCACTATTGGCTCCTCAGCTGGCCAAGCTGGTGGCCGGAACGCCCACGCCCCATCCGTTGTGCTCTACTTTTGCAGGCGCTGCTCTATTAGCTGCGTGCGCCGTCGTGGCGGGCGCACTGCCATTTACATCCCCTGTGGGTTTGGTTACCGCCATCATCGGTGGCCCCGCGTTGGTGTTGCTTGTGTGGTTGGCGGCCCGTCGCGGAACTCTGAAAGGAATGGTTCAATGAACGTTCAAGTTGATCACGTCACCGTGGGCTACAACGACGGCCCAAGCATTGTTAAGGACGTGTCTTTCACTGCAGAGCCCGGGAAGGTCACCACGCTCTTAGGCCCCAATGGTTGTGGCAAGTCGACGTTGCTCAAGACGCTTTCTCGGCTGCTTGCTCCCGCCGAAGGACGGGTTCTTGTAGAGAAAAAGGACGTGCATAGTTTGCGGTCGCGCGAAGCCGCCCAACTAATTGCGCTTTTGCCACAACACCCGCTGTGTCCGGCGGGATTGACCGTTGGAGAACTTGTGGAGCGCGGACGGCACCCTTATCGTCGATCGCTCTGGGGTGGGGGAGCGACGGCGTCAGAAGATAAAGAAAAAGTGCGCGAGGCGCTGAAGAAGACGAAGGTTGACCATCTTGTTGCCCGCGACGTGGCGGAGCTTTCTGGCGGCCAGCGGCAGCGGGTCTGGATGGCGATGGTGTTGGCGCAGGATACGCCAATTGTGCTGTTGGACGAACCGACTACCTACCTAGATCCGGCACATGCGATAGAGATTCTAAGTATCGTGCGGGAGCTCGCTCAAGAGGGCAAGACGGTGATTACCGTACTTCATGATCTTGGCCTGGCGGGAGCTTTTAGCGACGAGATGATCGTCATGAAGGAAGGGGAAAAGATCGCCGAGGGTTCTCCAAAGGAGGCTCTGACGGTGGATGTGTTGCGCGAGGCATATGGCCTGAATGCCGAGGTGTGGGAAGATCCCCGCGGTATGGCTCCGATTATTGTGCCGCGAGGGATTGTGGCTAATTAAGGCCGTGCCCTGCCTAGGAACCAATAGGGGCACCACTGCACGGATTCGCTATTGAGGCCCCAGGTGTGAATTGCGTGGCGCCGTACTTCCTTGCAGAGCTGTCCTTCACCCGCGACCCAGACGTACTTCGACTGTGTTGCGGGGTGTTCGGCACGGTCCAGTTGCTGTAGGTGGGACATCACTGCCGTGCTGAAGTCCGTTGTAGCGCTAAACAGCACTTCTAGGCTGCCCAGCTTGCTCTCCCAGTCGGCGACGAGGGATGGCTCGAGGTCACCATGGTTCTCGGCGACCACTACGAGGTGTATGTCGCGCAACTGTTCCGGGGCAAACGCATCCGCGTAATCCAAAATGGCGCGAACGGAAGGTACGGCAGATGGGTCTGCGATAAGTGTTTGTGAACTTTGCGCGCGGTGCCAGAGGCCCTGGCATGTCCAGATGCCTACCTGGTCGCCAACACGAGTTGCAAGAGCCCAGGCGAGCCCTGGTCCGACGTGCTCATCCTTTGGATTTTTGACGCCATGTGTCGCCACGTCGAAAGTTATCTGTCCGCACTCGGGATCGAGTGAGCGTACGGTGTACCAACGTAAATTTGGGCGTTGGGTCTCCGGCATGGCTGTAACGCTTGCGCGGATATTGGCGCCACCTCCGTGGAGGGGTAAATGGAGATTCTCGCCGGGCTTAGCCGGCATAAAGAGGCCAAAGAATTCGTCCGGGCCGGAAAGCTGAAAGCCGACTAGCTCGGGGGAGCGGATGACAATCCTCTGCAGGTTTTCTGCCGGGGCGCTGACGTCATAAACAGTGGCGCGGATGATTCGATGGTGCGGTTCAGAAGGGGCGGCCAAGAGTAGGTGGTCAGAAAAGGCCGCGCGGTAGGCGGAAGTGTTCGTCGGAGTGTTCAGGGTAACTGGGTTCGAGGTCATAGTGGGAGTTAACTTACCCTTACCTAAAGCAAAAGTGAAAGGGTGAGGGGCAGAAAAAGCCCCGCGGGGATCCGAGGTGAACTGGTCCCCGAAAGTTGGACTGGTTTAACTCTAGGCGGTTAGGGCTTCAAGGGTCTGATTTCGATATTGCATCGGGGTCAGGCCCTTGAGTCGTTGTTGGACGCGTTCGGTGTTGTACCACTGGATGTATTCGTCGATTACTTGGTTGAACTCTGCGACCGTGTCGAAGACTTCTCCGTGGTACATCTCGGTTTTCACGTGGCCGAAGAAGTTCTCCATGACCGCGTTGTCGTAACAGTTGGCTTTACGCGACATCGACTGAACACCGCCGTTGTCGCCGATCAGGTCACGCCACGAGGCATGCTGGTACTGGAAACCTTGATCGGTGTGCATCATCCACCCGGGTTCAGGTGCCCACGCCGCGATCACCTTGGGCAAAGAATCGGTGGTCAACGCTGTCGACGGCGATGTAGCCACAGTGTGGGCAACGATTGAGCGGTCGAACAAGTCCATCACCGGTGACAGGTAGACCTTGCGGCCTGCAACCCTGAACTCGGTGACGTCGCTGACAAAGACGGTATTTGGCTGATCCGGGGTGAATTTGCGGTCAAGCTTGTTGTCGGCAATGTGGCTGATCGTCCCGGTGTAGGAAACATAAGGTCTACGTTGGCGGATCTTGGCTCGCAGCCCCATCTCGCACATGAGTTTGTAGACGAGTTTGTGGTTGACCACCCACCCCTGGTTACGCAGGTCAAGTAGCACTCGTCGGTAGCCGTAGCGATGCTTGTTACGCTCGAAGCTTTCCCGAATCGCTTGCTTGAGCTCGGCGTGCTTATCTGGCTTACTGAGTCGTTTCTGGTGGTAGAAGAACGTCGACCGTGGCATACCTGCTGCCTCTAGGAGGTACTCCAAGCGGTGGTGCGACTTGAGGATGACAATCGCCTGGACTTTCAGGCGCGTCCCTGATTCCTCAAGTCCCGCAATTTTTTTAGATAGGCATTTTCGGCCCGCAACCGTTCGTTTTCGCCACGCAGCTTGTCTTCCTCCGACAGCGGCTTCGGCGTGACCGATCCTTTGGGTCTGCCCTTCGGCTACGGTTTCAACGCGTCATCGCCGTCTTTGCGCCATTTCCACGACCACCCGCGGACCAGCTGCTGTGATGACAGGCCAAATTCACGTGCAAGATCCATCGCTGTCTCGCCAGCAAGGTGGCGTTGGACAACTTCCTTCTTAATCTCAAACGAGTACTGCTGCTTAGTCGGTTTCTCCACAAGACATAGCCTGCATGCAGCTTAAACCGACGACAGAGCATACGGGCGGCATACTTGGAGACACCAAGGGCATTGGCAGCGGCTGTATAACCCATGCCTTGCTCAAATAGTTCAACCAACTGCTCGCGCTGATATTCACTTAGCGAACTTCGTGCTCTCAATGACAACTACTCCCCACTAGTCGGTAACTGATTTCTCAGTCCAACTAATGGGGAGCAGTTCATTAGGTGCCGGGGCTTTTCTGCTGGAAAAGGCGAGCCTGGTTTGGGGTGACCAAAAGGCTAGCAATGTGACCCGTGACATGCGACGTTTGGGCATAAGTGCAGGTTAGATTTTGCCGTTTTTCTATTTCCAATTACTTGGCTGAAGTGCGTCGATTTTCTATATTGTGACCGTTTTTCATCACCGGTACGGTTTTCGTGTGAGCACGGCAGTGGCCGCAAAGGAGAAGGCGAGAAGCCCTTTACCTTCAGCTCTGGGCATCGCGCCACACCATCTATCTACACTTCATTTTCTAAAGGATCATCATGGATAACCTGTGCAATATCTGCGAACTGATTTCCTCCTTGCCAGCACCGGCTCCGCTGCCGGTACCTGAGTTCAACGTGAACTTCCCGGAGGGCCCGCTGGTTCAGGTCGACTCCCTGTTCCCGAATTTCCACTCTCTGACTGAGGGCGGCAACCTGGGTCTGCAGAACGTCGGTGGCGACCAGGACAACGCTCTGCAGAACGTTGGCGGCAACCAGGGTCTCCAGAACGCTGGCGGCGACCAGCTGAACGGCGGAGACCAGATTGGCGGCGACAAGCTGGAGAAGGGCGATAAGGTCGGCGGCGACCAGGTTAACGACAAGGGCCAGATTGGTGAGCGTCAGTCCGGTTTCCAGACCGGTGGCCAGGACCAGAGCCTGCAGAACGTCGGTGGCGACCAGGGTCTGCAGAACGGTGGCCAGGAGCAGGGTCTCCAGACCGGCGGTAAGAACCAGAATGGTCTCCAGACCGGCGGCCAAGAGCAGGGCATGCAGACCGGCGGTAAGAACCAGGGTGGCCTCCAGACTGGCGGCCAGGAGCAGGGTGCCCAGACCGGTGGCAACAACCAGGGTGGCCTGCTGGCCGAGGACGGTGCGGGTGACAACCTGCCAGTCGACCTGGACCTCACCGGTGCAAAGGCTATCTAAGACCGTCTAAGCCGACTTAGGCACTGCACTGCGCAGCTGTTAGCTTGCGCGGCGATTAGCGCGTAACAGCGCACGAGCGCCTTCTCACTCTTTGTGGAGTGGGGAGGTGCTTTTTGCGTTTATAGCTGGCGACGTGGGGTCGATCCGAGTTACTGACTGCGTTTATGACAAAAATGGCCCGAAAAATGGCTTGAAAGTGTCATAAACTCGCACAGTTTCACATTTGCAGCCCTCTATTCAGGCGCGATTTACATAACGTGATCTGCTGGAATGTCTTGAATCAGACCCATTTTTGTCTATTAACTGCAGATGGAGAGGGCTAGGGCGGAGAGGCAAATATTTATGCAGCCGCAATTAAGGCACAATTATGTGGCTTATTAAATGCGCCTAGGGGGTTTTTGCAAATGGCTCAGAGGTGTCATTATTGCGTCCGGAAAATTATTGGGGTGCATTTTCATTAGGTGGGGGTGGGGTGTTGGCTGTGCCTTATCTCACAATTATAAGAATCGTGACATGGGAGACATTTCAACCCGAATTAATGGGTGGAGATTTATTGAAAAATCTTCATATCTGCAGGTAATGGAGGTTTATCTGGGCTGAATGGCTAGGCGTCGTAGAGGAAGGTGGAACGTTAGTATTTGCCCGGTATCCATACGGCTACCCCTGAAAAAATATGCAAACAACAATTATCGACATTGAAATAAAAGGAAATAGGGGTGCCAATTAAATGGTCTAACAAACATAAAATGTATTTGTTATATTCGGGGGCGGCCAACGCTATAAATGAGAATTAGAAGGCGATGTCAACTGGGCTACCTGTGATGGGGGCTGGAGACGCTTATGCGTGGTCATTGATTGTTAATTGAAGGCTGGAAAGGTAGCGAAAGGTGTATAACGCACTGAAATCGAAGGAAGGGGGAGGGCTCATGTTCGGTCGTTTTACAAACGAGAAGCGCTGGTTGGCGCTATTTAGCTTCATGGCTGTGCTCGCTCTTTTCTTCGCTAAATCTCCAATAATTGCGCATGCGCAGGATGCAGAAGACACTGGCGAAACCCTGACGATTCAGAAGATTCTGAGTGTTCCTGGAACCGTTAAGGGTGTTGAAGCCAATGGAAATGTCCGTGATTTTGGGCCACTCATTGCGGCATTTGACGAGGCTGCAACACCATTTGGTAGCCACAAAATGGGTTACTGCATTGAGGCCAGCGTCGCCGGTGATCTTTATGACACCGGTCGTGTGCAGAACTTCAGTCAGTTCTCGCGCAGTACAGATACCAATAACAAGCTGCGGAACGACTTTGACCGATACCGGAAGCTCAACTGGATTGCGCACCACGGTTCTCCAGCTGTTGGTTTGGATGAACTGGGGAAGGCGGCTGGAGTTAAAGGACGTCTGAATGTGCTGGATGCCAATAACGCAACTCAGTTCGCTCTGTGGCACTTCTCCGATGACATTGACTTCTCCCAGGGCATTCACAACCCATCGACGAAGGCTGTCTACGACTACCTCACTGGTCCGGCTAACGTCGGTCAGGGCACCGTCGACGGTACGAACCGCACTGGCTACATTTTCAACAATGGTAAGAAACAAGACATCATTGTGATTGACAATGTCACTCCGTCTTCCGGTGAAGTTCCGGCAGAGCCGGCGAAGCCGTCCGAGCCAGAAAAGCCATCTGAGCCGGAACAGCCAACCGAACCGGAAAAGCCGACTGAGCCGGAGAAGCCGACTACACCGACCACGCCTGCGGAGACCACGACCCCGTCCGAGTCGACCAAGCCATCCGAGCCGGAGAAGCCGACCACGCGTAAGCCGTCGATCTCCACTCAGGCTCGCCTGAACGGCAACAAGATTGTTGCGGGCGCTGTGGTTAAGGACATCGTGAAGTTCACCGACCTGGTTCCGGGTAAGAACTACCGCCTGGACGCCACCCTGGTGGACAAGACCAATGCTGATCGCATCCTGGGTACCGGCAGCGTGGAATTCACTCCGGAGACCTCTTCGGGTGAGCAGGCTGTCATGATTACCGTCTCCGATGATGTAGATGAGCCGGTTTCCGCTGCTGTTGCATTCGAAAAGCTGACCTCGACAGAGGTCACCGCCGATGGCCAGGACAACACCGATGGTCAGCGGGTAGAGATCGCCTCCCACGAGGACATTAACGACGCAGCTCAGACCGTTCACGGCGAAAAGCCGGAGCAGCCGTCGACCTCCGAAGAGACCCCGACGACCGAGGAGACAACGGAGCCGTCGTCCAGCGAGACCACTACTTCTGAGACCAGTGAGTCTGAGACTCCGGCGACGTCGGAAAGCGAAGAGCAGCCGAGCTCTTCGACGACTACTCCTAACACCTCCGAGTCCACGAAGCCGGCCGCTCCGACGGAACCGACCGAGCCGACTGACAGCACTGAGTCGCAGACCACGGAACCGACCGAGCCGACTGAGACTACCGAACCGTCTAAGCCGAGCGAGCCAGCTGATACGCCGCTGGAGCCGGAGCTGCGCACGGTAGCTGAGCTTCAGGGCAATCGCATTGAGGCTAATGCCAAGGTCGTCGACACCGTGCATTTCGAGGGTCTGGTCCCTGGTAAGAACTACACCCTCTCCGGTGAACTGGTTAACAAGGCTGATGGCTCTGTGATTGGTCATGGCGAGGCGACGTTCAAGCCGACGTCGGCAAGCGGTACTGTGACTGTCACTCTTGAGGTGTCTGACTCTGTTAAGACTCCTGTTGCCGAGGCTGTCGTGTTCGAGCACCTGACCTCTGATGAGGTTGACTCGACTGGTAAGGAAAGCGCTGGTCAGGTCAATGAGATCGCTGACCACGCAGATATCAACGACGCTAGCCAGACCGTGACCGGCGACGTTCCGGAGAAGCCGGAAGACACCCCGACTGAGGAAAGCGAAACTCCGTCCGAGGAGACGATCGCACCGGAGACCAGCTCGACTGAGCCGACCACGTCCACGGTTCCGGCAACGCCGAGCGACGATGAGCCGTCCGAGCAGCCGGAGACGACACAGCCGGAAGAGCCGTCTGAGACGACAACTCCGTCTACGTCCGAGTCCGAAAAGCCGAGCAAGCCGACCAAGCCCGCTCAGCCGGAAAAGCCGTCCAAGCCGACCAAGCCCGCTCAGCCAGAGAAGCCGAGCAAGCCGACCAAGCCTGCTCAGCC
>NZ_KE150404.1:691851-721567 GCF_000411235.1 Corynebacterium sp. HFH0082
GCCAGAGAAGCCGAGCAAGCCGACCAAGCCTGCTCAGCCAGAGAAGCCGAGCAAGCCGACTAAGCCCGCTCAGCCGGAAAAGCCGTCCAAGCCGAGCAAGCCTGCCCAGCCGGAAAAGCCGAACCACCCGAGCACCCCAGCGCAGTCTGAGGACAACCCAGCCATCACGACTACTGCCGGTATTGCCGGCAAGGCTCTGGTTGAAAAGGGTGCTGTCGTCATCGACACCGTGCACTTCACTGGCCTGAAGCCGGGCACGAAGTACACGTTGACCGGTGAGCTGATGTGCAAGGAGACGGGCAAGTCCACTGGCGCTAGGAGCCGCCTGCACTTTGTGCCGACGGCATCCGCCGGCACGGTTGATGTTCCGATCATCATCACCGACGGCGACTGCGCTTCTCAGGTTGCCTTCGAGACTCTGACCGATGCCAATGGCAAGGAAGTTGCTGTCCACAAGGACATCAACTCTGCGGAGCAGACTGTCACGAACGGCAAGACCCCGGAGAACACGCCATCTGAGCATCCAAAGGATGAGGGCAAGCAGAACACGCCTAACGACGATTCCTCTGCACCTACCAGCGACTCTGCCACCCCGACCACTGTGATTAATCAGCACTCGGAGCAGAACAACACCAACGTCACCATCATCGGTGGCACTGGCCAGGATAAGCAGAAGAACCACGGAAAGCCGTTGGCTCCGAACTCGGAACGACGTGCAATTAGTTCGGTTCCGTCTGGCCCGACCGGTTTGGCTACTCACGCTCTGCCGACGGTAGCCACCAACTAAGGAGATTCCATGACTGATCAGTTTGGCTCGGACGAGACCGGCAAGGAACCTGGAAACACACCAGGCATCGAACCGGAAACCGAAACTGGCGCACTCGACCACGTTGATCCGTTTGACCAGGCCGAAGACCCGGCCGACAGCCAAGTCGAAGACCTGCAGGACGTGCCTTGGTGGAAGCAGCCAAGGGTGTATATCGCCGCTATCGCATTAATCGGCGTTATCGCTCTGCTGGTGATTGCCCAACTGAACCGCAATGATTCAGCGCTCGATGGTGCGCAGGAGAATCTGCCCACTCCAGCACAGGGTTCTCGGGGAGCCGTGCACGAGATGGAGATGCTCATTGATGGTAAGTCGGCTCCGATTGATTTCGTTCAGCTGACTGATCAGGGATCTCTGATTCCGCCGACCGATATTTCGCGCCTTGGCTGGTATTCCGCCTCCGCGATTCCCGGTGAGGAAGGTGCTGCTGGATCGTCCGTCATTACCGGTCACGTCAATGAGGTGGACCAGGGCGATGGCTACGCTGCACGTTTCGCGGACCTGAAAGCTGGTGACACTGTCACGGTGAAGGTAGATGGCGAAAGCCGAGACTTCACCGTCAGCAAGGATCCAATCCAGGTGGTCAAGGGCGCCCAGATGCCCGAGGCTGTCAACGACGCAGTTGGTGAGAACCGCTTGGTCCTCATCACCTGCGGAGGCGAGTTCGTCGGCGGCACCTTGGGTTACGCCGACAACATCATCGTCGAGGCCACTCCAGTGCGCTAATCCAGTGCGCTAGATCAGAGCACTAGGGCGCTGGGGCTCAGCCTCAACTAGTTGACCAATTTCATTGGCTGTGGCTGTTGAACGCCGTCGAACAACGGCGGCGCCGACAGTCACAGAAAAACACAGAACAAATCTGCAGAAACCCTGCAGAAACACAGAAGATAAGGAAGTACCTATGAGCATGTTGAAGAAAACCGGTGTCTGGGGTGTGGGCGCACTCGTGCTTGCCGCTCCGGTTGCCACTGCCGCACAGGCAGTAGCTGCACCTGCAAACTCTGCTGACACTGCAGTTGTCGCTCCGGGCAAGGGTGGGTTCCTCCACTCGGGCAAGCTAGCCGTCAACCGCTACGTCTTCGAGCTTGAGCACCGCGATGGCAAGGACTACGTCAACATCACCTTCACCGGCGATCACAGCGCTGACGTGCAGATCATGCCGGATGGCATGACCCCTGAGGGCAAGAAGAAGGTCGACCAGATTGGTGACGTCCTCAAGCTCAACGGCTACAACGATGTTCACTACTGGGCGGTTCTCTAAACGTCCCCTGTGACGCCGAAGCGCGCCCCGTGTCGCTTACTGTCTCTGCGCTTTTACAGGTCCTAGCACAAGGCGGTGGGTCGCGGGGCGTTTCTTGGTTTTTTGATGGTGTCCTTTTGCTTTCGCTTGACGACGTTGTCGTGACAGCAAATACGAGAAGGTTGATGAGCCCTCATTTGCCCGGCGTGGGCTGCGACGATAGCGGTAGGGGGTAAAAGCTATTGATACAAACCAACTGGTTAGCCCTGATTGGGGGGAGGGGGATAAATCGCGGAAATCTTTACGCTTTTTTGGGTGAATGAGCAAAAGCCCGTCGCGAACAGTGCAAAGAGCTATCGCGGAGGTAGTACGAAGTGTGAATGCGAAGGGTTTTCATGCCTAGGTGTCGCGGCCCGTTCTCCTTGGGGGTATCGGCCAGATGCTTAAGCGGTTAAGTTATTTATAAGCGGTTCACTGAGCGCTGTTAACCGAGCAAGCAATGAGCTTGAGCTGCAATGTTTATACATTCAAACATTAAAGTTCATAACGCTTAGGCTTAAAAGGTTAGACAGACTGGTCTTTTTCTTAAGGAAAATCTCAGTTTTGGCAAGTCGGGGAACGTTGGTGTCGCCGTCTGGAGTGAATCGCGAGACGTATTGAAGCGTGTCGCTTCATTTTGGACTTCTGTAAAGGACCTGTTTTCGTGAATAAGTTCTCCCGTACCGCCCGCTCGGTAACTTTCGCTGCCATCGTCGGTCTGTCGATGGGTGTCTCCGCCCCGGCTGCAATCGCTCAGGACACTTCCATCAACCAGGCTGCCGGGGACTCCCCACTGGTGAATAAGAACGCCAAGGGCTCGCTCACCATTCACAAGTTCGGTAACCCGACCAGCGAAGGCCAGCCGTCTGGTACCGAAGCTGATGTCGAGGACGTTAAGGCCAACGGTGGTAAGGTGCTTGAGGGTGTCGGCTTTACCGTCTACAAGATCAACAAGACTGCAGATGGCGCTACCCCCATCGATGTCACCACCAACGAGGGTCTGCTGGCTGCTTCGAAGCTGAAGGCTGAAGACTTCTCCCAGGGCGCACAGCTGAAGGACGGCCTCCCGGCTGGAGTCCTCACCGAGGTCGCATCCGGTAAGACCGGCCCAGACGGCAAGTGGGTCGTTTCCCAGAATCTTGACCTCGGTGCTTACCTGGTTGTTGAGACCGGTCCGAAGGAAGGCTACGACCCGGCTGTTCCGTTCATCGCTTTCGTTCCGATGACCGCGGATAACGGTGGGGATAACCAGGGCACTAGCTGGAACTACGATGTCCACGCGTTCCCGAAGAACTACAAGGACGAAGAGCCGACCAAGACCGTCAAGGACAAGGACCAGAACGCTGGTGATAAGAACCTTGTCTACACCGTCACAGGTACTGCTCGCCAGCTGAAGCCGAACACGGAGCGCACCCAGTTCCAGATCACTGACCAGATTGACTCGAAGCTGGAAATCACCGACGTGAAGGTGACGGTCGCTGGCCAGGAGATCCAGCCGACGCAGGATGTTGATGGGAAGTTCTTCGAGGGCAACAAGGTCGACGTCGCCCTGAAGCCAGAAGTTGCAAATACTCTCAAGGCCGGTGACAAGGTCGTCGTTACCATCACCACCAAGCTGAAGCCTGAGTTCGCGAAGGATACCGATATCGCGCCGAACAAGGCTCTGGTCTTCCAGAACAACCCGGATGGTACCGAAAACTCCACTCCGAAGGAGACTCCGGAGGTCAAGACCTACTGGGGTGGCCTGCAGTTCAAGAAGGTCGATGGCAACCGCAAGGGTCTGGAAGGCGCCGAGTTCCAGATTGTCCGCCAGGAGGCTGGCAAGCAGTGCTCCGAAATTGACACCACCAAGAAGGATTCCTGGACTCCGGTAAACGGTCAGCAGGGCGGCGAAATTAAGACCACCTTCGTCTCTGGCCAGGACGGTATCGTCAAGATTACCGGTCTTCACGTCAACGACTTCGAAGACAATGCTGAGGTTGCCGCTGATGACCAGTCCCACTACTGCCTGATTGAGACCAAGGCTCCGAAGGGCAAGGAGCTGCTGCCGGAGGCACTCGAGTTCAAGCTGGTTGCTACCTCGACTGACCCGGAGCGCGTCTACAAGCTGGCTTCCGTCCAGGTCGGCGCTAACCCGGGTGAGGTCGTTAACTCCGACGACACTACCCCGAACCTGCCGATGACCGGTGGTGCCGGTATTGGCATCCTGGCTGCTATCGGTGCAGCTATCGTCGCAGCTGGTGCATGGTTCGCCCGCCGCGGTTCCAAGAACTAAACCCGAGTAAAGGCTCGGTCACTGGAGCTCTTTAGCTCCAGTGTTGCGGGAATAGCGTGCGTTCAACAGCGCACGCCATTCCTGTAGTTTGCGCATCACTGAAATTACTGTTGCGGCCTTTCGATGTGCTCTTTTTCAACAGCAGGCATTCCCATGCCGGTGAGAAAGAGAAAGGCCACATCCCTTTTTGATTGACTTCTTGGGAGTTCCTCCGTGGGTAAACACTCTGCGTCGACTCTGACGCGGGACGCATCAGCTGAGCAGCCTAATCAGCCTGAGCAGGCGAAAAAGAACAGCATGGTTCTCCCCGCAATTCTGGTGATTGTGGGTTTACTTGTGATGCTGTACCCGGTTGTCTCCACGGCATTGAATAACTACGGCACCTCTAAGGCGGCCAAAGAGTTCGCCAAGCTGGAGAAGTCCGTACCCCAAGAAGTTAAAGATGAACAGTGGGAGCGTGCTCATTCTTACAATGAGCGCCACACCACCGGCCCGATTCTGGACCCGTGGCTTAACGAAATTAATGACCACAACCCTGAGTACGCCGCTTATCTCGATCAGCTAAACGCTACCGACGTGATGGCGCGTCTAATCTTCCCAGAGATTAAGGCCGACCTGCCGATCTACCACGGCACCAGCGATGAGGTGCTCGCTAAGGGGCTCGGACACCTATACGGATCCGATCTTCCAGTCGGCGGTGTTGGAACCCACTCCATCATTACCGGTCATACCGGACTTACTAACGTAACGCTCTTCGATAACCTGCGGAAAGCAAAAGAGGGAGACGCCTTCTATATCCAGGTCGCAGGTCACAAGCTGAAGTACGAGATTGATCAAATCAAGGTTGTACTTCCGCATGAGACCGATGATCTTCGTCCCATTGAAGGCCAGGACTACATCACCCTCATCACTTGCACTCCTTACGGAATCAACACGCACCGTCTGCTAGTGCGTGGGCACCAAGTGTCGATGGATCCGTCGGAAAGCAATGTCTTCGACCAAACGCACGGAGCTGGATGGCAGTGGTGGATGTACGCCCTGCTTGTAACAGTGCTTGTGCTTGGCGCAGGCTTTGCGTGGTGGCTCTGGCGCCAGCGCCTCGACGCCGACGAAGAGCTTGACGACGACGCTGAGAACGCGGACGTCGAGACTGCTGATGGCGACGCAGACAGCGATGAACTCGCTGACGGCAGCGAATCGGCATCCGAGGATAATAACAACACTTCGTGGTGGGAAAACGACAATGAATAAATATTTGACATCCACCTGGAACCGGATAGCTGCGTTCTTAGCTGCCTGCGCTCTGGTTGCAGTGATGGGTGCAATCGGCGCGAATGACGCCAACGCGGCCAGGATTGTTGGACGCGTGGACGCTCCAGGCGTTTCAGCAACAAGCGGCACTGACATTGTGCGAATTACCTTGAGCCCAGGAAACCCGGACGATGATAATTCGACGGCGTCGGGCTCTATTTCTGGCGTGACCATTCATCTGCATCGTCTTAAGGGAATTTCGCCGTCAAGCCAGCAGGACCGCGAGAAGGTGGAAAATGCCACCGCAGCTGAGCTTGCCGAGTGGCCAAAAGACCTCCACTTCAGCCAGGTCACTGACGAAAACGGCTCTGTTAAATTCAGTGACCTGCCGGAGGGTATTTACCTTGTGACCTCGACGGCTCCGAACGACAGTTATCGGGAGATCAACCCCTTCTTGGTATCGGTGCCTTTCTATGGCGCGGACTATGACTCCACTCCTGTAGAGGGAGTCATTGTGGCGAAGTCGCACAAGCCGGGGGAGACACCACCACCGTCGACGCCTCCGACCACTCCGCCGAAGACCCCTCCGACAACACCACCTGGAACTCCGCCGACTACGCCGGGCACATCGACCCCGCCGAAGACTCCTCCGACCACTCCGGGTGAACCGGGAACCTCGACGACCACTTCGACTACCTCCACGCCACCTGATGAGCCTGGTACCTCGACGCCTTCGGGCTCGTCGGGTTCATCCTCAAGCTCGGGAAGTAGCGGAGGATCCGGCTCCTTGGCGCTCACCGGTGTGCAGGTAGCAGGCCTGGTAGCTGCCGCTGCAGCACTAATCGGCGGAGGATTCGTCATTATCGCCGCTAGCAAGAAGAACTCAGAAAGTGGGAAGAACTAATGTTTTCGACAACATTCCGCTTGCCGGATTCAATGCGAACTACGCTTCGCATGTTCTTGGCCGCTTTGCTAGCGGTAGCTCTCGTTGTCAGCGGTCAGGCGTTTGCGCCCAATGCGCCACAGGCACAGGCGCAGACGGAGGTTATTCCGACGTCTCCGCCGAAGCATGAGTTTAACAAGATTAAGGTGCAGCCCAATCCGGGCGATGCAAAATTTGAGTTCACTATTGATAGCGACGCGACGATTGACAGTCTTCAGTTCAATGTTGGTGGATCAGAGTGGCTTAAGGGATATGAGCTAAGTATTAATGGCAGGACGATTCCGTCTCAGTTCGCCCCAAATATAGGGTCTGGTGCATCGAAAAAGGCACCGTTTGAAATTGTGCACAGCGGATTGAATCAAACGGTGAAAGCGGGCGATAAGATTAACTTAGTATTGAACTACAACAGTTCGACAGCAACTGGCAGCGTATCCGTCACCCTTCGCGGTACTCCCGACGGCTCTACTGAGCCCACCGGCCCAAGTGAGCCAACTGACCCGACGGAGCCTACCCAGCCGACAGAGCCAACTGAGCCCACCGAGCCCACCGAGCCGGAGAATCCGGAGCCAGAACCAGGAACGGTAACTCCTGCGGATCCGACCCTTGTTGATCCCGCGACTGCACCGGAGTGCGTGGAGAAGGCGTACATCAATATCCCGGACACCAAGGGTGTTGATTACTACCTCAACGCAGAGAAGAAGCCGGCTGGCCGGCACGTCTACGAGCAGAACAAGCCGGGTACAGTCAAGGTCACTGCAATGGCACAGTCGGGGTTTAAGCTTGCTCCGAACGCGCGTACCGAGTGGACTTTCAATCTAAGTGGTGAAGTTAAAGACTGCTCAAATTCTTCTGAAGATCCCAAGCCACCGGCTGTCGAAGGGCGTCACTTTGATGCCATCGGCCACGAGTTTGCAGTTAAAGCTGACCCAGTAGATCCGAAGAAGCCTAATGCCTTTACGGCTAAGGTGACTGAGGAATCTCACATGAAGTACGCAACCGTGCGTATCGAGACTGACGCGACCTTCTTGGATCCGCAGAAGTACAACCTCACTCTGGACCAGATTGAGCCAGGCGTAACTCTGCAGAAACGCAACGTCAATATTGGCAACGGCTTCATCACCATGGACGTTGTTCCGGTAAAGGATGGTAAGCCGGTTGACTCTGCCCTTGTACCGAAGGATGCGGTATTCACTTTCACTAATAATCTTTCGCAGAACAAGAATTTGAAGGTCACCCTCGATGTGTATGGAGAGAAAAAGGACGAGCCAAAACCACCGGAGATTATCTCGCCACCAGATGGAGCCAAATGGGTGCATGGGCGAGTCCCTAACCCGCCGATGCCACAGCGTTGTGGTCTGCGTATTGCTGTAGTAGCAGACCTTTCGACATCGCTCCGTTACGCAGATACTGATGGTTTCGAAGCATCTAAAAAGGCCGCGAATGCATTTATCGATTCCCTGCAGGGCACTCCAGCCGAGCTCGGCATCTATAACTTCGCAAGTGACGGTCCGGCTAATCAGGCTGGAACGACACACGGTCAGAACCCACCATATATTTCAATGCTGTCGGAGCAGGGCGTCCAGCGAGCAAAGGACGTAGTTAAGAACTGGAGCTATAACGCAAATAACAGTGCTACGAACTGGGAAGCGGGCCTGAAGCAGGTCAAGGATAACGACTACGACGTGGTGTACTTCATCACTGATGGTATGCCCACGACCTCCTCGACAATCAAGAGCAAGGGCATCGGTGGTGAATTCGTTCAGGCTAGTGCTCTCAACGACGCAATCAAAGCATCCAACGAACTCAAAGCTGCCGGTACCCGTGTTGTGCCGCTCATGGTCGACCTGACTCTTGGCGGGCGAAGCAGCCAACGCCCCGTTGTAACGAATGATCTGGTGCTCAAAGACGCCAAGCGCATTGGCTGGCAAGCAGATCCGGGACAAGCCCCAGGCCTCTACTACAAAATTCGAAGTGATCACCCGAAGGCTTCGCACGCCAATTACATCAACACCGACACCATGGCGAATCTGAAAATGGCGTACGACGCGGCAGGCAACCAGGCCCTGCAGGTGTTTGAACGGATGCCTAATGGGAGGTTAAACACAGTTACTTCGGACATGTCTAGGTGGACCTACGGTGCACGTGGTGTCAAGACCATGGGCGAGGATATCTCGGGCACTGGTGACACGGTGAGGGTGTCTAACTACAGCAATCTTGCGGAACAGATGAAAACAATCGCCCAAGACGTAACCACACGATGCAACGGTGTAGTGAAGGTCAAGAAGAGGATTGTCGATGAAAACGGCAAGGTTCTCGAAGACGGTGCCCCTGGTTGGGAGTTCACCCTGTCCGCAAATAACAATGTCATCGGTTCTGGTAATGGCCCGTTGGTTCACCAGTCGATGAAGGTGACCTCCGGTTCTGAATCCGATAAGGGTACTGCATCGTGGAACATCGAAAGCGAGAGGGAACAGTCGCTGGTTCTGACTGAAACGCAGAAGCAGGGCTACACCTTGTTCCGTCGCGGTGACACCTTGGATTCCACCGGTGACTACAACGCCGTATGTACTCAAACCCGCGACGGGAAAACCTCACCTCTCAAGGTGGAAAATGTGGGCGAGTTTGGTTTCCGTGTAAAGATGTCGGAATCCAATAAGGTCCTGTCTTCCATTTCCTGTGTTGTCGATAACTACGAAGCGCCGGACACCAAGCCAGGCAAGCTGACCTTGGAAAAGGCGGAGTACGTCGATGGTGAGGGAGTCAAGATTCTACCGGGGCTTGGTGGTGCAACCTTCGATATCTACCCCTCGGCTGGTGGTAAGCCGGATTTCAGTGGAGGACCGGTCTACACCATCACGCCTGATCAGAAGTCAATTGAAATCACTGAAACTGGCACTTTCTACCTTGTAGAAACGATGGCGCCGGCAGGACTTAGCCTGCTGCCAGAGCCAGTAGCTTTTGAAATCTCAATTGACCAAGAGACTAAGGAGTACACCGTCTCGGTGGTAGGCGGCAGTAGCCCGCTTATTAAGGCCGAAGGCTCCGGTGAACTCATGATCATGCAGGTGACCGACACCAAGACCGGTAAGCTGCCAAAGACCGGTGGAAACGGAGTCCTTCTCTGGACACTGTTTGGTGCGGTAATCGCAGCCTGCGGTTGGTTCTGGACTCGCCGCCAGCAGTCCTAATAACAAGAATGGGTTCTGTGCAGTCGCCTGCACAGAACCCATTGGGCCGCACAAAGAACAAGACTCGCGTCCCACCATCAGGAAGCCCTACGCAAACAAAGCCCTCTTACCAGGGTGAGTTAGCGGTGATATAGGAACCAAGCTGCTGCCCGTTCCCATCGATGATGTTCCAGGTAGTCGATACAACGCCGACAGCGCCTTTTTCCGGAACCCATACAGGGCCACCGGAATCGCCTCGTTGAGCGTGTACGTTCTGAACCTGTAGAGCGTTGTCCTCGATTTGGTATGCCTCGCGATCAGCGGCTAAACCGCAGGAAACTCTCCCCGTAGTGTTTCCGTATATGCAGACTGTCTCGCCTGTTTGAACATCTGTTGGGAATAGAGTCGAATCGCCCGAATACGAATTCTCACCTGCAGTAGCGGGGTCGTCAAGCGAGACAACTCCAATGTCGTTCCCTGTATCTAGTGAATGGTCATAGGTGGGAGACGGTTGGAATACTCCAATTTTCTGAAAGGTCCCATCCGTCACCGTGTCTCCATCTTGTCCACAATGCCCTGCGGTATAAATCTGAGAGTTGGTCTTGTCGACATAGCCGGCTGTACAGACACTAGCTTGCGGTCCATCAGCGTGAATGATGACAACTGGATCGCCTTGGTTGATGGTGGCCGCGTAGGCCGGTAGCCCGGTTGTAGCCGTGATAACGGCAGTGACAGTGAAAATCCATGAAGGTCTATTCATGGGGAAATCTGCTCCTCAGTGAGTCGGTCGGTGGCGGCCCAAAAACTGGTTGTGGCGTTTTCATGCCGCACATTGAAAAGCATTTCCTCAGGCTGGGTTTCCTAGAGGGCGAATACGAACGCGCATGGTGAGCGTCCAATCATCCCAAAGATGCGTAAAAACAAAGCTAATCTCGTCGAGAAAGATGGAACGTATGCGTGTCGGGCAGTTCATATACCTGTTTCGTATCGCGAATATAAGGAAATATATAAACCTATCAGTTAAGACAGAACCTACGCTCAAGTGGTCAATCATGCGCGATAGCGTTCTAAAAATGGGGTAGAAGAAAGGCCAACGCCCATCGGGGGGGGGGGCGGGGCTAAACAGCAGCCGAGTCGCCGCTGGCGCTGTCGCCGTCGTCAAGCGCGGCAACCAAATCGCGGTGCGCACGAGTTCCGATCGTGGTCGGCATTAACACACCGCTGAAACGTGGAATCTCGCTGTAAGTTGCCACTCGTTATACAAAGTTGTCGAATTTGTTAGCAAACGGCTGGCACGTGGGGTTCGTTCGTGATGCCAGAACGGGAAATGAGAGGTCATATCCTGCCGTCAAGCAGGGATAATCTAGAAATTACAGAGCTCTCCGTGATGCCGGGGAAGAAGGGTACATCAAGTCTGTAATCCAGTTTTCTAAGAGCCTTTCATAACGAAATCCCTGCTGGAGGGGCTCTCTCGCAGTCATGTATTCCTAGCCGCACTGCAGATTGCCTGTGGCGGCTATAGCATCGGCATTGTCCAGACATTTCGTCTACAACACTGAGAACAGGAACGGCACATCATGGCTGACAATGCAAAGAACACTGCTAAGAACACCCCGGCAACTCAGGCTGGCTCGGACTCCGCGAATAAGGGAACCGGCCACGGCCACACTTCTATCGACGACAGCGTCGTCTCCAAGATTGCCGGTATCGCTACCCGCGAGGTCTCCGGTGTCTATGACCTTGGCGGCGGCATGGATCGCTTCGCTGGCTCCGTCCGTGAGTTTGTTTCCGGCGGCAGCGCCAACGTATCCCAGGGAATTGCTGTTGAGGTCGGCGAGCGCCAGGCTGCAGTCGACGTCACCATCATTGCCGAGTACGGCGTTGCCATCCATGAACTGGCTGAGGCTATCCGTCAGAACGTCATTAGCTCCGTTGAGCGTATGACCGGCCTCGAGGTCACTGAAGTCAATGTCGATGTTTCCGATGTTCACACCGACTACCAGACCCCGCAGGAGCGCGAAGAAGAGGCCGCTAAGCAGCGCGAAGAGCAGCGCAAGGCCATCGCGGCTGCTAACGAGCCCAAGGAACAGCCACGCGTCCAGTAGTTGACAACTATTGCGCGTCGGAGCAGGGCAGGATGGGTAGTTAGGCCCGTATAAAGGGGAATTTCATGTTCGATAATTACACAAAGACCTTCGCGACGATTGCCGTTGTCCTGTGCTTCGCCGCAATGATTGGTGGTTTCACGGGTTTTCTTGCGGTTATTGCCTTCGGAGTTCTGGCCGGTGCAGCCGGTGCGGTACTCGATGGCAAAATCGATGCGCCCGAACTCAACCGTAAGTTCAACCGAGGAGGCCGCCGACGGTGACTATCCACGTTCCAGCAACGCGTGGCACCACCGTCGTAAGCGAAAAGGCAATCCGCCGCATCGTAGAGATGGCCGTGCGCGCGGTTCCCGGCACCCTCGACCAATCCCGTGTGCTAGGGCGCGACTATCCAATTGTCTCTATCGATAGTGCGATTGCCCCTAGTTCTGCCACGACCAATGCCGTTAGTGCAGTTCGAGTCGCAGTTCGCGCCGTTGCATCATGGCCGGCGCCGACAGCGGAAATTGCGGTGCGCATTCGTTCAAGCGTCGCCGCCTGGCTCGCTGATATGGCCGGTCTTGAAAATGTCACCGTCGATGTTGACATCGACAGCGTCGAACCCGGGCACGTGCGTGTCACCCGACAGGACTTAGCGTACTTTTCAGATCACCCGCAGTTGACACCTGTCCGGGTGAACCAGCAGGTAGTAACCGCACCGCAGGTGCGGCGGGTCCCAGAAGTGCGGTCTATCGCCGTGCCGACGCCGCAGCCAGTGCGCAGTATTTCAGTACCGCAGCCACAGTCAGTGCGTAGCATTCAGCCGGTGACACCGCAGCTGGTACGCAGCGTTACTCCGCCGCGTCCAGAACGAGTACGCAGTGTCCCAGCACCTGCTCCACAACCGATGCGCTTTGTCATGCAGCCGAAGCCGCAACCAGCTGTGGCTATTAAGGCACCAAAGCCGCAACCGGCCCGTCGCGTTGTTGCGCCACCGCCGTTACCAGTGACTCGCACCTCGGCGCCGAAGCCGGTACAGGTGCGTCGCACACCAACTCCACGGCCAATACAGCTGCGAAAAGTCGCAGCACCAAAGCCGAAGTCCTTGGTGCAGGTGAGTGTCCCCCGGCAACCAAAGCTGCGTCCGGTACGAGTGCCGTCGCCACGCACAATTAACGTTAAGACGCCACGACCAGCACTACTACGGCCGGTTAAAGTGCCGCGTCCAACCCGGTTGAAACAGGTTCGCGCACCACGACAGGAGCAGCTGCGCCCGGTATCCGTGCCACAACCACGTACCGTGGTGGTAAGCACGCCAGAGCCGCGCCCACTGAAAAAGATTGAGGTGACACCCTATGACGCCGACTGAGAGGTCATCGGCCGCGGTGGTCTCGGACGAGTCAGTCGAAACTCGCCAGGGACGTGACCCGCGTCAATCACCAAAGGTCCGCGGGCTGGGAGTTTTCGCCGGTCTGTTGATGATTGCAGCGGCCATTGTCGCAGGTAGAGAAGCAATCATTAGCGCCAATAGCTCAGGTGACACCTCATGGTTACAACCGGTATTCGACTGGTTCAGCAACCCACAGGGCTCAGCCGCGTCGTGGGTGCTGCTTCTCGTCGGAATCCTAGCTGCAATCTATGGGCTGGGACAGCTCATCGCAGTGTTTCTTCCTGCCCCGCGTCGGTATGTACGCGTCGATGACGATGGCAACCTGCCAGTGTGGATGCACAAGTCTGACTACCAAGAACTCCACAATGGCACGGCACTTGCTTCCGGAGTTCGCGGCGAATACGAAGGTGATGACAAGTGAAAACATCAGTAAGCGTATTCGACCGAATTGTGCTGTTTCTTTTCTCAGCACTGCTACTGCTGGTAGCAACATGGGCAATTGCGAGCTACTTCGACGTCGCCCCCGCACAGTGGCTTCATGACTCCGGACGGATGGACTCCTGGGGAAAAATACCTGAGCAAAGCTGGTATGTTCCCGTCCTCGGTGTGGTCACAGCGGTTCTAGCGGTCGTCGGCTGTATCTTGGTGGTCGCTAATCTGCGCTCGCACCGGTTCAGCACCGTCGCCGCAGCGGAATCACAAGAAAAACTGGGAGAGATCTCGCTGCCGGTCGCCGACGTTGCCGATGCGGTGTGCACCGATCTAGAGCGCAACGCACACATTAATCAGGCGGATTCGCGGGTCTACCGCGATAATGGAATTCCTACCTTGGAAGTGACTGTGGCAATGTCGCCGCACGCGAGCCTCCCCGCTGTTGTAGCTGCCCTGAAAAACGCGGAGCGTGATATGCGGGATGCCATCGGGCATGCTGATATCGCCTCGACTTACAAAATCGAGCTGGACCGTTAGTCAGCTAGTCAGCTTCGCGGGGAGACAACCTAGATCGGCCAGCTGGGTGCGCTGGCCGGAGGGAGCTAAACAGCAGCAGAGTCGCCGGTGGCACTATCGCCGTCGTCAAGCGCGGCAACCAAATCCCGGCGCGCACGAGCGACACGGGAGCGAATGGTTCCCACACGACACCCTGCGATTTCCGCGGCCTCCGCGTAGGAGTACCCCAGCACCTGCGTCAGAATGAGTGCCTCGCGGCGTTCCTCCGGCAGCTGCTCCAGTAGCACGCGGGCATCAGCGAGCTCAGACCAGGACTCGCCGGTTGTGAACTGCTCGGCAGCGTTTTCCACTTCCATCGCGGACTTCTTCGGGCGTGCCGAATCATGGCGGACCGAATCCACCCACACGCGCCGGGCCAGCGACAATAGCCAGGTACGGGCAGAAGAACGCGCCGCAAAGCGGGGAAGCGCCCCCATCACGCGCAGATACGTCTCCTGCGTTAAATCATCCGCGGCATCAACGCCGCCCAGATGCGCGACCAGACGCCACACGTCCTTCTGCGTCAGCCGCACGAACTCCGTCAGCGCAGCCTGATCACCGCGGCCGGCTTTCAGCGCCAGCTGCGTGATGTATTCGTCATTAGAGACGAGGCGTGCGGGAGTCATGGACATAGCTTAGCAACTTAAAACCTAAAGATAATTCGCCTGTCTGCACGTGACCTCACCTGCAAAAAGCAGGCGGCGACGCAGCCAGGCGAACTAAGGGCTGAAAAGCTAGAAGCGGATGGCGTCGATGGGCTTGACGCGGACGGCAATAGTGGCCGGGATGATACCTGCCAGTGCGCCCACAAATGTCGCGACCAGCACGCCGATCACAGCGGCCGTGACGGGGTAGGCCACGGCACCGGTCTCCAGCGGCAGCGCCAGCATCTTATCCAGCGGCAGTTGCTTGACCGTGATGATAGAGGCAATCACGCCAACCACACCCGCCACCGTCGTGGCGACAATCGACTCCAGGAACACAGAGATAAAGATCCTGCCTGCCGACGCGCCCATTGCGCGACGAATACCAATCTCACGGACGCGGTGGCCAATGGTGACAATCGAGACCGTGAGCAGCCCCAATGCGCCAAGCGCAATCACAATGCCACCGATAATGCCCAGCGCAGTGGTGATGGTGTTATTCATCTCCTGGGAAATCTGCGTGTCCTTCTCCGACAGGGAGGTATTCACCTTCCAGCTGGGGCCGAGCTCCGCCTGGAAAATGTTGTGCAGCGCCTTCTGGTTCTCCTTTGCGGATTCTTCAGGCGTCGCGACGAGAAGTTGCGGCTCACCCACCTGTCCTTCGTAGCCGGCGTTGAGGAAGGAATCGTAGTGCGTGACAATGCTCGGGGCGTCCCATGAACCCAGAGACTTATACACTCCCACCACGGTGAAGGTGGTGTTACCCGTTTCCTTCAACCTGAAGGTTGGATGGTCGGCTAGCGCTGGGTTGCCCAGACTTTCGTAGAACTGGTCGTTGACCACCACGGGGTTCATCAAGCGCTGCCCATCGGCATCTTCCAAACGACGTCCCTGCACGATGGTGCGGGCGTAGATATCGAACCAACCGGGGTCAGCGGCGATCAGCTCGGGAGTACCTGGCGAAAAACACTCGTAATCATCCGGAGCGCAGTCATCCATATTTTGCTCGGGTGTCGCTGGCTGCATGCGAACTCGGGACCACAAGTTGGCATGGGTGGTCTTCACCAGGCGATGCGTGGCAGTGGAAAAGGCGTCATTGATAGACCCGTCCGGGTTGAGGACGCTCAAATCGTCCGGACCGTTTCCGCCGGTGCCCTCGCCGCCGAAGCTTCCAAAGCTATCGGCCATTGTGCCGGCGCTGCCGTCGCCGAAGCCGCTGTCGCCGAAGTTACTGCCTTCCTCGGAATCGGAGCTACCCGCTCCGGCAGTCAAAGTGACCGTTCCGGCGACACCCGTGCTCTGCGCGGTTACCGCATCCTGAGAGCTGGTGAGAATATTGCCAAGTGCAATAACCGTGGTCATCGCCCACACTGCGGCAGCCACACTGACCAGCGACAGCATGATGCGGCCACGGTTAATGCGCAGCTCATGCCACGCCTCCAGCAGAGCGCCGAGATAAGGCGTTGCTGCATAGAGGAAGGAAGGCCGTGACTTCGATTCGGTTTCATTATTCGTCGTCATCAGCAGCCTCCTCGGAGCCTTGCATAGCGTTGGCAGCAGATAGTAGGACGGAGTCGGCGTGCAACTGACCGTCGCGAAGCTCAAGCACCCGATCGCCGCGCTCGGCGACCTCTAAATCGTGCGTAATCAGAATCAACGCAGCGTTGTTTTCCGCCGCGACTTCTTCGAGCAGATTCATAACGATCTTGCCGGTGTCGACATCGAGCGCACCGGTGGGCTCATCGGCAAGAATGAGCTGCGGTTGGCGCACGAGCGCGCGGGCAATAGCCACACGCTGCTGTTCACCGCCCGAAAGCTGCGAAGGCGTGGCCTCTAGGCGGTCCCCCAGGCCGACGCGCTCCAGCATCGCGGCGGCGAGCTCGGTGCGATTCCAAAACTTCTCACCTCGGTCGTACATCAGCGGAACCTCAACGTTTTCCAGCGTGGTGCGGGAGGGGAAGAGGTTGAACTGTTGGAAGACGAATCCCAAATTATCGCCTCGGAGCGCAGCGCGTTTCCTGTCCGACAAAGTGGAAATATCAGTGCCGTCGAACGTGTAGGTGCCGGAGTCTGGCAAATCGAGCATGCCAATGATGTTCAGCAGCGTTGACTTACCCGAACCTGACTGGCCGACAATGCTGAGGTGCTCGCCGCGGGGCACTTCGAGGTCGATGCCTTTCAAAATAGGCAGCTCCTCGCCGTTGGGGAGCGTCACTGTTCGAGTGACTGCGGTCAAACTAAGCATGGCGCGGGCCTACTTTTCAGAGCCAGCGTCATCGCCGGACTCATCGAAGCCAGTGTCGCTGCCATCACCAGCGCCGGTGCCGGTGTCAGTGCCGTCGCCGGCGGACTCATCCTTGTAGGAAGGTACGTACTCCAAGACCTGCTGGCCTTCCTTCAGGCCGCGCTTGATCTCAATGAAAGTGCCATCGTTGGCGCCCAGTTCAACCTTGATTTTGGTGGGCTTTCCGCCGTCCTTAGCCGGAGCGTAGACGACACCTTCGCGGAAGCGTCCCTCCACGGCGGTCACCGGCAGTGCCGGGACCTCCGAGGTGGTGCCACTGCCAAGAATCAGCGTGGCAGGAACACCTTCGTAGACGGTCTGATCTGCGGGAATGTCACAGCGCAGCTGTGGGCCGCCCGAGGAATTTCCAGCAGCGGCGGCGCCCATGCCAGCGCCATCCCCGGCGCCAGTGTTCTGCGAGCCCGCGCTACTTCCCGTGACGGTCTTCACCGAATCGCACAAAAACGGTGCCGGGCCATCGGTGATAGCGAGGCGGCCATTGTTAATCGAGTCTCCCAGCGTGTACAGCTGGCTCGGCTTAATAGGTGCTACGGCGTGGAAGCTATTCGGCGAAATCGTGCCAATTTCCTGGCCAATCTCGACCGTCTGGCCAATGACGATATCCCACTGCACAGTGCCAGAAGCCTTAGCGGTGATGTTGCCCCAAGTCACGGTAGTTTCGGGTGCGGCGGCTGCGGCGCTTTCATCATCGGAATCCGCGCCGCCGGAGGTGCTGGCAGTCTCGGACACCGAGGTCTTCTTCACTTGGAGCAGGTTTTGCCCCTCTACGGCGTTGCCACCGCTGTTGACAAAGGCGTCAGTGATTTCACCAGACGCGTTGGCGCGGATCACCGTGGGCTCATCCGGGACGATGGTGGCAGACAGCTTCTGCGTGTTATTGATCCGCTGAGGGGATAGCTCCGTGGTGGGCTGGGAGAAATCACCGGTTGCTTGCGCATAGTCCTCGTCGTTAGCGGGGAAGAATGCGATCTTGAGAAGCGCAACGGTCGCCAGCAACGCCAGCGTGTACTTGAAGACTATGAGCGCTTTTGCGCCCCTCCCTTGTTTTTTCATGTCTGCAGAAGTATCCGATCAAAATCCAAATTGACAGCGTGGTACGCGAAAAATCCTACCCTCAACGCCTGCGGGCAGTGGTAGTGCTGGCTATACCTTTTATTCACTGCTGATAGGTATTGCATGAAAGCGCGGTAAGTGCTTTTCGACGGTCATTGTGTGTGGTTTTCGCGGAGGGAATTTTGCCCTTTTTAGGGCCGAGTGTTTGCGGCTGATACAGCGAACCTAATCGGACTAATAATTAAGGCCACATATCAATCGCGGGAGACTAATAGGAAAAATATGAAACTTCGTGTAGGGTGGAAAACGTCAGGGCATGTTGTGACTGCCATCTAGCCCCTGTCTTTAGGAGGAAATCCCCATGTCCAATCTCTATGAAGGTTCCAATGGTCCGACCACTCGCCTCAACGGTGCGCCGGTTCCTACAGAGCAGCACTCGCTAACCAATGGCCCACAGGGAGGTATTAACCTCCACGACATCCACCTGCTGGAAAAGCTCGCGCACTTCAACCGTGAGCGCATTCCGGAGCGCGTTGTTCACGCTAAGGGTGCAGGTGCTTTCGGTGAACTGACCATCACCGAGGATGTCTCCAAGTACACCAAGGCTGCAGTATTCCAGCCGAACACGGTCACGCCGATGCTGGCGCGATTCTCCACTGTCGCAGGTGAGCAGGGCTCCCCGGATGGCTGGCGTGACGTGCGCGGCTTTGCACTGAAGTTCTACACCGAAGAGGGCAACCTCGATATCGTGGGCAACAACACGCCAGTGTTCTTCATCCGCGATGGCATTAAGTTCCCGGACTTCATCCACTCTCAGAAGCGCCTGCCGGACACAGGTTTGCGCGACGCCAATATGCAGTGGGATTTCTGGACTGCCTCTCCGGAGTCCGCTCACCAGGTCACTTACTTGATGGGTGACCGCGGTATTCCGAAGGACTTCCGTCATATGGATGGCTTCGGTTCTCACACCTATCAGTGGATTAACGCTGAAGGGGAGCGTTTTTGGGTTAAGTACCACTTTAAGACTCGCCAGGGCTGGGAGTTCCTGACGGATGATGAAGCCGCCGAGCTGGTTGGCGAAAACACCGACCACGCTCGCCAGGATCTCTTCGAGGCGATTGAGCGCGGCGACTACCCAACCTGGGACGTCAAGGTGCAGATCATGCCTTACGACGAGGCCGCCAGCTACAAGGTGAACCCGTTCGACCTGACCAAGACCTGGTCTCAGAAGGACTACCCGCTGATTCCGGTCGGCCACTTCACTCTGAACCGCAATCCGGGCAACTTCTTTGCTGAGGTTGAGCAGGCCGCTTTCGCACCGTCGAATACGGTCCCGGGTGTCGGCTTCTCGCCGGACAAGATGCTGCTGGCGCGTGTGTTCTCCTACGCTGATGCGCACCGCTACCGCCTTGGCGTCAACAGCGATCAGCTGCCGGTGAACCAGTCTCGCTGCCCAGTGAATTCCTTCTCGCAGGATGGTGCGGCCACGTACTACTACTCGGATCCGAAGCTGCCGGTTCACGGCTCCAACGCCACCGCTCGCGGCCCGGAGGCCGATACTGAGGCTGCGGCTAAGGCCGCTGGTTGCCCAGTGCGCTCCGGTCACGCCGGCCAGGTCGATGCTGGTGCCTTTGGTCAGTGGGAGAGCGTGGGCGAAGAGTTCTACGCTGGCGCCTACGTGCAGCACCCTGAGGATGATGACTTCTCGCAGCCAGGCGACCTTGTTCGCAACGTGATGGACGATACCGAGCGCGATCGCTTGGCAAACAACATCGTCGGTGCCATGCAGGGTGTCTCCCCAGAGGTGGAGCAGCGTGTCTATCAGTACTGGGCCAACGTTGATTCCTGGCTCGGTGCCGAGGTGGAAAAGCGCTTTAAGGCAACGAAGTAAAGCAACCGCGTAGGGCTGTGCAGTAAAACCGCAGAGTAGAGCTGCACAGTCACGCGGTAGATCAAAGTAGGGTTAAGTAGCAAAAAGTGTGTCTGACTTTCAGCATTACTGCTGATTAGGCTGGGTAAATCGGGCGGATATAAGCATCAAGACCTTATATCCGCCCGATTAGTGTTCAATCCACCGGAATGGCACCCGCATGTGCTAATCGGGGGTTGGTGTGCTTTCCGGGTGAGTAAAAACAGACCACGATGCCCGATATGCGCTGGGCAAATGAAGAAAAACGGAACCACTTCTAAAGGCACAACCAGGTGGCGATGCAAGGACCCGAACTGCGGCAGTTCCACGACACGAACCCGCACCGACCGCACGCAGACCCGCGACTTTAAAGCCTTCGTCTCTTATGCCACCTCCACAGCAACGTTGTCTGAACTCGCCCAGCAACAAGGGGTAAGCCGTTGGACACTTGACCGCCGATTCAAACCGTTCTGGCTCATCGACATCCCCAACGACGGTGACCCACAGCGCATCTACGACCAGATCTTCATCGACGGTACCTACACCGCCGCCGGATGCTTGCTCGTCGCAGCCAGCCACGACCACGTCATCGCATGGCACTGGACCAAACACGAAACCGCCCACGCCTACACGCAGCTACTCCGCAAAATCGCTGAGCCGCTCTGCGTCGTCCTCGACGGCGGACAAGGCGCACTTACTGCGATTAAAGCCTGCTGGCCGAACGCGATAATCCAACGATGCCTCGTCCATGCGCAACGCGTCATCCGCCGCTACACCACATCACGACCACGCACCGACGCCGGCAAAGCCATCTACGCCCTGGCGTTGAAACTGACCCGTATCACCACACTCGACCAGGCACGGGAGTGGACGCTGCGTCTGCACGACTTCGGACAGGTATTCAAAGCATTCCTCAACGAGAAAACGCCCGTGTCAAAAGAGCGCCGCACACTCAACAACCAGTGGGAATGGACCCATCTGCGAGTTCGCAAGGCATACAACTCCCTGCTGCACCTCTCACGGAAAGGATGGCTGTTTACCTACCTGCAGCCACCACCGAATGCGCTTGAGCCTCAACGCTGGGCTTCAACGACAAACAGTCTGGAAGGCGGCATCAACGCCGGGCTCAAACGCATCGCCGACGCGCATCGCGGCAGGTCCGGGGAACGCCAACGAAAAATGCTCGAGTGGTACCTGCACTCGAAAACGCAACTGCCTGACGACCCATTAAAGATCGCCAGGCAGTGCAATTTCGGCCAAGATCAACTCGCCAAAGTCAACGATCTTGTCGAAGAAGACCACAACAAAGCCGACCATGAAACAGGCCGACCAGCCTTCTACGACAACGCTATCCCAACCGAGTACGAACACTCGATAGGAATCAGAAAAGGCCCCATGAAGTAACAAACGGTGTGCCCGCCCCGCAACACGCCGAGCGGACACACTTTTTGCTACTTAACCCTCAAAGTAAATAGAAAAGCGTTAGCCCTGCAAATGGTTGAACCATCTGCAGGGCTAACGCTTTATTTAAAACTTCTGTCTGTGCATGACAGCCACGGCTTTGTGGTTGCCTGCACGCCGGCCCGGTTTGGGCGGCTAAGGAACAACCCTAAGTGTGAGCTGTTTTAGGCACCGATGCCCGGCAGGCTCGGGGAGCCGTTGAAAAGCGACTTCGGAGCAGCTGCAGCCTCGTCGGCTTCTTCGGCGGACTCGGACACCTCTCGACCCTGTTCGGCAGCGTCGGAGACACTATCAGCCTCAACGCCGGAGACGTGGGTGGAGTTGTCGTTGTGGGTGGACTGATCGTTCGTGATGTTGATGTCCATGAAGTCGCGGCCGAACGGAGCGTTCCAGTCACCGGTTTCCAGGAGGGTCAGGTCACCATCGATGGTCGGGTTAATCTCGAAGGTGACGTTGACGGTCGGGCCGGAAGGCATTGCTTCCAGAACCTCAACGATAGGAGTGACGTCCATTTTTGGTGTTCCTTTTAGACAGTAACGAAATGAAGAATATCGGTTTTAACTGAACAATAAACCGCAGTCTTTATTAGAGACTGGCGGTTTATTGTGTCAAGGATTGGCGGAGCTATTGTCCTGCCATGAAGCCCAGGAGCTTACTTGGCGCCGATGCCAGAGATGCTCGGGTTCAGGAAGTCGAACTTACGCTGGTCGGACTTGTCGACGGTGGTCTCCGGGTTCAGGAAGTCGGAAACCTCGACGTCGTGGGAGTCGTGGGTGGAGTGGTCGTCGGTGACGGAGATGTCCAGGAAGTCGTTACCGAACGGCAGGTTCAGGTCGCCACCGACGTTAGCGAAGTTGACGTCGTTGCCAGCCAGCTGCTCGAAAGCCGGCAGCGGGCTCTCGACGGTGACGGCCGGAAGGGCTTCGAGGATGGTTGCGATATCTTCTGCGGAGCAGGACATGAGAAAATCCTTAGGTTCTCGGGGGTAAAGATTTTGAGTCGCTCTTGGCTGACTCACAGAAATTAAGTTAACCGATGGGGCAAGGGGCTGCAATGAAAAAATAAGTGCCTCGATCCGCTTTCGGTCGGTTGCGTCCCTCAAAGCTCGCTCAAATTCGCCTAAAAACATTGGAAAGAGGGCGGTTTTGTGGTGTCTGTGACGACTCCGGCCTCTGCCTGAATATCGGATGACAAAAGCGTTGTTTTCTTAAAATTTACCGGGATTGCATTGATTGTTTTGTTCTTGGTGTCACAAAGGTGCAGGCAAACGGCAAATTCATCACAAATGATAACTAAGGGTTCCCTAAGTAAGGGAAACCAAAGTTTAGTAAATGGCAAAAACTGCCACTCAATTTAGGGGCATAAGCGGGGTTAACGAGCGGGCCATAGCCCATGAGAGGTACATCACATTGTGGGAGGCCAAAAGTGTGGGGAAATATACCCCCTTTTGGGTAGGCCGGGTGGCCTAAAGGGGGTGTCGGAGCGCGCTGAGGGGTCGCTGTGAAACTGGCCGCTAACGGTGTGTTCAGGACGTTTCCCGCGCCGCTAGCTACCGCTCCGGGACGTAGTCCTCAGCGGAGCCGTCACGGGCACCCAGCACCGCGCGTCCAAGTACTTCGGAGGCGACGGTAGCGACGACCAGGACAGCAACAATGGCCAGAATGGCGGTGAGGGTTTTGCCCCACGTCAGATCGCCCTGGTCGGCCTCTAAGACCAAGTTGGCAATCACCAGCGCGGGGATGCCCACCATGATTCCGGCGGAAAGTTGGTTCAACCGGCTCAGGGCATCTTTAGAGCGCCACATGGCCACGCCCGCCAGGAGCAGGTACAGAGATCCGCCAATGACCAGCACGGCAAACAAGATAGTTACAAGGATTGAAGCGATACTCATAGTGCGATTCGTCCTTAATCGGTCTTAGCGGCGGCCACGGGAAATAACTCGGGCCAGGCCCACGGTCGACAAAATGCCAAGCAAGCCCGCCAGCATTGCAATATCGAAAGTAATGGCTGTAGTCCGCAGCATGGCAGTTGTGAGGAACACTCCCACCATGGGGTAGAAGGCGGCGTCGGAAAGCACTGCGCGTGAGACATTGCCCTTGACCCGGAAGATCAGCACCACGCCCACAAGCAGCGCCACTGAACACAGAGCAATGCCAATGCCGCTAATTACCTGTACTGCGGTGGGATCGATCAATGTGTCATTCATGAGCGTGCTCCTTTGTCTTCGCCATTGGAGGCAATGCCATCCGGCAGTGGCAGACCATGGTCGACCTCAGCGGCAACACCGACGACGGCATCCGGGTCAATGAACTGGTCTGCGTTGTATTCCTCGAAGACAAATGCCTTCGGGCGGGGGACATCGCGGAGGCGGGGGACGAGGTGCTCCTCCATGTCGTAGAGGGAGTCGTACAGCGCGTCCAGGTCGGCACCGAAGATCGCGTGGATGATAAACAACCGTCCCGCATCGGTTTCACGGACGCCGCAGACCAGCGTGCCCGGGGTCATGGTGATGGACTCGGCAAAGAGAGTGACCTCAAGGTCAGACTTCACACGCAGCGGCAGTCCAATGAGCACCGGCTGCTGCTTCTGGTTCGGGCGCAGAGTATCGAGCACCACGTCCGTCGCAGCTACAACAACCTGCCAGACCAGCCAGAGGGAATAGCGGATAACGTGTAGAAACTTCATCAGTAAATACCTCCGATGGCGTTTTCAACTCCGCCGAGTGTGGCCTCGCGGTAGCCATCAATATTCAGCAGCGCATCGGCCGCGCCGGTGGTCGCCCAAGTGACGGCGCCGACCGCGACGAACATGGCCACGGAAACAATTGCCAGCATGGCGGACGGCGCAACCAGCGTTCCCGGAACTCGAACAGAATCATCCACACCCTGCATCGGTCGGCCCCAGAAGACCGCGCGCCACAGGCGAATCATGGCCAGCAGCGAGCCCAGCGAGGCCACGATGATTGCGGTAATCGCAACGATCGAGCGGGCATCGCCAGTAGCGGCAGAGGCAAAGACAATGCCCACCTTGCCCCACACGCCGGAAAACGGCGGGAAGCCCACAATGGAGAAGCTCATTGCCGCCATCACCCAGGCGACCGCCTGGTCGCGGCGAGCAAGCCCAGAAAGCCTGGAGAGCGTACCCGTACCGTAGGTCTCTTCCACCGCGCCGGAGCCCAGAATGAGGGCGCCGACAGTCACCATGTGGTGGATTGCGTAGAAAATACCCGCAGCCAGCGCAGCCTTGGCGCCGCCCCCGTCGTTAGCATCCGTGAATGCCAGCACAATCAGAATGAACGGCATACCCGTGACCATCTGGTAGGCCAGCACCTCACGCATGGTGTTCTCCGCGAGACCAGCAAATGCGCCGACCAGCATCGAGATCGCCATGATGATAATGATCGGCCAGTGCCAGGAGGGGTTCATGCCCACAATCACGACGTAAATGCGGAAGAGCATGTACACCGCAACCTTCGTATGCACCGCAGAGAACAGTGCCATCACCGCAGGGCTTGTCGACGGGTACGTCCTCGGCAGCCATGTGTGCGCCGGAACCAAACCAGCCTTCACGCACAGCGCAATGATGACAATGCCGAGTGCGACCACACCCGTGCCGCCAGGGCCGCCCTCACTGGCCATGTCCGCCAGCATTGCGATGTTCACATTGCCCGCCGAGCCGTAAATCAGCGCGACACCAATCAGCAGCACCGTGGAGGTCAAGAGGTTGACCAGCACGAAGCTACGACCAGCAGCCAGGCGGTGCCAGGTACCGGTGACCGCAATTAGGCCGTAGGAGGGAAGCAGCATGACCTCCATGAACACGAAGAAGTTGAACAGGTCGGCAGTCAGGAAAGCACCCGACATACCGGACAACATCATCAGCGTCAGGGAGGGGAAGAACCGCGAAGTGTTTTCGCCCGCGACGTGGGCGAACCAGTTACCGATGGCAACCACAGCCGCGGCCACACCCAGCATCAGCATGGAGAACGTGTCCGCCAAGAAAGGAATCGAGATACCACCGGGGAACGCGCCCACACCGTGGCCGACCGGGCCGTTTTCAGTGACGTAGAACATCACCCAAAACGCAGCCAGCGACGATAGTGCCGGAACGGCGATGCCCATCGTCGCGCGCATCCACAGCTTCGGCAGGATGGCTGCGACCGCCGACAGAATCAGCGGCAGTGCCGCAAACAGCGGCAGTAGCGAAGACAGAGTTGAAGTGGACATTGCAGAGGTCATTGCAGAGGCTTCTACCATTTCTCGTCACCGCCGAATGGGGTCTCGCGCGGGAACTTATTCGGAGCCGGAGAGACCCCTGGGGTGCCGGTGACCGTGGAGTCCGAGTCAGCCGGAATGTGCTTACCTGCACGACGACCAGCCGTCGACAGCTGTCGCATAGCCTCGCGGTCCTCATGGATACGAGTGTCGTCATCGCGGCCCAAACCAGACAGAGCCAGCATGAACGCGGTGACGGCCATGGTAATCACGATGGCCGTCAGCACGAATGCCTGCGGCAGCGGGTCAGCCATCTGCTCGGCAGCGCCAGCGCCCGCAGTAGCCTCGTTGCCCAGCAGCGGCTCGCCACGCCAGGCGCCGACACCCGTGGACAAAATAATCAGGTTGGCGGCATGGGAAATCAGAGTCATGCCGATGATGGTGCGCAGCATGCCGCGCTGTAGCACCAGGTACGTGCCACCGCCTGCGAGGACGGCAGCCATGATGGCGATAATCACTTCTTAGCCTCCTCAACGGTGGCATGAGCTGGGGCGGGGGCGGAGGCGCTCTCCGCTTCTGAGGCGAACACGCCCATCTCCGGCGGCACCCGCAAGCTCGAGCGGTCTGAGTAGAGATCCTGCATCACATCGTCCGACCCGGTCACACCAGGACGGTTCGGGCCGCCCAGGAGATTCAGCGCGGTTGCCACAATGCCGATGACGGCCAGGTACACGCCGACGTCGAAAAGCAATGCCGTGGTGAGGTGCTGCCCCAGGAACTCGCCGTACAACGGTGCCAAGAACGACCCCTTGGCGAATCCGACGAAGCCCGTGCCGATAGCCGTGATGACACCCGCAGCACTGAGCGCCACCGGGATCTTCTTGCCGAAGACCAGCTCGTCGCGGTCCTTGGACAGGTAAATCAGCATGACGGCAGCGGCACCAATCAGCGCCGCGTTGAAGCCGCCGCCCGGAGCGGTACCGCCGCGGTAGAGAACCACAGCGGACAGGGCGAACAGAAGCGGAGCCAACCAGCGCACCAGCCAACGCATCATGATGGAGTTCAGAGCGGGCTCCGCAAGCGGGGAAGGCTGATCGAGCAGGTGCGGGAAGCGAGGCATCGACGTGACAACCGCCGCCATCGCGACACCCGCCATACCGAGAACCGCCAGCTCACCCATCGTATCGAAAGCACGGAACTCAACCAGGATCACATTGACAATGTTGGTTTCGCCCGTGACCTTCTCAGTGTTGTCGATGTACCACTGCGCGACCTCAGGCATCTGACGACGGCCAGTGAGGAACCACACCGCGCCGAACGTAGCCAAGCCCACGGCAACTGCCACAACCGCCGCCGAGGCACGGCGGTTCTTCGAGGTCTCAGAGAACGCACGCGGCTGGAAGCGCAGCACCAGCATCATCAGCACGACAGTCAGGATTTCCACCATGAACTGCGTCAAGGCCACATCCGGTGCGCCCAGCAGGAGAATCTGCAGCGTGACACCAACACCGGTGACGCCGAGCAGCACAGCCGCCTGCAAGCGGTTCTTCGCCCGAAGCGTGGCCCACACACCAATCACGACAACGACCAGCGGAATCAGGTCGGTCAGGTGGTCGATGCCGTCGATCTTCGGCAGCACCGGAGCGCCGCCGACACCCGGAGCGATTGCAATAACCAGGGCGTACACCGCGAGCAAACCAAGCAGCGGCAACAGGTGACGCGATGGCTGATGCGAACGCGCCACCTTGCCCATCGCGCGCCCCACACGCTGCGAGACGCTCAGCGACGCGTTGATTGCCTCCACGCCGGTGAACGGGAAGAGCTTGCGGTCTGCCATGACGGCGCCTACGCGGGCACGAGTGAAGATGAAGCCCACGCCGACAGCCAGCACAATCACAGAGATAATCAGCGGCACATTCACGCCGTGCCACAGGCTCAAGTGTGATTCCTGAGTCGTGCCAGCCGGAAGCTGACCGACCGTATCGGCCACGCGGTCCAGCGGGCGGTTCAAAATAGCGCCGGCAGCGAAGGCGGCTGGAAGGCTAAGCACGCCAGGGATGGCAGCCGGGAGCCACAGCGAAATTGGAGCCTCAGTGATGTGGTCAACATTGCGCGGACCATCCACAAATGCACCGAACACCAAACGTGCCGAGTACGCGAAAGTACCAATCGCACCAATCGCCGCCACCGTCAGCAGAATGACGACACCGGTGTTGCTGAGCGGCGCACCTTCGAATGCGGTCAGCATGCCTTCCTTCGACATGAAGCCGAAGAACGGCGGAATTGCCGCCATCGATGCCGCACCGAAAATCATCGAGCCAAAGCTCCACGGCATCTGCTTCCACAGCGGACCGAGGCGACGAATATCGCGCGTGCCTGCCTGGTGATCAACCACACCAGCCATCATGAACAGCGAAGACTTAAACATCGCGTGCGCAATGGTGTGCACAACCGCAGCCATAATCGCGAACTTCGTGCCCACACCAATCGTGGCGACAATCCAACCCAACTGCGAGACCGTCGAGTACGCAATCAGCTTCTTCAGGTCAGTCTGCTGCAGCGCAAAGTAGGCCGTGGCAACAGCCGTCCACATACCCATGACAATCAGCAGCAACTGCCACACGCGCACGTCCGCGAAGACCGTGGAAAAACGCATCAGCAGGTAAACGCCCGCCTTGACGACGGCCGCAGCGTGCAAGAAAGCCGAGACGGGAGTTGCCGCCGCCATGGCCTCTGGAAGCCAGGCGTGGAAGGGGAACTGGGCTGCCTTCGTGAAAGCGCCCAGGGCCACCAGCGCGGCAATGAGGCTGCGCGCTGCCGGGTTGGCCTCCCACTCAGGCGAAGCCAAAACCTCGGTGAGGTTCGTGGAGCCGGTTAGCCACACCGCACCGCCGAGGGCGGCCAGAAGCAGCAGGCCACCGGTGAAGGTCAGCAGGAGTGTGCGCAACGAGCCCAGCTCGCCCGACGAGCCCGATCTTGCAATGAGCAGGAACGAGGCCATCGAGACCAGCTCCCACCCGATGAAGAGGAGCATGATGTCGTCGGCAAGCACGAGGAGCAAAACCGCCAGCATGAACGCCGTCATCAAGACGTAGAAGCTCATCGCGGATTTCTTCGGCGGCAAATACGCGGTGGAGTAGATGAAGACTATCGAGCCCACCAACAGCGCCAAGAAGCTGAACACCATGGAGAGGGGATCGAGCTTCAGCGCAAACGCCGCGTTCAGTTCCGGGGACCAGACGCGGGACCAGGTGAAGGTGGTGCCGTCGAGAATATCGCCCGTTACACGCGAAAGCTGGACCACCGACGCGAGAAAAAACGCGACGATGGGCCAGCCTGCGTGACGACCAAGGAGCTTCACAAACAGCGGGGTCAGCGCCAGGGCAACCGCGACCAACAGCGGGACCGAAAGGAGGGTCAGGCTGTTGGCGGAGGTTTGGGCTGCTTGGGTGGCTTGGACTGCTTGAGCTGCTTGAGCTGCGAGCGTTGTTGCGTGCTCTGCGGAGCTGCTTGCTTGGGGGGTAATCGTTGCCGGGGCAGAAAGAATGGAATCTAAAGAATTCAATGTTGCCGATACGCCGCCGGACGCAAACTCAGAAGCCAATGTCTGGTCTGGTGGTGCGGTCGCCGACGGCGGACTGGCTGTAAAGGGGCTGGCTGATGCCAGAGCTGTTGCCAGGTGCGTCACTTGGGGGCTACTTTCACATTGCTGTTAAAAAGGTTCGTACTTCTACAGACTAACAGCCACGAAAATGCTCCACGCGGGGTGAAAGGGGCATTTGGGGGAGCGGGGAAAGGCTCTGCGGATCCAGTAGTGAAAATACATAGGTACGAGTGATGGACGGGGTGTCGAACCGAGTTACTGACTGCGTTTATGACAGGTGGTGTTGGATTGATGCGAGTTACTGACTGCGTTTATGACAAAAAT
>NZ_KE150404.1:723317-859399 GCF_000411235.1 Corynebacterium sp. HFH0082
CGCCCGAAAAATGGCTTGAAAGTGTCATAAACTCAGACAGTTTCACATTTGCAGCCCCTGAGTTTTCGGGTTGACAGTTTTGCCACGTAACCCCGTAACTCCGGGCTGTGGTGCTGCCGCAGTTGGGGCCTGACTAGTCGCTACCTTGAGAACTGGACGCACTCTTTGGCTATCAACCCTGAACCGCGGCAAATAGTAGGGTTCAGCAGCCAACGACGAAACCCTCCCTCGCCCGGATAACTCCAGGTGAGAGAGGGTTTCTACTTGGTCGGGGTAGCGGGATTTGAACCCACGGCCTCTTCGTCCCGAACGAAGCGCGCTACCAAGCTGCGCCATACCCCGAGGCCGCAGACACGAACTGGGAACATACGTCTCAGTGCTGTGCTTGCGAGGACTTACTTTAGCCCGACGCTGAGTCAGAATGCAAAACGCCTGCTTAACGGGCTGTGGGAACAAGCCGCGGTCTCCGCCGCGCCCTTACAAACTACGAACTGCACCCCGACGGACTACGAACTACGAATCCCGCTCCACAACCTCAATCAAGGTCGCGGATGGGCGGCAGAACAAGCGCACCGGAGCGTAAGGGGAAGTGCCAAGGCCATTGGAGACATGCAGCCATGTCTTCTCGGTCCAGCGCGACAACCCCGAGGCCCGCGAGCGGTCGATACCGCAGTTGGTCACAATGGCCTTCCCGCCGGGCAGGCACACCTGGCCACCGTGTGTGTGACCAGAAAGCACCAGGTCGTAGCCGTCTTCCGCAAAAGCATCCAACACGTGGGGCTCTGGCGAGTGCGACAGGCCGATAGCGATGTCGGCATCCGCATTCGGAGCACCGGCGATCTGCGAATAATCCTCCAACTCGTGATGAGGGTCATCTACACCGGACAGCGCCACCTTCACGCCACCCGCCACAAACTCCAGCCGGGCATGGGTGGCATCCTGCCAGCCGTGCTCGATAAACGCAGCGCGCATGCCGCGCCACGGCAGTTCGACGCGTGAGGGCTTGCGCTTCTTGCCTGTCAGGTACTTCAGCGGATTGACAGGCCGTGGCGCGAAGTAGTCATTCGTACCGAACACGAAGGCACCCGGACGGTTCAGTAGGGGGCCGAGCGCTGCGAGGACACTGGGGACGGCCTTGTCGCTGCCCAGGTTGTCGCCGGTATTAATCACCAGGTCAGGGTTCAGAGCATCGAGGCTGGCAACCCACTTCTGCTTCAACTTCTGGTCGGGGAGCATGTGGAAGTCGGAGACATGCAGAATCCGGAAAGGCTCACCCTCGCGCTTTCCCACCCGGGCGAGCGTGCCGGGTGCCAGCACGGGAACTTGCACACGGTGGAGTTTAAATGCACGCAATTCGATTTGGTTCGCGTAGAGGAACGTCGTCAAGCCAAGCGTGGCGAGAGCTGCGGCAGACCGCAGAATTTGGTTGGAAAAAGCGCGCGATGTCATGACAGAGACACTATCAACTACAGCGGTAATCTAGGGCGTATGAGTGAACTGAAGAACACAATTGTCTCCGATATGACCGCCGCGATGAAGGCCCGCGACAAGGAAACCGTTGCGGCGCTGCGCATGCTGAAGGCCGCCATCCAGACCGAGGAGGTTTCCGGCTCCAAGCACGAGCTCACCGATGACGAGGTGCTGCGTGTGATTGAGCGGGAGGTCAAGAAGCGTCGCGAGTCCGCTGAGATGTACGCCCAGAACGGCCGTCAGGAACTTGCCGACGCCGAACTCGCCGAAGCAGAGGTTTTCGCCCGCTACCAGCCGGAACAGCTTGACGACGACGCCGTGAAGAACCTCGTCGCGGAATCTGTGGCCGAGGTTGCTGGCGATGACGCGCCGAGCATGAAGATCATGGGCCAGGTTATGAAGGTGGCTAAGGAAAAGGCCGCTGGCCAGGTCGATGGCAAGCGGCTTTCCGAGGCCGTTAAGGCTGCCCTGCAGGGCTAGCGCGACCTTTCGCCGTTTCCTTTTTCGGCGATAAGCGTTGGAGCTGCCTTCTAGGGTGAACTAGAACGGCAGCAGCGGAATCAGATCCCGCAAGCTCGGCGCTGGCGGAGTGTTCGGGCGAGGGAACTGCGGTAGCGGATCCGGCCGGGTCGTCGTCGAGTCCGGTCGTGGCGACGGCGCTGGTGGCGGGGTCGGACGGCGGGTGCCATCGGCCACGCGGATTGTGACGGTGCCACCCTTGAGTAGTAGCGGCGGCTGATCCAACCCGACCACGATTCCGCGCGACTCGCCGGTGAGGGAGACTGTGCGTTCCTCTACCTTGTAGCCGGCCTTCTTAAGGGTCTCCCGGGCCTCGGCCTTCTGCATGCCCACCACATTCGGCATTTGGGTGATAGAGGTACCCAGTCCGTAGTCCGAATCCAGTGGTGGGAGGTTCTTTCCGCCATAATCCTCGATAACCGGGCCGACTGCGCCGAACCATGTCCGCGCGGGCTCGCGACCACCAAAGAGGTTGCCGTTCGGGCACTGGCGTAGCGGCGACGTACACAGCTCCGTGACAGTCGGGGTGTCGTTGTAGGCGTACACCGATCCGGCCAGGCCGCCGGTGAAGCCCAGGAATGCCGCAGACTGGTTCGACTCGGTGGTACCGGTCTTAGCCGCGACTGGGCCTTCCCAATTCAGCTCTTTCGCGGCATCCTTCGCGGTGCCATCGGTGGCGTCATTGCTGAGCGCATTAGCAATCGCGTGCGCGACACCCGGCTCCACTGCCTGCTCGCACGGTGGCACATTTAGCTTGACCGCATTGCCCTTGGAGTCCGTGATTGACTCAATCGGAGAGGGCTCGCACCAGCGGCCATTGCTGGCCAGGGTGGCAGCGACATTGGACAGCTCAAGGTTATTCACCGACGTCGGACCCAGCACGAACGAGCCGAGTTTATGCTCCGAGACATAGTCCGCCACCGAGGACTCACCATCAAAACTGCCCGGCTCCGTGTATGAGCGCATGCCCAGGCGTACCGCCATGTCCATCACGCCATCGACGCCGACCAGCTCCGAAATCTGAATAAAAGGAGTATTCGGCGACCGTGCGAGCGTCTCACGCAGCGACATCGACGGCGGGAAACTACCTACGTTCTCCACGCAGTACAGGCCCGGCGGGCAGCCCTCTGCGCCACCGGTGCCCAGCCCGGAGGCCTCATAGCGACGCGGCACCGGGAAGTTGGTGTCAATACCCAGCCCCTTTTCCACCGCCGACGTCGCCGCGAAAATCTTAAAAATCGAGCCCGCGCCATTGCCCACCGGCGTAAATGGCTGCGGCTGCACGGTCTGCATTTGTTCCGCATCGAGGCCGTATACGCGTGACGACGCCATCGCGAGCAACTTCCTGGAGTCATCCCCAGGCTCAAGCAAACTCATAACCTCGGCTGCGCCATCCGCAGTCGGTGACGCCTGCTGACGCAGAGACTCCTGCACGCTGTCCTGCACACGCGGGTCCAGTGTGGTCTTCACATGGAAGCCACCGCGCTTGAGCTTCTCGGTCTCAATACCGTGGTTCTCCAAGTAGGAGACCACATAATCACAGAAGAAACCCCGATCGCCCGCCGCGATACAGCCCTGCGGCAGGCGCTGAGGCTCCGGAAGGATGCCGAGATCAGCTGCCTTGGCGTCCTGAGCCTCCTGCGGGCCAATTGCCCCCGTGGATTCCATGGCCGCAAGCACGTCGTTACGCCGTGCATGCGCACCTTCCGGATTTGTATACGGATCGAGCCCGGAGGACTGCTGAACCATGCCCGCGAGCAGAGCGGCCTGCGGGACATTCAGATCGGACGCGGGAATGCCGAAGTAGGTCTGAGCTGCAGCTTCCACACCGAAAGCGCCATTGCCGAAGGGGACCAAGTTCAGGTACTTAGTCAGAATTTCGTCTTTCGTCAGCTCATCTTCCAGATCCAACGCGATGCGAATCTCGCGGATCTTGCGGCCATAATCCGTGGCAGTAGCAGCGCGGCGCTCCGACTCCGACTGCGCGTCCACGAGCAGCGTGTGGTTCTTAATCAACTGCTGCTCAATCGTGGAGGCGCCTTCCTGCACCGACTGAGACATGAAGTTCTTTACCGCCGCACGAGCAGTACCCTTCCAGTCCACACCAGAGTGCTCATAAAAGCGCCTATCCTCCACGCTGACCAGCGCGTCCTTCATAGCTGGCGAGATGCGTTCCGACGGCACATTAAACCGCCTCTGATCATAGAGCCACGCAATTGGCTGATCATTACGATCCGTAATAGTGGTGACCCCTGGTGCGTCCTTAGAAATCACCGACCGCGACGCCGACGCGAATTCATCAGCCGTGCGCGCGACGAGGTAGGCCGAGCCGCCCACAAGAGGAAAGAGGGCGCTGGCCATAATCAACGCTGCCAACACAGTGGCAACGGAGAGCTTGAACAGCGTCGAACCTTTATTCACAGCAATCACACTACAAGGTAGGGCGGATTGAGCCGAAGTGGGTTTTCGAAAATCCACCTAGTGACATGCCCGGGGAGTCCAGTAAAACGCCTGGCGAGCGGGGGAGGAGTGCTACGAGCGCCCTTACAATACCGGGCAACTCATCGTGTGGTGGTTTCTGGAAAAAGATTTTCATAGTGACGTAAATCACCCCCGTGCTTTTGTTGGAAAAAGTTGCCCCACCTGCATCGTTGTATTTAGAGCTGCGCCACGCCCACCCTCCCAGTGTGACCCAATCGACATTATTTGGTTGGTGTGAATAGACTTACAACAAAATTTCAGCACTATTTAGTTGAAACTATTTCGAAATAACGAAAATCGCAGGCACGAGGAGGCTACAATGACCGCCACGATTCCCGATCGCAACCGCACTGCTACTACGCCAGACTACGAGCTCGGTGTAGAGAGCTTCCGCGATCGTCAGGAGTGGGTCCCGCGCGCTAAGTGCCGCGATATTGACCCGGATAAGTTGTTCGTTCGCGGCGCCGCACAGCGCGAAGCCGCAGTTATCTGCCGCCACTGTCCAGTGGTTCTGCAGTGCCGTGCCGACGCTCTGGATAACCGCGTCGAGTTCGGCGTCTGGGGTGGCCTGACCGAGCGTCAGCGCCGCGCAATGCTGCGCGAGCACCCGGAAATTACTTCGTGGGCCGACTTCTACGCTGAGCAGTACGCAGCTCAGCGCAAGGCAAAGCTGGCTAAGTAAAAACCGAACTTAGACCGAAGTAAAACTAAACCCCCAGCGCGCGAGGCTGGGGGACAGATAAAGTAGCTTCCATGACTACTAAATGGGAATACTTCACCGCACCGCTGCTCATTCACAACACCAAGGCCATCCTGGACAACTTTGGTGAGGACGGCTGGGAACTCGTCACTGTTCTCCCCGGCCCGACCGGCGAAAACCACGTCGGTTACTTCAAGCGCCCGAAGGCTGACTAATTACCTCGGTGTCTAGCACCTAACTAACAACGGCGGTTGTGCTTTCGATTGGCAGCTGACTCACGGTTGGCTGCCATCTTTCTTTGGCCGGCTTTATTCGCCCGGCCCCCAGTCGCCGTGGAAAGGCTTAACTTAAATGAGCAACTCTGAATCTCGCACTCCTTCCCAGGCCCTCGAGGGCCTGGGGCTTACCCTGCCTGCAGTTGCCGCGCCAGTTGCGGCCTACGTACCCGCAACGCGCACGGGCAACCTTGTTTTCACCTCCGGTCAGCTCCCATTCGTTAACGGCGAGCTCACCCACGTCGGCCACGTCGGCGCAGAAGTCACTGCTGAGGAGGCCAAGGAGGCCGCCCGCACCTGCGCTCTTAACGCTTTGGCCGCAGTCGATGCTGAGGTTGGCCTAGACAATGTCGCCCGCATCGTGAAGGTCGTCGGCTTCGTCAATTCCGCCGCCGGATTCACTGGTCAGCCGGGCGTTATCAATGGAGCCTCGGAACTCTTCGGCGAGGTCTTCGGTGAACGCGGCCAGCACGCTCGTTCAGCAGTGGGTGTGAATCAGCTTCCGCTGGACGCTCCCGTGGAAGTCGAGATCATCGTTGAAGTAGCCCAGTAGCTGCTGTGTTTGCTGCCGTGACCAGTGGGAATGTTGCGTTCTCCGGGTCGTCGTAAAGCGTGCTTACACCCAAATGAGCCGAATTGGACGACGTGGCGCGCTCCCCGGATTGCGCAACCACGTAGGATAGAGGACATGGAGCATCCTGCGTATAGCCAACTGCGTCAGATTTCTCAGTCTGTGGGCGTCGTTCTGTGCCCGAACCCCAGCTACTCTTCGCTGGAGGGTACGAACTCCTACGTTATTAAGGCTGAGGGGGATAGCCGCAGCATTGTCATCGATCCGGGCCCGGAGGACGAGGGACACCTGAACGTCCTGCAGCGTTATGCCGGCGACGTTGCGTTGATTCTGCTGACGCACCGTCATGGCGACCATGCTGATGGCGCCGCACGTTTCCGCCAGCTCACCGGCGCGCCGATTCGTGAGCTGGAGTCTCAGTACTGCGCGGGAGGTCAGGATCCGCTTGTCGACGGCGAACGTATCGTCCTCGACGGAGTGACTCCGCAGATTGAGGTCGTGGCAACCCCTGGTCACACCGCTGATTCCGTCTGCTTCTTCATCCACACTGGTGATGGCGAGGACGATGTTGAAGGCATCGTTACCGGTGACACGATCGCTGGCCGCCACACCACTATGATCTCGGAGACCGACGGCGACCTGGGTAAGTACATGGAAACCCTGAAAATGCTGGATTCGCGCGGCAAGGGTGTTCGTCTGCTGCCTGGGCATGGTGCTGACCTGCCGGACATCACTGTAATGACGCAGAAGTACATTGAGCGTCGTAAGCTGCGCCTTCAGCAGGTGAAGGATGCCGTTGCCAAGCTGGGCGACGAAGCTACGGTCGACCAGATTGTGGATGAGATTTACACCGATGTCGATCCGGTGCTGCGTCATGCTGCTGAGCAGTCGACTCGTGTGACCCTGCGCTACCTGCGCGATCACGGGGAGTAATTGCTGGGCTTTGGCTGGGCTTTGGCTTCGGCTGGTTGCTGGGCTGGTCTGGGCTGGGCGAAATTGAGGCTTGGCTGAAGCCGAGCTTGAGTGAAGCTGAGCTCGACTCACCGCATGAAAAGAGCGTTTGACCTGCAGTTTTGCGGGTTGCGCGCTTTTTGTTTGGGGTAGTGCTGGTTGGGGTGGGCTAGTGCCGGTTGGGTGGGTTGGCCTCGTCGGGGCCAGCTCAATCACTTATCGATGAGGTATCCACTTGTCGATGAGCTATAGCGCGCGCATAAGTGAACAGCGCATCGATAAGTGATTGATGCGGGGAGAAATCGGTGAATGGTGCATCGATAGGTGCCGGGAAAGCATCGATAAGTGGTGGAAAAGCATCGATAAGTGGCAGAAAAGCATCGATAAGTGCGCCAAACTTGGCCGGCATGCCAGGTCAGCATGGCAGGCCGGCATACCAGGTCAGCATGCCAGGCCAGCGGGGGAAGACAACAAAAATCCCGCGAGCCTCATGCGTTTCATGTGCTCCTACGGGAACCGAGGATCCAAAAGCAGAGGCTGCGGGATGTGAGTCGTTTGGGCAGCGCCGCAAGCGCCACAAGCTAACGTGCGCCACAAGCTAACGTGCGCAACAAGCTAACGTGCGCGGCGGGCCAAACGCTCCGTATCGGAGATGAGCACGGACTTGCCCTCAAGGCGAATCCAGCCGCGGTGGGCGAACTCTGCCAGAGCCTTGTTAACGGTCTCTCGGGAGGCACCGACGAGCTGTGCGATTTCCTCCTGAGTCAGGTCGTGGTTCACGCGGAGAGCAGAACCTTCCTGAACACCGAAGCGATTGGCCAGCTGAAGCAGGGACTTAGCAACGCGACCTGGGACGTCGGTGAAAATGAGGTCAGCCAGTGAATTGTTGGTGCGGCGCAGACGGCGGGCCAGCATGCGCAGCAGCTGAGCTGGAACATCAGGGTGCGAACCAACCCATTCCTGCAGCTGATCGGCACTCATGGACGCGGCGGAAACTTCGGTGACGCAGACCGCCGAGGAGGTGCGCGGGCCCGGGTCGAAGATGGAGAGCTCGCCGAACATGTCGGACGGGCCCATGATGGTCAACAGGTTTTCACGACCGTCGGCTGAGCGACGAGCCAGCTTCACCTTGCCATCAATAATGATGTAGAGCCGATCGCCCGGCTCACCCTCATTGAAGATGGTGGTTCCACGCGGGAAGCGAACCGTCTCGAGCTCGCCGAGCAAGGCCTGCACAGCCTCCTGGTCGACTCCCTGAAATACACCGGCCCGGGAGAGAATCTCCTTGACGTCATCCACGGTAAAATTCTCCTGTCTTTGGCCACTAACCACCGTAAATACAGGCCAGCAGCCGCCAAATTAGCACTCGACTACAGATTGCAGTGGCCAAACAGGAAGAGAAACTACCCCGTCCCACTAGTCCCACTACTTTCGGTCTTTCCCGGTAACGCCGCTGCCAGCTTTCAAGGCAGGTTCATCCCTGGGCGAATTTCACGACAAATCGCCTCTACAGATGCATCCCAAAACTACGCCGTCACCAAGATGTGATAAGCACCACTGTAGCAAAAGAGCCACTGCGCCTGTGGGGAATTCTGGTGAAAAGCCGCTGAACTGTGTATTTATAACTAATAATTCGCTAACGGTGTTCCAAGATGTGGTGGGGCATGACTTCTTTGGTTTTTGACCGAATATGCCCGAGCTGCTACCGGTTCCATCCGCATCCCGGACGAATCGAAGGATTCGGCCCGCGAAAGGTGCGCACGCGAATTGCAATCCGGGGTAGCCGATACACTACGACCATGGATACGACCGGCAAGGCATCGTCGATAAGCAAGCACCAGATAAGCAAGCACCAGGCGACGAGCAAACCCCAGCCCACGCACCCGCAGGGATCCCTGACGTCGAAGAAGCGTCGGGCGGTGGGGGCGCATCCGGCGGCGCGAGGGAAGGAGACGCGCCTGGGTATGGTGCGGCGCGCGCGGCGGATTAACCGCACGCTGGCGGTGGCATACCCGAATGCTCACTGTGAGCTGGACTTTCGTAATCCGTATGAGCTCGCGGTGGCGACGATTCTGTCGGCGCAGTGTACGGACGTGCGGGTGAATATGACCACGCCGGCGCTGTTCGCTAGGTACCCCAGCCCTGCCGATTTGGCGGTTGCGAATCAGGAGGAGGTCGAGGAGCTCGTTCGGCCGACGGGTTTCTATAGGAATAAGGCTGCGAACATTATCGGCTTTGCGCAGGGGGTGATGGAGCAGCACGGCGGCGAGGTCCCGGGCACGTTGGAGGAGCTGGTGAAGCTGCCGGGCGTGGGGCGAAAGACGGCAAACGTGGTGCTGGGGAATGCTTTTGGGGTGCCGGGTTTGACGGTCGATACGCATTTTGGGCGTCTGGTGCGGCGCATGGGGCTCACAGAGCAGGAAGATCCGGTGCGCGTTGAGCACGAGATGATGGAGGTGCTACCGCGCGCGGAGTGGACGTGGTTTTCGCATCGCCTGATTTTCCACGGTCGCCGGGTGTGCCATTCGCGCCGGGCGGCGTGCGGGGCGTGCTTCTTGGCGGCGGATTGCCCGTCGTATGGTGTCGCGGGTCCGGCGGAGCCGGAGACTGCGGAGAAGTTGATTAAGTCAGACGATAGGGAATGGCTTCTCTACCTGGCCGGTCTTAATGACGGCTACAGTGGGGAGGAACTTTCCGCGCTTGACGACGGGGATAGCGCGCGCAACACCACAGCGACACAGGACTAGTCGAGGAGCACTTTTCGTGAATGAGCAGGGCGGTCATAGTCACAATGGTGGCCACTATGAGGATCGGCAGGCGGACGTTAACCGTTCGGCATCGCTGATTACGCTGCTCATCGCGGGAATTAGCATTGTGGGTCTGGTGATTTTCGCGATTGTGAATACCACTGGTGGCAATGACGAGGCCGACGGTGGTGGGACCGGATCTGGTGTGAGTGTCGATGCGGATGGCGCTGGCAATGGTGATGGCGCTGGCAGTGATGGTGAAGTGGATGGTGCACCGGCAGCGCCAGCGATGTCAAAGGATGAGATCGCGGCGGTAGCGGGTAGTGGCTCGCTGACCGGTGTGCGCTTGCCGCTGTTGGCGGAGTCGGGAGACTCGGCAAGCCAGGACAACGAGGCTGGGCAAGTGGAACTGGTGGACATGGGGCAGATCGTCGAGGGCAAGCCGACAGTGCTTAATGTCTGGGCGTGGAACTGTGCGCCGTGTCGCCAAGAGCTACCGCTTATTGAGCAATGGGCCAAGGACAATCCGGACGTGCAGGTGGCGACGGTGCATGCGGCTCGCGAGGCGGGGCGTGGCCAAGCCTTCCTGCAGGAAATCGGAGTGAAGCTACCGACCTACTCGGACACGGTCGACGTGGTCGGACCAGCGTTGAATCTACCGCGAGTTGTGCCCATCACCGTGGTGTTTAAGGCAGATGGCACGGTGGCGGCCATTCATCCTGGTGAATTCACCGATGCGCAGCAGATTACTGATCTCGTGCGAGGTGCATTGAAGTGACTCAGGGACAGTCGTGGAATCGTGACGCAAGCTCGGGGCTGTATCTGCCGAAGTGGTTGACCAATAGTTTGCCGCCGCACCTGGTCAGTGCTGATCACGACGCGGCAGGTCACGCCAGCAGCGCCAGCCACGCCACAACAGGCCACTCGGAGCAGCAGGTGGCCGGTCGCTCCGCTTCGTCGTCAAGCGTGAAGCGTGCGTTTGCGAAGTTGCGGCGAGACTCCTCGACGCAGGAGAAACCGTTGCGGAATCCGGCGCGGTCGGCGGTGTTGGTGCTGATCAGCGGTGATGCGGAGGCGCACCAACGGCCGGAGGATGCCAGCGTGGTGCTTACACACAGGGCGACAACCCTGCGTAAGCATGCAGGCCAGATGGCTTTTCCGGGCGGTCGTGTCGATCCCGAGGACGTGGATGAAATCGATACCGCGCTGCGTGAAGCCGAGGAAGAAACCGGCCTGAACCGAGAGACGGTGACACCGGTGCGGGTGCTGGACTCGATTGACATTTCGCGGACTGGCTTCGCGGTGAATCCGGTGTTGGCGTATTGGCATGCACCGCATCCGCTGCGTGTGGTCGACCCTGCAGAGACGGAATCGGTGCTCAATGTGCCAATTAGCCACCTGACGAATCCGGACAACCGCATGATGCTGGGCTATCACGGCTGGACAGGACCGGCATTTAAGGTTGGTGACTTCGTCGTTTGGGGCTTTACCGGCGGCGTGCTGTCCTACTTGCTAGACGTGGCCGGCTGGTCGGAACCGTGGGACGACACCAACGTGCAGAAACTTTTGCCGGTGCTCGCGCGTTCCGCTAATGGTGAAAAACTGTCCGTACTGAAGGGAGGCCGACGATGATGCCTGCAATCGCTGTGTTTGACGTTGCGCTGCTGGCGGTCTTCATTTTCGCGCTTATCGTCGGCTGGCAGCAGGGCGCCGTCTCGTCGATTATGGCCATTTTGGGCGTTGTCCTGGGCTTGGTCATTGGTGTGCCCTTGGCGCCGCTAGCTATGGCGCAGGTCGAGAACCAGTCGGGAAAGGTTCTTCTGGGCCTCGGCACGGTGATTCTGTTGGCGTTGATTGGTCATGCGGTGGGAACAGTGGCGGGGCAGTCGCTGCGGAATACCATTCGCTCGCCGCTGGCAGTCGGCCTGGATTCTAGCCTCGGTGCCATCGTGCAGTCCGTGACTGCGCTGGTAGTGACATGGATGATTGCCGTGCCGCTGGCCACCGCCGTGCCCGGGCAGTTCGCCGACTGGGTGCGTGAGTCCAAGGGCATGAACCTCATTGACCAGGTCGCGCCCGACGAATGGAGCGACGGCTTCAGTGGCATCCTCCGTCAGCTTCGCGATGATGGAATGCCCGCCATCGCTCCGCCATTCGGCTACAAGCAGAACGTCCCCGATGAACCCGTCGACCCCAATGTGATTTCGCAAGGTGTCGTCGACAGTATTCGACCGTCCATCGTCCGCGTCTTGGGCGAAGCCCCGCAGTGCGAACGTTTGCTGCAGGGTACTGGCTTTGTCATCGCGCCGGATTTGATTCTGACAAACGCGCACGTGGTCGCTGGCGCCACCACTGTTCGGCTGGAAACCGTGGTCGGCATGGCTGACGCGAACGTCGTGCACTACGATCCGCTTGACGACGTCGCACTGCTCCGAACCACCGACCTACCCCTGGAGCCCATGCAGTGGGCGGATCAGGAAGCTCGTCCGGGCGATGACGCGGTAGTGCTGGGCTTTCCCGAGTCCGGCCCCTTTAAGGCCACACCTGCGCGCGTGACGGAGAACATCATTATTCGAGGCCCGGATATTTATTCGTCGACCAGGCACGAGCGTCAGTCCTATGTTCTGAAGGCAGATGTGCGCCACGGTAACTCGGGCGGCCCACTGATTACGCCGCAGGGCCAGATCCTGGGCTTGGTCTTCGGTGCCGGTGTGAATAATGACCAGACTGGTTACGCGCTGACGCACGCCGAGGTCCAGCCACACATTGATGAGGCGATGAATAACTACGGGGCCATCGGCACGCAGCAGTGCGTGGCGGGGTAAGCGGAAAGTTGTGTGTCTGTGGACAGGTCAGCCCCAGCCGCAACCGCAGGAGAGTTCCGGCTAGCTTCAGCCGAGCCGAAGCCTAAGACCCCTCCGGCAACCAGTCCAAGTGATCCCTGATTGCCTGCACCACAGCCTGAGGTTTCTCTGCCGGCAGGAAGTGCCCACAATCCGGCACAACGCGCACGTGACTCGAGCTGAGCTCCACTAGCGCACGTGGGGTACGAGTGTCCTGCTCGCCGACGAGCAGCACCGTGTGCTCATCGCTTTTCGACGGGCCCTCCATCGCACTCAACCACTTGCGGAAAGCGGCCGGAGCCGGCCGCGTCCACCAATTCATGTGAGCCAGTGCAGGACGGAGTGCACCACTGGCCAGGCTATCGGTCATGAGTTCCGCGGTCTGTTTCCCCGCGGGGGTCTCGGCGAACCCCTCCCCGGCGGTGGACATGGACTCGCGCACGATGCGCTCAATGAGCCGCTGCTGGCGAGCCTCAGCCGCCTGCGTGCTGAACTTATTGCGACGCAACTGCGGTACCCGTGGCCGCGAGTCCCACCACGAACGGCGCAGCAGAGGAGCCAGGCTACTGCGGAAGTCCTCCGACCACGGGCTCTTCAACTGGTTCAGCCACACTTTCGGATGTGCAGCACCACAACCAATAATTCCGGAGACAAGATTGGGCTGCCGCGAAGCCAACGTCCACGCCACCCAGGTGCCGAACCCCTGACAGACCAGCAGCGCGGTCGAGTGCCCCAACGAGCGAATCGATGAGGCGATGTCCTGGGCCGCCTCAAACGGATCGTAGCCTTGCGGTGTTCGGTCGGACTGACCGTAGCCACGCATAGAGATAGCCACAGCGTGCACGGGGAGGGGGTCGCCAGAGTCGTCGTTAAGCAGTGGCAGAACCTCGCGCCATTCAAACCAACCGCCAGTCGAGCCGTGAATAAACAACACGAGCGGATCGGAGGGGCGGCCGCACTCGGCGATGTGTAGGCGCTGGCCGCGGACGTGAATGAGACGATGACGCCAGGGGCCAGTGAGAGAATCGCTGAGGGAGGTCATGAGGGGAAAATACCTTATCCGAAGGGCTTAAACCGGGACTGAATAAGACAAAAGGGCGAGACCAACAAGTCCCGCCCAATTTCTTTTAAGCCTTTAGGTGTACATACCGTTCGACTGCGAAGACTTCTTCGCCGACCCCGACGGCACGACCCCCTTCAGCTCCTGCATCGACTCGATGGTCTTCTCCGGCTTGCGGATCGACTTGACCTTCTTCAGACCCAGCAGTGCTGCAACACCGGCGATGACCAGCATCAGAACGAAAACGATGAGGAACGCAGCCCAGGTTGGCAGCCAAACATCCAGCAGCCAGCCGAGGAAGAAGAAAAAGAAGAACGAGGAGTACAGTGCGACGACGCCGGCAACCGCGAAGAAGCCACCGCCAACTGCGCCCTTCTTAGCCTCGCCAGCAATTTCGGCCTTGGCCAGCTCAATCTCAGAGCGAACCAGAGCGGAAATCTGCGAAGAAGCATTAGACACGAGCTGGCCGACGCTAGCATCACCCGATGCGTTGCTATCCACATCACTCAGCGGGATAGCGGTAACACGCGGTTCGGTGCCGTCGGTAAAGAGACCCTTCGTATCGTCGTTGCTCACGTGTACTTCCTCCTACGCAGATGGTTGGAAAAGATGGTTTGAAACTTTAAAACTGCAGTTACAAACTGCCATACTACCTCTGATTGTGGGTAGGGCGCGCCATAAGGGCGAAAAAGCCAAGAACTCGTTGAAGTTTTTCTCATCTTTGACCATTTCTATATAAGTTTGTCACTTACTTAGCGGTGAAGAATTAGGGTGTGGGATATGAACGATCAGCCTGAGAACGTGCGTGGAGCCGATGGAGTTGGTGCCGGTGTCGGAAAGGGTGGCCTAGCTGGCATGAGCCTGGGTGTATCCTCCGTGTCGGCGAAGAAGCGCGCAGAGCGTGAGGCAGCGCAGGCGAAGGCATCTGAATCGGGTGCCGGTGGCGCTGACAGTGCTCCCGCCGCTGCTATTCCGCAGCTTGACCCCAAGGACCCCCTCGCGCCCCTGTGGCAGCTCGACGGCGTTGCGCACGCGGCTGATGTCGCGGCCAAGGCTATCCAGGCCGTCCATAGGCACAAGGCCAACCTGCGCAAGCACAACGTCACCGGCTCCGAGTCGGTCCTGCGTGGCGCGCGGGCATCGGCGTGGCTAGAAGGCGGCGAGCCATCGCTTCCCGACGACGGCAACATCACCGATCCCGTACTCGCAGCAGCCCTGCGGGTTGCCGACACCATTTCCCCGGAGTCAATTGGTGAGACCACCCGCGTGTGGCAGCGCGCTCCGCAGCAAGTGCTGGCCAAGTTTGCGTTGAACGCATCGCCCGCAGGTGAGACTGAAGACGGTTCCGAGGCGCGGATGAAGGCCGGCCGTCCGGTCGGTGACGACAAGCTCTCGTCTGCGATGAAGGAGCAGCGTCTGCACGTGCTCGGTGACTTCATCACTGGCCGCAGCCAGATTCACGCTGGTGTGCTCTCGGCGATTGTGCACGGTGAGCTGCTGACTCTGCGCCCCTTCGAGTACCACAACGGCATCATCGCCCGCGCCGCCTCGCGACTGACGACTGTCGCAACCGGCCTGGATCCGCGTGGCTTGGCCGTGCCTGAGGTCTACTGGACTCGCCACCGCCAGGAGTATTTCGAGGCCGCAGAGGGGTTCGCGTCGGGAAGCGCCGATGGCCTGCGTGCGTGGATTCTCCTGCACCTGGAGGGGCTGAAGGCCGGTGCCGTGGAAGCGCGCGGTATCGCCGAAGCGGTGTAGGCGGGCCGGCTGCCGGATGGTGGGTTAGTCGGCCTTTGACTCGTCGTCGTTGTTGCGCAGTGCCAACAGCGTCGCACCCGCGCCAAGCGCCAGTGTGACGCCGGCAAGAATTGCAGCATTGCGTTTCGACGGCGCGCGAAACAGCGGGACGGGATTCCGAAATTGGCGCACAGGCCACTCACGTTCCGTCGTAATCTTGCGCAGAGCGCGATCGGGATTGACCACAACGGGATGGCCGACTGCAGACAGCATGGGCTCATCAGTGATGGAATCCGAGTACGCAAAGCATTCGGCCAGGTCGAACTGGCGCTTTTCCGCTATCCGACGCATCTGCACGGCCTTGTTTTCGCCTCGGCAGAAGAACTCCGTTTCACCCGTGAAGAGCCCATCGCGGACCTCCAGCTCGGTGGCCACCACGTTGTAGACACCGAGCGCCTGCGCAATGGGCTCAACAATCTGCCGAGCCGATGCCGAGATAATGAACACCTGATGCCCCTGTGCGCGGTGTTCACGAATGAGCTCCAAGGCCTCGGCGTAGATGTACGGAGTGATGTTCTGCTCTAGGGTTTCGATGGCGACCTGGCGCAGCTCCCTTGCGCTGTGACCAGCGATAAGGGCGGAAAACTGCTCGCGGGTGGCCTCCATTTGAGCCTCATCGTGCCCCTGCGACATGTACAGGGCATGGCTGAGCGCCATTTGCAGCATGTCTGTCGGCGAAATGATGCCGCGCTCGAGGAATTGCTTGTTGAACGCATATGCCGAGCTCTTGGCAATAATGGTTTTATCCAGGTCAAAGAACGCAGCGACGCGAGAGTCAGCGGTGGCGTGGAGGCCTGCAGCGATTTGGGCATCTTTAGAGCTGCTCGTGTCCGTAGAAGCGCGCGGCTGCGGCGTTGTTGAAGCCTTGTTCTCGCCGGTGTTCATAGACTCCGAGCTTACCCATGGATGTCGGGCACGGGGAGAGCATTATGAGTGTTTAACTGCTGGGTGGGGGATTGGGGCGATTGGGCCGGTGGCGGTCGTGGGTCTGGTGGCGTTCGGGTCGGTGGGGTTTGGGTCGGCGCGATTAATCGAGGAAACGTGACATCGAACATAATGGGCATTAAATCCTTTGTAAGGTATTTGCAGATTCCTCGGGATATGTAATACTTGGACGTGGCTGGCCCCTTCTTGTTCTTTTTAGAAACAGACTGCGAGGCCGCCCCGGCTCAATCCCCCCCCGAGCCGGTTAAAGACGCCTCGCGCCAATCCCCCCCCGGCGCGGGGCGTCGCCCCTTTTTGGCCCAATGTTGAGGGGTATGTAGTAAAAATTGCGGGCTGCAAATGTGAAACTGTATGAGTTTATGACACTTTCAAGTCATTTTTCGTGCCATTTTTGTCATAAACACAGTCACTAACTCGCATCGACCCAACGCCACCTGACATAAACGTAGTCACTAACTTGCATTGGTCAGGCCGCGCAGTAGCCAGGTCGCGCAGTAGCATAAGGCAAAGGCGACGTGGCGTTCTGCAGTTATCCACAGTCTGAAAATTATCCACAGACAGCGAGGTTTTGGCCCCTTGTGGGCATCATTGAATCCGCCCTGTAGTGCACGCTATGGCCATGGCGATCAAGAAACTGTCCATGGCTCAGCGAACCGAGGCTCCAACAAATCCAGTAGTCAACGCCGTCGATGATGAAGCGCTGCGTGAAGAGGTTGCGCTCATAGTCGCTGCTACCGGTCGTGACTGTGTGCAGGAGACCGTGCCACCTGTGGCTGCAGCGTCAGTGGCCGCACAAACATTTGCTTCGCCGCCAGCATCACTATCATCATCAGCCCCAGAGCCTTCCCCATCGTCAGTATCGACAGGAGCGGGAGTTTCATCGGCCCTGTGGCGTCGGGCACCAGCGGTGTTCGTCGATGCACCGGCAGCCCGAAGATTAGCCGGGCGGCCTCATTGTGAGGGAGCAATCTTTCTGGTCCGCAGTGATACTGAGGCGGAAGATGCGCAGGTAGCGAAGGTTTTAGCTCCTGTTTACAGTGCTAGTTTGCCCGCGGATAACGTCGATATTGTCGAGCTGCTCGGCCGTGGCGACGTACGCCCGGATGCTCCGAATCCCACCAATCACCAAAACGGCTCGAGCCTCCTGAACCACCATCAGAACCCAGCGTCACCTGCAAGCACCGACGTGATTACGGCACCGGGTACAGAGCCCGTATCGAACACGCCGGCGACTACAACCGACTCCACGGCAACGTGCCTGATGTTGGTTCCTGCGGTCGGCGGTGCCGGGGCTTCCATTGTTGCGGCGGCGAGTGCATTGGTTCTATCCCGTGAAAAGCCAGTCTGTTTGGTGGACGCGGACGCACTGGCAGGAGGCATTGATCTGGTGCTCGGGATGGAAACGGAACCGGGACTGAGGTGGCAGGACTTCTCGGCTGCTGATGGTCGTCTCGACGGGGCGGCACTCTACGAAGCACTGCCATCCTGCCCGCGATCACCCGCTCTGAAAGTGTTGACGTGGACTCGCAGTCGCACGCCCGAGACGACTTACAACCACGCCTCTGCGAACAACAAATTCGACAGCGCCGACAGAACCGACAGGCCCGACGATGTCCGGCACATTGCCAGCACCATTAGTTGCCTTATTCATGCCGGAATTACGGTCATCGTGGACTGCCCGAAGCAGGTGGAGTACGTCACCACTCTCGGCGCACTTGCCGATGACACCGTCATAGTCCTGCCCACCTCCGTTCGAGCCATCGCAGCCGCTGGGCACTTGGCGAGCATCTGTGCACAGGCGGGGTTCACCCCAAATCTTGTAGTTCGGTACCAGCAGCACCGCGATATCAGTGTCGAAGAGGTGGAATACGCTCTCGACCTGCCCATTGTTGGTGAGATTGAGTACTGCAAGAAGGTAGCTCACGAGATAGATGTGGGCGGGCTCGCTGGAACCGTCGGCAAGCTGACGCGGGGATTGGAAGCGATGTTTGCCCTTGTCGGCGGTGGTGGCGATGGATGACGTCAGGCTGTTGGCGGCGGTGCGGACGGCGCTTGCGGAGCGGCCTGGGGTGGCATCGCATAGCGAGGTCGCCGACATCATTCGCGCAGAGACCTCGGGGGTTGTCTCCGATGTGAAGGTGCTGGAGATTCTACGCACGATTCGCGAGGAAACAGTGGGCGCGGGTGTGTTGGATGCGCTGTTGCGACGCCCGGGTGTCAGCGATGTGCTGGTCACCGCGCCGGGCGAGGTCTGGGTCGACGCCGGCAACGGACTGGAGCGCGCCGAGATTTCCTTCGCGGACGAGGGCGAGGTGCGCGCGTATGCGGTGCGGCTCGCGTCGCGGTGTGGACGAAGGCTTGACGACGCGCAACCCTGGGCAGACGGCCATATTCCTGGTGGTGTCGGCGGCTGTGGTGTGCGAGTTCATGCGGTGCTTTCCCCACCGTCGGCGACCGGCACTCAGATTAGCCTGCGGGTGCTGCGTCCGGCTCGTCGCGGACTTGCGGAGCTATGCGATGTCGGGCTATTTCCACCGAAAATTCTGCCGGTGTTGCGGGGAATCGTGGCGAGACAGCTGTCGTTTATTGTCGCCGGTGGCACGGGTGCGGGAAAGACCACGCTATTGGCGGCGATGCTCTCAGAAGTTAATCCTGACCAGCGCATTGTGTGTATCGAGGACACTCCGGAGCTGCAGCCTCAGCATCCGCATGTGGTGAAGCTGGTGACCAGGGCCGCCAACCTGGAGGGCGCCGGTGCGATTGGGCAGCAGGAGTTGCTGAAGCAGGCGTTGCGCATGCGTCCCGACCGCATTGTCGTCGGGGAGATTCGAGGCGCCGAAGTGGTGGATCTGCTGGCAGCGTTGAATACGGGGCATCGCGGTGGGGCGGGGACAATTCACGCCAACCGCATTGGGGATGTCGTGGCGCGCTTTGAGACCTTGGGGCTGATCGGTGGCCTTGGTCGCGCCGGGCTGCATGCGCAGTTGGTCTCGGCGGTGCAGGTGGTGTTGGTGGTCGAACGCGCTGATGTTCGCAGGCTGGCACAGATCGGGCTGCTACGCGGTAACCCACCGGAGGTGGTGGAGGTCTGGACTGCTCGGGATGGGCCTGGGCCGGGTTGGGAAGCGTTGCAGAAGTTGCTGGTCGGCGGGGAATAACCGGTGGAATACCCGATGGAATGACTAGAGGAAAAGTCAGGGGATTAGACGGGGAGATTAACAGCTATGGGGGAAGGGTTTAGCGTGGCGATGCTCATTGGGGGAGCGGCTGCGGCGGTCGCTATCTGGCCGGACAGCTCGGCGGCGGTGCGCTCGCGAGCACTGGCAGGCCGTGGCCGCGAGGTGTCCGGCGGGCTGAAGTGGTTGCAGCGCATGGTTGGACTTGGTGCTGGTTCCACGGGGTCGAGTGCAGTAAGCACTGGCAGTGCGAATCGAACTGCAGGACTATCAATCCTCATCGTTGCAGGCCCAGCACTCGTGTTGCTGTGGCTCGCCGGGATTCCAGGTGTCATAGCCGGGCTGTTGCTGGGTCGCACCGCAGGGGCAGTAGTGCGCGCTGTGGGGGAGAGGCGCTGTGAACGTCGGGAAGCGGACAGCGCTGCGGTAGCGCTGGAAACTTTGACCGCGCGGCTGCGCGCAGGAGCGGCGGCTTCACGAGCGCTCAACGCGACAGCAGCGGAATTGCGCAGGTCAGGGGATGAGACTGTGTTGGCTGATCATCTCGCGCACGCGGCGCATCGCGCGAACTTCGCCGACCCGTGGGAGGGCGAAGAATCTTCGGAGCAACTGCGCCGGATTGGGCGTATGTGGACGGTGGCGCAGCAACACGGTCTGAGTTTGGCTGGGTTGCTGGACTGCGCGCGGGGTGATCTGCAGGCTCGTCAGGCGCATCGCTCACAGACGTCTGCCGCGCTGGCGGGACCGCGCATGACGATCGCCATCTTGGCATCGCTGCCGGTGTTCGGTTTGGTCATGGGGCAAGCTTTCGGAGCGTCCCCATTCGAGTTCCTCAGTCGCGGTATCGGAGGAATTGTGCTGGTCATCGGTGTCGGGCTGGTGTGCGCGGGCATCGAATGGGCGGTCGCCATCATCGATCGTGCGGAGGCCGGACAATGATTGCCGCCGCACTTCTCATCGCCGTCTACCTCTGCTTGCCGACGTTCAATCCCGTCCGCAGCCGACTGCCCGAATTGGTAGCCGAGTCGGATGCTCGTGTGCGAGGAGGCCTACGTCGACAGGTGACCAATCGGGTGTCGCAGATTGCCGCACAGGTGCGGGAACGTGTGCGAACTCTCATTGGAGGTGAGCGCATCAGCTCGGCTGTGCTGCTCGATGCCGCAGCGGCCCTCGACATCATTGGCGCTTGTTTGAGCTCCGGTATGCCGTTGTCACAGGCCATGGCAGCAGCTGCCGATGGTGCAAACCCTGAGCTGGCCGAGCCACTTCGACAGTGTTCCGCCAGGTTGTCCGTGGGCGCGCACTCCACTTGGGAAAGCCTTGCTGCCACACCCGCGCTCGTGCCCCTGGCGACAGCTGGGCGCCGAGCAAGCGAATCCGGCACCGTTCTGGCGCAGGCCTTGGAGGACACCGCTGCCATGTACCGCAGTCAAGCGCACGATGCGGCGCAAGCCGTCGCCGAAAAGGCTGGTGTCCTCATTGCCGGGCCGCTGGCGTTGTGCTTTCTACCCGCGTTTGTGGTGCTGGGTTTGGTGCCCACCATCGCTGGGCTTGCCGACGAAATGTTTGCAGGACTGATGCCGTCATGAAGCGTGGACACTTCTGCGCCAAGCCCCGCGCGCTGGCACGCGCCGGATGCAGTGCTGGTTGCGCTCTCAGCTGTGACTTCGGTTGTGCGCGTGGTCCGCCTGCCGCGCCGCATTCCAACACGCATCAACCCGCATCAACGCGCGTCAATGCACATCACACCTCACAACTGACCTGTCACTCGACATCCACACAGGGGGAAACACTCATGACCACTCAAAACTCCAACCATCCGACCAACCTTCCAACCAACTCTTCAACCAATCCGCTGACCGCTGCGCAGTCCCAGCTGCGCTCGTATTTGCACAAGCGTCTGCACGCTCTGGCAACTGAGGAAAACGGCATGTCAACCGTGGAATATGCTCTCGGAACTATTGCGGCCGCAGCTTTCGGAGCCCTGCTCTACACCGTCGTGACCGGCGGCGATATCACCCAGGCGCTCACCGATATCATCGAAAGGGCGCTCAACACCGATGTCTAGCCGCATCCGCTCTACGCTTCATCGCCTGTGCGTCGGCGACGAAGGCCAAACCACGGTAGAAACCGCTTTCGGTCTCGCGGCACTGGTCACGGTCATGGCCACGGCTCTGTCCGGGCTGGTCACCATCGCAATGTACCTAGGGCTTACCGACGCAGCCGGAGCCATCGCACGGGCTGAGGCACGGGGCGATGCGGAGACAGTAGCCGAGCTCCGCGCCGACGCAGATGGGCAGGTCGCGATATCGGAAACCTCCGGTACCGTGCGCGTGACCATTCGGCGCTCAGCGGGGCCATTTTCGCTGGAAGCACGCGCGGTTGCACTGCGGGAGAGAGCGGCATCGTCATGAGAAACGTGACAGCCCGCCTTCTCCGCGAAGAAGAAGGTTCCACCACAGTCGCAGCCGCACTGTTCATCGCCGCTTTCGTCGTTCTGACTTTGGTCGGAGTTACGGCCGGGGTGAGGGTGGTGCAGGCGCGGCAGGCAGCGGTAGCAGCGGATCTGGCCGCGGTGGCCGGCGCCGTGGCTGCGCAAGAGAGCGACGACGCCTGCAAAGCTGCGGGGTCAATCGCAAAAGCTAATCATGCACGCATTGTGGCCTGCGAGATTGATGGGGAGGACGTGCAGGTCAGCGTCCAACGAAAGGAGAGAAAAGCCACGTCCAGGGCAGGGCCGGTAGCGGTGGAGGATGCTGCTACTGGCCGTCGTTAAGCGCGCGCGACACCCCACTGAGCACCTTGATTGCGCCGGCCTTGTCCAGCGGATCGTTGCCATTGCCGCACTTGGGCGACTGGATGCACGATGGGCAGCCGGATTCGCACTCGCAGGCGGCGACGGCATCGCGGGTTGCGCGAATCCACTGAGCGAAGGCCTCGTAGCCACGGTCGGCAAACCCCGCACCACCAGGGTGCCCGTCGTACACAAAAACGGTGGGCTGCTGGGTATCGGCGTGCATGACCGTGGAAACACCGCCGATGTCCCAGCGGTCGCAGGTGGCAATCAGTGGCAGCATGCCGATAGCCGCGTGCTCGGCTGCGTGAAGAGCCCCCGGCGCGATGTCGGAGCCCACGCCCCAGGAGCGCAGGGTGGACTCGGGCATTGTGTAGGCCACGGCGCGCGTGACCAAACGCTGCGGAGGGTAGTCAAGTTCAACACTGTCGAGAATCTCGCCGGTATCCAGGCGACGAAGATAGGAGGTGACCTGGTGAAAGACCTCGACCTGGCAGGAAGCGACCTGTAGGCCCTGGTAGTGGCGCATATCGTCAACATCGAGGATGCGGATGGTGGTGTCCATGCGTGAGCTGGTGGAATAGCGCGGCTGCTCGGGGTGGACCAGGGCGACGAGGCTGTCGAAGTCCAGCTGGTCGACAAGGTAGGACTCGCCGCGGTGCAAGTAGACGGCACCGTCGTGAACCTGCTGCATCGCACGGCCAAGATCGATGGTGCCAAGCAGTCGGCCATCGGTCTGGTCGACGATAGCCACTTCCTGACCATCGCCGCCACGGACGTTCACGGCATCGTGCGCAGTGGCAATGCGTGGTCCCTCATCGCGATCGGTCGGGTAGTAGACGGGTTCTTGTCCTTCCCAGGTGCGCTTGCGCAACCAGCCCGCTGACACCATATCTTCGGCTACGGGCAGGGTTCCCCACGCCTGAAGCTGGCTGGTGGTGACGGGTTTCTCCACAGCCGCGCAGTAGAGGTGTGACCACACCACATGCGGGTTACGGGGATCGAAGACGGTCTTCTCCACTGGCCGGCCCAACAGCGCGGAAGGGTTGTGGACTAAGTAAGTGTCCATGGGATCATCGCGAGCCACCAACACCACCAGCGCGCCCTGACCACGACGGCCCGCGCGGCCGGCCTGCTGCCAGAATGAAGCGACCGTGCCTGGGAAACCGGCCTGCACCACCGCGTCGAGGCCACCGACGTCAATGCCCAGCTCCAATGCATTGGTGGTGGCCACACCTAGCAGGGTGCCGTCATCGAGCATGCGCTCGATGTCGCGGCGCTCTTCGGCCAGGTAGCCGGCGCGGTAAGACTCGATGCGCTCGGCGATATCGCTGCGGTGGCGCTTCTCCAGGCGCTCACGCACGCCGAGCGCTACCTTCTCAGCACTGCTTCGCGAACGGGTGAAGGTCAGGGTGCGGGCGCCCTCGACAAGCAGGTCGGCCATGATATCCGCGGCCTCGGTCGGGGCGGGGCGGCGCACGGGTGCGCCGTTCTCGCCTTGGAGGTCGGGGAGCAGGCCGGGTTCCCACAGGGCGATCGTTCGCTCGCCGACCGGGGCGCCGTCTTCGGTGATGGCCTCGACAGGCTCGCCGATGAGGCGACGAGCCTGGTCAGCGGGGTCGTTGGTCGTCGCAGAGGCAAAAATCACGGTCGGCGAGGCGCCGTACTCGCGGGATAGCCGCAGGAGGCGACGCAGAATCTGAGAGACGTTGGCGCCGAACACGCCTCGATAGGCATGGCATTCGTCGACGACGATATAGCGCAGGTTGCGCAGCATCCGCGTCCACCGAACATGGTTGCCGAGCACCGAAACATGCAGCATATCGGGGTTGGTAAACACCCAACGGGCGTGGTCGCGGATGGCGCGCCGGGCGTCTTGTGGGGTGTCGCCGTCGTAAAGCGAAATCAGCGAACTCAGTGACGCCGGTGCCATCGCGCGTGCAGTGTCCAGCTGATCGGCGCCCAGCGCCTTGGTCGGGGAGAGGTACAGCGCGGTGGCCGCGGGGGTGGCGGACAGTTCTGTGAGCACGGGCAGCAGGTAGCCGAGCGATTTACCCGACGCCGTGCCCGTCGCGACGACGCAGTGCACGCCCTCGCGGGCAAGGTTCGCGGTTGTCGCCTGATGAGTCCACAGGTTCTCAATTTTGCGATCTACCAGCACTTCTTTCAGCCAGCCCGGCACCCATTCGGGCCAAGGCGCGGTCACGCCAGCACGCGCAGGAAGATCCGCAATGTGCGTCACCGTCGCCCGCGGATGCGCACGAATAACCGGCCCCAGCAGCTCCCGCCCAAACGACTCCACCGACGCCACCCTTTCCTGTAAACGCGCACTTCATATGTTTGACGACGCTTCCTATCAGCCACATTCTCGCTATTCGACACCCCAGTTTCTCCGGACTCCGAACACGGGTTTACGGGGGTGGCAAGAAGCTGTTCCTAATCGGCGCTCGCGCCCCAAACGTGGCAGACTTTTTGAGTGTATCGCCCGCCAACGGGCACCCAGCAAAAACTCGCACGAGGCGAAAGGGTGCTTTGGCCGTGTTTACCCCATCGTGTGTGGCCGGATGTGCGTGGCGAATACTTGTTTTATCGAATCCTGAAGTTGGGAAGTTTTGTAATGGCACAGGGTACTGTGAAGTGGTTCAACTCGGAGAAGGGTTTCGGGTTTATCGCCCCAGCTGACGGTGGCAACGACGTGTTCGTTCACTACTCCGAGATCCAGGGCACTGGTTTCAAGACGCTGGAAGAGAACCAGGCAGTCGAGTTTGAGATTGGTGAGGGCCAGAAGGGTCCGCAGGCTCTGGACGTGAAGCCTCTGTAAGTCAACCGTTTCCGGGGTGAACTGGGCGTTTGCCTAGTCTGTCGCGCGGAGTTTTTGGCTTTTCAAGGTCCATGTTGTGTTCATGGGGTGAGCCTTGATTCTCCCACGTGGAAAGTGATTTCTGCGTGGGATTTTTGTATTTCTGGGGGCAGTGGGTCAATCCGAGTTACTGACTACGTTTATGACAAAAATGGCCCGAAAAATGGCTTGAAAGTGTCATAAACTCATACAGTTTCACATTTGCAGCCCGCAATCACGCGGCCGCTGCGGCGGCTGCGCCCGCTGTGGCCTGTCGTGGCCAGCCACTGACAGCCACTGGGATAATCATGGCCAGCCGCACAGCAGTCGTCGGGTCGGCAACTGCCGGCCACCGGGGATCCCCCACAGCAGCCCCTTCAGTCACACCCAAAATCCGCCCGATACTTGAGGAATCCACGCGACAAACTAGATTGTGTGTACGGTATTCCTTATATTCTTCATATTCTTTCCAGATAATCTTCCGGGGAGAACGCGGCCGGGAACTGATTTGCACTGATCGGAACCGGTTGGAACCGATTGCGGGCCTCTCACAGCTGAAGCCCAGCCAGAGTCCGGCCAAGAACCCCAAGATTTAAACGAAAACAAGAATCTAAACAGTCAAAAACATTCAACGTTGCAGGATAGAAAAACTTCTATGGCGAATTCAGACGGCCTCAAGCGCCTTGTAATTGTCGAGTCGGCGACGAAAGCTCGCAAGATTCAGCCGTATCTCGGCGATGATTACATCGTGGAGGCGTCGGTGGGCCACATTCGCGACTTGCCCCGTGGCGCAGCCGACGTTCCGGCTCGTTACAAGAAGGAGCCCTGGGCTCGTCTGGGTGTGAATGTCGACAACGGATTCGCTCCGTTGTATGTCGTCAGCGCTGATAAGAAGAAGAAAGTCGCTGACCTGAAGGCCAAGCTCAAGGAAGTCGACGAACTCTATCTCGCAACGGACCCCGACCGTGAGGGCGAGGCTATTGCCTGGCACTTGCTGGAGGTTCTCAAGCCCAAGGTGCCGGTGCGCCGCATGGTGTTCCATGAGATCACCAAGCAGGCCATCTTGGAGGCCGCGGCCAACACTCGTGAGCTGGATCAGAACCTGGTTGATGCCCAGGAAGGTCGCCGTATCCTCGACCGCCTCTACGGCTACGAGGTCTCCCCGGTGCTGTGGAAGAAGGTCATGCCGCGCCTGTCGGCAGGCCGTGTGCAGTCGGTGGCAACGCGCGTCATCGTCGAGCGTGAGCGCGAGCGCATGGCGTTTATCTCCGCTGAGTACTGGGACGTCGCCGCAACTCTGGACACCGGTTCGGCTTCCTCCGATGCCAACCAGCCGAAGGAATTCGTCGCAACCCTGACCAGCGTTGATGGTCAGCGCGTAGCGCAGGGCCGCGACTTCGATGACCGTGGCCAGCTGAAGAAGTCTGAGGGCATTCGGGTCGTCGATAAGCAGCTCGCCGAAACTCTGGCGGCGGACCTCGTGGGCTCTGAGCTCAAGGTCGCGTCGGTGGAGGAGAAGCCGTACACGCGCCGCCCGTACCCGCCGTTCATGACGTCTACGCTGCAGCAGGAGGCGGGCCGCAAGCTGCATTACACCTCTGAGCGCACGATGCGTGTGGCGCAGCGTCTGTACGAAAACGGTCACATTACCTACATGCGTACCGACTCCACGACGCTGTCCAAGGCCGGCATCGACGCCGCGCGTAAGCAGGCGTTGGAGCTTTACGGCTCGGAATACGTCGCCGATGCGCCGCGCCAGTACTCGCGCAAGGTGAAGAACTCGCAGGAAGCGCACGAGGCAATTCGCCCGGCTGGTGAGACGTTCGCAACGCCAGGTCAGCTGGCTGGCTCGCTGGATGCCGAGGAGTTCAAACTCTACGAACTAATCTGGCAGCGCACCGTCGCCTCGCAGATGGCCGACGCACGCGGCACGTCCATGAAGGTCACCATCGCCGGTGCTACCGACACGCACGCCGTCGAGTTCGCCTCCACCGGACGCACGATTCGTTTCCCGGGCTTCCTCAAGGCATACGTCGAGGTCTCCGCGCTTTCCGACGGTCGCAAGGTCGCCGACAACGCCGAGAAGCGTCTGCCACAGTTGACAGAAGGCCAGGGCCTGACGGCCACGGACTTCAGTGCCGACAGTCACTCCACCAACCCGCCTGCGCGCTTCACTGAAGCCAGCTTGGTGAAGAAGATGGAGGACCTGGGAATTGGGCGTCCGTCGACCTACGCGTCGATTATCAAGACCATTCAGGATCGCGGCTACGTCTACTCCCGCGGCAACGCTCTGGTGCCCTCGTGGGTGGCCTTTGCCGTGGTGGGGCTGATGGAGGAAGCGTTCTCCGATCTGGTCAACTACGACTTCACCTCCGAGCTGGAGGATGAGCTCGACGGCATTGCTGCGGGCAATAAGGATCGCACGACCTGGCTGACCGGTTTCTACTTCGGCGATGACAAGGATCACCGCCACAAGGGAGCCGACGCTATTGCGACCCACGGTGGTCTGAAGAGCATCATCGATGTGAACTTGGAATCGATTGATGCTCGGAAGGTCAATTCGCTCCACCTTTTCGACGATGCCGAGGGCAACCCGATCATCGTTCGCGTTGGCCGCTATGGGCCGTACCTGGAGCGTACGCGCCCGGGGGCCGGTGAAAACGGTGCCGACGAGGTGCAGCGCGCCAACATCCCGGAGGCCATGACTCCGGACGAGCTGGATCTGGCCGCTGCCGAGAAGCTGCTGGCGATGCCGCAGGGCGGACGTGAGCTGGGCATTAACCCGGCCAATGGTCGCATGATTGTCGCTCGTGATGGCCGCTACGGCCCCTACGTCACCGAGCTGGTCACAGACGAAGAGCGCGAAGGTGTCGTAGCCAAGGCTGAGGAGATTATCGCAGCTGAGCGCGCCGAAGAGGACGCTCAGCGCGCTGCCGAGGGCAAGCGGAAGAAGAACTGGGAAACCAAGACCGCCGCCAAGCAGAAGGAAAAGCGCACCGCGGAAATCATCGAGGAAACTCTGAAGCCGAAGACGGCCTCGCTGTTTTCCTCCATGGAGCCGTCGACTGTCACGCTGGAAGAGGCTCTGAAGCTGATGAGCCTGCCGCGCGAGGTCGGTGTCGATCCGGTCGATAACGAGGTTATTACCGCTCAGAATGGCCGTTACGGTCCGTACCTGAAGAAGGGCACCGACTCGCGTTCACTGGCCAACGAAGAGCAGATCTTTACCGTGACTTTGGATGAGGCTCGTCGCATCTATGCTGAGCCGAAGCGCCGCGGTCGTGCTGCTGCGAAGCCGCCGCTGAAGCAGCTGGGCGACAACGATGTCTCCGGTCGCCCGATGTCGGTGAAGGATGGACGCTTCGGTCCGTACGTCACCGATGGCGTCACCAATGCTTCGCTGCGCAAGGGGGATACGCCTGAGACTCTGACCGATGCCCGCGCCTGCGAGCTGCTGTCTGAGCGCCGCGCGAAGGAAGCCGCCGATGGTGGCACTAAGAAGGCTGCGAAGAAGTCGACTCGCAAGACCACAAAGAAGGCTGCGAAGAAGACCACCAGGAAGGCGGTCAAGCGCACCACCAAGCGAGTGGTGAAGGCGACCCGCCGGGGCAAGTAGGGCTTAAGGGGCCGCCGCGCCCGCCGCGCTCGGCGTACCCGGCGCACCCGGCGCATCCTGCGGAGCAGGCTTGGGGCCGCCGACCCCGGCCAACTCTGCCCGCATCGTCGGCCCGTACGACAGCCGGCGATGCACCTTCTCAAACGGACCCTGCATGCCGCGACGCTCCATCGCCCACGCGGCCAACAACGTCACCAGCCAGACACCAATAGCGATGAGTGTTTGCACAAATGCACCCATGTCGCGCGGGATGTTCAGAGTAAACGGGTACACCAGCACAAAGAAGATCACCGACTGCATCAGGTAGCCCGTCATCGAACGCTTACCGAGTGCCACAATCGGCACCAGCCAACCAGGTACAGCGGCGCCCTCGTTCAGGCGTCGTTGGAGCGGCTGCAGTGCTAACGCCAGCCCGGCTAGGATGCCAGGACCGGCGAACACTCCGGCAAAGTTATTAATTACCAAGAAGGCCATGTGCTGTCCGGCTGGAAGAACACCAATCGCTGCCAACCCCATAGGGATGCCGATACCGAAAGCCACGACCACAGCCACCACGAGCCACCGAATAAGCAGGGGGCGGTGCGCGTCAACGTCGTCAAGCACGCCCTTGCGAGCCCACACGAAGCCAATCATCATCACCGGCAGGTAGAGGAACAGCTGCAGCGGCAGGGTAGTGATGCTCATTGTCAGGACCTGCAGATTCGCGGCGAGCATATCCAGGTAACTTGTTTCAATCGCACCGCCGTTGACGAACTGGCTCATGTCGGAGCCGACGAACTCGGCGTCGGGCATCGCAATTACGAATCCCAAAAACAGCAGGCTCAGTGCAGCGTTGATCGTCAGCGCAATCCACGCGAGAATCGTCAGCACCTTGTTGCTGAGGCCCATAAGTAGCCCGAGGATGATGCCGCAGATGCCATAGAGAAACATGATGTCGCCAAAGAACAGAAACAGCATGTGCGCAACGCCGAACAGCCCCAGGAACGCATAACGCTTTACGACGACCACCCGCGCCCGCGACCGTGGAAAGTTCCTCCTGGCCAAACTGCGGACGATGAGTCCCACACCGAAGCCGAGCAGCGTTGCGAACATCGGCAGCCCGCGGTTATGCGCGGTCACTGCGGTAAACAGCACGGTGGCCTTGTCGGCGATGCTGTCGCTTATGACGCCGCCGAAGAATGCTGCGGGCAGTTCGGGATCTGCAACCAGCCAGGCGGTGGCAATGTTCGCGATCGCGATGCCGAGGAGGGCGAATCCGCGCGCAGCATCGGGGACGAGCATGCGGGGTCTGGGGTCGGTGTTAGAACTGGGTCGGTTGTCAGTCATTCCTCCAACGTAAAGGAACTGCGGGTGGGTGCGCAGGTTGGCGGCGGACGGCGATTGTTGCAGGAGCCTTGCGACATATCGAAAAGCGATATAGTATCGAAAATCGATACATCGAATAACGATGTGTTGGGGTTTGGCTGCAGCTCCAAGCGCCCCGCAGAATAATCTCACTAACCGCGCCAATTACGGTGCAGTAAGGAAGTTAGCTATGGTATCTCCACAGACCAAGAAGCCAAATGACCCGTATGTCAATCAAACTAAGGAGCGCCGGGATGTAATCGTGAGCCTTTTTGCCGGAGTGTTTGCACTGGTTTACATTTTGCTCCAGCTCCGCCATCCGGTTCTTCATCAGCAGTTCCCCAGTGATCTGACCCTGCTTTTGCCCGAAGTGCTGGGAAGTGGCAAAGGGGTTCCTATCGAGGTTATGAGTGGTGGAGTCCTCTCCTTGTTTATTGCTGCGACTGTTGTTCGATGCGCTATCGTCGCCGCGATTGCCGTGCTCTGCGTGTTGTTCTCACTCTCGTACCTGAAGGGCGAGTTTTTTACAGTTAAGACTGCGCGACGAGTTATGGCTATCTCCTGGCTGGTAGCGATGTATCCGGCAAGTAGTTTCCTACAGCATATGGGTGAAAACTGGGTCGCAAGTGGCCTGAATCTGAGCGCGTGGTACCAGCGTGATCATGCCGATTTCAATGAGCACCTGGGAATATGGTTTGTGCTTATGATAGTCATCTCCACTCTCGGAGTTATGTTGTTCCGAGCTGCGCGAATGCAGGAAGATCAGGAAGGACTCATTTAAATGGCGAAGGTTGTGTGCCACTTAGATGAGCTGCTTGAAAGCCGCGGAATGACGTTGGCAGCCCTTTCCGAACAGGTCGGGGTCACTCCGGTCAACCTCTCAGTGCTGAAAAACAACAGGGCGAAGGCCGTGCGATTCACGACGCTCACTATGTTGTGCGAAGCTTTGGACTGCCAGCCAGGAGATTTATTCTCGGTGGAGTAAGTGTGTTCGCCGTCTGAGAAGTCTAGGGGTACTGGGCGCCCAACGAGCCCTAAGCTTCGTCGGCAAGCGTCGGGCGCACCGGGCGCGCAAGCTGCGTCATGTGCGTACGGCCGCGCAGCTCCACGGACTTCAGGGTGGTCCAGCGAGCCTGCTCGTCCTCGTTGGCCAGGCGAATGGTGGAAGCTGTGGCGAGCACGCGGCCCGGGGTGTCCTTGGCCAGCTCGGTCAGACGGGCAGCCTGGTTAACCGCGTCACCAATAACCGTGTATTCAAAACGGTCGCGGGCACCGATGTGGCCGGCAACGACGTGCCCGGCGGAGACGCCGATACCCGCGGTGAGCTGGAGGTCGAGCAGTTCCTCGCGCAGTTCACGGGCGGCTGTGAGGGCGTGCCCAGCAGTGTCATCGAGGGGCAGGGGAGCGCCGAAGACAGCCAGAGCCGCGTCACCCTGGAACTTGTTGATAATGCCCTTATTGCGGTGCACACAGTCAACAACGTGGTCGAAGAAGGCATTGAGCTCACGGACAACGACTTCTGGCGAGTTCTTCTCCGCGAAGTTGGTCGAACCAATCACGTCCACAAACAGCACCGCGACGAGGCGATTCTCGCCGCCCAAAGTCGGCTTTTCTTCCAGAGCCTTACGGGCGACCTCAGACCCGACATAGCGGCCGAAGAGGTCACGGACCCGCTGACGCTCCTGCAGGCCACGCATCATTTCATTGAAACCCGCCTGGAGAACGCCCATCTCGGAGCCGTCGTAAATAGGCACGCGCGTATCCACCTGGCCCTGGCGGACCTTGTTAATCGCACCCGTGAGATCACGAATCGGGTCGACGATGGACATAGTGGCCAACATCGTGCCGAAATAGCCGGTAATCAGAGCCAGAATTGCCAGCGCGGTGATGGTGGGCAGCAAATCTGCCGCGTCATCTGTGAATAGACCACGGCGCTGACCTATCAGCACAAGCAGGATTGCTACCACTGGAACACCGCTGGTCAACACCCATGTCTGGCGAAGACGGTGGCCAATAGGCGGCTCCAGTGAAGAATCCGGTGCCCTACGCGCCAGCGCCTCCACCGCGACCGGACGCACCATGCGCTCCGCAATCAGATAGGTCAACAGCGCCACCATGGCGCCACCGAGCACCGAGGTGATCAGCACCATCATGCCAATCTTGCTGTCATAGGTGAACGCGACCGCGCTGAAAACAATCACGCCCAAAGACCAGATGACCGTGCCCAAAAGTGCCTGGTAGACCGGCACACGCATGACCAGGTAGCGCACCCGCCGTGGATCGTGCACTTCTGGATGGCGCTGCCACTTCAACAGCGGTTTGAACAGAATCCACGTGGTGCCGATGCCCGCGATAATGGCCAGAATCAAGTATCCAGCCAGGGCATAAATGACCCCATTGGCCAAGCGCGGCAGGTGGGCTTCCTGATTCAGCGGCAACAGCATGCCGAGGAACAAGCCGACAATCATGGCTCCGACAAGGTTGCAGACGAAGATAAATGAGGCATAAGCAGGCCACATTGTCCCGCTTAGCCATTTCAGATTTCGCCAGAGCCGTTGCATGACTACTACCTTAGTGGCAACCCCGGATTGCAGGGAGTAGTTACCTCACAAGAGTCTTGTGGGGCGCGCTAGAGTTGTGGCCATGACAGAGCCCATGACAGAGCGCAGCGTGTTTTCTCGTATGCCCGAAACCGGTGGGGTTCGTCAGCGGCTGCAGGCTGCTGTGCGCGCTGCGCATTATCGCTTTGCCAATGGTCAACCGCTGGCAGGCGATGGGGCGGAGGTTTCGCCGGAAGGTGGGGACGCGGGGTCGTCGTTAAGCGATGTGCCACGCGACTCGGACATGACGCACGCCTGGCTGTTCACTGGTCCTGCGGGGTCGGGGCGGTCGGTGACGGCGACGGCGTTTGCGGCGGCGCTGCTGTGCACGAGGCATGACAACCCCGGATGCGGTGAGTGCGAGGGCTGCCGGACGGCGCTGGCGGGAACGCATGGCGACATCAAAATCGTGCGCCCGGAGGGCACCATTATCTCGGTGGCGACGGTGAGGGACGAGCTGCGGCCCTGGGCTTACAAGATGCCCACGACGGCGGATTGCCGCGTGCTGATCATCGAAGACGCCGACCGTCTCAACGAATCCGCCTCAAATGCGCTGCTCAAGGTGGTGGAAGAGCCGCCTCTGCGCACCGTCATCATCATGTGCGCACCAACGACAAACGCGGAGGATTTCTCCGTTACGCTCCGTTCGCGCTGCCGCCATGTCTATGTGCCGACGCCGCATATCGACGATGTCACAAACCTCCTGCGCGCCGAGCGGCCAGAGCTTACCGACGAGCAAGCGGTCTGGGCCGCGACGGTGTCCAACGGTCACATTGGGCGTGCGCGTGGCTTTGTCTCCGATGAGGGCTCGCGTGCTTGGCGGGGTAAGGCCCTGGATTTCGTGGAGGCTGTGTTCGATCCGGCGAAGTCATACGTGGCGGCGCGTGAGCTGGCCAACGAAGTAGCAGGCGAGGTCAAGCGGCGGATGGAGCCACTAGAGGCTGAGGAGCTGGAGAACCTCGAGCGCTCACTGGGCGTAGGTGCGTCCGGCAAGGGTGCGCAGGCGGCACTGCGCGGCTCTAAGGGGGTTATCAAGGAGCTGGAGGAAAATCAGAAGCGGCGGCGCAGGCGCGCGGAGTCAGATCTGATCGACCTGTCGTTGACCGACATTATGGGGCTTTACCGTGACGCCCTGGTGCTGGCGTTTGGGGCGGAACGTGGTGGTGAGACTGCTTCGGGGGATTCGGGCTTTGGTGCTGGTTCTGAGTTTGGCGATGGCGCGGTCTACCTCATAAATCCAGACCGTCGTCGGACAGCCACGGAGCTAGCCCGACGCCTTCCGCCGGAGGCGATATTGGCCTCCATCGATGCTGTCACCGAGGTGCGCGGCATGCTCGTGACTGCAGTGAAGTTGACGGTCTTGATGGATGAATTGATGGCTAAATTGCAGATCGCGGGGCAGGTTGGTCGTAGGTAAGCCGGTAGCCGCGCCTAATGCAGCGGACTGCAGGCCCCATTTTGGTAGCGATGGGGGCAGTACAGTAGTATTACCGCTTGTACATTTTGTGCAGGGTTATTTCTGCTTGCTTGAAAGCTCGGCGCAATGTGCGTGCCGCCTTAGCTCAGTCGGTAGAGCGTCTCACTCGTAATGAGAAGGTCGCGAGTTCGATTCTCGCAGGCGGCTCGGTTTGAAACGGGATCCTTTAAAAAGGGTCCCGTTTTTTATTTTTTGGATCGGTCAAACATGAGGAGAGCGAATCCAGCGGCAACCCAGACGATGAGAACCCACCACGCTGCCCCAGCACCGTTGCCATCGAAAAATGACAGTGACCTGACTAGGTAGCCAGTCGCCCCAATGGGCATCCACTGGCCAAGGGTGGACCAACCGGCCGGAAGCAGCCAGGGGCCGGTGGACAGTCCAGAGAGCGGGTTCGCCAAGAAAATCGTCAAAATGGCGCCGATGCCCACACCGGGAGTGCCAATAATGGCCGCAAGCCCGGCGGTAAGCATTGAGGTAGCCAGGATTCCCAGAGAAATAGCCAGCCATTCCATGCCGAAGCTGCCCGAAAGCGTGCCGTAGACAGAGTGGAGCATCCACGTTGCCACGAGGGCTCCGAAGACTGCGATGCCAGCGAGGACACCCAATTTCGTCCACTTCTTACCTCGGAAGAGGAAGGTGGCTATAACTGCCGAGATGATACCGCCGAAAGCCAGCGGCAAGCCGAGGAGCGCGACACCGGAAGCTTGTGGGTCATCCTGTGTGGTTGGAGCCAAATCCTCCCGCTCTACAGGGATGTTTTGAGACTCGAGGGTCGTCGCAATGCCGTCGATAAGCTGCGAGTAAGGTGCGCCGTTGCCTGAAGCGGTGTAGGCGGTAGCGCCCGTCGGGGAGATGACGATGCCGCCAACAGTTTCGCGATTGAGGATTGACTCGCGTACGGCGTCAGGGGTGTCCATCACCTGGATATCAGGAGCATCGTCGCCAGCTTTGTGTTCGATGGCTTGGGTGATTTGTTCGGATATTGGGGCGGGGGCAGTCAGCGCAATGGGGACATCGTTCGGGCCGGAGGCAAATGTCGGTGCCAGGAACGCGAAGAGCATGAGCCCGATGACGAGCGGAATACCGAAGATCACGGCTACTGCTTTGGGGGCGGGTGAGGCTTTTTTCGTCTCAGTCGTAGCTGTTGACATGGCCTATCTCCTAACTGGAGCAGAGTGTTTCACTTACAAAGTGGAGCATAGTGTTCCGTTTGTTAGGATGCAAGTGTGAGACAAGATGCAGTGATGAACAGTGATGCCATCGTGGAAGCAGCGCGAAAACTCTTGATAGAGCAAGGAGCCGGTGTATCCATGCGTGCGATTGCCAGGGAGGCCGGTGTCGGTTTAGCTACGGCAAGCAGGCACTTTCCCAGCAGGATTGAGCTTCTCGGCGCAGTCAGTGCTCGTGTTGCAGCTGATATCGACAGGGTTACTGAGGCAGCCGTAGCTCAGTTTGACGACGATCCGGACGGCGCTTGGCACGAAGCAGTCCACGCGATCGCGAAATTAAGTGTTGCGGCACTTGCCCAGGCATTATTCAGCGATCTCAATACCAGTTTGGGGAGCGAGGCGAAAAAGATTGATGGCATTATCGAAAAGCGAATGACGGAGTTGCGTCAGAGCTATACGCGACTGCTGGATAAGGCAAAAGCAGCTGGGCTATGCCCGGAGGACGTTGCACCGCTTGATTTCCACCTTGGGCTCGCTGTGGTGTCGCGTCCCCTTCCTAACTCTGCAGCGGTCGAGCAGTACTTTCCCGGTGTGCAAGAAAAGCTTGTGGACTTAATGCTTACGGGTTTGGCAGCACAGGCGAAGGGGAATCACTAAACCCCTCGGTGATAAGTCCTGAAAAATCCTGCACACGTCCCGACGTGCGGTGATTCCCCGAAACGAAGGGGGAGGAAATCTCGGAGCCGGCGACTCTCAATCGAGTGTTTGCTACTGTTACTCAGCACATAGCAGGTACGCGGAAACTAGGAGAACGCACTATGCGGCAGCCCGGACACCAGGGACTAGCAGTGCAGCGATCAGCAAGACGACTAGCTGTGGCTTTGGTGGCTGCGGCAATTTTGCCAGCCGGTCTTGTAGCTTGCACCATCGACACGGAGGCTTCCAAAGCAGGAAGCGCTCAGCAAGCTGCGTCGACAGAAACGCAAACGTCGTTGGCAGCTGAAGAAGAGGCTATGCAGATGCCGAACCCCACTCCGCCGAATGAGGAGTCTGCAATGTCTGATTCTGCTAACCCCGACGCAGTCGCTTCTGGCGATGCACAACAACAGCAAGCTAATCGCGCTACTTCGCGTGCCGACGGCTCCAGCGCTGTAGCCGGCAAGGTCATCTACCTCGACCCGGGACACGCCGGCACCCCACCACCAGCGGACATGATGGTCACTGACGGCCGCGGTGGCCAGAAGCCATGTAATACCTCCGGTACCGCTTCCAATGACGGCTTCCCGGAGCATGAGTTCAATTGGCTGATGGCGCAGGAAATTAAGCAGCTGCTCGAACAGCGCGGTGCTCAGGTGCTGCTCAGCCGCGTCGATGACACCGGTCGTGCAGATTGCATCGATGCCCGTGCAGAGAAGGAAAATGCCTCCAACGCCGATGCCGTGGTGAGCCTTCACGCAGATGGTGCTGGAGAGGGCAACCGCGGATTCCATGTGTCTGCGATTTCGCAGCCGCTCGCCAATAATGACGAGCAGGGATCTACCGCGCTGGCAACCGCGCTGCGCGATGCTTTTGTCGCAGCCGGTTTTGCTCCATCCAACTACCTCGGTAGCCAGGGGCTGAATCCGCGCGCTGACCTCACCGGACTCAACCTATCGACGAAACCAAAGGCACTGGTCGAATACGGCAACATGCGTGATAGCAGCGACATTGCCCTCTTGACCTCCAACGAAGGCCGTCAGCGCTTGGCAGAGGCCACTGTGGCTGGGTTGGAAGGTTTCTTGGCGCAGTAGCCAATCTGCGCATCCAGGCCGTAGCTACCTCACACCAGTCACCGCCACAGCAGCCACCACAGCGGCCAACCGGCCAACACGCTAACTAGCCGGGTTTGCCTTAGCTTTCGGTGTCATCGCGTCGTAAGGCTCCATCATGGGGATATCCAGCATGGTGCTGGGGACACCGAAGGCGTCGACAAGCACCTCAGACCAGGGGCCAAGGGAATCAACAAGATCGGCCAAGCCCGCCCGCGCGCCCTTGGTGCGAGTACCGGTGAGCAGTGACTGCTCCAAGAACCAGCCGGCGTTATCGCAGACCACCGACAGGAAGAACACATCGCGAACCTGCTCGAGCACCTCTTGAGAGCGCTCATCTGTGAGTGTGGATTCAGCTTCAAAGAACGCTTCCAAAATCATGCGATCGATATGCGCCCACGCGCAGGAAATCATGTGGTCCTGGACCTTGTCCACCAGCTTCGCGGCCTTTTCCACAGGCAGTTTCCGCGCCGGGCGCAGCCTGCGAGCAAGGGACTTGAGAAGTCGATTCTCGCGCTCGATGAGCAATTGCATCTGGCTGGCGGGGTCAAAGAGCGAGGACTCATCAGCGTCAGTCAGCGCATCCAAGAGGTTCTGAACGACGGCGTCCGCACCGGTGCGACGGCGCAAAATGCCACTGAAATTGTCGAGGCCGAAGCGCACCATTTCCAGGTTGGAAAAACTCTGTACCTCCCGGGCAAAACCACCCAAAAGTTCCTTGGTGACCAGCTGCAACATCACCACGTTGTCGCCCTCAAAGGTAGTGAATACGTCAGAGTCCTCTTTGAGAATGGTCAACAGGTTCTCCGCCATGTAGCCAGCTCCACCGGTGGCCTCACGCATCTCCTGGATGGCATCGGTGGCATGCGCGGTGTTGGCGACCTTCAATGCGGCGGCATGTGCCTCCGCTTCACGTAGATCGCGAGCCTGCTCCGGGGTTAGATTCGCACGGTCCAGCCCTTCCGCTTCGAGGTCGTGAATCCGCTTGATCAGCAGGTTGGTGGCAAATTGCAGACCGTACGAACGCGCAATGCGGGGGAGTAGTCGGATTCGGTGCTGGCGGTGCTCAATGAGTTTCTTTTCCGGCAGCGAATCGTCGGGAGCAAATTGGCGCCGCAAGTGTGCGTACTTGGTGCCGATGGTCAGTGCGGTGCGGGTTGCCGCACCAGCGGCCGCACCGACTGTCACGCGGCCGCGCACGAGGGCACCGAGCATCGTGAAAAACCGTGCATTGGGGCTGCCAATATCGCTGCTGTACTCGCCAGCGGCCGAGACATCTGCGAAACGGTTAAGCAGGTTCTCCCGCGGCACGCGGTAATGGTCGAACATGAGAGTGCCGTTGTCCACGCCCAAGAGGCCACCTTTGGTGCCGTGGTCGCCAATCGCAACCCCGTCGACAGGCGAACCGTCATCATTGCGGATCCGGGCAACAATGCAGTGCACACCATGGGATTCTTCTTGTCCTGGTGTGTAGAGCTGGCAAAAAACCGCAGCCCAGCGCCCATCGCGCGCGGCGTTGCCCAAAAACCATTTCTCAGAGGAAGCTGTCGGCGAATTGAGGATGAATTCTTCCGTCTCGGGGTCGTAATGTGCCGTGGTTTCGAGTGATTGCACGTCCGAGCCGTGGCCGCGTTCGGTCATCGCAAAGCAGCCGAGAGCCCGCAGCTCAATGAGGTCACGCACCAACTCGCTGTGACGCTCAGTCCCCAGATTGCTGACAGCGCCGCCGAAAAGGCCCCACTGCACTCCGGACTTCACCATCAACGACAAGTCGGTGTGGCCGAGCATTTCAATCCCGGAGAGTGTCCCGCCGGTATCTCCTGTGCCTCCCTGGTCAGTGCGGAAAGCACCATAGGGCATGCCGGTCTTAAGCACCTTGGACAACGCCTCGGTGGTGTGCTGCCTGGCCTCCTCCACGGTCAGCCCAGAGGTGGGCCGCAGGGTGGGGTCTTCTAAAAGGGCGCGGACATCAGCGCGCGCCTCGGGGAAATAGCCGTCCAGGACCTTTTGCAGTGCGCGTGCCACTTCCGGTTCCGGACGGGAGGGGAGTGTCTTCGGAGCGTCGGTCGAGCGCCGGCGGGGGATTCGCGTGGAGCTGGAAGAATTCTGTGCCATAACCCAACGTTAATGGGATATCTGGGGCTTGTCAGTCGCTTTCGACTGAGAAACTCATGAGGAAATCGGGACCGAGGAAAGAGAAAGCGGGTTATCGGGAGAAAAAGAAGGTGGAAACGCAAAAGCCGTCGTCAAGCAAATGCTGCGTTGTGCAATGCTTGACGACGGCTTGCGTAATCAGACCCTCGGTGGGGCAGATCCCTTAGCTGTGGGAACTAGACGCGCGACTTAACTTCGTCGAGGTTAGTTTCCGGGTGCTCGATCAGGTCTCGGTCTTCGAGACCCTTCGGCAGCAGGAACAGGGCAATCAGTGCCGGGATAGCCATGGCCATCAGGTAGACGGAGATGTAGAACGGGTTGCCGGTGGCGTCCATGATCATCTGGGCAATCATCGGAGCGAATGCGCCACCGAGGACGGCGCCGATGGCGTAAGCGATGGAAGCGCCCGAGTAGCGGACCTCAGCCGGGAACATCTCGGAGTACATGGCTGGCTGCGGGCCGAAGGTCAGGGCCAGTGGCAGGGTGAGAACTGCGACGGTCATGATGTACAGGAACGGACCCTGGTCCAGGATGCTCCACATGACGGCCTCCCAAATCATAATCACGACGTAGCCGATGATGAAGGTCTTAGCGCGGCCGATGCGGTCGGACCAAGCACCGGCGATGAACATGAAGATGGTCCAGCAAATACCAGCGACGAGAGTACCGGTCCATGCGACGGTTGCGGGGTAGCCCAGTGTCTTCTGTGCGTAAGCGCCGAAGAATGCGATCACGAGGTAACCGGTAGCCTGCTGAGCAGCGAAGATCAGAGCACCCTGGATGACCTTGCCCCAGTGGTTGCGGAAGAGCTCCGGCAGCGGAGCGGAACGCTCGGCAGACTCAGTCTGCATAGCCTGGAAGACCGGGGACTCGTCAACGGAACGGCGAATCATGTAACCGATCAGAACCAAGATGAAGGACAGCAGGAACGGCACACGCCAGCCCCAGTCCATGTAGGCTTCCTCGCCGACGATTGCCATAACAATCAGCATGGTGCCGGTCGCGAGGGTCAGACCCAGCGGAACACCGGCCTGCGGGAATGCGCCGTAGAGACCGCGCTTTTCCTTCGGTGCGTACTCCACGGACATCAGGGCTGCACCGCCCCATTCACCGCCAGCGGAAATACCCTGGAAAACACGGAGGAGAACCAGCAGGATAGGTGCGGCGATGCCGATTGATTCATAGGTCGGTAGCAGGCCGATGCAGAAAGTAGCCGCACCCATGCCGATGAGGGTGAAGACCAGAATCATCTTGCGGCCGTAACGGTCACCGATATGGCCAGCGACGATCGCGCCAAGCGGGCGGAAGAGGAAGGAAATACCCAGGGTTGCCCAAGCGAGGACCTGGGCCACCTGTGGATTCGACTGTGCAGCAGGCTCGATGAAGTGCGGAGCAAGCACGATAGCTGCGGCCTGAGCGTAAATCAGGAAGTCATAAAACTCGATGGTCGTACCCACGAGAGTTCCCGTGAGCACCTGACGGCGCTGCTTGGGATCATTCGCGATGATCGAAGTAGTCATAAAAAAACAAGACTTTCTTTACATACCCGTCCGCACGGCCATCGAGGACCTTGGTGATCTCAGCGGTCGCGCAGAAATCGCCCCAGGTTTTTCTCAGCCAGCGTTTGGGGAATGGACAGATTGTTTGACGGTGTCGAATTCTTACACAGCCAGACCGGTAGCGACCAGCGTTTGAACTTCAGCGAGCGGTGACAAAAAGTGAACAACGGGGGTAATGGGGGTCGGTGAATGGCGGTAGATTTCCTTTGTTTGTGACCGATTTATTTATACGCATGCCTGAAAAAGGCGGATTCGGGGGTGTGCAAAGGGGGTGGGTTGGGCACTACTTAACGACGGGTTGTTTCTGGATCGATTTGCGCGACCTGGCGGCCGTCTATGTGCGAGATTGTCTTAAATAGGGGAAATCTGCGTTTTATGGCTGTTCGACTACCCCCACATTGAACTAATTTGTAATTATATATTCAGAAGTTGTGTGAATGGTGTGGCAAAAGTGGCTCAAGATACAGAAGAAGTAACGGAATAATAACGATGTAGTGTCGAAAAGGGCACTGCCCCCGGATGGGGCAGGGAAACAAGGTTGGCAACAAGTCACCCCGAGACGGGGGTGTGGGCCCCAGGTTTCAGGGGCATTTTGGGGCGGTGGTAGCGCCAAGCGCCGAAACCACCCCGACACATCTTTTGTGGTTAGCCCCCGTAACTCAATTTCCACCATTGCGCGTAAGGCGCTGGGGACCGTCGTAAAGTAAACGACATGTCTTCTCACGCAGGAACTAACGGCAATGAAAATGAGGTACCTCACGGCAGGGCCAAATCCAATAAGGGCACGCCGCTGTGGTTGCTTGCCGCAATTGCAGTTTTCGCCGTCGCGTGGGGTGGCAACGAATTCACGCCGCTGATGGTGATGTACCGCGAAAATGCCGACCTGGCGCCGGTGTTTATTGACCTTCTATTGCTGGTCTACGCCCTCGGTATCGCGCCGGCACTGCTGATTTCCGGCCCAATCTCGGACCGTATCGGCCGTAAGCCGGTGATGCTCGCCGCGCCGGTTCTCTCGATTCTGGGGTCGACTCTTATTGCGTTGGGCGAGACTACCGCCCCGCTTATTCTCACTGGTCGCTTTATCTCTGGCTTGGCAGTCGGCATTGTCATGGCCGTGGGCGGCTCGTGGGTAAAAGAGCTCTCTGATCCGCGCTTTGACCCCAAGGCCAAGTCAACCTCGGGTGCGAAGCGTCAGTCCATGGCGCTGACCTTGGGCTTTGGTCTGGGTGCGGGAATTGCCGGCACGCTGGCGCAGTTCGCACCGCTGCCGGGGCAGCTGGCTTATATCATCCACATCCTGATTTCTATCCCGACAATCTTCGGTCTGTTGGCCGTGCCGGAGACCCGCCAGTCGCCGCACCTGGGCGGCAGTAATGCTCCGCGCGAGACCCTCTGGGAGTCTCTACGTACCCCATCGGTAACTAACCGTCGCTTCCTGCTCGTCGCCGCGATGGGAGCGCCGTGGGTCTTCGGTGCAGCCGGTGTTGCCTACGCAATCATTCCGTCTCTGCTTCAGGACCACGTCTCCCAGCCAGTGTTCTACTCCGCGATGGTCACACTGTTTGCGCTGCTCTGCGGTTTTGGTATTCAGCAGATTGGTCCCCGCTTTGTGACCGAGCACAACGCCCGCGGTTCGCTAATCGCAATTGGCATTGTGGTTATCGGTATGGGCTTGGCGGCCTGGATGTCCACCAACCCCACCGCAGTGACGGCGTTCATTGCAGCGCTGGTGTTGGGTGCCGGCTACGGTCTGTCCATGTTTACCGGCCTCAACGAGGTACAGCGCATCGCTGGCCCGCGCGATATGGCTGGTCTGACCGGTATCTTCTACTGTCTGACCTACATCGGCTTCGCATTCCCGGCAATTCTGACCAAGCTCTCCGAGTCCATCTCCTGGATGACCTACCCGGTCATGCTCGGTGGCGGTATGGTCATCGCCATCTTGATGGGCTTGGTTATTTTCTTCAATTCCACTGTCAACCTGCCACAGCGCGCTGAGTAATCTCGCATTCCTCGGAAGACTAATCAACCCCGTCAATGTGAGGTTGGCACACGTATAAGCGGTTTTCCTTACTAAGCGCCTATAGTTCTTCCTATGGAGAAGCACAAGAACGAATCACCGGCCACCGCGATGACAGAATCGTCGGCAAGCGCGAAACCGCGCGCGCTGGTGACGGGTGGTGCGGGATTTATCGGTTCGACGCTGGTTGACCGGCTACTGGCTGAAGGGTACGCGGTCACGGCGCTGGACGATCTCTCCCACGGAAAGCTGGAAAACCTCCAGCAGGCATCGCTTAACGACGACTTTGAGTTCATAACCGCCGATGTGCTGGAGGTGGACTGGGACGAGCTGCTCGAGCAAAGCGGCCCGGAGGTTATTTTCCACCTCGCAGCGCAGATTGATGTTCGGATTTCCGTGGCCGACCCGGTGCGAGATGCGACGCTGAACATCATTGGCACAATCAAACTTGCCGATGCGGCCCGAAAGCACGGTGTCCGCAAGGTTGTGTTTACATCTTCGGGCGGTTCCATCTACGGCACGCCGGAGGAGCTTCCGGTGACGGAAAACGTGCCGGTCAATCCGATGAGCCCCTATGCCGCCTCAAAGGCAACGGGCGAACTGTACTTGAATATGTTCCGCAATCTTTACGGGCTCGAATGCTCGCACATCGCGCCGGCGAATGTGTACGGCCCGCGGCAGGATCCGCACGGCGAGGCCGGTGTGGTTGCTATTTTCGCCCAGCGACTGCTGGCGGGAGAGCCAACCAAGGTATTCGGTGACGGAGGAAATACCCGCGACTATGTCTATGTCGACGATGTGGTGGATGCTTTCTACCGCGCATCCGGCGAGGTCGGTGGTGGAATGCGCTTTAATATTGGCACCGGCGTAGAAACCTCGGATCGGCAGCTGCACTCGTTGGTGGCGCAGGCTGCGGATGCCGAGGATAATCCAGAGTTTGCACCGCCGCGCACTGGTGATGTGGCGCGGTCGGCGTTGGATCCCACGCGGGCGCGTGAGGTACTCGGCTGGGAGCCAGCTATGAGTATTCAGGAAGGTGTTGCTCGTACTGTGGAGTACTTCCGGAATCAGGGCTAGCGCAGCTTACGCGGGCGGCTTCGCGCAGTCGTCCGCGTAGGTTAGCCGTGAGTCAGCCAGGTTACTTGCCAGCTTCCTCCGCGCGCTTGGCGTGGATGAGAGCCAGCTCGATATTGTCCTCGAACACGTCGAGAGGCTGTGCGCCCGAGACGAACTGAGTACCAACGAGGAAGCCCGGAGTACCGGAAATGCCCAGCATGGAACCGAACTGGGTGGCATTCTCGACCGCCTCGGTCCACTTGCCGTCCTTAAGCTCCTTTTCAAAGCGCTTCATGTCCGGCACACCGGCCTCACGAGCGACGGCAATCAGTTCCTTTTCAGTGAACTCCGGGTGGCCCTGGCCCTTTTCGCCGGCCTTCTTAAACAGCGCACGGGAGAACTCCCAGAACTTGCCCTGAGCTGCCGCGGCACGGCCGGCCTCAGCGTCCTTGATGGCCTTCTCACCATTGATGGCCATATCGTTCCACTCCAGGCGGACCAGTCCCTCATTGACGTACTTTTCCACGAGGGCAGACTCGGTTTCGTTTGCGAACTTCGCGCAGAACGGGCATTCGAAGTCCGAGTAGATTGAGATTACGACCGGCGCATCCACTGCACCGAGAGCAAAAGGATCATTTTCATTGCGGCGGTGGACATTGTCCATATCCTCCGGGGACTTCAGCTGCGCTCCCGCCTTTGGGCCGTAGATGCTGGCGTCGAAAGAGCCATTCGGGCCAGGTACAGGCGCAATTTCCCCCTTGCCTGGTGCAACGCCCGCCATGTTGACGGTGCTCACGCCGTTGAAGTTAGCCGAACGCGAGCCAGCGAAGAAGCCCGCTGCGCCGACAACGATCAATGCGACGACAGCTAGCGCCCATGCGGCGTTCGGAATCGAGTACCACGACTTGGTTTTTCCATCACTGTCGGCAGACCAGGACTCCAAGTCCTGCTCAGTGGGTACCGGCTGAGAAGCCTGCTGGGGTTCCTGCAGTGTCTCCTGACGTGCTTCATCGGCCGATGGCTGCTGCGAATCGCCGCTATGGTCAGCGGCGATGTTGTCCTTATTTTCTTCGCTCATGGCTTCTATGGAACCACAGCCTCAGATTCACATGCGCTTAGCGTGCCGACTAGTCGGACGGAGCGTTGTTCTCGACGTTTGTCGCGCTGTCTTTTTGGCTGCTGCTCTGGCTGCCCGAAATCACAATTTCTTCTTCCGGACGCACAGCGGTCTTCAAGGCCACTGCACGAGCCAGTCGTGCGTAGCGTAGCTCCTGTTCGCGGAAGCGAATGTAGGACGACACCGTGGTAAACACGAACGCCAACACCAGTACGTAGAGCAGCAAATCGGTGCCCCGGGTCACACCAATCCAGTTGGCCACCACGGTCAGATCGTCGGGACGCACGATTGCCCACAGACACGCGATGACGAAAACGACGAATCCCAGTTTCACGCCCGCCTTGGCGCGCGCTTTACGACGGTTAGCGACGAAGTAAGCGACCAGGCCCACCATCGCCAGCAGCAAAATAATTTGAACGATGGATGCGGTCATGGCAGCCTCTTCGAAATCAGGGAGTCGGCAAGGATATTGACACCGTTGAACAAGGATTGCCCTTTGGACATGGAGTATTCCGTGTAGAGGATATCCACCGGCTGCTCAGCGGTACGCCAACCTCTGTTGTCCATGACCTCGACAAATTCGGAGGCATGGCTCATACCGTTCATGCGCAGGTTCAGTTGCTCTGCCACCGTGCGGTTGAAGGCGCGCAGGCCGTTGTGGGCGTCGGTAAGACCGAGCCGGCGCGTGCGTGGTGACAACATGACCACCGTCTTGAGGACAATTCGCTTAATCAGCGGCACCTGGTCATCTTCGGCGCGAGGGCGGCCGAAACGGGTCCCCACAATGATGTCGATTGGTTCGCTGCGCAGTCGCTGCACCATGGCGACTACGTCCTTGACCTGGTGCTGGCCATCGGCGTCGAAGGTGACAAAGTACTTCGAGCCAGCCTGCGCGCGAGCGTATTCCACGCCGGTCTGGATAGCCGCCCCTTGACCCAAATTGACAGGGTGGTTGACCAGGTGAGCGCCAGCCCTGTGGATCTCCAGGCTGGAGTTATCCGAAGAGCCGTCGTTGACCGCGACAATGTTGGGGAAGGTCTCGCGAGCGTGCTCGAGAACCTCACGAATAACCTGGCCCTCGTTGTAGCACGGCACAATCAGCCAGGTGTCCGAGAAATCCATGTTGTCAGTCATCGCTCCGAAGCCTACCGCACAAACAATCGTCGATACGCGCGTGACATGAGCTGAGTTGGCAAAAGTCGGAAAAGTGTCCGCACCGCCAAGTTAAACACCGCCCGCGGCCTGGAAATCAGCCCCTCAGCTACCAGCGTGCGCTGGAGCTGACGTTCACCGCGGATGATGCCGCGCGAGGTTCGCCGCTCGAACATGCCGTCGGCGCGGAAGTACACCAGCGGCTCGGGCAGATTCTTAAACTTCGCGCCAGCGGCCATGAGGCGCACCCAGAGGTCGTAGTCCTCCATCAGACGGATGTCGCGATACCCGCCGACCTCACGCACCTTCGCCGTGCGCAGCATCGAGGAGGGGTTATTTACAGGCGAATTGATCTTGATATAACGCGCAATTTCGGCGTGCGTCTGCGGCAGAGTCCGCACGCGCACCACATTGTTCGGCGTGCCCTCGAACTCCGCCATTGCACTGCCCAATACATCCAACTCCGGGTCAGCGGTCAGCGTGTCCCACTGCTTTTCAAATCGGTCCGCACGCGCAATATCGTCCGCATCCAGCCGCGCCACCCATGGGGTCTCCACCAGCTGAAGACCCGCCTGCGAAGCCACTCCCGAGCCGCCATTTTCCGCACAACGCAGCACGGTCATCTCCGAATGCGCCTGCTCATGCTTGACGACGACCCGGTCGAGTTCCTGCCCAATCGGGCCATCGATGACCACAATGACGTGCGCGGCCGGACGCGTCTGGTTCCACAGCGACTGCAGCGCAGTATCGAGCTGGTCGGGGACGACGCGGTGGTAGACGGTCATGAGAACCGTGAGGTCAGTGATGGTGGACATGTGAGTCTCGAACCTTGGGAGTTGCAGGGAGATATGGACGGTGCTTTTTGGGACGGCATCGGATGCGGGTGGTGTTATTCCACCGCAAAAGCCTCCGATACGGCTGACCTGGCAGCACGTGGGGAAAGTGTGCGCAGCGCAAGCAGGTGAATGGCAACACCTACTGCAGAGCCTACGGCGATAGCGGCGACCGTGCGTACCGACAGGTGCCCAGGGAGGAAAAGAATGGCAACGGCGATCGTGGTCGCAGCCAACCAACCGATCAGATACATATGGTGCTTCTCCACTGCCAAGGTGACCGAGCCGGTAATCATCAACATGGCGGTCAACGTCGCACCGAGCGTCAGCGCCGCGAGCACCGGCCCGGACACGTGATAGCTATCGTCCAGGATGAGAGTCATGATCCACGGGCCGATGAGCCATGCCAGGCCCGCCCCGAAGGTGCCGAAAGCAGCCAGCGCCCCCAACGGCTTGGCCAGCGCTGCCAGCACGCCCTCGGAGCGATGCCGGACAAAGCTCACAATGATGGCGTTTTGGAACTTCTCCAAGGGCATGAGCAGCGGAGCGCGGGTCAGCGTTACGGCGTAGGCGATTCCCGCAATGGTCACTGCTGCGGTGAAGTTGTTGGCATGCGGCGGGGTAAGTGACTCGGCTATCCCGGCGCCAGTGGTGACCGCTTCGCCGGCAATCTTGACGATTGTCGGAAAACCTGTGACCAGCACAGCAGATGCGCCAGATGCGCCCATGGCCGTGACCATGAGAGTGATGAAGCGGCGCACCGGGACGTCGGCACGCGCGAACATGACCGAGCGGGTTGCCGAGGAAAACAGCGCGAGAATAAGCCAACTGACTGTCCCGAACACCGTAATAATCAGCCAGGCCAGCAGACCCCAGCCGAAGTACCAGGCGACGAGTGCCAGTGCTACGCGCACGAGAATGTCGATCATGATTAGGGCGGCGTAGGGGCCCCACAGCTGGCGGCCGCTGAGCAGACCCGAGGTGGTGGCCTGCATCGAGTACAGAGCAAGGCCAGAGGCCATGAGCAGAATTGCAGTGCCGGCGTCATCCTGCACGACCAGTGGGGCCCACAGCGGACCCGTCACTGCCATGGTGATGAAAGTAACTGCGGCGACGCCCAGCGAAACCGTGATGGGACGAGCGCCGAGAGTTTGACCCGTTTCGGTAGCTGTCTGCTCCTGTTCCTGCTCCGGCTTCTGCTCTGGGGTCTGTTCACGGGGCCGCTCCCGCTTCCGGTTCCGCGCTTCCGCAGCACCAATCGCGCGCGTGGTCTCCTGCATCAACCCGCCGAGAACACCCGTGAGCGCGAAGAACAGTCCCCAAAACGCCACGAACTGCAGGTTTACCGCATTGGGAAGTGCGCGGGCCGAGATAATCAGCACCGCGAAGCTGCCTATCGCCGCGACAATCGTGGCCAGCGACAACCATTTGAAACCGGACATTGACGTGCCTCTAGCTCTCTAGTCCTTGGCCTTCGAGTAGCCGAGCTTTTCAAACTGAGCGGCCAGTTCCTCGTCCACGATTGGAGCACCATTATCGTCGATGCCCTGGTCAGCAGGGGAACGCGTTGGGTCGGTGGGGAAGTCCGGCAAGGAGCTGCGTGACAGCCAGGAGTCAAAGATGACATCCAGGTGCGAGGTGGTGATGCCACGCTCACGGCATACGCGGTTGGCCAGTGCGCGGAAGTCCACTGCATCGACCACACTGTGGCGGTTGGTGGTGGTCCACTTGTGCACCAGGTCGAAGAACACCTCGTCGCCCAGCAGCAGACGCAGAGCGTGCACAGTCAGCGCGCCGCGCTTGTACAGACGGTCGTCGAACATCAGCTTGGGCCCTGGGTTGGCGATGACGATGTCCTGATCATCTTCAAGCAGGTCCAGGTAGTGCTTGCGGGCGTGCACATCCGCGCTGGCACCGCCGCTGACCTCGGACCACACCCACTCGGAATAGCAGGCAAAACCCTCGTTGAGCCAGATATCGCGCCACTGCGAAATGCCGACACTGTTGCCGAACCACTGGTGCGACAACTCGTGGGCAATCAGTCGATTCCACGTGTCCTTGCCGTCGGCGTGGTTGGCTCCGAAGATGGACAGACCCTGTGCCTCGATGGGGATCTCCAGGTCGTCTTCACAAATGACCACCTGGTAGGCACGGAAGGGGTAAGGGCCAAAGAGCTTGGCGAATTCATCGAGCATGCGTCCCTGGTCGCGGAAGTCGTGGCGGGCATTTGCCACCAACTCAGAGGGCACCCAGGCCACTACGGTCGAGGTCTGGCACGGCAGCTCGACCTTCTTAAACTGGCCGACATTGATGGTGGCCAAGTAGGAGGCCATGGGCTCCTCGGTGACAAACCGCCAGCGGCGGCGCGATCCGCCCACGTTCACCGGAGCGTCGGCAAGCCCTGGTGCGACGACCTCGTAGGGAGCGTCGGTGACCATCGTGAACTCGTAAAATGCCTTGACCTCGGGATCGTCATCGCAGGGGTACCACGACGCCGCGCCCACCGGCTGCGATGCCACGAGTGCACCGTTTTCGAGTTCCTCCCAGCCAATTTCGCCCCACTTCGAGCGCACCGGACGTGGCGTGCCCGAGTAAGTCACAATCAGCCGCAGCGTCTCGTCGGGAGCCAACTCGCGGTCAAAGGTGACGCGCAGCTTGCGTCCCGAATGGCGCCAGCGCTTTACATCGATTGAGTGTGCCTGCGAATCGGAAATCGCATCCACCGAATCGACCCCCAGCGCATCCGCAAAGTCGAGCGTGATGTGTGAGGTCCAAGCATTGATTTCGATATGCAGAGTCGCCGTCGCCTTCAGACGATTCGGCCCGACCCGATAATCGAGGTCCAGCTCGTATTTGTTCACCCGGAAACCCAGGTTGAACGCAATACCGGTATAAGGATTAGTGAAATCAGCGCTACTCACGGCTGTTACCTTACTTGAGCTTGTTCCACAGCCACGTAGATATGAGTGCCTCGACGAACGCGACCTGCGAATTATCCGCCGCACCGGCGTGGCCTCCTTCGGTATTTTCGTGATAATCCACCGGCTGTCCCGCTTCCTCCAGCAGCCACGCCAGGCTCCTCGCATGTGCCGGGTGGACACGGTCATCCCTGGTAGACGTCGTAATCAACGCTGGTGGGTAGGCGCGCTGCTCTCGCTTGACGACGCGCTGGACCGGCGAATACTGCGCAATCGCAGCCCGCTCGGTGGGGTCGTCCGGGTTTCCATATTCGGCCATCCAGGAGGCTCCTGCGGACAGCTTGTGGTAGCGCATCATGTCCGCCAGTGGCACCTGGGACACCACCGCTCCCACTAACTCCGGGTAGGAGGTGAGGCAGACTGCGGTCAGCAGCCCGCCGTTGGAACCACCGCGCACGCCCAGCTGTTCGCGCGTGCAGTAGCCACGTGCAACCAAATCGCGCAGTACGGCCTGATGATCCTCATAGACCCTCATCCGCTCAGTCTTGACCACCGAGGAGTGCCAGGTCGGGCCAAATTCGCCACCGCCACGCAGGTTGGCCTCCACGAAGTAGCCGCCCCGATCGAGCCAGGTCAGTCCACGAATCGCCGAGTACTGTGGGACCAGCGAGACCTCGAAACCGCCGTAGGCGTGCACGAGGGTAGGGGCTGGGTTCGGAGTGGGTGTGGCTGTGGTTGTCTCTGCACTAGCGCCTGCGTCGAAGCGGCCGGTGATGCGATACGGAATCCGCGTGCCATCGGCCGAGGTCGCCCAGTGCTGCCGCGTCTCCATCCCCTCACTGTCGAAGAGCGCCGGAGCACGCCGCACTTCCGTGAGCGGGTTGCCGACTTGCCCGTACCAGAGAGTTGCCGGCTGCGTTGCCGAGGTCGACACCAACCAGATTTCATCGTCGCGTTCAGAGGCCGTATCAATCACGCTCACAGTGGCCTGTGCCGGTAACTCGCCGAAAGCCTCCACCGGCTCCCACGAGCCCTCCCGCAACACGACCAACTTCGTCGCCACATCCTCCAACAGCGTCAACACCAGGAAGTTCTTCGTCCACGCCAGCTGCTGGAACGAGGTGTGCGCATCAGGGGTGAAAATCACCTCCACCTCACGCGAGCCCGCCAGCCACTTATCGAGCTCCACAACGGCCACGCCACCAGCCGGAATGCCATTGAACTCCGTGCGGGGCATCAACACCAACCACTGCCGATGGACACTCGTGCGACAGTCCTGCGGCACCTCCAGGATCTGCAGGGAAAAGTCCCCATTCTGCTGCGCCGCCAACTTGCCCGGACGCTCCGCTGCCACGAACCGCTGCGAATTATAAAAATCATGCGCACGCTCGACAAACAGCCGCTCGAAACCCTCCGTCGCGTCGAACCAGCCGCCCACGGCCACATCATCACTGTGGCCTGAGAAAATCACATCCGCGCTTGACGACGGCATGCCGCGCCGCCACCTCCGCACCTGCCGCGGGTAGCCCGAATCCGTCAGTGACCCCGGACCAAAGTCACTGCCAACGAGAATCTCGTCACGGCCCAACCAACAGACATCGGACTTCGCCTCCGTGAGGTAGAACGGCTCATCCTCCACAAAAGTGCAGTTGACGAGGTCAAACTCCCGCACCACAGTGGCATCGGCGCCGCCGCGAGAGAGCAGAATCAACGCGCGGTCATACTCCGGATAACGGCACACCGTGCCCTTCCAGACCCAGTTTTCTCCCTCGGCTTTCGCCAGCGCATCGAGGTCGATGAGAGTTTCCCACTCGGTCGCCTGCGGATCGTCCTGGCCAGCCAGATAGCTCTGCAACGAGGTGCGCCGCCACAGGCCCCGCGGATGCTCGGCATCCCGCCAGAAGTTATAGAGGTACTCGCCGCGCCGCACCGGGTATGCGATCCGGGCATCGGTGTTGAGCGCAGCCAGGATGCGTTGTTCCAGGTTGGTGCGGTCGCTGGTGTCGTCGGCAAGCGAATCGACACCTGCGACGGTGGCCTCCGACTGCGCGCGGGCCCACGCCAGCGCCTGGGAGCCGTCGATATCGTCCAGCCAATCGGGGACAAGATCAGTGGAGAGGAAGGAGAGATTGTTGCCCAAGTCGGTGTCCGTGTCGGTGCCCATGCCCACCACCGTAGCCGACCGCAGTAGGTAAAACCGGGACTCGCGCGTGAAGTAAAGACAAGTCGTGCGTAGACTTGTGCACGTGGCTGAACATTTTGATCTTGTAGTACTCGGCGGCGGTCCTGGCGGATACGTCGCAGCAATCCGTGCATCCCAGCTGGGTCTGAAGACCGCTGTGGTGGAGAAGCAATACTGGGGCGGTGTCTGCCTCAACGTTGGCTGTATTCCATCCAAGTCTCTGTTGAAGAACGCCGAGGTGGCGCACATTTTCAACCATGAGGCTAAGACCTTCGGTATCTCCGGCGATGTCTCCTTTGACTTCGGTGCCGCACACGCGCGTTCGCGCAAGGTGTCCGCGGGCATCGTCAAGGGTGTTCATTTCCTGATGAAGAAGAACAAGATCACCGAAATCAACGGTTTCGGTGAATTCACTGGCCCGACCTCCATGGCCATCACTGATGGCGATGACGAAGGCAAGGAAATTACCTTCGATAAGGCGATTATTGCGACCGGCTCTGTCGTCCGTTCCCTGCCGGGCGTTGAGGTCGGCGGCAACATCGTTTCCTACGAAGAGCAGATTCTCTCCGACGAGCTGCCGGACTCCATGGTTATCGTCGGTGCTGGCGCCATCGGTATGGAGTTCGCATACGTCTTGGCTAACTACGGCGTGGATGTCACCATCGTCGAGTTCATGGACAACGTTCTGCCGAACGAGGACGCAGACGTCTCCAAGGTTATTGCCAAGGAATACAAGAAGCTGGGCGTCAAGCTCATGACCGGGCACAAGACCACCTCCATCGTGGACAATGGTGACTCGGTTGAGGTCAAGGTCGAGGCCAAGGATGGCGGCGACGAGCAGACTCTGACCGTCGACCGCGTTATGGTCTCCATCGGCTTCGCACCGCGCACCGAGGGCATCGGCCTGGACAAGGCCGGTGTTGAGCTGGGCGAGCGCGGCGAGATTGTCATCGACGAGTACATGCGCACCAACGTCGACAACATCTACGCCATCGGTGACGTCACCATGAAGCTGCAGCTGGCACACGTCGCTGAGGCACAGGGCGTTATCGCAGCTGAGCACATGGCGGGTCACGAGACCGAGACCATCCCGGACTACAACATGATGCCGCGCGCAACCTTCTGTAACCCGCAGGTTGGTTCCTTCGGTAAGACCGAGGCGCAGGCCAAGAAGTGGGCAGAGGAGAACGGTCGCGAGATTAAGGTCTCCACCTTCCCGTTCTCTGCAAACGGTAAGGCCCAGGGGCTGGCGGAGCCGGCTGGTTTCGTGAAGCTCATTGCAGATGCCGAATACGGCGAGCTGCTGGGTGGCCATATGGTGGGTGCCAACGTTTCCGAGCTCATGCCGCAGCTGGTTCTGGCTGAGAAGTACGAGCTGACCACTGAGGAAATCGGCCGCGCCGTCCACATTCACCCGACCATGTCCGAGGCTATGAAGGAAGCAGCTGAGGGCGTTATGGGCAAGATGATCAACCTGTAAGAGGTTGTGGCTTTGGCCTGGGGCCAGTTTTCGCTGGTCCTGGCTCTCACTGGGCTGGTCCCGGTTCAGGCAAATACGAGTTAGTGCTTAAGTTTATGACAGTTTGACCGTGAAAATCGGTGCGAAAGTGTCATAAACTTAAGCACTTTCTTTTTGGGTCTTCCTTTTTTTTGGGGGGGGAGCATCCTGCGCGAACCAAGCCCCCGCAAACAGGCCGGCTCCGCGCCCGTCGTAAAGCGAACTAGTACGGCGAGACGGTGGAGCGGTGCATGTTGATGTCGATATCGCGATGGATCGGCGGGAACGCGCGCTGCGGACATGCCTCGCGGGAGCAGACCCTGCAGCCGGCACCGATTGGAGTGGCGGCGTCGAGGTCCGCGAGATCGAGACCATCGGCGTACACGGTGCGCTCAGCGTGACGGGCCTCGCAGCCCAAACCGATGGCAAAAACCTTACCTGGCTTGCCGAAACGTGCCGCGTGATGCTCCACGGTCCGCGAGATCCACATGTACGGCCGACCATCCGGCATGAGCGCGACCTGCCGCATGACTTTGCCGGGGTAGGAGAAAGTCTCGTAGACGTTCCACAGCGGGCAGGTACCGCCCGAATGCGTGAAGTGGAAGCCCGTGGCGGATTGACGTTTGGACATGTTGCCCGCGCGGTCGACGCGCACGAATGTCCACGGGATGCCGCGCAAGCTGGGGCGTTGCATCGTGGACAATCGGTGGCAGATGGTCTCGTAGCCGACACCGTAAGTGCGCGACAACAGCTCGATGTCGTAGCGCTTCGACTCAGCCATCGCATGGAACGACTCATACGGCAGAATCAGCGCCGCCGCGTAATACGTCGCGACTCCGCGCTGCGCCAGCTTCCGCGACTCCTCCGACATGAAATGCCCGGACGCGACGGCCTCGGAAATGGTCTCGCCCTGCTCCAAAAACCCCAGCTCCGTGGCCATGCGGAAGGCCCGCTGTCCCGGCGAGAGGTGCCGCGCGAGGTAGAGCGTCTTCGTCCGCCGATCAAGGCTGTGCTGCACATCGCCTAACGACGATTCCAGCGCAATCCGAATCCCATGGTCGTTGGACAGCCTGTCGGCCAGCACAGAGACCACATCGGTGGTCTCGTCGGTGATGCGCAGCTCGCGGGCCAGCTCCTCAGCGGCGGTGTCGACCGAAGCGATGTAGTTCTGGCGGGCGTAGAAGTAGTCGCGGACCTCCTCATGAGGCATGGTCAGCGCCTGTGAACCGGAGGCGGTGTCGGTGCTGTTGCCGAAGTTGCGCTCCTCGGTGGCCAGAGAGAGTTTGTCCGTGACGTTGCGGTAGCGGCGGTGAATGTCCACCATGATGCGGGCGATATCAGGGTGGTCGCGAACCATTTCCGAGATCTCCTGCAGATCCATGGGAGACTTAGCGATCTCCTTGTCCATTACCACGTCCTGGACCTCAGCGAGGAGGCGGGAGTCGTCATCTCGGGAGAAGAAAGTCGCGTCAACGCCGAATGTGTCCGTGATGCGGAGCAGCACGGGCACAGTCAGCGGGCGGACGTCGTGCTCAATCTGGTTGACGTAACTAGCCGAGAGGCCCAACGCCTGTGCGAGCGCAGCCTGGCTGAGGTCGCGCTCGCGGCGTAGCTGGCGGAGGCGGGATCCGACATAGGTTTTCGACATACTGCCCAGCATATCGCGGGCTTTGCTGAACTTGTGTAGAAAACCGTTGCAACCTTTGCTTACGTGTGTAGGTGCTGAGGTTCTCAGGCACGCTTCACGACGGCCCGGAGTCGACACGTCGATGAACACACAAAAACACCCAGCGAGGGCTGTAAGTGCAACCCTCGCTGGGTGTTGAAGTTAGGTCCTTGACCTAAGCCCTAAGTCGAGTGACTTAGAACTGACCCTCCTCGGTGGAGCCCTTCAGGGCGGTGGTGGAGGAGTTCGGGTCGACGGTGGTGGCGATGCGGTCGAAGTAGCCAGCGCCAACCTCGCGCTGGTGCTTGACAGCGGTGAAGCCGCGCTTCTCGGCAGCCTCGAACTCGCGGTTCTGCAGGTCGACGAATGCGGACATCTGCTCGCGAGCGTAGCCGTAAGCCAGGTCGAACATGCCGTAGTTCAGGGCGTGGAAGCCAGCCAGGGTGATGAACTGGAACTTGAAGCCCATCTTGCCCAGCTCGTTCTGGAACTTGGCGATCTCGTCCTTCTCGAGGTGAGCGGACCAGTTGAAGGACGGGGAGCAGTTGTAAGCCAGGAGCTGGTCCGGGTACTCAGCCTTGACGCCCTCAGCGAACTTCTTAGCCAGCTCGAGGTCCGGAGTACCGGTCTCCATCCAGATCATGTCAGCGTACGGAGCGTAGGACTTTGCACGCTCGATGCACGGCTCCAGGCCGTTCTGGACGTGGTAGAAGCCCTCGGAGGTGCGGTCACCGGTGATGAACTTCTGGTCGCGCTCATCAACATCGGAGGTGATGAGGGTAGCGGCCTCAGCGTCGGTGCGGGCGATGATGACGGTCGGGGTGTTGGAGACGTCAGCAGCCAGGCGAGCAGAGGTCAGGGTGCGGATGTGCTGCTGGGTCGGGATCAGGACCTTGCCGCCCAGGTGGCCACACTTCTTCTCAGAAGCGAGCTGGTCCTCCCAGTGGGTACCAGCGGCACCAGCGTTGATCATAGCCTTCTGCAGCTCGTAGACGTTCAGAGCGCCACCGAAGCCAGCCTCACCGTCAGCGACGATTGGCAGCAGCCAGTTGTCGACGGAGTCGTCGCCCTCGATACGAGCGATCTCGTCTGCGCGGAGCAGAGCGTTGTTGATGCGGCGAACGACGTTCGGCACGGAGTTGGCCGGGTACAGGGACTGGTCCGGGTAGGTGTGGCCGGAGAGGTTAGCGTCACCAGCAACCTGCCAACCGGAGAGGTAGACAGCCTTCAGGCCAGCGCGAGCCTGCTGAACGGCCATGTTACCGGTCAGTGCGCCCAGAGCGTTGATGTAGGAGTCGTCCTTAACGTTGACGCCTTCCCACAGGATCTCAGCGCCGCGGCGAGCGAGGGTGTTCTCCTCGACGACGGAGCCCTGGAGCTCAGCAACCTGCTCAGCGGTGTAGTCGCGGGTGATACCTTCCCAGCGCGGGTTCTCGTCCCAATCCTTCTGGATTTCGGCGGCGGTACGTGCCTTACCAACGTTAGACATAAACGGAGTCACTTCCTTTTGCTTGCTTTTTGAACTCCGGGTGCTGACTTAAGAACAATTCCGACAGAACCGATCTACAGGCTGACCCGATAGTGACCGCGGTGTCACGTGAATGCAGGGGGCGCTAGCAGAGTGCTGTACCCCTGCACGCAAACACGCGAACAAAAACAATGTCCGCTTCCGCGTGCCATGTCTCACATTTTGGGGCATAGCGCTACGTTCGTCAAGCAGCTTCCGATGTGAATTCAAGTATGTAATACGGATAACACTTGTGAAGATTGCAAACATTGTGATGTGTAGCTTGGCTTTAACAATTTTCGCCTGTGACCGGCCGGTACATTTGTACTGTTATTTCCCTATGGCGGGCTCGCGAATAATGTTCCCCCCGCTTTGGGGTGATTTATATTTTGGTATTTATCAAAGCTGGCCGTTAACAGTGTTTGGGGTTTAGGGGGTGTTTCGCTACCCCCGAAATTACGGCCGTAAAGGTGGAAACGGGCTTCTAAATACACTGCCGTTACACCGTCAGTACCCCGCCGGAGCATCCCTGGGTAGTGGCCAGGGTCTCGGTTGTCATCTCGCTTTTATGGTCTGGTTTGAAGGCGGAGGCTGTAGCGACGTGATTGGTCGCTGGCCGTTCATACGCAGGTCGCAATAGTAAATGTCTGTGAGGCGCGACACTTTCCCATTGCATGTGGTGTTCCGTGGCTGGAGGAAAGAGTGCCGGGGATACTGCGGTCAATGTGGGTGGGGGAGGGCTGGTTGTGGCGTCAGGATTAAATGCCCGAATGGTCATCGGGGAGGGGGTGGGGTCTGTTCGCGGGGTGCTCGTCGTAAAGCGAATGAAATGGCAAATGTGAGCGGCGTTATACCGGGCTGGCGGTTGGCGGTTATGGAAAAAGACGGTTCATAAGTGCGCCGAATCACATACAGTAGGGGAACAACGCATCCAGTGTGAGCCGCTGACGTGGCCGTGACTGGATGGGCAAATTGCAATCAATAGTTTTGAGGAGAGCAATGGCACAGCGTATTTCGGCAGGTGGAATGCAGGTCGCGAAGGTTCTTTACGACTTCGTTAATGACACCGCACTCCCCGCCGCTGGCATTGAGGACAAGGACGCGTTCTGGAACGGCTTCGGTGACATTGTCGCTAAGTACACTCCGCGCAACCGCGAGCTGCTGGCCAAGCGCGATGAGCTGCAGGAAAAGCTCGACGCTTGGTACAAGGAACACCCGGGCGAGCAGAATCAGGATGAGTACGTCGCATTCCTGAAGGAAATTGGCTACCTCGTTGACAACCCGGGTGACTTCCAGGTCACTACCGCTAACGTCGACACCGAGATCACTTCCACCGCTGGCCCGCAGCTGGTTGTGCCGGTTCTCAACGCCCGTTTCGCCATCAACGCTGCGAACGCACGCTGGGGCTCGCTTTACGACGCGCTGTACGGCACCAACGCTATTCCTGAAGATGGCGGTGCGGAGAAGGACACCCCGGGCTACAACAAGGTCCGCGGTGACCGCGTTATCGCATGGGGTCGTAACTTCCTGGACAAGGCTCTGCCGCTGGTCGACGGTTCCCACGCGGACGTCACCTCTTACGACATCGTCGACGGTCACCTGCAGGCAACCCTGGAAGGTGGCGCTACCTCCGGTCTGCGCGAGCCGGAGACCCTGGTCGGCTACACCGGTGATAAGGACGCGCCGGAGTCCATTTACTTCAAGCACAACGGTCTGCACATCCAGCTGCTGATTGACCCGGAGTCCCCGGTTGGCAAGACCGACAAGGCTGGCGTCAAGGACATCATCCTGGAAGCCGCTGTCACCAACATCATGGACCTCGAGGACTCTGTCGCCGCAGTTGATGCTGCTGACAAGACCCTGGGTTACACCAACTGGCTGGGCCTGAACGTCGGTGACCTCGCAGTCGAGTTCACCCGTGGCGGCAAGAAGCTGTCCCGTACCATCAACGACGACCGCACCTACACCGCTCTTGACGGTTCCGAGGTCACCCTGCACGGTCGTTCCCTGAACCTGGTCCGTAACGTCGGCCACCTGATGCAGAACCCGGCCATCCTCGACCGCGACGGCGAGGAGATTTTCGAGGGCATCATGGATGCCGTCGTCACCGCTGTGTGTGCAATCCCGGGCCTGGACCAGGACAACGCACGTAAGAACTCCCGTACCGGCTCCATCTACATCGTGAAGCCGAAGCAGCACGGCCCGGATGAGGCTGCATTCACCAACGAGCTGTTCGCAGACGTTGAGAAGCTGCTGGGTCTTCCGCACAACACCCTGAAGGTCGGCCTGATGGACGAGGAGCGTCGTACCTCCGTCAACCTGGACGCCGCCATCAAGGCTGTTTCCGAGCGTGTCGTCTTCATTAACACCGGCTTCATGGACCGCACTGGTGATGAGATCCACACCTCCATCCAGGCTGGTCCGATGTTCCGCAAGGCTGTTCAGAAGACCGCTCCGTGGATGCTGGCTTACGAGGACAACAACGTCGACTCCGGTCTGGCACACGGCCTGCAGGGCAAGGCTCAGATTGGCAAGGGCATGTGGGCCATGACCGAGCAGATGGCTGAGCTGCTGGAGCAGAAGATCGGTCAGCCGAAGCAGGGTGCTTCCACCGCATGGGTTCCGTCCCCGACCGGTGGTGTGCTGCACGCTACCCACTACCACGAGGTTGACGTCTTCGGCGTTCAGGACAAGCTGCTTACCGACGGTCGCCGCGACTCCATGGGTGACCTGCTCACCATCCCGGTAGCGGCAGCTAAGGCTGGCGAGCCGGGCGCTGACTGGTCCGATGAGGACAAGGCTAACGAGCTGGACAACAACTGCCAGTCCATCCTGGGCTACGTTATCCGCTGGGTTGAGCAGGGTGTTGGCTGCTCCAAGGTGCCGGACATCAACGATGTTGACCTGATGGAGGACCGCGCTACCCTGCGTATTTCCTCCCAGACTCTGGCTAACTGGCTGCTGCACGGTGTTGTCACCGAGGAGCAGATCATCGATTCGCTGGAGCGCATGGCCGAGGTCGTTGACCGCCAGAACGAGGGCGATGAGGCATACCTGCCGATGGCCCCGGACTTCGACAAGTCCATTGGTTTCCAGGCTGCCAAGGAGCTCATCCTCGATGGTGTGAACCAGCCGTCCGGTTACACCGAGCCGATCCTGCACCGCCGTCGCCTGGAGTTCAAGAAGCGCGAGGGCATCGACCAGGACTAATTCTTGGTCGGGCTGCGGCTGCCGAGCCTGCAATAACAAAATAGATATCCAAACTGCCGGTGTGTAGGTGGTATTGGCTAACCTCTGATGCCAATTCCGCATGCGCGCCGGCAGTTTTGTTTTTGGGGGAAGCGCACCATGATTCTCGGATTCGAGATACCCGGGTTCGCAAGCGGGGTAGGGGCAACGTTGCTAGCGTTGATTGGGAAGTTAATTGAGAATATGCAGTCTGCAACGTCCAAGGAGCTGCGACCCCCCATGACTAATTCCACGACCGACAGTGCTACCAACCTCGCCAAGGCCAAAGAATTCCTCCATAGCGCGGGCGCAATCCTCTTTGACCTCGACGGGGTAATTACCCCTACTGCCGATGTTCACGAGCAGGCGTGGGCGGACATGTTTAGCGACTACTTCGAGCACAAGGGTGTCTCGGCCTACACAGAGGAGGACTACTTCACCTACCTCGATGGCCGCCGCCGCGATGAGGGCATCGCAGCAATCCTGGAATCTCGCGGCATTTCGCTGCCACACGGTAGCGATGAGGACACAGCGAAAGACGAGACGATTGTCGGGCTCGGGAAGCGCAAAAATGATGACTTCTTGGCGCGAGTCGAGAGGGGAATTGAGGCCTACCCGGGGTCGGTTGCGCTGCTCGACGAGTTACAGGGCGCGAGGGACTCGTCGGCAAGCGAAAAACCGCAGTTGGCGGTGGTTAGCTCGTCGAAGAACGCGGTGCCGGTGCTGACGGCCGCTGGGCTGCGTGAGCGGTTCGTGGAGATTGTTGACGGCGTGGTGGCGCATGAGAACAACCTGCCGGGTAAGCCAGCCGCCGATACTTTCGTGTACGCGGCGAAGAATCTGGGGGTGGCGCCGCGCGATGCTGTGGTGGTCGAGGATGCCATCAGTGGTGTGCAAGCGGGTGCAGCCGGCGCATTTGGTCTGGTCATTGGTGTTGACCGCGGTGCTGGTGCGGAAGCGCTGCGCCGAGCGGGCGCCGACGTTGTGGTCAGTGACTTGGCGGCACTCGTCTAGGCTGGCTCGTGACAAATGGCTGAGACAAAACCGGAAGGCATCATGGCCAACGATTCGACCACGGCAGCAGTCGACGAGACTGAGCGTGTGATTCCGCAGGGGCAGGGTCACGACGCGGAGACCGCAGAGGCTGAAAAACAGGAGGAGACGGTGTCCCCAGTTCGTCGTAAGCAGCGTCGTAACTTCCCGGCGGATCGTGCGGATAAGCACCACCACCTTGTAAATGCCGAGGGACTCATGGACCGAGACATCACTCCGGTCGATGAGTGGCGTCTGATTGAGACGAAGCCGAACGGCCTCCCGCTCGGTTTGGGCGAGACGCTGTTTGCGCTGTCGAACGGGTACATCGGCATGCGTGGCAACCCGCCGGAGGGCCGTGACTCCAGTGAGCACGGCACTTATATCAACGGTCTGCATGAGACCTGGCCGATTAGGCACGCCGAGGACGCCTACGGCCTAGCCCGCCAGGGGCAGACGATTGTCAATGCTCCGGACGCTAAGGCAATGCGTCTCTACATTGACGATGAGCCCCTGCGTCTCGGCAATGCTGAGGTCAGCGACTACGAACGTAGCCTGGATTTCCGCGAGGGCGTGCTGCGTCGTCGGTTCATTTGGCGCACCCCGGGTGGCAAGCGCGTTCGCGTCACCTCTGAGCGCATGGTGTCTTTCCAGGAAAAGCATGTCGCCGCGATGAGTCTGGAAGTCGAGCTGCTGGATGCGGATGCTGCGGTGATGATTAACTCGCAGATCCTCAACCGCCAGGACGGCGAGGACGAATACCACGATGCCGCTAAGGCGCAGGGCACCGAACTGGATCCCCGTCGCGCCGAGGCGCTGGAAGACCGCGTTCTCATTCCGGCATTTCAGTCGGAATCGGCGCACGGGCAGCGCTCGACGCTGGGCTACCGCTGCGCGAACTCCGGTATGACCGTGGCTACCTCCATGGACCACACCTTTACTGTCCGCACTCCCGACGGCACGGAGCCGTTCGTAGAGATTTCGCAGTCGACCGAGCCGGATGTGGCCAGCTCCCTGTTCAACCTGGATGCGCCGGTCGGCACTGTCATACGCCTGGAGAAGCTGGTCGCGTACCACTCCTCCCGTAAGGTGCGTGCCGAAGAGCTGGCATTCCGCTGTGAGCGCACCCTGAACCGCGTCGGCCGCATCGGCATGCTGGGGCTGATGGAGAACCAGGAGGAGTGGCTCGAACGCTTCTGGGAGCGCTCTGACGTGGTCATTTACAATCAGCCGGAGATTCAGCAGGCAGTGCGCTGGAACATTTGGCAGATTATCCAGGCCGCCGCCCGCGCCGAATTCCAAGGCGTCCCGGCCAAGGGAATGACCGGCACCGGCTACGGCGGCCACTACTTCTGGGACACGGAAATCTACGTGACCCCATTCCTTACCTATACGTCGCCGCAATTCTCGCGCAATGCCATGCGTTTCCGCTGGGACATGCTCGAAGCCGCGTGGGCGCGTGCCGACGAACTGGCGCACGACGGTGCCCTCTTCCCGTGGCGCACTATCAATGGTCAGGAGTCCTCGGCCTACTTTGAGGCCGGCACGGCGCAGTACCACATCGATGCGGACATCGTGTACGCGATGATGAAGTACGTCTATGCCTCCGGCGATGAGGAGTTCCTGCTCAAGGAGGGCACGGATCTGTTGCTCGGCACGGCCAGGTTTTGGATGTCGTTGGGATTCTTTGATGCCGAGCAGCGAGAGTTCCAAATTCACAGCGTCACCGGTCCAGATGAGTACAACACGGTGGTGAACAACAACCTGTACACCAACGTGATGGCGCAGTATAACCTGCGGGTTGCTGCGGACGTCGTCAAGCAGATGAAGCGTGATCGCCCTGCTGCCTATCGCGAACTGACCAACCGCTTCGACCTCACTGAGCGCGAGGTTGAAGAGTGGGAGCAGGCCGCTGAGGCGATGTACATCCCGTTCGATGAGAAGCTCGGCATTCACCCTCAGGATGACCAGTTCCTGCTGCGTAAGCGCTGGAATCTCGACGATCCCGAAGTTGGCCCGCTGCGCCCGCTGCTGCTGCATTACCACCCGCTGACGATTTACCGTCACCAGGTCATTAAGCAGGCGGACGTCGTCCTCGCACTGTTCCTCATGGGCAATCGCTTTACGACGGAACAAAAGCGCGCAGACTACATGTATTACGATCCGCTCACCACCGGTGATTCCTCGCTGTCCGCCGTTGTGCAGTCCATTGTTGCGGCCGAGTTGGGCTTGCAGGAGCAGGCAATGGACTTCTTCCTACGCGGACTCTATGTGGACCTGGCGAACTTGCATGGCAACGCTGCCGATGGTGTCCACGTCGCATCTGCCGGTGGTGTGTGGCAGTCCCTGGTCTATGGTTTCGGTGGTTTCCGCGATCATGACGGCCGCTACAGTATTGACCCGCGTCTGCCGGAGGACTGGAGTGGTCTGACGTACCGAGTCACTATTCGTGGTTGTCGTATCCGAGTGACGGTGCGCGGCCGCACGGTGGAAGTCGTCCTGGAGGAGGGAGACCACCAGGTTGGGCCGATTATGGTCGCAGGACATGAGGTGATCATTGGTCCGGAGCCGTTGACCGTGGTGATGGCGAACTCGGATCAGAGCGAGGATTAGTCGGACGGCTTCGGCCGTACACGGTGCCAATAGGGGGGGGATTGCCTGTTGGGGGTGGCTGTTTGGGCCTTTGGGGAATTCGGCAGGGGTAAAAATAAAGAATTTCGCAACATAATTATTGAGTATTAAATCCGTCCACCTGAGAAAAGTGGGCGGTTTTTTATTTTCGTGCTATTTATGTTGCGTTATTAGCTAGTTTGGGCGGGGGAAAAATCGGCAAAAGTCGGGGTAGGGGCGTTTTTATGGTGGGGGAGAGGGTTTATGCAGCGACGACGTCAGAAGTGGCTAAAATGCGATAACCTGAGAAAAGGCGGAGAAAAGACCTAGGTAACCTGTGAAAATCCCCACCCAAAAGGGGGAAAAATGTTTACCAGGCGCTGTGTGACTTTAGAGTGAATATGACACTGGAGGTGCCATGACTGTTAAAAGTTCAAACCGTGACGCAATCGCGCACGGCAAAATTAATGTAGAACCGCTGCGCGAGCAGCCTAAATACCCTTCATGGGCTCTGAAGCTGACCATGGCCGTCACTGGCGTGCTGTTTGGCCTCTTCGTTATTGTCCACATGCTGGGTAACCTGAAGATTTTCGCTGGCGAGGAAGACTTCAACGCATACGCGACCTTCCTACGCACTGTCGGTGCTCCGGCAGTTCCGAACGAGGGCATTCTGTGGATTTTCCGCATTGTCCTGCTGGTAGCTATTGTCCTGCACATTTTCGGTGGCCTCACCCTGGCTGCACGTGCAAAGCAGTCCCGCGGCAAGTTCCGCCGTCAGGGCATGGTGTCCAGCTGGAACACCTTTACTGCACGTTCGATGGTGATCACCGGCATCGTGCTGCTGGCCTTCATCATCTTCCACCTGCTGGACCTGACCATCGGTGCTGGCGTTTCTCCGTCTTCTTTCGAGCACGGTGAGGCATACCAGAACGTGGTTGCGTCCTTCTCGCGTCCGGGTGTTGTTGTTTGGTACATCATTGCTCAGCTCGCTCTGCTGCTGCACCTGTCCCACGGTCTGTGGACCGCTACTTCCGACCTCGGTATCACCGGTAAGCGCTGGCGCAAGGTTCTGCTGTTCCTGTCCGGCCTGCTGCCGCTGCTGGTTGTTGTCGGCAACATCTTCATCCCAGTCGCCGTCCTGACCGGTCTGGTCTCGTAGGTCGAGGAGGAAATTTACTATGACTAACACTGAAGCAACCGTCGCTGCGGACTTCCGCGCGCCGGAAAGCGCTGTCGACGGGGTCAAGATCGGCAAGGTTCTGTCCGATAACTCCCCGGGTGACAAGGTCTCCATGAAGGACCACTGGCAGTACCAGAAGGATCACGCCAACCTGGTTTCGCCGCTGAACCGTCGTAAGTTCCGCGTCATGGTCGTCGGTACCGGCCTGGCTGGCGGCGCTGCCGCTGCTGCCCTCGGTGAGCTCGGCTACGACGTGCAGGTTTTCACCTACCACGACGCTCCGCGCCGTGCGCACTCCATTGCTGCACAGGGTGGTGTGAACTCCGCTCGCGGTAAGAAGGTCGACAACGACGGCGCTTACCGCCACGTCAAGGACACCGTTAAGGGCGGCGACTACCGCTGCCGCGAGAACGACTGCTGGCGTCTGGCTGTCGAGTCCGTCCGCGTCATCGACCACCTGAATGCAATCGGTGCTCCGTTCGCTCGCGAGTACGGCGGTACCCTGGCAACCCGTTCCTTCGGTGGTGTGCAGGTCTCCCGTACGTACTACACCCGTGGTCAGACGGGTCAGCAGCTGCAGCTGTCGACTACCTCGGCTCTGCAGCGTCAGATTGGTCTCGGCAACGTCGAGATCTTCACCCACAACGAGCTGGTTGACATCATCGTCGCCGACGGCCGTTGCCAGGGTGCCATCATGCGTAACCTCATCAATGGTGAGCTGACCGTTCACACTGCTCACGCAGTTATTCTGGCTACCGGCGGTTACGGCAACGTCTACCACATGTCCACGCTGGCCAAGAACTCCAACGCTTCGGCCATCATGCGTGCATACGACCAGGGTGCTTACTTCGCATCCCCGTCCTTCATCCAGTTCCACCCGACCGGTCTTCCGGTTAACGCGCACTGGCAGTCGAAGACCATTCTGATGTCCGAGTCCCTGCGTAACGACGCACGTATTTGGACCCCGAAGAAGAAGGGCGACGAGCGCCCGGCCAACGACATCCCGGAGGACGAGCGCGACTACTTCCTGGAGCGTCGCTACCCGGCATTCGGTAACCTCGTCCCGCGTGACGTCGCTTCCCGTGCCAACTCTCAGCAGATTAACGCCGGCTACGGTGTTGGTCCGCTGAAGAACTCCGTCTACCTGGATCTGCGTGACGCAATTGAGCGCCTGGGCCAGCCGGTCATCAAGGAACGCTACTCGAACCTGATTCAGATGTACGAAGAGGCAATCGGTGAGGACCCGTACAAGGTTCCGATGCGTATTGCTCCGACCTGCCACTTCACCATGGGTGGTCTGTGGTCTGACTTCAACCAGATGACCTCCATCCCGGGTCTGTTCACCGGTGGCGAGGCATCCTGGACCTACCACGGTGCAAACCGTCTTGGTGCAAACTCCCTGCTGTCCGGTTCGGTCGACGGTTGGTTCACCCTGCCGTTCACCATTCCGAACTACCTTGGCCCGCTGCTCGGTACCGACCGCCTGGCTGAGGATGCCCCGGAGGCCAAGGAAGCACTGGACCGCGCTCAGGCTCGCCTGGACAAGCTGATGAGCATCCAGGGTAAGCACGGCGCTGAGTACTTCCACCGTCAGCTCGGTGAGATTCTCTACCGCGACTGTGGTGTGGCTCGTAACAAGGAAGACCTGGCTCGCGGTATCGAGGAGATCCGCGAACTGCGTAAGGCATTCTGGTCTGACCTTTTCATCCCGGGTGAGCCGAACGAGATGAACCAGCAGCTCGAGTACGCTAACCGCGTTGCTGACTACATCGACCTCGGTGAGCTCATGTGTGTCGACGCCCTCGACCGCGATGAGTCCTGCGGTGCTCACTACCGCGATGACCACATCTCCGAAGATGGCGAGGCAGAGCGCGATGACGCTAACTGGTGCTTCGTTTCCGCATGGGAGCGAGGCAACAATGGTCCTGCATGGGATCAGTCCGGTCACGAATTCATTCGCCACGCCGAGCCGCTCACCTTCGAAGCCGTCCCGCTCATGACAAGGAACTACAAGTAATGAAACTGCACCTTGAAATCTGGCGCCAAGCAGGTCCGAACGTCGAGGGACACTTTGAATCCGTTGACGTTGACGACGCCGTCGCAGAGATGTCGATCCTGGAGCTGCTTGACCACGTCAACTCCAAGTACGTCGAGTCCGGCAAGGAGCCGTTCGCGTTCGCATCTGACTGCCGTGAGGGTATCTGTGGTACCTGTGGTCTGAACGTCAACGGTCGTCCGCACGGCCCGGGCCAGAACACCCCGACCTGTCAGCAGCGTCTGCACCAGTTCAGCGATGGTGACACCCTGAAGATCGAGCCGATGCGCTCCGCCGCATACCCGGTCATCAAGGACATGGTCGTTGACCGCTCCGCTCTGGACCGTGTCCTCGAGCAGGGTGGCTACGTCTCCATCAACGCTGGTACCGCTCCGGATGCAGATACTCTGCACCTGAACCACGAGACCGCTGAGTTCGCACTTGACCACGCAGCCTGCATCGGCTGTGGTGCTTGTGTGGCAGCTTGCCCGAACGGTGCTGCACACCTGTTCACCGGCGCAAAGCTGGTTCACCTCTCCCTGGTCCCGCTGGGTAAGGAAGAGCGTGGCAAGCGTGCTCGCAAGATGGTTGACGAGGTCGAAGGCACCTTCGGTCCGTGCTCCCTCTATGGTGAATGTGCTGATGTCTGCCCGGCCGGTATCCCGCTGACTGCGGTTGCCGCCGTTACCAAGGAACGAGCTCGTTCGTTCTTCCGCGGTAAGGACGACTAAACTCTTTCTCGATTAGAGTTTTCCAGAAGGGACATAGATTATGGCGAATGCAGTCAAGCGTTACCAGGGCGAAGAGCACTTCGTCGACGGTTACGTGCCTCAGAGCATGAATGCCGAATACTCCTCGCTTCACAAGAGCATTACCTGGATTGGCATGGGACTCATGCTCGCCTCTCTGGCGGCTTGGGGCACCTTCATTTTCGGTCTCGCAACGACCGTTTTTGCCGACCAGACTGCTGCCTCTCACAGCAACGGTTTCCTGGCTAAGGATGCCGCCAACTACACCGACTACACCGGTGGTTGGAACTTCGACGGCAGCGTGTTCATGTGGGCTGGCCTGGTAGTCGGACTGGTTATGGTTATTGCGGGTCTGGCCTGCATCTCCATCGGTCGTCGTGACTACAAGGCTTACCGAAAGGAATTCGGCACTCACCACTAAAGGCTTGCCCCAGTTTAAAGGGGCTCGCCTCTAGGCGGATGCAACGCTAGCCTTTTGAACTAGCACCTCCACAGTTGATGCCACTGTGCACAGTGCGCTGGGGTAGGGAAGTATTGAGAAGTACCTCTCTCACCAACAGCGGACTGCGGCGCGGTGGCATTTTCGCGTTTTCGGCGCCTAATCTATACACATGAATAACAACCCCGCTAAGCTCCCGGCAGCTGTAGATACGGTCTCGGACCGTCTCGAAGTTCCCGGGCCATCACCAGAGGTTGAGGCGGAAAAACGTGCGCAACTGCGTAAGGCTAAGGCCTTCGCTACGATGCTGCTGGTCATCGCAACCGCTGTGTATTTCACATGCCGCGGTATTGAGTCTTCACACTTATCCGCAGGCGAAGTTGTGCCCGCGTGGGTGGGCTACGTTCGCGCTGCTTCTGAGGCTGGCATGGTCGGTGCCCTCGCCGACTGGTTCGCAGTCGTAGCTCTGTTCCGCCACCCGCTCGGCATTCCTATCCCACACACCGCTATCGTCCGTCGCAAGAAGGACCAGGTCGGTGAGTCCCTGGCGCAGTTCGTCGGTGATAACTTCCTGAACCCCGCTTTGATTGTGGACAAGGTGCGTAAGGCCGAGATTCCTGAGCGTATCGGCGAATGGCTGGTAGCGCCGGGAAACGCCGACAAAGTGTCCGCAGAGGTCGGTAAGTTCACCGGAAATGTGCTGGAGGCGATTAATCCTGACGATGCCGCCGCAGTGCTGAAGTCAGCAGTCATCGACGAAGTTGCAGCCCCGGAGTGGGGGCCACCAGCGGGTAAGGTTCTCGAGCAGCTGATCGAAGAAGGGCGCACCGAGCCTATTGTCCAGCAGATGGCTGAGTGGCTGCACCGGAAGTCGCTGGGCTCGCAGAATCTTATCGACCGACTCGTCGGAGAGCGCGCCCCCTCCTGGGCACCGAGCTTTGTCAACGATCTCATCGGCGACAAGGTCTATCGCGAGCTGGTTGATTGGACCTGGCAGGTGCAGCATGACCCTAAGCACGACGCGCGCCTGGCGCTCCACCGCTTCCTCACGCAGCTCGCCGTTGATTTGCAGAACGACGAGAAGACCATCGCCAAGGTCGAAGAAATTAAGACTGACATTCTTTCGTCCGCCGCTGTCACACAGGCACCGGCGAAGATTTGGGCATCAACATCCGCAAAGCTTGTCGACGCTGCCCGCGACCCGGACTCCCTGCTCCGTCGGAAGGTCTCGGAAACGGCCGCCCGCTACGGCGAGCGAATCCAGTCCGATCCTGAGTTGCGCAAACGAATGGACCGCCGTCTGGAAGCGGCTGTCGTCTTCATCGCTGAGAACTACGCGGGCGAGATTACCTCGATCATTTCCGAGACCGTCGAGCGTTGGGACGCCGATGAGGCTTCCGACAAGATTGAACTGATGGTCGGTCGCGATCTGCAGTTCATTCGCGTTAACGGCACTGTTGTCGGATCACTGGCCGGTTTGGCTATTTACACCCTGTCGACCTTGGTGTTTGGGGCTATTTAGCAGCACAACCCAGCACATCAGACCGTGTGCGTTAGCATGTAAAAAGCAATGCATCCCTGTTAAAGGAGTTGTTCCCCCGGTGCGCCTGTTACCATCTTTGCCCAGTCTTGCGGATTCGCCGCTGATGGCAATTTCCGTCTATGTGGACGTCCTGTTTCAGTTCGCCATTCCGTTTGTCATCGGCATCTTGGCGCTAATCGGTGCGGTGCTTGTCATCACCACCCGCGCGGATGCCTTTGACGCTGCAGACCGCAAGAGCCGCAACGTCTGGGCCGGCATGCTGGTCGGTTCGGCTATCTTCCTACTCCTGCCGTGGCTGGGCTGGGCAATGCTGGGCATCCCGCTGATTGCCGGACTAGTCATCACGGGGATTTACTGGTTGGATGTTCGCCCACAGATCAAGGACATTTTGTCGAACGCACAGGGCGGTTATTAGTCCCGGGCGGGTGTTAGTCCAGGGCGGGTGTTAGCCCGCACAACTGAGAAAGTGTCTGGGTTTATGACAGTTTCTGGGTGAAAAACCCGGTGATTTTGTCATAAACCCAGACACTTTCTTTCTGGGGGAGGGGATAGGGATAGGTCTGGCTCCCCGAAAACCTACTGGAACACCACGGTGCGGTTGCCGTAGACCTGCACACGGTCCTCCAGGTGCCAGCGCAAACCGCGGGCGAGGACCTGCTTCTCCGCATCGCGGCCCTCACGCTGCATGTCCGCAGCGGTGTACTTGTGGGAGACACGCATGACGTCCTGCTCAATAATCGGGCCGTCGTCGAGGTCCTCAGTGGCGTAGTGGCAGGTGGCACCGATGAGCTTCACACCACGTCGATAAGCCTGCAGGTACGGGCGCGCGCCCATGAACGACGGCAGGAAGCTGTGGTGGATATTGATCGCGCGGCCTTCCCACTTTTCGCACAGATCCGGCGGCAGAATCTGCATGAAACGTGCGAGCACAATGGCATCCGGGTTTTCGGCATCGACAATCTCGGCGACCTCATCGAATGCCTTACGCTTTCCGACGGCATCCTTGGGGAAGGGCACGTGGTGGAAGGGAATGTCATACGCTGCGACCAGTGGCTCCAGATCGCGGTGGTTACCAATTACTGCAGCGATTTCCATCGGATAGTCGGACTGTGCGACGCGGCCGAGCAGATCCTGCAGGCAGTGGCCTTCCTTGGTCACCAGGATGACAGCGCGCTTCGGGACAGCGTTGTCGGTGACCTTCCAGCGGACCTCAGGGCCCCAATCACCGACGAGCTCAGCGAACTTCTCGCGCAGCTCTTCTACCGTCAGGTCGAGAGCGTCGGCGCGGACCGCCTGGCGAGTGAAAAACCATCCGGTCTCCGGGTCGGAGAAGAAGTCCGCCTCGGTAATCCACGCACCAATGTCGGACAGGAAGGTCGACAGGGTGGAAACGATACCGGTACGGTCTGGACAGCCGAGCGAGAAGATGTACTGGCGCTCGGTGGGAGTACCGCTGTTTGCGGTGATGAGAGAGCGAGTCATTCTCGGTATCTTACCTGCTAGCTAAAGGTAAGTTCGCTCACGGTCGACAAAGGCAGATTTGCGCCCGTCAGCGTCAACGCCAGGCCCTCCCCGGTGACGTGGGCTTCCTCCACCTGCATACCGTGGCCGATGTCGTAGCTCAACAGCGTACCGCTCGCTTCTCCCAGCCAGCCGGCCAGGCCATCGAGGTTTAAGCCGAGGATTGAGCCGCCCTCCAAGTTGATTTCGATATGGCCGCCGTTGGCAATCGGGCGGAATTTGGAGGTCGCAAATCCGGAGGCGAATTCAATGTTGAACAGGCCTTCGTCCGGCAACGGCGTGATTGTGGAAGCGCGTACACCGCTTTCCCGGTTAATTAGCGCCTGCAGCAGTTGAGGTGGGATTGTGACGTCTACTCGCAGCGACTCTGCGGTCGGATCCGCACGATTGCTCAGATCCACGTTTTCCAGGTGCACTTCCGCTGCCGGGTCACCGTTGATCTCCGGTGCGCCACCCAGCGCCTCCGGGTTCTTGACCTCCAGTGTGTTCGGAGTGGACAGATCCATCGAGGGCACGGACTTCGTGGCCAAGGCGAGCAGCATCGGGCGGGTGCCGAAAGAAACCTTGGGGTCCTCAGTGACCGTCGCACCACGCTCTTCGGCGGAGGTGCGGTAGCCGTCGGAAATCTCCTTGCTCACGAACATCCGGACGCCGATTTCGCCGGCAATCGCAATGAGCGCCACCACGATGATGACACCGAGGACGGTGGGCAGGACTTTGACGCTCGACGAGCGTTTAGCAGAACTCATGGTTCCCAGTCTTGCTTAACGACGGCTCCGTCGCTACCACTTATCTTCGCCCGGTATCCGTCCCCTCGGTGTCGCCCCGGAGTGCCCCCTCCAGTGCGCAACCTACTTAGTGACGTAGTCCGCCAGCACAGCGGTCTCAGCGTTGAGGACGCGTTCCAGGTACGGAGCTGCCTTCTCCTCGAGCTTGCCACCGAGCAGCGGCACGTTGATGGCGAACTCGGAGTTGGTGGTCAGCACTGAACCTTCACCCTGGGCGGTGAGCTTCTGGGACGCACTGAAGGACGTCGGTACGCCCGAAGCTTCTGTGGTCACGGTGGAGGTCGCGCCGTCGTCGTTAAGCGGGCTGATGACGAACGTGCGCGTCATGCCGACCCCGGACTTAACGAACTTCTGCGCCTGCGCCGGAATCTTGTCAGCAGAGACGGTCTGGCGAATCACGACGGTGGTGCCAGCGTCGGTGGTCTCGAACTTTTCCACCTTGCCGTCAGCTGCCGAGAAACGGTTTGCGACTTTCTCCCAGAAACCGGCGTCGGTGAGGGCCTCGTAAACCTTCTCAATCGGCTGGTCGAAGTTGACGGTGTGCGTGTTAGTCGTAGTCATGCGCTTGATGATACGTAATTTGCACTACGCTAGGGGCGTGGAAAATCTCGACCAATCGCCGAACCCAATTCACCTGACCTCCGACATGGAAGAAGCCATCGATGGGCTTGCGGGGCTAGAGGGGGTGGAGCTCAGCACGCATACCGCTTTCGCGGATTTGACGACGCTCCGCCTCGGCGGGGTACCGCGTGCCGTCGTCCGGTGTAGCACGACGGACGCTGTGGTCGATGTTGTACGCACGCTTGACGACGCTAACGTGCCACTCCTCATCGTGGGAGGCGGATCCAACCTGGTGGTAGCCGATGACCTCGAGCCGCTGGTGGCTGTGGTGATCGAGGCCGACAACGTGACCATGAGCACTCGCGGACACGGGTTGGAGTCCGTGTCGGCAATCGTGGAGGCCGAGGCCGGTGCGGTTTGGGACGAGGTCGTGGCGATGAGTGTCGACGCAGGTTTTGGTGGCCTTGAATGCCTGTCGGGTATTCCGGGATCGGCCGGAGCCACACCGGTGCAAAACGTTGGCGCCTACGGTGCTGAGGTGTCGCAGGTCCTGGACGCGGTGCAGCTTTACGACCGCGCAACCGGCTCGGTCGAGTGGGTGGAACCGGAGTCTCTCGACCTTTCCTACCGCTACTCGAACCTGAAGTTCACCGCACGGGCAGTGGTGCTGGCCGTGCGGTTCGAGCTCAGTGTGGATGGCATGTCCGCGCCACTTCGCTATGGCGAACTGGCGCGGCGCCTGGGCGTCGACGAGGCCGAGGCTGCGGCTGGCGAGATTCGCAGGCCGGCTGAGTTGGTGCGCGAAAAGGTGCTTGAGCTGCGCCGGGGCAAGGGCATGGTGCTCGAAGATGCTGACCGCGATACCTGGTCGGCGGGTTCTTTCTTTACCAACCCGATCATTCCGGAGAACTCGGTGGAGGCCGTGCGTGCAAAGGTTGCCGCGCTGCGTGGGGCCGATGAGGCCGCGAATATGCCCGCATTCCCCGCTGGCCCCGGCCACGAGGGAGCCGTGAAGCTCTCGGCGGCGTGGCTTATCGAGCGCGCCGGGTTCCCGAAGGGCTACCCCGGTGACGGTGCGCCCGCACGACTGTCGACTAAGCACACTCTTGCCCTGACCAACCGCGGGGAGTCCGGCGACGGTACGCCTACGACCGCCGCCGACTTGGTGGCTTTGGCGCGCGATGTGCGCGCTGGCGTGGAAAAGGCCTTCGGCGTGACCCTGGTGCCCGAGCCGGTGTGGGTCGGCGTGAGCATCGACTAGGCCCGCGGCGGGTGGCTGATGGCCAGTGGGGGGCGGACTGGAGAGGCTAGCGTGCCTGATGGGACTGGCGGGGCCGCTGGGGCTGATAGAACCGCCGGGTAGTCCTCAGTTTGCGCTCCCGGGCTTTCTCCCAATGGTGAGATAAAGAAAGTGACTAGGTTTATGACATGTGAATATTATTCACCCTCAGTTTTTTGTCATAAACCTAGTCACTAAGTCCGGGGGGGAGCCGGGGTCCGCCTTAAAGGGATAGGAGCCCGCTCTACTCAGGCCCCTATCCCAACTACAAAACCACCCTGAACTAATGGGACTTGCGGTGGGAAAGCGAATCGACGCTCTGGCCCTTCTGCTCCAGCTGTGTGAGCAGCACGTCGCGGACATCGCGGCGGCGGACCTTGCCCATCTGGTCGCGAGGAAGTTCCTCCAGGTGGAAGAATGCGCGCGGCACCTTGTACCGGGTCAGGTTGTCGTAGCAGTGGTCGCGGTAGGCGTCGGAATCCAGTCGGGCGTAGTCAGCAAGGGTGATCGCGGCCACGACCATCTCGGAGCCGTCACTCTTCGGCAGGCCGACGACCGTGGCATCGGTGATGTCTGGGTGGGAGAGCAGTACTTCCTCGACCTCGGCCGGGTAGACATTGAAGCCACCGGTGATGATGACCTCCTTGATGCGGGCAACCAGCTTGATGAAGCCGTCCGACTCCATGACTCCGACATCGCCGGTGCGGTACCAACGATCGCCAGCGGGAAGCTCAGCAGGCCCATCGGTGAAGGACTTCTCCGTTGCCTCCGGGAGGTTGAGATAACCGGCGAAAACCTGTGGGCCTCGGACGATGACCTCGCCCTCCTCGCCGTCAGCGCGGAGCTTGGTGGGATCTTCGGGGTCAACGATGGCGACCTCGGTGTCAGGGAATGGCAGGCCAACGTAGCCCGGGCGGCGGTTGCCGTCCATCGGGTTGCCGACGATAATCGGTGACGTTTCGGTGAGGCCGTAGCCTTCGACAAGGCGACCACCAGTGAGCTTCTCCCACTTCTGCACGAGGGAAACCGGCAGGGTAGCAGCACCGCAGAAGGCGAACTTCACGCCGGAGAGGTCGACATTATCGCGCTCGGCGGCTTCGACAATCTTCTCGTAGAGAGTCGGCACACCAGGCACCCATGTCGGGCGATTGTTCTTCATCACCTTCATAATCAGCGGAATCTCCGGTGCCGGCACCAGCACCAGTTCAGCGCCAATCAGCATGGACAAGTTGGTGACAATGGTCAGGCCGTAGGCATGGAACATTGGCAGGATGCCGAGGGAGATTTCCCGCTCCTTGCCAAGGCCCGGCACCCAGGCCTTGCCCTGCAGAATGTTGGCTACCAACCCCTGGTGACTCAACTGTGCGCCCTTTGGCGATCCCGTGGTGCCAGAGGTGTACATCATCACTGCAGTGTCATCGGCAGTGATGGATTCATCGGCCTGGAGGTCGTGGCCGTCTCCGCCGACGGCGTCGTGAAGCAAAGCGTCAAAACCCATGACCTGCGGTGCGGAGGAGTGCAGCTTAGCGCGGGCGGCGCGGAGCTTCGGCAGCGGGATTGACAGGGCGGTGCGCATGACAAACGGCAGGTCCTGCAGCATATTGACCGCGATGATGGTCTCGAGCGGGGTGTTGTTGCGAAGGTCTTCAAGTACGGGGACGATCTTGTCCCAGCAGATGGCAAAGCGGGCGCCGTGGTCGTTGAACGGGTGGCGCAGTTCGTGGGCGGTGTAGAGGGGGTTGTGCTCTACGGCAACAGCGCCGAGGTGCAGAACTGCCCAGTAGGCGATGACATGCTGCGGGCAGTTCGGCATGAGCAGTGCCACGCGATCGCCTTTGCGTACACCGAGTGCGCGCAGGCCGGCGGCAACGCTGCGAACCTTGGCATCCAGCTCGGCATAGGAGGTGGAGCGACCGAAGAAGGTCAGTGCCTTGCGGCGCGGGTGGTTGCTCAGAGTGTGGCGGTAGACGTCTAGGAGGGTGTCGAAGTTGTAGTCGATGTGGGGTGGGGTCCACTCCGGATACAGGTTCAGCCAGGCTTTGGAAACCGCAGCGTTGGGTGTGGAACCGTGAGCTGGGGCAGAGTCATTTGCAGCGTGTGAGCTGGATGTATCGGCCATGGGGTCCTCCTAAAGTTTTGTTTATCGCCTGACTATGTCGTGAGGTGATAATAACCTACGACGTAGTAGGTATCGACCTCTATTGTGCCGTACGTCGCACTGCGATGCCGGAATTCCAATACACGTATTTGAGGTACTCATTTGCGGGGTTGCCCCTGGCATAGGCACTCTGGGCAGTATGAGCGAAACATTTCCGGCGGCAACGGCGGGCGCAGACGCGGCCACCTCTAACACCCCGGCGTGGCCGAACCGCATCGCGATGATCTCCATGCATACCTCTCCGCTGGAGCAACCGGGCATCGGTGACGCTGGTGGCATGAATGTCTACGTGCTGCGCACCTGCGAGGAGCTGGCGCGACGCGGTGTGAAGGTGGATGTTTTCACCCGCGCCACGCGTTCCAGCGATGGGCCGGTGATTCAGGTCAGTGAGAACTTCCGCGTCATCAACATTGTGGCTGGTCCCTATGAGGGGTTAGAGAAGTCAGACCTGGCTACGCAGATGCCGGCCTTTGCCGGTGGGGTCATTGAATTCGCCCGCAAACAGGGGATTGAATACGACCTGATCCATTCGCACTACTGGCTCTCTGGCCAGGTGGGGTGGCTGCTGTCGGATTTGCTTGACATTCCGTTTGTGCACACGGCGCACACGCTGGCGGCAGTGAAGAATCTCCATCTGGCGGAGGGAGATACGCCGGAGCCGGAGTCTCGGCGTATCTGTGAGCAGCAGATTGTGGACAATGCGTGCCGGCTCATCGTCAACACAGATGCCGAGGCTAAGCAGCTCGCGGATCTCCACGATGCCGACCCGTGGCGCATCAATGTCGTGCCGCCCGGGGTGGACGTGGAGCTCTTTTCGCCGGGCAGTGATCGTGCCACCGAGCGGTCCCGTCGTGAGCTGGGCATCCCGTTGCACACTAAGGTCATTTTGTTCGTCGGTAGGCTGCAGCGGCTGAAAGGCCCGCAGGTATTGCTGCGGGGTGTCGGTGAGCTCATGCGTCGCCATCCCGCCACTAATGTCCGAGTGATTATCTGCGGTGGACTTTCCGGTTCTGGGCTGCATGCGCCCGACGAATTCACCAATCTCGCCGCGGAAGAGGGGATCGACCACCTGGTCCGTTTCATGCCCCCGCGCCCGCCGCAGGACCTGGCGAAGCTCTACCAGGCCGCAGATATTGTCGCCGTGCCCAGTTACAACGAAACTTTCGGGTTGGTGGCGATGGAGGCTCAGGCCACTGGCACTCCCGTTGTCGCGGCGAATGTCGGCGGGCTCTCCATCGCTGTCGACGATGGGGTCAGCGGTTTGCTTGTCGACGGTCACGAGCCCGCAGCCTGGGCCGATGCCCTCGGTCGCCTGGTGGAGGACGACGAGCTGCGCATTAAGTTGGCCACCCAGGCGCGTGAGCACTCCTTGGAGTTTTCCTGGCAAAAGACCGTGGATCGGTTGGCCGATGTCTATCATCGAACCGAACTCCAAAAGGAAAATTGTCCCGGCTCTATCCGGGATGCGGGCGGCTCCCGGTAAGTTTCGTTAGCTTCAGTATCGCCAGGGCCGTAACCACAAAAACAGGGAGATGATTCACGATGAGCACGGACATCCAAGTACAGCTGAAATCCCTCGGTGAGCAGCTGGAACGCCTCGGTGTCGAGCATGGTATTGCAGACAATGCCGCCGTGGTGGTCCTGCCTGGTAAGAAGAAGCTCAAGACTATCGTCGGCCTCATCCCGGCGCCGGACTCCCTGCGTGTTGAAGCCTTCGTCTGTCGCGCGGTCGAAGAAAACCACGAGGCCGTTTACAAGTGGTTGCTACAGCGCAACCGTCGTCTGTTCGGCATCGGTTACACCATCGATGCCGCCGGCGACATCTACCTGGTCGGTCAACTGCCCGCTGAGCTTTCCGACGATGACTTCGACCGTCTCCTCGGTCAGCTGCTGGAGACGGCCGATGGGGACTTCAACCAGATCCTCGAACGCGGCTTTGCATCGGCAATTAAGCGTGAGTGGGAGTGGCGGGTTGACCGTGGGGAAAACCTGGCCAATCTGGAGCAGTTCCGCCACATGGTTGAGTAGCCGGGGGGTAGCAACCCACATAGCGGGGCAACGAACGGCGGGCTTTCCCGTTTTGGGGCACAATTAGGGGTATGAGCAATGGAAAACTGATTCTTGTCCGTCATGGCCAGAGTGAGTGGAACGCATCCAACCAGTTCACGGGCTGGGTCGACGTTGCACTGACCGACAAGGGCCGCGCTGAGGCAGTACGTGCCGGTGAGATGCTCGTAGAGGCAGGCCTGAAGCCGCAGGTTCTCTACACGTCGCTGCTGCGTCGCGCAATTAACACCGCACACATTGCCCTGGATACCGCTGACCTGTTGTGGATTCCGGTTATCCGTGACTGGCGTCTGAACGAGCGCCACTATGGTGCTCTGCAGGGTCTGAACAAGGCAGAGACCAAGGAGAAGTACGGCGAGGACCAGTTCATGTCCTGGCGTCGCTCCTACGACACTCCGCCGCCGGAGCTGTCGGATGACAGCGAGTTCTCGCAGGCTAATGACCCGCGTTACGCCAACCTGGATGAGGTTCCGCGCACGGAGTGCCTCCTGGACGTCGTGAAGCGTTTCATTCCTTACTTTGAAGAGGAAATCCTGCCGCGTCTGAAGGCCGGTGAGACTGTCATGGTGGCAGCTCACGGTAACTCCCTGCGTGCACTGGTCAAGCACCTGGACAACATCTCGGACGAGGACATTGCCGCTCTGAACATCCCGACCGGTATCCCGCTGGTTTACGACTTTGATGCTGAGGGCAAGGTTTTGAACCCGGGTGGCACCTACCTGGATCCGGAAGCTGCAGCTGCAGGTGCTGCTGCTGTTGCTGCTCAGGGCAACAAGTAAAAATGTAGGTGTTTGATAGGCCGATAAGGGGCGCAGCCAAGTGGGGCTGTGCTCCTTGGTCTATTTAGAGCTAGCTAGCGCACTGATTTTCAGCGCGCGCGGATTGTGAAAAGAGCTTAGGGTAAGACCCGTGTCAAAAATCATTATCGCCGCTCTATTAGGTGCTGCGGTTATGGCAGCTGTGCTGATTCTTGGTGGAGTTGTCTCGGGTGCCTATAACGCCGCTCGGCGTCAGAAGAGCGACGAGGAAAGTTCAATAACCACCATGGCGCAGGTCATGCACCTGGCCATTCAGAAGTCTCCGACGGGTGTGGTGGTCGTTGACATCTCACGTGATTTGATTTTGTCGAACTCCATGGCGCACAAGTTAGGGCTGGTCTATGAGCGCCGCCTCAATGACGTGGGCTGGGAAGCTGCGCTCAAGGTCTTTGACTCGCAGGAGGACCAGGAGCTAACGCTGGTGCTGCCGTCGCGCCGGGCGGGGGCGCCGGACACAATTGTCCGCTGTCAGCTAACTCCGTTGTCACTGGTGGACGACCGTTTTGTGGTGATTTATGCGGCGGATGTCTCCGAACAGGCCCGTATGGAGGCCGCGCGACGTGACTTTGTGGCTAACGTTTCCCACGAGCTCAAGACTCCGGTGGGGGCCATCAGCCTCTTGGTCGAGGCGCTGAATGAAGCTACCGACGACCCGGTTGCCGTGCGTCACTTTAGTGAGAGCCTGACGCAGGAGTCCAAGCGGATGTCGACCATGATTACGGAACTCATCTCGCTGTCGAAGCTGCAGGGGGCAGAGCCGCTGCCGGACATGTCTCCCGTGAAGGTTGAAGAGATTGTCCAAGGAGCTGTGCGTCGTAACCAGATGCTCTCGGAGCAGGCGGGTATTGAAATCACCGTTGACTGTGAGCCGGATTTGGTGGTTGAAGGTGAACGCAGCCTGCTGATCACCGCGGTGTCCAACCTGATTTCAAATGCGATCAACTACTCGCCAGAGGCCACGCCTGTATCTGTGACTGCGGTCAAGGAGGATAACGACACCGTCGCTATCCGCGTCACTGACCGCGGTATCGGCATTTCCCAGGCGAATCAGAAGCGTATCTTCGAGCGCTTCTTCCGTGCGGATAAGGCACGCTCGCGGGCGACAGGCGGTACCGGTCTGGGCTTGGCAATTGTTAAGCACGTCGCAGCGAATCACAAGGGAACCGTGAAGCTGTGGAGTCGGCTGGGCACAGGATCGACCTTCACCATTGAGCTCCCGCTGATGGAAAAGAACGGTTCCGCGTCGAATGATGGCGATGTATCTGCACGTTTGCCAATCGGCCACACCCAGCCTGCGGGTAAAATTGCGGCTAAGAAAAACGCGCAGCGCGGTACGGGCAAAACCCGTGGCAAGGATAAGGATTCCCAGAACAAGGATTCCAAGGAAGGAATGAAGTAATCCGTGACTGAGGTACTTATTGTCGAAGACGAGACGGCTTTGGCGGAGCCGCTTGCGTTTCTGCTGCAGCGCGAAGGATTCGAGGTGCGGATGGCCGCTGACGGCCAGGAAGCACTTGCAGAATTCTCCAAGGCAGAACCGGACATTGTGCTGCTGGACCTCATGCTGCCAGGTATGAGTGGCACCGAGGTCTGCAAAAACATCCGCTTAAAGTCCTCTGTCCCAGTGATTATGGTGACCGCCCGTGACACTGAGATTGACAAGGTCGTCGGCCTCGAAATTGGTGCGGATGACTATGTGACCAAGCCGTATTCCTCTCGGGAACTTATTGCCCGTATCCGGGCTGTGCTGCGCCGCGGTCGCCACGACGACTCCGACGATGTCGAGGATATCTACGAGGAGGTCTTGCGCGGCGGCCCGGTCGTGCTGGACGTCGAGCGCCATGTAGTCACCGTTGACGGCGATGATGTCGCAATGCCGCTCAAGGAATTCGACCTGCTGGAGTACTTGCTGCGCAACCGTGGTCGTGTGCTAACCCGTGGCCAGCTCATCGACCGCGTCTGGGGCTCCGACTACGTCGGCGACACCAAGACGCTGGACGTACACATCAAGCGCCTGCGCTCCAAGATCGAGCGCAATCCTTCCTCGCCGGAGTTCCTGGTCACCGTTCGCGGCTTGGGTTACAAGTTCGAGGACTAGCTCAGCAGACTGCTGCCGACAATCTCCGCCGTCGGTCTGAGAAACCCCGACTTAAACCTCGTCCGGCGCCAGCCCCTCGGCCGCTGCGCGTGTGGCCGGGTGAATCGCCAGCAGTGGGTAGCCACTCGGCCCGAAAGCCTTGGCCGCGCCCGCTATTTCTCGGGCACGGCAGTGCTCCGCCAGAATTTCGTAGCACTCTTCGCCGATGAGCTCTATTAGCTCGGACTTGTGCGTGCGCCACACCGGCTCGCCACCGGTATGTGTGGCCGGCGCGCCCGTGCAGAACCATTCAAAGTCCTCGCCGCCATCGCCCCAGGCACGACGATCGTATTCGGTAATGGTCGTGCGCAGAATCTCCTGGCCGTCCGGGCGTTCCTCCCAGTCCTCCAGTCGGCGCAGCGGCACCTGCCAACACACATCCGGCTTGACCTTTACGGGGTCAATGTCGTTGGCCATCGCCCATTGGTGGATGGCACAGCCCGCACCATTGCGCCATCCGTCACGGTTGGCAAAAATGCAGGCATTCTTCACGACCTTCGTTTTCAGAGCAGGCTCAGGCTCTCCGTTTTCGTCGTCAAGCTCGTCCCACACTAACCACGGTTCCAACGGTTCGGAGGGGTCGGTTTCGTAGGTTTCAAGCCACTTCAGAGTTTGTTCGGGGCGGTTCTGCCACCACTGGGGCTCTGCGGAGTCGCCTTCCATTCGCTTTACGACGTCAATAACCCTCTCGCGGTCTTCTTCGTCGGTGATAAAGGCGCCATGGCCACAGCATCCGACATCCGCGTTCGCGGAGTCGATGCCCTGGCAAGCGGAGGTGCCGAAAGCGCATTGATAGGAGCTCATCAACCAGGTTAGGTCGCAGGTGATGATATGTTCTGGGTCCTCCGGGTGGGCGAACTCGAACCACTCGCGGGGAAAGTCATAGGCGACTTCAGCGGGAGACGGTTGCGGTCCACGACCGGGGCGGGGGTGGGGTTGATTCACACCAATACACCGTAGACCGTCTAACCTACTAAGAGTGAGATTAGGTGTATTAGATGTAGGTAGTAATACCGTCCACTTGGTGATGGTGGACGCCCGCCGGGGCGGACATCCGACTCCGATGAGCGATTCCAAGTCGACGATGAAGCTGGTCGAGTACCTGGATAAGGACAACAACCTGTCCAAGAAGGGCATTGACAAGCTGACGGGCTACGTCGCTGAATCCAAGGAATTGGTTGAGCAGATGAAGTGCGAAGAGATGATTAGCTTCGCCACTTCAGCTGTTCGCGATGCCACGAATGCGGACGAGGTTCTCGCCCACGTTGAGAAAGAAACTGGCATTAAGCTGCAGATTCTCTCCGGTGAGGATGAGGCTCGTCTGACCTTTTTGGCAGTACGGCGCTGGTACGGCTGGTCTGCTGGTCGTCTAATCAACCTGGATATCGGTGGCGGTTCTCTTGAGCTGACGTCGGGTACTGATGAAGATCCGGAGGCCGCGTACTCGCTGCTGCTCGGTGCGGGACGGTTGACCCACGAGTGGTTCGAGACCGATCCGCCGGAGCGCAAGAAGATTGACCTGCTGCGCGATTACATTGATGCTGAGCTCGCTGAGCCAGCTCGTCATCTGCGTACGCTTGGTGAGCCGGACTTGGCTGTCGCCACCTCGAAGACTTTCCGCACTCTCGCTCGCCTGACCGGTGCGGCGCCTTCCGCTGCTGGTCCCCGGGTTAAGCGCACTCTGACTGCCGCTGGTTTGCGCCAGTTGATTGCGTTTATTTCCCGCATGACGGCGGCTGACCGTGCTGAACTTGAGGGTGTTAGTGCGAATCGTTCTCACCAAATTGTCGCAGGTGCTCTCGTTGCAGAGGCTAGTATGCGAGCATTGGGATTAGAGAAGGTCGAGATTTGTCCTTGGGCGCTGCGTGAGGGCATTATCTTCCGACGACTGGACAGTGACCTATACGGAAAGGGTTGAGATGAGCGAGGAAAAGCTCACCGTTGCCGAACTGCTGGCGCGGCGGCAGAAGGAGGGAGCCCCCTCTGAACCACCGCGGCGCCGCCGTCGACGCAGCCTTGAAGAAGGCGGTGTGTCTGTTCAGGAGCTCACCGGCTCAATCCCTCGTGTAAAGGCCGACGAACCGCGACGTGGTGCTCACGCTCTTTCCAACGCAGACGACGATCAGACGACTACGAGTGATTTGCTTGCCGACGAAGCTGCGGCCAACGCCGCCGAAGAAGCGCAGGCAACCGAACCGGAGGTAGAAGCTCCGGAGCACTCGGAGGCTGTCGCTGAGCCAGTGGTAGTTGCTGAAGGGGCGGATTCGTCGGAGCATGAGGTTCAAGCTGAGGCCGAGGCTGAAGCTGCTGATCAGGAAGAAGAGGAGTCGGAATTAGCTGAGGCTGACGCCGAAGTAGCTGACGCCGAGGTCGCTGAGGCCGAAGCTGACGAGGTTGCCGAAGTTGCTGAAGAACCGGTTGCACCGGTTGCACCGGCAGCTCCGCAGCAGGAGCAAGCCGCGCAGAGCACACCAACTGCGCAGCCAGCAGCCCCTGCGGTGCCATTGGCAATTCCGATGGAACCCCGTCCGGTCATGGTCAACTCCGAGCGTTCGGAGATTACCTACACCTTCACCGAACTGCGTGACATGGCAGACGAGTCGCAGCAGCTTGGGGAGCCGGGGCCAGTCGCTCGTGCGGTACTCACCGGTTCCAACGCTTACGACGACCGTCCGACTGCCTCCATTCCGGTTGTCCAGGACAATGTCGACGAAGAGTCCGAGGCATCCGCTGAATCGGATGACGTCGACGGTGAACAATTTGCTGAGGCTGAAGCTGCTCAGGAAACCGCTACCTTCGAGGCTGCCGACGCTGACGCCGATACCGGTGCCGCTTCCAAGGCGGCAGTGGCAGCCGCTGTCGCTCCTGAAGTTGCACAGGCAGAAGACGCACAGGCCGATATCGAGCAGGCCGAGGACGCCCCCACTGAGGCTGCACAGGTCGAGACCACACCGACCCAGGCCGCAGCTGACGAGAAGCAGGCGGAGCCCCGGGACGTCGTTAAGCGTGAAGAATCCAAGAGCTCCAAGGGCAAGGCCGTCGCGCGCGATGGCTACGCCGAGGACAATTCCCTCTCGGTGCCGTTGCTGCTAATCCAGGTCTTCGTGGGTCTGATTGCTGGTGCATTGGTGTTCCTGGGCTTCACCATGGCCTGGTCGTCGCTGCCAAAGATTGTGGTTGTCATCATGGCTCTCGTGGTCGCTGGTGGCTTCGCGGGAATGGCGAACTACCTGCGCCGTGAGAAGGACAAACTGACACCGATTCTCGCAGGACTTGTCGGTTTGGCGCTGACATTTGGCCCCTGGATTCTCTTCCAGTTGTAGTGGGGTCAACAGAATAATCATCACCTGATGCAGGGGTCGGAAGCGTAGTTTTCCGGTCCCTGCATTCGCATGTGTGGGCCAGTTTTGGCACACTTAGCGTCCATGACAAGAATTGCTGTAATTGGTGGCGGAAAGATTGGTAGCGCACTCGTCGGTGGTCTCATCGACGGTGGTGTCTCGCCCTCCTCGATTTATGTGGTGGGGCGCACCAAGGAGAGCCTGGCCGGTCTGAAGGAGACCTACGGCATTGTCGATGCCGACGACCCAGTAGGGGCCGTCGACGGTGCCGACGTGGTGTTCTTGTGCGTAAAACCGTACTTGATTATCGACATGCTCGAGCAGATTGCCGACGTGCTCGATGACTCTGAGGTCGACACCATTGTGGTGTCGATGGCGGCTGGCATCACGCTGGACAAGATGGAAAGCGTCTGTGCTGTCGGTACTCCGGTGATCCGCGTCATGCCGAATACCCCGATGCTGGTGGGCAAGGGGGTCTGTGCAGTCGCGCCGGGCCGCTTTGTCACGGAGAGCCAGACCGACGAGGTTGTCGAACTGTTGAAGAAGGTCGGCAGCGTTGAGGTTGTCGATGAGTCGCTGATGTCTGCAGTCACTGCAGTCTCGGGCTCCGGTCCGGCTTACTTCTTCCAGTTCGTCGAGGCGATGACCGACGCGGGTGTGAATCTGGGCCTCAAGCGTGATCAGGCTAAGCGTCTGGCGTCGGCTACGGCTGCTGGTGCAGCCGAGATGATGATGCAGGAAGGCGCGGACCCGACTGCGTTGCGTGCCGATGTCACCTCTCCGGGCGGTACAACCGCTGCGGCCACCCGAGTTTTCGAGGAAGAAGGCATTCGTCGCGCGGTGCATCGTGCGCTGCAGGCTTGCTATGACAAGGCCAACGAGATGGGTAAATAAGCATTTCGCCGAGTAGAGGCGGGTGTACAAGTAACCCCAATATTTGGGGCATTGGAAATGGTCAGCGGCAGTAGCTAATCCGATACGCAGGGACGATGGGTTAGTCACAACTGTCACACCATTCGCCAATGCCCCTATTTTTTATCAAAAATCGCACCGGCACCTTGCCTACCGGTAGGATATGAAAAGCACGTGCGTGTCACGATTTTCTGCAGGAGGGGAAGCCTGCAGCGCGTCGCGTGCGCTGAAGGGAATATTTACTAATGCAGAATGCAGATAAAGGCACCTTTCTGACCGTTGCAGAAGTTGCTGACATCATGCGCGTATCCAAGATGACCGTCTACCGCCTGGTTCACGCTGGCGAGCTGCCGGCAGTGCGCGTTGGCCGTTCTTTCCGCGTCCATGAGTCCGCAGTCAAGGAATACCTGGACTCCTCCTTCTACAACGCGGGTTAATTTTTTCTGCCTTTAAGCGGGGCTGTTTGACCTGAACGCATATGTCCCCGCTATGATTAATCCGATTAGTACATGGTGCTGTGCTGCGCCCCTGTTTCCTATCGTCTTCAAGTCATGAAGTATCTAGCTGTGAAGGCGGAAGGAAAAAGGGCGTGACATCTCGGCGGTTGTAAGGCCGCATTGAGTACGCCGCCATTGTGCAAGAAAAGAAATTTCCGTCAACGAATAGCGAGGTCGAGCCGATGGGTTCCGTCATTAAGAAGCGTCGCAAGCGCATGTCGAAGAAGAAGCACCGCAAGATGCTTCGCCGTACCCGCGTGCAGCGTCGTAAGCTCGGCAAGTAAGCCAGCATTCCTGCCGTTATCGCAGGAGCGCGCGTGCTGCGTCGCGTACACGTTTTAAAAGCAGAACCCGCCCGGTCTCGTTGAGATAGGGCGGGTTTTGTCGTTGGGGGCTAATCACGGGCTGCCGATTACGGGCTGCAAATGTGAAACTGTAGGAGTTTATGACACTTTCATGCCATTTTTCGAGCCATTTTTGTCATAAACGCAGTCACTAACTCTCGAGTGCGCCTAGCAGCGTTTAACTTTCCTTGTTCGCGTCCCACAGTCGCTTGCCGACGAGTCCCGCGCCCCCGACAGCTCCTGCCAGCAGTGCTCCGATCGAGAGCCACCGCATCGTGGCGAAGGTTGCGGAGCGAAAGTGGCGATAGTCGTAGATAGTCCACCCCATCTTCTGGGCGTAATTCCGCAACTTGCGGTCCGGGTTGATGGCCACGGCGGTGCCCACCATGGACAGCATGGGAATGTCGTTGGCGGAATCTGAGTATGCCGTGCAGCGAGACATGTCCAACCCGGAAGAGGCTGCCAGAGCTGCCACCGCGTGCTTCTTACCCGGGCCGTGGAGAATATCGCCTACCAGGCGGCCAGTGAACTTGCCATCTTTGACCTCGGCGACCGTGCCAAGGGCGCCGGTCAGTCCGATGTGCTTAGCGATAACCTGGGCCAGCTGCACCGGGGTGGCGGTGACCAGCCAGACCTCTTGGCCAGCCTGGATATGTAGTTCCGCCAGATCGCGGGTGCCCTGGTAAACGCGGTCGCTGATCTTTTCTTCAAAGATTTCTTCGCCGAGTTTGACCATTTCATTCACATCGTGGCCGGCGAAAAACTCCAATGCCTGTTCACGGGCCTTAGCTACGTCGGCAGCGTTTTCCGCGCCTGAGATTCGGAATTTCAGCTGCTTCCAAATCATGCCGGCCAAATCACGCTTCTTGATGAAGCCGCGCTCGACCAAACCCATGGCAAAGAGGAAGATTGATGCGCCTTGGACAAGCGTGTTGTCCACATCGAAGAAAGCGGCTGCGCCCTGATCGCGTTCGACACCTGGAATGGGCTGCGAGAGCACACGGGCACCGCCAGCGGCATCTTCGGCACCAGCTACACTGCGAAATCCCGTAGCCAGTTCTTCGCCGCCGACGTCGTAGACTTCGCCGAGAGCTTCCAGTGCATTGGCAGCCGCTGCAGCACCAGCTTCCTCCTGTGCTTCGTCATTGAGCGGAGCGAGAACTACCTGCTCGAGGAAGTTGCGGACGTTACCCTGCGAGGACGCAAGGTCACCCAGCATGTCGATGGGGAAGGGGGAGCGGTTGTCGGCACTGAACTCACTCACGGCACGAAAATCTCTTTCCACGGTGTATGCAACCGACATCCGTTATCGGAAGCTCTTGTTGAATAGTATCCGGTCTTTAGGCAAAGCTGCGCGCTGAGATTCAAGGAGCGGATGGGGCAAGGATAAGAAGAGTCACTTTTGCAGGGGAAGTGTGGGGAGGGGGACGTCGTAAAGCGAAACAGTCGACCTTTAGACTGGCCGTTATGGTGACTGTGACGGTGATGAGTAGGAAGACGTGCGGTTCGTGCGCCCGAGTGATTGCGCAGATTGAGCCGCTAGTTCGGGACCAAAATGCGCAGTTCCAGGTGGAAGACGTCGATACCGATCCGAACTTGGCCATGGAATTTGGCGATCGCGTGCCGGTGATTTTGGTCAATGATGAGGAAATCGCTTGCTGGGAAATCGATGATGATGAACTCCTGGAAGCGATAGCGGAGGCCGAATAAGTTCGGGAGACAACTCTGCCGAACTGCTAGGAGCTGCGGAGACATGGCAGAATGTGGAGTAGCGGCAAAGAAGTAGGGGAGTGCTGCGAACATCGAGGTAGAGACTAAGTAAAGTATGCCTTTGTTGTGACGAGATGGCAGAGTTGTCTAGCGTTAACAGTCATAGCTGTGTGAAAAAGCCCGTAGCGGGGCCTGTGAAGGAGCAATAGAGCGGTGATTGAGCGGTGAGTGTGCTTCTCGTCGGAATGTCGTACCGGTCTGCACCGGTGACCCTTCTTGAAAAGGTCTCCGTCGGTGAAACTGAGCGAGAGGCCATTTTGGCTCGGCTGGTCGCGGATGAAGCGATCAGCGAAGCGATGCTGTTGTCGACCTGTAACCGCGTTGAGTACTACGTGGTGGCCAACGGCTTCCACTCTGGCCTATCGGCCGTGGTCCGTGAAATTGTCGGTCGTACTGGGCTCGAACTCGATGAACTGACACCGCACCTCTATGTGCGGTACGCACAGGCCGCAGCGGAGCATGCCTTCTCGGTGTGTGCTGGTCTTGACTCGATGGTGCTGGGGGAACAGCAGATTATCGGTCAGCTTCGCAATGCTTACCAGGAAGCGGACGAAGCCGGCACCGTCGGTCGCATGCTGCATGACTTGGCGCAGAAGGCGCTGCACACAGGCAAGCGAGTCCACAGCGAAACACTGATTGATAATGCGGGCGCATCGATGGTCTCCGTGGCCATCGACGAGGCGATTGCTGCGCTGCATCCTGGGTTCAACTCTGGTGTTGACGTCGCTGAGGGTACCGATATTCTGGCCGGACGTTCGGCCCTTATCCTCGGCGCCGGTGCGATGAGTTCGCTGGCCGCCAGTTACCTGGGGCGCTGCGGCATTGATCGTCTGATTATTGCCAACCGCACCGTTGACCGGGCGCAGAACCTGGCTAACCACTCGATCGAAGCGGGCATCCCCGCTACTGCTATTGCGTTGCATGATTTCGCTGATGTCCTCGATGATGTGGACATTCTCGTCAGTGCCACCGGAGCCATGACTCCAGTGGTCTCAGCTGCAGATGTTGTCGACCACGGCCCGCTCGCCATCGTCGATTTGTCTATGCCTCGCGACGTCGCGGAGGATGTCTCCGGGCTTGAGGGGATCGCACTCTTCAACATCGAATTGCTGCAGATGACTCGCACGGAGGTTCCGGGTCGTGATGATGAGGCTGCAGCGCGCGACATTGTGGCCGAAGAGTTGGAGTCCTACCTCACGGCGCAGCGCGCAAGCGAGGTAGCACCGACTGTTCGCGCTCTGCGTGAGCGCGCGGCGGATGTGGCGGCGGCTGAGCTCGCTCGCCTGGAGGCGAAGACACCGGGTCTTACTCAAAAGGAACGTCGCGAGGTCGAGTCCACGGTTCGCCGCGTCGTCGATAAGCTCTTGCACGCGCCAACGGTTCAGGTCAAGAAGCTTTCTAGCCAGCAGGGTGGTGGCAACTACGCGCTTGCCCTGCAGAAGCTCTTCGACCTGCCCCTATCCACCCCCTCTGGCCTGTATGCTGACACCGATATCCCCGCAGATCTCATGGTAGAGGGCCGAATTGGGCGGATGCAGGGATTTGAGCAGTATGGTCTTGACAGTAGTGCCATCATTGAAGGCGTTGCTGAAACCACCAAAAATTAACACCCGGAGGGAAACATGCCTGACCCAGCGACTATTCGTATCGGTACCAGGGGCTCGGAACTGGCCACGACACAGGCCGGTCACGTCCGTGATGCACTGATTGAGCTGGGACAGCCTGCAGAGCTGGTGATTGTAAAGACCGCCGGTGACCATAACCGCCACGACCCGGTGGAAAAGATTGGCATCGGTGTCTTCACCCAGGCGCTGCGTCATGCACTCCGCGAGGGGGTGTGCGACATTATCGTGCACTCGTTTAAGGACCTGCCGACCCTGCCGGAAGACGACATGATGGTCGCAGCCGTGCCGGAGCGCGTCGATCCGCGAGAAGCGCTGATTTCCCGCGATGCCACGCCGCTGATGGACCTGCCTGAGGGGGCTCGTGTGGGTACCTCCGCGCCGCGTCGTGTCTCTCAGTTGCGTGCGCTGCGCTCCGACCTGGAACTTGTACCACTGCGTGGAAACATCGAAACCCGCATGGGGCGCGTCTCTGAGGACTTGGACGCTGTCATTCTGGCTCGCGCTGGGCTGGAGCGCACGGGTCGCCTCGGAGAGATTGCGGAATCCCTGGACGTGGACGTCCTCATACCGGCCCCGGCTCAGGGCGCCCTGGCGCTGGAGTGCCGCACTGCTGACCGCGAAATTGTGGATATTCTGCGCAAGATTGACCACCCGGTGTCCCATGCCCGCGCTGTCGCTGAGCGCGCGGTACTCAATGAGCTGGAAGCGGGCTGTACCGCTCCGGTCGCGGCCTACTCAACCGTGAGCGACAGTGGTGAACTCACCCTGCAGGCGGGGGTGTTCGCACTCGACGGTTCGCGTCAGTTGCTCGAGACCGCTACCGCAAACGTGGATAAGGCCGATGAGCTTGGCCGGAAGGTTGCGGCGGCCCTGCTCGAACGGGGTGCTCATGAGGTAATGGGCGATACCCTGCGGGAATCTCAAAAGTAGCCGGTTAGTTAATTTGGCTCAAACCCTTTATGCTAATAGGCCTGTATGCATGCCGTTGGGATAAGGGTTTCCTTCGTGTGCTCGCATGTGAGATTCAGGTGTCCACCTGCCCCTCACATGCGTTGGCGCATGTCCGCTTTCTTCCTTAGAGACTCATCGGCACGAAAAGTGAACAACCAATAGAAAAGAAATCACTCCGCAACGATGAACACCTCCCTCCCCTCAGCAACGGGACGCATCCTGTTCGTCGGCGCTGGTCCTGGAAATCCCGACCTGCTGACGCTTCGCGCCCGTGAGATTCTCGCAGACACCGCTATCGCCTACGTCGACGCCGATGTCATGCCGGGGGTTCGAGAGCTCGTCGCAACCGATGTGCCTGTTCCTCCCGAGCTGCTGAAGGAAGCCGAGGAAGAGTATGAGCGCATGTGCGCCGCAGCCAAGGCCAAGGGGTCTCGTCGTAAGCCGCCGCGTCCGGCACCACCGACCGCCGCAGATTTGCGCACGCCTATCGACGATCCCAAGAAGATGGCCAACCTGCTCGTCGAAGAAGCCGCTAAAGGCAATGACGTGGTGCGTTTGGTGGCAGGCAATCCGCTGACCAACGATTCGCTGCTGGCCGAAATCAACGACGTCTCGCACGCCGATGTTGAGTTCCAGATTGTCCCTGGCATGTCCGTGCCCTCCACCGTCCCGGCATTTGCCGGTATCGCGTTGGGCTCGACGTACACGGAGACCGATCTCGGTCGCGCCGATGTGGACTGGGACGAGCTGGCCCAGGCACCGCAGCCGCTGGTACTGCAGGCCGTGCAGGACGACCTGTCCGCCATTGCAACTGAGCTCGGCGAACGCGGCCTGCCGTCGTCGTTGCCGGTGTCGGTGACTGTCAACGGTACGACTCGTCTGCAGCGCACCTACGACGTCACGCTGGGCACCTTGGCGCAGCTCTCGGGTGACCTGACCGGTCCGCTGGTGGTCACGCTTGGCAAGGGTGTGGACAATCGTTCGAAGTACTCATGGTGGGAAAACCGCGCTCTCTACGGATGGAAGGTGCTGGTCCCACGTGCCAAGGCGCAGGCAGGCCCGATGAGTGCCCGTCTCGTTGCGCACGGCGCCATCCCGATTGAGGTCCCGACCATCTCAATCGAGCCACCGCGCAGCCCGGCGCAGATGGAACGCGCCATCAAGGGGCTTGTCGACGGCCGTTACCAGTGGGTTGTCTTCACTTCCGTCAACGCCGTCACCGCAGTGTGGGAGAAGTTCCAGGAATTCGGCTTGGACGCGCGCTCCTTCGCTGGGGTCCGCATCGCAGCCGTCGGCCATCGCACTGCCGCTGCCATCCGCGATCTCGGCATCACTCCGGAGCTGCTTCCGGATGACACTCGTCAAAATGCCGCGGGCATTGTCGACGTGTTCCCGGAGTACATCGAGGATCTCGATCCGGTCAACCGCGTGCTGCTGCCGCGCGCCGATATCGGCACTGACGTGCTTGTCGACGGTCTGATTGATCTGGGCTGGGAAGTTGATGATGTGGTCGCTTACCGTACCGTGCGGGCAGCGCCACCGAGTGCGGATATCCGCGACATGATTAAGTCCGGTGGCTTCGACGCAGTGTGCTTTACCTCGGGGTCGACGGTGAAGAACCTGGTCGGTATCGCGGGTAAGCCGCATGCTCGCACCATCATTGCCTGCATCGGGCCGATGGCCGCAGCCACGGCTCGCGAGTACGGCCTGCGGGTAGATGTCGTGCCGGAGCGCGCAAGCATCCCGGAGCTGGTGGATGCGCTGGCAGAGCATGTTGCGCAACTGCGGGCGGCAGGGCAGCTGCCACCACCGCGCAAGAAGCGTCGTCGTTCGCGTAAAACCAAGGACTGAGCAGGGGCGTACCGGAGCGAGTTCGCGTTTTGATTAAGGTTGTCTTTATGACTACATCTGGAGCTTCTGAATCATCCCGCGAAATCGATCTCGAACAGTTTGGATTTCCTCTCCCGATTCGTCGCCCACGCAGGCTGCGCACCAACCCGGTGATGCGTGCGATGACGGCGGAGACGACACTGACTCCGAAAAATCTCATCCTGCCCATGTTTGTTGCAGATGGTATTGATGAGCCGAAGCCCATCAGCTCCCTGCCCGGGGTAGTGCAGCATACCGAGGACTCCCTGGTAGAAGCTGTGCGCGAGGCTGTTGAGGCAGGTATCTCGGCAGTTGACCTCTTCGGTGTCCCGCTGGATGCGGACAAGGACGGCGAGGGCTCTGAGTCCTGGAATCCGGAGGGCGTACTCAACCGTGCCCTGCGTCGTCTCCGCGACGAGTTCGGGAATGACATTTTGATCATGGCCGACACCTGCCTGGATGAGTTCACTGACCACGGCCACTGTGGTGTGCTGGGCACGGATCGCTTCGGCAACACGGTCGTTGAGAATGACCGCACGCTGATTAACTACATCAAGATGGCCGTTGCGCAGGCCGACGCCGGTGCCCATATCGTGTCCCCTTCGGGCATGATGGACGGCCAGATTGCCGCAATTCGCGAGGGCCTGGATGCCGCTGGCCATGAGGATGTCTCCATCATGGCGTACTCGGCAAAGTACGCCTCCGCCTTCTACGGTCCATTCCGTGAAGCTGTGGGCAGCTCGCTACAGGGTGATCGCCGTACCTACCAGCAGGATCCTGCAAACCGTCGTGAGTCCCTGCTTGAAGTGCAGCTCGACGTTGACGAAGGTGCGGACATGGTGATGGTCAAGCCGGCCATGAGCTACCTGGATATTCTGCGCGAGGTCGCGGATATGTCGCCGGTGCCGGTTGCCGCCTACCAGGTCTCTGGTGAGTACGCGATGATTCACGCCGCTGCCGCCAACGGGTGGATTGACCTGGATGCTGCGATGATGGAAGCAGTGCTGAGCATTCGCCGTGCCGGTGCGGAGCAGATTTTGACGTACGCAGCGGTGGACTTGGCGAAGAAGCTGCGCGCCCAGTTCTAATTCGCTCGGGTGAACGTGCAGTAATAAATATCGAGAAGTGGACGGATGACTAAAGAAGAGAAGAAGCCCGCAATTCCCGAGCAGGTCGAGGGAGCTAGGCAGGCGTGGCGGGTTACGGCCGTGTTGCAGCTGCTCGTCGCTGCGGTAGCTACGGTGACCTACTGGCTGCATCCGGAAATGCTGATGAGCCCCTCAACCGCTAAGGAGAATTTCCCGGGTTTCAGCGAGGGCCAGATTGATGCTGCCATGAAGGCGACTATCGTTATCGCGTTCTTTTTCGCAGTGGGGCTTTGCATCGCGTTCTTCGCCATTATCGAGCGAATGCGCAAGGGGAGCGAAGGTGCTCGCACCGTGCTGGTTATCGGCTCGCTTTACCTGGCACTGTCGGCGCTGATGTCCTTCTTCTCTTCTACGGCTTCAGAATCGGGAGTGCCGGCATCCCTCGTTCTTATCAGCGGAATTGTGCGAATCGCCTCGGCCACTGCCGCGGTAGCGGGTCTAGTGCTCGCCGCTTCGAAGGAATCCAAGGACTACTTCGATCATCAGCGCCCGTCGAAACCGTGGACCCCGTCCGCTCCGGAATCGCATCTGCCGAGAGCGTCGAAGCATGGCGCTGATCCAAAGCGGCAACAGCAGCTGGGCCAGTCACAGCCCAAGCAATCCAAGCAGCCTGAGGAGTCCAAGCGATGATGTCCCTGCCGAGTCGGCCCTGGCAGTGGGTGCTCTTCGTCGCGCTCATCGCCCAGATTGTCCTGAGCTTGATACTGGTCACCGGCGACTATTCGCAGGCTCCCGCCGCCGTTGGCCGCGATATCTACATCGTCGCCGGTGTGACGCTGGTCTGCTCGCTTATTGGTAGCGGCTGCTTGCCGACGGCCACTGAGTTCAAACTCTCCCGGAACTGCCTGCTCATCATGGTGATTATCACGGCTCTCGCCATGTTCTTTGCCATTATGGCTGGAGCGCTGACTGTATGGGTTATCGCGCCCAGCCTGGCGATGGCGTGTGGACTACTGTTGCTCTATCGTGAATTAGCGCTCACGCGCGCCAACCAGCCACAGGATTAGACGGAAAGTTTCAAAGGCCATGAGTGACACCGGTGAGTTTGATTTCTCTCTGGACAATCGCGTTGAACAAGCGATTGTGGATGCCAAGGTCGCTGCTCGTAAGGCATTGCCACGAAGCCGTCAGGACATCGACGAAGAAAGTGCCCATCAGCGGCTTGCACACCGCAGAGGCCAGTCCAACACAGCTTTCGCACTCATCCTGGAAAACTTGGAAAACGCCGAGAGCGCTGAGCGTGCTGAGCATGTTTTGGAATCCTTTCCAGATGTGACCGCCTCTGTGGTCTACAAGCCCGGACGCGCGTGGATTACCGCGCCCGATACCATCGATCCGAATCAGTTCATCGAAGCTCTCCGCGAAATTGGGGTCGAGTCGTACCTCACGCGCAGCACGCTTCGGCGTCGTGCAACTCGGCTGGATGTGTCACAACATCGCCGTCCCGCTGTTCCGGCTGCCGCTCAACAGAATGAGGAGGAGCGCATTCGCCGTCGTGAAGCGGCCTTGCGCCGAAGCGGCGGTGGCGCGGAAGTACTGTTCACGGCGCGTGAACTGGTGACCAAGCAACGCTTTTGGGGAAGCCTGTTCCTATCGATTCCGGTGCTGGTGACGTCGTTGAACGTCAACTGGCAGTTCCCGGGTTGGCAGTGGATGTGTCTTGTGCTGACCACGATTGTGGTGTGGTGGGGTGGTTGGCCGTTCCACCGGGCAATGGCGGCGTCCCTGCGTCGGCGGATGTCGGCGCTGGATGGGGCGAGCTCCATTGCCATCCTGCTGGCGTGGCTGTGGTCGCTAGCGCAGCTTATCTTTGGTCCCGCGGGACAGATTGGATATACCACTGCGCCCACTTGGTTTGCTTTCAACTACCGGGAAAGCGCCTCGGCAGAGGTGTTTTTCGACGTTGCGTGCGGCCTGACTGTGCTGTTGCTAACAGGTCGCATGTTTACGCGCTACAACAAGGTGCGTACTGGACAAATCTTGCGCAACCTGCGCATTCCAGCTGAGCGAAACGTGACAGTCGTGCGCAAGAGCGCTAAATCCGCGGAGCCGAAACGGGTGGAGGTGACGGTCGCGGAGCTCAATATCGGTGATGACATCGTGGTTCCACCGCACTCGGTGATTCCGGTTGATGGCTCAGTCATCGGTGGTGCGTCCACGATGGATGCGCAGCTACTCGGTATCGGCGTTGAACCGCAGAAGGTCAAGGTCAATTCCAAGGTTTGGGCCGGTGCAATCAACCTGGATTCGGAGCTCAAGGTGCGCGTGGAACGCACCGGTTTCAAGACCCGGGCGTCATCGATAGCGCGCTGGCTTCGTCAAGCGGTTCGAGAAGAAACGGTGATGCACCAGACCGCAGTGCACTCGGCATCAGAGCTGGTGCCATGGACGCTGTCGTTGGCGGGCGTGGCTTTTTGCGGCTGGTGGCTGGCGACTGGCACGATGAGCGGTGCCCTCGCGGTGGCGCTGGCTATGCTCTCGGGCATCGCGCCGGTGGCATTGGCAATGTCTACGTCGACCGTGCAGCGCATCGGGATTCTGGCCGGTGCTAGTAACGGAATCTTGATTCGTGGCAATGAGACTTTCCGAAAGCTGGCCGCTGCCGATGTGGTGATTTTTAACCGAGTTGGAACGCTGACCGAGGGTGACACCCACGTGCTCGGTGTCGCCGCTGAGCGCAATGAAAATCCGGATCTGGTTCTGCGTGTGGCGGGCGCTCTCATGATGGAGAGCAACCACCCGGCATCAGCGGCAATCGTGCGCGCGTGCCGTGTATCCCGCGACGCCGGTTCCGGCGGTGGCGAGGTGCCGCACTGGATTGAGACTGTACACGTCGCAATTGCGGAAGACGGTGCGTTCGTTGGCCAGGTAGAGATCCCGGTGAAGGACTCGGACGACAAGTTGGAGATGCGCTTTGTTGAGGGGCGTGTTTGGCGTCCGCGTGATCTCACTGCACTCAGCGAGAAAATGGCCGTGGCTGCGCTCAGTGGCGGTACTCCGATGGTGGTGTCGTGGCGTGGCAAGGTCCGTGGTGTCATCACCATTGGTGAGGACATTAAGCCCGATGCGGTCGAGAGCATTGACCAGCTTGAGGATATGGGCGTGGACACCATGATGATCACGCGAGATCCGTATCCAGTAGCCCGTCGTTTTGCTGACCGGCTGAATATCTCACGAGTATTCGCGGGCATCATTGCCTCCCGCAAGGCCATTGCGGTGCGTTCGGTCCACAGTGACGGCGAGACTGTCGTGATGGTTGGCGACAAGGACATCCGGGACTCTCTGCGTGCCGCTGACGTGGGTGTTTTGATGGACAACACCGAAGGCAATCAGAATCTTGATGTTGATTACGCCGATGTCGTGGCACTGCGTAACAACGTGTTGTCGATTCCGGAGGCCATTGAAATCGCACGTGCTGTGGTGCGGATGATGGACTCCAACATCTACTTTGCGTGGTTCTACAACGTTGCGGTCATCCTGCTGGGTATGACCGGTATGATTCACCCGCTGCTGGCATCGCTTTTGATGATTTTCTCCAGCTTGTGGATCGACTGGCGATCCCGTCGAGTGTCCTCTCGCCGCAAGCATCTATTCAGGGTGAAGCTGGGACGTTGGTAGGGCAGGGTAGCCCTTCATCCGAGTGGCCGTCTACGATGGTCACCGTGACTCAAGACATTAATGCTCCTCATGTCCCAGAAAACGTTGAGCTCACCGATCGTTCGGCAGAGTTCTTTACGCAGGCTCAGGCAGTGACGCCGGGTGGCGTGAACTCGCCGGTCCGCGCCTTCGGTTCCGTCGGTGGCACCCCACGTTTCATTGACCACGCCGCGGGCTCTCGTCTCGTGGATGTTGATGGCAACGAATATGTGGACTTGGTCTGCTCGTGGGGTCCAATGATTCTGGGCCACGCGCACCCGGCAGTGGTGGAGGCCGTTCAGAGCGCCGCCACTCGCGGTTTGTCTTTCGGCGCTCCGACGACGGCTGAGACCGACCTGGCTCGTCACATCGTTGAGCGCACGTCGGTAGATGAGGTGCGTCTGGTCAACTCCGGCACTGAGGCCACTATGTCCGCAGTACGCCTGGCTCGCGGTTTCACTGGCCGTTCCAAGATCATCAAGTTCGCCGGCTGCTACCACGGTCACGTGGACGCGCTGCTGGCATCGGCCGGTTCCGGTGTCGCTACTTTTGGTCTGCCGGATTCGCCGGGTGTCACCGGTGCATCGGCTGCCGACACCATTGTTGTTCCTTATAACGACATTGAGGCCGTCAAGGCCGCATTCGCTGAGAACCCGGGCGAGATTGCCTGTGTCATCACTGAGGCGGCAGCGGGCAACATGGGTACCGTCGCACCGCAGGACAACTTCAACGCGAAGTTGAAGGAAGTCTGCCACGCAGACGGCGCACTGCTGATTCTCGATGAGGTCATGACTGGCTTCCGCGCTTCCTACAACGGCTGGTACGGCATTGATGGTGTGGCCGGTGACCTGACCACCTTCGGCAAGGTCGTCTCCGGTGGTCTGCCGGCAGCTGCCTTCGGTGGTCGCCGCGACGTCATGGAGTACTTGGCTCCGAACGGTCCGGTGTACCAGGCAGGCACACTCTCCGGTAACCCGGTCGCTATGGCAGCTGGACTGGCCAACCTGGAAAATGCCACGAAGGATGTCTATGACACCGTCGCAGCCAACGCAGATCGCCTGGCCACGATTCTGTCCGACGCCCTGACCAAGCAGGGCGTGGCCCACCACATTCAGCGTGCGGGCACGATGCTCTCGCCACGCTTCGCTGAGGGCGAGGGCCATAACTTTGAGCAGATGCAGGCAGCGGATACTTTCCGCTACCCGGCTTTCTTCCACGCCCTACTGGCCAATGGTGTCTACCCGCCGGCTTCTTGCTACGAGACCTGGTTCGTCTCCGCTGCGCTGACCGACGCCGACTTCGAAATCATCGAGCGTGCAGCAGCCCGCGCGGCCGAGGCGGCGGCAGCCGCCAAGCCGGAGTAGGTGACACGTGTCGAACAAGACCAATTCGCAGGCCGAGCAGCAGGCAGCACAGCAGGAATCGCAGCCGACACCGCCGGAAAACCAGGCGTCTAAGCGTGCAACAAAGCACGCCAAGACCACGGTCGTACATCTCGTCCGCCACGGCGAGGTTTATAACCCGGATAAGATTCTCTACGGTCGCCTGCCCGGCTGGCACCTGTCTGAGCGCGGTCAGCGTCAGGCAGCGGCCACGGCCGCGTCCTTCGAAGGCCACGACATCCGCTACTTCGCCTGCTCTCCGCTGCAGCGCACGCAGGAAACCTCACGGCCCTTCACCGAGGTAATCGGCATGAAGCCGACCCTGGATGAAGATTTGCTGGAGGCTGGCAACTCCTTTGAGGGTTTGCACATCAAGGGCATTGACTCCGCACTGTGGAATCCGAAGTACTGGCCACGACTGCGTCGTCCGAGCGTGCCCAGCTGGGGCGAGCCCTACGAGGAGATCGCGGACCGTATGTTCCACGCCATCGAGCGAGCCCGCGAGGCCGCCGAGGGAGCGGAAGCGGTGCTGGTGACACACCAGCTGTGCATCATTGCAGCTCAGCGTCGTGCGCGGTACTTGAAGCTCGCCCACAACCCGGCAACTAGGCAGTGCGATCTGGCCAGCGTGACCTCCTTGGTCTTCGTCGGCGACACCATTGTCGACGTGCGCTACAGTGAACCGGCCGGTCACCTGTAAGGTGAATAAATAGTTTTGTTGAAGTTTCACTGACCCCCGGAAGGTGGCACCCCAAGTGGCCAAGGTCTCATCGTCCCGAATTGCAGCAACGCTAGCGGCAGCAACTCTGTCTCTGTCGCTCGCAGCATGTAACCCCGGAGATTCAGTGGGACACGATGCCGTTGCCGTCGGCGGTCAGTTCGAGTTTGTTTCTCCAGGGGGTCAGCAGATCATTGACTACGCACCCGAGGAGCGCAAACCGGTCGGCAAGGTGTTCGGTCCTTCTCTAGAGGACGACGACAAGAAAATCTCCCTCGATGACTTCAAGGACCAGATTGTGGTCCTAAACGCCTGGGGGCAGTGGTGCGCACCGTGCCGATCCGAATCGGATGACCTGCAGTATGTCCAGGAACAGATGGAAGAGCAAGGTATCGGCACCGTTCTCGGCATCAACGTCCGCGACAATGTCCGCCAGGCTCCCATCGACTTTGTGAAGGACAACGGCATCACCTACCCGTCCATCTATGACCCGGCCTTCGTCAACGCCAGCGCACTCGGCGGCATCCCGGCTTCGGTGATTCCGACAACCATCATTCTGGACAAGCAGCACCGCCCGGCCAAGGTCTTCCTCCGCGAGGTCGATCACACCATGCTGATGAAGGCTGTTAATGAAGTGAAGGCGGAGGGCTAGGCCCCAGCATGGGAACTCTTGCCATGGACACGATTTATCTTGCCGATGGCATCGGCCAGCAGTTCGCCGACGCCGCCACCGGCGGTCCCATCCTATTAGGCCTGCTCGCTGCTGCGCTGGCTGGTCTCGTCTCGTTTGCCAGCCCGTGCGTCATTCCGCTCGTGCCCGGTTACGTCTCGTATCTCACCGGTATTTCCGGAGCATCGGGGGCGCAGGGCCAGGGCTTGACGACGGGCACTGCGGACGCAACCGCCGTCGATAAGCGTGACGGCGATGGAGGGCGTGGCAAGCGTTCCGCAACTGCCCGCGTCGGCCTGGCTGCGTTGCTGTTCGTGCTGGGCTTCACTGTCATTTTCGTGCTGGGGTCGGCCTCAATTTTCGGGCTCGTGTCCACGCTGCGTCTGCAGGCGCGCACGCTGACGATTGTCGGTGGCGTGGTGACCATCGTGATGGGACTCGCCTTCATGGGCATGGTGCCGGCGCTGCAGAAGGACACCCGCATGGCGCCGAAGCGCTGGACCACGTGGCTGGGAGCGCCACTGCTTGGCGCGGTGTTCGCGCTGGGGTGGACGCCGTGTCTGGGCCCGACGCTGACTGCAATTATTTCGGTGTCCGCGGGCACGCAGGGTATGACCGCGGCCAGGGGAGTGGCGCTGATTATCGCTTACTGCCTGGGGCTGGGGCTGCCGTTCATTTTGGTGGCGCTGGGGTCGGCACGCGCGATGCGTGGAGTGGACTTCCTGCGTAAGCACTCGCGAACTATTCAGCTCATCGGTGGTGTGGCGCTGGTGCTGGTCGGAATTGCCCTGGTCACGGGACTGTGGGATGTTTTTGTTGCCTGGGTTCAGGCCGCTTTTATTACTGATACGGTAACGCCAATTTAGTGAAAGATTTTTCGATGTCGGTGAATTGGAATAAGGTACGACAGCCCTTCCAGCAGGTCTGGAACTGGTTGACCAGCATGCGCACAGCGCTGATTCTGCTGTTCATCCTCGCTTTCGCAGCGGTTCCGGGCGCCCTGTTGCCACAGCGCTCGCTGAATAAGGACAAGGTCGACCAGTATCTAGCCGCCAACGGCAAGACCGCCGAGATCATGGATAAGCTGCAGCTTTTCGATGTCTTCTCGTCCGTCTGGTTCGTCGCCATCGTGGCATTGCTGCTGATTTCCCTGGTTGGCTGCATTATTCCGCGCACCATCGACCACTACAAGGCCATGAAGACGCCACCGGCCAAGGCGCCGAAACGGTTGGCGCGTCTTCCGCTTCACGACGAAGCCGTGGTCGATGCCTCTGCGGATGAAGTTTCTAAGCGGGTGCGTGAGCGCCTGAACAAGTGGGCGTTGACCGAGACTCCAGCAGATGAAGATCGCGCTGGGGCACGATCCTTTTCCGCGGAGAAGGGATACCTGCGTGAGTTTGGCAACCTGGTGTTCCACCTGGGCATTGCGCTGCTGATTATCATCGTCGGCTTGGGCCGCATGATCTATTACGAGGGTCAGGTCATTTTGCTGACCAACACCGGCACCGAGATTTCTGACGACAACGTCAATAGCGCGGTGGGCGTTCCGTTCTGTAACACCGCTGCTGCGAACTATGACTCGCTGCGTGCTGGCAACACCTTCGACGGTACAACTCTGAACCCGTTCTGTATTCAGGTCGATGACTTCTTCGCCGATTACCTGCCGAACGGTCAGGCCAAGATGTTTACCTCTCATATCCGATTCGCAGAAGAAGAGGATATGCGCAAGCCGGTCGATGAGTGGGAAAAGACCACGCTGCAGGTCAACCATCCGCTGCGCGTCGCCGGTGACCGTGTGTACCTGCAGGGGCACGGCTTTGCCCCGGCCTTTAAGGTGACCTGGCCGAATGGCGAGTCGCGTACGTCGATTGTCCAGTTCCGTCCGGATGATCCGACCTTCTTCCTGTCCTCTGGTGCGCTGCGCTTCGACCCACCAGCAGGCATGTACCCGGACTTGTTCGAGCGCCGCCAGAACCAGATTGCAATCGAGGGACTGTTCGCTCCGACCGCGGAGTTTACTGGTGAAAAGGGTGCTCTGCTGCAGTCCTCTTACCCGGCGATGCAAGACCCGGCCGTGGCTGTCGACATCTACCGCGGCGACGCGGGCTTGGACACCGGTCGTTCGCAGGGGCTGTTTTCCCTCGACCGCGATCTGATGCACTCGGGTCAGCTGGCTAAGGAAGCCCGCGTCAACCTCAAGCAGGGCGAATCCACCGAGCTTGCCGACGGCACCAAGATTGAATTCCTCGGTGCGAAGGAATTCGTCAACTTGCAGGTTTCGCACGATCCCACGCAGTTCTGGGTGCTGGTGGCAACTGTGGCCGCACTGGCGGGCATGGTTCTTTCGTTGGGCATTAAGCGCCGACGTGTTTGGGTGCGCATGTTCCCGCTGGAAGATGGCCGCACTCGCGTTGAGTTCGGTGGCCTTGCCCGCACCGACAAGGCAGGTTGGGGCGAGGAGTTCCAGTACATCGTAGATGACATCCTGGAACGTGACAGTGATGACGAGGATGCTGCTGACAACAATGCTGCGACCGACGAGAGCGCGGACGACAAGGACAAAAGCTAACTGACCACTAAGTCTGGTCCATCTTTACTGCAGGGTGAATGCGCGGGGGCGAGAATTGCGCCTCCGCGCATTTTTGCGTCCCCCGTGTCCCCGGTCCCCTTTTGCTTAGTCCTGCTTTAGTACTAGGGTTTGAAGAAGTATTCCGCTAATTCCACACTTTGGAGCCAAGTACATGCTCGTCAATAAGACACTGGCGCAGTTTTCGGACTGGTCGTACTTCACGGCCTTCGCCTTTTATCTTGTGGCCTTTGTTATTTCCATTGCCTACTACAGTCGTCGTATCGCGGCCGCTGAAGCGAAAAGCCAGGTTGCGGAACGCGAGCTGGTAGCCGCCGGTGCGGGTGAGGGAGCTACCACCGCTAGTGTTGCTGACTCTGGGGAGTCGGCGACGAAGTCGTCGGCAAGCGAGCCTAAGAACCAGGTGCTGACGAACCGACTCGGCGTTGTGACGGAAATGCTGATTTACGTCGGGGTGGCCGTGCACTTTGCATCGGTGCTGCTGCGTGGCCTGGCCGTGCAGCGTTTCCCGTGGGGCAACCTCTACGAGTACGTATCAGTTTCAATCCTCTTTGCTATGGCAATTGCAGCTGGCGTACTGCATCGTGAAACCATGCGTGTGTTCTGGCCGTGGCTGTTGGCTCCGATTCTGGCGCTGATGTTTTACGGTGGTAAGAACCTATATGTTGAGGCTGCTCCGGTGGTGCCGGCACTGCAGTCGATTTGGATTCCGGTTCACGTCTCGATTATTTCTATCGGGTGCAGTATCGCACTGATTTCCGGTGTTGCCTCGATTCTCTACATGCTGCGGATGTACAACCGCGAGGGCAAGGAAAAGGGCTTCCTGGGCAAACTGGTCGCGCCGCTGCCGGATGCTCAAAAGCTGGATGCGATTGCTTACCGCACCGCTATTTGGTCCTTCCCACTGTTCGGTCTGGGCATTGTGCTGGGCGCTATCTGGGCCGAGTCCGCATGGGGTCGTTACTGGGGCTGGGACCCGAAGGAGACCACGGCGCTGATTACCTGGATTATCTACGCCCTGTACCTGCACGCTCGCGCGACTTCGGGTTGGCGTAATACCAAGGCCGCGTGGATCAACATCTTCGGTTTTGCCACCATGGTGTTCAACCTCTTCTTCATCAACCAGGTGGTTTCGGGCCTGCACTCCTACGCTGGTCTGAACTAAGTCTTCACACTTGTACAAAGCCGGCATCGCCGGGTGAACTAGAATCGCTTCCATGCGCGTTCTCGTCACCGGTGGTGCCGGCTTTATTGGTTCCAACTTCGTTCTCCGCACTCTGGCTACACGGCCCGATGTGAATGTCACGGTGCTGGACGCTTTCACCTATGCCGCGAACCCTGCGAGCTTGGATGGCGCGGACTGTGAAATCATCCGCGGCGATGTTCGTGACGCGGAGCTGATCGATCGCCTCGTGCCCCGCTTCGACGTGGTCGTCCACTTCGCCGCAGAGAGCCATAACGACAATTCGCTGGTGGATGCCGATCCCTTCGTCACCACTAATGTCATGGGCACCGTGAATCTGGCCAAGGCTTGCGCCACCCACGACGTCCGCCTTCACCACATCTCCACCGACGAGGTCTTCGGCGATCTCGCTCTCGACGATCCAGCACGCTTTACGACGGCCACCGCGTACAAACCCTCCAGCCCCTACTCGGCCTCCAAGGCTTCAGCGGATCACTTTGTCCGGGCGTGGGTGCGCAGCTTCGGGTTGGTTGCGACGATTAGTAACTGCTCGAACAACTACGGGCCGAGGCAGCATCCGGAGAAGCTGATTCCCCGCCAGATCTGTGGTCTGTTGCGCGGTCGTAGCCCTCGCGTGTACGGCACTGGCGAGAATGTTCGGGACTGGATTCACGTCGATGACCACAACGACGCGGTCTGGGCAATCTTGGATTCTGGCGAGGTGGGGGAGACCTACCTGATTGGTGCCGATGGCGAGCGTTCCAACCTCGACGTGGTCGGAGACATCCTGGAGGGCTTCGGTCGTGAGCGGTCCGACTTTGTCCATGTCACTGACCGCCCGGGGCATGACCGTCGTTATGCGATTGACCCCGCATCCATCCGCAGCCTTGGCTGGCAGCCGCGCTACCAAGACTTTTCCGCGGGGCTCGCCGAGACCATCGACTGGTATCGCGCCAACGAGTCCTGGTGGGCGGCGGCCTACGATGCCGCTGAGGCTGGCTACGCGGAGCGCGAGCAGGAGTTGTAGTTCGCTGCTGGGGCATGCCTAGCGAACCCTCAACGCACACTCAGTGCACACTCAACGCGTGCCACAGCCTCAGCCCGGGCGCCCCGTCTACACTTGTTACCCATGAGCCCTAAGAGCACATTCCAGCCCACTTCTATCGACGGCGTTTTCACCTTCGAACCGGTCATCCACGGCGACAGCCGCGGTAGTTTCCACGAGTGGTATCGCCTCGACGCATTCGCCGAGGCCACGGGCTACCCGTTCTTCCCGGAGCAGGCCAACATGAGTGTCTCCGCCGCAGGCGTTGTCCGTGGCCTGCACTTCGCTGACGTCAGCACCGCGCCAGATGGCCACCCCGGCCAGGCGAAGCTGGTTACTTGTCCCGCGGGCCACATCCTCGACATTGCGGTTGACCTGCGTCGCGGCTCCGATACCTTCGGCAAGGTCGAGGTTTTCGAGCTCGACAGCAAGACCCGCCGAGTGGTCTATCTGCCCAACGGCATCGGACATGGCTTCGTCTCGCTTGCCGACGACTCTGTGCTCACTTACCTCACTTCCACCGGTTACAACCCGGAGGCAGAGCGTGCTGTTAGCATCCAGGACCCGACTCTCGGAATTGACCTGGCTGCGCTGCTGGCCAAGGGTGGTCTCACCGACGCGGACATGATTCTCTCCGAGCGCGATCAGAAGGCTCCGACTATCGAGCAGTTCGAGGCCGAGGGCAATAAGCTCCCCAGTGAGTTTGACTGCAAGGATCTTGAGAACATGGCTCGCGACGAGTGGGCAATCGCCAACGAAGCGGCCGGGCAGTAAGGCAGAAAGGCGCGAGCACTATGAAGGGCATCATCCTCGCAGGTGGTACGGGCTCTCGGCTGTTTCCCATCACACTTGGCGTAAGCAAGCAGCTGGTTCCCGTCTATGACAAGCCGATGATCTACTACCCGCTGAGCACGCTGATGCTAGCGGGAATCAGGGACATCCTCGTCATCACCACGCCACATGATGCCCCGCAGTTTGAACGCTTGCTTGGCGACGGCTCGCAGTGGGGCCTCACCCTCACCTTTGCCACCCAAGACGAGCCCCGTGGTCTCGCTGAAGCGTTCATCATCGGTGCGGACCACATCGGCGATGACTCCGTTGCCCTCATCCTCGGCGACAACATCTTTTACGGTGCTGGCTTGGGCACGCAGCTGCGCCGCTTCCATAACGTCGATGGCGGAGCGATCTTCGCCTACTGGGTCGCAGATCCCACAGCCTATGGAGTCGTGGACTTCGACCAAAGCGGCAAAGCCGTGGCGATCCAGGAGAAACCGAAGAAACCACGCAGCCATTTCGCGGTGCCTGGTTTGTACTTCTATGATGCCGAGGTTGTTGAGATAGCTCGCTCGCTGCAACCGTCGTCACGCGGCGAATTGGAAATCACGGATGTTAACCGCGCCTACTTGGAGCGCGGGAAACTGCAGGTAGAGGTGCTGCCGCGCGGCACGGCATGGCTGGACACGGGCACGGTGGACAATCTGATGGCCGCGGGTGATTTCGTGCGCACGATTGAGCAGCGGCAGGGGCTAAAGATTGGCTCGCCGGAAGAGGTGGCGTGGCGCATGGGATTCATTGACGATGCTGCGCTTAGCGCGCGTGCCGACGCCCTCAGCGCCAGTGGCTACGGGGAATATCTACAGCAGTTGTTGCTGCGTGGCAAGGACGTTTAGTCAGTTTCGCCGGGATTATCGGGGTTGTCGTCCTGCTCCCGTTCGCGCCGCTCCTGCAGCTCCTGCTCACGTTTACGGCGATCGAATTCGGCCTTCTTGAGCTTCCAGAGAAACTCCGGATCATCGTCGGGAGCGAGCGGACGGGGTTCCGGTTGCGGAGCGGAAATACGTCGCATGCCGTTGCCGCGACTGCCGGGGCCAAATGCCTTCCACAGCATGACTACGACAAGGATGATGAACAGCAGCAGAATGAGCCGACCCATGTAATAGCTAACCTCCTGGATTTACCGACTAGAATACGCAACGAGTCCCGTAGTGCCCACGAGGGGTATCGCACTGCATGCGGTACGGCGTACAGAGTTCGTTAGGGTACAAAGGAACGTTGGACACGAACAGCCATGGACGCTAGCAACGCCCGGGCACAGCACAGGCGTAACACGTAGAGGTGAGGGTTTAATGACCAATCCAGCAGAGCAGGACAAGTTGGCTTCTGAGGCTCAGATGCCAGCAGCTCCGGTGACCAAGAATGCTGGTCGCGGCAATGCCATGAAGGGGCTGTTCTGGTACGGCCTTGCTCGTCTGCTGCTATTCCTAGTGCTGTTCTTCATTCTGCTCGTGATTATCTACCTCGTTAATGTGCAGATTCCGGCTGCAATTACGGCTGTGTTCGCACTGATTATTGCGATGCCGCTGTCGGTTTTTGTGTTCCCGAAGCTGCGCGTCCAGGCCAATGAGTCTGTTGCAGTGTGGTCGGAGAACCGCCGCGCGCACAAGGAATACATTGCGCAGCAGATTAAGGACCGCGAGGAAAACTAGCGCACCTTCTCCAGGGCCCGCTCGATAGCCCGGTTCACCGCTTCCGGAGCCTCGAGCGGCAACATGTGGCCGGCCCCGTCGACTTCAACCAGTTCGGCGTCCGGCCACTTTTCCATAATTAGGTCTGCTTGCTTGCGCGGAGTGACATCGTCCTTCGTGCCCACCAGTACCGCTCCTGGCAAGCCCTCCAAGTAAGGCCCGGATGCGAACTCGTCGTGATCCTGCAGGTCGTCGAGATATCCCACGAAAGTTTCCAGCGGTGTTTCATTAATCATGGCCGCGTGGAACTCGATGATCTCGTAGTCCGTGCGCCGGGCGAACACCGCCACCGCCAACGACGGCGCCATCAGTGACGCGATTGCCTCGCGGAACTTGCGAATCTCCTTCGGCGAGGACTCAATTGCATTGCGCGCCGCATCCGCCACCGGGGACGCCAGAATCTGCGGCACACCCTGGGCGGCCAGCTTGTCGATAGACGTGGAAATCAACACTACGCCTGCTATCCGACGGCGAATGCTTTCCTCGGCAGCCCGCACCATGTGCAGTGCAATCAAACCGCCTAGCGAATGCCCAACCACGATGAGTTTTCCGGTCGCGGCACGCTCGGCGATCACGGCCAGCGCATCGGCCGCAGCCCCTTCGACCGTGCAGAGTGAAGCCGGAACCGCTCCGGTCAGGCCGTGGCCGCGCAGATCCATAGTCAACAGGCGTGCTTCCGGGTGCGACTTGCGCAGCGCGTTGAACTGCCGGTACCAGGACTCACCAGCCAGGGTGAAGCCGTGGACGAAGACGATGGTCACGGGTTCTTTGGCGGGTTCGCTAGGTTCAACCTCGTACCAGTGCACCGGAATATCGGTGGTGACAGCATCCGGCTTGTCGCTGGCCTTCCGCTCGTCGTCCTTGGCCGCAATCTCGGCCGTGACCGGTGCGGTCTTGATATGCACCACGCCGGTTGACGTGAGATCGGTGAGTCCCGGTTCACGGGTCTGCGAATGCAGCGCACCGTGCTCCAGCGCCAGTCGGCGGCGTCCCGATTTGGTCAAACGCAGAGCAGCGCTGCGGGCGAAAGCTGGAGCCTTGGCTGCTGTGTCGCCAACTCGGGTTGCGGCCTCCTGGACGTCGTCAAGCGCCTTGTGCGTCAGTGTGCGGAAGTCCATCGGTACCCCCTAGCTGAGCGCGAGTGCGAGTGCCGTAATGACGGACCAGGCAAGCATCATCTTGCCGGTAAGCCCCAGTACCGGGATGAGCTCCTTGCCCTTCTTATGCATGCGAATTGGCTCGGAGGCCTTCACCCACAGCGGCACGATGAGCAGACCCACCAGCGCCCATGGGCGCCAGAAAGCGATAAAGCTGCTGGCCAGCGCGGGCATGAGGGAGAGAATCTGCCAGACGATGCGGGTGCGGAAGTCGCCCAGGCGAACTGCCAAGGTGATCTTGCCGGTAGCGGCGTCGGTGGGGATGTCGCGCAAGTTGTTCGCCAGGTTCACGGCAGAAGACACCGAACCAATACCAATTGCGCAGGCCAGGCCGACCCAAGACAGCGAGCCCGTCTGGGTGAATTCCGTGCCGAGCACCGCGACGAGACCGAAAAAGACGAAGACCGAGACCTCGCCAAGTCCGCGATAACCGTAGGGATTTTTACCGCCGGTGTAGAACCACGCAGCCGCGATGCACAGTGCACCGACCAGAATGAGCCACCACGCGCTCATCAGGGACAGCGCCACACCGGCAAGACCGGCGACACCAAAGGAACCGAACGCCGCGTACTTCACAACCTTCGGCTCGACCAGACCAGAACCCGTCAGGCGCAGCGGGCCCGAGCGGTCATCGTCAGTGCCGCGGATGCCATCGGAGTAGTCGTTGGCGAAGTTCACGCCCACAATCAACGCCCACGCGACAACCAGCGCGAGCACCGCACGTCCCCAGATAATCGGCGCGTGCGTCGATGCCGCTCCGACACCGACGATGACCGGCGCAAACGCATTCGCCCAGGTATGGGGGCGCGCGCCTTCCAGCCAATCGCTTAACGACGCCGTTGCAGGACTCTTTGGTGCTTCAGACATGAATTAATAATAGGACGTGACACCAAATGCCTTGAACTAATGCGTGTCTGAATGAGCTAAAAGAGCGCCGCGACTTTCTTCCGGTCGACCTTGCCCGGACCAATCAGTGGCAGGACCTCCACGCGACGCAGGTCCTTGGGAATCATCCAGTGATTGATTCGCCCGGCGTCTTCAGCATCGCCGAGCCCGTCCATGACATCGCCGAGCTCAGCGATGCCTTCATACGCTGCGACGATAGCGTGGCCGAGCCTTGGGTGTGGCACACCGACCACGCAGGCTCCCGTAACTCCATCGATGGCGAGCAGTTCACGTTCGAGGACTTCGGGGTGCAGCTTCAACCCGCCGGAGTCGATGATGGTGTCCAGGCGTCCCGTAATGACTAGTCGGCCATCGTGGATCTCGCCCGCATCGGAGGTGGCGAACCAACCTGGTTTATGGAAAGCCTCGTGACTGGGCGCGTTGCGGTAACCGTGTGCAATCATCGGTCCGCCCAGCCAAACGCGACCATTTTCGATGGCGACCTGTGCACCTTCGATGGGCTGTCCGTCATAGACGCAGCCGCCGGCTGTCTCGGAGGAACCATAGGTGGTCACGACGTTGATGCCGAGTTCTTCGGCGCGCGCTGCCACCTGCGGGTTCAAGGCTGCGCCGCCGACAAGGACAGCATCAAACAGGCGCAGGGCTGCCGCGCCAAAGGGTTCTTCCATGGCCTTGGCCAGCTGCATCGGAGCCAGCGAGGTGTAGGCACGGTCGCTGGTGAGGGCCTCGGCGCCGTCGGCGAATGCGGCAACATCAAAACCGTCGGTCACATCCACACACACCGGATCCGTGCCAGCGAGCAGCGAACGAATGAGAACCTGCAGGCCAGCGATATGGTAGGCCGGCATCGCCAGCATCCACTGTCCTTCACCGCCGAGCCACTGATGTGTAGCGGTAGCAGAGGAGACCAAGTTATCCACCGTCAGCTGTGCACCCTTCGGTGTGCCGGTGGAACCGGAAGTGCCGACAACAAGCGCGATGGACTCATCAATCGGCTCACCTGCGCGTTGCGAGTTCCGCAAGATTGAGGCGCGCGTGCCGTCGTGAAGCGGAACGGGAAGAAGAGAGACCTCACCGTCCAGCGCGGCGCGGAGGTCGGGCAGGATGGCGGTCGGGTCGTGGGGATTGACGGAAAGCAGGCTGAGCGTACGCACAACCCAAACCATAGCCCGTGTTGTGCCGTAGTTTCTGGTGGCGAGGTCGGAACAATCGTGGCCTCGGGCGCGTTGCGCAGACCAAAGACAGTCATAGATAGAAAGGCGTAGAAGATGGGTTGGATTTTTGGCAGGTCCGCAGAGCTGGTGCCGGAAGATGAGGCGCTCAAGGGCGGCTCGCACCCGGTGTTGGAAAATCCGAAGCCGCATGCGGTGCTCGGCACGCCGATCACCGGCCCATGGGAGGAAGGCCAGGAGGTCGTCTACATCGGGATTGGCTGTTACTGGGGCGCTGAGAAGCTGTTTTGGGAAACACCGGGCGTGCTCAGCACATCGGTCGGGTTCGCCGGTGGCGTGACGCCAAATCCCACCTACCGCGAGTCCTGCACCGGACGCACCAACCACACCGAGATTGTGGAGGTCGTCTACGACCCGGAGCAGATTAGCTTCGACCAGCTGATCGCCAAGGCCTTCGAAGCCCACGATCCCACGCAGGGCTACCGCCAGGGTAATGATGTCGGCACGCAGTACCGTTCCGCGATCTACACGACGACGCCCGAGCAAGCGCGCCGGGCACAGGAGATCGCCGATGCCTACGCGCCGAAGCTTGCCGACGCTGGCCTGGGGGCCATCACCACGGAGATTAAGCCACTCGCGGAGACTCCGGCAGGGGAGTACTACCGAGCCGAGGATGAGCATCAGCAGTACTTGTTTAAGAATCCGAACGGCTACTGCCCAGTGCATTCGACCGGCGTGGCCTGCGGAATTTAAAGGCGAAGCTTTTTAGAACGGTCAGTCGCGATTAGTAAAACTCACTGAGAAAAGTAAGGTGGTTATATCAATCAGATAGTCGAATAGGAGTGAACCCTTGTGGTGAAGCAAGTACTGCGCGTTGCATTTGCCTTCGTCGGCGTGGTCGTCGGCGCGGGCTTTGCGACGGGTCAGGAAATCATGCAATACTTCGTCGCCTTTGGTATCAATGGTGTCTGGGGTGCCGTTCTCTCAGCGGTGATCATGAGCCTGATGGCGATGATCATTTTGCAGCTGGGAAGCTACTTTCAGGCCAGCGAGCACGGCGAAGTTTTCCGACGCGTATCGCACCCCATCTTCTCGCGAGTACTGGACATTGGCGTGATTATCACGCTCTTCGCCACAGGGTTCGTCATGTTCGCCGGTGCCGGTGCCAACATGGAGCAGCAGTGGGGCATCCCCGTGTGGATCGGTGCCGTAATCATGGTGCTGGTTACCATTGCAGCCGGTTTCCTCGATGTTGACCGAGTGACCACAGTGATCGGTTCCATCACGCCGTTTATCGTCGGCTTTATTCTGCTGGCCAGTGTTTATACGCTGGCGTTCACCGATGCCACCCCAGCCGCGGAGCAGGCAGCTGCCGTTGCGGAAGTCCCGACCACTCTGCCGAACTGGGTTGTCGCCGCAGTGAACTATGTCGGTTTTAACCTGATGGTTGCGGTTTCCATGGCGATTGTTATTGGCGGTAGCCTGTTCAATCCCCGCGCCGCTGGAGCCGGTGGGTTTACCGGTGGTTTGATCTACTCCGCGATGCTGCTGATCACCACCATCACGTTGTTCCACACTGTTGGTACCGTCGCCACCGATGCCGTGCCAATGCTCACCGTCATTAATCGACTGCACCCGTGGCTAGGCCAGGCCATGGCCGTGGTAATCCTTGGCATGATCTTCAACACGGCACTTGGCATGTTCTACGCACTGGGGCGTCGCGTCACCGCAAATCACCCGGAAAAATTCAAGATTGTCTACGTCGCGCTGGTCTTGCTCGGTTTCGCCTTGAGCTTCATGGGCTTCCAGAACCTAATCGGTTGGGTCTACCCAATCCTGGGCTACATCGGTCTGCTGCTCATTACTGTCATGCTTGTTGCCTGGTTGCGCGGCCGCGAGCGCATCAGTGAAGAGACTTCCCGCCGCAAGCGCATCTTCCGCCTGGTCCGCCGTGGCCGGAACAAGGAGGCCCGCGAGGAGATTGAAGACTCCAACCTCAGTGTCGAAGAGGTTCGCGAGGCTATCGAGGAGTAGGTGGGGTGCTCGCGGCACCGCTGTCAATCTTGGGATCGGATGGCCTTTAGCGATGTCGCCCGAGCCCAAGCCACGAAAGCCACGATCACAATGGCGGATACGAGAACCATCGACGGCCACCGCTGGGGGTAATCACGTACTACCCAGGTCCATCCCCATTCCGAGGTCCACCACAGCGGTGAGGCGCTGAGGACATCACCGCCAACCATCACCGCCCAACCGCCGAGCGCGACCGAGACAAAGATTGCGGCCGCCACACTTCGACGCGCAATTAAGCCGGTCACGGCCACTATCATCGCGGCCACAAGAGACGCGATGACCGCCTGGTACGGCCAGGGGTTAATGCCCGTCTGGCTATTGGTCTGGCCGCCCGCGCCACTGATAATCACCGCAACCACGAGCACCGGCACGAGAAACGCCATATCCAAAGCAAACAGTCGGAGTGTGATGCTCCGTCGCGCACGCCGATACATCAGCGCTGGCCAGGCATCAGCTTGCGAGGTCCAGGTCATGATGGCGACCACGGTTGCAGCCGTCGGCACGCAGACGAAACTCAGCAGCCCCAGCGCATACTCCGGGTTCCACACCACACGCACGACCGCAAGTCCGGCAAGCATCAGCGCTGCGAGACTCCACCAGGCGCGCCACGGAAGGGTCGCGCTCATACCATGGCTTAACGACGAAGTGCTGCGTTCCCGGCCCGTCGGCAAGCTGAGAGATTTTCCGTGCGCAAGCAATGCGATGGCAAATAAACCTAGCCCGAGGAGTAAATGCAGCAACGCGGGCGGCAGGATGGCGATGTTCCAGATCTCGCTGTCGGCGGGAGCCGAGATGGAATTAGCCTGCACTCCGTGGATAGGTAACGTTGGGCGGATTGCCCAGGTCCACGGGAGAACTTTCCAGTTTGGGCTCATGGCGTCCAGTGTTCCTGCGATGGCCCAAGCGATGGAAGCGAGCGGAGCGAGGAAGAGAGCTGCGCGTGGCACAAGGCGCCATAGGGCAAGGCCGAATGCCCAGAAGACGAAGAATGACAACGTGCTAAAGAGCGTGAATTGCGATGCGGTGCTCACGCTCCGGGCAAGGAGTGCAGCCATCAATGCGTGACCGAGGGCCGCGGAGGCAATGACAGTGGCTGCGCGGGCAAGGAGCACTCGAGTGCCCGAGATATTGCGCCAGATTAGGCCGCCTTGGCGGAGTTTTTCTTCACGGTTTTGGCCGATGACGGACGTAATAGCAGCCAGGGGAGGAAGCAGGATAAGCGAGTAGATGTGGGCGCTCGCCATGGCGGTGGCGTCAACGCCTCTAGAAAAGACCATGCTGACCAGAGCGATTGCCACCATGATGATGGGAAGAAACATGGTGAGTGACCACTTCGCCCGCAGTAGCTCGGCGCGGAAGTAGCGGCGAGTAGGAACGGTGCGTGTGTTAAGAGTGCGCGTGTGCGGTTGAGTGCTCATCGGGCAACACCTACTGCGGTGAAGAAAGCTTGCTCGAGGGATTGACCAGAGGCCGCAAAGTCAGTCAGCGGGCCTTCGTAGACCAGTCGGCCACCGGCGAGGACACCAAGGTGGTCAACGCTCTTTTCGACTTCTCCGAGTTGATGGGAGGACACCACGACGGCCTTGCCACTAGCGGCAAGATTTCGCAACAAGGTGCGCAGGCCCACGATAGCTTCGGGGTCGAGGCCGTTGGTGGGCTCGTCGAGAAGCACAATGTCGGGGTCGGTGAGCAGCGCCATCGCCAGCGAGAGACGAACCTTCATGCCCGTTGAGAAAGCGCGGGCACGCTTGTTGCCCGAGTGCAGCCCCACCATGTCGAGGACTTCGGCGATACGGCTCTTGTCCGTGCCGGTCAGGTGCGCGTGAACCTTGAGGTTGTCGGTGGCTGAGAGCTGTGGGTAGAACGCCGGGCCATTGATGGAGGCGCCGATGCGGTCCAGGTCGACAACGGACCACGGGTGTCCCGCGATGCTGATTTCACCGGAGTAGGGAATTAGCCCAAGCACCGTGCTCATCAACGTGGATTTACCTGCGCCGTTGAGTCCCAATAGTCCGTAGACCTCGCCGGCACGGACGCTCATATCGAGGCCGTTTAGGACAGGTTCGTTCTTGCCGTAGGAGACAGTGATGCCGCGCAGCTGAAGGAGGGAAGCGGCGGCATCTGCGGAAGGGCCTGAAGTGGGGGTTGGTGCGTTCATGCCTTAAGTAATAGGAGTGTTTGGCACGGTTCGCGCCCTCCCTGAGGATGAGGTGGCGGAAATATCCTCCCTAGGGAGGAGGCAATAGCGAGGGTGACGGCACCGCGAGGAGAAGCTACAGCAGCCCGTTTTTCGCAGCCCAAATGACAAGATCCACACGACTGCGTGAGCCCGTTTTGGTCAACAGGGCTTTCACATGGGTTTTCACTGTCGTTGTAGCGACAACCAACCTGCGAGCGATTTCGTCATTGGAAAGCCCTTGGCAGACGAGGTTCAAAATCTCCTGTTCGCGGGGTGTGAACTGGGGCGCTGCGTGGGTGGTATCTGAGCTAGAGCCACTGGCCGAGGACTCCCTCGCTGGCTGTTCAGAGTGAGATGCACGCGGTGAAACATGCCGCAACACCATCGGTGTCACCTTCGGATCGATGACTCCTTCACCACGGTGGATGCGCATAATGGCCGAAAGCAGCTCGCGGGGATTGGAGTCTTTGAGCAAAAAGCCTGCCGCCCCAGCTTCTAAAGCGTCGAGCACCAGGTTTTCTTCGCGGAAAGTGGTCAGCACCAGGACTTTCGGAGCGGATGCGCGAACCGCACCTCTGGACGGCACGCCTTGCACGATCTGCCGTGTGGCCTCGATACCGTCCATCACAGGCATACGAATGTCCATGACGACCACATCCGCACCGGAGGCACAACGCACAGCCTCGGCGCCGTCGCCCACGGCACCAATGACTTTCATCTGCGGGTGGGCATCAATAAGCTGCGCGAAAGACTGTCGAATCAGAGCCTGATCTTCAGCCACTAGTACTCGAATTACACCCATTGCTCGTCTTTCTCGACAGAATCGCCAGTCAGCCTTGCTTCGGTCGAACTGCTTACAGCCGAATACTGACGCGGAACATGCCGTCGCTTTCACCATAAGTCATCTCACCACCGAGCTGCGCCACGCGTTCATCCAGACCAATCAGGCCAGCGCCAGCTCGCTTCCTGGGGTCCAAAGTATCGCTCTCAGCCCGGTTTGCGGTCATCAAATGAACCCGCGCCGGGCTGTCATCAGCGTCGGCAGGTGGATCGATTGCCAGTGCCAGCTGACCATCACCCGATGAGTGCTTGGCCATATTCGCGGCCAACTCCGTCACTGCCCGCACAAGAGTCAGCCGCTTCGCGAGTGGCCAATCCGCCAGGTCCCCATAAGACTCCGGCAGAGTCACCGAAACATCGCGACCCGGCGGACAAACAGCCGAAACTAGACGCGGAATCTCATTCGGGTCAGCGCTAATCTCGCCGCCTTCACGTAATGCATCGACAAGCGCATGCACATCCCGCAACGATTGTTCTGCGGTCTGGGCAATACCTTCCAGCGTGGTCTTTTCAGCGGCGGATTTCGCTCGGGAGTCATCCATCTCCGCCAGGTACAGCGCGGTTTGGGCCTGAACCTTGATAGAGGTGAGTCCGTGCCCCACGACGTCGTGAAGCTCCCGGGACAACTCCAGTTTGTTGCGCGCTACGACGTTTTCCAACTCCGCGGCATGTTCCTCGGCGTTGATTCGGAGCCACAGGGGCACTGCGTACGCGCTCGCCGTAATGAGCACCGCCGGCAGACCGAAGACCAACAGTCGTTCCGGGGTAAAGCCGAAGGCAGGAACTGCCGGGTTGAGGAAGCTGCCAATCAACCCCAAAAACAGCCCAACGATGCCCCAGGTGCGATTCGGTTCCCACCTGGTCACAGCCCATAGTGATAGTGGGGCAGCAACAATAATAGGGTCGAGCCCAAGGTTTACAGGGGATAACCACACCAGCAGGGCGAGACCCGCTAGGGCGCTGTACGTAACCACAAACGATGCGCGCACTGCTTTACGACGAAACGCTGCGGCCCCGGCAATCATCGCGGACAGAATCACATTGGTGACATAAGTAAAGCTCGGGCCATAAGTAAGTAGCGGCGTCATGCTCAACCAGCAGCACAGCAGGAAAGCAGCCGCAATAGCGAGATCGGCAGTTGGGAACGAGCCGACAAAGAAACGTACCCGGCTGCGCCAGTCGAGTGGGGCAGGGGTCTGCGCGGTGGCAGGCTGTGCGTGCATGGAGGAAGCGGTGCGCTGCATGTGTCTAGGCTAGCGGTCGGTGGCTTGCGCGGTTTAGTGTGAGTTTTCCACTTGCCGGAATGTGATGTTGATGCGGCCCTCTTTAAGCCCGCACCCCTCCGGCAAAGTGCCGCGACGAGTCTTGGGCACACCATGAAACGCAAGCCGCTTCGGACCACCAAACACAATCACATCCCCGCTGGCGAGAGTCACGTCATCCCAGGGTTTGTTGCGGTTTTCAGTCCCGCCAATGCGGAACAGGGCCTCATCGCCGATAGAGAGCGACACAATCGGGGCAGGGGAGTTTTCGTTTCGATCCTGGTGCATCCCCATGGTGGCCCCGGGCGGGTAGTAGTTGACCAACGCCATGTCGGGCCGAAAAGTGGTGGGCCACTGGCTGAGGGATTCGTCGTAAAGCGCGGCAGCGCCGAGTGCTTCGGTGGCGAGCTGTAGCAGATTGTCAGGCACGGGCGGGACGCGAACGCCGCCGACGTGCGTGACGTAGCGGTATGGATTTGTGGCCCACATGCGGCCGAGATGCAGCATGAATACCTGCATCTGGCCGCTTTTGAGCTGCGGACGAGTCATGGCCAGGGGAGTGCCGGCAACGTCGCGGGCGATGTCGCGGAGTTGCGTGATGATGCCCGATTGCCGCTCCAATGGAAGCCATCCCGGCAGATGAACAACTCCCGGCGTGATGCGGGCATCATCGCGCGGGAGTTGATCAAAGAGCATAGGTTTAGTTTGCCTCTTAACCCGCGATGATTGCGTTAACCGGGCGGGACAGGAACTGCGGGCCAATCTTGCCCAGGTAGCGCAGGATAAAGTCTGCCGCCGACACCGAGTAGAAGTGACGCTGGCGCTCAATGAAGTTCTGCGGGTGCGTTGCCTTCCACACAGCATCAGCGACTTGGTTCGGCGTAATGCGCACGCCAAGACGACGGGTGGAACCGGCGGAAACGTCCGCCAGTTTGGTCTTCGCCCACAGCGGCATGATTGCGACGACGCGGATCTTGTCCTTGCGCCACTCCAGATTCAGAGCCTGCGTCAGACCAGAGACGTAGAACTTCGACGCGGAGTACGGCGCGATGTGCGGCTGGCCGTAAATGCCCGAAGCCGAACCCATGTTGACCAGGTGAGACCCCTTAGTGCGCTTCAGGTACGGGTGCGCCGCCTTCGCACCCAGAGTCAGACCGGTGCAGTTGATGTCCACCTGCGCGCGAATAATCTCCGGCGACTGGTCGATGATATCGCCATCGCCGATGATGCCCGCGTTGTTGTCCAGCACCGTCAGCTTGCCGCCGGTGTGGGAGGTGAAGTCCGCAAGCGCGTCCTCCCACTGCTTAAAGTCCGTCACGTCCAGCTTGCCGACGACTATCTCCGGGCGCTCAGCCTTAAGCTTGGCCAGGGCATCCTCATTGATGTCGTAGACGCCTACGGTCCAGCCTGCAGCCAGGAACTTCTCGGCCACCGCGCGACCAATGCCCTGCGCGCCGCCGGAGATGAAAATGGACGGGGAATCAGAAGTGGCCATGGTGCCTCAATCCTGCCTTTTCTTGCTGTTTTTATAAGTGGATAAATGTTATTCGCCAGCTTAGGCGAGCATTTGTTGTTTAACAGCGGATTGGTGGAAGTGTGACCCGATTACAAACGCGCCCTCTACACTGGCCATCATGAAACCCCTGAAGATTCCACCAGGTCCCGGCATCCCAAAGGGCCTCGTCATCCCCGCGGCGGAGCTCACTGAACGCTTCGCGCGCTCCGGTGGGCCGGGCGGTCAGGGTGTTAACACCACCGACTCCAAGGTGCAGCTATCGGTGGATATCGCCGAGCTCAGCGTGCTGTCCGATGTCCACCGCCGCCGCGCTCTCCAGAACCTCAGCCACCGACTCGATGGCACCACCCTGACCGTGTCCGTCACCACGCAGCGCTCCCAGGTGCGCAACCGCGCGGAAGCCCGGCGTCGCTTGGCGGATCTCATCCGAGAAGCTGTGCAGCCACCGCCTCCGAGGCGCCGGCGGACTCGACCGAGTCGGGCCTCGATTGCCCGTCGTAAAGCGCAGAAGCAGCGCCGCTCCGAGCTCAAAGCCAGCCGACGTCGCCCCAGCGCCTACTAGGGAATATGGGTTTTTCGCGCATCCGTTGCAATATAGATGGTATGAGCGAAAACCAGGCCCCTACCGAAAAGGCAGCTGAAGCTGTTGCGGAGTTCAACCGTGTGCCCTCGATTCTGTCTATCCAGTCGCATGTGAGCTATGGCCACGTGGGCAACTCCGCTGCGGTCTTCCCGCTGCAGCGCGCAGGTTTTGAAGTGTGGCCGGTCCACACCGTCGATTTCTCCAACCACACCGGTTACGGCCAGTGGCGCGGCCCGATGATTCCGGCCACGGATGTGCGCGAGGTCATCAAGGGTATCGATGAGCTGGGCAAGCTTGACGACGTCAACGCGATTATTTCCGGCTACCAGGGCGGTAGCGATATTGCGGATGTCATCATCGAGGCCGTGGCGCTGGCCAAGGAGCGCAACCCGAAGGCCATTTACTCGTGTGACCCGGTGATGGGAAATGCCAAGAGTGGCTGCCACGTCTCGGATGACATTCCGCCGCTGCTGCGCGACAAGGTCGTGCCGGTGGCAGACGTGATTACGCCGAACCAGTTTGAGCTGGGATACCTGACGGGCCGCGAGGTCAGTGATCTGGAGTCCACCATTGCGGCAGCTCATGCTGCTCGGGAGCTCGGCCCGGAGGCCGTGCTGGTCACCAGCGTGCTGCGTCCGGAGCGCAAGGAGGACGAGATTGAGATGCTCGCCGTCAATGGCTCCGGTGCATGGTTGGTGGCGACGCCGTACCTGCCGCTGAAGCGCAACGGCTCTGGCGATGTCACGGCCGCGCTGTTTGCGGGCAACCTGCTGCGCGGTCGCGGTATTGACGGTGACCTCTCGGTAGCACTGGGCAACACCGCGGCCAGCATCTTTGAGCTGCTGAAGGTTACGCACGAGTCCGGCTCTGGTGAGCTGGAGCTCGTGCGCGCGCAGGAGGCCTACGTCCACCCGGAGCAGCGGTTTGAGGTTACGAAGGTAGCGTAGCGCTTTATAAGCGAATATAGGGGGAGTCGATGGCGGCAGCACTTATGTGTTGCCGCCATCGTCGTACCAGGTCTTCGGGATTTTTCTGCCTTTTACCTGGGTTCTAAACATTTGCGCAACAAGAAGAAAAGTTTTTGAACCATTGAAATAAAGTTTCCAATGAGTAGATAATGAAAACGGTTACTACTTAGTTGTGCCTATCCTTCAATAAAGGGGAGTAAATGTTTTCTACCCGCACGGGGCGAACCCTGGCTGTCTCGGTCTCTGCACTTGCGATTTGTGGCCTCGGGTTGACCGCCTGTTCGAACCCCGATGATAAGTCCGCCTCCGGTGCCGCCGGGGACTCCGGCGCCAGCGCCGAGCAGACCCTGGTCCTGCTGGATAACAACGAAACCGGCGGATACAACCCGGTTGCTGGTTACAGCAGGTCCGGCGATTCCCCGGTCTACGAGGGCCTTTTCCGGCTCAAGCCGGTGTCGGGTGACACCTCCACGAAGCCCGTCGACTTTGAGCCTCTGCTAGCCTCCGGCCCCGCCGAGCCGAGCAATGGCAACAAAACGTGGACCGTTCCAATCAAGGACGGAATCACCTTCTCCGACGGGACCACCTTCGGGCCGGAGGACGTCGTGGCGACCTACAAGGCCATCCTCGACGAGCGCTCGGCCTCCTCTGAGGCTCCGAACTGGGAAATGCTCGATGAGGTGCACGCCGACGGAGACAAGGTCGTCTTCGAGCTGAATATCCCGTACGCGGAATTCGATCACCAGCTCCTCAACGGCATCGCCCCGTCGGAGGCCTTCAACTTCGATGATTTGAAGCCCGCCGAGGACTCAGATCTCAATACCAAGCCCGTGGGAACTGGCCCGTTCAAGCTCGAATCTTTGCGTGCCGACGAGGCCATCTTCACGGCCCGCGAGGATTATCACGGCGGGGCCCCTGAGCTGAAGAAAGTCATTTACCGAGTCAATCAGGACGAAAACTCCCGTGCTCAGCAGCTGCGCGGCGGCGAGGGCGACGGAACCATTATGGAGCCGGCGTTGGCGCAGGAATTTGAAGGCCAGGAGGGATTCAAGGTCGAGTCGGCGCATTCGGCGGACTGGCGCGGAATCACCCTTCCAGCGGGCAACCCGGTCACCGGTGACCAGGCAATCCGCAATGCGGTCAACCTGGCTGTCAACCGTGAGGCCATGGCGAAAGACGTGATGAAGGGCCACGCGAAGCCGAACTCCACCTTCCTCGCGGACTTCTACGGCGACGCCTACGACCCGACCGCCGAGATCAAGCACGACACCGCGAAGGCCGAGAAGCTTCTCGACGACGCCGGGTGGAAGAAGGGCTCGGACGGCATCCGCGTCAAGGACGGCCAGCGCGCCGCGTTCGATGTCATCTACTTCCCGAACCGCGATCACGCCCGCACAGACCTGACGTTGGCCGCAGCCTCCGACCTGAAGAAGGTCGGCATTGAGGTCAATCCGGTCGCCCGTGATTCCAAGTCTGTCACCCGCGAGGACTACGCCAAGACCCCGGTCATGCTGGGAGGAGGCGGTACCCCGTACTCCGTCGACGGCCAGATCTACTCAATCTTGCACTCCAAGTACGCTGAGCCGGGTGCCGGTGCCAAGTGGGATAACGGCTCCGACTACGTCAACCCGGAGATCGACAAGCTGCTCGACCAGGCGCGCGTCGAAGCGGACCAGGCCAAGCGAGACGAGCTCTACCGTAAGATTCAGAAGCTCTACGCCGAAAAGCCCGCCATGCTGCAGCTGGTCTACGTTGACCATGTCTATGTCGAGCGCGACCGTGGCTACACGCACCCGGATGCCATCCTTGAGCCCCATGCCCACGGCCTGAACTTCGGCCCGTGGTTCAACCTGGGGGCATGGCACAAGTAAATGACAAAAGCCGAGCCACACCCACGTCCTCACCCTCGCTCGCGCCCGCACTCACACCCGCGTCTACACCCCTCTGAGCATCAACCCCGTTTCAAGAGCCGGAAACGGCAGGTCGCAGGAATCGTCGTGAGGCGAGTGCTGGTAGCCGTTCCCATCGTTGTGGCGGTGACGGCAGCAGTGTTCGCGCTGGCGGCGGTGAGCCCCTTCGACCCTTTGGATGCGTATCTCAAAGGTCAGGCGGGCAACCTGACCGAAGCGCAGAGAGTCTCGATTTCTCACCAGTTGGGGCTGGATAGGCCCTGGTGGGAGTCGTGGTTGGTGTGGCTGCAGGGCCTGGCGGTGGGCGACCTTGGCATTTCGAGGTCCTACTCACAGCCGGTGACGCAGGTGCTCGCCGAGCGTCTGCCGTGGACGATGCTGCTCGGCGCCTGCGGACTTGCCGGAGCTATCGCGCTGTCATTCGTTCTGGCACTGTGGGCTGCGGTGCGGCGCGGGGGAGTGCTAGACCGGCTAGTCCTGTCGATCTCGACGGTGATTCAGGCGACCCCGCCCTTCGTCGTTGCACTCGGCGGCCTCGGCCTTTTTGCGTTGGCCTGGAAGCTATTTCCCACCGGAGGCCTGACCTACCCGGGCGAGCCCGTGACTTTCTCCTCTACAGTGGCGCACCTTACGCTGCCAGCTGTCGTTCTTGCGATTACGCAGGTGCCGTGGCTGGTGCTGTCGTTGCGTGAGTCCATCGTCGAGGTCATGGACTCCGGCGCGGTCACCGGAGCGCAGGTCCGCGGCATTCCGCGCCGAACGATCATTTTCTCCCATATCCTGCCGACCGCAGTGCCGCCTTTCCTCGCGCTCATCGGCGCGCGACTGTCTGAGCTGGTCGTCGGATCGACACTGGTGGAGGCGGTCTTCGCGTGGCCTGGGCTCGGAACCGCGCTGGTCAAATCGGCTCAGAGCTTGGACTTTCCGCTGCTGAGCATTCTCACTATCGCGACGACGGCTATCGTCCTGCTCGGAAATCTGCTTGCCGACGTCGCCTTCGTCGTCCTCGACCCACGGGTGGATGCAGATGCTTAAAACGACAAAGAGGCCGGTCGCCCCGGTCGTGGCCGTGGCGTGCCTGGTCCTCATCGCTGCCTACGCCTTTTTAACTCCGCTGTTTCACGACTCCGACCTGGTGCTCACCGACTTCGCCAATTCCGGTGTCGCCCCGGGGCCTGAGCACTTCTTCGGTACCGATTCGAAGGGGCACGACGTTTTCGTTCGAGTTGCTGCGGGAATGCGCATTTCCCTTTTCATTGCACTGGTCACGGCAGTGTGCTCGGCGATCGTCGGTATCGTCCTCGGCGTTACCGCAGGCATGCTCGGCGGGCGCGTCGACCGCGTCATTATGCGCAGCGCCGACGTCACCAACGCGCTGCCGCACCTGCTACTGGGGCTGCTCATCGTCAGCCTTTTCCGAGGCTCGGTCCCCGCAATCATCATCTCCCTGGTACTGACGCACTGGGTGACCATCACCCGAACGGTCCGTGCGTCCGTGCTGCATCTGCGGGGCGCCGAGTTCGTCGAGGCCGCGCTCCTGTCCGGAATGAGCCGCGCACGCGTGCTAGCTCGGCACGTTGTTCCGGCGGCACTGGGGCAGTCCTTGGTCGGCCTTATCTTGCTGATCCCGCACGCAATCTGGCACGAGTCGACGCTGTCTTTCCTTGGGGTGGGCCTGCCGCCGCACAAGCCGTCTCTCGGGACTCTGCTTGCCGACGCCGAGGGCGCCCTGCTTCTCGGCCATTGGTGGATTTTGGTGTTTCCCTCGTTTTTCCTCGTCGCCACAACGTTGTGTATTGCGGCCGTCGGCACGCATTTGAAGGAGCGGGTGACCGGACAGGAGGTGCTGGTGTGAGTGCTCGGGAGGGCGTCGGCAAGCGAGAGAAGCTGCTGGACATTGAGAGACTGACAGTGCGGATTCCCCTGCGCGGTGGTGACGTGGTGCATGCCGCGACGGGCGTGTCCCTGACTGTGGGTAGGGGAGAGGTCGTCGCGGTTGTGGGTGAGTCGGGCTGCGGAAAGTCGATTATTGCCTCGGCGGTGGTTGGCATGCTGCCGCCGCACGCGAGAGTAGAGGGGCAGGTGCGTTTCTATCCGCGCGAAGGGGCAGCTGACAGTGGTGCAGAAGCGGAGAGGAACGCCGAGCCCATCGAAATTCTGGCGCGGCGACGTACCGGCGCGGGCCTTGCTCGCACTGACGAGGAGCTGGCGGGGCGGCAAATCGCGCTAGTACCGCAGTCGGCGGCGACGTTTTTGACACCGGTGCGCACGGTCGGGGCACAGCTAAAAGAAACAATTTCCGTTCTGGGACGCAACCACACGGTGGAGGAGATGCTGCGGCGAGTCAGCCTGGATGCGGAGGTCGCGGCGCTGTATCCCCACGAACTTTCCGGGGGTATGGCGCAGCGCGCAGCAGTGGCATTCGCCCTGGCTGGCGACCCTGCTCTGGTGATTGCTGACGAGCCGACGGCCTCCCTCGACCCCGACCTGACCATGGCCCTGCTGCGCATGCTTCGCCAAATCGCCGACAGTGGTGTGGGAGTCATGCTAATTACGCACGACATTTCCGAGCTGCGCGATAGCGGCATCGCCGACCGAGTTGCAGTGATGTACGCATCGCGCCTTGAGGAGACGGGACCGGCAAAACAGGTGATTGAGGCCCCAGCCAGCGAATACATGCGCGACCTGCTCGCAGCGCTGCCCGAAAACGGCATGCGGCCGATGCCCGGCGTGGTGCCGAGCTTGACGAACCTGGACGAGGACTATTGCTACGCGCGCAGGCTCGAGGAGGCGGGGAAATGAACGAGGAGGCTGTGGTGAGTAAGGCGTTGGTGAGTGAGCAGGCTTCGGTGAGCTGTGACGCGCAGGCGAGTGGCAAAGCGCTGGTCGCCGAGAACGTGTCGAAGTCATTCGGCGCCAAGGACGGCTCTGCGAGAGTCGTTTTATCGGACGTTTCCATCAGGGTTGATCCAGGGCAGATCGTCGGGCTTCGTGGGCCTTCGGGGGCTGGCAAGTCCACGCTCGGCCGTATCCTCGCAGGCCTGGAAGTGCCCGATTTAGGGCAGTGCTTCTGCGACGGGGTGCCGGTCGGCGCTGTGCGCAGCCGCGCCGGGCAGCGGGTTCGTGGCCAGATTGGGATGGTGTTTCAGTCTCCCCGAAGGTCCTGCGACCCGCGGATGACTTTGGGGCGCACCATTCGCTCAGCCGCACGACAGGGGCGGCAAGGGCGACGGGATGGTCAGCGAACCGGGAAAAGTGTGGACATCGACGAGCTCATCCGAAACGTTGGGCTGACTCCGGACCTTCTCGATCGCTTCCCTAGCCAGGTCTCAGACGGGCAGCTCCAGCGTGCCGCAGTCGCTCGCACCCTGGCCGCCGGTCCACGCTACCTCATCTGCGACGAGATGACCGCCATGCTCGACGCCGCCAACTCCGCGGCAATCGTCGAGGTCATCCGGGATTTCGCCGTATCTGGCGGCGGTGTTCTCATGATTAGCCATGAACACAGGCTTCTCGCCGCCGTGTGCGACGGCGTCGTCGCCTTAGAGTAGCGATATTGCTTAGCGCCCAGCTTGGAGTCATTGAACCTTCACTGCCTGTGATCGCCGATAGAATTTAGGAATTAGGGTAGCCATACCTATGACAGGTAGTGTAGGCTCTCCTTTTGTTGGTTGAATGGTTGGCTATCAATCGTTACTTGCTTGAAGGACTTCTATTGATTGATTCAAAAACTCCAAAGCTTCGACTTTTGACCCGATCGGACTTGGAAGATATCGAACTCGAACCTTCGCTGGTTATCCGTGCAGTAGAAGATGGATACTTGGCATTCGCGGAAGGTTCCTCGCAGTGCCCGACAAAAATGATGATTGACTTACCGGTTGAGAGCCGGGACTCGATTGCTTTTTCGATGCTCGGTTTTGATGCCAACCGTGATCTCGTTGGATACAAGACCTCTTATCGCCACGGAAGCGACAACCCAGATAAGTACTACACCACCATTAGTCTCTACGACGATGAAAGCGGCATGCCATACGCGCTAATGGACTGCCAAAAAGTTGGAGCCTCGCGAACTCCCGCTACGACAGCATTGATTGCGCGAGAATGTGCACGCGCTGATGCGAAGACTGTGACTGTTTTTGGCACTGGGATTCAGTCAGTTAACACACTTTCCTACTTGGTCACAGCAGTGCCGAGCCTCGAAAAACTACAGCTGCATGGAACTCATCCGGGAGGATTAGAAAAAAGCCGGAAGTCGCTTAATCACTGGTTTCCCGAGCGGAATATCGAACTAGTTGAACGCGATGATGCTTCTGTTATGAAGGCAGTTCAAAGCAGCGATATCACCGTAGTTGCTTCCGGTCGTGCCTGGCACCCATCGATTCAAACTGAATGGATTCCCGAAGGTGGGCTGCTAATTTCTGTTGCTTCCAAGGGAATTGCGGATGGTGCTGTTGCTGCTGCAGACAGGGTAATTGCTACTAGTGCCGGACAGTTCGAGCTAGTTGGGCAGCGATTGCTCCAGGGCAAAGAAGTGGAATTGGATGCAACACTACCCGATATTCTCGCGCGAAAGGCCCCAGGGCGCACGAATGAAACTGACCGAGTTTTTGCATTCTCGACGGGAATGATTATTACGGATATTCCAGTTGCTCAGGAACTTGCGGTTCGTGCATTTTCTGCTGGGCGAGGTACGGAGGTGTCGCTATGGTCGTAACGCTCGCTGTCGGCACTACGGGAAATGAAAAGTGAACGATAAAACTTTTGCTTCTACACCCTCTGTGCCCAAGACCTCGACCCTGGTCCCGAAACAACGTGACTGGGCGAAAGATTTACTGTCAATTCCAAGTGACGGCGTCTCGGAACTAACTCGTTTAGCCACACTAGCGGCAGGGCCTTTTCATGTTCTAAATACTCAGGTTTTTCGCCAGAATTTGAATGCTTTTGCTGCTGTTTGCGAGCGTCACGGAGTCGACTCGCATATCTACTTCGCTCACAAAGCAAATAAGTCTGCGTGCTGGATCCCCGCAGTCGCCGAAGAGGGGCATCGCGTAGATGTTGCGAGCGGGGAGGAGCTCACCGGCGCTTTAGGCGCTGGTGTGTGTGCTGCCGACTTAGTTGTTACGGGTGCGGAAAAATCGCAATCGCTTTTGACTCTTGCTCTCAGGCAGAGAGTTCTAATTGCAGTAGATTCTCCGAGCGAACTATTCCGAATTAATTCGCTGGCTAAGGATCTTGGAGTCGTTGATGCTCCGGTGTTGATTAGGTTACTGCCTGAAGAACAGCCTGAGACTCGCTTCGGCACCTCCATGGCACAGTGGCTTCGAGAGCTTGAGGCCCTGCGAGAACAATCTAGTAATGGGATTGACTGTAGGGGCGTGACCTTCCATTTGAACGGATACAGTCCCGCTCAGCGTAACCGCCAAGCACATAAAGCTTTGGATTTTATGGAAATTCTTCGAATTAAAGGATGGACGGCAGAGATGCTGGACATAGGTGGAGGATTTTCGGTTCAGTATTGTGAGCCATCCCAGTGGGAAATGTTTCGGGAAAAGGTTATTGATTCACCGGATAAGCGAGACTATTTTCATTCTGGTCGAATTCCAGAAGGGCTTTATCCGTATGGTGGGCAGGGCAATGATGGCCCTGAAATGTTAGATGAAATTCTTTCAGGAGTAGCTAATTCGCCTTCAGTTGAGAGGATTGATAAAACTAGCACTTCGCTTGCGGAACGGCTAAAAAATGGGCGATTTCAGTTGGCCATTGAACCAGGCCGAGCGGCGTTAGATGGTTGTGGATTGAGCGTTTTTCCAATTCAGGGTGTGAAATGGAGAGACGACTACATAATTATTACTGTTGCGGGTTTAAGTATGAGCCTTTCTGAGCAATGGAAAGGCAGTGAATACATGCCTGACATGACGTTATGGGAGAATCCCGGCTCAGATGATGGCGCCAATTACATGGGCAGGCCTAGCGGTGGCAGTAATTGTCTATCGCGCTCGGTTGGTGTCTGTGTTGGCGGAAGTAGCTGTATGGAATATGACATGCTCACTTGGCGAAAGGTCCAAATGAATCGAATTCCGAGAGTTGGGGATTTGGTTATTTATCACAATACGGCTGGTTATCAGATGGACAAAAATGAAAGCGAATTTCATCAAATTCGCCTGCCCATGCGGTTTGTTTGGGAAGGTCGGGGAAGCTTGCCGAAAATAGATAGGCCTTTATATCGGGAATTGGTTTAAATGTCTAATTGGGGTCTGTCATGATTGATTTTCCATATTCTGAAAAAAAATTAAGAAAACCTTGCGCAACATGTTCGCTTGAGAGTTGTAGTTTAATTGGAAACACGCCAATTCTTGAACTGTGTAATACCGGATCCGGAAGCCGGTTATTACTGAAGATGGATTGCCTAAATCCGACGGGAAGCGTAAAGGTGCGAATGGCGCTGGAGATGATTGTTGCTGCGGAGATCTCCGGCGAGCTCAAGCCGGGCGGAAGAATCATTGAACCCACTAGTGGAAACACTGGTTTAGGTCTGGCATTTGTGGCCTCTCAGCGGGGATACAAGTTTACGGCGATTGTGGATCATCACGCTGCTAAGGACAAGCTGCGTTCCATGCAAGCACTTGGAGCAGAGTTGGTCTTCGTCGGGGATAAAGAATCCTGTGTTCCGTCTACGAGCCTTAGACGTGCGAAGGCCGCAGAAATTGTCGCCGAGACCTCGGATGCATGGTGGCCAGATCAGCACAATAATCCCAACAACCCAGCTGGTTACTGGCAGCTTGCATACGAACTCGATGAGCAAATCCCAGAAAAGGTTGACGTTCTCGTTGCGGCAATCGGAACGGGCGGGACGTTGTGCGGTACAACGGAACATCTGAGGAAGCTTGGGCATACCGCCGAGTCGTTGGCTGTTGAACCCGAAGGCTCCATCATTTTTGGTGGGGTGCCAGGGGCATATAAGCAATCAGGTGCCGGTGCTCCGTCGGGTTTCAAAATCGGCAATAACGTCCGCTACAACCTCATCGACCATGGAGTCAAAGTTAGCGATGTCAAGGCATTCGCTGTGGCCCGAGTGTTGGCTAGGGAACATGGGCTCATGGTTGGAGGCACAGCAGGTGCTGCAATCTACGAAGGTTTGCGTCATCTACACGAGTTTCAGGCAGGAACAACAATGGTCGTCATTGTTTGTGATGCTGGTGAGAAATATCTCGACACAATTTTTGATACTGATTGGCTTCAGAAAAATCATTTGTATTCAGAAGTTATGGAGCGTCAAGTTTCGCGAATGCTCAGAGCCTATGGTGATTCTCGTGCCATTGCTAGTTCCTTCGAGGTGGCCGGGTGATAAAACCAGCTCGTGCAATTGGCCAGCAAACCGTGTCCTACCGTGATGTCTATTCGCTTGCGCTACCCATCGCGGGCGTTCAGCTAGCGGGGGTTGCGCTAACCACGACCGATGTGCTGATGCTGCAGACCCTCGGTGTAGTGGCAATTGCCGGCGGCGGACTCGCAATGCAGTTCTACAACCAGATTCGCACCATGTGTGTCGGTATGGTCACCGCCGGAGGCAACCTAGTAGCCGAGGCCGCGTCGGAGTGGGAAAAGACAGGCGAGGAAGTTGCGGCTGAGCGAATCCGCCAAGCGGTACGCAGTTGCATGGCCGTCGGTACCGCAACTGCAATCATTGGTGGCCTCATCGTGATTTCATTTGGTGCGCTTGCACTCATCTTGCCCATCGACGACACTGTTGCCGAGCTAGCGTTCTCGATGACGGTCGCGCTTGCACCAGGCCTTATCCCGATGATTTGGCTCAATGTCCTGCGGCAGTTTGCAGTCGGCATGCGTCGGCCGGGCTCTCTGCTGGTGGTTACGCTCATCTCCATCGTTGTCAACGCTGCTCTCAACGCTGGATTCCTCCGGCTAACAAGTGTCAATGAATGGGGAACTGCATGGGGACTGGTGGGCATCGGTCTGTCGACCACCTGCGTCCAGGTTTTTACCCTGCTGTCCTTTGCTGGCTTGCTGCAAAGAGACCGTCAGCTACGGAAATTCTTCGCGGTCATTCCGAGGCCCGGCGACGCAGCATGCATGAGGCGCATTATTCGGCTTGGGATTCCAGTTTCGCTTACCTACGGCTCTGAAGCTGCGATTACTACTATCGCAGGTCTAGCGATGGGCCTGGTTAGCCCAGTCATGCTGGCAGCGCACACCGTTGTTAACCAACTCGCTTATATCGTCTACCAAGTATGTATCGGCTTCTCGCACGGAGGATCTATACTGGTCAGCCGTGCATTAGCGGATGGTGCCGAGGCAGTCAAACAGGTATCACGTCGGGTTTTGCACGCAGTGGGTATTTATCTTGCCGTCGTCGGTTTGCTCTGGTTGCTACTGGGCAAGTACGTCGTTGGACTGTTCCTTACTGATTCCAACGTTAGTGCCAATCCCGATGTACGCCATATAGCGACAATCTTGTTGTGCCTTGCCGTGCTTCAGCAGTTCGCTAAAGGCTCCCAGAACGTGCTGGTGGGGCTCCTTCGTGGGCTGCGCGACACGAAGTCGGGTCTCAGTGCGACCCTTTGGGGCTACTGGGCGGTGGGGGTTCCAGCTCTCCTGATTCTTGGCCTTGGCCTTCGTTGGGAAGGATATGGCGTTTGGGTTGGGCTCATCCTTGGCTTTTCCACGACCGCTGCTCTGCTTTACCGCGCTCTGCAGCGTCACCTGCAACCCACTAGTTCCGTGTGACGGCCGAAGCTTCGTAACACCCATCCAGAAATAGTCTGAACCATCCACGTAAAGATGACGTTTTCCCTCTACCGAAGGGGATCCGAGGAGCTGAATATGCGGTCGACTGACCGCCTGCTCCGGAAAGAAGAAAATGAAGGTTAGTTCTCCTCTTACTCCAAGCGTGCTACTGCGTGACTTCCCCGCAAGGGTGCTTTTCGCGGTACTCCTATGCATGTCGCTCGTCCTTCTCGCCGCTTGCTCAGATGGAAATGGAGACGCATCCGCTAGCAGTGAGAAGCGTACCGTCGTCGATGCGCTAGGACGCGAAGTTAAAGTCCCGCAGAATGTCGAGCGAATCCTGATGGGCGGGCAGAAGATGCTTTACACGACGGCGCTTCTGAACCCAGACAATCCAACTGACAAGATCGTTGCCTGGCCAGAGGACCTGAAGGAAAACGACAAAGCCACTTACGACCGCTACGTTGAGAAGTTCCCCAAGATCAAGGACATCCCGACCACAGGCGAGATTTACAACAACACTATGTCGCTGGAACAGGCTCTGGAGTCCCGACCCGATGTCTTCGTAGTAAATGCGGGTGTCTTCGACGCGGCTAAAGATGCTGGAATCGTTGATGGATTAGAAAAGGCAGGCGTGCCGACGGTGACTGTCGACTACTTCATTGACCCAGTGAAAAACACCGAGCCCAGTATTCGAATGATGGGACAACTGCTGGGGCGTGAAAAGCAGGCGGAAGACTTTATCAACTACTACGAGAAGAAGGTCAACAAGGTCGCTGACCGCCTTGCCGAGAAGAAACCAGCACCGACACCGACATTCCTGTGGCGAGCACCCGGTTACTTTGACTGCTGCTCAACCTTCGCCAAGTCCAACCTGGCGCAGATTGTCAATTTTGCCGGTGGACTAAACCTTGGCGACGAAATGATTGATGCGAAGCAAGGGCAGGTATCGCCAGAGGCATTGGCCGGGAAGAATCCTGAAGTCATCATTGCCACAGGCGCAGACTGGGATCAGGGTAAGACTCCGGTCAAGGAAGGAAATTACGTACCGCTGGGTTACTCGGAATCGAAGGAAGAGGCGCAAAAGGCCCTTCACGATGTCGTCGGTAAGCAACCCGCTGTGCGTGAAGTCGACGCGGTGAAAAGTAAGCGTACTTTCGTCGCATGGCATCATTTTTACGATTCGCCATATAACTTCCTGGCAGTCGAGATGTTTGCAAAGGCCATGCACCCGGACTTGTTCGGCGACATTGACACTGAACGAGAGGTACAGGACCTGCACGATAAGTTCCTGCCAATCGAGGCCTCGGGCACCTTCTGGACTGGGCTGGAGTGATGTCGAACATGCAAGTTTCGCACGGAAACCTGGCAACAACGCAGGGGAGCGGAGACGCCGTTCGCGGGGAGCAGGAAGTCAGCCCTGATAGAGTAATGGTGCAGTCAACTTTTCACTGGTATCAGCGCGCAGCACGGAAGAAGTGGGTGATAATCGCTCTGATTACTGTGGTGTTGGCTTTGACATCGCTTGCTGACTTTCTACTCGGTGGCGGTAGCATGCCTGCCAGCGAAGTTTTGCATACATTGACCCATCCGGTTGGTGCGCGACCCATTGACCACCAGATTGTTTTCGACATTCGGCTTCCGATGACCGTGACTGCAGTGCTCGTCGGAGCGACGCTGGCAGCGGCGGGCTCACAAATGCAGACAATTCTGGGAAATCCCCTGGCCGAGCCGTACACCCTGGGCGTGTCAGCGGCGGCCGGATTCGGTGCTGCCCTGGCTGTGGTCACCGGCTTCGCTTCTGAGGGAATCGGTGCGGTGCTGGGGATGGCCGGGACTGCGTGGGTGTTCGCGATGCTGGCCTGCGCTGCGATTCTGCTCTTTTCCCGATTTCGTGGCCCAGGAGTCGAGGGGATGATTCTCCTCGGTATCGCGATTGTATTCTTTTTCGACGCTCTACTGGCCCTGATGCAATACCTGGCCTCGGAGACGCAGTTGGAACAGGTTGTGTTCTGGACGATGGGTAGTCTCACCCGCTCGAACTGGACGCAGATTGCGTTGCTCGCGGTGATATTCGTGATGGGGCTACTCTTCTTTTACCTCAATGCCTGGTCGCTGACTGCATTCCGGATGGGCGATGACCGCGCAAAAGCCCTTGGCGTAGACGTTGATCGACTGCGTGCGCTGACCCTTATCGTGGTGTCCTTTATGGCGGCAACCGCTGTGTCGATGGCCGGTACGATTGGATTTATCGGTCTCGTCGGCCCACACGTTGCGCGCTTATTGGTAGGCGAAGATCAACGTTATTTTCTTACTGCTTCGACTTTGGTAGGGGCGCTGCTTCTGGTTGCGGCATCGGCAGTGTCGAAGGTGATTCAACCGGGTGTAATTCTTCCCGTAGGCATTATTACCGCAATTGTAGGAGTGCCCGTATTTGTCGCGATTATCGCTGGCCAGAGGAGGAAAATGTGGGTTGGCTAAAGGCAAGTCGCTTTGTCGGGAACGACGCTGTACATGGTCATCACGACAGCCCCAGTAAACCTGACGGTAAACCCCTCGGCGAAACCCCTCCAGAATCGTCCGCTCTTAGCGCGCGAGGAGTGTCTTTTGCTTACGACGGCCATCATGTCCTGCACAATGTCGACGTTGGGCCTCTTCCGATGGGAAGCGTGACTGCGTTGGTCGGTCCCAACGGAGCTGGCAAATCGACACTGCTGAGGTGTTTGGCGGGCCTTGAAAACTGCTCGGGGCAGGTACGTGCTGAAAGATCTCTATATTTGCCACAGGACCCTCCGCCGCTGAGCTCATTGACCGTGTACGAAAGCGTCCTGCTTGCCCGGCAACAGTCATTTTCTGGGTTTTCCGCACTGCGTGTCGGATCCACAGTGCGGGCAGAAGTGCAGGCCACCATTGAACGACTTGGGTTGGTTGCGTTGTCATCGCGGCTGATGTCTGAGTTGTCTGGGGGACAGCGGCAGTTGGTGAGTTTTGCGCAGGCGGTTGTGCGACGACCTCGGGTATTGCTTCTCGACGAGCCCACCAGCGCACTCGACCTGCGTAACCAATTGATGCTTCTCGGGCAGGTACGCAAGTGTGCGCGGGAATTGCCCTGCGCGGTAGTGATGACACTTCATGACCTGGGGCAAGCGGCGCGCTTTTGCGAACATGTGGTTGTTCTAGCCGATGGTCGGGTCAGCAGTGCAGGGCCTCCGGCAGAGGTCATTAATGAAGCTATGCTGCGAGAGGTTTATCAGGTAGAAGGTGCGGTGCTCCCGACTCGCAATGGCGGGCTGGCGGTCGAAGCGTCGGAGGCACTCTAGCGCAGACCCGTGACTGTAGCGCACGCTCTCGGCTGTTCTACAGCCACGAATGAGCGCTAAAGTGCAGGGCCCGACGAGCGCCCCAGCCGGCGCCCCCCCCCCTAACTGCCCCTAGTAGTAGAACGGGAACTCGTCCCAGTTCGGGTCACGCTTTTCCAGGAACGCTTCCTTGCCCTCGACGGCCTCGTCGGTCATGTACGCCAGGCGAGTAGCCTCGCCCGCGAAGACCTGCTGGCCCATCAGTCCGTCATCGGTCAGGTTGAAAGCGAACTTCAGCATGCGCTGCGCCGTTGGGGACTTACCGTTGATCATGCGGCCCCACTCCACCGCGACATCTTCCAGCTCAGCGTGGTCGGCGACCTCGTTGACAGCGCCCATGCGGTGCATGGTCTCAGCGTCGTAGGAACGGCCGAGGAAGAAAATCTCGCGGGCAAACTTCTGACCAACCTGCTTCGCCAGGTAGGCCGAGCCATAGCCGGCATCGAAAGATCCCACGTCAGCGTCGGTCTGCTTAAAGCGGGCCTCCTGGCGGGATGCCAGTGTCAGGTCACACACCACGTGCAGGGAGTGTCCGCCACCTGCGGCCCAACCATTGACCACGGCAATGACAACCTTCGGCATAGTGCGAATCAGGCGCTGCACCTCCAGGATGTGCAGGCGGCCACCCTCGACCTTGGCACGCGCGGTATCGATGGTGGATGCGTCCGCGGTAGCGTCGTCATGCTCGTGGGATGTGGCGTACTGGTAGCCGGAACGACCGCGAATGCGCTGGTCACCACCCGAACAGAATGCCCAGCCACCGTCCTTGGTGCTCGGGCCGTTACCGGTCAGCAGCACAACGCCGACATCCGGGGTGCGACGCGCGTGGTCGAGCGCGCGGTAGAGCTCATCGACGGTATGCGGGCGGAATGCGTTACGAACCTCCGGGCGATCAAACGCAATACGCACAATGCCGTTTTCGCGGCCCTCGCCGACGTGGCGGTGGTAGGTGATGTCGGTCAAATCCTCAAAACCATCAACCGTCTTCCACTGCTCGGGGCGGAAGGGGTTATCGGTCGAGTACTTCGCGGTATCAGTCATGGCTTCCAGCATAAAGGTCTCTAGCATGAGGGGTATGTCTGTGTCCGCTGCGCCCAACATCCAGCTTCCGCCCATCGATGACATCCTCGACCGCGCCCACGTCGTCGCGCTGCCCATGGCAGTGAAATTCCGTGGCGTCACCACCCGCGAGGCACTCCTCATCGACGGCCCCGTCACCTGGGGCGAGTTCGCTCCCTTCCTGGAATACGAGGCGTCCGAGGCCGCCGCGTGGCTGCGCTCGGCCATCGAATGCGCATACGTCGGCCTGCCCATCCCGAAGCGCGAGTTTGTCGAGGTCAACGCCACCATCCCCGCCGTCACACCCGACCAGGTGCCGGAGGTCGTGGCGCGCTACCCCGGGTGCCGCACGTTTAAGGTCAAGGTCGCAGAGAGCGGCCAATCGCTTAACGACGACATCGAGCGCGTAGCCGCCGTCCGCACCGCGGTGGCCGAAGCCTATGGCTATGAACCTGTGGTGCGGGTGGATGCGAATCGTGGCTGGTCGGTGGAGCAGGCCATCCGCGCCGCTCATGAGTTGGGGCCGCTGGAGTACATGGAGCAGCCCGTTGCGACTGTCGCCGAGCTCCGCGCGGTCCGCGACACAGTGGGGGAGTTTTGCCCGATTGCTGCCGATGAGTCGATTCGCAAGGCCGAGGATCCGTATTTGGTTGCGCGCGAACAGGCGGCGGACGTGGGCGTAATGAAGGTCGCGCCGCTTGGTGGACCACGCTGCTTGCTTCGGTTGGCCGAGGAGCTCGCGATGAAGGTGACGGTCGCCAGCGCCCTGGACACCGGTGTTGGCATGGCCGCCGGTTTGTTCACGGCGGCGGCCCTGCCTGCCACAGAGCTGCAGCCGGAGCCGAACGCGGCGGGTTTGGCCACGTCCTCGCTGTTTATCGAGGACGTCATCGAGCCCCGGCCACTTATCGATGGCCGACTGCCCGTCACCAACCCCGCTCCCGACCCTTCCCGCCTGGCCGAGCTCGCCGCGCCGGGCCCCCGCCGCGATTGGTGGTTCGACCGCCTCCGCGCGGCGTACGCCCATCTATAACGCCAAGAAAGTGACTAGGTTTATGACACTTTGAGCCCGAAAAACGGCTGGTAGGGTCAGGCGGTCATTGCATCATGGATAACACCAGAGATTACCTCCCGGGGAGTTAACCCGTCGAGCACTACCCG
>NZ_KE150404.1:859919-868776 GCF_000411235.1 Corynebacterium sp. HFH0082
GGCCGGTTATTCAGCAATGCTTCCGCCTCGGCGACCTCTTGGTCGGTGACATCGGTAAAGTTGGTGCCTTTGGGGAAATAAAACCGGATATCCCGGTTCATCCGCTCATTGCTACCTCGCTGCCACGGCGAATGCGGATCGGCGAAAAACACCTGGATATTCTCCGCGACAGAAAACTCCGTGTGTTTGGCAAACTCCACCCCTTGGTCCCAGGTCAACGTCGAAATCGTGGTGTCCATCGACTCTTTGAGCCGACGAATCATCCGTACCATCACCTCATTGACACTGGCGGCAGTATGGTCAGTGCCGAGTCTGCCGAGCAGCACAAACCTGCTGCGGCGTTCCACCAACGTCGCTAAAGCACTGGTGCCATCTGCGCCAATAATCAAATCGCCTTCCCAATGACCGGGTACCGCACGATCATTGGCTTCGGCTGGGCGAAGTGAAATATTGGCATCATGAGTCCAGCGTTTTCCACGTGGCTTGGGCACCCCTGCGAGAAGCGAGCGGGGTTTACGCCCTGGCCGGGTAGTCCGGCAGGACTTTTCAAACACAAGTTCTTTGCGCAAGCTGCCTGCCCCTTGTACGTAAAGGGCCTGGTAAATCGACTCGTGGCTAATAGTCATGGACGTATTATCACCCCACAGTGCAGCCAACCTGCCACTGGCCTGACGCGGCGAGGCGCCACGGTTGAGCAGATTGACAACCTGGGCGCGTAAGAATCGATTGTCATCGAGTTTGCGCGGCTTTGGACGAGCAAGACGCCCGCGGCTGGCCTGATCAGCGTGATAGGCATCGTAGATACCATCGACGCTGTTGCGTGCGATTTCACGACTGATAGTGGATTGACTACGACAGACTATCTGGGCGATACGCCGGTGCGAATGACCTGCCCGCAGGCAATCGGCAATAATTAAGCGTTCCGCCAGCCCTAGCCGCCGACCAGCGCCAACACGAGATACATCACCAGGTGTTATCCGACTGCGGGTATTCATAGTGGTTAATCTAGCCCGCCGGTTGTACACCGTGGTTGTGCACACCCCAGCCTGCGCGGCAATCTGGGCAACACTATATGTGCCGGCCATAAGCATCTCGTAGATCACGCGGTGCTTATCCATCATCGATAACTTCGGGCAGTGCGATTGGTGCTGAATCGCAATTCCGGCTTGTCGCGCCCACCGCCTGACAGTTGGTGAGGGAATCGCTAAATCGCGCCCAACCGCGCTTGCTGATGCCCCGTTGGCGATGTGTTGAAGCGCAATGGGTTTGATGGCACTGTATTTCGTTCGGCGGGTTTGCTTCACTACTTCTCCTGGTCGAAAGTGGTGATGCATTCACCGCCTGAACCTACCGGCTTCCAAACTGACATAAACCTAGTCAGTAACTCCCGGCAAGTAGCCTATTGAGTGTGAACAATAACCAGGACACCTCTCAAGACCCGGACACCGGCGCGGTCGAAACCACTCACGCCGTCCAGTCCACACAAGCCCCATCCGCAGTGGTAGCGGGTCTCATCGTCGATGAGCTGCTGCGTCTCGGCATGGTCGATGCCGTGGTGTGCCCGGGTTCCCGGTCCGCCCCGCTCGCCCGCGCTCTGGTCCAGGCCGCCGACGCGGCGAAGGTTCGCCTCCACGTACGTATCGATGAACGCTCCGCCGCCTTCCTCGCCCTCGGCCTGGCCTCGCGCACCCGCAAGGTGACCCCGGTAATTACAACGTCCGGTACAGCAGTGGCGAACCTCGTGCCCGCCATGGTGGAAGCCACCGCGTCGGGCATTCCGCTGCTGGCACTGACCGCCGACCGCCCCGCGCATTATCGCGGCACTGGCGCGAACCAGACCATCGTCCAGGACCGCCTGTTCGCTGATGCCTCCGTCGTCGAGTTCGATCTGGACGGCACCGCCCCGGTCACGAAGGCCACCGCCGCGCAGATCCGCGCTCGCATTGATCGCGTTGTCGCCGCCATGGCATCCGGCGCCGGCCACCTTAACGTCCGTTTTGTCGAACCGCTCGTGCCTGACGACGACTCCGTCGCCGACATCCCCGAGGGCCGCGCCGATGGCGGCCCCTGGACCACGATTGCGCCTACCAACAGCAACAACGTCGCCGCGGCCGCCATCGCAGCCAACTCGGCCACCGCAACCGGCCCGGCCAACTCGGCTAGCACAGCCACAATTGACATTAGCCGCCGCACACTCGTGATTGCGGGTTCGAATGCCTCGCACCTGCCAGAACTGGAGGATCTGCCAACCATCGCTGAGCCGAATGCGTATGCGCCGGCGCACCCGGTGCACCCGCTCGCGGCGGGCACTTTCGCGCAGATTCCGCCGGAGCAGATCGTGCTGGTCGGCAGGCCGACGCTGCACCGAGGTATCTCTAAGCTGCTGGCCAATCCGGATATCGAGCTGACCGTTGTCTCCGAAGCGGAAAACCACGGTTTTGGGGTGGAGTTCCCGGATGTGACGGCGAACGCAAGGGCCGTCGTTAGGCATGTGCAGACTGTGGGGGAGCAGGACCCGCAGTGGACGAAAATCTGTGAGGCCGCCAGCGAGTTGGCGGTGAAGTCCGTGCGAGAGACGCTTACCGAGTCGATTGAAGCGGAGGAACCGCTGACCGGATTTCATGTGGCGGCGGCTCTGACGGACAGCCTGCGCACGGGTGACAATGTGGTGCTGGGCGCGTCGAACCCGGTGCGCGATGCGTCGTACACGGGCCTGCCTTTCCCCGGTGTGAACACGTATGCGGGACGAGGTGCCGCGGGCATCGACGGCACGGTGGCGACGGCAATCGGTATTGCGCTGGCGTCCGACCGCGAGCATGCCGACGAGATCCGCCCGCCGCGGACGATTGCACTTATGGGGGACCTGACGTTCCAGCACGACTCCGCAGCGTTGGCAATTGGGCCGCTGGAGCCGAGGCCGGAAAACCTCACCATCGTGGTGGCCAATGATGCAGGTGGCGGTATTTTCGAGACGCTGGAGGCGGGCAGCCCGGTTCTGCGGGGAAGCTTTGAGCGCATCTTCGGCACCCCGCAGGGCGTGGACTTTGAGGGCATCTGCCAGGCTTACGGGGTCGAGCACGTGCGCGTTGACCGCCTCCCAGATCTGCTCGCGCAGTTGCACCCGGATACCGACGTCGATGGCATCCGCGTCATTGAGGTGGCGACCACGCGTGCGACGCGTCGGCAGTTGCATCACAAGCTGGCATACAATGCGGAGATTGGGGTGCTGGACAAGCACTAGCTGGAAACAATCAGAGACAGAAAAATAGGAGGTCGCGACCGCCATGCAGTGGAAAACTGCCCTGGCCAATTGGCCGCGCTTCCTTCGTCAGGTACTGCTCTTTGTAATGATTTGCCTGTTGCTGTCGTGCCTGGCCATGGTGGTTGGCTGCTTCATTAATGACCGCAATATCGAGTCGAACATGGGGCAGTCCGTAGCCAACGTGCGCTCGGTCGAGCTCCTTCGCACCACGGTTGATTTCGTCGACGAGAATGGTGATTTTCAGTCGCCGCCAACCGGTTTGCTCTATCCCGTTGGTCTGGAAGAGGGGCAGCGCGTCCGCGTCGAATACGACCGCACTGATCCCAATGTCGTCCGCGTCGCCGGACGCACATGGACGTTGTCACTTCTCCCGGCGACCAGCATCGCTGTGGTTGCATTTCTCGTCGTCGCGCCGTTGTGGTGGTTGTCGTTGCGCGCAACCCGTCGTTTACAAAGAGATCCCCAAAAGGTAAACAGAGGGTCACTTTCGCTTTCCGACGAGATGGAAAACTAGCACCATGCGCGTTGCCATCATTGCTGAAAGCTTCTTGCCCAACATCAATGGAGTGACAAACTCCGTGCTGCGGGTGTTGGAACACTTACGCCGTGAAGGACACGAGGCGCTGGTGATTGCGCCGGGCGCTCGGGACTGGCAGGAAGAGGCAGAGTTCTACTGCGACTACCGCATTGAGCGTGTGCCCACTGTGATGGTGCCGTTGATTGATTCGCTACCGATTGGTGTGCCGAACCGTCGGGTAGCGTCGGCGCTGACGCAGTTTAAGCCGGATGTTGTCCACTTGGCTTCGCCATTTGTGCTCGGTGGTGCGGGCGCGCTGACTGCCAAGGCACTGGGCATCCCGGCTGTGGCCATCTATCAGACGGACGTTGCGGGTTTTGCCAAGAACTACAAGTTGGCGGGGCTCTCCACGGCCGCATGGTTGTGGACGCGCGTGATTCACAACTCCTGCGCCCGAACGCTGGCGCCGTCGTCGCCGACTATTGAGGACCTGCAGGATCACAAGATTCGTGATGTCTACCGCTGGGGCCGCGGTGTTGATGCGGTTCGCTTTACTCCGACAAAGCGTAGTGAAGAGCTCAGGAAGCAGTGGAGCCCGGAGGGCAAGCCGATTGTTGGTTATGTCGGCAGGCTCGCGGCGGAGAAGTCTGTGGAGCGGCTGGCAGCGCTGAACGGCCGCGATGATATTCAGGTGGTCATTGTCGGCAATGGCCCGGAGCTGCAGAAGCTGCAGAAGCAGATGCCGAATGCCGTCTTTACCGGACAGCTCACCGGCGATAAGTTGGCAGCGGCATTCGCCAGTCTGGACGTGTTCGTCCACACCGGTGACTTTGAAACCTTCTGCCAGGCGGTACAGGAAGCCCACGCCTCCGGTGTGCCGGCCATCGCTCCGAACGCAGGCGGCCCGCGCGACCTGATTACCAACGACGTCAACGGCTACCTGCTGGAACCCAAGACTTTCACCCGCGATTTGGCTGAGGCGGTCGACAAGCTGCTGCTCGTTGACGATGAGCTGGCACGTAAGCAGCTGCGCAACCGCTGCCGCGACACCGTGACCGAGCGCACCTGGGAAGCACTGTGTGCAGACCTGGTTCGCCACTACGAGGAGGTTTCTGGGGTTTCCGCGGCCGAGACGTCAAGCAAGGTCGCAGCAGATGCGATTGATGCCTCCCATGCAGGTGCTGCTACGCGTCAGAAGTCGGTCGCGTAATCTGGACATCGTGTCTAGGGCTGATTTAACGAAAAATCCCAGCGAAGTCGCCTCGATGTTCGATGGCGTGGGGAAGAATTACGACATCACTAATACCGTGCTCACCGGTGGCATTGACCACTACTGGCGCGTGCGCACGGCAAAGCGCCTGAACCTGCAGCCTGGCCAGAAAGTCCTCGACCTGGCCGCCGGTACGGCTGTTTCATCAGTGGAGTTGGCAAAGTCTGGCGCATACGTCGTTGCCTGTGATTTCTCCCGAGGCATGCTCAAGGCCGGTGCACACCGCGATGTTCCCAAGGTCTGCGGTGACGGCATGAAGCTGCCATTCCCGGACAACACCTTCGACGCGGTGACCATCAGCTTCGGTCTGCGCAACATCGTGGACTACAAGGCGGGCCTCGCTGAGCTAGCTCGCGTGACCAAGCCCGGAGGCCAGCTAACAGTCTGCGAGTTCTCCACCCCCGTGATGCCGGTGTTCAGCACCTTCTACAAGGAATACCTGATGCGGGCACTGCCGCAGATCGCCAAGGTCGTCTCCTCGAACCCGGAGGCCTACGTGTACTTGGCGGAGTCGATTCGCGCCTGGCCAAACCAGCCGCAGCTTGCCCGCGACATCAATGCCTCTGGCTGGGAGGATGCCGGTTGGCAGAATCTCACCTTCGGTATCGCAGCGCTGCACTCGGCAACCAAGCCCGCACAGTAGCTCGCTAGCCCGCAGCAAAGCCCTGTCGCAGGGCCCGTCGTAAAGCGATTCCTACTGCCAGGGCTGGCGCCCGAACCACTTATCGGAGGCCAGCGCTGTCCTCCCCGAAGCGCGCCAGAGTCGCGCCACTACGTCGCGGTCGTGTTCCGTGACCAGGTTTCCCATCAGGCGTGCGGCAACACCCATGAGCTGGCTTCCCCACGGGGCGCCGATGGTCAGCGGGCCGACCGTGGGAAGGAAGCTCGGGTACGTCAGCGTCAGCGCCAACTTGCGAGCCAGCGAGAAGCCGGTGCCGTAGTGCTCGCGAAGGAGGGCGGGCCAGGAGTGCGTCAGCCCATCGCGGCCCGCACCAATCGAACTAATCAGCTCCACTGCCAGTCGCGCCGACTCCATGCCGTAGTCAATGCCCTCACCGTTGAGCGGGTTGACTAAGCACGCAGCATCACCGAGCAACGCCCAGTTGGGCCCCGCCACATTCGATACAGCACCGCCCATCGGCAGCAGCGCCGACGTCACGTGCTCCGGCTCGCTCATCTGCCACTGATCGCGCACCTGTCCGTGGTACTCACGCAGCAACTTCTTCACGTTCGTGCGCGCCGGGCGTGCCGATGTCGCCAGCGCCCCACACCCCACATTCGCCCGGCCTTCTCCCAGCGGGAAAATCCAGCCATAGCCCGGGTGCGTATGCCCTTCGGAGTCGCGCAGTTCCAGGTGCGAGTGAATCCAGTCATCCGCTACGTCTGCGCTGTCGAAGCTGACATACGACCGTGCGGCCACGCCAAAGACGCTGTCTCGATGCCACGCACGCCCCAGCTGCTTGCCGACGGTACTGCGGACCCCATCGGCCACGAGCAACCAGCGGGCCGAGATGGTGTGTGGCTTGCCCTCGCGGTCGGAAAGCTCCACCTCGCGCACGCCATGACCCCGCGTGCCGCCAGTGTTCAGCGCTCCGAGAACCACCTTCCGCGCTGCGACTCCATCAAAGACCTGCGCACCGGCATCAGCGGCGGCATTGAGCAAGAAAGTGTCGAGCTCAACTCGCGGCATCGCGGATCCGACAGCGGGGAAAGTGCCCGAGGCATCATCTGGCCAAGGTGCGGTGATGGAGCCGCCGAAACCGTGTAGCTTGAGTCCGCGGTTGCGGTTGCGGCGCAGGAGCTCGTCGTCAAGCCCTAGACGACGTAGCTCAGCGATGGCACGAGGAGTGAGCCCGTCGCCACAAGTTTTGTCGCGCGGGAAGCGCTGGGAGTCGACCACAGTGACCGAAAAACCGGCGCGGGCGGCGTGAATTGCGGCTGCGGAGCCGGTGGGGCCTGCGCCAACAATGAGCACGTCAGTGCTGCTGGGTAGAGCGACGGTGCCGTCGAACGTGGGGGAAACTCGCGAAATCGGGCTTGAGGTCATTGCCCCAGCGTATAACGACGTTGAAACAAATATGGGAACTGGTCTGCTAGCCACTATGCTCGTAAGGTAGTTTATTTAGCAGTTTCTTATCTTTTATCGTCAGTTAGGCAGGTCTCGAATGCGTACTGGAGACTACTCCGGGCTTAGTTCCGGAAGTGCTCAGGGCACTGGTGAGCACACCGCCACTAGTTCTCACTTCGTTGATGAGGCGCTGGAAGCAACAATCACCGAGGGAATGCGCAAGAGCGAGGACCTCCTGATAACCGAGCTGGGGCGCGGCGAGGACTTCCTAGTCGAACGGGTTTCCCACCTAGCTCACGCTGGTGGTAAGCGCTTCCGCCCGATGTTTACCATGCTGGCCGCGCAGTTCGGGGAGAACCCGGAGAGCGATAAGGTCATCACCGCCGCGACGGTGCTGGAGCTGACGCACCTGGCGACGCTCTACCACGACGACGTCATGGATGAAGCGGATAAGCGCCGCGGCGTGCCCTCCGCAAACTCGCGCTGGGACAACACCGTCGCCATTCTGGCCGGTGACTACCTCTTCGCTGCTGCGTCCCGCCTGCTGGCAGAGCTCGGCTCCGAGAGCGTGGCTCACTTCGCTGAGACCTTCGGTGTTCTTGTCACAGGCCAGATGCGCGAGTGCCTCAACGACTTGGACCTGCCGATTGAAGAGCGCATCGAGCGCTACCTGAAGGTCATTGCCGAAAAGACCGGTGTGCTCATCGCATCGGCCGGTTATCTCGGCGCCTATCACGCCGGTGCGTCGGCCGAGATTTCCAACGCACTGCGCCGCTATGGCGAACTAATCGGTATCGTTTTCCAGATTGTCGACGACATTATCGACATCTCCTCCAATACCGATCAGTCCGGCAAGACTCCGGGCACTGACTTGCGCGAGGGCGTCTTCACACTGCCGGTTCTCTACGCGCTGCAGGAGGACACCCCAGCCGCTGACCGTCTCCGTGAGATTCTTGTCGGCCCAGTCTCCGACGACGCGCTTGTCGACGAGGCCCTCGAGCTCCTGGCTCAGACCAACGGTGTGGCTCGCGCGATGGAGAAGGTCAATGAACTGCTGGATGAGTCCGACCGCGTCATCGCTGACCTTCCTGACTGTGCGGCCAAGGAGTCCCTGCGTCACGTTGCTCGCTACACCGTGGAGCGCGTGGGGTAGTGGATTGAGCTCCATCGGCGAGATGGGCCTAGGGGTGAGCACTGCTCTGAGGTGAGCTCTGCTCTGGGGTGAGTTCTGCTGAGGGGTGAATCCAGGTAGGGAAATATCCTCTCGACCTGCCGATTTGTGTAAATGACAGAGTAGTGGGTAGCATTCCATTCGCACCGTTTAAGAGTGCACGCCAGATTGCCCGAGCGGCCAAAGGGAGCGGATTGTAAATCCGTCGGCATTGCCTTCGTTGGTTCGAATCCATCATCTGGCACAGTGAAATCACCGCGAGAATTTTCTCGCGGTGATTTTTTTGTAGGGCCCGTTGATGGGGATGCGGGGGTTAAGTAAAGAAAAGTGTGTCTTTTCCGGGCGTGTTGCGGTTATTTGATCCAGCCTTTTTGGATGCCGAGGTTGTGTTGGTAGCTGGTGTCGATGGCGGTGTCGTATTCTGCTGGTGCACCGATGTCATTGGTAGTGGCTGTGGTGTTGTGGGTGATCAGGTCTGTTGCTGTGGAAAGTGCGTCTTGACCCCATCGTTGGTCCCTGGCGATCTTGACCGGATCGTCAGGGACTTCTGTATGTAGATACAGCCACCA
>NZ_KE150404.1:869306-995556 GCF_000411235.1 Corynebacterium sp. HFH0082
GGGGTTGCAGGTAGGTAAACAGCAGGTCTCTGCGGTGCAGAGATAGCAATGATTGATAGGCCGCTCGGACGCGTTGGTGGGTGTAGACCTTGGTGTAGGCGCCGGTAGCAGGGTCTTTGATGGTGGTTTTCTCGTTCATCCATTCCCGGTAGGTGTGGTCGAATTCGTGCAGGTGGGCGACCCATGTGGATGCTTGGTCAAGGTCGGTGATGCGAGTGAGTTTCAGGGCTAGGCGGTAGAGGGTTTTGCCGGCATCGGTGCGGGGGTTGCTGGTGGTGTGGCGGCGGACTGTTCGTTGGGCGTGGACGAGGCAGCGTTGGATGCGTGTTGTTGGCCAGCAGTGGTGGATGGCTGATTGGGCACCTTGTCCGCCGTCTGTGACTGCGATTAGTGGTGCGGCAATGGGGCGTAGGAGTTCGGTGTAGGCGGCGGTGGTTTCGTGTCTGGCCCAGGTCCAGTTGATGACGTGGGTTTTACTGGCTGCGATCAGGAGGCATCCGGACTTTAGATAGGTCGCGTCGAGGAAGATTTGGTCATGGATGCGGAATGAGTCGATGGTGGGTGTGGGGATGATCCACCAGCACCATCGGAATCGGTGGTGCATGGTTTGCCTGGTTACGCCATGGTGTGCGGCGAAGGTGGTTAGAGATTGGGTGCCGGTGGCCCATTGGATGAACAAAGCCATGGTGGCGGTGTTTTTGTTGTGGGTTTGGGTGTTGCGGGTAAAGGAGTGTCCGCAGTGGGTGCAGCGCCAACGGGTGGTTGATTTGCTGGTGGTGCCGTTTTTCTTTGTGTTGTTGCCGCATAGTGGGCAGCTGGGGCGGTTGGTGGTCATCCTTTAATCCAACCGGTGTGCGGTTAGCACAAATGTGGCCGGAGGTGCGGGATGGTGTGGGTAATAGCTTTCGGGGAGCTATTCTTTGGTGATTTGTGGTGTGTGGTCTGGGGTTATGGTGGCATGCGGACACACTTTTCTTTACTTAACCCGGCTCTGGATTAAGCGGGGGGCAGGGGCTCGAGTTAGAGGCTCGAGTTAGAGGTCAGCCACTCATCGATGAGCTATTCACTTATGGTTCCGCTGGGGCTCATCGATAAGTGAATAGATTATCCATAAGTGCGCGCCAAATGTCTGCAAACGTGACAAGAAATACCGCTGCCTACCTGCTGATTTGTGCTTAGTGGTGATTTCGGGTTAATCTTTGCAAGGCTTCACGGAGAGCACAGAGCGAAACGAAGCGGTCAACAATTGGCCACAGAGTTACGTGCTGGGTTCAACGGATGCTGATGCCCCCTTAGCTCAGTCGGCAGAGCGTTTCCATGGTAAGGAAAAGGTCGACAGTTCGATTCTGTCAGGGGGCTCTGTTCTTTTATACGGACTTATGTCCGGTAGAGAATAGGGGCGATGTAGCTCAGATGGTGAGAGCGCACGACTCATAATCGTGAGGTCGGGGGTTCGATCCCCCCCATCGCTACTACGGACAGTGATGTTCGTCGAACCCCGCCTTGATTATGCAGCAATGCAGTAAGGTGGGACATTGTCAGCTAAGGACTGAAAAGTTCTTTCGCTGGTGGTGAAGGGGCGTGGCTCAATTGGTAGAGCAGCGGTCTCCAAAACCGCAGGTTGCAGGTTCGAGTCCTGTCGCCCCTGCAAGTACCCGTCATCCAGGGCGTATGAAAATGCGTCTGGGTGGCGGGTTTTTCGTTTATGTTCGGTGGCGGTGGGGCAATGCGAGTTACTGACTGCGTTTATGACAAAAACAGCCCGAAAAATGGCTTGAAAGTGTCATAACCCCATACAGTTTCACATTTGCAGCCCCAAGTTCGCATCCCCGAGCGAGCAGCCCGTGGCTCTTTGGGGTTGTCAGAATCGAATCTCGAAGCCTGCGGTTCCCACGAAGGGCATTTCTTCGATAGTGTGGAGTATCGGCTAGAATTTACGCACTGAACCAGACTTGCTCTGCACAGTGGGGGCTTGGATCCGGAGAACATTCCCGGAGTCTGCCCTTGAAGAATTCACGTTTGAGTTTCACTGTGCAGTATCTTTAGGTCTCATATGCACGAAGTAGCGAAGGAGCATCGTGTCTGAGGAAAACCAGACTTTCCAGGCGGCGGCTCGCCCGTCCGGTAAGCGCCAGGCGACGGGCGCGCAGACCACCGTGGCGAAGAAGCCTGCGCGTGAGAAGGAGACCAACGAGCTTTCGACTCGTAATCCTTTGGTTTTCATCAAGCAGGTTGTTGACGAGCTGCGCAAGGTGATTTGGCCGACCGGCCGCCAGATGGTCACCTACAGCATCATCGTGATTCTGTTCCTGATTGCCATGATCGCTCTCGTGTGGGGTGTGGACACGCTGGCCGGTCTGGGTGTCCGATCGGTGTTGGGTAAGTAATCGGTTATACTGTTTCGCAGTGATGCTTTTCATCCCGCCTCCGAGTTCCGGACGGCGGGATTATTCGTTAGCGCAGCTGGTGTCTGGCTGTGCGAAGTGATTGCGGATGGCATATTGGCTCTTAAGACTCTTTAGGCGAAGATGCCAATGTCGCGAACCGTTGATGTAGATACAAGAGGGGTTAGCACGACATGAATGATGGTCAGAATATTTTCTCCGACGCCCAGTCCGCGGATGCTGCCGCAACTGAGCAGGATGCGCAGGGCGCACCGGCTCAGGTAGAAGCTCCGGCCGAGGGTGCAGCCGCAGCCGACGCAGCCGCAGCTGACACTGCTGCAGCAGAAGCAGCGCCGGCAGAGGAGACTGCCGCTGACGCTGAGGTACAGGCAGCTGCTGACGCAGATGCCGAGTACCGTAAGCGCCTGCGCGAGTTCCAGCGTGAGCTCAAGCGTCGTCCGGGCGACTGGTACATCATCCAGTGCTACTCCGGCTACGAGAACAAGGTGAAGACCAACCTGGAAATGCGCGCCCAGACCATGGGTGTCGATGAGCAGATCCACGAGGTCATCGTTCCGGTTGAGGAAGTCGAAGAGCGCAAGGACGACGGCAAGAAGAAGATCGTTAAGCGCAAGCTGCTGCCGGGCTACGTTCTGGTTCGTATGAGCCTGGATGACCCGTCCTGGTCCGTCGTCCGCGACACCCCGGGTGTTACTTCCTTCGTCGGTAGCGAGGGCCAGCCGTCCAAGGTTAAGATCCGTGAGGTCGCTAAGTTCCTCATGCCGAAGGAGACCATCACCGCGGACGCCGCTGAGGAAGCTGCAAACGCCGACGGTGAGCTGGCTGTCGCAGCGGCGCCGCAGGCGGAGAAGAAGGCCGTCGCCATCGACTACGAGGTCGGCGAGTCCGTCACCATCCTGTCCGGTCCGTTCGCATCCGTGGCTGCGACCATCTCCGAGATCGACCCGGACACCGGCCGCATGAAGGCTCTGGTTTCCATCTTCGGCCGTGAGACCCCGGTCGAGCTGGGCATCGATGAGGTCGAGAAGCTGAACTAGGCCCGACCTCAAGCCAGGCGCAGAGCCAAGCGGCAAGCACAGCCCTAAGCCAAGCGCCGAGCAAGGCACCAGCTAGCTCGCTCGCGCAACCAATCCGGTAACGGATTTTGATGCACGCCATACGCTGCGGTAACGTAGCCAGGCGTGCATTTTTGTGCCTTGAGCACAGATGCGCCAAGTAATTCGTATCCCCGGTGGCTGGCACCAACTCGATGACCAGCGCCAGCGGCCATGATGGTCGAGGGCGCAAGGGTCGTCGTAAAGCGTCGGCATCCGGACGGGGTGAGTCGCCTTTTCATCGGGGCGGCGCGCCCCGGTAACTAGGAAGTAGGTTAATCCGATGGCTCCGAAGAAGAAGCTTTCTGCGATTATTAAGCTGCAGATTCAGGCTGGTCAGGCTAACCCGGCTCCGCCGGTTGGTCCGGCACTGGGTGCTCATGGTGTCAACATCATGGAGTTCTGCAAGGCTTACAACGCAGCAACTGAGAACCAGCGTGGCAACGTTGTCCCGGTTGAAATTTCTGTCTACGAAGACCGCTCCTTCACCTTCGTTCTGAAGACCCCGCCGGCAGCTAAGCTGCTGCTGAAGGCCGCTGGCATCCAGAAGGGCTCTGGCGTTCCGCACACCAACAAGGTCGGTTCCGTGACCTGGGAGCAGTGCAAGGAAATCGCCGAGCTGAAGAAGCCGGACCTGAACGCTAACGACATCGAGATGGGTGCACGCATCATCGCCGGTACCGCTCGTTCTATGGGCATCACCGTCGAGGGCGCTAAGTAAACCGTCAGCGTTTAGCTGCACCTTCATCAAGTGGTAGGGCCAGCTTCGGCCCGCTACACACCACAATCCAACCATTTCACTTAATTGAGATTGGACTTTTCATGAGCAAGAACTCTAAGGCATACCGCGCCGCCGCCGAGAAGATCGACGCCGGCCGCATCTACTCTCCGCTCGAGGCCGCTAACCTGGCCAAGGAGACCTCCTCCAAGAACTACGACGCCACCATCGACGTCGCCATCCGCCTGGGCGTTGACCCGCGCAAGGCTGACCAGCTGGTTCGCGGCACTGTCTCCCTGCCGAACGGTACCGGTAAGACCGTCCGCGTTGTCGTCTTCGCTGCTGGCGAGAACGCCACCAAGGCTGAAGAGGCCGGCGCTGACTTCGTTGGCTCCGAGGAGCTGATCGAGAAGATTCAGGGCGGTTGGACCGACTTCGACGCTGCTATCGCTACCCCGGACCAGATGGCCAAGGTTGGTCGCGTGGCTCGCATCCTCGGCCCGCGTGGTCTGATGCCGAACCCGAAGACCGGCACCGTTACCCCGGATGTCGCTAAGGCTGTCACCGAGATCAAGGGCGGTAAGATTTCCTTCCGCGTTGACAAGGCTGCAAACCTGCAGGCTGTTATCGGTAAGGCTTCCTTCGACGCTGAGAAGCTGGCCGAGAACTACGGTGCGCTTATCGACGAGCTGATGCGCCTCAAGCCGTCCGCTGCTAAGGGTAAGTACCTGAAGAAGATCACCGTCTCCGCCACCAACGGCCCGGGCATCCCGGTTGACACCAGCGTGATCAAGGACTACACCGCCTAAATCAGCATCAGCCGATAGGTGAGTGTGCTCTTCATGAGTCACTCGAGAGCGACTCTGAGCAAAGCTCTTTAAAACCGCCGCCGCGCGCACTTTCCAGAGTGTGTGAGGTGGCGGTTTTGCATTGGCATAAGGGGTATCGATAGCGCGGTGGGGGCTTGGGCGCGGTAGACGTCGTAAAGCGAATTGCTAATCCAAACAACTAATCCAGGCGAAATGGACTCACAGCCAAAGTTTGTTGCTTAAAATCGCGACTATGACGTTAATTTTGGAACCCGAAGAAGGGCTGGAGGCGCTCGGCGAGATTAATCGCCTGGCGCAGCTCGACGACGGTTCCGGAATTATTGAATCGCAGCTCATCTCGTATCTCGACTCGTTGGGCGACGACGCCTATGACATGCCCTGCCTGCGCATCGCGGGACAGACTCTGCTGGGCGAGGTACTGACGGGGCTAGGGGAGGACGAGCGCGTAGCTGAGGTCCTTCGCCGCAATATCCAGGACTCTGTGGTGCTTCCGGGGATGAGTGAGGAGGAAGCTCTGCAAGCTCGGGCGGCGCAGGTCGTGGTCGTGCGGCTGTTGCGCATCATCGCGCGGATGGAGGCCGTCGAGCTGCGCAATGTCGTGGCGCAGCAGTGCCTGGCATCGCAGATCCCGCCGGTTGTGCGCGTGGCACTGACACTCACCGTGGATATTCTCGACGCCGCCAGATTGGACGCACATCCCGACGACATGGTGCGCGTGGTGCTCGACTACGCCGACCAAGTGCTCTGGCTTGCCGACGACAACCTGAATGCGTACTTTGCCGAGCTCGAGATGATTGTCCAGCAACGTGAGAAGGACCTGGAGTTCGGCCGCTTCGGAGAGCCAGGTGCGGCGCGGTTTGGATAGGCGATTTGGTTAATTGCCAGGGTCTGGTATAAAGTTTCTTCACGAAGTTTGACCGGCTTCCAATCGGTACCAACATCGAGTTGGGAAGATGGAGGTTGGTACTCAAGTTTCACCGAAGACCGTCGGTCATTCGCTTTGAAAGAAGCGGATTGAAGGTTTCATTGTAGGAATACAGTGAGCGGCCCACGCAGGAGGACTTGGAAGCGCTTGCGCAGTTTGACTTCACCTGCTGGCCTTGGGGTTGGCGGAGTTGAAGTGGAACACGCCACAAGAATTGTGCGCCCCATCCTTGTGCGAGGATTGGGGCGTTTGTTGTATTTGCGCAAAAGAATCCTTCACTTGGCCGAGCGGAAAATTGCAAAGACCAGGAAGGAGGCGAGAGTACACATGGCAGCAAATGCTGAGAAGATTGCAGCTGTTGCAGCGCTGAAGCAGGACGTCGAAGAGTCCAACGCTATCGTGCTGACTGAGTACCGCGGCCTGTCCGTTGCGGAAATCACGGAACTGCGTCGCGCCCTCGGTGCTGATGTTAAGTACTCCGTCGCCAAGAACACCATGATCAAGATCGCTGCCGACGAGGCAGGGATTGAGGGTCTTGATGAGCACCTGAACGGCCCGACTGCAGTCGCCTTCATCAAGGGCGAGGCTGTGGATGCGGCTAAGGCGATTAAGAAGTTCGCCGGTGACAACAAGAACCTCGTGATCAAGGGCGGCTACATGGACGGTGCTGCGATGGATGCAGCACAGTTCGAGGCTCTTGCGGATATGGATAACCGTGAGACCACGCTGGCAAAGCTGGCTGGTGCCTTCAACGGCGTTCTGGCGAACGTCGCTGGCCTGCTCGACGCTCCGACCTCCTCGGTTGCCCGCCTTGCTGCGGCACTCGAGGAAAAGAAGTAATCCCGAGCGGCTCGCGATCTACGCGAACTAAATCACGCGAAAAACTTTTCAATATCACTTTGACGGCTTCGACCCCAGGGATCTCTGAGGGGAGCGGCCGCACCACACTCATAGGAGAATATCCATGGCTAAGTACACCACTGAGGAACTGCTCGAGGCTTTCAAGGAAATGACCCTCGTTGAGCTCACCGAGTTCAAGAAGGCTTTCGAGGAAGAGTTCGACGTCACCGCTGCTGCTCCGGTTGCAGTTGCTGCTGCAGGCGCTGCTGGCGGCGAGGCTGCTGCTGAGGAGAAGGACGAGTTCGACGTCGTCCTCGAGGACGCTGGCGCTAAGAAGATCGGCGTTATTAAGGCTGTCCGTGAGATCGTCTCCGGCCTGGGCCTGAAGGAGGCTAAGGAGATGGTTGAGTCCGCTCCGAAGGCTATCCTGGAGGGTGCTTCCAAGGACGACGCTGAGGCTGCTAAGGCTAAGCTGGAAGAGGCTGGCGCAAAGGTTGCCCTCAAGTAATTCAATTACTTGCCTCGGCCCCGGTAGTGGCCTAAAGCTACCAATTCTGACCGCCAGTTCTGGGCTTCGTGCCCGGGGTTGGCGGTTCTTTTGTATCTGGGGCCTTTGCTAACCCACCTGACCCGGGCAAAACCTCACTAATCTCACCCGTCACAGGGAGTTGAGGCAAAAACCAGCCCACTCATTGTCTTGATTACCCTTATTGGCCTGTAAAGTATCTAACATGCTCTCACGGCCGAGAATTTTGTCTATCCTTCTGTTGGGTCTAGGCACCGCACTGCTTGCTGCTGGCATTTTGCTGCCCAAAGTGCTCAATGTTGATCCCAAAATGCCGCTTGACCTGCCGCCGGTGTCGTATACCCTGCGGGCGGAAGACGGCGTATCCACCAGGATTAACGAAGAGGGCAAGCGGGAGGAAGTGCACTCGCCGCTGCAGCGACAGCTCCATGGCGTGCTCATCGAACCCGCGGATGCGGACAAGGTTTCGCTCCGTGTCGGTGTGACTGAAATGCGTGAGCTTCCCCCTGAGGTCATAGGCACCGACCCGCTGACGGAGCTTATCGAGGCCAATATCTGGACAGTTACCATCGACCGCCTCACTGGCGAGGCGCTGGCTCCTGCGACGCTTGTCGACCGCATGGCAGGCGTTCCACGGTCAGTGGCTTTCGAGGGGAACTGGGTGAAGCTTCCGGCCGACACGGAGGAAAAGGAATACCTGATCTTTGATGATCTCCTCCACGATTCCTTGCCGGCAAAGTTTGTCGGGGAAGAGGAGCGCGGCGGTAACCGTGTCCTGCATTTCCGTCAGGACATTGAGAAGACGAATCTCGCCCAGAAGTACCGTTCTTACGTCTCTCAGCTAACCCAGGATGACAAGTCCGGCTTCCTCCAGTACCAGGGCACCCGTGATTTGTGGGTTGAGCCCAAGTCTGGCTCGGTCATCGATATGGCCGAGGACATCCACCTTTGGTGGGAGACCCGCGATGGCGAGCCGATCATGGACTACCTGCGCTTCAACGGCAAGATGGACGAAGGCCTTTCCAATCAGCTTCTCTTTGGCGCAATACAGAATTTCCAGCGCCCAGCTCTAGAGCCGTGGTCAATCGGCCTCATTGCGTCCGGTTCGATTCTGGTATTCATCGCAATCGTGGGTATCGTGCGTCCTTCGACCCGTCGTAAAACAGAGTAACGCTTTACGACGGCCATAGCGCCCAGGCCTCATCGTTATATCGGTAACGGGTGAATGCGACACGCCCGATTTGTCAAGTTGTACTAGACAACTGCCAGTTTTTGATATAGGCTAAATCGTTGCGCTGGAATTAGTGTATCTGTCGCCAGCTCTTTTATAGTTTGCGCTCGGAGCGCGGGGCTATTATGTAGCACCGTTTTTCGTGCATCTAGCTGTTAAAGGAGTTGCTGCGACGCCGCCGTTAGGGCTCGGGGGCTCGCCTTTAAAGGCTGGTCTTGGAGGCCAAGTGGCGGGGGAATCACTTTCGTGTGTGACCAAAGGTTAGACGCAAAGTATCCCGGTGCGCAACAGAAATAATTCCTGCAACTTGAATCGCGTATAAACCAAGCGGGCGGAGCGCACCACCGGTTGCCGGTGTGCTCCACCGCGTGAGGTGCTGGAAGGACGCATCTTGGCAGTCTCCCGCCAGACCAAGGCAGTAACCGGTATTCCCGGAGCTTCGAAGAGGTACTCGTTTGCAAAGATTCAGGAGCCGATTGCGGTTCCTGGTCTGCTCGACCTGCAGCGTGAGTCTTTCGCATGGCTCATTGGCACGCCTGAGTGGCGTGCTCGTCGCCAGGAGGAGCTCGGAGAAGACGCTCGGGTTACCAGCGGTCTCGAAGATATTCTAGAAGAGCTCTCTCCGATCGAGGACTACTCCCAGAAGATGTCCCTGACGCTGTCGGACCCATGGTTCGACTCCGTCAAGAACACCGTGGATGAGTCCAAGGATAAGGACATCAACTACTCGGCTCCCCTCTACGTCACCGCGGAGTTCACCAACCGCGAGACCGGTGAGATCAAGAGCCAGACCGTCTTCATCGGTGACTTCCCGATGATGACGGACAAGGGTACGTTCATCGTCAACGGAACTGAGCGTGTCGTTGTTTCTCAGCTGGTGCGCTCTCCGGGCGTCTACTTCGATGAGACCATCGACAAGTCCACCGAGCGCCCGCTGCACTCGGTGAAGATTATTCCGTCGCGCGGTGCGTGGCTGGAGTTCGACGTCGACAAGCGGGACACCGTCGGCGTTCGTATTGACCGTAAGCGTCGCCAGCCGGTCACGGTTCTGCTGAAGGCTTTCGGCTGGACCACCGAGGAGATCAAGGAGCGCTTCGGCTTCTCTGAGATCATGATGGCCACCCTGGAGAAGGACGGTGTTGCAAACACCGACGAGGCCCTGCTGGAGATTTACCGCAAGCAGCGCCCGGGTGAGCCGCCGACGCGCGAGTCCGCGCTGGCTCTGCTGGAGAACAACTTCTTCAAACCGAAGCGCTACGACCTGGCTAAGGTCGGTCGCTACAAGGTCAACCGCAAGCTGGGCCTGGGCGCTGATGCCTCCGGCGAGATGGTTCTGACCGAGCAGGATATTGCTACCACCATCGAATACCTCGTGCGTCTGCACGACGGCGAGAATGTTATGACCTCGCCGGAAGGCGTCGAAATCCCGGTTGAGACCGACGATATCGACCACTTCGGTAACCGTCGTCTGCGTACCGTAGGCGAGCTGATTCAGAACCAGGTCCGCGTGGGTCTGTCCCGCATGGAACGCGTGGTTCGTGAGCGCATGACCACTCAGGACGTGGAGTCGATCCAGCCGACCACCCTGATTAACGTGCGCCCGGTTTCCGCGGCTATCCGTGAGTTCTTCGGTACTTCCCAGCTGTCCCAGTTCATGGACCAGAACAACTCGCTGTCGGGCCTGACCCACAAGCGTCGTCTGTCCGCACTGGGCCCGGGTGGTCTGACCCGTGACCGTGCTGGCCTTGAGGTTCGAGACGTTCACCCGTCCCACTACGGTCGCATGTGTCCAATTGAGACCCCAGAGGGTCCGAACATTGGCCTGATTGGTTCGCTGTCCTGCTACGCACGCGTGAACCCGTTCGGTTTCATTGAGACTCCGTACCGTCGCGTCCGCGATGGTGTCATCACCGACGAGGTCGACTACCTCACCGCTGATGAGGAAGACCGCTACGTCGTCGCGCAGGCCAACACCCCGATCGACGAGAACGGCCACTTCGTTCAGGAGACCCTGTCTGTTCGTAAGAAGGGTGGTGACGTCGAGTCCGTCCGCGCCGATGAGGTCGACTACCTCGATGTTTCCCCGCGTCAGATGGTCTCCGTGGCTACCGCCATGATTCCGTTCCTCGAGCACGACGACGCTAACCGTGCCCTGATGGGTGCGAACATGCAGCGTCAGGCTGTGCCGCTGCTGCGTTCGGAGGCTCCGTTCGTCGGTACCGGTATGGAGCAGCGTGCTGCTTACGACGCCGGCGATGTCATTGTCGCTTCGGCCACCGGTGTGGTCGAGACGGTGTCGGCAGACTTCATCACCATCATGGACGATGAGGGCCAGCGCCACACCTACCTGCTGCGCAAGTTCGAACGCACCAACCAGGGCACCTGCTACAACCAGAAGCCACTGGTTGACGAAGGCCAGCGTGTTGAGGCCGGCCAGGTCATCGCTGATGGTCCGGGTACCGACAACGGTGAGATGGCACTTGGTAAGAACCTGCTCGTGGCATTCATGCCGTGGGAAGGACACAACTACGAGGACGCCATCATCCTGAACCAGCGCATGGTTGAGGAGGACATCCTGACCTCGATTCACATCGAGGAGCATGAGATTGATGCCCGCGACACCAAGCTGGGTCCGGAGGAAATCACCCGTGACATCCCGAACGCATCCGAGGAGATGCTGAAGGATCTGGATGACCGCGGTATCGTCCGCATCGGTGCCGACGTTCGCGACGGTGACATCCTGGTCGCTAAGACCACGCCGAAGGGCGAGACTGAGCTGACTCCGGAGGAGCGCCTGCTGCGCGCTATCTTCGGCGAGAAGTCCCGCGAGGTCCGTGACACCTCCATGCGTGTTCCGCACGGTGAGTCCGGCAAGGTCATCGGCGTCCGCGTCTTCTCCCGTGAAGACGATGACGACCTGGCACCGGGTGTCAACGAGATGGTCCGCGTCTACGTTGCGCAGAAGCGCAAGATTCAGGACGGCGACAAGATGGCAGGTCGCCACGGTAACAAGGGTGTTATCGGCAAGATCCTGCCGCAGGAGGATATGCCGTTCCTGCCGGACGGCACCCCGGTCGACATCATTCTGAACACCCACGGTGTTCCGCGTCGTATGAACATCGGCCAGGTCCTCGAGGTTCACCTCGGCTGGCTGGCGAAGGCCGGCTGGAGCATTGAGGGCGACCCGGATTGGGCTAAGCGTCTTCCGGCTGACCTGCACGACGTTCCGTCCGACTCCCTGGTCGCAACCCCAGTGTTCGACGGTGCTGAGAACGAGGAGCTCGCTGGTCTGCTCGCGTCGTCCCGCCCGAACCGTGACGGCGAGGTGCTGGTCAACGCTGACGGTAAGGCCACGCTGTTCGACGGCCGCTCTGGCGAGAAGTTCCCGTTCCCGGTTTCGGTGGGCTACATGTACATGCTGAAGCTGCACCACCTGGTCGACGAGAAGATTCACGCTCGTTCCACCGGTCCGTACTCCATGATTACCCAGCAGCCGCTGGGTGGTAAGGCTCAGTTCGGTGGTCAGCGCTTCGGTGAGATGGAGGTGTGGGCAATGCAGGCATACGGCGCTGCCTACACCCTGCAGGAGCTGCTCACTATCAAGTCCGATGACGTGGTTGGCCGCGTCAAGGTCTACGAGGCAATCGTGAAGGGCGACAACATTCCGGATCCGGGTATTCCGGAGTCGTTCAAGGTGCTTCTGAAGGAACTGCAGTCGCTCTGCCTGAACGTTGAGGTCCTTTCGGCCGACGGCGTTCCGGTTGAGTTGGGCTCCTCCGACGATGAGGAACTCGACCACGCGACCGCTTCCCTCGGCATTAACCTGTCCCGCGACGAGCGTTCTGACGCTGACTCCGCATAGTTTCTCGCTTAACGACGAAACATTGCGTGAGTATCAGGGTCGGGAAGCCCTAACTCGCGAATAACCCAACACAGACGACAACGTACAAAAACCTCCGCAGAGAATTTGGTTTCCGCATTACTTCGATGCGGAGGGAAAGGGAAAACAGGTGCTCGACGTCAACAACTTTGACGAGCTCCGGATTGGGCTCGCTACCGCCGACGACATCCGCCGCTGGTCTCGCGGTGAGGTCAAGAAGCCCGAGACGATTAACTACCGTACGCTGAAGCCGGAAAAGGATGGCCTTTTCTGTGAGCGTATCTTCGGCCCGACCCGTGACTGGGAGTGTGCTTGTGGTAAGTACAAGCGCGTTCGCTTCAAGGGCATCATCTGTGAACGCTGTGGCGTTGAGGTGACCAAGTCGAAGGTTCGCCGTGAGCGCATGGGCCACATTGAGCTGGCCGCTCCGGTCACTCACATCTGGTACTTCAAGGGTGTGCCGTCTCGCCTCGGCTACCTGCTCGATTTGGCTCCGAAGGATTTGGAAAAGATCATCTACTTCGCTGCCAACATCATCACTTCTGTGGATGAAGAGGCTCGCCACAACGACCAGGAAACCCTCGAAGCAGACATGCTCGTGGACAAGAAGCTGGTTGAGGACGACCGCGACCAGGAGCTGGCCGAACGCGCCCAGACCCTGGAAGAGGATCTGGCTGAGCTCGAGGCAGCCGGTGCCAAGGCTGACGCCCGCAAGAAGGTTCAGTCTGCAGCCGAGCGCGAGATGCGCCACATCCGTGAGCGCGCCCAGCGCGAGCTGGATCGTCTCGATGAGATTTGGAACACCTTCATCAAGCTCGAGCCGAAGCAGATGATTATCGACGAGGGTATTTACACCGAGCTCGTCGACCGCTACGAGGACTACTTCACCGGTGGTATGGGTGCTGAGGCTATTCAGACCCTGATCCGCAACTTCGACCTGGCCAAGGAGGCCGAGGAGCTGCGCGAGATTATTCGCGACGGCAAGGGTCAGAAGAAGATGCGCGCCCTCAAGCGCCTGAAGGTTGTCACTGCATTCCTGCAGTCCGGCAACGACCCAGCCGCTATGGTGCTCGACTGCATCCCGGTGATTCCGCCGGAGCTGCGCCCGATGGTGCAGCTCGACGGTGGCCGCTTTGCGACCTCGGACTTGAACGACCTCTACCGTCGTGTCATCAACCGCAACAACCGCCTGAAGCGCATGATCGACCTCGGCGCTCCGGAGATCATCGTCAACAACGAGAAGCGCATGCTTCAGGAATCCGTTGACGCACTGTTCGACAATGGACGTCGCGGCCGCCCGGTCACTGGTCCGGGTAACCGCCCGCTGAAGTCCCTGAGCGACCTGCTCAAGGGTAAGCAGGGTCGTTTCCGTCAGAACCTGCTGGGTAAGCGTGTTGACTACTCCGGCCGTTCGGTTATTATCGTCGGCCCGCAGCTGAAGCTGCACCAGTGTGGTCTGCCGAAGCTGATGGCACTTGAGCTGTTCAAGCCGTTCGTGATGAAGGAGCTCGTGGCCAAGAGCTACGCGCAGAACATCAAGAGCGCGAAGCGCATGGTTGAGCGTCAGCGCCCAGAGGTGTGGGACGTCCTCGAAGATGTCATTACCGGACACCCGGTCCTGCTGAACCGTGCACCTACGCTGCACCGCCTGGGTATTCAGGCTTTCGAGCCGGTCCTGGTTGAGGGTAAGGCAATTCAGCTGCACCCACTGGCATGTGAGGCTTTCAACGCCGACTTCGACGGTGACCAGATGGCAGTCCACCTGCCGCTGTCCGCTGAAGCACAGGCCGAGGCTCGCGTCCTGATGCTGTCCTCGAACAACATTCTGTCGCCGGCTTCCGGTAAGCCGCTGGCTATGCCGCGTCTGGATATGGTCACTGGCCTGTACTTCCTGACGCTGGAGAAGCCGGAGCTGCCGGGTGGCCACCAGGATGCCACCGAGGACGCACCGGAGCAGGGTATTTACACCAGCCCGGCCGAGGCCATCATGGCTTACGACCGCGGTGCAATTGGTCTGCAGAGCCCGATTAAGGTGCGCATCAGCCACCTGCGTCCGCCGGCCGAGATTGAGGCCGAGCAGTTCCCAGACGGTTGGAACAAGGGCGATACCTGGCTGGCTTCGACCACGCTGGGCCGCGTTATGTTCAACGACCTGCTGCCGTGGAACTACCCATACGTCGAAGGCGTTATGGCTAAGAAGCCGCAGGCTGCGATCATCAACGACTTGGCTGCCAAGTACCCGATGATCACGGTCGCTCAGACCGTCGACAAGCTCAAGGATGCTGGCTTCTACTGGGCTACCCGTTCTGGTGTCACCATTGCTATGTCTGACGTGCTGGTTCTCCCGAACAAGCGGGAGATCCTAAACGGCTACGAAGAGAAGGCCGCCACGGTGGAGAAGAAGTTCCGCCGCGGTAAGCTCTCGGCTGCTGAGCGTCACGAGTCGCTGGTTAACCTGTGGAAGGCTGCGACGGCTGAGGTCGGTGAAAAGGTCGAGGCTCTGTACCCGGATGACAATCCGATTCCGATGATCGTGAAGTCGGGTGCTGCCGGTAACATGGGCCAGATTCACTCGCTGGCCGGCATGAAGGGTATGGTTACGAACCCGCGTGGTGAATACATCACCCGTCCGATTAAGACCTCCTTCCGCGAAGGCCTGTCGGTTCTCGAGTACTTCAACAACTCGCACGGTTCCCGTAAGGGTCTGGCCGATACCGCGCTTCGTACCGCTGACTCGGGTTACCTGACCCGTCGTCTGGTCGACGTTGCGCAGGACGTCATCGTTCGCGAAGAGGACTGTGGCACCCACGATGGTGTCATTGTCGAGATCGGCGAGGATGTTCTGGACGCAGCCGGCAACCCGACCGGCGAGATCCGTCGTGCGAAGTATGTCGAGACCGCCGCGATTGCTCGTGTGCTGGCAGCCGATGTCACCGACGCTGAGGGCAATGTCCTTATCGCGGCTGACACCGACCTGAACGACGACCACATCACCCTGGCTCTCAGCCACGGTGTCAAGGAAGTCAAGGTCCGCTCGGTTCTGACCTGTTCCACCGCAACCGGTGTCTGTGCCAAGTGTTACGGTCGCTCGATGGCAACCGGCAAGCTGGTCGACATCGGAGAGGCTGTCGGTATTGTTGCTGCGCAGTCCATTGGTGAGCCGGGTACCCAGCTGACCATGCGTACGTTCCACCAGGGTGGTGTCGGTGGCGACATTACCGGTGGTCTGCCGCGTGTCCAGGAGCTGTTTGAGGCCCGCGTGCCGAAGAACAAGGCTCCGCTGGTCCGCGAAAACGGTCGCGTGCGCCTGGAGGAGGACGAGCACTTCTACACGCTCACCCTCATCCCGGATGCCAACAGCGAAGACGAGGTTGTTTACGACAAGCTGTCCAAGCGTCAGGGCCTGGCTGAAATCACTGTCGATGGCCGTCGTCGCGCCATCCGCGATGGTGACCATGTGGTCAAGGGTCAGCAGCTGCTCAAGGGCGCTGCCGATCCGCACGAGGTCCTCGAGGTTCTGGGCCGCCGAGGCGTCCAGCGCCACCTCATCGAGGAAGTCCAGTCGGTCTACCGTGATCAGGGTGTGGCCATTCACGACAAGCACATCGAGGTTATCGTCAGCCAGATGCTGCGCCGCGTGATTGTGTCTAAGCCAGGTGACTCCGAACTGCTGCCAGGTGCACTGGTCGAGCGCTCCACGGTCATGGCGAAGAACCGCGAGATTGTCGCCTCCGGTGGCAGCGTCATCGAAGGCCGTCGCGTGCTGATGGGTATTACCAAGGCATCGCTGGCCACCGAGTCCTGGCTGTCCGCCGCCTCCTTCCAGGAGACGACGCGCGTGCTTACCGACGCCGCTATCAACAAGCGCTCGGATAAGCTCATCGGCCTGAAGGAGAACGTGATCATCGGTAAGCTGATCCCGGCTGGTACGGGTATCTCGCGCTACCGCAACATCACGGTTGAGCCGACTGAGGAAGCTGCCCGCCAGGCAGCCGCCCCGTTCGCTTCCTTCGGCGAGGGCTTCTACGGTGCCGAGGACACCTACGGCATCGATCAGGTCGGTTCCGCAGTTCCGCTGGATGACATCGGAACCTTCGAGTAGAAATCAATAGCTTTGCGGCAGCGGCTGGGGGGAGCGGGAGAATTCCCTCGGTCACTGTCTGGCAAAGCACCTCGCCTGACAGTTGGGGCTTCGTGCGCTAACTGTTAGGTGGCAACCGGAAAAATCCTCCGGCACAGTTGTGGCTTACTAGCGGGTTGCTAGTTCGTCACGGTCGTGCCGGAGGATTTTTCTTTGTCGAGGCAACCCAACTGGAAAACTCGGCTGGAGACTGAAGAAAGGCGATAGGAACAGAGGCAAGGGGCAGGGGAGGAAGGGCCTAGGGGTTCCGTCCCGACCTCCCTCCTCTACATCTTGAGAGCCTCTGCAATCGGGGTGTTGCCCTCGTTGAAGTTAATCATGCGACCAACGGTAGCCTCGTTGAACACGGCCTGCGCGATGACATTGGCAACGGTCGCGCGAGCGACCTCGCCTGCCTTGTCCGCCGTGGTGTCGATGGAATCCTGGCCCTCGTTGAGCGTGAGCGCACTCGGGCCGAGAATGGTCCATTCCAGGTTTGAAGCGCGCAGCGCTTCGTCGGCTGCAGCCTTGGACTCGGCATAGGCAAAGAAGCTGTGATCCTCTGGAACGCCATGGTCGTGGCCCGCACCAAAGTAAGAGACCATCACGTAGCGCTTAACGCCAGCCTGCTCGGCTGCGGCAATCGAAGTAATAGCTGCGTCGCGGTCGATCGCGTACGTCCGTTCTGGTGAACCTCCACCAGCGCCGGCGGACCAAATCACAGCGTCGTGCGCGCTGAGAAGGTCCGCAAACTGTTCGGTCGAGAGACTGGCGATGTCGTAAACGGCTGGTGTGGCGCCGAGAGCCTCGATATCCGGAACCTGGTCGGGGTTGCGTATAACAGACGTGACCTCGTAGCCATCGTCGATAAGTAGGGGAGTAGAGATTTGGGCCACCTTGCCGTGGCCGCCAATGACAATAACCTTTTTAGACATGTCCCCACCTATACGCTGCCAGTACACTGCTGGCAATGAAGAAGGCATTCGCCTGTGGTGAACATGGCGATTAAGTTTCTCCAGCGCTGATGCAGGACAGTACTATGGGCAAACCGAACGGACGGCAGAATTGGCCGAGTTATCAATTCAAACCGGCATAGTAACGTCTGCGTCTTTTGGGGCGAGGCGCGCCGTGCTGAACACCCAAAAATTTGATCACCAAGCCCACAAGCGCTCAAAGTGCTTGAAATTTATAGGCCATTACCAGGGTGTTTGGACTAAACCCGCAGCTCGCGTACTGTTATACAACGATCCCAGAAAAGAATTGGGAACTTGAGACATTACCCAGTAGGCCAGCGAGAGCGGCTGACTGGGTTTCGCACGTTCAAAATCCCTCCATTTCTTGCGTTCAACCGATGGGCTCACCACTGGATGAGTAATAACTTTTCTTGTGATGCATTCACACGGAAGGTGGTTACTCCGCTGCGGTTGGCATCGGTCGTGAGAATGTCCAGCGAGGATTGAAAACAGAAAGAGGCTTCATGCCCACTATTCAGCAGCTGGTCCGCAAGGGCCGCCATGACAAGAAGGCTAAGGTTGCAACCGCAGCTCTGAAGGGTTCCCCTCAGCGCCGCGGCGTTTGCACCCGTGTTTACACCACCACCCCGAAGAAGCCGAACTCGGCTCTTCGTAAGGTCGCTCGTGTTCGTCTGACCTCTGGTATCGAGGTTTCGGCTTACATTCCGGGTGAGGGCCACAACCTGCAGGAGCACTCCATGGTGCTCGTTCGCGGTGGTCGTGTTAAGGACCTCCCGGGTGTCCGCTACAAGATCGTCCGTGGTTCCCTCGACACCCAGGGTGTCAAGGACCGCAAGCAGGCTCGTTCCCGCTACGGCGCAAAGAAGGAGAAGTAAGCCATGCCACGTAAGGGCCCAGTACAGAAGCGTCCTGTCGTCAACGACCCGGTCTACGGCTCCCCTCTGGTGTCGCAGCTGGTCAACAAGGTTCTGATCGACGGTAAGAAGTCGACTGCAGAGCGCATCGTCTACGGTGCACTTGAGCTGTGCGAAGAGAAGACCGGTACTGATCCGGTGCTGACTCTGAAGCGCGCAATCGAGAACGTCAAGCCGGCTCTTGAGGTTCGTTCCCGCCGTGTTGGTGGCGCCACCTACCAGGTCCCGGTCGAGGTTCGTCCGGGCCGTGGCACCACGCTGGCACTGCGCTGGCTGCTGATGTTCTCCCGTCAGCGCCGTGAGAACACCATGACCGAGCGTCTCGCTAACGAGATTCTCGATGCATCCAACGGCCTGGGTGCATCCGTCAAGCGTCGTGAGGACACTCACAAGATGGCGGAAGCAAACCGCGCATTCGCTCACTACCGCTGGTAATCGCTTATCGACGGAGGCCGCGAGTGGTCACCGTCGTAGAGCAGCTGCCGGTATGTCAACGGCGCGCGTCGGTCGCGGTCCACAGATCTTTAAGGGTCACTCAATAGGGGCCAGCCCGGCGCTTACACCCGATGTCTTGCGTAGAATTTACGCAATAGGTGTACGTCACGGCGCGACTTCGCGCCAAGACGGTGGCATTATAGATAAAGCAAACCCGACCGACGGCGGATTTGACGGCCAATTGCAATCCCGTAATTGAGTCTCACCGCCAAACCGATTTGAAACGAGTGGGGAATCAAGTGGCTGAAGGTGCACTTCCCGTTAAGAAGGACCTCCACAAGGTCCGCAACATCGGCATCATGGCGCACATCGATGCTGGTAAGACGACTACGACTGAGCGCATCCTGTACTACACGGGTATTAACCGCAAGGTCGGCGAGACTCACGATGGTGGCGCTACCACCGACTGGATGGAGCAGGAGAAGGAGCGCGGTATCACCATTACCTCCGCTGCTGTGACCTGTTTCTGGAACGACAACCAGATCAACATCATCGATACCCCGGGCCACGTCGACTTCACCGTTGAGGTTGAGCGTTCCCTGCGTGTGCTCGACGGTGCCGTCGCAGTCTTCGACGGTAAGGAAGGTGTCGAGCCGCAGTCTGAGCAGGTTTGGCGTCAGGCTCAGAAGTACGATGTCCCGCGTATTTGCTTCGTCAACAAGATGGACAAGCTGGGCGCTGACTTCTACTACACCGTTGGCACCATCGTTGACCGCCTCGGTGCTAAGCCGTTGGTTATGCAGCTGCCGATTGGCGCTGAGGATGACTTCGACGGCGTTGTTGACCTGCTGGAGATGAAGGCCCTCATGTGGCCGGGCAAGGTTGAGATCGGTACTCCTGCGCAGGTCGAGGAGATTCCGGCGGACATGGTCGACAAGGCTAACGAGTACCGTGAGAAGCTCATTGAGACCGTCGCTGAGTCCGACGAGGAGCTCATGGAGAAGTACTTCGGTGGCGAAGAGCTGACCATGGACGAGATCAAGGGCGCCATCCGCAAGATGGTTATCAACTCTGAGGTCTACCCGGTCTACTGTGGTACCGCGTACAAGAACAAGGGTGTTGAGCCGCTGCTCGACGCTGTCATTGACTTCCTGCCGAATCCGCTGGACATCGGTGAGGTTCACGGCCACCAGATGGGCGACGAGGACGTCGATATGGTCCGTAAGCCGTCTAAGGATGAGCCGTTCTCCGCTCTCGCATTCAAGATTGCTGCTCACCCGTTCTTCGGCAAGCTGACCTTCGTCCGCGTTTACTCCGGTCGTGTGGAGCCTGGCCAGCAGGTCCTGAACTCCACCAAGGACAAGAAGGAGCGCGTCGGTAAGCTGTTCCAGATGCACGCCAACAAGGAGAACCCTGTTGACGAGGCAGTGGCAGGTAACATCTACGCCTTCATTGGTCTGAAGGACACCACCACCGGTGACACCCTGTGTGCACAGGATGCTCCGATCGTTCTGGAGTCCATGTCCTTCCCGGATCCGGTTATCTCCGTTGCTATTGAGCCAAAGTCCAAGGCTGACCAGGAGAAGCTGGGTACCGCTATTCAGCGTCTGGCTGAAGAGGACCCGACCTTCACCGTTCACCTGGATGAGGAAACCGGCCAGACCGTTATCGGCGGTATGGGCGAGCTCCACCTCGACGTCCTGGTTGACCGCATGAAGCGCGAGTTCAAGGTCGAAGCAAACATCGGTAACCCGCAGGTTGCTTACCGCGAGACCATCCGCAAGCCGGTCGAGAAGTTCGAGTACACCCACAAGAAGCAGACCGGTGGTTCGGGTCAGTTCGCCCGCGTCATCATTGCTCTGGAGCCGTACTCCCCGTCCGCTGAAGAGGTGGAAGAAGGCGAGTCCACAACTTACCTCTTCGCAAACGAGGTCACCGGTGGCCGCGTTCCGAAGGAGTACATCCCGTCTGTCGACGCTGGTATCCAGGATGCAATGCAGTACGGTACCCTCGCCGGCTACCCGCTGGTGAACATCAAGGCAACCCTGCTCGACGGTGCTTACCACGAGGTTGACTCCTCCGAAATGGCCTTCAAGATCGCTGGTCAGCAGGCTCTGAAGGAAGCTGTTCAGAAGGCTAAGCCGGTCCTGCTCGAGCCGATGATGGCCGTTGAGGTCATTACTCCGGAAGAGTACATGGGTGAGGTCATCGGTGACATCAACTCCCGTCGTGGCCAGGTCAACTCCATGGAAGACCGCACCGGCGTCAAGGCTGTCAAGGCTCTGGTTCCGCTGTCCGAGATGTTCGGCTACGTTGGTGACCTGCGTTCCAAGACCCAGGGTCGCGCTAACTACACCATGATCTTCGACTCCTACGCTGAGGTTCCGTCCTCCGTGGCCGAGGAGATCATTGCAGCTCGTACCGGCGCTTAAATCACGCCGGTAGGGTGGGGCACTCAATCAGAGTTGACCCCATCCCTGCACGCACTGCACTGTCACTCTTTTAGAGAACGCAGTGCGAGGGTCTGCAGCTTTAGTAGATTCCCTCTAGCTTTGACTGTGCTGAGACATCGTCAGACTGTTGGCGTGTGTTAGCACAGGCAAGCTCTAGGGGGTAGCTGCTCGCAATTCATATCGTTGGCCGATTTTAGATCGCAGCTCAAATATCTAGCATTTATGCAGGTAAATGACGATGTGAGTTGCTGGCCGTTACCCACCCTTAACTAGGGGGTTGGTCTGGTTTGGAAAACTCCAGTATCCTGCCCTAGTATCGAGTAACTGGCACAGTGAAAGAATAGTGCTCTTTTGCGCGCGCACGTTCCGAAGTCGGAAGCGAACAGCTTCAAGGCTTCTGATGCTTGTGAAGGCGGATTGAGTGACCACAAAATTGTGGCTGCGAGAGTCGTGGCCACCTAGACCTCCAGGAGGACTAAAAGTGGCAAAGGCGAAGTTCGAGCGTACGAAGCCGCACGTCAACATCGGTACCATTGGTCACGTTGACCACGGTAAGACCACCACTACCGCCGCTATCACCAAGGTTCTGGCTGACAAGTTCCCGGACCTGAACGAGTCGTTCGCTTACGATGCCATCGATAAGGCACCGGAAGAGAAGGAACGTGGCATTACCATCAACGTTTCCCACGTTGAGTACCAGACGGAGAAGCGCCACTACGCTCACGTCGATGCCCCGGGCCACGCCGACTACATCAAGAACATGATTACCGGTGCTGCTCAGATGGACGGCGCAATCCTGGTTGTCGCTGCTACTGACGGCCCGATGCCGCAGACTCGCGAGCACGTTCTGCTGGCTCGCCAGGTTGGCGTTCCGTACATCCTCGTTGCGCTGAACAAGTGCGACATGGTCGACGACGAAGAGATCATCGAGCTCGTCGAGATGGAGGTCCGCGAGCTGCTGGCTGAGCAGGACTACGACGAGGAAGCTCCGATCGTCCACATCTCCGCTCTGAAGGCTCTTGAGGGCGAAGAGAAGTGGGTCAACTCCATCGTCGAGCTGATGGAAGCTTGCGACGAGAACATCCCGGATCCGGTTCGCGAGACCGACAAGCCGTTCCTGATGCCGATTGAGGACATCTTCACCATTACCGGTCGCGGCACCGTTGCTACCGGTCGTGTTGAGCGCGGCGTTCTGAACGTTAACGACGAGGTCGAGATTCTGGGCATCAAGGAGAAGTCCCAGAAGACCACCGTTACCGGTATCGAGATGTTCCGCAAGCTGCTGGATTCCGCTGAGGCTGGCGACAACTGTGGTCTGCTGCTCCGCGGTACCAAGCGTGAGGACATCGAGCGCGGTCAGATCGTTGCTAAGCCGGGCGCTTACACCCCGCACACCGAGTTCGAGGGTTCCGTCTACATCCTGTCTAAGGATGAGGGCGGCCGTCACACCCCGTTCTTCGACAACTACCGTCCGCAGTTCTACTTCCGCACCACCGACGTCACCGGCGTCGTTTCCCTGCCGGAAGGTGTCGAGATGGTCATGCCGGGCGACAACGTTGACATGTCTGTCAAGCTGATCCAGCCGGTCGCAATGGACGAGGGCCTGCGCTTCGCTATCCGCGAGGGTGGCCGCACCGTCGGCGCTGGCCGCGTTACCAAGATCGTTAAGTAAGGTTTCTCCCCATAGGGGAAGTGCTTTAACTTAAGTCTTAGAAGAATCCCGACTCCGCGTAAGCGGAAGTCGGGATTTTTTGTATCTGTACATACCCGACACTAGACGGGGTGGGGGCGACGCAATAGCCGTCGTCAAGCCGACTGTGCCGTAATGGGTGTGATGTACGTTGCACTTTGGAATCGTGATTTTACATTCGTAGCCCGGACGTGCTTTAATACGGAGGTTGCTTTAACAAAGGCGTTCGCGCCAATTGTTGTATCAGGCCCAGCTGGGAACCAGTACGAAATTGGACATAGCGCCTATGGTAAGGCGAGCATGACCACGTAGGGAAGTTTCTTCCCGATCGTGCCTCACGGAGAAAAACGGGCGACACGCCCGACCGCGGGGGTCGGAGGTGGCATGGCAAATTAACAGCGGCAGTAGGCAAATGAAGAGCCCCACGAGGGGGACTTGTTTTCCACTGGGATTTGAGTGCAAGGCGTTATTCGTCCGCTCGGGTCATGGCCATAAGTTAATTTGCCATGACGATCGAAGACGAAATCGCTTTGAAGTAATGCACAACCCAGTTTTAATTTCTGGCGCTGGCCATAGTTGCTGACGGCGTCGAGAAACATTGACAGGGTCGACGCCCCTTTAATTGGGGCGCGCCGACCGAGGAGAGGACAAGCGTGGCCGGACAGAAGATCCGCATCAGGCTCAAGGCCTACGACCACGAGGCTATCGACGCTTCTGCGCGAAAGATCGTGGAGACCGTTACCCGTACGGGTGCACGCGTCGTTGGCCCGGTGCCGTTGCCAACCGAAAAGAACGTTTACTGCGTTATCCGTTCGCCGCACAAGTACAAGGACTCGCGCGAGCACTTCGAGATGCGCACTCACAAGCGTCTGATCGACATTCTCGATCCAACGCCGAAGACCGTCGATGCACTTATGCGCATTGACCTTCCGGCAAGTGTCGATGTGAACATTCAGTGATCCTGGACTTTTGGTAGCGGAGACAAGATAAATGAGTGAAAACGAGATCAAGGGCATCCTGGGCACGAAGCTCGGTATGACTCAGATCTTCGACGAGGAGAACCGCGTTGTTCCGGTTACCGTCGTTGAGGCTGGGCCGTGCGTAGTGACTCAGGTGCGCACTAAGGAAACCGACGGCTACGACGCCGTCCAGATTGCATACGGCGAAATTGACCCGCGTAAGGTCAACAAGCCGGAGGCCGGCCACTTCAAGAAGGCCGGTGTGACCCCGCGTCGCCACAGCGTTGAGATTCGCACCCCGGACGCTTCCTCTTACGAGGTCGGCCAGTCCGTTGGTGTCGACATTTTCGGCGAAATTGAGTACGTCGACGTCACTGGTACCTCTAAGGGCCACGGCTTCGCCGGTGGTATGAAGCGCCACGGCTTTGCTGGCCAGGGTGCCGCTCACGGTAACCAGGCTGCTCACCGTCGTGTTGGTGGCATTGGCGCTTGCGCCACGCCAGGACGCGTCTTCAAGGGCAAGCGCATGGCAGGCCGCATGGGTAACGACCGGGTCACGACCCAGAACCTGAAGATCCAGAAGGTTGACGCTGACGCGAACCTGCTGCTCATCAAGGGCGCAGTTCCGGGTGCACGCGGCGGCCTGCTGGTTGTTAAGACTGCCACGAAGGGTGGTGCTCACGCATGACCAACCTCAAGCTAGACGTACACACCGCTGAAGGCGGCGTGAACGGTTCGGTTGAGCTTCCTGCTTCCGTGTTCGACGCGGAGGTGTCCATCGCCCTGATGCACCAGGTTGTTGTCGCACAGCGTGCAGCAGCTCGCCAGGGCACCCACAAGGTCAAGACCCGCGGTGAGGTTCGCGGCGGTGGCCGCAAGCCGTGGCGCCAGAAAGGTACCGGTCGCGCTCGTCAGGGTTCGATCCGTGCTCCGCACTGGACCGGCGGTGGCGTTGTCCACGGCCCGGTTCCGCGCGACTACAGCCAGCGCACCCCGAAGAAGATGATTGCAGCTGCTCTGCGCGGCGCACTCTCTGACCGTGCTCGCCACGACCGCATCCACGTTGTCGAGGAACTGGTCCCAGGCCAGACCCCGTCCACCAAGGCAGCTCGTACTTTCGTCGAGCGTCTGACTGAGCGCCGCAACGTGCTCGTCGTTCTGCCGCGCGAGGACGTCAACTCGTGGAAGTCGGTTCGTAACCTGCCAGGTGTCCACATCCTGTCTGAGGATCAACTGAACACCTACGACGTTCTGAAGGCCGATGACGTCATCTTCGCCGTTCAGGCACTCAATGACTTCATCACTCGCACCGCCGGTAAGGAGGAGAAGTAATGGCTACCATCGCAGATCCCCGCGACATCATTGTTGCACCGGTAGTGTCTGAGAAGTCCTACGGACTCATGGAGCAGGGCGTTTACACGTTCCTGGTCCACACCGACGCTAACAAGACCCAGATCAAGATCGCGGTCCAGGAGATTTTCGGTGCTAAGGTCGCTTCCGTCAACACCCTCAACCGTGAGGGCAAGCGCAAGCGTTCCCGCACCGGCTACGGCAAGCGCAAGAACACCAAGCGCGCCTACGTGACTCTCGCGGCCGGCAGCGATCCCATCGACATCTTCGGCGGTTCGGCAGCTTAGCCGCTAGCCGACGAGGAAGTTAAGGAAGAGCAAAAGTATGGCTATTCGTAAGTACAAGCCGACTACGCCGGGTCGCCGCCAGAGCTCCGTCTCCGAGTTCAGCGAGATTACTCGCTCGACTCCTGAGAAGTCTCTGCTGCGCCCGCTGTCGAAGACTGGTGGCCGTAACGTTCACGGTCACATCACCACTCGCCACAAGGGTGGCGGACACAAGCGCCAGTACCGTGTCATCGACTTCCGTCGTAATGACAAGGACGGCATTCCGGCAAAGGTCGCTCACATCGAGTACGACCCGAACCGTACCGCCAACATCGCACTGCTGCACTACGCAGACGGTGAGAAGCGCTACATCATCGCTCCGAAGAACCTGAAGCAGGGTGCCATCGTTGAGTCCGGCGCTAACGCCGACATCAAGGTTGGTAACAACCTGCCGCTGCGCAACATCCCGACCGGTTCCACTATTCACTGCGTGGAGCTCAAGCCGGGTGCTGGCGCACAGCTGGCACGTTCTGCTGGTGCTTCTATTCAGCTTCTCGGTAAGGAAGGCAAGTACGCAGTTCTGCGTATGCCGTCCTCTGAGATCCGTCGCGTCGACGCACGTTGCCGTGCAACCGTCGGTGAGGTCGGAAACCAGGATCAGATCAATATCCGTTGGGGCAAGGCCGGCCGTATGCGCTGGAAGGGCTGGCGCCCGACTGTCCGCGGTGTTGTCATGAACCCGGTCGACCACCCGCACGGTGGTGGTGAGGGTAAGACCTCCGGTGGTCGCCACCCGGTTTCCCCGTGGGGCCAGAAGGAAGGCCGCACCCGTAAGCCGAACCGTCCGAGCGACCAGCTGATCGTTCGTCGCCGTCGTACCAACAAGAATAAGAAGCGCTAAGGAGGGAACTGAGAATGCCACGCAGCCTTAAGAAGGGCCCGTTCGTCGATGAGCACCTCCTCGCGAAGGTCGATGCACAGAACGAGAAGGGCACCAAGCAGGTCATTAAGACCTGGTCTCGCCGCTCCACGATTCTCCCCGATTTCATCGGCCACACCTTCGCCGTTCACGACGGTCGCAAGCACGTGCCGGTGTTCGTGGATGACTCTATGGTCGGCCACAAGCTGGGCGAATTCGCCCCGACCAAGACCTTCAAGGGTCACGTCAAGGATGACAAGAAGGGACGTCGATAAGCCATGAGCAACGACATTACTTCTGCACGCGCAACTGCGCGCTTCGTCCGCGTTACTCCGATGAAGGCACGTCGCGTCCTGGACACCGTTCGCGGTAAGTCCGTCGACGAGGCACTGAACATCCTGGAGTACGCTCCGCAGGGTGCTGCTGATCCGGTTGCCAAGGTTGTTGCGTCTGCAGCTGCAAACGCTGAGAACAGCTTCGGCCTGGACCGTCGTACTCTGGTCATCTCCGAGGCTTACGCCAACGAGGGACCGACCATGAAGCGCTTCCGCCCGCGTGCGCAGGGCCGTGCTTTCCACGTCCGCAAGCGCACCAGCCACATCACCGTGGTCGTCGAGAGCCAGAAGGAAGGTGACCGATAGTGGGACAGAAGATCCATCCACACGGTCTTCGCCTCGGTATTTCCAGCGACTGGAAGTCCCGCTGGTACGCCGACAAGCAGTACGCTGACTACCTGGCCGAGGACATCAAGATCCGCGATCTGCTGTCCACCGGTCTTGAGCGCGCCGGCATCTCCGATGTCGTTATCGAGCGCACCCGTGACCGCGTGCGTGTGGACATCCACACCGCACGCCCGGGCATTGTTATCGGTCGTCGTGGCTCCGAGGCTGACCGCATCCGCGGCCAGCTCGAGAAGCTCACCGGCAAGCAGGTTCAGCTGAACATCCTCGAGGTCAAGAACATTGACGCGGATGCGAAGCTGGTTGCTCAGTCCATCGCTGAGCAGCTCGCCAACCGTGTCGCTTTCCGTCGTGCAATGCGCAAGGCTATCCAGTCTGCAATGCGTCAGCCGCACGTCAAGGGCATCAAGGTTGTCTGCTCCGGTCGTCTCGGCGGTGCCGAGATGGGCCGCACCGAGCGCTACCACGAGGGTCGCGTTCCGCTGCACACCCTGCGTGCGGAGATCGACTACGGCACCCACGAGGCTCACACCACCTTCGGCCGCATTGGCGTCAAGGTGTGGATCTACAAGGGTGACGTGATCGGTGGCCGTCGCGAGTCCGAGATCAACGCCGGCAACGACCGCCAGCGTCGCGGCAACGACCGTCCGCGTCGTGGTGGCAAGCGTCGTCAGCGTGCATCTGAGAAGAAGGAGGGCTAATTCATGCTCATCCCGAAGCGCGTTAAGTTCCGTCGCCAGCACCGCCCGACCCGTTCTGGTATGTCCAAGGGCGGCAACAAGGTGACTTTCGGTGACTACGGTCTCCAGGCTCTCGAGCCGGCCTACATCACCAACCGTCAGATTGAGGCAGCGCGTATTGCTATCAACCGCCACGTCAAGCGTGGTGGTAAGGTCTGGATCCAGATTTTCCCGGACCGTCCGCTGACCCAGAAGCCACTGGGTGTTCGTATGGGTTCCGGTAAGGGCCCGGTCGAGAAGTGGGTTGCAAACGTCAAGCCGGGTCGCATCATGTTCGAGATGTCCTACCCGGACGAGGCAACTGCTGTCGAGGCACTGAAGCGCGCAGGCGCTAAGCTGCCGATTAAGACCCGAATCGTTCGGAAGGAGGATCAGTACTGATGTCGAACGGCATTCCCGCCCACGAGCTTCGCTCGCTGGATAACGATGACCTGGTTGCCAAGCTCAAGGAGTCTAAGGAGGAGCTGTTCAACCTCCGTTTCCAGAGCGCTACCGGTCAGCTGACCAACAACCGCCGTCTCCGCACTGTCCGCAAGGATATTGCTCGCATTTACACCGTTATGCGTGAGCGCGAGCTCGGCCTGTCTGCTGCACCAACCGATGGTGATGCAGCATGAGTGAGGAAAACATGAACACCACCGAGGCTGGCGCACGCAAGGTGCGCACCGGTTACGTCGTGTCCGACAAGATGCAGAAGACCATCGTCGTCGAGCTCGAGGACCGCAAGCAGCACGCCCTGTACGGCAAGATCATGCGCACGAACTCTAAGGTCAAGGCGCATGACGAGAACGAAGAGGCTGGCGTGGGCGACCGCGTCCGCATCGAAGAGTGCCGTCCGCTCTCCAAGGACAAGCACTACCGCCTGATCGAGATCATCGAGAAGGCTAAGTAAGACCCGTCAGCTGAGCAATCAGCTCGGGCTTTACGACGAGAACCCCGTCGCGGGAAACACGAAAGTGTTTTCTGTGGCGGGGTTTTGTTTTTTTAGAAAGCCATGTTCCTTTGTATTTCTAGTCCGCTCAGTCCAGGTTTGATGGGTTTTTATCTCTGATAGCATTGGCCAGGATTTGTGCTTTGTGAGGGGAGAAGTTCGGTGACTACTGACGTGACCAGGATTGATGATCGAGATCTTGAGTCCGCGCTTCGCTCACATGACGTGGCTACGCTGTCGCGGCTCTTAACTGATATTGAACCCAAGGCTGCCGCTCGAAAGATGCGCCGCCTCAGCCATGGGGAACGTGCGCTGTTCTACCGCACACTGCCGAAAGACACGGCGGTTGAAACCTTCGATGAGCTGAACTCGGCTCTGCAGGCGCACCTGATTGACAGCCTCCGTGATCCTGAAGTCACCGCAGTTTTCGCGGAGATGGAACCGGACGATCGAGCAGAGCTGCTCGACGAGCTTCCTGCGTCTGTCGCTGCAAAACTGCTTGCCGATCTGCCGGATGATGAGCGAGAGCTAACCAACATCGTCCTCGGCTACCCCGACGGTTCCATTGGGCGTCGGATGAGCCCGGAGCTGGTGTCGCTTCACGACGATATGACGGTGGGGGAGGCTCTGGAGACCGTCTACAAGCATCTGGATGATGCCGAATCCATCTACACGCTGCCGGTGTCGAACCGGAACCGTCGGCTGGTGGGCGTGGTTAGCCTTCGTGAACTGATGCGCGCCAGCAGTGATATCCATGTTGCGGCTATCTTGCGGAAGGCTGATTACGCAGAAGCTACCGAACTCGAAGAGAAGGTAGCCCGCATGTGCGCTGATCGTAAGCGCCTAGCTCTGCCGATTGTCGACAGCGAGCGGCGTGTTATCGGTCTGCTCACGGTGGACGACGCCCTCCGGATTCTGGAAGAGGCAGACTCCGAGGACCAAGCTCGTATTTCCGGTTCTGAGCCTCTGCGCTTGCCCTATCTCGCGACGCCCATTTTCGAGATTGTTCGCTCTCGTGTGGTGTGGCTGCTCGTGCTTGCTATCGGTGCGACATTGACCGTGCAAGTCCTGGAAACTTTCGAAGAGACTCTTTCTCAGATGGTGGTTCTCTCGGTATTCGTGCCGCTGCTGATCGGTACAGGTGGCAATACCGGTAACCAGGCAGCAACCACGATTACGCGTGCGTTGGCGCTGGGGGATGTCCAACCCCGCGATATATTCAAAGTCATTCTCCGCGAGGTGAGAGTCGGTGCCTTCCTCGGTTTATTGCTTGGTACTCTCGGCCTGCTATTGGCTGGCTTGGTTTACGGCTGGGACATTGGCCTAGTGATTGGCCTGACGCTGCTGGGTATTTGTACTCTCGCGGCAACTGTCGGTGGCATCATGCCGCTGATTGGTAAGAAGTTCGGCATTGACCCAGCCGTCTTCGCTAACCCGTTCATTACAACTCTCGTCGATGCCTCCGGTCTGATCATCTACTTCCTGATCGCTAAGTCAGTATTGGGAATCTAGTCCCGTCGCGCAGGGGACGTCGGCGGTATAGAAAAGAGACCAACTGCGCCATAATGGTGGCCATGAGCAATGGCACCCACAATCACCGCACTTGGAAAGAAATTATCGCCGCCGATCCGCAGCATTCCCGCCGCTACGCCAACCGCTGGCGGGGATTCGTGCGCGAGGGCCGCGATATTGACGGCGAGGCGCGGTTGGTGGATGCAATGGCGCCACGCCACGCTCGAATCCTGGATGCCGGCTGTGGGCAGGGGCGCGTCGGCGGTTACCTGGCGAAGGCTAGTCATCGAGTCGTCGGTGTCGATGTCGACCCCTATCTCATCGACGAGGCAAAGCGACAGTTCCCGGATGCGACGTGGTTGGTAGGGGACTTGGCGCAATTGCCGCATGTGCTTGACGACGGGCTGGAGAACACACCCCACGATGACACGGCATCCGCCTTCGACGTCATCATTTGCCCCGGCAATGTGCTGACTTTCGTAGCGCCAGAAGACCGCGCGAAAGTACTGCAGGGCTTCGCGGAGGTGCTGAATCCGGAGAACGGTCGTGCCATTATCGGCTTCGGTGCTGGCCGTGGCTGGGACTTTGCGGATTTTGAAACGACTGCGCAGGAGGCTGGGCTCACCGTGATTCAGCGTTATTCCACGTGGGATCTTCGTCCCTTTGACGGTGAGTCTCAGTTCCTGGTTGCAGTGCTTGAGCGAGCTAAATAGAGCGGACTAAGTAGCGCTGACTAGGAATCCTTAGCCAGCAATTCTTCAACCTCAAGCTTGGCCGGCGGCTGCGCTCCCTTGCGGGACACAGTGATGGCAGCCGCGGCGGCCGCATAGTGCAGAATCTCGCGCCACTGGTCCGTTGATACCGAAGTCAGGTCAGCGGCCGTCAGGCCTCGTTCCTCAATTTGCGCTAAAAGTGCGCCCATAATTGTGTCCCCAGCACCGATGGTGTCAACGACACTCGCGTTGACGGCTGGGACATCGATGCGGTTTCCGTCGGCAAGCAAAGTGAGCCCATCGCCACCTCGGGTGATGACGGCGGCCGGAACTTTAGTCAGCTCCTCTTCGCCAAGGAACTCGACTTCCTCATCCGAGAGCTTCAACAAATTGACGTAGGGGAGCAAGCCCATGAGGAATTCGCGGTGTGCATCCGTTGCGTACATGGGGCGAATGTTCGGGTCCAAAGCGACTAGGGTGTCGTTGGCTGCGAACTGCTTGAGCAATTCCGCGTATCGGCTGGCACCCGGTTCCAGCGCCAGCGACAGCGTGCCAAAACATGCGATATTCGCATCGATGAGCTTCGGCTCCACAAGTGGGGTGGCCGTGCCGTCGGTGTAAAAGGTGTATGTTGCAGAGCGATCGTCGTGGATGGTGGTTACCGCCAGAATGGTCGGCTCTGGGCCACGCTGAACGTAAGTGGTGTCGACCCCTTCGGTTTCCAAGTGCTTGACCAGCTCATTTCCGAATCCATCCGTAGACAGGCGGGACTGGAAAATAACATCCGCACCGAGGCGAGAGGCCGTGACCGCGACGTTGTAGGGACCCCCGCCTAGCGCTGGCACGTGGTTATTGAGGCTGCCAGGAGATACCGGAACGAGGTCAACCAGACCTTCGCCGCAAACACAAATAGCCATGACTTCAATAATATCGGGGGGGGGATGACCTATCGCCGAATTACCATCTGTCACCGCCACAGGGCCGACTGAATGACCCGAATGGCCTTTTCGTGGACGGCGAGACACTGCATGTGTTCTACCAGCATGATCCATGCTTTCCACATGCGCCGAAGAGAACTGGGTGGGGGCATGCGTCCGCGTCGCTCACGACAGCCGAGCGGTGGCGTCATCACCCCGATGCGCTGTATCCGGACATGCCCTATGACAAGCATGGTTGTTATTCGGGCGGCGCAGTCGTCGATGGCGATGATGTGTGGCTCTTCTATACCGGCAACCTGAAGGTAGACGGGCGCCGCATTCCGTCGCAGAATCGGGTCCGTGCGCTTGCTCCCTCCGGCCCAGAGGGTGGGATTCATCTTGCCGATTCTGGTTATCTCATGGATTCTCGCAACGATTGAGAAGTTCTTCCATAAGCGTCTCAAGGGCACTGTCGACTTCATGCTGACACCACTGTTGACGTTGCTCATCACTGGTTTCATCACCTTTGCCGCCATTGGTCCAGTACTGCGCACTGCAGGTGAATGGCTGGGTATTGGTCTTGCAAATCTGTACGAATTCGCGGGACCTGTGGGTGGCTTCTTGTTCGGCTTGGTCTACTCGCCAATTGTCATCACTGGTCTGCACCAGTCCTTCCCTCCAATCGAGTACATGCTGTGGGATCAGGGAGGCTCGTTCATTTTCGCGACGGCATCGATGGCCAATATCGCTCAAGGTGGTGCCGCACTGGCGGTGTACTTCCTGGCCAAGAGCGAGAAGCTCAAGGGGTTGGCAGGCGCCTCCGGTATGTCGGCGCTATTCGGTATTACCGAGCCGGCCATCTTCGGTGTGAACCTACGTTTGCGCTGGCCGTTTTACATCGGCATGGGTGCCTCGGCCATTGCCTCAACCATGAAGGACGAGCCGAAGTCAGAAACTGCTGCGAAACCTGCTGTTACCGCAGAGAAGAAGTAAATCTGCCTCTCTTCGACGGTGAATCGCAGTTCCTGGTTGCAGCGCCTAAGGGGGGTAGGGCGCTGTGACCGTCGTAAAGCGGTTGCGATTCCGCGTCAGCCTGTCGATATTCTTTTATGCGAATAACTGCAATTAACGGCACGCAGGGAAAGGCTTCGGCGGTGACGCTATACGAAACGCTGGATACGGCTGGCGACAAGAAACAGGAACTGTTGACGCAGGACTACGGACGATTTGCCGTGCGAGCGGTCCTGGCGGGTATGTACCTGACGCTCGGAACGGCCTTCGCTGCGGTCGCTGGTCAAGTGGCAGAGGGCGTCGCGCCGGGGACTGGGGGACTGGTCTTTGCGTGCCTATTCGGGCTTGGGCTGTTCGCCATTGTGGTGCTCGGTGCAGAGCTTGCGACCGGCAGCATGATGTTTGTGTCCTGGTCCGCCGCACGCGGGCGCATGGCGTGGGGAGTTGCCTTTCGAATGGTGGCCGTCGCTACGTTCTACAACTTCATCGGTGCGGCGATTGTGGCGCTGGTGCTCAGCCAGAGCGCCAAGCTCGGTGGGATTGATGACACACATCTGATTTCCACCTTGACTGAGGGGAAGCTGGCCAAGCCGTTCTTCGGTGCCTTCGTTGAGGCGATGGGTGCGAATTTCGTGGTCAACATGGCTGTCTTAGGTGCGCTACAAGCCAAAGAAATCATTTCGAAGTTCGCTGTGATTCTGCCGATCATTGCAGTGTTCGTCGGGCTCGGACTCGAGCACGTGATTGCGAACTTCTCGTTGTTTTCCTTGGCCTTTTTCGCTGATCCGCATCCTACAGGCTTCGATGGTCTGCACATTACTGTTAACTGGGTGGCCGTGTGGCTAGGTAACTTCGTAGGTGGTGGCCTTGGGATCGGCGCGGTCTACGCCTGGTTGAACCAGACGAAGACCAGCTATGTTGACTAGTTTTTGAGCTTCGCCGCGTGCTAACCGGGCACCTATCTGACGGTCTATCCGACAGCCTGCCCGAAGAGCAGACCGACGAAGTAGGACACAATCAAACCGAGCGCACCACCAATTATCAGGCGCAGAGCAGCCTTGCCGGAGTGCGTGGAGCTGAGCTTGGCGCTGATGTAGCCGGTTAGAGCCAGAGTCACGATGGTGACAACAGTGACTGCGATTGCGCCAGAAGTGGGGCCGGTGAAAACCAGTGCCGCAATCATCGGCAGGATGGCGCCGAGTAGGAACGACAGTGCCGAAGAACCGGCAGCGGCCCAGGGGTTGGTAAGTTCCTCACCGTCAATGCCCAATTCCAGCTTTAGGTGAGCCGCCAGCGGATCGCTTTGTGCGATGCCGTGGGCCGCATCTTCGGCGATATGTTCTGGGATGCCGTAGCCAGAGAGAATGCCCACGAGCTCTTTATGCTCTTCATCTGGAAAGTTCTTAAGCTCGGCCTTTTCTTTGGCAATTAGTGCCCGCTCAGTATCGCGCTGGGTTGAAACCGAGACGTATTCACCCAGAGCCATCGAGATAGCACCAGCGATAACGGCCGCGGCGCCAGCAGTCAGAATGGCTTCGCGAGAGGAACCTGCTGCAATCACACTGAGCAAGATTAGAGCAGTGGAGACGATACCGTCGTTGGCTCCGAGAACTCCGGCGCGAAGCCAGTTGAGCTTCGCCGACTCAGATGCCTTATGTGGTTCATGAGGATGTGCATGCGTGGTCATGGCAGGACCTTTCTCCCATGTCAGCCCCATGCCTACGGGTGGTACGAGGCCTCACCATCGATTTAATGCCGATTCGGGCACATTCTCAACCAGTGAAGTGAAACGCGGGGAGTCCTCTCGCGCGCGTAGCTCTTATGGAAGTCGGTGTGAGCGTTTGTGGAGGTCGGCGCGCGTCAATGTCAACACCGCGGTCAGTGCAATCAATGCACAGGTCAACATCGAAATAGCCATCGAGAGGGGCAGATTGGAACCAAGCCCCACCAACGGGGAAACCGTGGCGGCCGCGAGGAACTGTGTGAAGCCCATGAGACCGGAACCTGAGCCAATTCCGATATCTCGAACCTCCTCAATTCCGAGTGCCGTGGCATTGGCGAAGATTAGCGGCATCATCGGTACCGTAATGAACAGCAACAGCCAAGTAGTGAAGAAGGTAATCCCGACGAGGGCATTAATAATCAGGCCTATCGACGTCACGAGCATGACCGTGAGGGCAACTAAAATGCCTTTGCGGGGATGAAGCCGGTTGATCATCTTGCCGTTGAGGATTGACACAAATGTCAACATCGCTGCATTGGATGCGAACACGAGAGAAAACTGAGTAGGGGTGAGCCCCAGCAGCTCCTGGAAGATAAAGGGTGACGCAGCGATATAGGAAAACATCACCGAGAAGCCACCAGCGAAAGCCAACAAGTAGCCGACAAATACTGGCCGCCGCAGCAGCCTGCCAATATTGGGCAGGAGATTGCGCAGAGCGCCTGTGGAGCGTCGCTCAGGCGGCAGGGTTTCCGGAACCATCAGGATCACAATCGCGACCATCGCGACGTTGATGGCTGCGAGAAACCAGAACACGCTGCGCCAGCCGAATGCGGGGCCTAGAAAACCGCCCACAAGGGGAGCGATTGCCGGGGCGATGGAGGAAATGCCCATCAGCGTGGAGAAAGCTCTCGCTGATGCCTTGCCCGTCAAGAGGTCTGGTACTACAGAACGAGCCAGAACAACTGTGGAGCCACCAGCTAACCCCTGGAACAGGCGCATTGCAATAAGCGTGCCAATATTCGGTGCTACTGCACAGAGGATTGACGAGCCCAAGAACACCAAAGTCGCAATGAGAAGCAGCTTCTTGCGGCCCAAACTATCGGAGAGAGCGCCAATGACGAGCTGTCCAGCAGCCATGCCAATCATGAAGGTGGTCAGCGTGAGCTGAACCATCGACTCGGTCGTGGAGAACTCGCGTGCAATCTCCACGAAGGATGCCAGATATGTATCTGCGCCGAACGGGGCGGCGGCGGATAATAAGGCCAAGCCGGCAAGTAGCGATACCGGCAGCGTCTGTGCTGGCTGTGTCTGAGCGCTCCCGGAATGTTGATTTGTCACTGTCTCAGTATAGGGTTGCCGCACAAGGCATAAACCATGTTGGGGGCATGAAACTAAGGGATTTTGTTGTCCCGCACGAACGTGCCATAATACACAGGTTGCGCGAAGTGGCTGCGTGCTGCTCTCAACGGTCTATGGCCGTAGTTAGCACGAGGTCAAAGCGATATGAAAGCTACCTCTAGCAGGTGCTTTCGTCGTAAAGCGTAAACGCAAGACATAAAGACCGCGTGCGTTTAGGACGGAAATCTGACGCACAATGCAACCAGGTCAGGAGAAACGCAGTGATTCAGCAGGAATCCCGTCTGCGCGTTGCCGACAACACTGGTGCACGTGAAATTCTGTGCATCCGCGTTCTCGGTGGCTCGACCCGACGCTTCGCTGGCATTGGCGACACCATTGTCGCAACTGTCAAGGAAGCTACTCCGGGCGGCAACGTCAAGGCAGGCGAAATTGTTAAGGCAGTTATCGTCCGTGCGAAGAAGGAGACCCGTCGTCCGGATGGCTCCTACATCTCGTTCGACGAGAATGCAGCTGTCATCATCAAGGCCGACGGTGAGCCAAAGGGCACCCGTATTTTCGGCCCGGTCGCGCGTGAGCTGCGTGACAAGAAGTTCATGAAGATTGTCTCGCTCGCACCGGAGGTGATTTAAGTGAAGATCCGTAAGGGCGATACCGTGCTGGTTATCTCCGGTCCGGACAAGGGTGCTCAGGGCAAGGTCATCGAGGCCTACCCGAAGCGCGACAAGGTCCTGGTCGAGGGCGTTAACCGTATCAAGAAGCACGTTGCAAACTCCGCTGCGGAGCGCGGCGCTTCCTCGGGTGGCATTGTCACTCAGGAAGCTCCGATTCACGTGTCGAACGTCATGCTGGTCGACGAAGATGGTACCCCGACTCGCGTCGGTTACCGCTTCGATGAGGACGGCAAGAAGGTTCGCATCTCCCGCCGTACCGGGAAGGACATCTAAGCATGAGCGAAAATTACACCCCTCGTCTGAAGGCCCGTTACCGCGATGAGATTCGCGGCAAGATGCAGGAAGAGTTCTCCTACGAGAACGTCATGCAGATTCCGGGCGTCACCAAGGTCGTCGTCAACATGGGCGTCGGCGCTGCTGCTCAGGACAAGAAGCAGATCAACGGTGCTATCAACGACCTGACTCTGATTACCGGTCAGAAGCCGGAGACCCGTCGTGCTCGCAAGTCGATCGCTAACTTCAAGCTCCGTGAAGGCGATGCCATCGGCGCTCGCGTCACCCTGCGTGGCGACCGTATGTGGGAGTTCCTGGATCGTCTGCTGACCGTGGCTCTGCCGCGAATCCGCGACTTCCGCGGTCTGTCTGATCAGCAGTTCGATGGTCACGGTAACTACACCTTCGGCCTGTCTGAGCAGACCATGTTCTACGAGATCGACGTTGACAAGATCGACCGCCCGCGCGGTATGGACATCACCGTCGTGACCACCGCTACCAACAACGAGGAAGGCCGCGCGCTGCTGCGCGAGCTGGGCTTCCCGTTCAAGAAGTAGTTTTGCCTCTTCGGTAGCTTTTGCCTGAAGCCCCGGATGCCGCTTGGCCTCCGGGGCTTTTTGCTGCTCTGTTAACTGCTTATGTTCGTGGGGGAGTGAGGTCGCTGTGCGGGGCCTGCGTAAAAGTTACCAGTGTTGCTGGTGGGAAAGTTGACCCTTTTTGGGGGTTGGAAATTAGTAAAGCCACAAGGTTTCTCAGTTGAAAGTTAGGCGTTTGTGATGATTTCGTTGTAAACTGCCATTCGTCATAGTGACGGCCGCCAAAATGCATTGTGGTCGTTATCAATTTGGGCAAGACTTAAGTGACTTCAGCTTCTGTGTGATTGAGCCAGTGGTTCTACACAGAGCGGTTCTTAAGTTAAAACGCAAAGGGATTAACTACATGAAGAACTTCTCCGTGGCCGTCCGCTCGGCTGCTATTGCAACTGTTGCGGCTCTGGGTCTGAGCTTGGGTGCAGGTGCTGCCAACGCACAGCCGGCACTGCCGGAAATGCCGAACATTCCGATTCCGGGTATCGGCGACACCGGCCCGAAGGGCGTCAAGCAGATCGTCACCTTCGGTGACTCCTTCACCGCTAATGCCGGTAAGGGTGGCCCGCGTGGCCTGGCGCCGGGGCAGAACGTACTGGTCGCCAACTGCGCTACCGACATGGAAAACTGGCCGAAGATCGCAGCTACGAAGCTGAACAAGTCCCTGGGTGACTGGTCCTGTAACGGTCTTGGCGGCTTCCCGGGTCAGCTCCTCGCATACCTGGAAGCTTCCATCCAGTACGGCGACATCGGAGAGGGCACTGAGAAGGTTGTCCTGATGTACGGCGGCATGGACTGGGTCCAGTGGGTTGACGTGGCAGGCGAGCTTGTCGCAAAGCCGGACCCCAAGGCTCCGTCGCTGTTTAAGCAGACGCTGCGTCAGTTCACTGACCGCGTCCACCAGGTTGCTCCGGGCGCTCAGGTCGTCCTGGCTTCGTACCCTGAGTACGCCACTGATGACCAGCTGTGCCTGGTGAACACCCCGAACCAGACCTTCCCGATCCCGGCACCGGGTGCCAGCGAGGTTCAGGGTGCATTCCGTGACAGCATTCGCTCCGCATCTCAGCACGTAGGTGCCGACTTCATTGACGTCTACGAGGCAACCCTCGGCCACGGTACCTGCAACCCGAACCCGGATGAGCGCTTCGTCGCCGGTTTCGCAGATCCGGTGATGGGCCCGATGACCAATCACCCGACGGTGGCTGGCGAAAAGGCTATGGGTAACATCATCGCCGACCAGCTCTACTAATTTTCTCCAGCCGGCACCATGTCGGCTAGGAATTGAGTTCCACTGATAATTGGTGGGGCCTCACGCCGCGAGCGGACTAATGTCCGTCTGCGGCGTTTTTGCATTTCGGTCGGTATTTGTTAGTATCACCAGGTCTGCCCTCTGCAAGAGGTGCGGCAGTAAAAATGTAAGAACTTTGCTGTAGGCCCCTCGCCTCGCATCGTCTCTGGCGTCACCTGGGTGGCGAGCTGACTCGGCTATTGAACCGAGTTGGCGAACAGTAGCCCTTAAATCGCCGGAATCACGATATTGGTAGTCGCTCCATCTTAAGCTTTTGCCGTGTGACAGTTGCTGTTTGTGCGGTCATTGGAGTTAGCCACGAGGTGGGAAGGAACCGCAGCGAGAAAGGAAGCGGTCACTAACCATGACCATGACTGACCCAATCGCCGACATGCTGTCGCGCGTGCGCAACGCTAACAACGCGTACCACGACTCTGTCTCGATGCCGTCGTCCAAGCTGAAGGCTAACATCGCCGAGATCCTCAAGTCTGAGGGTTACATTGCGGACTACGCAGTCGAGGATGCCAAGGTCGGCAAGACCCTGACCCTGAACCTGAAGTACGGCCCGTCCCGCGAGCGTTCAATCGCTGGCGTGCGTCGCGTCTCCAAGCCGGGTCTGCGTGTTTACGCAAAGTCCACTAACCTGCCGAAGGTCCTCGGTGGCCTGGGCGTGGCTATCATCTCCACGTCTCAGGGCCTGCTGACTGACCGTCAGGCTTACGAGAAGAAGGTTGGCGGGGAAGTCCTCGCTTACGTCTGGTAAAGGGGGAACTACACAATGTCTCGTATTGGTAAGAACCCTGTCGTTGTCCCGGCAAATGTTACTGCACAGGTCAACGGCCAGGACGTTTCCGTCAAGGGCCCGAAGGGCGAGCTGTCTGTCTCTATCCCGGCTCCAATTACCGTTGAGCTGAAGGACAATGAGATTGTGGTCAACCGCCCGGATGACCACCGCAAGAGCCGCTCCCTGCACGGTCTGTCCCGTTCGCTGATTAACAATATGGTTGTCGGTGTGACCGAGGGCTACACCATCAAGATGGAAATCTTCGGTGTCGGTTACCGTGTCGCCAAGAAGGGCAAGGACCTCGAGTTCTCCCTGGGCTACTCGCACCCAGTCCTGATCGAAGCACCGGAAGGTATCACCTTCGATGTCGACGGCACCACCAAGCTGTCGATCACAGGTATTGATAAGCAGCAGGTCGGACAGCTCGCAGCTAACATCCGTCGTCTGCGTAAGGATGATCCTTACAAGGGCAAGGGCATTCGTTACGATGGCGAGCAGATCCGTCGCAAGATCGGAAAGACGGGTAAGTAATGAGCAACACCAACGAAAAGCGCCTCCCGGTAGGCAAGGACATCTCGACTCGTCGTCGTGTCGCCCGCGCCCGCCGTCACGCACGCTTGCGCAAGAACGTCCGCGGCACCTCCGAGGCACCGCGCCTCGTCGTGCACCGCTCTTCCCGCCACATCACCGCTCAGGTTATCGACGATTCTATCGGTCGTACCCTGGCAGCTGCTTCCACTCTGGACGCAGATCTCCGTGGCTTCGAGGGCGACAAGAAGGCCAAGAGCGCCAAGGTCGGCGAGTTGATTGCTGCTCGCGCTAAGGATGCTGGCATCGAGAAGGTCGTTTTCGACCGCGGTGGCTACCAGTACCACGGCCGCGTTGCTGCTCTGGCCGAGGCTGCCCGTGAAGGTGGTCTGAAGTTCTAATGCGCACTTACAAGTCCAACGGAAGGAATGCGTGATGTCGGAACGCGATAAGCGCGAAGGCGGACGTAACTCCGCTGACAACAAGAACAACAACCGTCGTGGTGGCCGCGGTAACGACCGTCGCCAGCAGGACGAGCGTTCGCAGTACATCGAGCGCGTAGTAACTATCAACCGAGTTTCCAAGGTCGTCAAGGGTGGTCGTCGCTTCAGCTTCACCGCTCTGGTCATCGTCGGTGACGGCGAGGGCATGGTCGGCGTCGGCTACGGCAAGGCCAAGGAAGTACCGGCAGCTATCCAGAAGGGTGCTGAAGAGGCTCGTAAGAACTTCTTCCGCGTCCCGATGATTGCTGGCACCATCACCCACCCGGTTCAGGGTGAGACCGCTGCTGGCATCGTGCTGCTGCGCCCGGCTGCTCCGGGTACCGGTCTGATTGCCGGCGGCGCTGTCCGCCCGGTTCTCGAGTGCGCCGGTGTTCAGGATGTTCTGTCCAAGTCGCTGGGTACCAACAACTCCATCAACGTTGTTCACGCAACCGTTGATGCTCTCAAGCAGCTGGTTCGCCCTGAAGAGGTCGCCGCACGTCGTGGCAAGTCCCTCGAAGAGGTCACCCCAGCACGTATGCTGCGCGCACGCGCAGGTCAGGGAGCGTGATTTCCATGGCACTGAAGATTACCCAGGTCCGTGGTACCGCTGGTACCAAGCAGAACCAGAAGGATTCGCTGCGCACCCTCGGCCTGAAGCGCATCAACGATTCCGCCGTTCGCCCGGATACTCCGGCTGTGCGCGGTCTCGTGAACGTTGTGCGTCACCTAGTCGAGGTTGAAGAAGTAGCGGGGGAGTAGGTAAACCATGAGCGAACCAATTAAGCTCCACGACTTGGCCCCGGCTCCGGGAGCTAAGAAGAAGAAGACTCGCGTCGGCCGTGGTGAGGCTTCCAAGGGTAAGACCGCTGGTCGCGGCACCAAGGGCACCAAGGCCCGCAAGCAGGTTTCGGCAGCATTCGAGGGTGGCCAGATGCCACTTCACATGCGTCTGCCGAAGTTGAAGGGCTTCAAGAACCCGGCGAAGGTCACCTTCCAGGTGGTCAACGTTTCGGATCTGGAGCGTCTGTTCCCGAACGGTGGCGACGTCACCATCGCCGACCTGGTTGCAAAGGGCGCTGTCCGCGCTAACCAGCCGGTGAAGGTCCTCGGCGACGGCGACATCAACGTCTCCGTCAACGTCACCGCAACCAAGTTCTCGGGCTCCGCAAAGTCCAAGATCGAGGCTGCAGGCGGCTCTGTCACTGAGGCCTAAAGCATTTAAGCTTTAACAAAAGAGCTCTTAACCCAAGTGGTTAAGAGCTCTTTTTGTATTGAAAGGGAGGAAAGGGGAGGGGAGGGCAGCGCAAACCGCCCGCTTACAGCAGGCCGGTGTTGCGCAGAGCCTGCTCCAGTCGGTCGATGTCAGCGTCCGTATGGAGCGCTGTAATGGTCAATCGCAACATTGCCTCACCACGGGGAACCGTCGGGTAGCGAATCGCAGGTATGTACACGCCTAGCTCCGCCAACCGTGCTGAGGCGTCCATCGCTTCGGCTTCGTCGCCGACGGGCAGCGGGATAATCGCAGATGCGGGGTCGGCCTGTGCACCAACCAGGGAGCGGACGCGCGCAATATTACGTTGCAATCGCTTGACGACGTCCCCAACCTCCAACTGCTTCAACGCTGCGCGGATAGCTGCGACAGAACCAGCGTTCATGGACGTTGAGTACACGAAGCTGCGGGCTTGATTGCGTAGTAGTTCGCCAACTGGTGCCGAGCAGAGAACGTATCCTCCTTCGACACCGAGAGCCTTGCTCGCGGTGCCGACCACAATGTCCGGGCTGATGCCCAGGTGCGCTGCAGTGCCACGACCTTGTTCTCCGATAACGCCGACGCCGTGGGCGTCGTCAAGCATCAGCCATGCGTTGCGACGGCGACAGGTGCGCTCGAGTGCCGGGCCGTCGATGACCTCGCCTGACATAGAGAACACGGAGTCGGAGATGACAAGTTTGTGGCGGGCGCTGGATGTTGCGAGGAGACGGTCGAGCGTCTGATAGTCAGCGTGCGGAAAGACCGTGACTTTAGCCCGGGCATTGCGGCATCCGTCAATGATGGAAGCATGGTTGGCGGCGTCGGAGAAGATTTCAACGTCGGCGGTGGCGATGGCTGCGATGGTTGAGTGGTTCGCCTGGTAGCCAGTCGCAAAGAGAACGGCATCGTCGAAACCGAAGAACTGCGCGAGTTCACTTTCAAGTGCGCTGTGGATGCTCGTGCCGGTGGTCAGGCGAGAGCCGCCGGACCCGGTGCCGAAATGCCCAATTGCCTCGATGGCAGCTGAGACGAGTTCAGGGTGCGTGGACAGGCCGAGGTAGTCCGAAGAAGAAAACAATAGATAGTCGGCTCCGTCAATTCGGCTGTGCGGTAGTTGTGCAGTTTCGAAAGTGCGCAGTGTGCGGGCTAGTCCTGCACCGGCCCAGGCCGTGTTCCTTTGGGCGGCGATTGCTGAGAGGTCGCTGCTGAGGCCGGTGGTGTCCGTCGAGGAGCAGGCGTCAGCTGGGAGCTCGATATAGACCGGCGTGTTCTCCAGGTAATCGATCAACTCGGGGATATCGGTGCCGGGTTCAACGATAAAAATGCGAGTACCAAGAGTGCTGCCGTGGTCCTTGATATTGGGGATACGGTGAAAGATTCCGTCCAGTGCGAGATAGCCACGCGTGTAAAAGGGATCGTCGGAGAGGCAGATTTCTGCGACGATGCCCGGGGCGCTGTGAACCTTGGATGCGAGGATGAGCGCCTCGTGAAAATGGTCCTTGGCACAGTCCTTGCTGGGGTGTGAGATGGCATCAAAAGTGGAAACCCGTACACCGCGGGCTGGGTTTGGGTCGAGCCGCTCACCGGAGGAGGCATCGATAAGAGCGGCGCCGCGAAGACCCGTGAGTGAATAGGCCATCTCGACGGCGATATCGGCGGCCTCTATACCTGCAGCGTGTAGGCGTTGAGTAATGAGCTTGCGGGCGTCCGCAGGGCTGGAGTTCGACTCTAGAAAGGGCACTAACGCCGGCACGGTGCTGATGGTCGACTCTTCGATCTTGTCCACAGTGATGTGAATTGTGTCGGGACGACCCTTGTCGTGGTGAAGTGCACGGCTAGTCATAGCAGAAGCCAGCTGAGGTAGTTCGGTGGCCGGTGCAAGACGCTCAGCGCCAGAGATATGGCAGCCATCGGCGCTGGAGCGCATGCGAATGCTGTAGGTACTCACAGAGCAAAACTTTAACACTGTTCAAGTTTTGTTTGAGAAGGTTGGGTGGAGCACATGAGAGGGCGGGGGCTCAGAGGGGATGAGCGCTGGAATCGTCGTCAAGCGAAAAGAGGTGATTGACGGGGCGCTGTACTAACGGTGATATAGAGGCGTATTGCGACGATATGGAGAAACGCTGGTAGACTCACTACGTCAAATACTGTCAATTAAAGGTTTGAGGAATACGTCATCCGCGTTGCTTAACTAAAACGGAAGACTGCTGGCGGACAAGCGGGTAAGTCTTTCGGGAAAAGCGTGGGAGAAGCGGATTTCTTGACCTCGGGAGGATGCACGTGGCTTCCGGTCTCATTGCGGCGTTGCGCGATCCCGATTTGCGTAAGAAGATCTTCTTCACTCTGACGATGATCATTCTGTACCGAATCGGCTCGCAGATTCCAAGCCCTGGTATCGACTACCAGTTGGTCAACGCGCAGCTCGAGCAGATTTCGAAAGATCAGTCCAGCGTTTACTCGCTGATCAACCTGTTCTCAGGTGGCGCTCTGCTGCAGATGGCGATTTTCGGCATCGGCATTATGCCGTACATTACGGCCTCGATTATCGTCCAGCTGCTCACGGTGGTGATTCCACACTTCGAGCAGTTGAAGAAGGAAGGGCAGTCGGGTCAGACGAAGATGACCCAGTACACCCGCTACCTCACAGTAGCGTTGGCGTTGCTGCAGTCTGCGGGCATTGTGGCCATGGCAGACCGTGGCGCCCTGCTGGGTGGCTCGCAGTCGCTGCTGGTCAAGGATGCGGGTGTCTTTGACCTCGTGGTGATGGTCGTTGTGATGACCTCCGGTGCCGTGCTGGTCATGTGGATGGGTGAGCTCATCACTGACCGAGGTGTCGGCAACGGTATGTCGCTGCTGATTTTCTCCGGTATCGCCGCTGGTATGCCGGCACAGGGCGCGAACATTCTGCGCTCCACTACCGGTGTCGTGTTCGCCACCGTGATCGTTGCGGTGCTGATTCTCATCATCGGCGTTATTTTCATTGAGCAGGGACAGCGCCGTATTCCGGTGCAGTACGCAAAGCGCATGGTTGGTCGTCGCCAGTACGGCGGATCTTCCACCTACCTGCCGCTGAAGGTGAACCAGGCCGGTGTTATCCCGGTCATCTTCGCGTCCTCGCTGATTTACGTGCCGGTTCTGATCACCCAGATCGTTCAGTCCGGTCAGTCGAATCCGAACATGGACAACTGGTGGCAGCGCAATGTCATTCAGTACCTGCTGGCGCCGTCCAGTTGGCAGTACATTCTGCTGTTCTTCCTGATGATCATCTTCTTCTCCTTCTTCTACACCTCCGTGCAGTACGACCCGCACGAGCAGGCGGAGAACATGAAGAAGTACGGCGGATTCATTCCGGGCTTCCGCCCAGGGCGTCCGACTGCTGAATACCTGTCCTACGTCCTGATTCGCCTGCTGACTGTCGGCTCGCTGTACCTGGCGCTGATTGCTGTTCTGCCAAATGTCGCTCTTGATATGGGGCTTGGCGACGCGAACTCCGGTACAGGCGGTATGTTTGGAGGTACAGCCCTGCTGATTCTGGTCAGTGTTGCGCTGACGACGGTCAAGCAGGTTGAAAGCCAAATGATGCAACGTAACTACGAAGGGTTCTTGAAGTAATGCGACTCGTACTTGTAGGTCCTCCCGGTGCAGGCAAGGGCACTCAGGCAGCTATCCTCTCGGAGAAGCTCGGTGTCCCGCACATTTCCACCGGTGACCTGTTTCGCGCAAACATCGGTGAAGGCACTCCGCTCGGCATTGAGGCGAAGTCCTACATCGACGCCGGCAACCTTGTTCCGGACGACGTGACTGTGCGTATGGTCGAGTCCCGTCTGAATGAGGACGACGCTGCCAAGGGGTTCCTGTTGGATGGCTTCCCGCGCACTGTTGGTCAGGCAGAAGAGCTGAAGCGTCTGCTGTCCAACCTCGGCACTGAGCTGGATGCGGTCGTACAGTTCGACGTTTCTGAGGATGTCGTAGTCGAGCGCATGCTGGCCCGTGGTCGCGCAGACGACACTGAAGAGGTCATCCGCAACCGCATGCATGTGTACACCAATGAGACCGCTCCTTTGCTGGATTACTACTCGGAGAAGATCATCAAGATTGCCGCCGAGGGATCCGTTGAGGAGATTAACGAGCGCACGATGGCTGAGCTGGAGAAGCTGAACTAAGCTTCTGGCGTGTTGGTAATTGGTGCTCTGGCAACTTTGCGTTGGTCGGGCCGCTGGGTTTGACCTGTAGTAGATGGTTATTGAAGCCGCCCTTTCGAACCGTTGAGGTTTGGAAGGGTGGTTTTTGTGTTGAGTGGGCTCGGGAAGGGGCCTAGTTGGCTTGAATGGTGTGGAGCTAAAAGGGAAAAGAAATACGAAAAAGAGTATTGACGTACCCGAATGGGTGTGCGATATTTGTATGCAGTAGGGGATAGTTAGGGAAGTAAAAGCGAAAGCGATTTCTAGGGGATTCGAGGGGAGGGGAATGATGCGACCTAATCAACCGCAAGGTCAGGAGCCGTCAAGGGGGCTGAATCAAGCACTGTCGGTGTCGCAGATACTAGACTTGATAACTCAATTCGAAGCTCTGTCTCGGTTAGTTGTGGAGAGCTTCGGTGATTTATCACCAGTTCATATGCGAGACGCCTATGCATTGGTTGAGAGGGCTCGGAAGCGCCTAGCCATAGTTGACGCGGAGTACTTGGCGGCGCTTGCGCCGGAGATACCTTCATCGAATCACCGGAAAGTTGCCTGGCTGGCGGAAGAGTCTCATATTTCCCGTGCGGAGGCTCGTCAGCGAATTAGTTGTTTAGGGCGGCTCCGGAAGGAAGCGGAGCCTTTTTCGTCGAAAAGCGATGATGAAAGAATGCCTGCTCTGCGGGACAAGGTATCCGAAGGGGTCGTAGGGGCGGATGCGGTTCAAAAGATTGATAAAGCTGTCAAAGATCTCCCGAAGTCAGAACATGCGCGGGTGGCGCAGGCCTTGGATGAGCATGCCAGTGAGGTTGTGACACAGGTGCGTGTCGACGACTTGGGTGCGCTGTCACATCGACTGCGGGCGATGTTGGGATTGGATGACCCATATACGGATGAGGACAGACAGCGGCTGCGGGGAGTGAAGGTCGGGCCACAACGAGCCGACGGTATGAGTCGGTTGACGGGGCTGATTACGCCGCACTTCGCGGCGATGCTGAAGAGGTTGCAGGCTGACTACGGGCGGCCGGGTGGACTCTTGGAGGAAGGCGCTAAGGATGAGCGCGCTCCAGAGCAGCGGTTTCATGATGCACTTGAGGCTGCGGTCGATGCCGGTTTTGGGATAGGTGCGACCTTAAAGCCGGTGCGGGGCACCACGTCGGTTGTCACTGTCGCCCATATTTCGGATATCGCGAAAATAGCGGGCGTAAAGCTGCAAGGCACGGATGGTTGGAAGCTGCCGGGGGCGGGGAAAGCAATCAGCGATGGTGGTGTGCGAATGTCAATCGCTGAGGCGATCGAGAAGGTTGTGGCCGGAAATTCATTCTTGCAGGTTTTGGGAGACAAGGGGCAGAGTCTGTTTCTTGGCCGAGCGCAGAGACTAGGGACGATGGCCCAGTACCTTGCGCTGTGCGGCGAGGAGGGCGGATCTTCCGCGCCGGGCAAAGCTACGCCACCGGCTATGTGCGATATGCATCATATTGAGTCCTGGGCGAGGGGCGGGGCAACGGACATTTCAAATCTGACATTTGTTGACCCCGGTACGCATCGAAAGATTGATGACAGTCGGTCGAATGACAAATCCTGGTGGACGTTGCGGCCGGATGAGTGTGAAGGGGAGCCTGTCGAAACGGAACGGGTGGTGTGGATTGAGCCAGGAAAAGACCGAAAGACGAATGATTCATCGGAAGGGGGCAACAGGAATTCGAATCAAGATTCAAACGCTTTTGATAACCCAGGACGTTGGTTGCGGCGAATACTTCGGCAAAAAGGGGCGAAGCGTAACCAAGGCGATAAGGATGACGCTGACCCCAACGGTGCGGGCGGGTGCGGTGCGGACGTGGATGACGAAGGGGGCGGGCGATAGTGAGGCGTAGGGGTAACGCTGGCGGGAGGTGAAGACTCTTCTGGGGGCGAGTACAGCAGAAGCGCTCCGACCGTAGCGAAATCAGAGCGTTACGGCAGCGGAGCGGTGATGCTGAGTGAGTTCCCTGGATTGAACTGCAGGTTGGGGCTACTGGAAGTCCTGAATGATTTCGTCGATAAGGGGCTGTGCGGCCTCGGCATCAATATTCGCGAAAACAAACTCCTGGTAGATGCGGTTATCCTCGTCGATGACCATAACGAAAGGGGAGCCCTTGTTGACGCCGCTAAATGCGTGCTTGCCGGGTAGCTCGTATGGCACGTAGTTCTCGACGGACTCAGCCTTTTCATTAATCCGGCTGACAGTGGCCGGGTCCTCGGCCGTACTGAGCATCGCAGTGCCGCCGTCGCCAACAGCCATTACGCAGGTGAAGCCATGTACGCTCTCGCTGCCAAAAATGACGGGTTTAGAGTCATCCGACTCGACGCAGCTGCCAACCGCTTCCTTAACAGCATCAGGAGTGAAATTCTGGATTGACTCAGGCAGTGCAGAGGTGCCCATGAAACCCGAGGTGCTTCCAGGGGCCTCCGGCGATTCCGAGGCAGGGGAAGTGGAAGGGACAGTCGGCGCTGGCGACGGTTCGGGGTTGCTTGAGCATGCGCCAATCAGGAAAAGCGAGCTGGCAGCAATAACAACGCCACCAATCTGCGTGGACTTCAACAGTGAATGCATGCCAGTTATCGTAGGGCAGCTCATCTTTGGGTGTAAATTGCTCGGAAGTGGTAGCAATCCGATTGCGGATTAACTGTCACGAATGAACATCCATAAAAATTCCCATGCAACGCGATGCAAAAATGCATGAAGCAAAGTGCTGGCTGGGGTAGCGGTGCCTTCGTAGGTGGTGGGATGCGGCTAGCCGGTGGCTATTTTCTGAGTCAGAGTAGACTCAACCAGCGTGATGAGTTTTCGACGCCGCCGTAAAGTAGTTCCTGCCCGCACCGAGGGAGAGCTGGATGCGATGCAAGCGGCCGGCGAGATCGTCGGTCGTGCATTGCTAGCCTGCCGAGATGCCGCTAAGCCAGGGGTGACCACGGCGGATCTCAATGAGATTGCGCATCAGGTCATTACCGATGCGGGTGCAACGCCATCTTTCCTTGGTTATGAAGGTTTCCCGGCATCTATCTGTGCATCCGTGAATGAAGTTATCGTCCATGGCATTCCGTCCTCGGCCACAGTTCTATCCGAAGGTGACCTGGTCTCGATTGACTGTGGCGCAATTTTGGACGGTTGGCACGGCGATTCGGCACTGACTTTCGGTGTCGGAAAGCTGAGTGAAGATGTCGAAAAACTAAACATCGCGACGTCGGAGGTCCTCGCCGAAGGTATTAAGGCCATGGTGCCGGGTGCTCGCCTCACCGATATTTCATATGCGCTTGAAACGGCCACCCGTGAGGCTGAACTGCGCCACGATATTGAACTCGGCATCGTCGATGGCTACGGCGGGCACGGCATCGGGCGCGAGATGCACATGGATCCCTTCCTCCCCAACGAAGGCAAAGCAGGCAAGGGCCCCCGCATCGTCGAAGGCTCCGTGTTGGCCATCGAACCGATGCTCATTCTCGGCGGCGAGTGGGGTAGCGATGAGCTTGACGACGGCTGGACGGTCGTCAGCGCTGATCGAATGCCGGCGTCCCATTGGGAACACACAGTTGCCGCCACGGCGGACGGCCCCCGTATTTTGACTCCTCGATATGAATAACTAGTGCGTGAGAGGCCACGCGAAAGGTCAGAATATTGCCACTTGAGACGCGATGGCCTCTGTCCCCGTGGGGTGAATCCGCCTGCCGTCGCTTGCAGGCGGCCCCAGAGTGGTCGTATTTGGTAAAAAACGCAGGTCGCGTGTAAAGTTGGGCGATGGTGTGGGCGCAGTGTCGCTGCAGTGATGATTATCTCTGCGCGCAACTGCTAAAACACCAGGCAGAGTAGAGATTTCCCAACTGGTGCCGGGGTTGTCCCGGGTATCCACCAGAGAGACGTGGAGGACATGGCTAAAAAGGAAGGCGCAATTGAGGTTGAGGGCCGCGTCGTCGAGCCCTTGCCGAACGCGATGTTCCGAGTGGAGCTGGACAACGGGCACAAGGTGCTCGCCCATATCAGTGGCAAGATGCGCCAGCACTACATCCGTATTCTCCCGGAAGACCGAGTCGTAGTGGAGCTTTCTCCGTACGATCTCGAGCGTGGGCGAATCGTCTACCGCTACAAGTAAATTGACCGGACCACTGTTGGTAGTGGTTATGGGCTTATTTACTAACTAGACAGAAACTCCACCGTCCTAGCTGCTTCTGGTGACGGCCGCGTGATGTTGAGACCTGGTGTCTCAACAGTTCGGCGCGGTGGTTCTTTATGAAATCTTTTCCACAGAAGTAAGCGAGAATACCTCCGGCAACGGTGGCTGGAGCCTTTCTATAACACCTGCGCGACTCGGCGTCCGACCGAGTAGGCCTGGTCTGGGAAGGATGGCAGTGGAGTAAACCACCGCATCAACCGGAAGGAAATTGCCGTATGGCACGCCTTGCTGGAGTTGACCTGCCACGTAACAAGCGTATGGAGGTCGCTCTTACCTACATCTATGGCATCGGCCCCGCCCGTGCTAATGAGCTGCTGGAGAAGACCGGCATCTCTCCGGATCTGCGCACCGACGCTCTCACCGATGAGCAGGTTGCTGCGCTGCGTGACGTGATTGAAGCTACCTGGAAGGTCGAGGGTGACCTCCGCCGCCAGGTTCAGGCTGATATCCGCCGCAAGATTGAGATTGGTTCCTACCAGGGTCTGCGCCACCGTCGTGGCCTGCCGGTCCGTGGTCAGCGCACGAAGACCAATGCTCGTACGCGTAAGGGTCCGAAGAAGACGATCGCCGGAAAGAAGAAGTAAAACATGGCAGCTCCGAAGTCCGCACGCGGCCGTCGTACCGGCCGTCGCGTTGTAAAGAAGAACGTGGCTCAGGGCCACGCATACATCAAGTCCACCTTCAACAACACCATCGTGTCCATCACGGACCCGAAGGGCGCTGTTATCTCGTGGGCCTCCTCTGGTCACGTCGGTTTCAAGGGCTCTCGTAAGTCCACTCCGTTCGCTGCTCAGATGGCCGCCGAGAACGCTGCTCGTAAGGCCATGGAGCACGGTATGAAGAAGGTTGACGTTTTCGTTAAGGGTCCGGGTTCGGGCCGCGAAACCGCCATCCGTTCCCTCCAGGCCGCTGGCCTTGAGGTGTCCTCGATCTCGGATGTGACCCCTCAGCCGCACAACGGCTGCCGTCCGCCGAAGCGTCGTCGCGTCTAGGAATAGGGTAAGGAGAGAACAGAAATGGCCCGTTATACCGGTCCCGCAACCCGTAAGTCCCGTCGTCTCCGCGTCGACCTCGTCGGTGGCGACATGAACTTTGAGCGTCGTCCCTACCCTCCGGGGCAGGCTGGCCGCGCTCGTATCAAGGAGTCGGAGTACCTGCTCCAGCTCCAGGAGAAGCAGAAGGCACGTTTCACCTACGGCGTGATGGAGAAGCAGTTCCGTCGCTACTACGCCGAGGCTCACCGTCGTCCGGGCAAGACTGGCGATAACCTCGTCGTCCTGCTGGAGTCGCGTCTCGACAACGTTGTCTACCGCGCTGGTCTGGCTCGTACCCGTCGCCAGGCTCGTCAGCTGGTTTCCCACGGCCACTTCACCGTTAACGGTAAGAAGATTAACGTGCCGTCCTTCCAGGTAAGCCAGTACGACATCATCGACGTGCGCCCGAAGTCGCAGAAGATGATTTGGTTCGAAGAGGCACAGGAGAACCTGGTCGACGCTGTCGTCCCGGCATGGCTTCAGGTTGTTCCTGAGTCCCTGCGCATCCTCGTGCACCAGACCCCGGAACGCGCACAGATCGACATTCCGCTTCAGGAACAGCTGATCGTCGAGTTCTACTCGAAGTAATAACCAACTTCGCTTGCATCCATTCATTCCCTATGGCGTCATATAGCGGTCGCCACCTGGAGGATTTTCGAAAATGCTCATTTCCCAGCGCCCAACGCTGACTGAGGACTACATTGATTCCTCTCGCTCCCGGTTCGTTATCGAGCCGCTGGAGCCGGGTTTCGGTTACACCCTCGGTAACTCCCTTCGTCGTACGTTGCTGTCGTCCATTCCGGGCGCTGCAGTCACCAGCATCCGCATTGACGGTGTGCTGCACGAGTTCACCACTATCCCGGGCGTGAAGGAAGATGTCTCCGACATCATCCTGAACATCAAGGGTCTGGTGCTCTCGAGCGAGTTCGATGAGCCGGCTACCGTTTACCTGCGTCGCGAAGGTGCAGGCGCGGTGACCGCTGCAGACATTGAGTGCCCAGCAGGTGTGGAGATTCATAACCCGGATCACCACATTGCTACTCTCAATGATTCCGGTCGCTTGGATATTGAGATGATCGTTGAGCGTGGTCGTGGCTACGTGCCGGCGACCCCGAACTCCGGTGGCGAAATCGGCCGCATTCCGATGGACCAGATTTACTCGCCAGTTCTGAAGGTCAGCTACAAGGTGGAGGCTACTCGTGTTGAGCAGCGCACCGACTTCGACAAGCTGATCATCGATGTCGAGACCAAGAACTCGATCACCGCCCGCGACGCGATGGCGTCGGCAGGCAAGACTCTGGTTGAGCTGTTCGGTCTGGCACGTGAGCTGAACGAGGCTGCTGAGGGCATCGAGATTGGCCCGAGCCCGCGCGAGGCTGAGGATGTCGCTGCGTACCAGACTCCGATTGAGGATCTGGACTTCTCTATGCGCTCCTACAACTGCCTCAAGCGTGAGGAGATCCACACTGTCGGTGAGCTCGCTGCTCGTACCGAGTCGGATCTGCTGGATATCCGCAACTTCGGTGACAAGTCCATCAATGAGGTCAAGGAGAAGCTCGCTGAGCTTGGCCTCGCTCTGAAGGATTCCCCGAACAACTTCGACCCGGCTGCTGTCGCTGATTTGGACGCTGCCTCGGGCGATGACGCTGACTGGACTGATGGCGCAAGCGCTGGCTACGACGAGTAGTTCACCGACGCGACTTCATTAAAACGAGGAGATACCTATGCCTACCCCTAAGCAGGGTTCCCGTCTCGGCGGCTCCGCTTCGCACCAGAAGAAGATTCTGGCCAACCTCGCGAAGCAGCTCATCGAGCACGGCAAGATTAAGACCACCGACACCAAGGCCAAGCTGCTGCGTCCGTACGTTGAGAAGCTGATCACCAAGGCAAAGCGCGGCACTCTCGCAGATCGCCGCAACGTTGCAAAGCTGCTTAACGACAACTACGCAGTTAAGAAGCTGTTCGACGAGATCGGTCCGCAGTTCGCTGATCGCGACGGCGGCTACACCCGCATCATCAAGCTGGGTAACCGCAAGGGCGACAATGCCCCGATTTCTCTGATCGCTCTGGTTGAGGAAGAGACCGCAACTGCTGAGGCAACTCGCGCAACTCGCGCTGCTGCTTCCAAGCAGGCTGAAGAGGCAAAGGCCGAAGAGGCTGAGGCTACTGAGGCTGAGGCTGCAGAGGAGGAGTAATTCCCCTCGCTGACGGCTTCTGACCGTCACAGCTTTGAACCCCCGTTGAGCAGTTCATATCTGAACGCTCTTCCGGGGGTTCTTTGTGCTTGACGACGGTGCATAGCGCCCGACTCCAGTTCTGCCTCCGGTTACACCGACGGATTACGCACCAACATTGAGAGCAATACGGAGACCCTGCGGTGGAAACTGCTGATTATCTAATCCGGGGTCCCGGCTACAATCTGTTAACCGTGACATCACTTACTCCAACGACTCCGGATACCCCGTGCGATTCTCCCGATCGAGCCGCTATGGGGAGCACCGACTCCGACCTGGTTCGGTTGCGTTTTGACATTGCCTATGACGGGACCGATTTCCATGGTTGGGCTGCTCAGCGCGATAAGCCTACTGGAGAACCGGTGCGGACTGTGCAGGCGACGTTGGAATCCACTTTGGAGAAGGTGTTGCGCACTCCCGTGCAACTGACTGTGGCCGGTCGTACAGATGCCGGTGTTCATGCCTCCGGGCAGGTGGCTCACGCAGATGTTCCTGTCTCCTGTTTAGACACACGTTCTATCGCAGGGGACCCGAGTAATTTGGTTCGTCGTGTAGCGCGACTATTGCCCGCGGACGTGACGCTTCGGGGCACCTCGTTTGCGCCCCCGGGTTTCGATGCCCGCTTTTCCGCGTTACGTCGGCACTATGTCTATCGCGTCACTAGTTGCGTCAGTGGCCCGCTTCCTACCCGTGCTCGCGATACGGCCCACTGGCGGCGGTCAGTGGACATCAACCGCATGCAGGTGGCGGCTGATGCCCTACTGGGGCTCAATGACTTTGCCGCTTTTTGTCGACACAAGCCACATGCGACGACCACTAGAGATCTACAGCGGTTCCAGTGGTTCGACGTATCTACGCGGGAAGAACCAGAGCTGTACGAGGCCCATGTGACTGCCGACGCGTTCTGCTGGTCTATGGTGCGCTCACTGGTTGGGGCCTGCCTTAGTGTCGGTGAGGGGCGACGTGCGGTTGGATTCACTGAACAGTTGTTGAGTGAAGGGAAGCGTTCCCCGTTGGTCCCGGTGGCAGAGGCGCGTGGGCTCAGCCTGGTAGGTGTTGATTACCCCGGCGATGCTGATTTGGCGGCCAGGGCGGAGCAGACCCGCGAGCGTCGTGATGCCCGGACAGATGGGGACGAGGCTTAAATGTACAAGCTCTCGGTAATATTCCCTGAAGAAAGTGACCGTAGGAGGAGTGTTCGGTAGTGGTGTGGGCAATTGTTAGCTTGGTTGCGCTGCTCGTAATCCCCGGCGCTGTTGTAGTGAGAGCCAGCGGCGTTCGTACTCCGTGGGCGCTGGCCCTCGGTCCTGCGGTGACGTTTGGTATCGCAGGTACCGCAGGGTGGGCGCTCGGCGCTATCGAAGTGCGCTTCACCTTGGTCAGTGCGTCTATCTGCTGGGCCGTGACACTACTTCTCGCGCTTTGCTGGAGTGGCGGCAGCGCTTTGATTCGGCGGCGGCGCGGTAGTGTCGATCGCTCAGTGTCGGCCGAGACGCAGCCGCCCGCCGCAAGTCGATGGCGCGAGTTGGGCTATGGGCTAATCGCAAGTATCGGAGTCATCATCGCAGCGGCGGTTCTCACGTGGACCGCTATCGGCCGCATCGCTTCAATGTCCGAGGGGATGGCGACCATCCAGCAAGGCTGGGACACACTCTGGCATGCAAGTGTGCTCCGTTCGATTACGGAAGACGGCATGGCCTCGGCCACTAGAATGGGCGAGATTCAGAATGTGGAAACTCAGGCGGTGTCCTACTATCCCGCCGCATGGCATGCGTTCGGTGCGCTTTGGATATTGATTGTCCGTCTACCAATCACCGAGGCGGTCAATTACCTCGGCATTATCATTCCGGCCGTGACCATACCCACGGCGGCTGCGGCGCTGACCTGGCGAATTATTGATCGCCGAAAGCTGTCCACCGCCGTTGCTGCGGGGGTTGCGGCGCTTGTTTCCGCAGCGCTTCCGGTATTGATGCCCGTCGGGGTCTTCGTGGGGGCCTGGCCGTACCAGGTCTCGATTGCGCTAGCGATTACCGTTTTTGCCTTTGTTACGTCGCTCCCACACGCACCTCAGCGCATCTTGAGCGCTGCGCTTTCGATAATCGGTATCGGAGAGCTCCATCCGGCATCGGTGCCTACAGTCGTTATGCTCGGTGCAATTTGGTGGTTGTGCTACCGCCTGCCGCGTCCCGCGCATCCTGAACTGGGTGCGGTTCGCGCCAAGCTTTACGACGTCGCGGTGATTGCAGCCGCCTTTGTGCCAGCAGTGGCAGTACTACTGCCGCAGTGGCTTACGGGAACTTCTCAGACCGAGGATGTGCGCGCGGTTAGCGCTGAAGTAGACGACCTCGATCGTTTCGATGCGTGGTATCGAGGCGCCACAATGCTGACCCGCCACACTGAGGAATTCCGGCCGTTCTGGCCAATCATCATCCTCGGTTTCATCGGGATGGCGTTTTTGGTTTTCGCGGATACTTCGCGCCGACGGGTGTGGGTAGTACCGGCCTGGTTTGTTTCGGTGTTGATGACGACCCACGCGCTCAATCATTTTGGTGGCGTGCCGGGCGATATTCTCGCGCTGTATACGGATCTTCACTATTCGACGCCTCACCGGTTGGTGATGGTCACCGCGTACCTGTATTCCGCGCTTGCGGGTATCGCCGTTGCGTGGGGCTGCGCGTGGGCGGCTCGAATTAGTGAGTCAAAAGTGCCATCGACGGGGCGAGTTCTGGGGTTGAGCTTAGCGACGGTGAGCTCTGCTGTACTTGTGGTCTATGGAGTGGCGTCTAATGCTAGCGCTGCGGATTTCGCCTACAAGAGCCCTAGGGAATGGCAAATCATTTCCAAGGCTGACTTAAAGGCATTTGATTGGTTGGCCGAGCAGCCGGAGGCACATAAGTACCGCACGTTTACCAATCCGCCGGAGGGGTCCAGCTGGATGTACGCTCGCAATGACTTGCCGGTAGTGTTCCCGCACTATGATTGGCCAGTGGCGAATAAGTGGACTGCTACCTCAATGCTGTATTGGCACGCTGATTACCTCGGTTTTCCAGACCCCGATCGGCCGGATGGGGTGAACGATGTCGATCGCTCAGCCCGAAAGCTGAACGTGGGATTCATCTATTTGTCACCCCCGGGTATTTGGGATTCCAAGGAGGATTTAGAGTTTCCTGGTGAAGGGCTCTGGGTAGCTCCAGGGGTAACCCCTGTTTATCGAGATAGGGAAGTAACTATCTTCGCCTTCAATGACGTGATTACGCCAGAACGCATCGACGAGATGCGAGCTAGTTCTCCGGAAGTAATTCCTCCCTCGGCTACTAGGGGATGGAGCGATGGTCGGGTAGGTTAGGACACCATGCGGATGAATAAATTTATGGCAACGATCGCAGCCGGTGTGATGATGACTTTCGCGCTGGCCGGATGTGGAGACGACGAGCCGGCTAAGCCGGAAGTCTCGAATCGCTCCGTCAGTTCTTCCGCAAAGACTAAATCCTCGACTCCGCCGAAGCCGACTGAAGAGTCGACGACACCGACAAAATCAGAGACGCCGACGGAAACTCCTGCAATCACCCAGGTCAATGATGCGGATTACACCCCGGCGGACGGCCCAAATACTCGACTCTTTCAGTTGGAGGATGGCACGACACGCTGCTTCCTCAACGATCTGAGCGGTGACGCCTACTTGGCCTGCCAGGTGAATCTTGCCAATCCTCCGATGGTCGATGACGGCACGGGAAACAAGGTTCCCGCCAATGCTGTGTCCTGGAACCCGGGGGGAGTTACTTACGAGGTCCTTACGTTCCCGCCGGCGGGTGAGATGAAGACGCTGCCAGCGAATTCTCAGTTGAGCGCATTCGGTTACAACTGCGCGGCCTATGGCCCGTCTACTCTGGAGTGCTCGGGACCAGCGGGCGCTGCCACTATCGACAATGGCAATGTCACTGGTGCACAGATGCCGAAGGAGGATGTGCCTCCTGCAGCAGGCGGTCAGCCGGGTGGCCAAGAAAATGGCGCTCCGAATGACCCGGCGCAGCAGGGGGAGCCTGACGGCTCCCAGGCGCCGGGCGGTCTGCCAGATTTGGGTGCGTTGATTCCGGGACTAAACCGCTAGTTGCCCGCATAGCTAGTGGCTGCAATTCATCGGTAGTGCGGGCGGTAGATAGCGTCCAGGTGAATTCGCCCATCGCCAGTCGAGGGCACGAAGCTGGCATTTCCGCTGCTGCTGCCGTGGGCGAACCTGTACGACTGACCTCGATGATTCTCGCGATTCCAGTACACAGGTCGGGCTCATACTCTTCGACAACAACCACATCGACGGTGTCGTCTCCAGCTCGAGCGAGAAGTACTGCGCCCAGATCAAGAGCCACAGTATAGAAATGTGGACGGGACGTGCGAATCCCGACTCGATAGCCGAGCGAGAGCATTCCGATGAGCAGCTCACAAATGTCCTGATTGCCGCAGTCGACCTCCAATCGGGGGACGTTCGCGGGACACATTGTGATGGTTTGTCCACTGCTCCCGGCTCCTATGACCTGCGCCGGACCATTAGTGATAGCGATGTCACGTTGTCGGCTTAACCACAGGTGCGGTTTGCGTCCCAACGCCGCCACATGATGAGAGCGTCCAGTGCGGCGCAGCTGCACGACCTCCGCAGAGCTCTCAGTCAGAGCACATTCCGGTGCCGTCAATCGCCGTGCGCGAATACCAAGGGTTCCCAGCCGGTGGATGAGGAAGCGTAGGGCTTGGTCAGCGGAGGCTTCCACCGGAAGAGTTGCCACCAGATGTGTCCAGGGTTCAGGGGCTGTGCCGGAGCGCTCGGCTGCTCGGAAGTAGCGGTGCGCATGCTCTCCGCGGACTTCCGGCGCAATGTGATAAAAGCACAGCGCATCCAGGGTCACTGGGCTGTCGTCGGCAAGCGAGACGATATCCGCAGCGCTTAGCTGGCTTCGCAGGCCTGGTGTGAGACGTAGTCCGATGAGTTGTCCTGGTTCGGTGCGTCGCAGGCGGTCACGAAGGCTGCGGCCGCGCACAGGGACATGCGCGCCTGCAGTGATGGTTATTGCTGTAATGAGTAGCCACAATGACAATGGCATGTGAAAATCCCCCCAATATGTTCCCCACTAAAATTCCCCTGGTCGCACAGTAGCGCGGCCTGGCTTACTCTGCAGGGTAGAGATTATTTGGGGGAATAGTTTTGGGGGAAACTCATGCCACGTACGCCGACTACGCCTAGCCAGGTCAGCGGTCATCGATTCTTGATTCGTCGGATTGAGCACGCGCTTGTGCGTGCGGATTCGCGAATGCTGCACGATCCTCTGCGCACGCGTACGCGAGCACTGTTTATCGGCTGTGCGCTGGTGGTTTTACTGGCCGCCGGCACTGCGGTGCTGTCGTTGGTGCGGCCGCAGGGCGGTTCGAGCTCCAATGAGCAGCTGATTGTCGTATCGGGGTCGGAGGGCCTGCATGTACGTGTCAATGGTCGATTGCATCCAGTCGCGAATCTCGCATCGGCGCGGTTAATTTTGGGCAATCCTGCTGAGCCGAAGCGGGTGCGCAGTAGCGAGTTGGACAAAGAGGACATCAGTTTTGCTGTCGGGATTGAGGGCGCACCAGCAGTTCCGGCCGCGCCGGCAGGCTCTGGTGCCTCGGGAGCTGCCAAGAGGGGCAGTGCAGGTGCGCCGGAGTTGGCACTGTCTTTATGCGAGCGGACGGTGCAAGACCTCGGGCAGCCGTGGATTGTTGCAGAGTCGCTTGCGCGTCTTGAAGAAGTCCGTGCGGAACCGCAGCAGCTTACCCGAACCCACTCGGACAGTGCCGTCGTTGCCGATGGCCAAAACCTCTGGCTGATTACGCAGGGCTACCGCTCGCGGCTGGATGTCAACCACCCGGAGCACGCCGCTGTTTCTCGAGCGCTGGGGTTGGAACGCGCCGCAGTCCGGCCTGTCAGCCCTGCGTTGCTCAGAACGATTCCGGAGGTTCCGATTCTGGCCGCGCCAGCAATCCCGAACCGCGGCGCACCCACGCACTTCGCCGCTCCATTCGACACAGTCGGCAATGTGGTTGAGGTCGGGCAGCGGCGCGTTATCGTGCTTGACGACGGTGCCGCGATTCTCTCCCCGGTGCTAGGAGAGCTATTAGCTGCGCATAGCCCAGTTCTGCAGGCCAGTGAGGGGCAGCTGGCGGCAGTTCCCGTTGCGAATGCGCCAGCAGTCCCGGGGCTACCTGAAAAGCCGCTGACGTTTGCCGATGCTGATGGCTGGTTGTGTGCCGGCCGGATAGCAGGACGGCCGCAAGCTCTCGTGCAGTGGTCGCAGCATGCTCCGGAGGGGCGGCACGTGGATTACCCGCATGCCGACGGTTCGGGTGCGGCCGTCGACGGTTTCGTGGATGGTCGCAGCCGTGAGCGCAGCTCGATTGCAGTAAGCGTAAATGGGGCCGTACACGTCATTTCTCCAGAGGGGATGCGCTTTGCTGTGCACGATCGCACGACGTTGGCCGCCCTCGGGTTTAATGCATCAACCAATGCCGATAGCGGTGGCACGCGACCAGTGGACTGGGAAGTGCTGGCCGCGCTGCGTGGAGGCCCTGAGCTGAGTAAGCAGGCGGCGCTAGGGCCGCTGTCTGGGACGCGAGAGCAGCCAGGCACCTAGGCCCAGCGCGCATATCAGGAGCAAACCAGTCGCCCGGAGCGGTGCATTGCGCTCCTGCGAAGAAAGCAGATTCGGCGGAGCCGGTGCGGTAGCGGGATTGGCGTCGTGCTGCGCGGCGGTGTCCACAGTGGTCCAAATCAGAGCGTCATACGGTGCAATGATGCCGCGACCAAGGCCGAGGTCGGAACTAATTGGGCTCGCGGAATTAAGGATGATGTCGCGAACCTGTGCTGGGGAAAGCTCTGGGTTTCGTGCCAGCAGCAGGGCAGCCGTTCCCGACACGGCTGGCGTGGCAAAACTGGTGCCGTCGATTTGCTGAGCTCGGGTGTTATCCCCGGACCCGAACACGTGGCGGTCTATGAGGCCGGTAGGGGTGCGCGGATCGGGACCGAGTACGGGACCGCCGGGAGCGGAGACATTGACCCATTGTCCCGTGATTGCATACTCCGCGGGTTGTGCTTGGCCAGCATCGTCGAACTGTACTGCTGATACTGCGATTACCTCCGGCAGGACTGCGGGCCACGCTACGGATCCGGCCTGACAACTATCGCCCTTATTTCCTGCCGCTGCGACCACTACTGCGCCTGAGATTTCCGCACGTGCGACGCTTTCGGCAACATCTGTTGCACCTTGGGGCATTACACCTGCCGGGGCACACGATGTGAGCGAGATATTGATAACCCTCGCGCCCTCCGCGACGGCCCTGTCGATAGCTTGTGCCAGCGACTCCAAATTGCCTTCGCCATCGGCCGTTTGTCTTATCGACAACACGTGCGCGTCGGGCGCCAGTCCCGCGAAACCATCGGCACCGGGCCGGCCTGCAATAATGCCGGCTACTAGAGTTCCGTGACCGTCGCAGTCTACGAACCCACTGTCGCCGTCGACAAAATCGCCACCGTCGAGAACCTCGCCCAGGCGCTCATTGGGTGAGACCCCGGTATCGATCACCGCCACCGTAATCCCCGCACCCGTCGTCAGTTGCCATGCTTGGCGAAACCGAAGAGTTTTTTCGATCACTGTCGGTTCACGCAGTGCGCTTTCCGACGACAGCATCGTGGCCACGCAGTCCTGGCTGTTCTGGGCAGCCGCTATTGGGGCGATGCCCGACGGTGCTACTGCGGTGGCCGCCGTCAACGTGGAGATAAGCACTGTGGAAAGGGCGGTCGTGGCGGTGAGACGGGTTTTTATGGCATTCATGAAAAGTGGGTTTTTCACTGGAAGAACCCACTTACGAACTCAGGGAATTCGGCAATGATGGCCGCAATGGGCAGAAGGACGGCGATGCTGCAGGCCTCGGTTAGCTCAGCTATGCGGCGCGTTGTAGGTGAGATGCGTGACGCTGGAAATGCGGCTAAGGCGGTGGCTGCAAGCATTGGGACGACAAGGCCAGCGGAAACTGGCCAATTGCCTTCGAACCACTGTTGAAAGGCGACAGCCACAATGACGGCAAGACCAGCTAAAGCAGTGCAGGTGGAAGCTACTTTCCGGGCTTGGCCACGGGAGTGAATTGCACAAAAGACTATGACAGCAGCAGCCATGCCCAGAGGCCACCACCTGTTCGCATAGGCTCCGGAGAAAAGAACCACCAGGGTGAAGATGCTGAGACTTCCGGTGCCACTGCAGAGGATGCCGTCGAGAATCCAACCCGCTCGCTTAGGTGCGGTGTGGGATATTTCGGGAGTTTCGCTGTCATCGAAGCTCTCTCCGGCGGCAGGGACTTTGGGTACGCGAATACCGGCAGCCTTGATAGCCAGGGAAGGTGCCAGCAGTATCAGGATGACTGCACTAGCAGCGGTGAGTGCTCCTGATTGAACCGAGTTCTGGAAAAGTGCGACAGCCGCAGCGTAAATACCGAAGGTAACTGCAGCGCTGAGACCCGCGGCGCCCAGGGTAACAGTGATGCGGTTGTCGCCGTCGTCGGTATTGGAAATGAGAAAAACCAAACCGGTGACGGCAAGCGCGACGCTAATCGCAGCAGTCGGCGGCCAGTCGGTGAGTATGCGGTGTAGGTCGAGGCCGACGAAGCAGAGCCCCGAAGCGGTGCCCAGAATGAGCACTTGCAGCTCCAGGGACATGACAATCGCCGGTTTTGCGCTACGCAACAGAGCCAGGCGCAGTCCACCGGCTACTGCCAGCAGCGCGATGAAGCTGATTGCCGCGGCCAGTGTGGAATCGGTACTGCTCAAGCTCAGTGAGGCAGCTGCAATTGAAGCTGTGGCCACGAGGGCGGCGGTACAGCCAACAACCAAATCAGCCGTACCGATACCGTCGGTATAGGTGGTGTCGGTAATAGCATCGGCGGCATCGAAGAGCCGAGGTTTGGGCACGGGCCCTGGGTCGTTGATAACAACCAGGCGTTCGCCTGGCGCAATACCGGCATCGTTCAGGGTGTCGTCGGCAAGCAGTATCGTGCCAGCGGCGGTCCGTAGCTGCCACTGTGCCAGCGGGAAGTCCGCAATGTCGATATCGAAAATTTGCAGGATATCCGGTACGAGTGCGGCGATTGCGACGTTGGTCGGTAACGCAAGGTCTGCGTGTGCTCGGTTGGTGTCTTCGGGCATGTGTGCGGCATCAATGCGCACGCGAATGAGTTCCCCCAGCATGTATTTCCCCCATGAATTCTGCATGCTTTAGTCCCTCTAGAGTGGCGTACAACTCGTTAGAGCGCTACTCGGGGTAGTAACTGCGCGTGCCCCCGCTATCAGTTTCGGCCATGCGCTGCGAGAATCCGGAGTGTGTTTTAAGCTATGTGCACACCGATTGGTCGGGGGATTGGCCGTCGAGTGAACACAAGGGGCGACACATAGCGGGGGGATTTTTGTGACTAGTGCACGGGCGGGGATTTCGGCTACCCGAAAAGCGGGGCCACAGCCTATGACGGGCACAATCGCGCCGGATGCGCCACCGGAAGCGCCGGAGCCACAGCCGGTGCCGCTGATGCGTGCACTCATGCCGTTGATCATGGTCGTGGCGGTGGTTGGCATGGTGGTGTTGATGTTTGTCTCTGGGATGGGACGTAACCCGATGTCGTTTATGTTTCCGCTGATGATGGTGTTTTCCACTGTGGGCATGATGGTGTCGGGCGGGGCGGGAAATAAGGACATGGCACCGGCGCGAAAGGACTATCAGAGGCATTTGTCCAGTATTCGCCGGGCGGTGGCGAAAGCAGCGAGGATGCAGCGTGAATCGGCGCAGTTTATCCACCCTCGGCCTGGAACTCTGTGGCAGCTGGGGGCGATGGGGCGGGCGTGCGAACGCCGAAAGGGGGACCCGGATTTCTTGCAGCTGCGCATCGGGGTGGCAACGCAGCAGCCCGCAACGCCTGTGACACCGCCGGCAATTCCGGCGCCCGAGAAACTGGATCCGGTTTCCGCCGTAGCACTGCGGGAAGTTATTCGATCGGCTCGTCAGGTTGAGGGAGTGCCCTTTGCCATAGATGTGTCGGCCTTTGAGATCATCGCCCTCACTGGAGATACCGCGGCGCAGGGGCTGGCTCGAGCGATGGTCGCCCAAGCCGCTGCCTTGCATCATCCGGAGGATTGCCTGATTGCAGTTGTGGGAGATGGGTGGGAATGGCTGAAATGGACACCACACCACGGACACCCCGCAGTTACTGATGCCTGTGGCTCAGCGCGGTTGCGGGCAGCGACGTGTGCGCAGCTGACGGAGCTGCTCACGGCTATCGACACACTGCCAGCTGCAGTGCTGATTGTGCTGGCGGATTCGAGCGGACAGCTCGATGTCACTGAACTGACACCGATTTTTGACGCGGCGGGGTCGGAGACCTCGGTAGTTCTGCTGACCGTCGTGGAGGCGCAGTCAACGTTGTGGGAGGCCGCGGTTAACCATGGCATCGCGCTGGTCGTTTCCACTACTGCTGTGCATGCGGAAACCGCGTCCGGAAGGGAGGAGATTGGTGTACCTGATCAGCTGAGTCCAGCAGAAGCGGAAGTTCTTGGGCGGAGCTTGGCGCGTTTTGAAGTGCCAACAAGCGCAGATGATTCTGTTAAGACCTCGGAAGATCCGGTTATGGAGGAGCTCGGGTTGTATCCGCCTCCGACAACTCTGCGCTACCGACCGCGCTCTGGCAGTGCTCGTCTGCGTATTCCCGTTGGGGCTGATGACGGCGGCGCGCCGGTCTATCTGGATTTTAAGGAGAGCGCCGAGGGCGGCATGGGCCCACACGGTCTGTGCGTTGGTGCCACAGGATCGGGTAAGTCGGAATTCCTCCGAACGACCGTGGTAGGGCTCGCAGCCACGCACAGTCCGGATCAGTTGAACTTTGTGCTGGTGGACTTCAAAGGAGGGGCGACGTTTCTGGGACTGGATCAATTGCCTCATGTCTCGGCGGTGATTACCAACTTGGAGCAGGAGCTTATCCTGGTCAACCGCATGGAAGACGCACTGCGCGGTGAGATGACGCGGCGCCAAGAGCAGTTACGTGCTGCGGGGAATTTCGCCGGTGTCAGTGACTATGAACAGGCCCGGCGCTCTGGGCAGATAGATGCGCCACCTATGCCCGCGTTGCTGATTGTGGTGGATGAGTTTTCGGAGCTGCTCTCCGCACGCCCGGAGTTTGCCGAGCTCTTCGTTGCGATTGGTCGGTTGGGGCGCAGTCTGCACATGCATTTGCTGCTGGCCAGTCAGCGTCTGGAGGAAGGCCGCTTGCGCGGGCTGGAAAGCCATCTTTCCTATCGCATCGGGCTGAAGACCTTTTCCGTCGCGGAGTCCCGCAGCGTGTTGGGAGTTCCGGACGCCTATCATCTGCCGGCCATCCCGGGCATTGGGTATATCAAATCTGCTGCCGCCGAGCCGGTGCGTTTTCGGTCGGCGTATGTTTCCGGCCCGGTGGTCCGTCCGCAGCCTGTTGACGGTGCGGCGGCTGGGGCAGAGCAGGGGCTGCAGGGCCAGGTCGCCGCTGTCGCTGAATTTACCGCTGAAAATTGGACGCGGGAAGCTCTCGGTGCGTCGTCAAGCGATGGTGGAATGGTGGATCCGCCTGTGCAGACATCGGAGCAGACGGTGCTCGGTGCCGTGGTGGCAGCGGTCTCGCACGTACCGACACGTGCGCATCGCGTGTGGCTGCCACCATTACCGGAGGCCATCGAGCTCCAGCCCGACGAGCAGCTGCCGCGACAGCGGTTGACCGGTGTGATTGGGCTGGTGGACAAGCCGCTGTTTCAGCGCCAAGACCCACTGCGGATTGACCTGCGCACAACCGGCGGGCACGTGGCAATCGTCGGAGCTCCGCGGTCAGGAAAGACCACTGCTGCACGCACAGCGGTCCTCGCGCTTGCCGACGGCATCAGCGCCCGTGACCTGCATTTTTATATCGTTGATTGTGGTGCGGGCGGCTTGAGCGACCTGGCGGAGTTGCCGCATGTCGCGTCGGTTGCACACCGCGGAGACGAGGAGCTTATTCGCCGTACGCTTGGTTTTTTGCGTCGTGAGGTAAGTCGTCGGGAACAGCTCTTTCGCACTAATGGATGGCTCTCGTCGGAAGCAGCACGGGCGGCAGGGCAGCCAGATTCGGTGTTGGTCATTGACGGCTGGGGTGCGTTCAAAACGGAGTTTCCGGCGCTGAGTGACGATGTGCAGGCGCTGGTTGCAGATGGATTGGCGGTGGGAATTCATGTCCTGCTGACAGCCCATCGGTGGACGGACATGAGACCTGCCGTTCGCGACCTGATTGGTACTCGGATTGAGCTGCGTCAGGCGGAGTCGATGGATTCAATGATTGATCGTAAGGCAGCGGAGCTGGTGCCGGAGAGCCCAGGACGTGGGGTCGCGCCGGGCGGCTTTGCGATGTTGGTAGCTCTCACCGGTGCTGCGGACACCAAGCGGATTGTAGAGACGGTGCCACACGGTGAGCAGGCGCCCAAGCTCCAGTTGTTGCCGCGGCGGATTGATATTGCGCGTTTGCCGCGACCAGCGGCCGCGACGAGAGGTGCGATTGCAGTGGGTCTCGAAGAAGCCGGTCTGGGCGCGGTGATATTCCACCCCGAAAAGGATCGCCACCTACTGATATTCGGTTCGGCGGGCAGTGGCAGAACCGCCGCGCTGAGGGGCATCGTTCACCAGCTGCGGTACTCGCAGTTGGACTCGAAATTCGTCGTGATTGACTACCGCCGTGGGCTCATGGAGGCCGTGCCCCAAGAGCGGCTGGCCGGCTATGCAGGCTCGGCTGCGGTGGCGACGCCCATGCTGGCAGAGCTGGCAGAGGTACTGAAGGCTCGTCTCCCGCAACCGGATATCACCCCAGCGCAGTTGAAGGCCCGAAATTGGTGGAGTGGTCCAACCATCAATGTCATCGTGGATGACTATGACCTCGTGGCTGGCTCACGGGGTAACCCCTTGCAGCCGCTGGCAGAAGTCATCGCTCACGCCGCCGACATTGGGCTCAATATCTTTTTCGCCCGTCGAATCAGCGGGGCGTTGCGTTCCCTCCACGACCCGGTCATGGGGGCGGTTAAGGATCAGGGCGCCAGCGTCTTTGTCATGGATGGCACACGCGACGACGGCCCCATCCTCGGCGTAAAGCCCTGCGAACAGCCTCCGGGTCGTGGCTATTGGGTGGCGCACGGCCAGAGTCCGCAGGTTGTGCAGTTGGGTTTGTTGGATACTGCTGGTGACCAGGAGGACAGTTGATGATTCGGGTCGATTCTCCTGACACCACTCAGACCCCGACGCTGCGCCACGGTACCTGGCATCTGTGGGGACTCGCGGCACCTGCAGACACCACAGAACTGGCGGTGCATGGCCCTAGACCGCTTCTCGAGAGCATGCAAACAGTCATTGTGCCCAGCTATTGGGGTGCTGTGCGACAGTGCCGGCTGGCCTCCGCGCTATTGGCTGCCGAACTCAATCCGTACATTCTGACGCTTGCCGACGCCGTTGTGGAACTCGATGAGGCAACTGTGTCTCATAGCGTGTTGGTGGAAGTAGAGGAAACGCGTGTCTGTGTCACTCGTCTGAGCGGTGGGCACATTGCCAGTCGGATGACACATTTGGTCGGAGCGAACGACAGCGCACCGCTGGTGGAAACAGTTATTGCGCTGGCTTATCAGCTGACCATGTATCCGGATGTACCCCAGGGGATACCTGATGATGTGGAAGTTAGCGGTGGGCGCGGTATTACCGAGTATCCGCCCCGCTGGCAGGAGGATATTGAGTTCATCGTCGGCGAAGTTCCACCTGGGCTAGCGAACCCGCGGCGAGCTCTACTAGTCGATCGTCTGCGCGACCGTGGGTTTTTGGTCTTCGACTGTCCAGCCTCGCGGCTCGGGGAGTGCGTAAATCCGGCCTGGTTGAAAAGCATCGGCGACGCTGAAGCCGGTGAAGTGGAGCAATTGGAGGATCTCGCGGGGAGGCGTCCTGCAGCCAGGGTAGAAGCCAGCGCAGTGTCGAATCAAAGCACGGTTGTGTCAGTAGCTGCCGTTGGTTTGTTGACGGTGGTAGTGCTGATTGTTGGGATTGCTGCATGGCTCATTAGTGGCGGCATAGGCAGGGAGAACGAGGGGAGGCAGAAGCAGCGTGAGACATCGCACGCACAGGCTCCTCCTGTAACTACGCCGCCTGTAACTACGCCTCCACCCACATCGAAACCGGTTCCCGATTCTGCTCCAGTAGTCACGCTGGCCAATGCAGGCGTGGAAGCTCGGTTTCCCGGCGGGTGGGAGCTTGATTCGGCAAGTCCGTTCGACCGTCTGATTGCGGTGGATGGCGGAGATATGCGCGTATTGGTGCTCGCTAATCCGCTTTCGCAGGACATGGCGCTTGAACATCTAGCAGCAGCTTTGAGTAGCTCCGTTGCCGGGGATGAGACAAAGTCCGCGCCGGAACGCAGGCAAGTACTGGGCACCGATGTCGTAGTCGTAGAGGAGCGGCTGCCGTCAGGTAATTCGATAGTGCTCTGGCATCACAAAGTGATGGACGGAACTCAAGTCAGTGTGGGGTGCCAGTTCAGAGGAAGGACTATTACGCCGGTACGGCCCGTATGCGACCAGGCAGTAGTAAGCGCTCGGCCGGTGCCGTAATACGCGAGGGGCGTAGAGAAAGTGACTGGGGGATGGGCGGGGGTAGGCAGGGGTAAAGGTTGGAAAACCAAAATGGAACCGAATCGGGGTTTTTCGCGCCAAACAATATGACGGGTTTTTAACGCGGGAAGCTGGCTGGCTCGCGCGGGGAGGTAAAAATGCCGTCGTTAATCAGTCACTCAACACGAATAAGGGGGAAACAGTGGCAAACCTATTTGCAGCCGAATCAGATCAAATGACCACTACCGCGGGGGACGTCGATGGCGTCAACTCGGAAGTACAGGGCGAGCTGGGGCGCATTCGAGGCGTCGTGGACGGTCTGGCGGGGGAATGGAAGGGCCAGGCTAAAGACAGCTTCGATGATCTGATGCTTCGTTGGGATGACGCAGCTATGCGTCTATCCAATGCGCTGACGGATATCGCGGATAACATCCGCGCAAATTCCAGCAGCTTCGATGCGGGCGAGGACGAGGGGGCGTCGTCGTTCAAGCAGGTGGCAGCAGCGGGTGCGTCGTTGCTGAACCTCTAAACGTTTTATCGAATCGCACAACCACAACACTGAATCACACAACACACATCACCTTTTGGGGAAAGGGTTCTTAATGCAACCAATTAGGTACAGTTTTGGCGGCATCGACGGTGCTGCCGATGACATTCGGTCCACTTCTGGCACCATCAACGGGCTGCTCGGAGATTTGAAGAAGCGCATCGCGCCGATGGTCTCTACGTGGGAGGGTGACTCTTCGGATTCTTACCAGGAGGCTCAGCGTGAATGGGACACAGCAGCGGAGGAGCTCAATATGATTCTCACGACTATCGCGGATACGGTCAGCGCAGGTAGCCAGCGAATGGCGGATATTAACCGCCGCGCGGCAGCTAGCTGGGGATAGCTTGGTTCCTGATTGAGGCACTTTTGATTGAGCTATGTAACCGGGGGAGGGGAGGACATTGCTCAATTGAGATCTTCAGTTAGGTATCTGCCTTTGAAGTATTCTTGCTAGCAGCACTCCAGGGGGGAAAGGCCAGTCTCAGCAGTTTGCGGCTGAGACTGGCTTTGGCATTTTTTGCTCTAGTGCCATCTCAAGGTAGAGTAGGCAAACTGTGTGCGCACACGTGAATGTTGCCTCGGGTCTCCACCGGCCGCCGGGGAATAACAACAGTGTGCACAGTGGCTGGCAAATCTACACGGACCCTAAAAGGAGTCATGTTGTCTACTTTCCATCCGAAGGACGGTGACATCGAGCGCAAGTGGTACGTCATCGACGCTACCGACGTTGTTCTCGGCCGTCTGGCTACTCACGCCGCAGACTTGCTGCGCGGTAAGGGCAAGGCTTACTTCGCCCCTAACGTCGACTGCGGTGACCACGTCATCATCATCAACGCCGATAAGGTGCACGTCTCCTCGAACAAGCGGGAACGTGAGATGCGCTACCGCCACTCGGGCTTCCCGGGCGGCCTGAAGTCGATGACCCTGGGTCGTTCCCTCGAGGTTCACCCGGAGCGTGTTATCGCTGAGGCTATTGAGGGCATGATGCCGCACAACAAGCTTTCGCGTGCGTCCATCAAGAAGCTGCACGTCTTCGCCGGTTCCGAGCACCCGTTCGCCGGTCAGAAGCCTGAAAACTACGAGATCAAGGCGGTGGCACAGTGACCAACCCACAGGACGTCAATGAGAACCAGAACGTAGAGGCCACCGAGGCTTCCTACGATGATGTTCAGGCTGCCGCTGCTGCTGCCACTGAAGAGTTCACCTCTTCCATCGGCGACGCAGTTGCTACCGAGACCGAGGCTGAGGCTGCTCCGGCTGCACCGCTGACCCTGGATCGTCCGATTCAGACTGTCGGTCGTCGTAAGCGCGCTGTCGCCCGCGTCGTTCTGACCGCTGGTTCCGGCAAGATTGTCTGCAACGGCCGCGAGCTCGAGGATTACTTCCCGAACAAGCTGCACCAGCAGGAGATCAAGGATCCGCTGGTCCTGGTCGAGCGCGAGAGCCAGTTCGACATCAAGGCCAACATCAACGGTGGTGGCCCGTCCGGTCAGGCCGGTGCTCTGCGCCTGGCTATTGCTCGTGCCCTGAACGAGTTCAACCCGGAGGAGCGCAGCGTTCTCAAGAAGGCTGGCTTCCTCACCCGCGACGCTCGTGCTGTCGAGCGCAAGAAGGCTGGTCTGCACAAGGCCCGTCGCGCACCGCAGTACTCCAAGCGTTAAGCTTTACTGCTTCGAAAAGCACCTCAGTTTGCGTATTACACGCAAGCCGAGGTGCTTTTTTGGGTTAAAGTCCGCCGTGACCAGGCATGGCTGCATTTTTGAGACAAGCCCCGTACGTTAGACTTTTATCCGTTAAAAATTGCCACGAGAATCGTTTATCGCGGTGCGATTGCAGTGCGATGAAAGTGCGATTGCAGTGCGATGGGAAGAAGGAAATCGTATGGCGGTGAGCACCACAGCCACCAAGACCTCCGACGCGAAGAGCTCCTCTAGCTCGTCGTCGGTGGCGAAGCATCCCTTCCGCATTCGACGCGTACCAGGCATTGATGGGCTGCGCGGTCTGGCCGTTGCCACAGTGGTGATCTACCACTACTTCGATAATGTGCTGCCCGGTGGCTACATCGGTGTGGATATCTTCTTCGTGCTCTCCGGATTTCTTATCACCTCGCTTCTGGTGCGCGAACGCGCGGTCACTGGGCGCATCGATCTAAAAGATTTCTGGCTCCGTCGACTGCGCCGCATCGCTCCGGCTGCGATGTTCGTGTTGTTTATTTCCATCGCCGTCGCAGGTCTGGTCGGCGGGGATCCCGCTGTTGGCTTGTCGACGCAGTTTCTCGGCACGGTCTTTTTCGTCAATAACTGGACGCAGATTGCGGGCTCTCAGTCCTATTTCGCGGATTCCGGAGTGCAGCTGTTAGCGCACTACTGGTCACTGTCGGTGGAGGAGCAGTTCTACTTGCTCTGGCCATTGATCTTTGTGGCTCTTCTCGCCTTGAAGCTGGCATCTCGCAAGCTGGCAGCAGTGGCGGGCATTGGGGCGGTTGCTTCTTTCGTGTGGATGGTCTCGCTCTACGATCCGAAGGTCGACCCCACGAGGGTCTACTACGGTACCGATACTCACGCCTTTGGTCTCCTGTTTGGCGCGGCCCTCGCATTGTGGTTGACATCGACGTCGTCACGCGCAGAGGCGGACTCCTGGCCACGCACGGAACCCCTCCTGCGGGACTTCTTTGGCAGTTCCGCCCAGGCTTTCGTAGTGGCCTCGCTGCCGCTGATCTTCCTTTCGTTGGTTCTGCTGATGATGTCGGATACCGCGTCGGCGACTTACCGCGGTGGGTTGGTGTTCGCCTCGTTGCTGTCGGCGGCGATTCTCTATCTTGTCGTTCGCGGTGTCTCACCCGTGCGTCAGATTTTTGAGTTCAAGCCACTGTGCTGGCTGGGAAAGATTTCCTTCTCGCTGTACCTGTGGCACTGGCCGGTCATCGTGCTCATCCGCGAACTGCTGGAGCGCAATGAGGCCATGCAGTATGAGAACCTCGCTGCCTTCGCAGGCATCGCGCTATCGCTGCTTTTGGCGAACTGGTCGTACAAGAATGTGGAATCGCCAATTCGCCGGATGGGTTACCGCCGTTGGATGTTGCAGTTTTCGGGCACGCAGTTTGCCGGTTCCTGGAAGCCGCGCGTTGCAGCAGGGCTGGCGCTGGTCGTCGTGGTTGGTGCAGTTGTGGGAATGGCTACGGCGCCGAAGATGACGCGTTTGGAGGCACAGCTACAGGAGGCAGCTGAGCGCCGTGCACAGGCACAAAAGGCGGAGGAAGCCGAGTTGGCCAAGCGTGTTATGCCGCGTGGTGACCAGATCACTGCTATCGGCGACTCTGTGATGCTCGCCTCGGCGTCGGCGTTGGAAGAGAAGCTGCCCGGTATCTATATCGATGCGGCTGTTTCCCGTGGTTATCCGGCCGCCCCGGAGATCATCGCGAGTATGAAGGCGGCGGGTACGCTCGATCCATTCGTCGTGCTGGGCCTTGGTATCAATCAGTCGGCTGCGGCATCGGACGAACACCTGTTGGATGAGATCCTCGATTCGCTGGGTGAAGACCGCATCATTGTCCTAATCAACCCGTACGGTGATCGTGTGTGGATGCCGCAGTCGGAGAGGGAAGTCCTCGACGCGGCAAAGAAGCGCGACAATGTCTATGTGGCTGACTGGTGCCATGGTGTGCGTGATGATTTGTCCAAGCTGCGCGCGGACCTTATCCACCCGACCCCGGATGGCGCCGAGGTCTATGCCAATGCCGTGGTCGATGCTTTCCAGCAGTATGCGAAGAACAAGAAACGCATTCCGGACACCTGCGGAATCTAATAAAAATCTAGTTAGTAGTGTTTCCACGGTAAAGTAAGTGGCTGTGGCCAAACAAAAGTCTTCCTCCAGTCACCGTGGATTAAAGATTTTCCTCGGCATCGTCCTCGGTATCTTCGCGCTCTTCGGTGTGTTTTACGCTGTCGATTACGTGCTGAACAAGGACCATGTCCCGCGCGGGTCTACCGTTGCGGGGATTGACATCAGCACGCTGAGCGCGAATCACGCTGAGGCGAAGCTCGAAGAGCAGCTCGGTGATCTTTCCACTCACCCAGTGGCGTTGCGTGCCGGCGAACGCACGGCGGAGGTTCTGCCCGAGGAGGCGGGGCTGAGCATCGACTGGGAGAAGACGGTCGCGCAGGCGGGCAAGCAGACGGCAAACCCAGTTACCTGGGTGCGCAGTTTCTTTACTACCCGTGAGCTGGATTTGGTCAGCGATATCGATAACTCTAAGTTCGAGCCGCAGGTCGACCGTCTCGTCGGCGAACTGACTATTGCTCCCGTCGATGGTGAGGTCAAGCTTGTCGACGGCCGCGTGGAAACAACTCCACCGGTCATCGGCCAAGATGTCGACCGCAATGCGGTCAGCGGGGATTTGGCCGCCAAGTGGTTGTCGCCGGAGGGCATCGATGTAGAGACCACCGCGCACGACCCGGCTATCGGTGAGGAGCAGGTCCGTGAGGCAGCTGAGGGAGAGGCCGCCGATGCGGTGTCGGGCCCCATTGTTGCCAAGGGCCGTGATGGCAAAGATGGTGTAATTCCGCCGGAGCGCATGGCTGAAATCATCAGCTTTGTGCCGCGCGACGGCGGATTGGCCGCTGATATCAATGTCGACCGCGCACGCGAGATCCTCGAGGAGGGGCTGGCTGCTTCCGAGGTTGATAAGCGCAATGCGTCGATACGCTTTAGCGGTGGTGCGCGTGAAGTGGTCCCCTCGGTTGATGGCGTGGCCGTGAAGTGGGATGAAACTATGAAGGACTTCGCCGAGCGTGTGACTTCGACGGATAAGCGCGAGTTCGATGCGGTCTACGAGGACAAGCCCGCCACCTACACCACCGAACAAGCGGAAAGTGCCACCTTCGATGATGTCATTGGTGAGTTCACCACCGGTGGCTTCAGCTCGGCATCGGGAACAAACATTGCCCTGGTGTCGCAGATGGTCAACGGCGCATTCGTGGCGCCGGGCGATACATTCAGTCTGAACGGCTACACGGGTCCGCGCGGTACTGCGCAGGGTTTTGTCGAGTCGGGCATCATCCTCAACGGCCATGCGGACAAGGCTGTCGGTGGTGGCATTAGCCAGTTCGCCACCACTTTGTACAATGCTTCGTACTTTGCGGGCATGGAGGATGTCGCGCACACCCCGCACAGTTACTACATTTCGCGTTACCCGGCCGGCCGTGAGGCGACGGTGTACGAGGGTGCAATCGACCTAGCGTTTAAGAACAGTTCCGACACTCCGATTCTTATCGAGGCCGTTACTACTGGTTCCGACGTCACTGTGCGCATCAAGGGTGTGAAGAAGGTCAACGTCGAGTCCATCAATGGTGGCCGTTGGGCATACACGCAACCACAGCGTATGCAGGTCAGTGGCAGCTCTTGCCAGCCGTCGTCGGGTGCGCAGGGCTTCACCACTTCTGATACACGCGTTATTCGGGACCTCTCGGGCGCGGAAATCTCGCGTGAAACTCAGACTACGGTTTATGACCCGCAGCCAATTGTGTCCTGTGGCTAGTCTGGATTCGCCTGCGCGACCGGCTAAAGTAATACAGCATTGACAATGCAATAGTCCGCGATACCAAAACTCATAAAACCCCCAAGGAGTGGTCTAGCAACAATGGCACGTCTTTTCGGAACTGATGGCGTCCGCGGTTTGGCGAATAAGACTCTGACCGCACCGCTGGCCATGCGGCTGGGCGCTGCTGCGGCCACTGTGCTGACTAGCGGCACGAATCCGTCGGGGCGTCGTCCCCTGGCCATTGTTGGCCGCGATCCGCGTGTCTCCGGTGAGATGCTTGCCGCAGCGCTGTCTGCCGGCATGGCCTCCCAGGGCGTCGACGTTTTGCGTGTCGGCGTGCTGCCCACTCCGGCTGTCGCTTTCCTCACCGACGACTACGGTGCCGACATGGGTGTGATGATTTCGGCTTCTCACAACCCCATGCCGGACAACGGCATCAAGTTCTTCGCCGCGGGCGGCACCAAGCTTGACGACGCGGTGGAGAAGGAAATCGAACACGCTCTCCACAACCTGCCGGAGACCGGCCCCACGGGCACCGGAGTGGGTCGTGTCATCGAGGAGGCCCCAGACGGGCTCGACCGCTACCTGTTCCACCTCTCCCGTGCGGTCAGCACCAAGCTCGACGGCATTCGTGTCGTGGTGGATTGTGCAAATGGTGCTGCTTCGCAGGCCGCCCCCATGGCGTACGCGGCCGCCGGTGCCGACGTCGTCGCTATTCATGACAAGCCGAACTCCTACAACATCAACGACAACTGCGGTTCCACCCACATTGAGGTTTTGCGCGCGGCAGTGCTGGAGCACGGTGCGGATCTGGGTCTGGCTCACGATGGCGATGCCGACCGCTGCCTGGCTGTGGACTCGCAGGGCAACATCGTCGATGGTGACCAAATCATGGCCATCCTGGCCGTCGCCATGAAGGAAGAGGGGCTACTGCACCACAACACGCTGGTGGCCACTGTGATGAGTAACCTCGGCCTCAAGCTGGCGATGGAGGAAAACGATATCGCCCTGCGTACCACCAAGGTCGGCGACCGCTACGTGCTGGCAGATTTGAACGCCGGCGGTTACTCGCTCGGCGGTGAGCAGTCGGGGCATGTGGTCATTCCGGATCACGCCACCACTGGTGACGGCACCCTTACCGGTCTGTATCTCATGGCGCGGATGGCGCGCACCGGTAAGTCTCTGGCTGAGCTGGCCTCCGTAATGAAGGTACTGCCGCAGACCCTTATCAACGTGCCGGTGTCCAACAAGGCCGCAATTCTGGAGTCTGATGAGGTCAAGGCCGCCATCGATGCAGCCGAGGAGAAGCTGGGTTCCACCGGTCGCGTGCTGTTGCGCCCGTCCGGCACCGAGGAGCTCTTCCGCGTCATGGTGGAGGCCGCCGATGCGGAATCGGCCCGCAAGATTGCCGGGGAGTTAGCTGCGGTTGTGGCCGCAGTCTAGAGTCAGGAGTGTGGAAATGAATGACGCGCCAGAGGACATTAAAGCCCGCTTTGCCCCGGGTGAAGCCGACATCCAGGTAGAGGTGGTCGATCGTGACGGTCGGGTTCTCGGTACCGTCGGCAAGCTTGAAGCACACGTTCCGCCGGGAATTTTGCACCGTGCTTTTTCTCTTTTCCTCTTCGATGAGCAGGGACGCATGCTGCTGCAGCGCCGTGCGGAGTCGAAGTATCACTCACCACTGTTACTGACGAATGCGACCTGCTCGCACCCACTGCCGGGGGAGCCGGTGGCCGATGCCGTTGAGCGTCGTGCGAAGGAAGAGCTCGGTGCGGATGTCTCCCAGTTGGAGGAAATCGGCATTGTTATCTACCAGGTCATCGATGATCGTTCGGGATTGGCAGAGCACGAGTACAACCACGTGTACGCCGGCATCGTCGATCCGAAGTCGGTGGATATCAACCCCGATGAGGTCGATGAAGTGGTGTACGTGACCCCGCAGGAGCTCGCAGAACGTCGTGCGAACGAACCGATGACGGAGTGGTTTAACCACGTCTGGGGTGTCGGGGCGGAGAAGTTCTCCAAGTACGGTTTCGACATTGCGGGTGTGCCGGGTATCCATGGCCCAGCGGAGGCGCAGGCTGCCGCACAGTCGGTTTCGGAAAAGGATGTGTAGCTTCGTGACCAGCGTAGAAAACGCCAGCGTCGACGACTTCGGCCTCGACAAGTCCGAGGAATTGGAGACCGGGGAGTTCTATGCCCTGGCCAATGAACAGGGTGCCGCATTCGGTGAAGGCCATGCCAAGTCGATTTTGTTGGGCGAGCACTCTGTCGTCTACGGCAAGCCGGCTATCGCACTGCCGGTGACGTCGCTGCGCACGATGGCGTGGATTGACCGCGTGGAGGATTCTCCCGTCCTGTTTTCCATGGACGGCGAGGTCATCGACATCGACGAGCTGCCGGAGCGCTTTGCCTCCATCGCCGCTGCACTCCGCGCTGGCCTGCGCACCTTCGGTATTCCCGAACGCGACCTGCTGGTTCGTCTCCGCTCGGGTATCCCGCCCGCCGCAGGGCTGGGTGGTTCTGCCGCAGTGGCACATGCGCTTATCGACGCAGTGCGTGACCTCGCCGATGGCACTCTGACCGAGCGTCAGCGCTTTGACCTGGTGCAGGAAGCTGAGCGTCTGGCGCACGGTAACCCCTCTGGCCTGGATGCCACGGTTGCCCGTGCATCGCGTCCGGTCTACTTCAAGCAGGGTGAGTTCCATCCGCTGAAGGTGGCCAAGAAGATGTGGCTGGTGCTGGGGGATACCGGTGTGCGTGGTTCGACGTCGCTGGCCGTTGCCCGCGTGCGTGGTTTCGTCGATTCCCACCGAGTCCATGGCCAAGAGTTGCTGGACCACTTGGGGCAGCTGGCCGACGGCGCGGTGCACAACCTGGCCAAGGGTGATTTTGCCCGTCTGGGACATCGCATGGACTCGGCGCAGGAAGCGCTAGAAGAACTAGGTGTTGGGCATGAGTCCATCACCGATCTCGTCACTGCCGCCCGACTGGCAGGTGCCCACGGGGCAAAGCTCACTGGTGCCGGTTGCGGTGGCTGTGTGATGGCGCTGGCAGAGTCCGCCGATCACGCGGAACTGATTAGCCATGCCATGATGGGCGCCAATGCCGTTGCTACTTGGACTGTGGAGGTAAATCCCTCGTGACCACGACCGCTACCGCCGTCGCTCATCCCAACATCGCCCTGATTAAATACTGGGGCAAGCGCGATGAGGCCGTGCAGCTACCGGCCACAGGTTCGCTGTCCCTTACTCTGGGCATCGCTCCGACGACGACCACGGTGTCGCTTATCGACGATCCCAGCGTCACCGCCGACTCGGGCACTCTGAACGGCCAGGAGATGGTGGGCAAGGACCTCTCCCGTGTCCAGAAGTTTTTGGATTTGGTCCGCGAGCGTGCGGGCAGCACTAGCTTCGCAGAGGTGACCAGCACCAACGAGATTCCGACGGGTGCGGGTCTGGCTTCGTCCGCGTCGGGTTTTGGCGCGCTCGCGCTGGCCGCGGCGAAGGCCTACGGCCTGGACTACACCCCGGAACAGCTCTCGGCTCTGGCCCGTCGCGGTTCGGGCTCGGCCTGTCGCTCTATTTTCGGCGGCCTCGTCGAGTGGCTGCCCGGCGATGACGATGCTTCCAGCCACGCAGTGGCTCTGCCAGATTCCGGCCTGGACCTCTCCCTGGTCGTGGCGGTTTTGGCCCCAGGCCGCAAGAAGATTGACAGCCGTGCCGCGATGCGTCGCACGGTTGAGACATCACCGTTCTTCCCGGCCTGGGTGGAGCAGGTGCCCCGCGATATCGAGGATATGAAGGCCGCCATCGCCGCTGCGGACTTCACTGCGGTCGGTGAGCTCGCTGAGGCCAACGCCATGCGCATGCACGCCACCATGCTGGGGGCTCTGCCTCCGGTGCGTTACTGGAATCCGGATTCAGTGGCGGCTCTCGATCTCGTCGCTACGCTGCGTGACGAGGGCACCGAGTGTTACGCCACCATGGATGCCGGGCCGAACGTGAAGGTGCTGTGCCGCAGCGGCGATGCCGAGAACATCGCGGATCGTTTCCGCGCAGAGTTCGAGGATATTGACGTGCTGGTTTCCGGTTCCGGCCCTGGCGCTTACCTGGTGTAGCTGGGGGAGTAGTTGAGCAACGCTAAAGGCGGACCTATCGAAGGCGAGTCCATCGGCCGTGGCTGCGGCAAGCTGTACCTCACTGGTGAGTATGCGGTGATGGATGTCGAGGGGCTGGCTGTCATCGCAGGAGTCAACCGCTATGTGACGGTTCGGTGCCACGGTGCCGAACCATCGCAGCCGGTCTCTCGCGTGTACTCCAGCTATTACGGCCCGCAGGGGCGTGCCATTGATATCGATGCACCAGATGACATCGCGACCCATACGATTTCCCTGGTCTATCGCATTGCTGCGGGCGAGCTGGAAAATATCCCAGAGAGTCCCATCAATATCGTCATTGAATCAGACCTCGATGACGCCGACAGTGGTGCGAAGTATGGCCTGGGATCCTCCGGGGCTGTCGCTGTGGCTGTAACTCGTGCGCTGGGGACGCACCTAGGTCTGGAGCTGGATTCACTGGACGTGTACAAGATTGCGATGGTGGCCACGCTTCTGGCTGGTGCAGCTGGTTCCGGCGGCGATATCGCGTGCTCCGCGCACGGCGGGGTGGTGCTCTATCGCCGGCCGAATCCGACGGCGCTCGCAGAGCTCGTGGCGGCTGATCCTGTCGCTGCCGTGGCGGCACCGTGGCCGAATCTTCGCATTGACGCCCGCACCGACCTCGGTGGGCTACAACTGTTGGTCGGCTGGACGGGCAGTCCGGTGAAGACGGACTCGCAGTTGAAGAAGGCCGGTGGCGCAGACCGTGATTTTGTGCGCAGGGTCTCGTCGATAAGCGAAAGGCTCTGGCAGGCGCTTGCCGACGGCGACCACACCGCGGCGTTTGCCTGCCTGCGTGAGAATCGGACGCTGCTGCAGGACTATGAGCGTGAGCGTGCTGTGTGCATCGAGACGGAGAAACTGAAAGCGCTCGCCGACATCGCCGATGGCGCGGGGGCCGCGGGCAAGAGCAGCGGCTCCGGTGGCGGTGACTGTGGAATCGCGCTGGTGGGAGTCTCAGATGGTGTCGATGCCGAGGAGACTGCCGCGGACATCACCGCGCGCTGGCAAGCAGCTGGCATCCGGCCGTTGCCGCTGAAGCTGGCCGCTCAACTTTGACCACAGTTTTTTGACCGTAGAATTTAAGACAGCTGAAATTTACAGAAGCTGGGAACCGAAGCTGCATGCAGCTAGAAAGGGTCGCTTAGGACAATGGCTGAAAAGAGCTCGCACGACCTGGAATATGCACACGTACCACTGAGCTGGATTGGTCCGGTGCGCATTAGTGGCAACGTCATGAATGACGAGGTGAAGATTCCGCTGGCGACTTACGAGACCCCGCTGTGGCCGTCTTGTGGTCGCGGTGCGAAGGTCTCCCGCATGATCGAAGGTGGCATTACCTGCACTTTCGTCGGTGAGAAGATGACCCGATCGGTGATTTTCACTCTCGACTCGGCAGCGGATGCCGTCATTGCGCGCGACAACATTCTGTCTCGTTATGACGAGCTGAAGAAGGTCGTGGAGTCCTCCTCGCGTTTTGCCAAGCTGGTAGATATTCACTTCCAGATCGCATCGCGTCTTCTCTTTGTCCGCTTTGACTTCTTCTCCGGTGATGCCTCGGGCCACAACATGGCTACGCTGGCGTCTGAGCGTTTGATGTCCTACCTGATGGAGCAGATGCCAGAGTTGGGCTATGGCTCCATCTCGGGCAACTACTGCACCGATAAGAAGACCTCCGCCGTCAATGGCATTCTGGGCCGCGGTAAGTACGTGATCGCCGAGGCCGTCATTCCGGAGCCGGTTGTCCGCGAGCGTCTGCGCACTACCGCCAAGCGCCTGGCTGAGCTCAACGAACGCAAGAACCTCGTCGGCTCCATCATGGCGGGCTCACTGCGCAGCGGTAATGCGCACTACGCCAATATGCTGCTGGGCTTTTACCTCGCTACCGGTCAGGACGCTGCGAATATCGTCGAAGGCTCGCAGGGGCTGACGCAGGTAGAGGCGCTTGACGACGGCTCCGTGCGCTTTAGCTGCACCCTGCCACATTTGATCGTCGGTTCCGTGGGCAATGGCAAGGGCTTGGACTTCGTGGAGAAGAATCTCACAGCGCTGGGCTGCAAGGAGGACCGTGAGCCGGGCGAGAATGCCCGTCGTCTAGCAGCGTGCTGCGCGGCAATCGTCTGGTGTGGTGAGCTTTCCCTGCTCGCGGCACAGACGAACCCGGGTGAGCTGATGGAGGCGCACGTTTCTATCGAGCGTGCGAAGTAGTGGTTTGTGAATAGTCGTTTGCGACAATTCGCAAAACCTAAGACAAATCTCAGGTAAACGCGCTAGATTTCTGTAGTAGGCAATTAACATTTTGTGGGCAAAATATCCTGTGGTCTGATGACTGCTCTGATGGCCGTTCTGATGACATAGGGATGTTTCGTTGCCCGTTATTTCTTAAAAATCTGTAGAGGTAGTGAAGGCACGGTTTTGATGACAACAAGCAATGTGACCCCGATCGGTATTGATGACATCGCCTTTGCGACGGGTTCGTACTGCATTGACCTCGCCGATATTGCGCCCCGACTCGGAGCGGAACCGGCAAAGTACCACAAGGGCCTGGGGCAGGAACGCTCCAGCGTGGTTGCCTCTGATGAAGATCCGGTGACGATGGCCGCGACCGCGGTGAAGAAGATTGTGGACCGCCACGGTATCGACGGCGTGCGCACCATCATGTTCGCCACTGAGACCGGTATTGACCAGTCGAAGGCCGCTGCTGTCTATGTGCATGAGTTGGTCGGTCTTGACCCGCATGCGCGCTCTGTCGAGCTGAAGCAGGCCTGCTACTCCGGTACCGCGGCGCTGCAGTTCGCGTGCGCTCTGGTGGCCCGCAATCCGGAGGAGAAGGTCATCGTTGTCGCCTCCGACATTGCCCGCTATGACCTGGACTCCGCTGCGGAGCCGACCCAGGGTGCAGGTGCTGTAGCCATGCTGGTGACCGCTAATCCGCGCATCCTGGCTATCGATGCGGCTTCGGGCGTCTTTACCCGCGAAGTTATGGACTTCTGGCGTCCGAACCACCGCAGCCAGGCGTTGGTGGAGGGCAAGCTCTCTATTAGTGCTTACATCGACGCTGTTCAGGGTGCTTACGAGGACTACCGTGCCCGCGGCGGTGTGGACTTCAGCGAGATTGACTACTTCAGCTACCACCAGCCGTTTACCAAAATGGCCTACAAGGCGCACCGGCAGCTTTCGGCCAATAACGGTGTGGAGCTCACCGCAGAGGACGAGGCCCGCCAGCTCGGCCCAACTACTGAGTACAACCGCATCATCGGTAACTCCTACACAGCATCGGCCTACTTCGGCCTGCTCTCGCTGCTGGACACCGAGAAGGACCTGGCTGGTAAGAAGGTCGCTGTTGTCTCCTATGGTTCCGGCTCGGTTGCTGAGTTCCTCACCGGCAATGTGGTCGAGGGCTACGAGTCCCAGCTGCGCGCCGAAGATAATGCTCGTGAACTGGATGAACGCGTAAAGCTCGATGATCCGACCTACTACCGCCACGCTCAGGTGACGCATGAAGATCCGGGTGAGTACTCCAACCTGGGAGACGACGCCCTGATTGGCACCGGCCCATTCAGCTTCACTGGTGTTGAGGGGTGTAAGCGCATCTACCGCGCTCGTTAGCCCCGGGGGCACCCGCGCTAGTACCTCAACGGAACCGAATCCCCTTTTTTCGCGCCTAACAGTAATAAGAACTGTTTTTCGCGGGGAAGGGGATTTTTCGTGTCCGCACGTTTTACTGGAGGCAGTGGCGGAGGCTTGCTGCACTTTTCGGAAGATGCAGTGACAGCGGCTGCCCGAGAGATCGAGCAGCGCGGCCGTGAAGGCCATGAGCGGTGGGGAAGCGCTCCCGATATTTCCGCGGCAGACTGTGGCCAGGGTTTTGCCGCCCAGGGGCGTCGTCTGCAGCAGGCGGCAGCGCGGCTGCGTGAGCACGGGCAATCGATGTACGCGGGACTTGGCAATCATGCTCCGGCAGTGCGGGAACAGTGGCGTGTCTTTGCAGGCTGTGACAGCGACGGGAGCGCCGACCTCGGTGGAATTGAGGTAGTGGACTGATGCCATGGGTTGCTCGAATTCTTCCGATATTGGTGCGTGTTATTGGCCGTGGAAGCCGTATTGGAGCCAAGCGCGGGGTCGGCGGCATCGGCAAGAATCTGCCCAAAGTCTTGGATAAGGTGCGACGCGCTGACGGCTGGAAGGGCAGCGCCCTATCCAAGTTCTCCAACTCCGTGGGGTTGATAGCCTCCGCGATAACTATTGCTATGGCTTTCGATTGGGGCGGTTTGAAAGGCGATGCCGCCGACGCCGCCAAGGAACGCTGTGATAAAGCCGCGCAGGACTGTGCGAATCAGGATGAGCAGTCCGCCAATGGCGCGCAGAGCGTCGGCGAGTGCGGCAAGAAAGTCGACGAGGTCCTTGAGGATTGCGAAAAGCAGGCCGAAGATATGGCCGAGCAAACCGACGGCGTCCTCTCTCAGTGCGAAGCGCTTGTCGACGATCCGGAGGTCGGCGCCGAAGCAGCACAAGTGGCCCAGCAGGTGTGTAACAGTCTCGTCGACTCCACTGGTCAGCTCTACGATGCTCGCAATGCCTGCATCGAGCAATGTCTTGAGCAGGCAGCGTGTGACACTGAGGCCGCGGTGGTCTCCACCCCGCCGCAGCCTCCTACTGTCCCTGCCAGTTCGGGTGCTACCTCGGCGGCCTGTGCAGAGGTGGCTGAGTCTGTGAGTGGCGAAGGAGCTACTGTAACCGGTGGCAACGGTGCTATCGCTGGTGGAATTGGGGTCGTTGCCAACGTTGATATTGGGATAGAGGCAGGCGTTGCTGCTGGGATATCCCTTGGAGGTGCCATTGGCGCTGCCGGGGCGGCCAGTGTCGCTGGAATTGCGGGGGCTGTGGGTGTTGCGGGCAGTGTCGCCTCCTCGCTGCTCAACTTAGACATGTGCACGGAGACGGAAGAGTCAGTGTGCGAACAGGCACCAACGCCAGCACCAGCACCAGCTCCTGCGCCGGAGGACTGTGTGCCGGATCCCGAACCGGAACCTGAGGTTTGCGAACCGGAACCCGAGCCCAAGCCCGAACCAGAACCCAAGCCCGAACCTGAACCCGAGCCCGAACCTGAAAATGTTCCTGAACCGCCTCCTCCAGCTGAGAAACTAAAGCACTTGGGAATCGAGCTGCCACAGGAACCGCAAGCAGAACAGCGAGCGGAACCGCAGCCAGAACCACAAGCAGAGCCGCAGCCAGCACCAGCCCAGGATTCGGCAGCATCAGTGCAGGAATCTGCTTCAGCTGTGCCCGAGCCCCCTGAGCAGCCCAACGTCCAGGAGCTTGTGGGCGCGGTCAATTCGCCAACGGCAGGTGAGTGGTAATGGGGAGTAAGCATGCCGCGAAATATGACCGGATTGGGCAGGCCTATTACGACGCTGCTGCAATGACCAGGCAGGAGTTCGATACGGCGATACAGAGGGCACAGAAAGAATTGCAGGGTTTGGAGGAGCGTCGTAAAGCACGCGAAACTAAGGAGAGGGAGGTGGCGGCGGGCGTCGAAAAGCAACAAAAAACCGCCCGACCGAAGGGAACCGTTACGCGGTTGTTCGGGCGGGCGGGGAAAGGGACGCCGACGGTGAAGTCGATTCGGGGCGTGTCCTGAAGCGTGGCCTAGTGACTACTTGCCGGGAATCAGCGAGTGCTCCGGGTTTTCCGGCAGCTCCTTGATGAGCCACTCCATGTCGCGGTTAGTTGTGCCCTTGATAGTGGCGGTCGGGTCTGCGAAATCCGAGTACTTCTTGTCGTCACCGACCGTGGCCAGCAGGAAGCCTGTGAGTGCGGCGCGCGCGACCTCCTGGTACTTCACCTTGGAGGAAGAGAAGCCCGCTAGACGACGGAGAAGAGTTGTTTCCGAGAAGCTGCCCTGGTCAGCCTTGTCTACTTCGCGGTAAACGACATCGCCCTTCCACTGAACAGCCAGGCGAGCTGGGTTGCCGCGATCGAGCCACTGATCCTCGCCAGGGGCCAGGACGAGGCCCGGAGCCGAGACATTAGTTGCAGCGGCGCTGGAGGAAGGCGCGGTAGTTGCGGGGAAGACGCAGCCAACGCCGGAGATGAGGTCGTGACCAGCAGCGGCGAGGACGGCTACGCCCGCGCCCATGCCGTGACCGGCAACGCCGAGTTTCTTCGGGTGGACGACGACCTTGCCCTCTCCGAGGCGGACACCAGCGAGAATCTGGAGCGCTGTCTCCAAATCGTTGGCGAGACCACGGTGATCTGCCACGATGCCATTTTCGGTGTCCGGAGCAGCGACCGCGATGCCCCACGAAGCTAGGTGACGCAGCGTGGCGTGGTACTCCTCAATCGGTGTGCGCCAATCGTGTGCGAAGGCGATACCGGGGATGCCATTGCCCTCGGCAGGCGTGTAGACCTTTCCCGGCAGGCCAGTAAAAGCGAGATCACCGACCATGACGCGGTGCGGTCCACGCTTGGAAAGATTAGATGTCAGAGTCTTCAAGTTGTCAGCCACAGTGAATAGCTTAACTATAAGGTGCATACCTTTGCTGAAAAAGTGCCAGGATGAGCGAGAATGTCTATTTCGTTATGACGATTTTCCGCTTCGCGGGTTATTCTGTAGGGCATGTGTGGAATCGTTGGATATGTGGGCCATCAGCCCGCCCTGGATATTGCTGTCGATGCGCTACGACGCATGGAATACCGTGGCTATGACTCCGCGGGTGTTGCCATTGTCGACGATCAGGGGCATATCACTGTAGAGAAGAAGGCCGGTAAACTCGCCAACCTCGAGGCTGCCCTTGACGCGGATGGGCGCGACAAAATCACTGGAACCACCGGAATTGGGCACACCCGCTGGGCTACCCACGGTCGCCCAATTGATGAGAATGCCCACCCACACCAGTCCTATGACGGCAAGGTGGCTATCGTCCACAACGGCATTATCGAGAACTTTGCTCCGCTACGTCAGGAGCTGGAGGATGCCGGCATTGAGCTGAAGTCCGAAACCGACTCCGAGGTCGTCGCGCACATGCTCGCCCGTGCCCTGGACGGTTCCGACGGCGGATCTACCGCTGGTGATTTCGAGGCCTCTGCGCTGTCCGTGCTCAACCGCCTCGAGGGTGCTTTCACGCTGCTGTTTACTCATGCAGACCACCCGGATCGCATCATCGCTGCTCGTCGCTCCACTCCGCTGATTGTCGGTGTGGGCGAAAACGAAATGTTCCTCGGCTCCGATGTTGCGGCTTTCATCGCGCACACCCGCGAGGCCGTGGAGCTGGGCCAGGACAACGTCGTCATCATCACCGCAGATGATTACCGTATCCTGGATTTCGCCGGCAATGAGCAGCAGGGTCGACCATTCACCATCGACTGGGATCTCGCCGCAGCCGAAAAGGGTGGCTATGACTCCTTCATGATGAAGGAAATCCACGAGCAGGCTGCCGCCGTCCGCGATACGTTGGCCGGTCACCTCGTTGACGGCCGCATCGTTCTCGACGAGTCTCGCCTGAGTGACCAAGATCTGCGTGACATCGAGAAGGTCTTCGTCGTCGCCTGTGGTACCGCATACCACTCTGGTTTGTTGGCCAAGTACGCCATTGAGCACTGGGTTCGCATCCCGGTCGAGATTGAGGTCGCGTCCGAGTTCCGCTACCGCGATCCGGTGCTGGACCGCCAGACGCTGGTGGTCGCTATTTCGCAGTCGGGCGAGACTGCTGACACCCTTGAGGCCGTGCGACACGCAAAGAGCCAGGGCGCCCGCGTGCTGGCTGTCTGTAATACCAACGGTGCACAGATTCCGCGTGAGTCTGACGCCGTGCTCTACACGCACGCCGGCCCGGAGATTGGTGTTGCTGCAACCAAGTCGTTCCTGGCGCAGGTAGCCGCAAACTACCTGGTCGGATTGGCTCTTGCCCAGGCACGCGGCACTAAGTACCCGGATGAGGTCACTCGCGAGTTTGAAGAGCTGGAGACCATCCCGGCACTGATTGACAAGGTCGTCGCTAAGGGCGATGAGTTCATCGACATGGCCAAGGAAATCGGTGCTATTCCGACGATGCTCTTCCTCGGCCGACACGTTGGTTTCCCAGTCGCACTTGAGGGTGCGCTGAAGCTCAAGGAGCTTGCCTACATTCACGCAGAGGGGTTCCCGGCAGGCGAGCTCAAGCATGGCCCAATTGCACTCATCGAGGATGATCTTCCGGTCGTCGTCGTAGTGCCATCGCCGAAGGGGCGCGCCGTGCTGCACTCCAAGATTGTCTCCAACATCCAGGAGATTCGAGCCCGAGGTGCCAAGACCATCGTGATTGCCGAAGAAGGGGATCAGTCGGTGGTTCCTTTTGCGAACTACCTGATTGAAATCCCGGAGACGTCCACGCTGCTCCAGCCGCTGTTGTCTACGATTCCGATGCAGTTCCTGGCAGCTGAGATCGCTCGCCAGTGCGGTAACGAGGACATCGATAAGCCGCGCAACCTGGCTAAGTCAGTCACCGTCGAGTAGTTCGTCCTGCTTTCGTCGGTACTGCTCAATCTCCGCATCGAGTTCTTCATCCGTGAGGGACTCGATGCGTTTTTCTTCCTCCTCTGTTAGCTCCCAGACCTCGTCAGGTACGTCGCAAAATGACAACATCCAATCGAGGTTGCGTTTCTGAATCGTCTTCATCTTCCGTGTCACGCGCTGATGAAAAGTTTGCTTGCCGACGTTCTTTAGCGGCCCAACCGGAACGCTAGTCGCGGTGTCCCCATTACGGGAAGTCCACACTTCTGTTCCGTCGGGGTATCTGTCGATATCCCAGCCCTCGTGCGTTTTTAGATTGTGGTGTCGGCGGCAGAGACAGTGCAGATTCTCAGTGTCAGTCGGCCCGCCCTGCTTGGGATTGTCGTGGTTGTACGGCTGAATATGGTCCAGGTCGCACTTGGCTGCCGGGACGTCGCAGCCGGGGAAGCGGCAGGTACCGTCACGCCCACGGACGCGAGCCACCTGGCTCTCAGTGGGGCGGTAACCATCCACCTTGCTGTCGGCGGAGATACGGATGTGAGTTGCGCGAGCAAGCCATTCTTCGGTGGCTACCTCGCTCAACCAGCCGACGCCATCAATCCATGCTGGCCCACCGCCGACCTCGCGGTAGACATTGATGACAATCTCGGCATTGGTCGATTTCTGTGCCAGCTGTAGTAGCGCTTCCGCCTGCGTGCACTGTTCACCACGATTGATTGCTGTGTTGCGAATCCCCTGAATCCTGGCCATGAGCTCGGTCGCGCGGTCGTTTTCAAGGATTGCTGTGACCTTTTTGTGCTTGCCATCGCCCGTGTCGGAGAGTGCGACCGCTTCGCCTTCTGGAACCCGTTGGGTGCCGTCGTTGCGGGCGCAGTCGTTGTACTCAGAAACCAAGTCGCCGATTAGACGAGACAGCGTGTAGACACCAACCATTGCTTGTCGAGGTCGCGTCGGAGTGAGCATTTCCAAAAGATGGGGCTCTACCGTGTCGAACTGATCTGGTGACAGCCCGGCAACGCCATTGGCGATGGCGCGGAGATGGGCTAACGAGAAACAGAAGGTGGATTCGATGAGAGCCCGGACTTTTGGTAGGCGTTCGAACATCAGCGCAATTTCGCACAGCGTAGAACACTTGCCGCGGCTAAGGCCGGTTCGAATGCTTATGCGGGCAAGATGGTGATTGACATCGACCTCGTCACCGGGAGCGCAGATATCGATGAGTTGAAGGTCTGCGGCGTTGATGGCACGGGCCGCGAGGCTAATCGGGTCGTCGGATTGCTGGTTGGCCCATGAGGGCTTTTGACCTGGTGCTGGAAGTTCTGTGGGCGGCGATGACATTGGTTATCCCCCTGATTACTACGTGTCCGCCGGAGAATTGAAGATTGTGTTCTGTGGTGGAGAGAAGCGTGGTGGAGGCTGTTTCAACCAGTCCCGCCGACTTCTGTGCACCAGACAAAGAACTTTCGCTTACAAATTTTCCCTATAACCCAAATCGTACACCTGTTTGAAAAACTGTCAATAGAATTCTGGAAATATGTTCTAAAATTCTGTGCTGAATTAGATCCGGCCCCTCCGCCCGGACCTCCTCCGTCCGAGCCTCCTCCGTCCGAGGCCCCTCGGCAGGGCGCCGTACATAGGCAGGACTCGCTGTCGCGGATGATGCGGGACATTACCAGCTTCAGCGCCATCCAGTTCCTCCAAGAACTCGTGAATGCGTTCGAGCGTATTGGGGGAGTAGAGCAGTGCGAGGTGATCAGACCAGTCGCCACCGCCAGTGGCATTGTTGACGTTCGTAATGTGGTGACCCTCTTGTTCGGGCAAAAAGGCGCCGGTCCACGGGCGAACCACGGTGTCAAAAGGGGTGCCGATATTCAGGTAGTGCGGACCACGTCGGGTAATGCCACGCGCTGCGCGGTTCAGAGTCGCAATGTAGTCAGAGTCCAGCAGCTGTTGAATGCAGGCACGGCCGACAAGGCGGTCGACGAGCTTGTGCATCGGTAGGCCGCATCGCTCAAGGGCACTGAGCCTTCGGCGCATGCCCCACGCAGTAGTGCCGCGATGGTTTCCCGCAAGCGAGATCACTGCCCGCACGGGGTTGTTGTCGGAGGCGTACTGCTCGGCTTCTTCTTCGTTGAGGCCATGGTTGAGGGCGTCGTCGTAAAGCGAATCGATGCTCGCGTTGGCGTAGCTGCGGCAGTGTAGACCGCCCTGGGAATGACCGATGAGGTCGATGCGGGGTAGGGAGAGGTGGGCTCGGAAGCGGTCGAGAAGGTCGGTGACTTCAGCGAGCGCATCGCTCAAATCGGTGGTGGCTTTGACGCTACGGAGACGGCTGACCAGCGCGGCGGGGTCGGAGCCGTAATCGAGTGAGAATACGGGGCGATTCCGGGCGAGGAACGGCCCCAACATGGCGAAGGAGTTGAACGAGTTCATCCAGGTGCCGTGAACCAGGACAATTGGTGTGCGACCGTTGTATCTGTCCAGGTCAGGAGTGACTTTGCCGTCGAGGATTTCGCGAACGTCCTGCACGCCGTGGGGGATCCATTCGGGATGACGCAACGAGCGCAGGTATGCCTGCGGAAAGGCGCGCAGTAGAGGGCCGAAAACTCGCGTGCTCGGGGAGTAGTCATCCATAGGGGCTAATCGTAGGCTGGGTTTATGACGTACTGCTACACAGCTGCCGAAATTCGCGCCGCGGAACAGCCCTATCTGGACGCACAAACGCGTGACGACGAACTCATGCGCCACGCAGCCGCCGCTGTGTCGGAGGTGGCGGAGCGGATGCTCTCAGAGGCATCTCCGGAGCCTGGTCGCGGTCGCGTGCTGCTGTTGGTCGGATCGGGAGGCAATGGTGGCGATGCACTCTATGCTGGCCGAAACTTGTCCTCGGATGGGCATGGCGTGGATGCGGTTTTGCTGGGCTCGAAGCCGCATGAACGGGCGCTGAAAGCTTTTGAACTCGCAGGTGGGCGGGTGCTGCCGTTGGGGTGTGACCGGGAGACGGATTTATCGAAGATTCTGTGGTCGATTAGTGAAGACTACGCATTGATCATCGACGGCATCGTGGGGCTCGGAGGTCACGGCGCGCTGCGTGAAGAGGCCGCGTGGTTGGTGCGCGAAGCGCGGTTGGGCAAAGTTCCCATTCTCGCGGTTGATGTGCCGAGCGGCGTAGAAGCCGATACTGGGCGTACTTTTGACCCGCCTGCCCAGACCATCAATCCAGACCCTGATTTGGAGGAGGGACAGAACCCGTACTTGCCATCTCACGTCGAGGCCACGACAACGGTGACTTTCGGCGGTCTGCGCTACGCGCACTCGCTGTCCGAATCCTGTGGCACCGTCGAATTACACGAAATTGCGCTCGATGCCTTCTCCCTCGAACTTCCAGGACTGGGGCAGACGCTCTATGAAAACGGTACCTACAATGCCGTCCACCACCAGACTCCGACCGTGGAGTTCTACGAAGCCCTAGGCGGGAGCTTTCCGGCACCACTTGGCGCGATGACCCCGCTCGAACCCGGTGCTGCAGACCACAAGTACTCCACTGGAGTTACAGGAATCGCCGCCGGTAGCGAGGCGTATCCCGGCGCAGGTCAGCTGTGCGTCACCGCTGCCGTGCATGCGACCAGTCCCGCGGTCATCTATGTCGGCGACGCGGCCGCACGTAACCGCATCACCGCAGCCTTGCCGACGGTCATTACGCAGCAGGACTCGGTGGATCGCAAAGAGGTACGCGTCGATGCCTGGGTCGTCGGTCCCGGTCGGGGCACTGATGAGAAAGCCGCCGAGGAACTGCGAGACATTCTGGCCACTGACAAACCAGTGGTCATCGACGCTGACGCACTGACACTGCTGTCGAAGCATGAGGACATCCGACAGCTCGTTCGTGAGCGCGGCCAGGAGCGCAACCTGCGCACTGTTCTCACGCCGCACGCCGGTGAATTCGAGCGCCTGACCGGGCACGAGGTCACTAACCCCATCGCAGATGCGCGTGAACTTGCCGAGCAGTTCTCCTCCGAAGTGTTGCTCAAGGGACGCCGCACTGTGATGGTCAATCCGACAACGCAGCGCACAGTCGTGATTGACGCGGGTAGCTCCTGGGCAGCCACGCCGGGCTCTGGCGATGTACTGTCCGGGCTCCTCGGCGCCTGGGTAGCGCGTGGCGAAGCCCTCTATCTACCAGCAATTATTCATGCGCGCGCCGCATTTTTGGCCGCGCAGACAGAGTTCGGACCAGCACCCTGCAGCGCCCAGGACATCGCCGAATCCATCCGAGATGCCACCGCATGGTTCACCAACGAAGGCAGCAGTGGCAAAATACGGCTATGACTTCCTCGGCACCAGCCATCCTGACCCATACCGTTAATCTCGACGCGATCACCCACAATGTGAAGACCGTCAAGGCCATCGCAGGGGTGTCGGAATTCATGGCCGTCGTCAAGGCGGACGGCTACTCGCAGGGTGCGCTGCAGACCGCGCGTGCCGCGCTGGCCGGCGGGGCAACGCAGCTCGGTGTCGCAACAATCGACGAGGCGCTCTCCCTCCGCGAGGAACTCCGCGCCACGCTTGACGACGGCCACGCCATCCCCATCCTTGCCTGGATCTGGGACGCAGCGGCCACCTCGTTGGTGCAGCGAGCTGTGGCTGCAGATATTGACCTCGGTCTGCCGTCGATGGTTCATGCGCTGGCCGTGGCCAATGCCGGGCGGGCGCTGTCGGTGACACCACGTGTGACGGTGATGGTCGATACGGGCTTGGGGCGCTCGGGATTCTCTATGGCCAATGGGGACTTTGAGCATGCGGTCGCTCAGCTGGTTGAGCTGCACAAGACCGGTGCTCTGAACGTCACCGGTGCTTTCACGCACTTTGCGTGCGCGGATGAGCCGGGCCACGAGAGCGTCGATAAGCAGGCACAGAATTTCTGTGCTGCGATTGCGGCACTGCGTGAGGCGGGGCTGGACGAGCTGATTAACCATGCGGCGAATTCGCCGGCATCGTTGTCACGTCCTGACCTGGCCTTCGATATGGTGCGTCCAGGGCTGGCGATTTATGGTGGCGAGCCAATTGTGGGGATCACCCATGGATTGCGTCCGGCGATGAGGTGGGAAGCGTCGGTCATATTGGTCAAGAAGCTGCCGGCGGGGCAGTCGGTGTCCTACGGACAGACGTGGACAGCTGACCGCGATACCACCATCGGCATCGTGCCCTGTGGCTACGCCGACGGTATGATGCGCTCGGCCTCCGGGCATTTCGAGGTCAGCATCAATGGCACGCGCTATCCGCAGGTAGGGCGCGTGTGTATGGATCAATTCGTCGTCGACCTGGGGCCCGACACCGAAGTCGAGGCCGGCGACACTGCGGTTATCGTCGGTGATCCCACACTGGGGGAGCCCGGTCTCGATGACCTCGCGGAGGCATCCGGCACCATTAACTACGAAATCCTCACCGCACCGAAGGGGCGTAGCGAGCGAAAGTGGGTGCGCAGCCGGCTCGCGCCAACCGCAGAGGACATGCGTGACCTCGGCGAGGAGATTGGCCGGGAGTTGGCAGCTGGGGATCTGGTGATTCTCGATGGCCCACTCGGCGCGGGCAAAACGACCCTCACGCAGGGCATCGCCCGTGGCATGAACGTGCGCGGTCGCGTGACGTCGCCGACGTTCACAATCGCCCGCGAGCACCGTCCGCTGGCAACCGACGGCGTCACCCTCATCCACGTCGACGCCTATCGACTCTTTGGCGAAGAGGGCCCCGGCTCCGATGGCGAGGCCTTCGATGCGCTGGACTCGCTCGATTTGGATACCGACCTCGAGGACAGCGTCGTGGTCGCCGAGTGGGGAATGGGGCTCGCCGAGGTGCTCTCCGAGCGCTATCTACAGGTGAGTATCGATCGTTCGCGTGACGACGATGCCCGCGTCGTCACCTGGAAGTGGAGCAAGTAGCTCCAAGTCGGTTCAAGTAGGTTACTGAGTATGAACATTTTGGCCGTTGACACATCGACTCCACAGGTCACCGCGGGAATTGTCCGCGATGGTGAAACCGTGGCCGAAAAGCTGCACCTGGATGCCCGTGCGCACAACGAGGTGCTGGTGCCGCTGATTCAGCAGTGCCTCACTGACAGTGGGGTGGCGGCAACCGAGCTAGATGCCGTGGTTGTCGGCTGTGGGCCGGGGCCGTTTACGGGCTTGCGCGTTGGTATGGCCACCGCAGCCTCCTTCGCCGACGCTCTGGGAATTCCCTGCTACGGCATCTGCAGCCTGGATGCGCTCGCGGGTGGCGTTGGCGATGAACTGGTCGTCACCGATGCCCGCCGCCGCGAGGTGTACTTCGCCGCCTACCGCGATGGCCAGCGAGTTTTCGGCCCGGGAGTGGCCAAGCCAGCCGACGTCATGGAGCTGCTCAAGGAAGAACTTGCAGCAGAAGCCGCCGACTTCGCGCCGAGCCAGGCCCGCGGCAGCCTCAGCCACATCGAGCAAATTACCGGGCTTGAGGTTGCTGCCGAACAAGTCTTTCCCACTCCGACAGCCATGGTTGAAGCGGTCGACTTTGACTCCGCGCCGGGCCCACTGGTGCCGCTGTACTTGCGCCGTCCGGATGCCGTTGTCCCGAAGGCTATGAGATGAGCGTCGTCAAGCTAGTGCGTCTCGGGCCTCCTGCGGCCAAGGCGTGTGCGGCGATTGAGGCGGAGCTATTTGCCGGCGACGATCCCTGGTCGGAATCGGCCTTTATGGCCGAGCTGGCCGCGCCGAACAATTTCTACGTCGGGCTGATTGCAGATGTAGACGAGGACGAAGAACTGTGCGGCTATGCGGGGATTACCAAGCTGGGGCCTGCGGGTGCCGCCGAGTACGAGATTCACACCATCGGGGTGGGGAAGAAGTGGCAGCGCCGGGGCTTTGGGACGCAGCTGATGGACGCGCTGATGGCAGCTGTGGCGGAGGATTCGGGCCCGGTGTTTTTGGAAGTTCGCACAGATAACGAACCCGCAATCGCTATGTATCGGCGCTATGGCTTCGAAAATATGGGGCTGCGAAAGAACTATTATCCGGGCTCTGGGGCGGATGCGTACACGATGTGTCGGCCTGAGTTGGCCAGCTAGATGTTGACGTATTGACTAATCTGCGTTAAACCAGGCACATGGCTAAAACCTTTGCAAAACAGCTCGTAGAAACCCTAGAGAAGCAGGGTGTCAAGCGAATCTTCGGACTCGTTGGAGATAGTTTGAACCCCATTGTCGACGCTGTGCGCGAGTCCTCCATTGAGTGGGTGCACGTTCGCAACGAAGAGGCTGCCGCCTTCGCCGCCGGCGCGGAGTCCCTGGTCACCGGCGAATTAGCAGTGTGTGCGGCCTCCTGTGGCCCGGGTAATACCCACCTCATTCAGGGCCTGTATGACTCCCACCGCAACGGCGCAAAGGTGCTGGCGCTGGCATCGCACATTCCTTCCCGCCAGATTGGCTCGAACTTCTTCCAGGAGACCCATCCGGAGTTCATCTTCAACGAGTGCTCCGGTTACTGCGAGATGGTCAACTCCGCTGAGCAGGGTGGCGTCGTTTTGCATCACGCTATCCAGTCGACCATGACTGGCCACGGTGTTTCCGTGCTGGTTCTGCCGGGCGACATTACAACGCATGAAGTGGAAAATGATGAGTTCGTCACCTCCACTATCAGCAGCGGTCGCCCAGTCGTATTCCCTGACGCCGGCCAGGCCGCCGCGCTTGCCGACGCAATCAACGAGGCTAAAACCGTCACGCTTTTCTGTGGCGCAGGTGTGAAGGACGCCCGCGAACAGGTGCTCAAGCTTGCGGAGAAGATTAAGTCGCCGGTGGGACATGCGCTGGGTGGCAAGATGTACATCCAGTACGACAACCCCTATGACGTCGGTATGTCCGGCCTGCTGGGCTACGGCGCCTGCCACGATGCCTCCAACGATGCTGATCTGTTGATTCTGCTCGGTACTGACTTCCCGTACAACGACTTCCTGCCGACTAAGAACGTCGCCCAGGTCGATATCGATGGTCGTGCCATCGGTCGTCGTACCACGGTGAAGTACCCAGTCGTCGGCGATGTGGCTGCCACAATCGAAACCATCCTGCCGCACCTGGATGAAAAGACCGATCGCTCCTTCCTGGACAAGCAGCTGCGGAACCACGAGCGCCTGCTCAGCCACGTCATCGAGGCATACACCCACGACGTTGAGAACATGCGCCCGATTCACCCGGAGTATGTAGCCGACCTGATTGATAAGTACGCCGATGACGATGCCGTCTTCACCGTCGATACCGGTATGGGCAATGTCTGGGCTGCACGCTACGTCACGCCGAATGGCAAGCGAGAGCAGATTGGTTCTTTCCGTCACGGCACTATGGCCAATGCACTGTCGCAGGCCATTGGTGTGCAGGCTGCTGACCGGGACCGTCAGGTCATTACCTTCAACGGTGACGGTGGCCTGTCAATGCTGCTCGGTGAGCTCATCACCGTGAAGCAGGAGCAGCTACCCATCAAGATGTTTGTGTTCAACAACTCCTCGCTCGGCATGGTCAAGCTGGAAATGCTGGTTCAGGGGCTGCCGGAGCACGAGACCGATCACGACGCAGTGGACTACGCCGGAGTCGCAGAGTCGTTGGGTATCAAGGCCATCCGAATTGAAGATCCGGCCGATGCGCCTCGCCTGATTCAGGAGGCGCTGGCATACGACGGCCCGGTGCTGGTGGACATGATCACCGACCCGAATGCCCTGTCCATCCCGGCAAATATCACCTGGGACATGCTGATGGGATTCTCCAAGGCCGCTACTCGCACCGTCTTCGGCGGCGGCGTTGGTCAGATGATCAACATGGCACGGTCGAACCTCCGCAACATCCCGCGGCCATAGTGGGGGTAGCGCTCTCGAGATGCGGGAGCGGGTGCGGTGCGGTACCTCTGTTTCCATGATTAAAGGTTTTCTGGTGAACCCTGACCTGACGCATCGCATCGTCGAATTTGAGTTGGAGGCCGCTGCTACATTCCTCGGCGGAGTTTCCTCCGACCGTGTTTCGGTGGCGTTTCAGGAAGACGGCGCCGATTACGCCGCTCTCTACAACCCGACGGCCAAGGCTGAGGGCGCTGAACCGAATCCGGTCGCGTCCCTCGGCCGCAATGAGGCTGCTACGGGCAACTCGGCTTTCTTTACCGACCCCACCACCGCAATTTGCGGAACGGTCGTATTTGTCGACGCCGAGGGCAAGGATATCGGCGACGAGGAAATCGAGCGTATTAAGCACGGTATGCGCGCCGTGCGCCACTACCGCGATGACTACCCAGAGGAATACGCTCTCTGGCGTGCCGCTGTGCGGAACCTCGGTCGCCTCGAAATTTAAACTCGGTCGCTGGTAAGCGACCCGGTGGTGCGCTAGTACCATGACTGCTATGACCGAGTTGACCCTGCTGGCAATCGAGAGTTCCTGCGATGAGACTGGCGCTGCAGTGATGCGTGTGCGCTACGACGACACCGACACCAGCACCCCCGCCATTCCCGAGGTGGAAGTGCTTGCCGACGTCGTCGCATCCTCCATGGAGCAGCACGCCCGCTTCGGTGGTGTGGTCCCGGAGATTGCTTCCCGCGCTCATTTGGAAGCCTTGCAGCCAGTAGTCTCCGAGGCGCGCGCGCAAGCAGCTGCCAAGCTCGGTATCGATACTTTTATCCCAGATGCCGTCGCCGCTACCGTGGGGCCCGGTCTCGCCGGTGCGCTGCTGGTCGGTTCGGCAGGCGCGAAGGCTTATGCCGCCGCCTGGGGTGTGCCTTTCTACGGCATTAATCACCTTGGTGGCCACGTTGCTGTCGGAGCTCTCGATGGCGCAGATCTATCCAACGCAGTGGCGCTCTTGGTTTCCGGCGGGCACACGCAGCTGCTGCGCGTGCAGGGGGTTGGTCGTCCGATGGAGGAGCTCGGATCGACGCTTGACGACGCAGCCGGAGAGGCATACGACAAGGTTTCGAGGTTGCTTGGGTTGGGTTACCCGGGCGGCCCGATTATCGATAAGTTGGCTAAGCAGGGAAATCGCAAGGCCATCGCGTTTCCTCGCGCCATGATGCGCCAGCAGGATGCGCGCCATGACTTCTCCTTCTCCGGCTTGAAAACCGCCGTGGCCCGCTATGTCGAGGCGGCGGAGAAGGAAGGTCGTGCGTACTCCGTAGAGGACGTCTGTGCTTCCTTCCAGGAGGCGGTCTGCGATGTATTGACCAAGAAGGCCGTTCGCGCAGCTCAGGATGTGGGGGCCACTACGCTGCTGCTCGGTGGTGGTGTGGCTGCGAACTCGAGGTTGCGTGAACTCGCAGCGGCGCGAGCTACCTCGGCGGGAATTACGCTGCACGTGCCACCGATTAAGTTGTGCACCGACAACGGTGTCATGATTGGCGCAGCTGCCGCCTACCTCATTGCCGCGGGGGTCAAGCCCTCTGGCTACGCCTGCCCGACCGACCCCTCCATGCCTGTGGAAGATCCTGTGATGCAATAAGCAGTGATTGCCCCTCGGATCCATGTTAAATTTCGTTAACTGACTTTGACTTGTTTCTCTGCCATGGATTGCAAGACAATTACAGGAAAGCGCTTGCCCAAAAATGAGTAAAGACTACAGCGAGTGGGAACTTCAGCCATCCGATAATTCGCATAATCAGACTGAGCTGTTTGCGCCGCAGGGTGAACTGCAAACAACGCAAGCACCGCAAGTTGAACTCCAGCGCGGTCGTGGTCGGGGAGTGTTATGGGCAGTCGTCGCGCTGTTGCTTGTGGTGATCGTCGCTGTGGCAGCGGTGCTTTACCTAGTTGCGAGTGGTCGAGGTGAGCAATGGTTTGGTGCAGGTGCCAAGGATGAAGTAACGCCGAAGCTCACTGTTACTGCGACTGCGACGGAGACCGTGAAGGTGAAGTCGCCGGAGAAAACCAAGACGAGGGAAACTGCGAGTACGGCTACGCCCGATTATCCGATTAGTGGGGATTGCGACGCGTCGGCGTTCCCGACTACGGAGGAAAACTTTACGATTGTCGCCTGTGACGGATGGTGGGCGCTGGGTGGGCGCGCAAACAGTGGTGGACTGGCGGTCTACCAATGGGACGAAGGTGCCTGGCAAAGGAGGGAGCCAGACAGTAACTACACAACCGGTTCTGGTGGCCCGTGCTTTAGCGATGAGTACATCAAGGAACACGGAATGACGGTTACTGTGTTCGGTCGTATGGCGTGTAACCCCGACAAGCTGACCAATTAGCATTAGCGCTCACTATTGTTGAGTGTTAGCACTTGCAGGGGTAGAGTGCTAACGAAGGTTGTTTGACACACAGTTGTTCACCCGCGACGACGGCTGTGCACGGCAGACCAACCGGCACAAGAACATCACATCACCGCATGTATGGAGGAATTCATCGTGGCGAACGTCAACATCAAGCCGCTGGAGGACCGCGTCCTCGTCCAGATCAACGAAGCAGAGACCACCACGGCTTCTGGCCTGGTTATCCCGGACTCCGCTAAGGAGAAGCCGCAGGAAGCTACCGTTATCGCAGTTGGTCCGGGTCGTTGGGCCGATGACGATGACCGCATTCCTATGGACGTCAAGGAGGGTGACATCGTCATCTTCTCCAAGTACGGCGGCACTGAGCTGAAGTACCAGGGCGAAGAGTACCTGCTGCTGTCGCAGCGCGACATCCTGGCTGTTATCGAGAACTAAAGGGAGGACGTACCCACACATGGCGAAGCTTATTGCTTTTAACGAAGAGGCTCGCGAAGGCCTCAAGCGCGGTGTGGACACGCTTGCCGACGCAGTCAAGGTCACGCTTGGCCCGAAGGGTCGCAACGTTGTCCTGGACAAGGCCTTCGGCGGTCCGCTGGTCACCAATGATGGTGTGACCATCGCCCGCGACATCGACGTTGAGGATCCGTTTGAGAACCTCGGCGCGCAGTTGGTTAAGTCCGTTGCGGTCAAGACCAATGACGTTGCCGGTGACGGTACTACTACCGCAACGCTGCTGGCACAGGCGCTGGTCCACGAGGGTCTGCGCAACGTTGCAGCCGGCGCAAACCCGATTTCGCTGAACCGTGGTATTCACGCTGCATCCGACAAGGCGGTTGAGCTGCTGAAGCAGCGCGCCACCTCGGTCAGCAGCTCTGCTGCCATCGCACAGGTGGCAACCGTTTCCTCGCGCGACACTGAAATTGGTGACCTGGTTGCAGGTGCCATGGACAAGGTTGGCAAGGACGGCGTCGTCTCTGTGGAGGAGTCGCAGTCGATTGCCACCGAGCTGTCCGTGACCGAGGGCGTGTCTTTCAACAAGGGCTTCCTCTCGCCGTACTTCATTACCGACGTCGAGGCTCAGCAGGCAATTCTTGACGGTGCACAGGTGCTGCTGGTCCGTGAGAAGATTTCCTCCCTGCCGGAGTTCCTGCCGATTCTGGAGAAGATTGCCGAGTCCGGCAAGCCGACTCTGATTATGGCTGAGGATATCGAGGGCGAGGCGCTGTCCGCACTGGTCATCAACGCTATGCGCAAGACCTTGAAGGTTGCCGCAGTGAAGGCACCGTACTTCGGTGACCGTCGTAAGGCGTTCATGGATGATCTGGCAGTTGTCACCGGTGCAACCGTCGTTACGGCTGACACTGGCATGCAGCTGAAGGACGTAGGACTTGAGGTGCTGGGTAACGCACGCCGTATCACCATTACCAAGGACGAGACCGTTCTGGTTGACGGTGCCGGCACCGCTGAGGCTGTGGAAGAGCGTCGTAACCAGATCCGTGCCGAGATTGAGCGCACTGACTCTGACTGGGATCGCGAGAAGCTGGAAGAGCGTCTGGCGAAGCTCTCTGGCGGCGTGGCTGTCATTAAGGTCGGCGCTGCTACCGAGACCGAGGTCAACGAGCGCAAGCTGCGTGTCGAGGATGCCATTAACGCTGCTCGTGCGGCAGCTCAGGAAGGCGTCATCGCCGGCGGCGGTTCCGTACTGGTGCAGATCTCCCGTGAACTCGAGGCATTCGCTGACGAGTTCGAGGGCGACGAGGCAGTCGGTGTCCGTGCAGTTGCCAAGGCTCTGACCCGTCCGGCTTTCTGGATTGCTGAGAATGCTGGTAAGGACGGTGCTGTCGTTGTCTACCACATTGGTGAGCTGGAGAACGGCAACGGCTACAACGCTGCTACTGACACTTACGAGAACCTGATTGAGTCCGGCGTCATCGACCCGGTCAAGGTCACTCACTCCGCAGTCGTCAACGCAACCTCCGTGGCGCGTATGCTGCTGACCACCGAGGCTTCCGTTGTGGATAAGCCGGAGGAAGAGCCGCAGCACGATCACGCTCACTAATTGTCAGTGAGCTAGTGCCCGGGCCTTTGGCACGTAAAATGCTCCCCACCTTTCAATCTGAGGGTGGGGAGCATTTTGGTTTTTATGTGAACCGGCTGGAGTCCGAGAGAGGGGAGGGACTACATGGCAGTAACTAGAACGCGTTCAAGTTCGCGTTCACGTGCGGCCGGCTTAGCTCGAAGGATTTCATTTCGTTCAGATTCGCTGAGACCGCCCCAGACACCGTATGGCTCACCAACCTTGAGTGCGTGACTACGGCACTGCATAAGAACAGGGCAAGAACGGCAGATAGCCTTCGCACGGGCTTCACGCAGGCTGCGTGCGCGTCCGCGCTCGCCTTCCGGGTGGAAGAAGGTCGCGGAGTCCTGCCCGCGGCAAGAGCCGTGCAGCTGCCAATCCCACAAATCCGCATTGGGCCCGGGCAAGTGGTCGATGTACGTCATCGGAATTGATGTCTCCTTCATTGAGCTTTCTTGAAGCAGTGAGCTCAAGTGTGGAGGCCAACAATGAACGGTTGGTAAACCTAAGGAGGCCAGCCGGGATACTACGCAAACAATTCCGTCAAACTCTTACCAAATTTTTAGAAACGGCCAGGTCGTCGAGAACGCAAACCGTCGACAAAGCCTGCGCAGTAGTCCCATGGGGCGTAACGGGAGGGGTCTGGATCGAATTGTGGCTCGTGAACCGGGGATGCCTGGCCAGACAGGAGCATCAGGTAGTGGTTTTCCAAAACCTCCCAGTTATAAAAGTGCTCGTCACCGCAGTCCTCACACAACATGCAGACGCCCAGTAATCCCTCTGGGCTCAAAGCGGTGCGGAATAGGCGAACTGCGGCCAGATCTTCAAGAACCTCTCGACGTTCCTGGTCTGTCAGTGGAGCAAACGGCTCATCCGGCTCGAGAAAGCTTGCCGGGTCATTGGGATCTCCTTCGAACGGATCCCGCGGCATGGATGAGAAAAAGTTGTGGTTCACAACCACTACCGTAACAGCTCTGTACGGCAATCCTGTCGATTGGCGATGCACTTAGTTGGGGTTTAGTTCACCTTGGAATAACCCTCAGCTAGCTTTCGGCTAACCCTTGTCGGGCACCTGTCGCTCCGCCTAATTGTCGCGTTTCATCACTGAAGGACTACCCTGTATATAACGTTTGGCAACCACGAAGCGATAGCGCCCCTGGCCGGATGTCGGCAAGGGTGGAGCAGGAGGAGTCCATGACCAACCCCACGGGAATTAGCCTCGGCGGAGACAATCCCAACAAGATTCCACTAGTCGGCCTTACATTCGATGACGTCCTGCTGCTGCCGGATGCTTCGGACGTTATCCCCTCCGGCGTTGATACTTCGACGCAGCTCACTCGTGAGCTGCGTCTGAACATTCCGGTTGTGTCCGCTGCTATGGACACCGTCACCGAGGCCCGCATGGCTGTTGCCATGGCCCGCCAGGGCGGTATGGGTATCCTGCACCGCAACCTGTCTATCGAGGAGCAGGCTCAGCAGGTCGAGATTGTGAAGCGCTCTGAGGCTGGCATGGTGTCCGACCCGGTGACCTGTTCCCCGGATGACACCATCGCCGAAGTAGATGCCAAGTGCGCTCGTTACCGCATCTCGGGCCTGCCGGTCGTCGACAAGGACGGCAAGCTGGTCGGTATCTGCACCAACCGCGACATGCGTTTTGAGGCAGACCTGAACCGCAAGGTTTCCGAAATCATGACCCCGATGCCGCTGGTCGTGGCTGAGCAGGGTGTGTCTGGCGATGCGGCGCTGAACCTGCTGCGCGCTCACAAGGTGGAGAAGCTGCCGATCGTCGATGGCGAAGGCCGCCTGACTGGTCTGATTACCGTCAAGGACTTCGTCAAGAAGGATCAGTACCCGAATGCTTCCAAGGATGGTTCCGGCCGTCTGCTGGTCGGTGCTGGCATCGGTACCGGCGAGGACTCCTGGAAGCGCGCGCACGCATTGGCTGACGCAGGCGTAGACGTGCTCGTTGTTGATACCGCTCACGCCCACAACTCAGGTGTACTTGAGATGGTCTCCCGCGTTAAGAAGGAATTCGGCGAGAACATCCAGATTATCGGCGGCAACCTGGCTACCCGTGGCGCTGCACAGGCCATGATTGACGCGGGTGCAGATGCCATCAAGGTCGGTATCGGCCCAGGCTCGATTTGCACCACTCGCGTTGTCGCAGGTGTGGGCGCCCCGCAGATCACCGCCATCATGGAAGCCTCTGTCGCAGCTAAGAAGGCTGGCGTTCCGATTATCGCCGATGGCGGTATGCAGTTCTCCGGCGACATCGCCAAGGCTCTGGCAGCCGGTGCATCCTCCGTCATGCTCGGTTCGATGCTGGCCGGTACCGCTGAGGCTCCGGGTGAGGTCACCTTCGTCAACGGCAAGCAGTACAAGATGTACCGTGGCATGGGCTCGCTGGGTGCTATGCAGGGCCGCGGCCTGACCGGTGAGAAGCGCTCCTACTCCAAGGACCGCTACTTCCAGGCTGATGTCAAGAGCGAAGAGAAGCTGGTTCCGGAAGGCATTGAGGGTCGTGTTCCGTTCCGCGGCAGTATCGACTCCATCGTTCACCAGCTGGTCGGTGGTCTGCGTGCAGCTATGGGCTACACCGGTTCCGCTACCGTCGAGCAGCTGCACGACGCACAGTTCGTCCAGATCACCGCTGCAGGCCTGCGCGAGTCGCACCCGCACGATATCCAGATGACTGTCGAAGCGCCGAACTACTACCAGCGCTAAACTGGCTTAGTCGAGTTAAATTCCACGGAAAGGGCATGTGAGGAAAGCTCATGCGCGACATCGTTGAAATCGGCATTGGCCGCGAGGCACGCCGGACCTACGAGTTGGACGATATTGCACTCGTTCCCACTCGGCGTACCCGGTCGTCCAAGGACGTCGATACCTCCTGGCGAATTGACGCCTACGATTTCGAACTCCCGATGATGATGCATCCGACAGATGCCATCGCCAGCCCGGAATCCGTCGCTGAGTTTGCTCGCCTGGGCGGTTTGGCGGTTCTCAACGCCGAGGGTATCTGGGCCCGTCACGCCGATGCGCAGGACAAGATCGCCGAGCTGGTGGAGTTGGCAAAGAATGCCGCCACCAAGCGTGAATCCGAGGCAGTGAACCGCAAGCTGCAGGAACTGCACTCTGCTCCAATTGATACTGACCTGTTGGTTGAGCGCATCAAGGAGATTCGCGCAACCGGCGCGATCACTGCAGTTCGTGTCTCCCCGCAGCATGCCCGTGAGCTGGCTCCGCTGGCTATCAAGGCCGGCATCGACTTGTTGGTTATCCAGGGCACGCTGATTTCCGCAGAGCATGTCACGGCTCAGGGTGAACCACTAAACCTCAAGGACTTCATCGGCAGCCTGGACGTTCCAGTTATCGCCGGTGGCGTTGTCGACTACCAGACTGCGCTGCATCTAATGCGTTCAGGTGCCGCTGGTGTGATTGTCGGTACGGGCTTTACGACGTCCCCGGATGCGCTCGGTATCGATGTGCCAATGGCTACCGCTATTGCGGATGCTGCAGCTGCTCGTAAGGACTACCTCGATGAGACCGAGGGGCGCTACGTCCACATCATTGCCGATGGCGGCATTGATACCGTCGGTGACATTGCCAAGGCAATCGCCTGCGGTGCGGATGCTGTGGCACTGTCCAGTGTGCTGGCAACCGTCCACGAAGCTCCGGGGCAGGGCTACGCCTGGCCGTCTGTTGCGGCACACCCGAAGTACCCGCGCGGTGCGGTGTGGCCGGTCGTCGACGATGAGAAGGAATTGGTCAGCCTGGAAGAGGCTCTGTTTGGCCCTTCCGCTTCGCCGTTCGGTGACCGCAATCTCGCCGGTGGCCTGCGTCGCGCAATGGCCAAGTGCGGCTTTACCAACCTGAAGTCCTTCCACCGCGTTGAGCTGTCGGTACGTCCAAAAGGTTTTTAATTAAAGTAATCGGATAGTTTTTTCGCAAAACTACCTTACTGAAAAGCCACCTCCGCTTAGGGTTAGGAACATGAGTTCCGCGCATTAGCGTTACGCCCTTAGAGAAGGTGGCTTTTCCCATGAGTAAACAACGTGATTTCGATGTTGTAATCGTCGGTTCCGGTTTTGGTGGTTCTGTTTCTGCTTTGCGGTTGACCGAAAAGGGCTACCGAGTGGCAGTTCTCGAAGCTGGTCGACGGTTCGAAGATAAAGACTTTGCCAAGACCAGCTGGCGGCTTCACAAGTACCTGTGGGCTCCCAAGCTGGGACTCTTTGGCGTCCAGCGCGTGCACATGTTGAAAGATGTCATGATTCTCGCTGGTGCCGGCGTCGGCGGTGGTTCTCTTAACTACGCAAACACTCTGTATAAGCCGGGCACTGAATACTTCCAGCACCGTCAGTGGGGGCACATTACTGACTGGGAGTCAGAACTCACTCCGCACTATGACAATGCATCTCGCATGCTCGGGGTGGTCACCAACCCATCCGACACGCCTGCCGACGTCGTCATGCGTGAAGTAGCTGAAGATATGGGAGTGGGCCATACTTTCCGCTCGACTCCGGTGGGTGTGTTCTTCGGAGCCAAGACAGGTGGACAGGGTGCGCCAGGGCAAACAGTTTCCGATCCTTACTTCGGGGGGATTGGCCCGGACCGTACTGCTTGTACGGAATGTGGTGAGTGCATGACTGGTTGCCGTCACAATGCCAAGAACACCCTGGTTAAAAACTACCTCTACTTGGCGGAGAAGTTCGGTGCGCAGGTCTTTGACCGCACTACCGTTACCGGTCTGCATCCTCAGGCTGATGGCTCCTGGGTTATTGACACTGAGCGCACTGGTCGTTGGGTAGCTAAGGGCAAGCAGCAGTTTAGCGCTAAGCGCGTCATTCTCGCCGCCGGCGCCTGGGGCACCCAGAATTTGCTGCACCGCCAGCAGGCCGATGGGCACTTGCCGCTGCTGCCGAAGTCTTTGGGCAAGCTGACCCGCACCAACTCCGAGGCTATTTTGGGCGCGATGGGTACGAAGGTGGACCCGGAAAACGACTTCTCTAACGGTGTAGCCATCACTTCGTCATTCTTCCCAGACGAGGACACCCATATCGAGCCAGTGCGCTACGGTAAGGGCTCTAATGCCATCGCAATGCTGCAGATGATTATGACCGAAGGAGGTCGTGCAACTCCGCGTTGGCTGCAGGCTGTGGGAACCGTCGTAAAGCATCCTAACTACCTGACGCAGCTCGTGAATCTGCGTAAGTGGTCGCAGCGCACCGTGATTTCTCTGGTGATGCAGAATCGCGACAACTCGATTACGACGTACCTGCAAAAGATCGGGCCGGTGCGTTTCCTGATGAGTAAGCAGGGCGAGGGGGAGCCGAATCCGACGTGGATTCCGTCGGGTAACGAAGCTACGCAACGTGCGGCGGACAAGCTCAGTGCACGTGGTCGGAATGGTCGTGTGCTGGCTGGGGGCACTATCGGTGAGTTGGCAAACATTCCTTTGACAGCTCACTTCATTGGCGGCGCAACGATTTCGGATTCACCCGAAAACGGCGTTGTTGATCCGTACTTGCGTGTGTGGGGTTACCCGACGCTCTCGATTCACGACGGTTCGGCGATGGCAGCCAACCCGGGAGTGAACCCGTCACTGTCGATTTCCGCGAATGCGGAGCGTGCAACGTCGCTGTGGCCGAATAAGGGTGAGGAAGATCAGCGTCCGGCGCAGGGTGAGTCCTACGTGCGCCTGGATCCGATTGCTCCGGTGAACCCGGCTGTGCCGGAAGATGCTCCGGCTGCACTGAACCTGGGTATGCCTGCAGTCCGTAAGTCTTGATAAGCTTTAGGGCGTGTCTGAACAGGTGACTAAGCCCGTCCTCGTCGTGGACTTCGGTGCGCAGTATGCGCAGCTCATCGCGCGACGTGTGCGCGAGGCAAAAATTTATTCCGAAGTGGTCTCGCATGATGCGACGACCGAAGAAATTAAGGCCAAGAACCCGGCTGCGCTGGTGCTGTCCGGCGGCCCGTCCAGTGCCTACGCCGAAGGTGCCCCGAAGCTCAACCCAGAGTGGCTTGAGCTGGGCATTCCGGTGTTTGGTATTTGCTACGGCTTCCAGGCGATGACTGAGGTGCTCGGCGGCACGATTGCTGCTACCGGTGACCGTGAGTACGGCCGCACGCAGCTGAACGTCGTCGACGGTGGCGGTGTCGCTCACACTGGTGTGCCGGAGACACACGAGGTGTGGATGAGCCACGGTGACGCGGTGTCTAAGGCACCGGAGGGCTTCACCGTTACGGCGTCCACCAAGGGTGCTCCGGTAGCGGCTTTCGAGTGCTTGGAAAAGCGCATGGCCGGTGTGCAGTACCACCCGGAGGTCAACCACTCGCCGTATGGTCAGCAGGTTCTGGAGAAGTTCCTGTATGAGATTGCTGGCCTGGAGCCGGACTGGACTGCCGCTAACATCGCGGAAGAGCTGATTGAGCAGGTCCGTAATCAGGTCGGTGAGACCGGTCGCGCAATTTGCGGTCTGTCTGGCGGCGTTGACTCCGCAGTTGCCGCCGCGCTTGTGCAACGCGCTATTGGTGACCGTCTGACCTGTGTCTTCGTCGACCATGGGCTGCTGCGCCAGGGCGAGCGCGAGCAGGTTGAGAAGGATTTCGTTGCCGCAACTGGTGCGAAGCTGATTACCGTCGACGATTCCAAGGTCTTCCTGGATGCTCTGGCTGGTATCACCGATCCGGAGACCAAACGTAAGACCATCGGCCGTGAGTTCATCCGCTCCTTCGAGCGCGCTGTCGCACAGGCGCTGGAGGGCGCTCCGGAGGGCGAGACCGTGGACTTCCTGGTCCAGGGCACCCTGTACCCGGATGTGGTTGAGTCCGGTGGCGGTTCTGGTACCGCCAACATTAAGAGCCACCACAACGTCGGCGGTCTGCCGGATGACGTTGAGTTCACCCTCGTTGAGCCGCTGCGCCTGCTGTTCAAGGACGAGGTCCGTGCGGTCGGCCGCGAACTGGGGCTGCCGGAAGAAATCGTCGCTCGCCAGCCGTTCCCGGGCCCGGGTCTTGGTATCCGCATCATCGGCGCTGTCGATGAGGAGCGTCTGGATACCCTCCGTCGCGCCGACGCCATTGCACGCGAGGAAATGACGGCCGCAGGTATGGACGAGGTTGTCTGGCAGTGCCCGGTCGTCCTGCTTGCCGACGTCCGCTCGGTCGGTGTCCAGGGCGATGGTCGTACTTATGGCCACCCAATCGTGCTGCGCCCGGTTTCCTCTGAGGATGCGATGACCGCTGACTGGACCCGCGTTCCGTACGACACTTTGGAGAAAATCTCCACTCGTATCACCAACGAGGTGCCTGAGGTCAACCGCGTGGTCCTGGATGTGACTTCCAAGCCACCGGGAACCATTGAGTGGGAGTAAGCCACTAGTTGGCAAGGGCCGTGTCTGTGAGTTGTGCAAACTCGCGGGCACGGCCCTTTTCCGTCAGGGCCGAATTGTTCTTGGCGATGGTGATGCGCTTATCGGCGGCTAGGGTGTGGAGAGCTGCGCTCACGGTATCGTCGTCAAGCATGGCGAAATAGGGGAGCTGGTCGGTGAAGAAGACGTAGCCGTCGCGTAGACGTGCGATGAAGAGGACTGTGAGGATGCGGGCCTCTGGTGAGTCGGCGGGGTAGGGGCAGCGCTGGGCGAAATTGTCAGGAAGATGCGCGGCGAGAGGGAGGAATCCGAATTGCCGCGGCAGGATTGCGCAGGTAGCGGTGATGGCGGACAGAACTAGGGTCATTATGCAGGCGACCGGTGTAGAGGAAATTCGTTCGGCGACGGCGGCAATGATCCATGCTCCGGGGAAGATGAGCAGCACGCTTATACTGCTATTCCACGAGATGTCGTTTGGTGACTCACGCATCGGCTCTGCGAAGTAGGAGGGCCGAGTTTCTTTGGTGGGTGTTTTTGCCTGGCGCACGAAAAGTGTGGTGCCGATGAGTACCAGTAAAAGCGCTATCATGATCCACCAGCCAATGGAGCCGATGATGTGGGCTTTAAGCAATGCGAGCAGTGCGATCACTGCGGTGGTGACGCCAATTGCCGTCCCCAGGCGCACGGGACTATTGATAAATTTTGTCGTGCGTTCGGCCCCGTCTTGGTAAGAGCCTGAAGAGTGTTGGTGCCGGCTGGAATCTGTCATACTTCTTAATTTTAGTAGCGATGGAACTATAGATTGTTGAGAGTTGTGTGGCTAGTGTTATGACCATGAGCATTGTAAAAATTAACGCTATTACCGTTCCTGAGGGTGCGGGAGAAGAGCTCGAACGTCGCTTTTCCGCTAACTCTTCAAAGATGACCGATGTGCCGGGCTTCATTGGTTTCCAGCTGCTGCGTCCAACTGCAGGAGAGAGCCGCTACTTTGTCTTTACCGAGTGGGAGAGCGAGGAGGCCTACCAGGGGTGGCGTGAGGGCCGTGCCTTCAAGGCTTCGCATGAGGGCGAAAAGCGCAAGCCGGTGTCGTCGTCGGCTGATTTGCTCGAATTCGATGTAGTTCTCGATGTGAAGGCCTAAGTAGTACGAAATGTAGTACTCGGCTGAGGTTAGAGCGTCGCGCGGTGGTGTGCGGCGCTTTTCTTCGCACATTAATATCGAACGTACATTCTATTTAGGGTAGTGTTTAATCCGCTTGTTGGGAAAGAATATTCGAGCAGTGTTCGTGGTGGGCAGGGCAGTGGGGATGGCAGTGAGATGGCAGTGGGATAGCAGCGGGATGAGGTGGAACAAGAAGTGACAACGGCGGTCAATATTGCTGCGGGGCAGTCTAGGGAGCAGACTATTGCGGCATTGCGGCAGGCGATGGCGGCCCAGTCTGGTGGGACTGCAACTGGTGCAACCTTTGGGCTCGGTGAGGCTCTGCCGGTGCCGGTGGCGTTGGAAAATACGTTGGCGGGAGCAGTGCGAAAAGGGGCTGTCAGTGTCATTGAACAGCCCGGTGCGGTATTGGCAGGCCTAATCGCGGAAGTTACGAAGACAGGTCATGTTGCGCTAGTTGGACTCGCTGAACAGGGGTTGCTCTCCGTGGTGGAGTTGGGCGGGAAGCTATCGAACATTGTCTGTGTACCAGATCCTGGAATGCAGCCACTTGAAGTAATTGGGCTGTTGGCGGACGGCGTTGACTTGGTGGTGGCTTCGTTGGCGCGCACTCCGCCGCCGTCGAAGGCACGTCCGCTGCAGGCACGACTGCGCACGAGTGGTTGTGCTCTGGTTTTTGTCGGGCAGCAGTGGCCGGGCGCTGAGTCGGAAATTTCCAGCTCTGTTGCTGGCGTTTCCGGGCTTGGTACTGGTTATGGCCGGATTCGAGCAGTGGATTACCAAGTCAGTGTGTCGGGGACGCGGTTTCCGCGGAGGCAGTGCCGTTGGCGGGTGGGGGAACAGGTGGAACAGAACAATGTGGTCGCCTTTCCCGCACAGAGGAGGTCCTAGTGGTAGCGGCGCAATCGAACCGTGTGGTGGCGCTCTGGCTTCCTGATTGGCCAGTGCAGGCAGCGCATCTAGCATCTGTGACGTCACAGGCTAATCCGCTCAGTCCAGTTGCGATTGTGGGTGATAGCGGAGTAGCTGTTTGTTCTCCGAGTGCGCGCCGTGCAGGGGTACGGCGCGGGCAAAGTCGTCGGCATGCGGAAGCGTTGTGCCCGGAGCTGGATGTTGTCGAGGAAAGTGCGGTGCGCGACGCTGCGGAATTCGAGTCCGTGCTGCAACGGTTGGAGGCGGTGGCAGCTGGGGTTGAAGCTCTACGGCCAGGCTTGGCGGTTGTGGCAGCGCGAGGGGTAATGCGTTATTACGGCGGACAGGATGTGGCCTTGGAAAAGCTGCTTGATGCCGCTGCGGTACCGGGCGTGGACTGCAGCTTGGGGCTCGCGGACGATATTGTGACAGCTATTTTGGCAGCGCGCAGGGGAGTGCTGGTAGCTCCCGGGGAAGATGAAGGCAAAAGATTTCGGCAGGGAATCTCTCTGGTGGAGCTGAGGGCGGAAAGTGCACTGGAGATGCCCGCAGAGCTTGCGAAGTCGTGGCAGGAACTCGGCCTGCGCACATTGGGGGATGTCGCTGCGTTACCGAAGCGGGATATAGCCAACAGGTTTGGGGCGCAGGGGGCTAGATGGCACGATTTGGCCTGCCGTGGGGAAGTGCGGTTGGTGGCGCCGCGATCTTTGCCGCCAGGACTGGCGGTGAGTTACCAGTCTTGGGAAAGTCCACTCCGGAGAGTGGATGAGGCCTCATTCGTCGCGCGCTTTCTAGCTGGGCAACTGCATGAAAAACTTTTTAACCATGGGTATTCGTGTTACCGCTTAGCGGTGGTGGCGCAATTTAGTGACGGCTCAGAGGTGCGCAGAGTATGGCGCTGCACTGAGCCATTGGCAGAACAGACTACGGCTGACAGGGTTCGGTGGCAGCTGGATGGCTGGCTGAATAACAGGAATCGGCAGCAGCCACGAGGAGGCAGCGGCACTGTTGCTGGAACTGTTGACGGCGCTGAGGAAAATGATGGAGATGACAGCCGCGGAATTGTAGAGCTGCAGTTAGAGCCACTGGATGTGGTCGCCGCCGGTACTGTAAAACAGGATCTGTGGCACGGCAGCGATGATGCGCGAGCCAAAGCGCGCCGGGCTGCCGAGCGTGTGCAGGGGTTACTGGGGTCAGAGGCAGTACAGCAACCAATCATGCAGGGCGGGCGTGGCCCAGGGGAAAGAGTGGGATTTGTCGCTTTCGGAGAAAAACCCAAAAGCACAAAAACCGCGGAAAATAATCAGCCGTGGCCGGGAGCCGTTCTTGCTCCCAATCCGGCAACTATTCCCGCGACTGCTAATGCTGAGGTGGAAGTGCTCGATGCCAATGGGCAGATCGTGGGTGTAACTGGGCGAGCGACCATGACGGCGGAACCATCTCTGGTGCGGCATGGAGTGACAACGTACCGCGTGTCATCGTGGGCTGGGCCCTGGCCGATTGATGAGCGCTGGTGGGTGCCCGATGAGGCTCGTCGAGCGGCAAGAATACAAATCCGTGCGATGGCGAATGACGGTACCATCGCCGCCTGGTTGCTCATAGGGCATGCCGGCGCATGGAGAATCGAGGGGGCTTACGCGTAGAGGCGTAGCTCGGGGCAACCCGATTACTTCGATTGGAAGTCAATAACCAGGCGGTTCGGATTGCTCAACGAGAAAACCTTGAATGGGGTCTTATCGCCCTTGAGCCCGACGACATACTGAGTCTGTCCCTCGAAGGTTCCGCCGCCAACGACTTCCTTAATGACGGACGTCGATGTCGGCTTGACCGGGTCAGAGGGGAAGTCCTCCATCTGGAAATCAAAGGGGTAACCCATGCCCCGCAAGTCGATTACCAGCTTGGCTGTGCCGTCGACCGAAATCGGTTTGCCGGAGCCCTGTTGGGTCGGCACATCCTCGTAACGGACGAAATATCCCGGAGTGCCCTCGCCCATGAGTTCAAAGACAATGCGGTCGTAACCGTCGTGGGAACCGACACGGACATCTTCAATACCCAAGTAAGCGCCATCGGAAGGGGCAGCTTCTGAGGAGGAACTATTGAAATCGCCCTCCGGAGCAGCATCGTCATCCATGGTGGTTTGCGCCGCCGCAGATGAGCTAGTGGAGCTGCTAGAGCTGCTTGACAAATCGGAGGTGCCAGCGGTTGAGTCAGTCTTCATAGACACTGCAGCAGCCGAGTCTGAGGATGAGTCAGAGGAGCAAGCGCCGAGAGCCAGGCCCAATGCGAGGCACAGGGATGCCGCGATACGGGTACGGGTGCGCGAAACATCCAGCGATTTCGTATTCATACGTCTGACGGTATGTGCGCAGTTACGGAATTTCAACAAGCTGAACTACAAAAGTCGAGGTCAGAAGTATTTGTTGTCAAAGTGTTGCACAATAGTAATAAAACAGGGGTGAACGCTGCGACCTAAGACCCAATCGCAGGGGGCACTCAATTACGCTTAGGCGTATGAGCCAGGCCAAATTTGATACCACCTGTTCCGCTCGGATGACTGAGCCGCTTCCCGGTACTGCGAAGACCGGAAAGCTCTTTATTGCGTTGGAGCACCAACTCGGTTGGTCGCACGATATTTTTGACGGCGGGGTATGGGGAGCAGAGATCACCGGTCAGGTAGAGGCCTGGTTGTCTGAACGCGGCGGCGCGTTGCAGCTGATTCGAAAGCCAGGCCGAATCGGCCAGCAGCCGTGTGATGGCGTTAACGTCTATATCGCGCATTGTGAATCAGTGGATGGCTCTGAGGTTTTTCTCGAACATCGCATGGTTGCCGATGTTGAAGACCTGATGACTCTGGATATCCGCCTTGGCCAGCCCACCGAGGGGGCCACTCGTCTGGACCATCCACTGTTTCTCATCTGTACGCACGGTAAGCGCGATCGTTGCTGTGCGATTAAAGGTCGCCCGCTCGCTGCTGCGATGCACAATCTCTACCCAGAGGTTGTTTGGGAAACCTCGCACTCTAAGGGGCACCGCTTTGCGCCGGCCAGCGTGCTGTTGCCATGGAATTACAGCTTTGGACGTCTGAGTGCGATGGATGCCAAGGGGGTCATCGAAGACGCTCAGCAGGGCATCGTGCATGCAGAGGGCTGCCGCGGCCGTGGTATCTACACTCCGCAGGGGCAGGCGGCCGAGTTGGCTGTGCGTCGTCAAGCAGATGCGTGGGGCGTAGACGATGTCGCACGCGTTGACGTCGACGGCACGACTGCAGTCGTCGCGCTTTACGACGGCCCCAGCGACCGCGACAAGGTCGTGGAATATGAAGTGGCCCTGGAGAAAATCACCACGGAAGGCGTTGTGTCTTCCTGCGGTGATGCTCCAGGGCCAAAGAAGGGCTGGGCTGCGGTCGAGGTAACCCGCCGCTAGCTAGTGGCTAGCTAATGTGCGCGGCTACCTGCGCATAATCTTCTTGGAGAGCCAGTTGCCGAAGATCTGCGCCAACTGGACGATGAAGATGATGACCAGGGTTGTCACCAGGGTGACGTTCCAGTCGAATGCCTGGTAACCGTAGGTGATTGCGAAGTTGCCCAGTCCGCCACCGCCGATGTAGCCGGCCATAGCTGACATGTCGACCACGGCGATGAAGGCGAAGGTGTAGCCCAGTACCAGCGGGCCCAGTGCCTCCGGCACGACGACCGTCCGGATGATGCGCCACGGACTTGCGCCCATCGCACGGGCGGCCTCAATCACGCCGGGGTCGATGGACATCAAGTTTTGCTCCACCAGGCGCGCGATGGCGAAGGTGGCGGCAATCGACATGACGAACACTGCGGCTTCGGTGCCGATCGTGGTGCCGACCACGTTCTTTGTCAGTGGGCCGATGGCCGTAACCAGGATGATGAACGGGATTGGGCGGACAAAGTTAATCAGGACATTGAGGACCTGGTAGACAAACTTGTTGCGCAGTACGCCACCATCGCGGGTGGTGTAGAGCAGCACGCCGATTGCCAGACCTGCGACACCGCCAATCAGCATGGCGACACAGACCATGTAGAGCGTCTGGCCGAATGCCTCGCCCAGCATCGGGCCGAGGCTATCCCAGTTGGTGTCCTTGCCACTCACCGATGGCAGAGAGTTTAAGAGACCGATCATGATGCAAGCTCCTCTACCTGTGTCAGTTCGGAAATAGCAGCAATGGCGGCATCGAAATCAGAGGAATCCGAGGCGGAATTGCCTGTCAGCGGAGTCAACCGCAAAGTAAGGCGACCGTAGGACTTCGCCTGCACATTGGCGACTGCACCGTGTGCCACCGAGGCGGCGACACCGTGGGCACTAGTGGCCTGTGCTAGAGCACCGAGGTCAACACCGTCATTGATAGTGATGGTGATCAGGCGAGCCGCTGCGCTCTCGGCAGACTGATTCACCGAATCGCGTTCACGGCCAATTGGAACATCGCGCAGTGCGGTGGTGGCGAAGCGGCGGCCAACCTCAGTCTTGGGATTGGCGAAGACCTCGTGGACCGTACCGGTTTCGACGATGTGACCATTTTCCATGATGGCCATGCGGTCAGCGATACCGCGTACAACCGACATGTCATGGGTAATCAGCACGATAGTGACGCCCATTTCGCGATTGATGCGACGCAGCAGATCCAGGACACCGGAAGTAGTTTCCGGGTCGAGTGCCGAGGTGGCTTCGTCGGCAAGCAGGAGCGTCGGTTCGGTGGCGAGCGCACGGGCGATGCCGACACGCTGCTTCTGTCCACCCGAGAGCTGCTCTGGGAAGGACTCCGCTTTGTCGCCGAGGCCGACAAACTCCAACAGCTCCTGGGCGCGAGCGCGGCGCTTGGCCTTCGGCATCCCGGCCAGTTCCAGCGGGTATTCAACGTTGCGAATCGCGTTGCGCGAATGGAAGAGGTTGAAGTGCTGGAAGATCATGCCGATATTGCGGCGCAGACCCCGTAGCTGGCGCTCGGAGATGCCGACGATGTCGGTGTCATCTAGCAAAACCTGCCCGGAGGTTGGCTTTTCCAGGCCGTTAATCATACGGATGAGCGTTGATTTACCAGCGCCGGAATAACCGATGACGCCGAGGATTTCGCCGGGTTCAACGGTTAGGTTGATGTCGGCGAGCGCGGTGACGTCGCCGAATTGCTTGTTCAGCTCGCGGAATTCGAGCTTCGTTCCCTTGTTGGTCACGAGTGAATCAGTGCCCCTTGGTCTGTGTTCCCTGGTGTTGGGCGGTGCTTAGGTGGCAGTGGCGTTAGTTCTGCTCGCGCTGCTGCTCTTCGACGCGATCCAGAATGTCCTGCAGCTCCTTAGCCGAACGGTCAACCGGAACCGAGGTGCCCTTGGAGTCCTCAGCGACTGCGTCCTGGACCTCCTTGGAGTGCCAGATCTTGGAGAGCTCCGCGTACTTCGGGTTGTCAGCATTTTCAGCCTTGGTGACAAAGACGTTGATGTACGGCTCTGCCTCCGTGGAGTTCGGGTCATCCTGGAAGATGGCGGTGTTCGGGTCGATGCCAGCGCGGTCCAGGAAGGAGTTATTGATAATGGCAGGCTTGCCCTCACCGTAGGCGGCCGGAGTCTGAGCGGCATCCACCGGCAGAACCGTGACCTTGGAAGCTTCCTTATCGATGTCGGCCGGGGACGGGGTCAGCAGGTCATCCTGCTTCAGCTTCAGCAGGCCAGCCTGAACCAGCACGTTAATAGCGCGGCCCTGGTTGGACGGGTCGTTCGGGATGACGACCTCGGTGCCCTTCTCCAGCTCATCAACCGACTTGTGGTCCTTCCAGAACAGAGCCAGCGGGACAATTTCGCTCGAGCCAATCGGAGTCAGGTCCGACTTAGCGCCGACGTTGTACTCAGCCAAGAACTTGATGTGCTGGAAGAGATTGACGTCGAGCTGGCCCTCATCGAGTGCACGGTTCGGGGTCTGGTAGTCGGAGAAGGGCTGAACATCCAGATCGATGCCCTGTTCAGAAGCCTTCTGCTCGAAAACGGTCCAGGCCTTCTTGCCGGCATCCGTGGTGCCGATACGAATGGCGTCATCCGAGCTGCCACAGGCGGTAAGGCCGGTTGCGGCGAACGCGACAGTAAGTACACCGGCGGAAAAACGCTTGAGGTTCATCGAGGGGTCTCCTTATTTAATGGGATTTGTTAGCTGAAGTTTTAAGGCAGAACTAGACCAAGCTGTCTTTAATTCTGGGGTTAAGGCTAGCACTTGCCCAGGTAGTGCTGAAAATTCAACTTCAGCCTAAACAGTCGAACGTGGCTGAGGTGTGACTTACGGATGCGTCCCGGGGGTGGCGCTTAATGCACATACTAATCGAAAATACGTTTGAATGTAGTCCGTAGGGTGGGTTAATGTTCATGGCATGGAAAACATCTCGGACGGACAGTCGGAGCAGTCCGGTCGGCCACTGAGCTGGTCGCGGATTGAGCGTATTCTATCGGGTAAATTTTCAGGAAAACTACAGCCTAATGGCAGCTTCAATGGCTGGCGGGGGCAGCTGTCAGATTCCATCGTTGGGGCTTTTGAAGCTCCGGAAAGCGGTGTTAGTGGCGGAGGTGGCGTGTCATTTTCGCCTGCGGATATTAAGGCGGAATTGCACTGTCGTTCGAGCTATTCATTCCTGCATGGCGCATCGGATCCGGAAGAATTGGTGTCCGAGGCTGCGCGTTTGGGGTTAAACGTGTTGGGGCTCGCAGATCGCGATGGTTTCTATGGAATCGCTCGTTTTGCCGAGGCTGCAGCGGAGGCTGGTATCGCCACAATCATCGGCGCGGAGCTGGGGCTTCCGCAGCGGCCCCTCACAGTGCTGGGGCGGGGGCCCGAGGGCTATCGGCGCCTGAGCCACACGCTGTGTGATGCGCATATGTCGGCAGGGGAGAAGTCCGTCGTCCGCTATCCCTCGCTGCCAGAGTTAGGGGAGGCCGCAGGTGGTTTCTGGCAGGTGCTTGCCGACGTCAGCTGGGTCGGCGACTTGGAAGAGCTCATTGCGGCCTTCGGTGCGGAGAACGTGGCGCTCGAGCACCGCCTGAGCTCCACAGCAGAGGCGGCCGATGATGAGGAGGCTATTTCGGCCGCAGCTGTGAAGTATGGCCTGCGGGAGGTGGTTTCCTCTGCTGCGACGGCGGCCTCGCCTGCGGCAAGCCGGTTGGCCGGGGCGAAGCAGGCCCTTGCTGTGCGGGAGGACTTAGACGGGTTCGAGTCACGGCTGGAGCCCGCAGGCGGAGCTTGGTTGCGTTCGTGGGAGGAGCTATCGGCGGCAACACGGTATCTGGGGGCGCAGGTGCTGCAGGCAACACAGGACATTGCAGGTGAGTGTGCTTTTACGCTTGATCTCATTGCGCCTGAGTTGCCTCGCTGGGAGGTTCCTGCTGGTCACGATGAGGATTCGTGGCTACGGGAAATTGCTCGTGCGGGGGCGCGGCGGCGGTATGGTCCGGCCGATGGAGCTGGGGATAGCTCCGTGCAAGCGCGGGCGTGGGCGCAGTTAGAGAATGAGCTGACTGTGATTCGAGAGCTGGGTTTTCCAGGCTACTTCCTCATCGTGCATGACCTCTGTGAGTTCTGTCGCCGGGCGGGAATTCTGGCGCAGGGGCGCGGTTCGGCCGCTAACTCGGTGGTGTGTTTTGCGCTGGGGATCACCAATGTTGACCCCATTAGTGCCGGGCTGTTGTTCGAGAGGTTTTTGTCGCCAGAACGGGATGGGCCACCGGATATCGATGTAGACATTGAGTCTGGTCGTAGGGAAGAGGTCATCCAATACGTCTATGAAAAGTATGGTCGTGACAATGCCGCGCAGGTGGCCAATGTCATTACCTACCGGCGGCGCGGTGCATTGCGCGATGCGGCGCGGGTGTTGGGGTACTCGCCGGGCGTTATCGATGCGTGGGTCAGAGACCGGGAGGCGTGCCCGCCGGAGCCGGTGCAGCAACTGGCGGAGCAGCTTCGTGGGCAGCCTCGGCATCTAGGTATTCACTCTGGCGGAATGGTGATTTGTGATCGGCCGATTGCGGATGTCGTGCCAGTGGAATGGGCACGCATGGAAGGTCGCTCGGTAGTGCAGTGGGATAAGGATGACTGTGCGGCAGCGGGACTGGTGAAGTTCGACCTGCTTGGCCTCGGAATGCTGGAGGCCATCCACCATTGCATTGACTTGGTCTATGAACAGCATGGGCGCCGAGTGAACCTGTGGGAAATAGATGTCGCTGAACCGGAGGTTTACGAGATGTTGGCACGCGCGGACGCGGTGGGCGTGTTTCAGGTGGAATCGCGCGCGCAGCTGGCCACCTTGCCCCGACTGAAGCCGAGGGAGTTCTTTGATCTGGTGGTGGAGGTGGCACTCATTCGCCCAGGCCCCATTCAAGGCGGTAGCGTGCACCCCTACATTCGCCGCCGAAATGGACTCGAACCGGTGACCTATGAGCATCCGGTGTTGGAGAAGTCTCTCGGGAAGACACTGGGCATTCCGCTATTTCAAGAGCAGCTGATGCAAATGGCCGTCGATGCGGCGGATTTCAGCGGGGCGGAAGCGGACTCGCTGCGCCGCGCTATGGGGTCGAAGCGCTCAGTGGCCAAAATGGAAGCGCTCCATGCCCGTTTTCTGGCTGGGCTGGAGCGCACCAGTGGCATTGATGCGGATATTGGGGAACAACTGTGGAACAAGATAGTGGCCTTTGCCGCCTACGGTTTCCCTGAATCACACGCGCAGTCGTTTGCCTCCTTGGTGTATTTCTCGGCCTGGTTTAAGTACCACTATCCGGCGGAGTTCTGTGTAGCGTTGCTCCGTGCTCAGCCCATGGGGTTTTACTCTCCGCAGTCGTTGATTGCCGATGCCCGCCGGCACGGTATCGGCTGCGATGGTCCGGATATCGCAGTTTCAGGCGTGGAAGCCAGCGTCATCGATGGTCGTATTCGTTTGGGGATCGGTGCCATTGCCGGTGTGGGCAATGACGTGGCGGAACGTATCGTCGCAGCGCGGCCATTTGTCAACGCAGCAGATGTCGCCCGCAGAGCTCGGCTGGGTGTTGGGCACATGGAAGCACTGGCGCGCGCAGGAGCACTTGGGTCGCTGGGGATTGACCGTCGTCAAGCACTGTGGGCGGCGGGCGTGGCGGCGACGGAAAGTGAGGGCATGCTGCCGGGGCTCACGCTTGCCGACGCACCGGCGTTGCCCGGCATGACGGAGTTTGAGCTGGCAGCTGCCGATTTGATGGCAACGGGAGTGACCCCGGGGCAGTACCCGGTGGCCGCGTTGCGGGCAGACCTGCAGGAACGTGGAGTGGTGCCTGCGGCGGAACTGAAAGCAGTGCCCGACGGAACACGAGTAGAAGTGGCGGGAGTCGTGACGCATAGGCAACGTCCGGGGACCGCTGGCGGAGTGACATTTTTGGGAATGGAGGACGAAACTGGGCTGGTGAATGTGCTATGTACGCCGGGGCTGTGGAATCGATTTCGGCCGGTAGCGGTGAATTCGCGGGCGATGGTGGTGCGCGGTATCGCGCAGACAGCCTCTGGTGCGGTGACAATCGTGGCCGATCGTCTGGTGGATATGTCCGAGGCTCTGGGTCAGCCAGTGGTGGCAGGTCGAAGTAGAGATTTTCGCTGACTACTAGAATGGATTGTCATGCGCCAGACCTATGAATCCTCGTTAGCACCGGATGGGAGTGCAATCGCCTTTATTGTCCGCGATAGCGGCTACCCGCGTGCGGTACAGCAGGAGATTACTCCGGAGGGGCTAGGTGTGGAGCGCCCCGTGAAACTGCCGGTGGAAGGCCCGGTTACCAGGGTGCTGCACTCCCCGGATGGAAAGTGGATCGCCTGCGAGGTCTCTCCGTACGGTACGGAGCGACTGCAGACCTGGCTGGTATCCACCAATCCGGAGGTCGACGGTGCCCGCCCCCTGCGTATGGATGCGGATATGCGCGCCACACTGGTGGAATGGGATAATGATCTCCTAGCGATGAACGCGGTCGATGCCCAGGGCATTAACTATGCGCGTTTGGTCAACCCGACGGACTCAAAGTATGAGGTCATTGATAAACGCACTGACAGCCAGCTGGTAGCGGCTGAAGGTGGGTTTGGCCTCGTGCGGGTGGGGCCACGAGGTCACCGTGAGCTACTGCTGGTCGGACCGGGGCAGCAGTGGCAGCCGCTGCTGCCGTCCGATCCCGGCTCCACCACAGATGCCGGTGTCTTATTGGCGCATCCGGGGCAGGAGAAGCTGACCGCGTTCGTGCTCTCAGATCATGGCGCGGAACAGCGTCGCATCCTGCGCCTGGGTATTACTCCCGATAGCGGTATCAGCACTACTGAGCCGCGCACAGCGGAATCGACCGCAGCGGAGATTTTGGATATGAAGATCGGCATCGAAGTTGATGTCGAGGAGTTCATTGGCAATCCGGATCAAGACGTCGAAGAATTTGTCATCAGTGAGGATTCCTCCACTGCGGCTGTGCTGTGGAACAGCGGTGGGGTCAGCACGCTTGAGGTGCTTACCCTTGGCCTTCACCCGCAGACTGACGACATGCGGGTGATGGTGCGCCGCAATGTGGAATTGCCGGGCATGGTTGCGCGCGAGCTGTCAATCTCCGGTGACGGTGAGCTGATCTCCCTGACAGTAGAAGGGCCAGGCCTTGCGCCAACGGTGGAGATTCTGCGCAATATCGGTGGTGTCATTGAGCCATTGGATATGGAACGCACCGAACGGATTTTGGCTCTGGAAGAGAAGAATCTGGAGACCATGCCGGCTCCAGAGCTGGTCTACTTTGTCTCCCGCGATGGGTTGGAACTGTCTGGCTGGCTCTACCTTCCGGAGTCGGTGCGCAATAGTTCTAATGACGTCTCCGGAAACGCGCTACCGCCGGCTTTCATCCACATCCACGGCGGACCAGAACTGCAGGCGAAACCCATCCACCACGATGTTCTAGCCAGCATTGTGGAGGCGGGCTTCGTGGTGTTCACTCCTAATGTGCGCGGTTCCTCGGGGTCCGGTAGGTCATTTGAGCACGCGGGCGACCGCTATGGGCGCTTTGCCGCTATTGCGGATATCGCAGCGGCGCGTTCCTTCCTCGTTGATGCCGGGTTGGCGGACCCAGAACGCATTGCTCTGGGCGGGCGATCCTACGGTGGCTTCATGTCGCTGTTGGCCTCGGCATGGTACCCGGATCAGTTTGCGGCCATCGTCGATGCCTGCGGAATGACAAGTTTTGAAACCTACTACCAATCCACCGAGCCTTGGTTGGCGCAGGCCGCGTTCCCTCGATACGGCTACCCGTACCAGGATGCTGAGCTTCTGCGCGATATCTCGCCGCTGCACCGTGCGGAGGAAATGAAGGTTCCAACGCTCTTTATCCACGGCGAGTGGGATACCAACGTGCCTCCGCGAGAGTCCGGTCAGATGCGCAACGCCATGGACGCATACGGCGTGGCCACCGATTTTCTAGTGGTCGAGGGAGAGGGCCATAAGTTCTCGAAGCCGAGGAGCCGAGCGCTAATCGGTGAGACCATCATCGCGTTTTTCACCGAGCACGGTGTGTGCGATGCGGCGCCTGCCACGACAGCGGCAGCAGAAACCAACAACGAGCAGTAAAAGAAACAGCGGAAAAGAACTGACGGAAGAAATGAATAGCGCCACGACCGAGCCAACGAACTCCGAGCCAACGAACTCCACAGACTGGATTACGAGCCACACCTGCCACGTGCTTTTTGACCGGCCTGTCATCCCGCCGAACACCGGAAACGCTATCCGCATGTGTGCGGGCTCTGGAGCTATGCTGCATCTGGCCAAGCCATTGGGGTTCAACTTCGATGACAAGAATCTGCGTCGCGCCGGGCTGGATTACCATGACCTGGCCGATGTGCGTATTCACGATTCCATCGATCAAGCGTTGGAGGCCTTTGCCAGCCAAGGGTGCCGCATCTTTGCTTTCACCGCTCACGCTGACACTTGGCACACCGATATTGAGTACACGAATACCGATGTACTGCTCTTTGGCCCGGAGCCAACCGGGTTGGAACAGTCAGTGCTCGATGATCCGCGAATTACACAATTAATCCGAATTCCGATGCTGCCAGCTCGTCGCAGCATGAATCTTTCCAACGCCGCAGCAGTGGCTGCTTATGAAGTCTGGCGTCAGCAGGGCTTTATGGGCGGTAAATAGGGTCAAGGCGAGGGCTGTTACGGGGCATTTCTGGGCATTATTCGCTCCTGTGCCTAAGATAAATGCCATGGCAGCGACAAAGCTTGATGGCAAACTCTACCGAGACGAAATCTTTGAAGACCTGGAAAAGCGCGTTGAGCGTTTGAAGGAAGCCGGCTACACCCCGGGGCTGGCCACCGTGTTGGTTGGTGATGATCCGGGCAGCCACTCTTACGTCAAGATGAAGCATCGCGACTGTGAGCAGATTGGTATCGCCTCTATCCGCCGTGACCTTCCGGCTGACACCACGCAGGAAGAGCTCGAGGCAGTAATCACCGAGCTGAATGAAAGCCCGGAGTGCACAGGCTACATTGTTCAGTTGCCACTGCCGAAGCACCTGGATGAAAACCGTATTCTGGGACTCATCGATCCGGAGAAGGACGCCGATGGCCTCCACCCGGTAAACCTGGGCAAGCTGGTCCTCAATGAGCCAGCACCACTGCCGTGTACTCCAAACGGCTGTATCCACCTGCTGCGACGCTTCGGCGTCGAGCTCAACGGTGCCAAGGTTGTTGTTATCGGCCGCGGTGTCACCGTTGGTCGCCCAATCGGCCTGATGCTCACTCGCCGCAGCGAGAACTCCACCGTGACGCTATGTCACACCGGCACCAAGGACTTGGCCGCTGAAACCCGTCAGGCTGATGTCATCATCGCAGCCGCTGGTGTCGCTCATATGCTTACTGCAGACATGGTCAAGCCTGGCGCTGCTGTACTCGACGTGGGAGTTTCGCGTGTCGACGGCAAGCTGGCCGGTGACGTTGCTGATGACGTCTGGGGCATTGCCGGTTACGTATCCCCGAACCCAGGTGGTGTCGGCCCACTGACTCGCGCTTTCCTCGTACGCAATGTCGTCGAGCGCGCTGAAAAGCTCGCTGGCCTGGCCTAGCCAGCCAGGAGGAACAACTCGTGTCGAAAAGGGAAATTGCGCAGCGTGCCCGGCGGGAAGACCTGCCGGATCCAATGCTGAACCCGCACAGCCCGAATACCCCGCCGCCGGGGGCATCGTGGCCAATGTGGGTGCAGTATACGATTTACGGCGCGCTCTTTTTCGGCATGTCCGCCTTCGTTGTGTTCCTGGGGCTGGAGCGGTGGCGACGCGCCACATTCATGCTGGGAAGCACAATGATGCTGCTCGGTGTGGCTAGGCAGTACCTGCCGGACAGCATTCTAGGTGTGTTCTCTGTACGATCCCGGGCCTTTGACCTATGGTTTTGCTCCATAATCGGGATGGGAATCGTATTCCTTGCAGTCAGCGTGGATGCGCTGGGAAGCTAGCTGACATTAACTGACATCGCGAGCGAGGAAATTACGCACAATCGAATCCACTCGCTCGAACTCCGTCAAGAATCCGTCGTGCCCCACGGCGGATTCAATCTTTTCTAGCCCCAAGCAGTTGCCCAGATTGCGGGCGAGGTGCTCCTGCTGGTGGAAGGGGTAGAGAATGTCCGTGTCCACACCGGCAACCATGGTCGGCACGGTTGACGAGTGCAGCGCTTCATTGAGGCCACCGCGATCACGGCCAATATTGTGCCGATTCAAGGTATCGGTGAGCACGACATACGAGCCTGCATCGAAACGCTGAGCAAGCTTCTCCGCTTGGTGATCCAAGTAGCTTTCTACCTGGAAGCGATCTTCCGTGCGCATCGCGCCCAGCGGATCCTCACCAGGCTGCGCTGCCGCGCCAAAGCGATCATCCATCTCCAGCTCGCCACGGTACGTCAAATGCGCGACCCTGCGTGCAAAACCCAGACCTCGGGCCGGGGTCACACCACGGTCGTAGTAGTCGCCGCCATGCCAATCGGGATCGGACTCAATGAATTGAATTTGCGCAGACTGAATACCAATCTGCCAAGCAGACGCACGTGCGCCGACACACATCACCAATGCCTTGCCGACGAAATCCGGGTGCATCAGTGACCACTCAAGCGCGCGGGCACCACCCAACGAGCCGCCAATGACAGCTTGGAGGCGGGAAATTCCCAGTTCTTGCAGCGCAAGGTGCTCCACTGTCACCGTGTCGCGCACGGAGATAGCGGGGAAGCGAGAGCCCCAGGGCTTGCCGTCGTCCGGATGTGGACTGGAAGGGCCGGTTGTACCGCGACAGCCACCGATGACGTTGGTGCAGATAATGCAGTACTCATCGGTGTCCAGTGCGCGGGCAGAGCCAATCATCCCGTTCCACCAACCCGCAGTCGGGTGGTACTCATCCGAGGGGCCGGAAGCGTGGGCGTCGCCGGTTAGAGCGTGCTCGAGGAGGATGACATTCGAGCAGTCGTCGTTAAGCCGGCCCCAGCGTTCGAACTCGACGGTGACGTCGGGGATGACCGCGCCAGCCTCGGTTGTGACATCGCCGATAAAGACACGCCCCGGCTCGCCCTCGGGTGGGAGCGCGGCCGGGGTAGATGGGGAAAAGCTCATGCCTTATAGACTACTTAGTCCGTTCTGTGTCTGTGTACAAACGGTCTACGCGAGTGCTGCGAAGCCGCTCTCGAGATCGGCGATGATGTCATCGATGTTCTCGATACCGACGGAGAGACGTACGGTGGCCTGGGAAATGCCGGCGCGGGTCAGACCCTCCTCATCGGACTGGGAGTGGGTGGTGGTGGCCGGGTGGACAACCAGCGAGCGGACGTCGCCGATGTTGGCGACGTTGGAGTGCAGCTTCAGAGCGTCAATAAACTTCCAAGCCTTGGCGGTGTCGGCATCCTTCAGGTCGAAGGAGAGTACGCCGCTGGCGCCGGAAAGGCCCAGCTTGTTCAGCGTCTCGTACCACGGGGAGCTTGGCAGGCCAGCGTAGTTGACCTTGGCGACCAGCGGGTGGTTCTCGAGGAACTCAGCGACAGCCTTGGCGTTCTCATTGTGGCGCTCGATGCGCAGAGCCAGGGTGTCGAGGCCCTGAGCCAGAACCCAGGCGTTGAACGGAGCCGGGGCAGCGCCGGTGTCGCGGAGAATGCCAGCGCGAGCACGCAGTGCGAAGGCCGGGGCGCCCAGGTCGGCGAACTTCAGGCCGTGGTAAGCCTCGTCGGCCTCGGTGAAGTTCGGGAAGATGGAACGGCCGTTGCGGGTCTGAGTCCAGTCGAACTTGCCACCGTCGACGATGACACCGCCAAGGGAGGAGCCGTTACCAGTCAGGAACTTGGTGGTGGAGGAAACCACGACGTCAGCACCGTGCTCGAGCGGGCGCAGCAGGGCCGGGGTCGGAACCGTGTTGTCGACAATCAGCGGAACGTTGTTGCGGTGTGCAACCTCGGCGATGGCCGGGATATCGAGGACATCGATCTGCGGGTTGGCAATGGACTCACCGTAGAAACCGACGGTGTTGTCCTGAACTGCTGCCTGCCAGGACTCCGGGTCATCCGGGTTCTCGACGAAAGTGCAGTCGATGCCAAGGCGCGGCAGGGTGACCTTGAACAGGGTCTCAGTACCGCCGTAGAGGCGTGGCGAAACGACGAAGTGGTCGCCTGCACGAGCCAGGGTGAGGACAGCAGCGGTCTCAGCTGCCTGGCCGGAGGAGAACAGTACGGCAGCGACGCCGCCCTCGAGGCTGGCGATGCGCTGCTCGACGGCATCCACAGTCGGGTTGGTCAGGCGGGAGTAAATCGGGCCTGCATCCGAGAGGTTGAAGCGGTTGGCAGCGTGCTCAGCGGAATCGAAGACGTAGGAGGAGGTGTTGTAAATCGGCAGGTTGCGCGCGGAGGTCTGTGCGTCCGGAGCGAAGCCGGCGTGAATAGCGCGAGTGGACAGGCCCCAGTTGGCGGCGTTGCTGTTGTCGTACTTGGTGGTCATTTCAGATACTTCCTTGCGGTTTTTTGAGGTTGTTCAAAACGTTGCTTACAAACAATAGTGAACCAAGCTGTCTATTGCAAAGTTTTGGAAAAACCCAAGGTAAGAGGGTGTGCGTATCTGTGTCGAGAGTGCTATAGCCCGCTTAGTACGGATTGGTTTGATTGGTTCTGGGGCGTGGTCGGTTGTGGGGGTGGAGGCTGCTGTGTATGGGGGCGTGGGTGGCGCGTGGTGGGTGGCGCGTGGCGAGTGGTGTTCGACGGGTGGCGGTTTGCCGAAGGAGTTACTGACTACCTTTATGACAGTTTCAATGCAATTTTCTGGGGGTAGGGTCAGGCGGTCATTGCATCATGGATAACACCAGAGATTACCTCCCGGGGAGTTAACCCGTCGAGCACTACCCGCGGCCGGTTATTCAGC
>NZ_KE150404.1:996611-1326583 GCF_000411235.1 Corynebacterium sp. HFH0082
GGCGGGTTTGCTTCACTACTTCTCCTGGTCGAAAGTGGTGATGCATTCACCGCCTGAACCTACCGGGCAAAAGTGTCATAAAGGTAGTCACTAACTCATGGGGTGAGGCACTGCGGTGCCGGGGCATCGGGCGCTGCGGTGCCGAGTGTCGAGGTGAGCCAAACAGGGGACTGAGTATGGGCGAAGGGTACCGTAAAGCGCCGAAAAGCACTGGGTACTGTCAAGACCGTTACGGAAGTCAGGGCATAGAAAAAGCCCCTCGCGCCATGTGCATCAAATGCAACATGAGCGAGGGGCTATCGCCCGAAACCGGCGGTCAGCCTAGGTCGGCCTAGGCCAGCCTGGGCCAACTAGGCCAGCCAGGAGCAAGCAGCTAGTCCTACTTCTTCAGGCCGTCGATGATCTCGTTGAACTCAGCGGACGGACGCATAACTGCGGAGGTCTTCTCATCGTCCGGCAGGAAGTAGCCACCCAGATCAGCTGGGGAACCCTGAGCATCAATCAGGGTCTTGGCGATGGACTCTTCCTTCTCCGTGAGAGCCTTAGCAACCGGGGCGAAAGCTTCCTTCAGCTCGGAGTTCTCGTCCTGCTTGGCCAGCTCCTGTGCCCAGTAGAGAGCCAGGTAGAAGTGGGAGCCGCGGTTGTCGATTTCGCCAGCCTTGCGGGACGGCGACTTGCCCTCGTCGAGCAGGGTAGCGGTTGCCTTATCCAGGGCCTCAGCCAGGACGCGCGGACGTGGGTCGTCGTCATGCTCAGCGGCGTAGCGCAGGGACTCGGCCAGTGCCAGGAACTCACCCAGGGAGTCCCAGCGCAGGTGGTTTTCTTCCTGAACCTGCTGGACGTGCTTCGGTGCGGAACCGCCTGCGCCGGTCTCGAACAGGCCGCCCCCGGCCATCAGCGGCACGACCGACAGCATCTTGGCGGAGGTGCCCAGCTCCATGATCGGGAACAGGTCGGTGAGGTAGTCACGCAGAACGTTACCGGTTACGGAAATGGTGTTCTCGCCGCGGCGGATGCGCTCGAGGGAGAACTTGGTAGCGGACACCGGATCCATGATGCGGATATCCAGACCCTCGGTGTCGTGGTCTGCCAGGTACTCGTTGACCTTGCTGATCAGGTTGTTGTCGTGCGCACGCTGCGGGTCCAGCCAGAACACTGCAGGGTCGCCAGTGATACGAGCGCGGTTGACGGCCAGCTTCACCCAGTCGCGGATTGGGGCGTCCTTGGTCTGGCAGGAGCGCCAGATGTCACCCTCGGCGACGTGGTGCTCAATCAGAACCTCGCCAGCGGAGTTGATGACCTGCAGGACACCGTCAACCGGGATCTGGAAAGTCTTGTCGTGGGAGCCGTACTCCTCAGCCTTCTGGGCCATCAGGCCGACATTCGGGACAGAGCCCATGGTTGCCGGGTCGAAGGCGCCATTGGCGCGGCAGTCCTCGATAACAGCCTGGTAGACGCCTGCGTAGGAGGAGTCCGGGATGACTGCGAGGGTGTCGCGCTCCTCACCGTCCGGACCCCAGCCCTTGCCGCCGTTGCGGATCAGGGCCGGCATGGAAGCGTCAACGATGACGTCAGACGGAACGTGGAGGTTGGTGATGCCCTTATCGGAGTTGACCATGTAAAGGGCCGGACCTTCCTTCAGGTCCTTCTCGATAGCGGACTTGACGGCCGCCGCAGTAGCGTCGTCAAGCTTGTGCAGACCATCGAGCATGGCGCCCAGGCCGTTGTCCGGAGTCAGGTTGGCGGCAGCCAGCTTGGACTCGAACTTCGGGAAAACAGATGGCAGGAAGGCCTTGACAACCTCGCCGAAGATCAGCGGGTCGGAGACCTTCATCATGGTGGCCTTCAGGTGCACGGAGAACAGGATGTTCTCGCGCTGTGCGCGGCGAATCTGAGCGCGCAGGAAGTTGTCCAGGATGTGGACGTTCATGCCCGTGCCGTCAATAATCTCGCCCTTGAGGACCGGCATTTCCTTCTTCAGGGTGATGATCTGGCCGTCGTTAGCCTCGAGCTGGTAAGTCAGCTTGTCGTCGGCCGGCATGACAACCGACTTCTCATTGTGGCGGAAGTCGTTGGAGGCCATGGTGGCGACGTTGGTCTTGGAGTCTGCGGACCAAGCGCCCATGCGGTGCGGGTGCTTGCGGGCGTAGTTCTTCACCGGCTCCGGAGCGCGGCGGTCGGAGTTGCCCTCACGCAGTACCGGGTTAACGGCAGAGCCCTTGACCTTGTCGAACTTGGCGCGGTCGGCGGTCTCTTCCTCGCCTTCCGGCTGCGACTTGTACTTCGGAATGTCATAGCCCTTTTCCTGCAGCTCTGCGACAGCGCGCTTAATCTGCGGGACGGATGCAGAGATATTCGGCAGCTTGATGATGTTGGCGTCCGGCTCCTTGACCAGCTTGCCCAGGGCTGCCAGCGCATCCTCTACCTTCTGCTCGTCCGAAAGACGCTCCGGGAACTGAGCCAGAATGCGGCCTGCGAGGGAGATGTCGCGGGTTTCAACATTGACACCAGCCTGGCTTGCAAATGCCTCCACGATTGGCTTCAGCGAGTAGCTCGCCAGCAGAGGGGCTTCGTCAGTACGGGTCCAAATAATTGTCGCCATAATTCATGTCTCCTATCTGTTTTGTTCCACGATAACCCAGTTTTGAATCCTGGGTTGTGTCGGGGCATAGCGCAAAAACAGTGATAGTGATATGAATAACGCAATTATGTGAGGTAAGTCACGAAATGCGCTATTATTTGTCGCTTATTCGCCGCTTTTCATTCCATTTTTCGCTTTACGACGGTCCCAGCGCTCAGGCCCCTCAAATACGAAAAACCGCGCTGGGGTGTCGTGCACGCCGGCGCGGTTGTTCAGGGCAGCCTAGTTAGTTCTGCGTATTGTTCGGAGGATTGTTCTGGCCGAACTGGTAGCCCTGAATGTTCTGAGACTGTGGGTACTGCGGAGCATAGCCCTGCCCCGGGGCCGACTGGGTAGTCCTGACCAGTTTCTGGCCTCGGAACCATGCGTGCATGTCCTTGAGGAACATAAGAACGCAAGCCGCGATCAGCATGGCACCTGCGAGGAAGAGGACTACATCCACCCAGGAGCTCAAGAACAGGAGGGGGATGATGGTCATAGCCAACGCCAGTGGTGCCACGGTGGCGCAGAAAAAGATTGGTGCCGTCGAGTCTTCACCGCGGAGGATGGAGTGAATCCAGTATGCGGTCAAGGTGACAAGCATCATTCCCATCAGTAAGAGGACTGGGACAAGAACGAGGGCGGCTGCAGCGCCCATAATGTAGCCGATGTCATCCCAAGTGCCCCCCAATGATGACTCTAGGCTGCCGAGATCGTTGGCGCCCTGGATGCCGAGCGTGATTGCGTACAGAACTGCGATGATGCCAATCAGAGTTGAAAAACCGACCAAGCCGGTAGTGATTCGGGGGATGAGTGGCATGCGCTGCCACATGTTCTGCAGTGTGGCGTTTGCAGGCAGCGGTGGTACATCCGTGGTCACCGTGGTGGTTACTGTCGCAGGACTGGTTTGAGTCGGGGCGGACCACTGTGCTTGCTGGGTTTGCGTCTGGAACGAGGATTCCTGCGCAGTGGGTACCGGGCGATTTGCCAGCTCGCGCAGCGTCGCGATGGTGATGGTGGCGTTCTCATCGGACAGCAAAGCGTCGTATTCGCGACGACGTCCCTCATCGCCAAGCACCTGCAGCGCAGTGAGCTTCTCCTGGAACTCGCCGGAGTACTCCGAGACGCCAGCATCTCGCAGTTCGGAGAGCTGATTAGAAAGATTTGCATGGAGTTCTTCGGTGCTGGCTGCGCTATCCAGCTTCAGAGACTCGTAGAGGTTATAGCGGTCGCCCATAGTGGATCAAGATCCTATCGGTATTGCAGTTCGAAATATCTTTTAAAACAATTTACCCGGTAGCTAGTACGGAAGCATCGAAGACCCGGAGCGCTCGATGGGTAGGAAGTCCGTGGCGCTCGGAGGGAATGGTAGTCCTCGGCAAACAATGCCGATTGCAAAATGGTTTAGAAGAACTTGAGTGAGCGACTTCCACTAATGGCCGTAGATGTTATTCCGCGCACAAATACCCGGGGAACAGGCGGATTAAATAGCGAATTTTTTGTGTTGCGGAGTAGAGTCTCATTTTTCCCTTGCGGCTCCCCTCACGGTTTTGGGAGCCCGTCTTGGGTCGAAAGTCGAGGGGAACTGAGAGTCCACCAACTGGCGTAAGAAGAGAAAAGGAGACGGTCGCAATGACGTCGTCAAGCGAAGTAACAACCCACAACGACGACCACAAACCGCGTGCGCGTCGTGCGGGAGCGTTTAGCTCGCATCGCCGTCCTGTTCCGGTGCAGGACGACATCTCTGATCTACGCCGAATCTTGGTGATTGTGGCTCTGTCGGTCGGTGCATTCGGCATCGGCGTTACCGAGTTTGTGGCCATGGGCCTGCTGCCTTACATCGCTGATGCCTTCGGACGTGATGAGGATGCCGCAGGGCGCATGATTTCGATGTACGCACTCGGTGTTGTCGTGGGCGCACCCCTAATTACCGTGCTGACCGGCTCGATTCCGCGCAGGCGCATGCTCCTGCTGCTGATGGCGGCATTTACCATCGGCAATGGTGCCACGGTTTGGGCAGGCACACTGGGCTCTTTCGAAGCGGTCATGGTCTCGCGCTTCATTGCCGGTCTGCCGCACGGCGCGTATTTCTCGGTGGCGGCGCTGGTGGCGGCCTCCCTGGCTAAGCCGGGACAGCGCGGCAAGATGGTGGCTCTGTCGGGCGTGGGGTTGTCGGTGGCGACTGTGATTGGTGTGCCGGCCGCGCAGGTGCTGGGACAGATTTACGGTTGGCGCAGCGCCTTCGCGTTTGTCGCGGTCATCGGGCTGATTGCATTTGTTTCGCTGTGGTTCGCCGTGCCGCATATGAACCGCATGCCGAAGACACGTCCGATGGATGAGCTCTCGGCTCTGGTGACACCGCAGGTGCTGCTGACCGTCGCAATCGGCACCGTTGGTTTCGGCGGCATGTTCGCGGTTTACACCTACATCACCTGGACTATGACTCGCGAAGCGGGCATGAGCGAAAACCACATCTGGATTGTGCTGATGGCCTATGGCATCGGCATGGTTGTCGGTACTTACATCGGTGGCTGGCTCTCCGACCGCATCGGGGAGTGGGGCATCATGGTTGCGTTGGTGCTGATGGTAATCATGCTCAGCGTCTTCTACTTCACCTCACAGAATGCTGTGCTGGGCACGATCAACTTCCTCCTTATCGGTCTGCTGGGATCGGTATTGGTGCCTAATCTGCAGACCCGTCTGATGGATGTCGCCGGTCGCGCACAGACGCTGGCGGCAGCACTCAACCAGGCCGCATTGAACATGGCCAACGCATTCGGAGCGGCGCTCGGTGGTTGGGTCATTGCGTCCGGTTATGGCTACCGCGCACCGGCTTTGGGCGGCGCGACGTTGGCGATGTTGGCTATCTTCATCGCTCTGCCGACCATTGTTCTTTACCGCCGCTCACAGGCGAAGAAGGCCGAGCGCATCGAACTGCGCTAGGGGTCTTCAAGGCGTAGTGCACGCATAGGTAACGTATGAGGGCATGAGCCTTACAATCGCGACAATCAATGTCAACGGCATCCGCGCCGCCGTCAAGGAGCGCAGCGAAACCAATCTGGGATTGCTGGAGTGGCTGAAGCACACCAGTTCCGATGTCGTTTTGCTGCAGGAAGTCCGCGCCACCGACGACCAGGCACGCAAGGCCCTCGCGCCCGCTTTCGATGCCGGATGGCATTGGGTCGGCGCTGAAAACCTGGGTGCCAAGGGGCGCGCCGGCGTGGGCATTCTCTCGCGCTTTCCGCTTAACGACGTCCAGGTGGGCATCGGCTCCGAGGAGTTCGAAGAATCCGGTCGGTTTATCAGTGGTGTTGCCCCGGCAGCGGACACCGGCCTGGATGTGGATGTCCAGATTGCCAGCCTCTACCTGCCCTCTGGTGCTGCCCTGAGCGAGAAGCAGGATGAGAAGTACCGCTTCCTCGATGCCTTCTCCGACTACCTGGCCGAACTGGGTGCCAAGGGGCGCGACGGTCACCACGCAGTCATCGGCGGCGACTGGAACATCTGCCACCGCGAACAGGATTTGAAGAACTGGAAGACCAACCGCCGCAAGAGCGGTTTCCTACCGCAGGAGCGTGCCTGGATGGACTCGGTCTTCGGCTGCTGGCCCGATGAGGTTCCCCAGGATTCGCAGGTACAGGCCAGCGACAAGGAGCTGGAATCCGGTGCCTTCTCCGATGGTTCTGTGTGGGAGGCCCCGAAGCTCAATGCAGATCCGGTGTGGTTTGATGTCACTCGCCGTCTGCACCCAGAGGCCGACGGTCCCTGGTCCTGGTGGACCTACCGCGGTAAGGCGTTCGATACCGATGCCGGCTGGCGGATCGACTACCAGGCGGTAACCGAACCAATGCTCAAGCGTGCTGTCAGCTCGGTAGTGGATAAGCCTGCCGCCTACGACCTTCGCTGGACGGACCACGCGCCGGTGATCGTGGAGTACGCCTAAACCCGGCATACGCCTAACCCCGAGCGGACTAGTGTGCTCCGACGTCAGCGAACTCTGGGATTATCTCAGGCTCGGGAGCAGTTACGAGATGCCGGTTCTGCCGCAACATGGAGGCGATGCCGTCAACGATGGCGTCGGCCCATTTGTCCTGCATAGCGGGGTCGGCCAAATCGCGGGTGAGTTTTTCAGCGCCCACCGCTCCCAGCGATAGCGCAATTGTCGGCGCATGTGGCCGCGAACTCTGGTTCACCGCCACTGCCGGCGCCAGGCCGGTGCGAAACTCGGTTGGCACCCCGTTTGTGCTGTAACTGCTGTGCGGATTGAAACCTCGGTACACCATTCCGTCGCGAACACCCGCCGCCAACTGCCAACCGGCAGGAGCATCGTCCTCAGGTTCGAGAGACTTCACCACAGCGGATACCGAAAAACCACGATCGCCAATGTTATCCCCAGAAAGGGTCTGCCCCTCTGATGAGCGACCGACGATTACGGTGGCTGCGCTCGCAGTGTCGTCGGCAAGTGAATGCGCGCCAATGATTGCGCCGCGCTGACGGAGCTTGTCGCTGGCGCGTTGCACGATGCTGTCGATGTGAGCGGAAGTATCCCCACTCAAACGCAGCGCGCGAGGCAGGTCGGCGTTGATAGCCTCGATGGCCTCGCGGCGAGAGTCGACGGTGATGTGCGCGCCGGCGAGCGGATCGACAGCCTCGTCGGGGGAGGGGACGATTGGCTGGCGCGGAGGCATCCACAGCGGATTGGGGCGCGCCGGGCGGTGTGGGGAACTGTTGACAACAGCGTGCAACTCTTCCGGTGAAAACATCTTGTTGACCGCGAAAATCATCACCGAGCTGTTGTGATACACAGGCGTGAGCCCCGGCGCGTGCCATGCCCAGGAACGCATCGACAGCGCCTCCGTGCCATCCGTGTTCACACCCGGCGGGGAACTAATGATGTAGTGCACTCCCAATTTCTTCGCCATGGCATCGAACTCTGGATGTGAGCCCAGCAGGTCAACGTTTATCGGCAGCTTGTTGCTCGCCTCGGCAGTTTTGTCAGAGAAGGAGAAATGGCGGAACAGGGTCGGCAGTCCGGCGATGGCATACATCCACGCAGAACCGTCACGACGGTCATTGAGAATATGCCCCTCAAACGCATGCGGCTGTGCGGACAGCCAATCAATAGCTTCCATGTCCGCAGCGGTCACAAACGTGCTTCCGAAACTCTGGCGAATTGCATCGCGCTGAGCAGGCCCACTCACCCAGGTTGCCGGCACAATCGCCAGTGCCGCTACGAGCCCCATCGCCAGCGCAGGATTCCACGATTTGACCGGCTGATTTCGCTTTGCGACGATCCACTGCGCCGCAGCCACAATCGCGACAACGGCAGCCGCGACTGCGTAGCCGACCAGCACTGCGCGCAGAATTCCCATAACCGCCTGCATGCGGTACGGCATGTCGTAGAAGAAAGTGCCAATAAACTTCAGATAGGTGCCGAACGGCTCAAACCAACGGGACTGCGCACTATCGGACACCACAAAGAGCAGCCCGAAAACCAGTGCCGGCCACGGAGCCCATGGGCTGTCTGGCAGGCGAGAGACAAGCGCCACCACCAGGCCGATGAGCACAAGAACCAGAACAGTCCGGGAAAAGATGGGTTCGTCAGCATAGCGGGAAAACCCGATCAGAGTTCGCCACAGTGATTCGGAGCGGGAAATCTCAATTTGGCCGGTAAAGCCCGCAACGGATTCGCCTTGCCCCCTCGCGGACAAAGCCGCCGGGAGAGTCATCACCAGAGCGAGCGCGCCGATAATTAGCGTGCGAACTAGGCCACTGACGCTCGGTTGGGTGATCAACCACAAGCCAACAAAGAGCACGGCAGCAATTGCGCCGGCCGGGTGCGTGATAAACGTGCCGACCAGGGCAAGCGTAGCGGGGACAATATAGCCCCGCATGGTCAAAGCCGCAGCAACCGGCAAAGCGGCCACCGCGAGCAGATACGGCATGGAGGATGTGCGCCAAAGAGCCACCCAAATCTCCGGAAGCATCAGCGTCGCGACGGCAGCTGCGGGACCGGCGTAGGCCGCCCACTTAGGACCAACTGCGGTGCGGGCTAGCACCGCAGTTGCTGCGGGAACAAGCAGCGCCGGGGCCAAGAACGCAAACACGTTGGAATCGAGGAAAACCGAGCCGGGCAGCAGCGCCGCCATGGCATGCCAGCCGGTGGGGTAGAACATTTCGGCCCCGGTTTCCTGATTCATCAGGTCACCGGCCGCGGTGGGCGAGGCTATTGCATGCTCGTCAATGAACCGGAGGAAGTTGGTATGCCAGAGCATGTCCCAGGCTTCGCGGATAGCGCCGGGGCCGCCGGGGACGTCGTTAAGCACGAGCATGGCGCGCATCGAGCCGACTACCGTAACTCCGACGACAATCATCGCGGTGACAACGCCGGAATCGAAGCCGTCTTCGGGCGTTGCTCGGGGGACGAATCTGCGCACCAGATAGCCAATAGCACAGAACCATGCCCACATGCCGGCCACGAAGAGCCAGGTGTAATCCAGCCCGAGCGCGTGAGACAACCATGCGGAAAAACCGGTCACACCCAGCATTAATGGGCCGGCAGATGCCAACGCGAGCGTGGGACGTAGCCCACTGGCCCAACCGAGAACTGCGCCTGGGACCAGCAGGATGAAGACGGCAACCACAATGGCAGCGAGCATGGGACTCCTGACGGATAAGAGAATTGAATTAGTCCAATAATACCTGTGGGTTAGTTCGGCACTTGGGACGCGAGCGCCTAAGATTTGAAGAAGGACTGATGGGACTTCAGCCGCTGTAAAACCCAAGCGCGAATCTGCGCGGGACTTGAAGCGAGCTCGGTGCGGACCAGGAAAGGAGAGGACATCCCCAGTGAAAAACGGCGAGAGCGATAACAAGCGGCACCAGATGGCCGATTTGGAAGCCATCGCACGGAGTCTGCAGAACGACCCTGGCACTGCTGTCAATGTCCCAGTGGTCGTGACTTCCGGTGTCATTGTTGCGTTTATCGTGCTGTCTTTTGCCTACGCGTGGCCACTGTGGATTTCCCTAGGACTCATTGTTCTGCTGGGAGCCGTGATGGTCGTGTCCTACACCCGCAGGCCACCCGTAGCCCCGCTCGAGTTGACCCAGGGGGAGCGTGAGCGTGTTCGCCGTGTTCTCTCTGAACACGGCATTCGCCCAGCGATCACGTTGGTGCGCGCACTGTACCCCGAGGAATCGCCAGCCGCTGCGGCGCGCACCGTCAAATTGCTATCCGATCGAATGCTTGTGGAGCAGGGGGACGAGGGGCGTCGGGGCTAGCTTTTGGCAGTCGGTTTCCTGCAAAAGCCCGTGGTGTTGTCGAAACGGGTACGTCGTCGACTCTCAACTGCGGGCCTCGCGCTAGACTTATTGGCTATGAGTGAAAGCAAGGGTCCTGAGGCAACTAATCCTGCACCGAGTGCTCGTAAGCAGCGCGTTCTGTCCGGCATTCAGCCGACCGCAGATTCCTACCACCTGGGCAACTACCTGGGTGCATTGAAGAACTGGATTAATCTGCAGGATGACTTCGACGCTTACTACTTCATTCCAGACCTGCACGCCATCACTGTCGAGCAGAATCCGAAGGAGCTGCGTCAGCGCACTATCGCAGGTGCCGCACAGCTGATTGCACTCGGTATTGATCCGGAGAAGTCGGTTCTCTTCGTGCAGTCGCATGTGCCCGAGCACGCGGAGCTCGGATGGGTGTTGACCTGCTTGACTGGCTTTGGTGAAGCCAGCCGTATGACGCAGTTCAAGGACAAGTCCTCTCGTCAGGGCGCGGAACACACCTCCGCTGGTTTGTTCGCGTACCCCATGCTGATGGCTGCCGACATCTTGCTCTACCGCCCACAGCTGGTGCCGGTGGGGGAGGATCAGCGCCAGCACCTCGAACTGACGCGTAACCTGGCGCAGCGTTTCAACTCCCGCTACAAGAAGACCTTCGTGGTGCCGGATCCACACATCATGGAAGGCTCCGCGAAGATTTACGACTTGCAGAATCCGACATCGAAGATGAGCAAGTCGGGTGCAAATCCGAAGGGCATTATTAACCTCTTGGACGACCCAAAGGTCTCCGCCAAGCGCATTCGCTCAGCCGTTACCGACAATGACGGAGAGATTCGCTTCGACCGTGAGAACAAGCCGGGTGTTTCCAACCTGCTGGTCATTCAGTCGGCGTTGACCGACAAGCCTGTCGACGAGCTCGTTGCCGGCTACGAAGGCGCTGGCTACGGCCAGCTGAAGGCCGATACCGCAGATGCGCTGGAGGCATTCACCACGCCACTGCGTGCACGCTATGAGGAGCTCATGGTCGATCGCGGTGAGTTGGAGCGGATTCTGGCCGAAGGCGCTGACCGCGCTCGTGAAGTTGCCGCCAAGACACTTGCAGATGTGTACGAGCGAGTCGGGTTCCTGAAGGCCGCCAACCGTTAATTCAGCTGTAGACTCTGCGCTTCAGTCTCCGTACCGAAAGCTGGCACGTTAAGGTAGGGGACATGGCAACCTCTACTCAAAAAGATCCGAAGAGAACGGACCGCTATGGCATCGAGCGTGTACACGCCGATGAACCGAGCGCAATCGACCGCCTCCGCGAAAAGTGGGCGTGGTTCGATCACGTTATGCGGATGCAGGAGCGCTACTCCGAGCAGGGCGGTAACTTTTTTGCCGCCGCTGTCACGTACTTCTCCGTGCTGTCGATTTTCCCCCTAATCATGACGGCATTTGCCATCCTCGCGCTTGTGTTGCGTGGCAATGAGCAGCTGCTTGAGCAAATCCAGTCCGCTATCACCGACTCCATCGATGGGTCGATGGGCGACACCATCAACGCAATTATCGAAGGCGCGATCGATCAGGCAGGTGGCGTCTTCACCGTCGGTTTCATTGCCACCCTGTGGTCGGGTCTTGGTTGGATGGGCAACCTCTCCAACGCAGTGACACAGCTGTGGAAGCGCCCGCTGGGCGCTAGCAACTTCGTGGTGGGAAAGGTTCGCGACCTGCTGCGTCTGCTGGGCATGCTGGTTATGATCCTGCTGACCTTCGCTGTCACCGCAGCCGGCTCTTCCGGACTGACCCAGTCCCTGCTGGACAAGATTGGTCTGGCTCATGTCCCGGGAATCACAATTATTGCGGGATTGATTGCCATCGCCATTGGTCTCGTTGCCAACTGGCTGCTGTTCTTCTGGATGCTCGCTTTCCTGCCGCGCGGGGGCGCCCCGTTCCGCTCTGCGGCAAAGGGTGCGATTATCGGTGCGATTGGCCTTGAGGTTGTCAAGCAGCTCGGTAGCGTTTTCTTCTCCAACGCCCTGTCGAACCCGGCCGGTGCAGTTTTCGGTCCGGTCATCGGTTTGATGGTCGTTTTCTACCTCATCTGGCGCATAACTATGTATGCCACTGCCTGGACCGCGACGACCGAAGAAGCGCTTGCCGACGAGGAGCTGGATGCACCTGCTCCTGCTGTCATTAACGTCCGTGCGGAAGCGGCCAACCCGTCCGGATTGAACCGCCTGCTCGGTTCGAAATAATTAGCCTCGATCGCGTCTGCCGAAGCGGTAGGTGACCATCGCAATCAATGCGATGACACCTACGATGGCAGCGCTGACAGTAATTTTTAGCCCGGTTCCTGTTGACTCGTTGTCCAGGATATCGGGCAATTTTTCTACCAACTTATCCTCAGTCGCTTCCGCTTCGAGGACACCGACAGAGCTGTCCTGCGGGGCCGCGAAGCCGGCGTCGAGAAGCGATGCCGCCTGCTCCCAGGGGCGCGGCGAATCCTCAACCGTGACGTCGAGAACGATGACGCCGAGACGACGGCCATCGCGCTCAGCCACCCCAGCGAAGGTGTGACGGGCATCGTCGGTAAAACCGGTCTTGCCTCCAAGGGCGCCGGGGTAGTCCTGGGCAATCAGCTGATTGTCGTTGGCGATTTCGAAGTCATCGACCTCGAGAGCCTTGTCTCCGGGGATGGTGGCCAGGCGGGTGGCCGAGAGCTTGCGATAAATCTCATTGTTGAATGCGTGCTGGAAGAACAGTGACATGTCGTATGCCGACGTCATCTGTCCCGGAGCATCGAGACCAGTCGGGTTGACCACTCGCGTATCCGTCGCCCCCAACTTCTTTGCCAGGGCATTGACCTTCTCTGTGGTCTTATCCATGCCACCAAGTTCGCGGGCCAAGGCGTGGCCGGTGTCGTTGCCGGAGTTAAGCAGCAGACCAGTCAGGAGCGTTTCTACCGAGTAGTTCACGTCCTCGACGATGCCGACACGAGAGCCCTCCATGTTCGCGTCCTCGAAGGTCGCCTTGACTGGGGTGTCGAGCTTCAAATTCTCGATTGCCTCCATCGCCAGCAGCACCTTAATAATCGATGCCGGACGGTAGCGGCCGTGCGGGTCCTTCGCCGCAAGGACATCGCCGGATTTCAAATCGAACACCGTCCATGCAGAGGCGGAGAGGTCCTTCGGAACGTCAAACCCCTCACCGCTGACAATGCCGCAGGCGGACATCTTGCTACCTCCAGCCAGCTTTTGAGGAACCGGAAGTGGAGCGGGAGATGTTTCGCCGGGAGCCGGAACCTCAGAGGAATCCACTGGTGCTGGTGGAAGGGTCTTGTAGGGGCAGCCCTCCGTGTCACGGATATCAGGTGCGGGACCGACAATCGGGGCGTCGTCGGTAAGCGAGGTGCTCTGCGCCATGGCTGCAGGGGCGGTGCTCGGCAGAAGCAGAGCGCTGGTAGCTAGCAGCGTAACGGCAGATGAGAAGCGGCGAGAGGGAAACATGATGAAATAAGGGTAGTAAAACGTCACCCGAAATGACGTATTCGTCGTGTGTGGATGGGGGAAAACGGGGGAGCGGAAGCCTTTGTACAAAGCAGAATTACGATTCACCGGCAGTGAAGTAGAAGCGGAGGGCACAGTACCGATAGTCTGGCCATTATGACTAATTCTTTGCACAGTGATGCTCAGTCTCTGGACACACAGTCTTCGGCATCGAATCTCGATGAGATGCGCAAGGTTGTCGCCAGCCTGCCCAAGGTACTGCTTCACGATCACCTCGATGGCGGCCTGCGCCCGCAGACCGTTATCGACCTGGCCGCGGACTGCGGTTACACCGATCAGTTGCCCACCACCGACGTGGATGAACTGGAGAAGTGGTTCATTGACACCGGCAACTCTGGCTCGTTGCCGAGCTACCTGACCGCCTTCGCGCACACCTGCGCCGTCATGCAGACCGCTGAGTCGCTGACGCGCGTTGCGCGTGAGGCCGTCGAGGATCTGGCCGCCGACAACGTCGTCTACGCTGAGCTGCGCCTGGCTCCGGAAAACCATTTGGAAAAGGGCCTGGATATGCAGGCTGTCATCGACGCACTGGTCGAAGGCCTGGCGCAGGGTGAAGCCCATGCCGCCGCTGAGGGAAAGCACATCACCGCACGTCTGCTGGTCTGTGCGATGCGCCAGAATGACAATTCCAAGGAAGTCGCACAGCTGGTCATCGACAACTACGGGAAGAACTCCGACGGGTACGTTGTCGGTTTTGACATCGCTGGACCGGAAAACGGCTTCCCACCGGCTAACCATGCCGAAGCATTCACCATGCTGCGGGAAAACCTCATTCCGGTCACCATTCACGCAGGTGAAGACGCCGGTGTCGATTCGTTGCAGGATGCTGTCGTGCAAGGTGCTCGCCGCCTGGGTCACGGCGTACGCATCTACGAGGACTTCGGTGCTTCCCTCGAGGGCATCGAATGCCAGGAGGTTGCCTCCGCTATTCGTGACCGCCAGATTCCGCTGGAAATCTGCCCGACCTCCAACGTTCAGACTGGTGTTTGTGACAGCGTTGCGGATCACCCGTTCTCGCTTCTCGACGATATGAGTTTCGCCTGCACGGTCAACACGGATAACCGTCTGATTGGCGCGACTTCCATGACCCGGGAGTGCATGGAGTTGGTGGAGAACTTCGGTTACGGCTACAGCGAGCTGTTCGAACTGACCTCGAATGCGCTAAACAATGCATTCGTGGATCTGCCGACCCGCGAGCACATCATGGACACCATTATTTACCCCGCTTACCTGCAGCTTATCGACAACAGCGACGAGGACATCGAAACTGATGTCAACGGTGCGGGTTTCGGTGCCGAAGATGAGCTGAACCTGACGCTGGACTAGCCAGCGCCGGCCAGCTTTGCTGGGAGGAGCTAGATCTTGGTCGTGAACCGAGCGGCCAAGTCCTTCTCCAGCTGCCTCCAGCCCTCGGCCTCATCGTCGTAAGGCGGAACTGGCTCGGACATTTCTCCGGTGTCCAGCAGGAAGTTCAGCAGCCACTGCAGCTGCTGGTTGCCCGCCAGTACTTCGTTCACGGCATCATCTCCAGCCCAGTCAGCGGCGTCTGCGAGTAGCTCGTACGCGCGGGCGAGCTGGGCGGTGTCCACGGCGTTCGGGCCCTTTTCAATGTCCTCGGCCAGGCCGGTAAACGAGTACTCATTGTCCTCGTGCACCACGGCCTCCAGTTCACCTGCGTTGGCCGCGGTGATGATTTCATCCCACGTCGTCAGCGCCGACATGTCGTGATGCTTGTGCTCCAGCAGCCAACGCACCATCGTGCGGGGCTGTGAGAACGTGTGAATCTCACCGGCGCTGCCCAGGAATAGCGGGCGACGCCCCATGTAACAACGCAAGGTGTAGAGCGTGCGGCCAGCGATGGAGATCTTGATCGGGTCGATGCCAGCGTTGGCCCACACCGTCTGATCGTACGGATCGCCGGCGGTCTCCTCTGCGGACTTCTTTTCCTCTTCGCGCTTCTTCTCCGCTGCTTCACGACGCTCACGCTCCGCGGCCTCCGCTTCCTTTAATGCGGCTGCAGCAGCGGTTTCAGACTCTTCATCGATGCTCGGAGTATTTGCGCCGATGGCGTCGATAGCGTCAATGCAATTGTCCCAGTTGGTCAAGATGACATTGCCGATAGCCGACCACTGAGCGGCGCCACTGCCCTGGAAGTGATCAGCACCATTTTGTGTGGCAGCCAGGACAGAGTGAGAGGCGAACATCTGGTTGATCGGAGTGAGATCCGCGATTGCACCAATCGAGCGAGTGATGGCAAGAATGCGATCTGCGCGCGAAACATGGTCGTAGTCGGCCCGGCCGGCCAGAATCTCTGGCAGCCCAATCAGGTCATAGCGGTGGCGTGGCGCCGCGATGGCAGCTCCCGGTAGCTGCTGGTTGAAGTTTCGCCAGCTGGGGTGCTGCGTGAAGTCGTGAGGAGCATCCGACTGAAGGAAAGCCAGGAGCTTTGCCGCCGATGAGAACAAATAGATGTCATCGCCGCGGCCGAGCAGAGCCTGCCACTCGGAGCCACCTTCACGCCAGCTTGGAGCCCACAACGTGTAAAAGGTGCCCGAGGTCAGCTCGAGTTCGATAGGAACGATGCCTTTCCTGGCCATAGTTTTCGTCGCAGCCCTTCTGCTTGTTGGTGATTATTAAAATTCAAAAATTGTCATACCTGCAGCGCCCCCACGGGTGGCAAGTTTGCGTATTCCTATCTTAGAAGTTTTGCGACGCAGATACCCACCGCACTATCCGGTCGGGCGGTAGAACCCCTTAAACGGCATGCCAATGTTGGTTGTACGCACGGGGTTTACCTGCACCGGATCGCCCGCTTCGACCATCTTTCCGTCACCGATAACCATGGCGACATGGCCGTCCCACACTGCAAGATCGCCAGGCAGCAGTTCATCCTGGCTCACCTGTCTGCCGACGGCCTGTGCTTCTGCCGTGCGGGGAATATCAACACCAGCTTGCCCGTAGGCCCAGTGCGTCAAGCCTGAGCAATCGAGCGCCTGCCCCGGAGTATTTCCGCCCCAACCATAGGGCGTTCCGACGGCACTGAGTGCAGCCTTCACCGCAGCTTGGGCCTCTGGTGTGGGCGCGCCAGCTCCAGCATCCGCAGGTACCGGCGCGCTGCCCGAATCGGACGACGCCTCCGAACCATCTGCAGCGTCGGTAGCGCTAGCCGATCCTGGGGTGTTCGTAGACGTAGAAGCGAGGGCGGCTTGAGTGGTACCTGGGGCCTCCAACTGTGCCGGGTGAGGTGGGGTAGGGGTGTCCACCGCTGTACTTGCTTGCTGTATCAGCGACTGCACCAGAGGTCGTAGTTCTTGCTCGAGTTTCATGAGCCGTGCAATTGCCTGTGAAATCGCGGAACTGGCCGCTGAGGCTAGGCTGGCACCGGTCGCGGCGAGACCAGCGGGCCCCGCAGCAGTCGCAGTCAACGAGCCCATGGCAGAACTGACAAAATCCATGGCGATTCGGGCCAAATCAGTGGCCGCTGACATTACTGCGGCCAGGCCCTTGGCAATGTCACTGTCAATGGTTCCGGCGCGAGTTTCCAAGTCGGCTGCCGCATTTGCAGCCCGTTTGAGGCTTGTTCCCGCGGCCCCTGCTCCGGAACCAGCACCATCGCCCCAGTTGCGGTCAACGGAATCTGCCACTGAGCGCCAGGCAGTACTCGCGGCGGGGATTGCGGCCCCAGCAAGTCCTGCCAGTGCGGGTGCGATGGCAGGACTTAACTGTTGTGCAATCGCGGTGGGGACCTCCGTAAGTAGATTGGTGGGAAGCATCACGCACCGCCCATTCCGCGAGTTGCAACGGCTCCCATTTTCGGTGAGATGGACTGCAGCGCATATGCGCCGGCATCTTCAGCAGTGGACACCGCAGAGACAAGAGCGTTCAGTGCACGAGCAGCGCTGGTGCCGTACTCATTCAGCTCAGCTACATGCTCGTGTTGGTGCTGTAGAGCAGTGGCTGCAGCGTGACAGAAGGGCCCAGCAAACGGGACGTCGCCAAGCGAGAGCAGTGCGCTGATGCCCAAGTCAGCGCCGCTGACCTGCTGCGACAACGCGTCAAGGCGCGTGGCATCGGCAGAAATCAGCTCTGGCACCAGCGTAAAGACTGAGTCATTCCCGCTAGTGGTCGGAGAGAGAAAAGATTGGCTGTGGGAACTGTGTGGTGATGGACGGGACAATGTTGACGGCCTCTCTAGGAAATTCGCGTGTGGTTCAACACTCAGTGCTGTGGCAGAACGGCTAGCGGGGTTCGGACGGCGACTGAGTGGCAAGTGGTTTGGTAGTAGGCGGACTTGTGCAAATAGGGCGCAGTAAATAGCCCTCGTATTGTTAGGCGCGAAAAAGGCCGATTCGGTTCCATATTTTTTGGGAACGCGTTTTCAGAAATTTGCTTTTGCCGGCACCAGAGCAGCAAAAGCAAAGCAATGTATTTTGGAAGGCATGGAGATTACCGTTGTCAACCATCCCTTGGCACAGTCACGTTTGACCATTCTGCGCGACGCGCGCACTGATAACGCGGGCTTCCGTGCGGCACTCGCCGATCTGGGCGCAATGCTGATTTACGAGGCAAGCCGGGAGCTGCCCGTCGATAACTTCGATGTTCAGACCCCAATCACTACCGCGCCGGGTTACCGTCTGCAGGATCCGCCGATTATTGTTCCCGTCATTCGTGCGGGTCTTGGCATGATTGATCCGTCGCTGTCGATGATTCCGGATGCGCAGGTGGGCTTTATTGGCTTGGCTCGTAATGAGGAAACCCATGAGCCGGTGCCGTACCTCGAGGCGCTACCGGAGGATCTGTCCGGGCGCACTGTCTTCCTGGTCGACCCAATGCTGGCAACCGGCGGTTCACTGCTGCATGCCCTGAAGCTGTTGGTGGATCGCGGCGCGGACAACATCACGGCCGTGTGCATCATTTCCGCACAGCAGGGTGTCGACGCCTTGAAGGAATCCGGTTTCCCGGTGCGTCTTGTCACCACAGTGGTGGACCCGGATCTTAACGAGGATGCCTACATCGTGCCGGGGTTGGGAGATGCGGGCGACCGCCTCTACGGTCCCCGCAACATTGATCTTTAAATTGATCTCTTAGGCAGTTCCCCAGGCTTCTGCCGCGTACTTCTTGACGACCTCGTTGTCCTTGGTCACAAGAACTCCGTCGGGGGACATCTGGTACTTGTACGAGCCGTTTTGTGCAACAACGCGGTCGCCCTCATCGACGATGATGTCCATCGATCCGGAACCCTGTGGTGTATCCGAGCGGTAGTACTTCTCGCCGGAGCGCGTCTCACAAGCAGCAGCCTTAATTCCCTGTTCAGCGGCGATAACAGCAAAGGCGCGGTCACCGTTGTCGCAGCGTGCGGAGCTGCCCACGAAGCCCAGGCCGTCTAGGTCGGAGCGGCCAGTGCCGAAGTCCTGCCCCTCCGGAGCTGATGTCGGCTCTGAGCTCGTCGTCGTGGATGGCGAAGACGTGGTGCTCGGCGTCGACGACGAGGACGATGTCGAAGTGCTCGGCGTGCTTGACGACGTCTCGGAGGACTTCGACGTAGTTGTGGTCGTGGTGGTCGTCTTGCTCGTAGAAGTCGAACTCGTCGAGGACGGCGGTGTCGAACTGGGCGACGTCGGCTGCGAGGAGGAGGGGACCTCCGGACGCTGGGGCTCATCACTATTGTTCAGCGACAGGCCGATGGCGATGCCGATGACGACCACGAGTGCGGTGGCCACGATGATGATGGGGATGCTGAGAGACTTAGGTGTGCCATTGCCGGACATGCCTATTATCATCGCAGACTTCCTCAAAATGTGAAACATCTGATAATTGAAGAGGCCAAAGTTAAAGAAGTGACTCCTGGTCATGCGTACGTCTGGCGCTGACATTCAAGCGCTTGCCGGCCACTGCTGTCGCTGGCGCAGTCGTCGGTAGGCCTCTTGTTACGGCCTGTCGATGGAGCGCTTACACTGGAGAGTTGTGATTGAGGAGTTTATTAAGCACTGGTGGGCCGAGCACGCGAACGAGATTCTCGAGTGGCGGCGGCATCTTCATGCGCACCCAGAGCTATCTCACATGGAGCACGCCACCACGGCTTTTGTGGAGGAGAAGCTGCGTGCTGCAGGGCTGAAACCAGTGCTGTTTCCCAACACCGGCCTGATGGTCGACATTGGTGAAGACGAACTCGCCGGTAGCGAAGCCGGAGGTGAACTCCCGGGACGTCTCGCTTTCCGCGGTGATATCGACGCGCTTCCAATTACAGAGAGCACGGGGCTGGAGTTTGCCAGCACCAATGACGGCGTCATGCATGCCTGCGGGCATGATTTCCACACCGCGATCACGCTCGCGACGGCACTGGCTATGGCTGAGTACCACGAAAAGCACACGTTGCCGACGCCGCTGCGTTTCATTTTCCAACCCGCCGAGGAGGTCATGGTTGGCGGTGCACCCGAGGTTATCGCTGCCGGTGCGCTCAATGGCGTTGAGCGTATTTTTGCCGTCCACTGTGAGCCGAAGCTGCGCGTAGGTCACGTCGGCGTTCGAACAGGTGCCATCACCTCTGCGGCCGACACGCTGGAGATTCAGGTGCATGGCCCGGGCGGGCATACCTCCCGTCCGCAGATGACAGCCGATGTTGTCTATGCACTGGGCAAATTGATTGTCGATTTGCCCGGATTACTGTCGCGACGCGTCGACCCGCGCACCGGCACCGTGCTCACGTTCGGTTCCGTGCACTCCGGGTATGCGCACAACGCGATTCCGTCGGAAGGCAGCGTCAGTGGCACCCTGCGCACCGCGGACATCAAGACCTGGCGCGACATCGATCCACTGGTTCGCGAACTCATTGAACAAGTCCTCGCACCGACCGGCGCAGAGTGCACCATCAATTACGAGCGTGGCGTGCCGCCCGTGCTTAACGACGAATATTGCACCGCCCTGATTGCGGAAGCTGTGCGACGAGTAGACGAGAATGCTGTCATTCAGGCCCCACAGTCGTCCGGTGGCGAGGATTTCGGTTGGTATCTCGAGCACGTCCCGGGCGCGATGGCCCGCTTGGGCTGCTGGTCCGGTCGCGGAGACAAGCACGATTTGCACCGAGATGACCTAATCGTGGACGAGCGTTGCCTGGGCGTTGGTGTGAAACTCTTCGCTGGCATTGTTGCTCGCTACGAGGACGGCGCGCAGTCAACCATGACTGTCCGTTAGACTATGGGGGCAAAGCGGGGAAAATGCCTCCCGCGGTAATTACATTGTGATATCCACGGCAACTTTGGAGGATTTGTGGCACAGAGGATCGTAATCATTGGCGGCGGCCCAGCCGGCTACGAAGCAGCGCTGGTTGGCGCCAAGTACGGTGCTGAAGTCACTGTGGTTGAGGATGCCGGGATGGGCGGTTCTTCCGTCCTGTGGGATTGCGTTCCCTCTAAGGCCTTCATCGCGGCGACGGGCGTTCGTACCGATATGCGCCGTGCGGACGAGATGGGTCTGCGTCCGGACTTCTCCCAGCGCAAAATCGACTTCACTGCGGTCAACGAGCGCGTTAAGCGCCTGGCACAGCAGCAGTCCGACGATGTTCGCGCGCAGATGGAGCGTGAGGGCATCAAGATGCTGCAGGGCCGTGGTCGTCTCGATGACCACGACCCGGGCCGTGTAACTCACTACGTCACCGTTGACTTGCTCGAGGGCGGCGAGGTCACTCTTGAAGCCGACCTGGTGCTGGTCAGCACCGGTGCGTCCCCGCGCATTCTGCCGGGTGCGATTCCTGATGGTGACCGTATTCTGACCTGGCGTCAGGTTTACGAACTGGAGGAGCTGCCGGAGCACCTCATTGTGGTCGGTTCCGGTGTGACTGGCGCTGAGTTCGTATCCTCGTTCACCGAGCTGGGCGTGAAGGTCACCATGGTCGCGTCGCGTGATCGCATCCTGCCGCACGAGGATGCCGACGCTGCAGATGCCCTGGAGGAGGTCCTGCTGGAGCGCGGTGTGGACGTTGTGAAGAACGCCCGCTGTGATCTTGTCGAACGCACGGAGGACGGCGGCGTTCGCGTCGTCACTTCCGACGGCCGTGAGGTCTTCGGCTCCCACGCGTTGATGACCGTCGGTTCGATTCCTAACACCGCGGATATGGGGCTGGAAGCCAGCGGCGTAAAACTGACTCCGTCTGGCCATATTCACGTTGACCGTGTTTCCCGTACCAACGTGCCGGGTATCTACGCTGCCGGTGACTGCACCGACTTGTTCCCGCTGGCTTCCGTTGCAGCTATGCAGGGCCGTATTGCGATGTACCACGCCCTCGGTGAAGGCGTATCTCCGATTCGCCTGCGCACCGTTTCGTCGGCAGTGTTCACCCGCCCGGAGATTGCGACTGTCGGTGTCTCCCAGGCTCAGATTGAGTCCGGTGAGGTCTCCGCTCGCGTTGAGGTTTTCCCACTGGCAGGTAACCCGCGTGCGAAGATGCGCTCGCTGCGCCACGGTTTCGTCAAGCTGTTCTGCCGTAAGAACTCCGGCATGATTATCGGTGGTGTGGTGGTCGCTCCGACCGCCTCGGAGCTGATTCTGCCAATTGCGGTGTGTGTTTCCAACCAGCTCACCGTCGATGACCTGGCAAGCTCCTTCTCTGTCTACCCGTCACTGTCTGGCTCGATTACTGAGGCTGCTCGTCAGCTGATGGCACACGACGATCTGGACTAATGCTGGTATCGCGACTGGCAGCATGACCGGTCGTATTCATACATAAAAAGCCGAACCCCGGAAGTGGGGCTCGGCTTTTTAATTACTTAGCTTTTTAATTACTTGCTGGAGAGTTCAGCGTACTTAGCGGTGACTTCCTCAACCGACGGATTCGTGGCGTGCACGCCATCGGAGTACAGCACGGTCGGAACAACGCGGTTGCCATCATTGACGGACTCAACCCACTTCGAAAGGTCGTCGTGCTTTTCGACATCCCAGGCCTCAAACGGAGTGCCGTTTTCCTTCAGGCCAGCAATAAGGTTCTGGCAGAAAGGACACCAGGCTGCAGCGTAAATGGTCACGTGTTCGGTGGTCTGTGGAGTCTTCACATCAGTCATACTTAGGTCAACGCGCGGACCAAGGCCGATATTCCATTGCGCAATACGTTCGCCGGGCAGTAGTCCCGCCTCAGAGCTTTGCTGGACAGGCTTCCAAGCTAATCCTCTAGACGCCGCCACGTGCAGAAGCGGTAGCGTAGGCCGGTCGTTGACGTCTGCCACGGGCCATCCTCGACGCGAACCCAGTCGTAGAGGTCGGGAGCCATGACTGGTACCGGGACGCTGACATCAGTATCAATGTCAGTGACCACGCATTCGTCGGCAAGCGAAAGTGCATCGCGATAGACACGCCCGCCTCCGATAATCCAAGCCGCGGGCGCGTCGGCGACGGCTGCGAGCGCGGCTTCGAGGCTGGTTGCGGACTCGGCGCCGGGGAAATCGGACACGGAGCGTGAAAGGACGATGTTTCGACGACCGGGGAGTGGTCGGAACTTGGGATTCAGCGAGTCCCACGTGCGACGCCCCATGATGACCGGTGCGCCCATCGTTGTTGTTTTGAAATGCTGAAGATCTTCAGGCAGATGCCAGGGCGTAGTCGCACCGTCGCCGATAATGCCGGCCCGAGACTGCGCCCAAATCATCCCTACAAATGGGGGCCTTGCGCTGGTGGAAGCGGTGGACTCGTTCATGTCGACACTCACCTTTCGTTGACTTAGACAGCCACCTGACCGCGAATCAGAGGATGCGGGTCGTAGCCGATGACCTCAATGTCCTCGTAAGCGTAGTCGAAAATGCTGTCGGCCTTCTGAAGCTTCAGCGTGGGGTAGGGGCGTGGCTCACGGGAGACCTGCAGTTCGCACTGTTCAATGTGGTTGTCGTAGATGTGGCAATCGCCACCGGTCCAGATGAACTCACCAACATCCAAGCCCGCCTGCTGCGCCATCATGTGCGTCAACAGTGCATAGGAAGCGATGTTAAATGGCACGCCTAGGAACATGTCCGCGCTGCGCTGGTAGAGCTGGCAGCTGAGCTTGCCATCTGCGACGTAGAACTGGAACAGCAGATGGCACGGCGGCAGCGCCATATTGGAAATCTCGGAGACATTCCAGGCGCTGACAATGTTGCGGCGGCTATCCGGGTTGGACTTCAGAGTCTCCAGCGCTTGTGCGATCTGATCGATGTGGTGCCCATCTGGAGTGGGCCAAGAGCGCCACTGCACGCCATAGACCGGACCGAGGTCGCCGTTGTCGTCTGCCCACTCGTCCCAAATAGTCACCCCATGATCCTGGAGCCACCGGACGTTTGAATCGCCGCGGAGGAACCACAACAGCTCGTACACGATGGACTTCAGGTGCACCTTCTTAGTGGTGATCAGTGGGAAGCCCTCGCTCAGATCAAAGCGCAGCTGGCGGCCGAACACTGAGCGAGTGCCCGTGCCAGTGCGGTCTGATTTAGCTGCTCCGTCAGCGAGAATTTCGCGTAGCAAATCCTCGTACGGAGTCTTAATGCCCTGATGAGCCTGTGTCGTGATGTCAGTGGAGTCGGTCATAGCCGCCCTAGCTTACCTACTTCTGCTCTTGATCCTTGAATTCCTTCACCAGTGCCAGAATCTCCTCCGACAGGTCCGGTCGGCAGAACAGCGTATCCGGCAGGAAAGTATCGACATTATTGTAGGTCGGCGCGGAGCCGTCTAGGCGGCTGACAAAAAGCCCTGCGGACTTAGCGACACCAACCGGCGCTGCCGAGTCCCACTCGTACTGACCACCGTCGTGGATGTAGGCGTCGTAGTCACCGAGCAGCACGTGCATTGCCTTCGCACCAGCGGAGCCCATCTCCACCAGCTCCATGCCTAGCTTGTCAGCGACGTACTTCGCCACAGCCGGTGGGCGAGTACGCGATACGACAATCTTGCCCGCACGCGGCCCCTGCACAGCCTTGGCCTCACCCGTGTGGAAAACCTGGCCGTGATCCGGCAGACCAACAGCAGCGTGGGTCGGCTGACCGTCCTCTACTAGAGCGACATGAACTGCCCAGTCCTGGCGCCCCGAAGCGAACTCACGCGTGCCATCGAGTGGGTCAATAATCCACACCCGCTTTGAGTCCAGGCGCTCACGGTTATCCGCGGCTTCCTCCGACAGCAGTCCGTCGTCCGGACGGTGCTGCTCTAGTACGCGGGCAATCCACTCCTGTGCCAGTGCGTCGCCGGCATCTCCCAGAATGCGGCCACGCAGCAGGCCTACGTTGCGGACACCCTTGAGAATTTCACTGGCGCCCACGGCAAGTCGATAGGCAAGAACATCATCTTCAATGTAGGCAGACATGACTTAGATACTATTCGCTTTTTCCCGACCCCGCTTTACGACGGGATGCCGCGCCCCATCCTCACCGCAACCGAGTGGCCATATAAATAACAAAAGTCCGCCCGCAGCGAGAATCAGTTCAAGCCGAAGGCGGACTCTTAGCTATCTAGGCCAATTGGCTAAAAGACGTTAGCGCTTGTCGCGGTACCACGTCAGCAGCGCATCGGTAGAAGCGTCGCCAGAATTAGGCGCCACTTCACCGGTAACTGCAGGCAACAGGTCGCCAGCCTGCTGCTTGCCCAGCTCGACGCCCCACTGGTCGAAGGAGTTCAGGCCCCAAACAATGCCCTCGACGAAGGTGATGTGCTCGTAGAGTGCAATCAGCGCACCGACAGCGTCCGGGGTCAGTTCCTCGGCCATGATGGTCGTGGTCGGACGGTTACCTGGCATGACCTTGTGCTCTACGAGTTCCTCGGCAACGCCCTCTGCGCGAATTTCTTCTGCGGTCTTACCGAAGGCCAGCACCTTGGTCTGTGCGAAGAAGTTACTCATCAGTAGGTCGTGCATAGAACCTTCGCCGGAAGCCGTCGGCAGATCCTGGCGTGGACGGGCAAAGCCGATGAAGTCAGCCGGAACTAGGCGAGTTCCCTGGTGAAGGAGCTGGAAGAAAGCGTGCTGGCCGTTCGTTCCCGGCTCACCCCAGAAGATTTCTCCGGTGTTGTAGTCCACCCTCTTGCCGTCGGTACGCACGGACTTACCGTTCGATTCCATGGTGAGCTGCTGAAGGTACGCCGGGAAGCGAGAGAGATCTTCAGAGTAGGGCAGCACGGCATGCGACTGAGCGTCGAGGAAGTTTGAGTACCAGACATTCAGCATGCCCATCAGTACCGGCACGTTCTGCTCCAGCGGAGCGTTGAGGAAGTGCTCATCCATTGCGCGGAAGCCCTGCAGGAAGCGCATGAAGTCCATCGGACCAACGACGGCCATGATGGACAGGCCGATGGCGGAGTCGACGGAGTAGCGGCCGCCGACCCAGTCCCAGAAGCCAAACATGTTCTCAGTGTCGATGCCGAATTCGGCGACCTTTTCGGCATTCGTGGAAACGGCGACGAAGTGCTTGGCGACGGCATCTTCGCTACCCAGCTGCTGGATAAGCCAGCGGCGAGCTGCGTGAGCGTTGGAGAGCGTCTCCTGCGTGGTGAAGGTCTTGGAAGCGACGATAAACAGCGTGGACTCCGGATCGACCTCATCCAGAACCGCATGTAGATCAGATGGGTCAACGTTAGAGACAAAGCGGGCATCAATGCCGGCAGTGGCGTAGGTGCGCAGCGCCTTGGTCACCATTGCCGGGCCCAAGTCGGAGCCACCGATGCCGATGTTGACCACAGTCTTAATAGTGTGACCCGTGTATCCCAGCCAGTCTCCACTGCGGAGGCTGCGAGCAAAGTCGCGCATGCGGCCGAGCACCTCATGCACGTCGGCAGCAACATCCTGGTCGCCGACGGTCAGATTTTCCTCTGCTGGCAGGCGCAGCGCTGTGTGCAGCACGGAGCGGTTTTCAGTGGTGTTGATCTTGTCACCGCGGAACATCTTCTCGCGTGCTTCTTCGATGCCAGCGGCGCGAGCGAGCTCAACCAGCTCGGCAAAACCGTCGAGGCACATCAAGTTCTTGGAAAGGTCAACGTGGAGAGTGCCCGCATCGAAAGTCAGCTTCTCAGTGCGGCCATCTTCATTGGCGAAAAGCTCACGCAGCGAGGTGGCGCGAACATTGTCCACGCGCTTAGCCAGCTGAGCCCACTGTTCGGTTGCGGTGATATCTACGGTCATTCCTGCTCCCAGGTGATTTTTGACGAAATGCACTTTATACCTCCCCAGACTAGTTGCGTTTTGGCGCTCTCGCCGGGCGACAGTATTCGATCAGGCGTGACCACAATCTGCTGGCAGCTCGATTCCGCGGTGCCTATGCTCCGCCTATGCGCCGACCATCCGTCGACTATCCGCCACCTACGAGTCCCTAGCCCGCTTCAGCAAAGGCACCTACCCTGGAAAATATGACTGATTTCACCCCTGATTACGACAACATCCTCAAAGATGTCCCCACAGGCCTTCTCCTCGGCGGCGAGTTCCGTCCCGCGTCGAATGGTGAGACCTTCGATGTCGTTAACCCCGCGACAGATAAGCCGCTGGTCCAGGTCGCCTCCGCCACAGAGGAGGACGCCAGGCAGGCGCTTGACGACGCCGTCGCAGCCCAGAAGGAGTGGAAGGTAACCCCGCCCCGCAAGCGCAGCGAGATTCTTTACCGCGCATTTGAACTCATCCGTCGGGATGCAGATAAGTTGGCCCAGCTGCAGTCCCTGGAGATGGGCCGTGCGCTGCCGGATTCCAAGGCCGAGGTCGGCTACGGTGGCGAGTTTTTCCGTTGGTTCGCTGAGGAGGCTGTGCGTATCTCCGGCGATTACCGAATTTCTCCGAGCGGAACCTCGCGCGTCGCGGTGATTAAGCAGCCGGTCGGCCCGGCTTTGGCTATTACGCCGTGGAATTTCCCGCTGGCTATGGGTACCCGCAAGATCGCCCCGGCACTCGCCGCCGGCTGCCCGGTCATTATTAAGCCGGCGTCCAAAACTCCGCTGACCATGCTCTACCTGGGCAAACTGCTTATCGAAGCCGGTGTCCCCGCAGGCGTAATCTCCGTGCTGCCAACAGGACACTCAGCCAACGTTTCGGCCCTGCTTTCCGATGACCGCCTGCGCAAGTTCACCTTCACCGGTTCCACCGAAGTTGGCCAGATGCTCGCTGGGAAGGCCGCGGAAACCTCGATGAAGGTCTCCCTTGAACTCGGCGGAAATGCTCCGTTTGTCATTCTCTCTGATGGCGATGTCGATAAGGCTGTACAGGCAGTCAGTGACGCCAAACTCCGCAATGGCGGCCAGGTGTGCATCGCCCCGAATCGCTTTATTGTTCATGAAGCCAAGAAGGATGCGTTCGTCGAAGGCGTCGTCAAGCGTTTTGCGGAGCTGAAGTTGGGCGAGGGTACCGATCCGGCGACGGACCTTGGGCCACTCGCGCTGCGTGATCAACAGGAAAAGGTTCGTGATCTGGTTGACGATGCGGTCAAGCGCGGTGCGAAAGTAGAGTGCGGCGGCAAGATCCCAGATCTCGGCGGCGCGCTTTCCGACGGCTACTTCTTCGAGCCCACAGTTCTGACCGATGTGCCCGAGGATGCGGATATTGTCCGCGAAGAGATTTTCGGTCCGGTGGTTGCAGTGACAACCTTCACGGACGATGAGCACGCGATTGAGCAGGCAAATGACACGATCTTTGGTCTGGCGGCGTATGTGTTCAGTGAGAACCTGACCAAGGCACTTGGTGCGGCAGAGGCATTGGAGTCCGGCATGGTTGCGGTCAATAAGGGCTCGCTGTCGGACCCGTCGGCGCCGTTCGGTGGTGTCAAGCAGTCCGGTCTTGGCCGTGAGGGCGGCTTCACCGGTATCAATGAGTTCCTAGAGGAAAAGCTGATTTCCCTGGAAGGCTAGCAGGACAGGTAGCTGGCGAGGGTTAGCCCAGGCGACCGCGTCCCATGCGCAGCAGCGCCGACGCGATTGCCGGGCCCTCTGGGCCAAGTGCGTCGCGGAACTCGTTGATGATCTGCACCTCTCGGCCGTGCACGAGACGCGTGCCGCCAGATCCCAGGCGGGTTTTGCCGACGGCCTTACTGATTGCGGTGCGGCGTTGAATGGCATCGATAATCAGCCCGTCAAGGCGGTTGATTTCCTTGCGGTACTGTTCGATCTCCGCGGAGCTCAACGGGTCATCGGTACCGGTGGGGGTGCGGACTTCAAAAGGGGATACTGCCGCCGCCTGCTGGCTGTGCTCGGCGCCGTCGGTGTTGTCGGTGTGTGCGGCGGGAGTGTCCGCAGGGTTTTCGCTCATAGTTCTTATTGTGCCAAAGGATTCGAACAGTCCAATCCGGGGGCTCGGCTACTGTAGTAGCCATCATGGGAAATGAAACTGGAATGCTGTTCGGGTCCTTCAATGCTGACGATGGACGTAGTGGCGATAGCCATGCTGGTTCGAACCACGGTGAGGCGGGCGGTGCTACGCCTGGCCGTGGTGGGTTCGGCCACTTCGCCAGCGCTGGTAGCAATAGCGCACCGAGTGACGCTGCCAGCTTTGGCGGCGGTTTTGGCGGTGGCTTCGAGCCCAGTTTTGATTCAGAGTCGCTGCTAGAGGGGCTTAATCCGCAGCAGCGCCAAGCAGTGGAGCACATTGGTTCACCACTGTTGATTGTGGCTGGAGCGGGTTCAGGAAAGACATCTGTGCTGACGCGCAGGATTGCATACCTGATCGGTGCGCGTGGGGTCCTGCCAAGCCAAATTTTGGCTATTACCTTTACCAATAAGGCCGCAGCCGAGATGCGCGAGCGTGTGGCGGGACTGGTCGGTGACCAGGCGCGGCGTATGTGGGTGTCCACGTTCCACTCCATGTGTGTGCGCATACTGCGCATGCAGCATGCGCTAGTACCGGGGCTTAATTCCAATTTCTCTATTTATGATTCGGACGACTCCCGGCGTTTGCTGTCCATTATCGCTAAGGACATGGACCTAGATGCCAAGAAGTTCACCGGCCGCGTGCTCTCGTCGCGTATCTCCAATCTCAAGAATGAGTTGATTGACCCGGAGAAGGCCCTCGCGGACGCGTCGACGACGCGCAATCCTTTTGATGACGTCGTTGCACGGGTTTACCTGGAGTACCAGACCAGGCTACGGGCGGCTAATGCCGTGGACTTTGACGATCTAATCGGTGAGGTCGTTCGGATTTTCACCAATCACCCGCAGGTTGCAGAGTATTACCGTCGCCGTTTCCGGCATGTGTTGGTGGACGAATACCAGGACACCAACCATGCGCAGTATGTTTTGGTCTCGACGCTCGTCGGCAAGCCCGGTGGAGATGTGCCTCCGAGTGAGCTGTGTGTGGTGGGCGATTCGGACCAGTCCATTTATGCCTTCCGTGGTGCGACTATTCGCAATATTGAGGAGTTTGAGAAGGACTATCCGGAGGCCACGTCGATTCTGCTGGAGCAAAACTATCGCTCGACGCAGACGATTCTGTCGGCGGCCAATGCGTTGATTGCGCGCAATGAGAACCGCCGGGAGAAGAAGCTGTGGACCGATCTCGGTGAGGGCGGCAAGATCAAGGGCTACGTGGCGGACAATGAGCACGATGAGGCTCGGTTTATCGCTAACGAGATTGAGCAATTGGTCGACTACGGGCCGTACTCGTATTCAGATGTGGCGATTTTCTACCGCACCAATAATTCCTCCCGTGCGCTAGAGGATGTCTTCATTCGTATGGGCGTTCCGTACACGGTGGTTGGTGGCACCAGGTTCTATGAGCGTAAGGAAGTACGCGATATTGTCGCCTACCTGCGCGTTATTGAGAACTTCGACGATGATGTTTCGCTGCGTCGCATTATCAATACGCCGCGCCGCGGAATCGGTGACCGTGCGGTGGCTCATGTGTCGCTCTATGCCGAGGACGAGAGGTGCTCGTTCGGCACGGCGCTACGTGCCGTAGCGGAGGGTAAGGTTCCGGCGGTGGCGGCGCGGAGTCGAAACGCGATGGCGGCGTTCGTCGAGATGATTGATGGCTTGGCGGCGGATATGGCATCCGGTGAACTGGCCGATATCGGTGATTTGGTCAACGCGATTATTGATCGCAGTGGGTACAAGTCGGAGCTCGAGCGCTCCAATGATCCGCAAGATGCCACGCGCCTGGACAACCTCAATGAGCTCGTCAGCGTTGCGCGGGAGTTCTCTGCAGAGGCGCGGATGATGTCGTCGGTGGATATTAGCGCTGATGTAAATGAAGGCTCTGGCGCTGCAGCTGATGCTGAAAGCGGTGCTGATACTAGTGGCGAGTCCGAGGTGGAATCTGGAATCGCGAATGACCTCGCGCGTGATTTCGCGGCCGACTTCGACAACGATGGGGAAGCGGAACCGGGAAGTCTGCAGGCATTCCTCGAGCGAGTTTCTCTGGTGGCCGATGCGGATCAGATTCCGGATGATGACACCGGTGTAGTGACGTTGATGACGCTACATACGGCTAAGGGCCTGGAGTTTCCGGTGGTATTTCTCATTGGCTGGGAAGACGGACTGTTCCCGCACCTGCGCGCCCTGGGCGATCCGAAGGAGCTGGCTGAAGAGCGACGTCTGGCCTATGTGGGTATTACCCGAGCTCGCAAGCAGCTGTATCTCACGCGCGCTGTGACTCGGTCCTCGTGGGGTTCGCCGCAGAATAATCCGCCTTCACGTTTCCTGGGGGAAGTCCCAAGCGACCTGATCGATTGGCTGCGCGAGGCTCCGGCTCGCAGCTGGGGCGCCGGTTCTGGTGGTTTTGGTTCTGGTGGCTACGGCGCGGGCAGCGCGTTTGGTCGTGGCCATGGTGCCTCGTCGGGCTTCGGTTCCAGCTCGGGCTTCGGCTCTGGTGGATCCTCTAACTCTGGTGCGTCATCCCGAAAGAAGAATCAGGTCTTGCACCTAGAGCCCGGTGACAAGGTTGTTCACGACAAGTACGGCTTAGGCACTGTGCTTGAGGTCCAAGGGGCCGCGCCCCGGGCAACTGCGATGATTGACTTTGGATCCGCAGGTAAGGTCCGCATGATGCTTATCGGCGGCGTGCCCATGGAGAAGTTGTAAAAGAACAACCACCGCCCGACTGGCCGTCCCTACCCGCGGCCGTGCACGTGCCACTATCGCGTGGAGGCTACTTAGGCTTCTTCGCTGTCACCCAGCAGTTGATGGTGGCATCTTGTACTTCGGTGCCGTTGGCATCGGTCAGCACGATGTGGACGGGAAAATCTACCCCACCAGTCTCCGGTGTGATGGTGGAGAAGTCCGGCAACTCAGCCTTGGCCACAGCCGTCAGGCCACCAACGGAGATGCGCTTGTAGTTCGTCGTCATGCCCTTTGGAACCCAGCGATGCGTTGTCGGTACGCTGGCCTCACAGAGCATGCCCATCGCGAATTCAGCGAGGTTACACGCAGCAATCGCATGCACGGACTTAATGTGATTACGCACGCCCCACCAAGCGGGCATGCGCGCTACCGCCAGTCCAGGCTGCATCGTCTCTAGCTTGGGACAGATTGTGCGGAAATATGGCGCCGTCAATGCGGCGGTTAAGGAAAATAGACGCTTGCCGACGACTGGAGTCGCAGCCAACTTCTTCCACATGCGGAATGTTTGAGTCTCTGCCATGTGTCAAGAGTAAAGCCCCAGTACCGGCGGCGATGCCGGTTTCTGAAAAATTTAATCAGGGGAGGCTTGCAGCCGCGGTCAAACAGGGGCCGGTGCACAGGTAGGGCCTTCGCAGAGCGGCCAGGCTTGCTCGTACCTGTGCCGATACCTGATTAGTTCAGGTTCAGACCACGCTGGATGAACCAGGTCACCGGGTCGACCGGAGTGGTGCCATCCGGGTGGATCTCGAAGTGGAGGTGCGTACCGGTGGAGAAGCCGCGGTTGCCCATACCGGCGATGACCTGACCAGCTCGGACAGCTTCTCCGACAGCAACGTAGATGGACTCGATGTGGCCGTAGACGGAAACAGAGCCGTCGTCATGGCGAACGCGAATCCACTGGCCGTAGCCCTGAGCCGGGCCTGCATCGATAACAGTGCCGTCCATGACGGACATGATTGGGGTGTTGGTGACGTTAGCCAGGTCGACACCGTAGTGGAAGGTTCCCCAGCGTGAGCCGAACGGTGAGGTCAGCAGCCCCACGGTCGGGATGGAGAGTTTCGGAGCGCGGGCAGCCTGGTCGCGAGCAACGCGCTCCTGGTTGTACTGCAACGCCGTAGCGAGGTGGTCGCTGAGGTTAGTGCTCGGATTGAAGGAGCTGGAGGCCAGCACCATCGGAGCGTTGTTCTTCGGCTGAGCAGCGCGGGTCTGAGTCGAAGCTGAGTTCTCCGGAGCCTTATTCTCGGTCTCAGCTGCGTGGGCGACCGCGTTGGAGGAAGCGATCGTCGATGCGGACAGTGCGACCAGTGCTGCGCGAGAAGTTGCGGAAACCTCTACCTTGCGGTGCTTTCCGCCTCCGCGACGAGCATTGAAAAACGTCACTTCAATCTCCCTGCCAACGAAACTCTTTGTAACCCAACTGTTATCTAACTTCTGCGATAATAACGGTTCGATATAGGGCAAGCAACTTGTTTTTAGAGAACTTGTTCGCTGATTCGTCAGTTTCAGTTCAATAGGGCCGTGCTGTGGCCGTGGGGCTGTTGTCTTGTATCACGGATCCGGTGAAGCGCAACCGGTGTGTTGCCAGGGGATTTATGGCGGATGCCCCTTAATCGAGGGGCTGGGTAGGGGGATCGGCAAGTAGTTTCCGGGTGAACTAAGGGTGTGGTCGCGGGGGTGGCAAAAAGTAACCCATCGGCGTTGACAAATGGAAACCAAAGGTGAAGCCACTTTGGGGGGGAGGGGGCAAAAGGAGATCGGACTCAACGGATACCGTCCGTCCTGGGATCCGTACCTTCAAATTAGACTCTGCAATGCCTAAACAAAGAGGCGTTGTATGTATGGCACTATATGGCCATGGCTGTGACGCACCCTTGCGTGGCACCCTATCTATATAGGTGGGCAATCAGCTGTCAATGATTAGACGCGGGAAGGACGATGTCACTGTGAAAGGCGCGGATTCGCGGAGAGGTTCCTCCGGTAGCGATCGAAATCGGCGAAGCCGCACCGGTGCCGGTGGCAGCGGCGGGGGTTCCCGTAGCGTCCGCAGCGAGCGCACTGCCCGCGCATGGCAGAATACGCAGGCCGGTCAGACTGGCGGTGCGCGCAGCGTCGGTGCCGACAGCAATCGAGCCGCCACGACGAAGATGAAAGCGGGGGGCTCCGGAACGTCGTCACGCAAGGGGCGTCCCTCGGGGTTCCGTCGTTTCATTAACTCGCCTCGTACACGCCGGTTTGGGCTGTCTGTTGCCGGTTCTTACGGCGTCGTATTGCTGTTCATCATCTCGGTAGCTCTGATTGGCGTCATCGTCAGTGGCGCTGGAATGTCTCCGCTTCCAGCGAGTATCGCGTCGATGTGGATGATCTTTAACCTCGCGCCGTTCCGTTTTAACGGCACGACGCTGGGGCTCACACCAGCACTGCCCGCGGTGCTGATGGTGTTGTTCATCGCCTGGCGTGTACGCCGCGAAGTCGCTGACCGCATCAGCATCAAGGATGTCCGCGCGTTGGTCGGCGCGTATCTGGGCACGCCCATTGTTCTCACCATCATCGCGTGGCTCATGCTTTACGACGCGTCGAAGGTGTTTCCCCGCGTTCAGACCCCTAGTTTCGGCCTTGCGATTGCAGCCGCGCTGCTTGTAAATCTCGTGGCCTTGGTGCTGGGAATGGGGCAGCGGTTGCTGCGTGCACTACTGCTGCGCCGGAAGCTGCCGGAGTGGTTGCTCGGGTCGGCCCGTCTGGCGGGCAGCTACGTGGCATGGCTGTGGCTGGCCGGTGTTGTGGTGACACTCGTTTCGCTGATTTGGCATCGAGAGTTGCTGGCAGAGACATTTGCAATCACGGATACCGTCGGTGAAAGTGTTGCGGTCAGCGGCCTCTCGCTGCTGTACCTGCCAAATGTGGCCTTCGGTGCTGTCGGTGTGCTGGTGGGCGGAAAATCGACGTTTGGGCCAGCGGAGGCTGGGCTGTTCGCAGTGCACCCGGCTCAGCTGCCACCGCTGCCGATTTTGGCTGCCATGCCTCAGTCGCTGGTGCACTGGGCTTTCGGAGTGCTGATTGTGCTACCGCCAGCCGTTGCGGCTTGGCGCGTCGTGGCATTCCTGAAGAAATCTGCACCGAAGCAGCCCTACCTGGTCGTCGTTCTCGCTGCCGTGTGGTCGATCATCTTCCTCATGGGGCTGGCTTGGCTGCTCGGCGGTGAGGTTGGCATCTTTGGGTGGGCCGGTGCCTCCTGGTGGCTGACTGGACTGCTCGGCTCGATGTGGCTGGTTGTTCCGGGGGCCATCGTGGTTGTTGCGATGACCGGTGTGCCGTCACTTGGTAGGGACAAGGGAGTCTCGGAAGTGGCCGCCGAGAAGTTCCCGCCGAAGCCTGCGGGAGATGGAAACGGTCATGCTGAGGCTGAGGATGCCGGCGACGCCGATAAGTCCGACAATGACGGGAGCGGTTCGGAGGAGTCGGAGGAGATTGTCGACGGGGAAGTCGTAGCGACCTCCGAAGATGAAGCGACCTCCGAAGACGAAGCCGAGTCCGACACAGAGGAGGAATCAGAGTCCGGTGCTGAGTCTGAAGACACTTCAGAAGACGCTGAGGAATCGGACGACTCTGAAGAGGATTCAGAAAGCGCCGCAGGCGGAGAAGCATCGGGCGAAGTAGATGCGACCGACGAGGACGAATCCGATGAGGACACCGAAGACTCGGAGGAAGGCGGCGACGGGGAACCGTCGTCAAGCCAAAAGAGCTAAGCCAACTTAGGGGGAGCGGAATTTGGGGTCTCTGCCGGGCTGGGTAAGCTAAACGCCGTGACTGAAGCACAGCCCGTCGCAGAAATTTCGCACAATAATTCCTCCAGCAAGCAGCTCCGCATCGTAGTCCTGGCCTCTGGCCTGGGCTCCCTTTTGCAGTCGATGCTGGAACTGCTGGACGCTGAAAAGGTTCAGATTGTCGCGGTTGGTTCGGACAAGGATTGTCCGGCGCTGGAGAGGGCTCAAAACCTCAATATCCCAACTTTTCGGGTGCCTTTCGATGCTGAGGCAAAGAAGGACCGAGAAGGTTGGGATATTCGTGTTTTAGAGGCCGTGAACAGTTTTTCGCCGGATATCGTTGTCTCGGCGGGTTTCATGCGCATTCTGGGGCCATCATTTGTGGAGGCCTACAGCAATCGCATCATTAATACGCACCCAGCGCTGCTGCCGTCCTTCCCAGGGGCGCGTGCGGTACCGGATGCACTTGACTACGGGGTGAAGGTCACCGGCACGACCGTGCATATCGTTGATAATGGAGTGGACACCGGGCCGATTCTGGCGCAACAGCCAGTGGCCGTCGAGGACGACGACACGGTGGAGACCCTGCACGAACGAATCAAGGTTGTCGAACGCCGACTCCTGGTTGATGTATTGCACTCGATTGCCGATCACGGAATTGAGCGTGACGGACGAAAGGCTTATCTGAAATGACCAACGACAACACGCAGCGTAAACCGATCAAGCGCGCTCTGATTAGCGTCTACGACAAGACTGGGCTCGAGGAGCTGGCTCGCGACCTGCACGAGGCTGGCGTGGAAATCGTTTCCACCGGTTCCACGGCTGGCAAGATTGCTGCAGCTGGCGTGCCTGTGACCCCGGTTGAGGATCTCACTGGTTTCCCGGAGTGCCTCGAGGGCCGCGTGAAGACGCTGCACCCGCGTGTTCACGCCGGCATTCTGGCTGATACCCGCAAGGAAGACCACCTGGCTCAGCTGAAGGAGCTCGGTGTGGAGGCTTTCCAGCTCGTTGTCGTTAACCTGTACCCGTTCCGGGAGACCGTTGCCTCGGGCGCTTCCTACGACGAATGCGTGGAGCAGATCGACATTGGAGGCCCGTCGATGGTTCGCGCTGCGGCGAAGAACCACCCGTCGGTTGCCATCGTCGTCGACCCGGCTCGTTACGGCGATGTCGCTACCGCCGTGAAGGAAGGCGGCTTCACCCTCGAGCAGCGCCGTGAGTTCGCTCGCGACGCATTCCTGCACACCGCTGATTACGACGCAGCTGTGTCCAACTGGTTTGTTGAGCAGCTCGGTGGCGCTGAGGGATCCACTCCGACTCCGCTGCGCTACGGCGAGAACTCTCACCAGTCGGCAACTCTGACCCGCATTGGTACCAAGGGGCTGGCAAACGCCAAGCAGCTGAACGGCAAGGAGATGTCGTACAACAACTACCAGGATGCCGACGCCGCATGGCGTGCCGCCTGGGATCACGAGCGCCCGTGTGTGGCAATCATCAAGCACGCTAACCCGTGCGGCATCGCAGTCTCGGATGAGTCCATCGCCGCAGCTCACCGCGCAGCTCACGCATGTGACCCGATGTCCGCATTCGGCGGTGTCATTGCCGTCAACCGCGAGGTCTCCGTTGAGATGGCCGAACAGGTCAAGGACATCTTCACCGAGGTCATCGTCGCTCCGTCCTACGAAGACGGTGCCGTTGAGGTGCTGAAGGCCAAGAAGAATCTGCGTATTCTCGTCGCCGAGTACGAAGCACCGACCACCGAGAACAAGTTTATCTCGGGTGGTCTGCTCACCCAGGATCCGGATACTTACCAGGCAGAGGGTGATAAGCCGGAGAACTGGGAGCTGGCCACCGGCGAGGCATTGAATGCTGAAGAGCTGGCTGAGCTCGAGTTTGCATGGCGCTCCGTCCGCGCTGTGAAGTCCAACGCCATCCTGCTGTCCAAGAACAACGCCACCGTCGGCGTCGGCATGGGCCAGGTCAACCGCGTGGACTCCGCAAAGCTCGCCGTTGAGCGCGCAAATACGCTTGCCGACGGAGAAAACCGTACTCAGGGGGCCTACGCTGCGTCCGATGCCTTCTTCCCGTTCGCTGACGGTCTGCAGGTCCTGATTGATGCCGGTGTGAAGGCAGTTGTCCAGCCAGGTGGTTCCATCCGTGACGAAGAGGTCATAGCTGCTGCCAAGGAAGCTGGCGTCACCATGTACATGACAGGTACTCGTCACTTCTTCCACTAATTCCTTACTGGATTAGGGGCTAACCGCCGCGGTGCTAACTGTCACCTCGGCGGTTTTTCTCTACCCGGACGTGTGGGGACCTGTGGGCGAGGATGTGTGTCTGTTGTCGAGCCGTGGTCTATGTGAACACACGCTGAGGGCAGGCGCTGGTGATAATTATGCAGACGAAATGGCTCCAATGCGTTTAACATAAGGGCTTATGTCACGTAGAACCGAAGCGCGACGGCGTCGAGAAGCAGAGATTCTCTCCGCTGCTGCTGCGATCCTGGCCGACCGAGGGTTTCATCAGACTCGGTTGGAGGATGTTGGCTCCGCTGTCGGCATTTCTGGCCCAGCTCTTTACCGTTACTTCAGCGGCAAGGAAGAGCTGTTGGCGCAGATCCTCATCGATATTTCTATCCGACTTGTCGATGGTGCGCGAGCAGTTCTCGATCGAGCAAAGAGCAATGATTGGGAGCCAGAGGAGACTCTTCGGGGCCTCCTTGCGCATCACGTGCATTTTGCAGTCACGGAGCCCGATCGCATTCGTGTCCAAGAGCGCGAAGGGGGAAATCTGGCGCCAGAGCAGAGCGCAAAAGTGCGTTCCTTGCAGCGTCTTTACATGGTCTTATGGGTGGACGCTCTGCGTGAACTACAGCCCGAACTCACCTCCGACGAGGCGCAGCTTAAAGTCCAGCTCACCGCTGGGTTGATTAACTCTTCCAGGCATGTGCTCAAATGGGCGGGCCCCGAGGCGACAAGGGAAAATGCCTTTGAGATGGCCCTCGCTGCGCTGGGCATTAACAACCAATAATCCGTATTCATTCTTCTGCCGTCTGGCCTCACTGTGCTCAGCAGTGTGAGGTCAGGCGGCTTTGTTGTGCGGTGCAGGGCGCTCACATTCAGTTGAATTCACCCCCGAAACAGATTTCTAGGGGAAACATAAATCTCTATTGGAAACATGTTGCGACCTCGGGGAGAGGTGTGTATTTCAAGCTGCATAAAAGACTTCCGGGGGTGAAAGTGTGGTCTAAGAAACAAAATTTGTTGTGAGGTGACTGGGGTCACATTAATCTTTTCGTCAAGAAAGTTAATAGTCATTAACGGAAAGTATTTCGCCCATGACTCACGCTCCAGCATTGACCAACCGACAGCGCCACGAAGAGCTCGTCGCAGAGCTCAAAGAGCTGCTTAGCACAACAGCACGCGGTGGTTCCGAACGTGCCCGTGCTCGCCATATTTCCCGCGGTAAGCTGCTGCCACGTCAGCGCATCAACCAACTGCTTGACCCCGGCAGCCCTTTCCTTGAGGTCGCACCGCTAGCGGCCCACGAAATGTATGGCGGCAAGGTTCCGGCTGCTGGCGTCATCGCCGGCATTGGCATCATCGAAGGTCGTCGCTGCCTGGTCGTTGCTAATGACGCAACCGTCTCTGGTGGTACGTACTACCCGTTGACTGTCAAGAAGCATCTGCGCGCACAGGAGATCGCCAGCCTTAACCACCTGCCGTGCATTTACCTGGTCGACTCCGGTGGGGCCATGCTTCTCAACCAGGATGAAGTTTTCCCTGATCGCGACCACTTCGGTCGCATTTTCTACAACCAGGCCAACCTCTCTGCCCGCGGCATTCCGCAGATTGCCGCCGTGATGGGATCCTGTACCGCCGGCGGCGCATACGTGCCGGCAATGAGCGATGAAGCAGTCATTGTGAAAAACCAGGGCACCATCTTCCTGGCAGGCCCACCACTGGTTAAGGCTGCAACTGGTGAAGATGTCACACCAGAGGAACTCGGTGGCGGCGAACTGCACTCCAAGACCTCCGGAGTTACCGACCACCTTGCGGTTAACGATGCCGATGCACTGCGTCGTGTCCGCGATATCGTCGCAACGCTCCCCAAGGACCCGGAAGTTCCGTGGGACACAGAACCCACCGTCGCGCCGACTCGCAACCAGACCGATCTTTACGATGTCGTCCCCGTCGATGCCAAAGTGCCTTACGACGTCCACGAGGTCATTGAAATTATTGTGGATGGCGGTCAGTACCAGGAGTTCAAGGCCGAATTCGGTACGACCTTGGTCACTGCTTTCGCCCGCATCCACGGTCACCGCGTCGGCATTATCGCCAACAACGGCATTCTCTTCGCGGAATCTGCGCAGAAGGGCGCGCACTTCATCGAGTTGTGTGACCAGCGCGGCATCCCACTGGTATTCCTGCAGAACACCACGGGCTTCATGGTTGGTCGCGAATACGAGGCCGGCGGTATTGCAAAGCACGGCGCCAAGATGGTCAACGCCGTGGCTACCACCCGCGTGCCCAAGTTCACTGTAGTCATCGGTGGCGCCTTCGGCGCCGGCAACTACTCCATGTGCGGTCGCGCATATTCGCCGCGCTTCCTTTGGATGTGGCCGAATGCTCGCATTTCCGTCATGGGCGGTCCACAGGCGGCGATGACGCTTTCGACGGTTCGTCGCAACCAGATTGAACGCTCAGGTGAGAGCTGGTCGCAGGAAGAGCAGGAGGAGTTTGAAACTCCGATTCGCGAGCAGTTTGAGCGTCAGTCGCACTGCTATTACTCATCGGCTCGCCTGTGGGATGACGGTGTCATCGACCCCGCAGATACCCGCCGAATTCTTGGCATGGCCCTCGATGTGGCAAGTGGCGCGCCCATGGATGAACAGGGCTTCGGCGTCTTCCGCATGTAGTAACCAGCTAAAAACTCTCGACACCGCATTTTCTGAAAGGAAACACAGGGCACATGACAGCGCACAACACGCAGCCCCACGCAGCTGGCGGCAGCCTGAGTACCGTATTGGTCGCAAACCGTGGGGAGATTGCCTGCCGCATTATCCGAACCCTTCGTGACAACGGAATTCGCTCCGTCGCGGTCTACTCGGATGCCGATGCCGACGCCCCTCACGTACGCATGGCGGATATGGCCATCCACATTGGCCCATCTCCGGCACGCGAGTCCTACCTGGTCATCGACAAGATTATCGATGCCGCTCGCCGCTGCGACGCAGACGGAATCCACCCCGGTTACGGCTTTCTGTCTGAAAACGCTGACTTCGCGACCGCCTGTGAGGAAGCAGGTATTGAATTCATCGGCCCACCGGCCAGCGCCATCAACACCATGGGTGACAAAATCTCCGCCCGCGCTGCCGTCGAAGCCCGCTATGTTCCCACCGTGCCGGGTCTATCTCGCCCAGGGCTTAGCGACGAGGACCTCATTGAGGCAGCCCCATCGATTGGCTTCCCAGTCCTGATTAAGCCATCGGCAGGCGGTGGCGGTAAGGGTATGCACCGCGTGGAAAACGCTGCTGACCTGCCGGCAGCGCTCGCAACGGCTCGTCGTGAAGCGGCGGGTGCCTTCGGCGATGACTCCCTGTTCATCGAGCACTTCGTCGACACCCCGCGACACATCGAGGTGCAGATCCTCGCAGATAAGCACGGCAATGTGATCCACCTAGGCGAGCGCGAGTGCTCGCTGCAGCGACGCCATCAGAAGGTCATCGAGGAAGCGCCGAGCCCGCTGCTGGATGAGGAAACGCGCAGTGCAATTGGTGAAGCGGCCTGTGACGCGGCCCGCTCGGTTGGCTACGTCGGCGCGGGCACGGTGGAGTTTATTGTGCCGGCGAAGGACCCGTCGTCGTTCTTCTTCATGGAGATGAACACGCGCCTGCAGGTCGAGCATCCAGTAACTGAGCAGGTCACCGGCCTGGATTTGGTGGCGTTGCAGGTTGACATTGCCTCGGGACGACCACTGCCGGTTGCTCAGGAAGATGTAACTCTCACCGGTCACTCGATTGAAGCTCGCGTGTATGCCGAAGACCCAGCGGCGGGATTCCTGCCCACCGGTGGCACGGTCACACGTGTCGTCGAGCCGAGCGGGGCGGGAATCCGGGTGGATTCCGGCATTGTCGACGGTTCCGAGGTCTCATCCCTCTATGACCCGATGTTGATGAAGATCATCTCCCATGGGGAAAACCGTGAGCAGGCGCTCGAGCGGCTGGACCGGGCGCTCGGAGACACCGTTGTCGCAGGTGTCGGTGTCAATATCGACTTTTGTCGCTACCTGCTGAACGTCCCCGAGGTTCGCGTCGGCGATCTTGATACCGGTCTGCTCGACCGTGTGGCGGAAGGCTTCGCCACCTCCGAAACACCGGACGATGTCTACCTCGCCGCTGCGATGGACTGGCTGACTTCTCGCTTTGAAGAGGCCACCGACTCGCCGTGGCTGACCCCGGACGGCTGGCGCGCCAGTACCCCTGCCGCGCAGCGCATCCGCTTCGGAACGGGGGAGGACTCGCGTCTGATCTCGATTGTGGGCACGCCGTCGAGCGCCGACGTCATCGTCGGTGATGTGGTCGCGGGCCTGTCCGCCGAGGCGGAGAACGAAGAGATCGACGTTCCAGAACCGCGAAACTACAAGGTTTCGGTCTACCGCGACGGGGAGCACCTGCGCATCGTCCGCGACGGTGTCGCACAGCACTTCCTGGTCGAGACCATCGACAATGCGGGGGCTGCGAACCATGAAGAATACGTCGTCGCCGGCGCTCACGGCACGTGGGTGCTGCCTCGCACCGAGGTAGTCGCCACCGGAGCCGAAGCCGATGCCGGAGGCTCGGGAGTCATCCAAGCTCCGATGCCCGGCGCGATTATCGCGTTGGCGGTGGAGGAGGGAACCCGCGTCGAAGTTGGTGATGCTCTGTTGGTCATGGAGGCCATGAAGATGGAGCACACTCTCACCGCTGAAATTGCGGGTGAGGTCAGCTTCACCGTCGCGCCGGGCGATCAGGTCACCGGTGACCAGCAGCTGGCGGTCATCACTGTGGCCGAAGCCGAGGAATAAAAACCCACACGAAACGCACCAACCAGGTCTAACGCCAATCAAGTCCCACACCTACAAAATCTTATAAGGAGCACTCATCATGTCCGAAAGCGCCAAGATTGCAACCGCCATCCTCGACGACGAATACGTGGAGCTGCAGAAAGTAGTTCGCGAATTTGCCAACGAAGTTGTCGGCCCGGTTTCCGCCGAGCACGACCGCAACCACACTTTCCCGTACGAGATTGTCTCGCAGATGGGCGAAATGGGCCTGTTCGGTCTGCCATTCCCCGAGGAAGTCGGTGGCATGGGCGGCGACTACCTGTCCTTCGGTATCGCTCTGGAGGAGCTAGCTAAGGTCGATCAGTCGGTCGCTATCACCCTGGAAGCTGGTGTTGGTTTGGGCGCCATGCCAATCTTCCACTTCGGCAATGACAAGCAGAAGGAGACCTATCTGCCCGAGCTGACTGCTGGTAAGAAGCTCGCTGGCTTTGGTCTCACCGAGCCGGATGCAGGTTCCGACGCCGGCGCCACCCGCACCACAGCCCGTGAAGACGGCGATGATTTCGTCATCAACGGCGCCAAGCAGTTCATCACCAACTCCGGCACGGATATTACTTCGCTGGTTACTGTCACCGCAGTCACCGGCCAGAAGGAAGATGGCAAGAAGGAGATTTCTACCATCATCGTGCCGAGTGGCACGGAGGGCTTTGTCGCGGAACCGGCTTACGACAAGGTCGGTTGGAATGCCTCCGACACCCACCCACTGACCTTCACCGATGTTCGCGTCCCGCAGGAGAACCTGCTGGGCACCCGTGGTCGCGGCTTCGCTAACTTCCTGTCCATCTTGGCCGAGGGGCGTGTCGCAATCGCAGCGCTTGCCACCGGTGCTGCGCAGGGTTGTGTTGATGAGTCGGTTCGCCACGCCAAGGAACGTCACTCCATGGGCCGTGCAATCGGCGAGTACCAGGCTGTTTCCTTCAAGATTGCCCGTATGGAAGCGCGTGCGCATGCCGCACGGATGGCGTGGTACGACGCAGCCGCAAAGATGGCCGCGGGCGCAGAGTTCCGTCGTGAAGCGTACATCGCCAAGATGATTGCCTCGGAGGCTGCGATGGACAACGCGCGCGACGCGACGCAGATTTTCGGCGGCTACGGGTTCATGAACGAGTACCGCGTGGCACGCCACTACCGCGACTCCAAGATCCTGGAGATCGGCGAGGGCACCACCGAAGTGCAGCTCATGCTAATCGCGCGCGGATTGGGGCTGTAAAAATGGCTGACAACAACGCAACCGAAGTCACCCGCGACGTCGTGCAGCGCGGACTGTGGTTCGAAGAGTACGAGGTTGGCGCGCGTTACCTGCACCGTCCGGGGCGAACCGTCACTGAAACCGATGACGTCCTCTTCACGACGCTGACCATGAACACCCAGCCACTGCATCTGGATGCGCACTGGTCGAGCCAGCAGCCGGGATTCGGAGGCGAGCGCCTGGTCAATTCGATGTGGACGCTGTCGACGGTTGTCGGGCTGTCTGTCGGGCAGCTGACGCTCGGCACCATCGTCGCCAACCTCGGCTTCACCGAAGTGGCGTTTCCCGCACCGATGTTCCACGGCGACACCCTGTACGCAGAGACCGTCTGCCGTAACAAGCGCCTGTCCAAGTCCCGCCCCAACCAGGGCATCGTCGAGCTCGAGCACATCGGACGCAACCAGGACGGCACCGTCGTCTGCCGCGCAGTCCGTTCCACGCTCGTCCAATGCGCACCGACTTCGCTTGACGACGGCTCCGAGAACGCAGCTTCAGCGGGGAAGTGAGTGGCTCATGTCTACGCATAACTCCTGGCAGCCGCTGGGCCCTGCAATTCTGTTTGCGCCGGCCGATCGGCCAGAGCGATTCGGCAAAGCTGCTGACCGCGCCGACATGGTGATTCTGGATCTGGAGGACGGCTGTCGCGCAGAAAACCGTGAGGCTGCCCGCGAGGCTATCGTCTCCTGTGACCTCGATCCGGCCCGCACCATTGTGCGTGTCAATCCACCGGAGGTTGAGGACTACGCAGCGGATATTGACATGCTGCGTGGCACCGCTTTCCGCCAGGTGATGCTGCCCAAGGCTTCCTCGGCGCAGCAAGTGGATGAGTTGGTAGCGGCACTGGGGGAGAAGACCCAGGTCATTGCCCTTATCGAAACTCCGCTTGGGGTCATGCGCGCCGAAGAGCTGGCGCAGGCCGATGGCGTCGTTGCGCTGTTCTGGGGCGCAGAGGACCTGGTGGCGGGCTTGGCGGGAACGTCATCACGCTTTAGCGAAGCAGAGGCTGCACTCGCGCCGGGCCGTATCTATGCGGGCAGCTACCGCAGTGTGGTGGTACATACCCGCAGCCACGTTCACCTGGCGGCAGCGGCGCACGGTAAGGCCAGTCTGGATTCCATCTACGTAAATATCTCCGACGCGGATGGGCTAGCTGCGGAGGCAGCCGATGCCGCTGCGTTGGGATTCGCTGCCACCGTCTGTATTCACCCAGGTCAGGTCCCGACAATCCGCCAGGCTTATCGCCCTAGCGACGAGGAGATTGACTGGGCGCGTCGGCTCTTGGCGGAAGCGGAAAAGAACACCGGTGCCTTCAGTTTAGACGGCCAGATGGTGGATGCGCCGCTCTTCCGTCAAGCAGAAGCCATTGCTCGGCGAGCCGCTGTAACCGGTTAGTCCCACAGCCGGTAACTACCACTGATTTATCCCCCCTAAAGAACACAATTCCCTCTCACACTCCGCACTATGCGGAGTCACTTAAACCAAGGAGATCTCCCCATGACCGCGACATTGAAGAACCACGCAGAACAGCGCACTGCTGATCCTTCGAAGCTGCCGGAGGGCTTCACCACTGTGCCGGCACCATACGGCAAGGATGTTGTCGATGCTGATGGCAACAAGATGAGCCACGTGTTCGGCGCCGGTGTCGAGCAAGGTGCCGCTCCACTTCGCGATGAGACTCTCGGTGAGAACCTGCGTGCGATTGTGGAGAAATTCCCGTCTCGCGACGCCGTCGTTGACGTCTACGCGGATGTCTCCTTTACCTTTGAGCGTTTCTACAACCGAGTTCTGCGTCTGGCCAGCGCTTTCATCCGTGAGGGCTACCGTCCAGGAGATCGTATCGGCATTTGGTCCACCAACCGCTGGGAGTGGACCGTGGTGCAGTACGCCTGCCACCACATCGGCCTGGTGCTGGTCAACATCAACCCGGCTTACCGCCAGCACGAACTGAACTACGTGTTGGAAAAGGCAGGTGTGCGTATGGTGTTTGCCGCCCGCCGCTACAAGGACTCCGATTACCGAACCATGCTGATCGAGGCCTCCAAGCAGCGCGGTGTGCGCCTGGACAAGGTCATCTACTTCGGCTCCTCCGAGTGGTACGAGCACATGCACAGCGAAATCGATGACCTGAGCGAGTACACCTCCCAGCTGAAGCCGGATGATCCGATCAACATCCAGTTCACCTCGGGCACGACAGGCTTTCCCAAGGGCGCTACGCTGACGCACCGCAACCTGCTGAACAATGGTTACTTCATCGGTGAGCTGTTGGGCTACACCGAGGCCGACCGCATCTGTGTGCCGGTGCCGTTCTTCCACACCTTCGGCATGGTGATTGGCACCTTCGCTGCCTTCACCCACGGTGCCGCTATTGTCATTCCGGCTCCGTCGTTTAAGGCGCGTGAAACGCTCAAGGCTGTGCACTCGGCTAAGGCCACCAGCCTCTACGGCGTGCCGACGATGTTCATCAATGAGCTTGAAGAAGCCCACGACCAGGAGGAATACGGCTCCCCTTACGACCTGTCGCTGCTGCGCACAGGTGTGATGGCAGGTACCTCGTGCCCGTCGAAGACCATGCGTGATGTGATGGACAAGCTCAATATGCGTGAGATTGCCATCTGTTACGGCATGACCGAGACTTCGCCGGTGTCCTTCCAGACCCGCGCGGATTCCCCGCTGGAAAAGCGCGTCAACACCGTCGGGCAGATCATGCCGCACCTGGAAGCCCGCATCATCTGTGAAGAAACCGGCGAGACCCTACCACGAGGTGAACAGGGCGAGGTCGTCGTCCGTGGATACTCCGTGATGAAGGAGTACTGGGAGCACCCGGAAAAGACTGCCGAGGCCATCGACGCCGACGGCTGGATGCACACCGGCGACTTGGGTGTGCTTGACGACGAGGGCTACCTGTCCATCACCGGACGTATCAAGGACATGCTCATCCGCGGTGGTGAGAACATCTACCCGCGCGAGATTGAAGAGTTCCTGTTCACTCACCCGGCTGTTGTCGATGCACAGGTCATCGGCGTGCCGGATGACAAGTATGGCGAAGAAATCATGGCATGGGTAATTCTGCACGACGATGTGGAAGACCTCACCGCTGAGGACGTGGCGGCCTTTGCCCACGGCAAGCTGTCGCGTCACAAGATTCCGCGCTACGTCCACGTCGTCGAGGAGTTTCCGATGACCGCGTCGGGCAAGGTTCGCAAGGTTGAGATGCGTGAGATGGCTCCGCGAATCCTGGGCTGGGTGTAGAACAATGTCAAAAACAACTGATCAGACCGGTCGCGAGCTTGTCGCAGGCCTCGTCACTGATGGAATGACCCTGGCAGTCGGCGGTTTCGGCCTTTGCGGTGTGCCATATACCCTCATCGAGGGCGTGCGCGACTCCGGGGCAAAAGACCTCACCATCGTGTCCAACAACATGGGCATTGACGGTACTGGGCTCGGCATTCTGCTGGAGAACAAGCAGGTGGCAAAGGTAGTGGCCTCCTACGTCGGCGAGAACAAGGAGTTTGCTCGCCAGTACCTCGAAGGAGAAATCGAGGTGGAGTTCACCCCACAGGGCACTCTGGCAGAGCGTCTTCGCGCAGGTGGCGCAGGTATTCCCGCGTTCTACACCGCAACCGGCGTCGGCACGCTCGTTGCAGAGGGCAAGCCCCACGCCGACTTCGACGGACAGACCTACGTGCAGGAGCGTGGCATCGTTGCCGACATCGGCCTGGTGCACGCCTACCACGGCGATATTGACGGCAACCTTGTCTATCGCCGGACCGCGCAGAACTTCAACCCGCTGTGCGCAGCATCCGGCAAGGTGACCGTTGCAGAGGTGGAGTACTTGCTTGGCCGCGGCGAGATCGACCCGGATCTGGTGATGACTCCGGGTGTGTATATCCAGCACATCGTTCGCGGTGACGGACGCGAGAAGCTCATTGAAAAGCGCACAACTCGGCCACGCAATACCGATTCCAGCCACGATGCCGGTGACGCGGCAGCAGGGGAGGAGATTTAAATGGCACCTGCGAAGACAATTATGGACAAGGGCTGGAGCCGTGACGAGATGGCACAGCAGGCCGCTGAAGAGCTGCGCGATGGCGACTATGTGAATCTGGGTATCGGCATTCCGACACTGGTGGCAAACCATATTCCCGAAGGCGTGCGCGTTCTGCTGCAGAGTGAAAACGGAATTCTGGGAATGGGTGCCTTCCCATATGAAGGCGAAGAGGATGCTGACCTCATCAATGCGGGGAAGCAGACCGTGACATTGGTGCCGGGCGCGGCAATCTTCGACTCCGCCACCAGTTTCGGCATGATTCGCGGCGGTGCCGTGAAAATGGCCGTGTTGGGTGCGATGGAGGTGAGCCAGTGCGGTGACCTGGCCAATTGGATGATTCCGGGAAAGATGGTCAAGGGCATGGGCGGTGCGATGGACTTGGTCGCCGGTACCCCTCGAGTGGTGGTTTTGACCGATCATGTTTCCAAAGATGGCAAACCAAAATTGGTAAAAGCCTGCGAACTGCCCCTCACAGGTGCAAAAGTAGTGAAAAGGATTATTAGCAACCTGGGAAGCTTCGATGTCGCTGATGATCACCTGGTGCTACGCAGGCTGGCACCTGGGGTGACGCTGGCAGATATCGAGGCCAACACCGAAGCCGCATACGTGGTTGACCTCGAGAATTAAATACGCAGCAATCATGGTCAGTCCACACTCATCAGTTTTGACTTAGGAGAATCCATCCATGAGTAACCTTCCAGCTCCCAGCCCGAATGATGTCGTTATCCTCGCTGGTGCCCGCACCCCGCAGGGCAAGCTGCTCGGTCAGCTGGCACCGCTTACTTCCGTCGAACTTGGCGCTCATGCTGTCAAGCACGCTGTCCAGCGTTCCGGCGTTGCCCCGGAAGAGGTTCAGCACGTCGTTCTGGGCCAGGTGATTCTCGCAGGTGCTGGCCAGAACCCGGCTCGACAGGTCGCCATTAAGGCGGGTCTGCCATGGAATACGACTGCTGAGATCGTTAACAAGGTCTGCCTCTCGGGCCTAAACGCTGTCATTCACGCCGCTCGCTTGATTCGTCTCGGTGATGCAGACGTCGTTGTTGCAGGTGGTCAGGAGTCCATGACGCACGCTCCGCACGTTGCACGCGGTGTTCGTCAGGGCAAGTCCTTCGGTGCGCTGAAGCTGGAGGACACCTTGGAGCGCGACGGTCTGGTCGACTCCTTCGATGGTGTGTCCATGGGTACGCTTACCGACGGTCCGAACAGCGACCTCGGCATTAGCCGCGAGCAGCAGGACGAGGTTGCGGCCGCTTCTCACCAGCGTGCGGCTAAGGCGCAGGAAGACGGTATTTTCGCGCAGGAAATCGCTCCAATCGAGATTCCGCAGCGCAAGGGTGACCCGGTAGTTGTCGACACCGACCAGGGCATTCGCCCGGAGACCACGGTGGAGACCCTGGCTAAGCTGCGCCCGGTCTTCCTGAAGGAAAACGGCACCATCACTGCCGGTAACTCCTCGCCGATTTCCGACGGTGCCGCAGCAGTTGTGCTGGCATCGCGTGCTTACGCAGAAAAGCACGGACTGGACTACCTCGCAGTTGTGGGCAAGGCTGGCCAGACCGCAGGTCCGGATAACTCCCTGCACGCTCAGCCTGCGGACTCTTTGAAGGATGCCCTGCGTCGCGCTGAGTGGGACGCGCAGGAGCTCGACTTCATCGAGATCAACGAGGCATTTGGTGCGGTGGCCGTCAAGTCCCTGCGTGAGCTGGACTACCCGCTGGAGAAGACCAACATCCACGGTGGCGCGATTGCCCTCGGCCATCCGATTGGCTGCTCTGGTGCCCGCCTGACTCTGACCGCTGCGATGGAGCTGAACCGTCGCGGTTCGGGTCGCGCTGGTGTGTCCCTGTGCGGTGGCGGCGGTCAGGGCGATGCGCTGCTGCTGTACCGCGACTAATCGCGAAAGGCTGAAAAACTCAGCAAGCCCGCGTTGTGGTTTCCACTCTATGGATGCCACAACGCGGGTTTTGTTGTCTCCTGGGGGAGCCCCTGCGCGAAGGTGATTCGAGTTTTCAATTAGGTTAGGAGCTATGACAGGCTTTAGCTCCCTCGATGGTGAACAGACCTTCCCTTGGCTTCCCTCTGGCCCGGCGCTACTCTTCGCCCCGGCTGACCGTCCGGAACGTTTCCAGAAAGCTGCTGAACGATCGGACATGGTCATCATTGACCTGGAAGACGGCGCTGCCGTTGACAATCACGAGCAGGCACGTGCGAACATCATCAACAATCCGCTCGACCCGGAGACGACTATTCTTCGGATCACCGGTCCCGGGACTCCGACCTTCGCGGAGGATGTCGCCTTTGCCCGTGCATGTGATTACGACATCGTCATGGTGCCCAAGATTCGAGACTCCATCCCCGCAGAGCTCGAGGGGTTGAAGATCATCGCGATGATTGAAACCCCGCAGGCCATGATTAATATCCAGCAGATTGCCACGCACCCGGACGTTGTGGGTCTGTTCTGGGGTGCCGAAGACCTGACCGCCGAACTCGGCGGGGTGTCCTCGCGGCAGAGTGTGGATGAAAACCCACGTCGCCACTACCGAGACCCGCAGCGTCTGGCGCGAGCACTTGTTCAGGTCCATGCAGCTGCAGCGGGCATTGCCGCCATTGATGCCATTCACGCTGATTTCCGGGATGAGCGTGGCCAGTATCTCGAGGCACTCGACGCAGTGGGGTGCGGATTCCTGGCTACTGCCTGTATTCACCCGGCGATGGTGCCACCGGTGCGTAAGGCATACAAGCCGTCGGACGCAACGCTGGCCCGCGCCCGGGAGATTGTCAAGCACGCTGGAACGCATACCGGCGCCTTCCAGCTCGATGGTGAAATGATTGACGCGCCCGTCGTAAAGCAAGCCGTGGCAGCGCTCGCGCGAGCGGGAATTACGGAGTAACTAGCGGCGAGATTTCGCCAGGTTCTCGGTGACCTTCCGATCGATGCGGCCGAAGTTGTAGTACGCCGCACAAGCGCCTTCGGGGGAGACCATGCAGGTGCCGATGGGGGTCGCCGGGGTGCAGGCAGTGCCGAAGACCGCGCACTGCCAGGGCTTGATGTGGCCGGTGAGCACAGAACCGCATTCGCAGGTCACGGGATCTGGGATACGGCGCCCCGGCACCTGGAAACGACGCTCGGCGTCGAATGCCGCGTATTCCTCAGAGATGCCGAGGCCGGAGTTTTCAATCCAGCCGAGGCCACGCCACTCGAAGGTGTCGCGGAGAGAAAAGACGCGGTCCATAAGTTTCTGCGCGGTGGTGTTGCCGGAGGAGCGAACGACGCGCGCGTACTGGTTGTCCACCCGCGACTTACCGGCAGCAACGTCGCCGCTGACGAATTGATCCAGCAGCATGACGACGGCCTGGAGCACATCCAATGGCTCAAAACCGGTGACCGCCACTGGCAGATTAAACTCGCGCGGCAGGAACTCAAAGGCGTCCGTGCCGGTGGTTGTAGCCACGTGACCTGGGCCGATAAACCCATCAACCTTGGTTTCGCCGCCGTTGACGATGGCGCGCAGCGGCGGCTCGATAAGTACGTGGTTGGAAAACACGGAGAAGTTTTCCACGCCCTGCCGGCGTGCGGCCTCAACGGTCACGGCAGTCGACGGGGCGGTGGTCTCGAACCCGACGGCGAAGAAAACGACCTGCTTATCGGGGTTGTCGGTGGCAATTTTCAGCGCGTCGAGAGGCGAGTAGACAAAGCGTACATCGGCGCCGCGCGCACGTGCCTGCATCAGCGACGTTTCGGACCCCGGCACGCGCATCATGTCGCCGAAGGTCGTGAAAATGACGTCTTCCTGCTGTGCCAGCCAGATGGCATCGTCGACGCGCCCCATGGGGATGACACAGACGGGGCAGCCGGGTCCGTGAATCAGCTCGATGTTCTCGGGTAGGAGGTTTTCCAAGCCGTAGCGGTAAATGGTGTGCGTGTGCCCGCCACAGACTTCCATCAGTGCGATGGGCTTTTCCAGCTTGGTGGCCTCGCGTTCGATGCGTGCGAGCAGCTTCTTCGCAGCGGCGGGATCGCGGAATTCGTCAACGTATTTCATGGTGCCGTCCAGCCCCCTTAGTTGATCTGTGACGATGAGAAGGATTCCAGCTCATCCTCGTAAGCGTCGCCACCTAGCTGTTTGATTTGCTGGAGCGAGAGCCTGGCCTCTTCCTCGTCGATCTTGCTCATGGCGAAACCGACATGTACGAGAACCCAATCACCGGCGGTGAGGCTCTCGTCAATAAGTAAATCGGTGGAAATCATGCGTGCGACGCCACCAATTTCCACTGTTGCACGGGCAGCATCGTGGACTTCCGTGATGACGGCGGGGACACCAAGACACATACGCTTCTCCTCGTTTGCAATACTTATCGAGACTACCATCAGGAGCAGCGAGCCTCGTTTTCGAAGGACGAGTGACGCAAGCAGTTTTGTCCGCCAGCAGCTGTGAAGTTAGGGATAGTGAGCATGCAGCCGAAGAATCGTCTGAACACCAACGAAGCCAAGGTAAACACCAATATTGGTCGCGTTCGGGCACGTCCGTTCAGGCTTCTCGACGATTACGTCACCTTGCAACACGGCTCCGGTGGAAAGGCCTCCGCAGCTCTGGTTGAACAGGTCTTTTTCGACGCCTATGGCAATGAAATTTTAGGGCAGGGTGGCGACTCCGGGCTGTTCGCTGCCGATGCCGTCGTCGAGGCTGCGGCAGCTTCTGCACATGGTGGGGCGCGGTTGGCAATGTCCACCGACTCCTATGTGGTCAATCCCATCGAGTTCCCGGGCGGCAACATCGGGGATTTGGCCGTCAACGGCACGATTAACGATCTAGCGGTAGCTGGAGCCAGGCCCCTGGCGCTGACCACATCGTTCATTCTGGAAGAGGGGCTGGAGATTGCGACTCTGCGCCGCATTGTGGCGAGTATGCGCGTCGCTGCCGATGCCGCAGGGGTGAGCATCGTCGCCGGCGACACCAAGGTTGTGCCGAAGGGCGCAGGTGACCAGGTCTACATCACCACGGCCGGGGTGGGCGTGGTCCGCGGCGACTACGCCGGTGCCGCTACGGAAGGATCTGTCTACGCAAACATCGAGGCCGGAGACCGCATCCTCGTCTCCGGTCCAATCGCCGATCACGGCATGGCCGTCATGCTCGCCCGCGGCGACTTGGCTCTGGCCGCGCCTATCGAGTCCGATACCCGTGCCGTCAACGGCCTGGTCGAGGCACTACTTGAAGCTGCCCCCGGCACTCGCTGGATGCGCGATGCCACCCGTGGCGGCCTCGGCACGGTCGCCAACGAGCTCGCCCGTGGCACCGGTCTTGGTGTCGTGCTTGACGACGATTCCATTGCAGTCCGTGAAATGACCCGTGGCGCCTGTGACATGCTTGGCATCGATCCGCTCTACGTCGCCAATGAAGGTACCTTCGTCGCCGTTGTCCCCGCCGAGCAATCCGAGGCAGCGCTCAGTGCACTCCACGCAGCCGGGGCTTCCGAGGCTTGTGATATCGGCTCCATCGAGGACGAGCCCGCCGCTTCCGTGGTACTGGTCACCGGATTCGGTGGCACCCGCATGGTGGACATGTTGGTCGGCGACCCGCTGCCGCGCATCTGCTAGACATCCATGCCCGTTGCCGCCAGCAGGCGGCCGGCCACCGCCTGACCAAGACTCAATCCGCCATCGCCCGGCGGCACAATTTGATGCTGCAACAGAGTAATGCCCTCAGCTGCAACTTCGCGCCGCAGCAGCTCCATCAACAGCGCATTATTCGCGCAACCCCCGCTGACGCCGACAACATCGGTGCCGGCTTCCTCCGCAGCCTGCACCAATCGCTTGCCGACGACACCCGCGACCCCACCGTGAAACACAAATGCGGCCTGCTCAGCGTCAGGCGATGCTACCGCCTCCCGAATGGCGTCCTGGAAGGGCACTGGCTTGGTCTCTGAACTGACCGCTTCAAGCGCTTCCGCATGTGACCTCACGTAGCGAGTCGCCGCTGCCTCCAACTCCATGGCCGCTTGCGCCTCGTAGCTGATGGCTCCGCCACCGCGCCAGCGAGGAAGCAGCAGTGCTGCGGCGGCATCGAATATGCGGCCGAGAGATGAAGTTTGCACTGTGCCAACTCCCGTCGCCAACTGGCTTTTAACCAGGGCTACTTCGCGCTCGTTGGAGAGATTGCGCAGGAGGTGGTCGTCGTCAAGCTCCCATGCGTGAGTGAGACCGAGGGCGAGCCTCCACGGGTGTGTGACGGCACGATCGCCGCCGACCAACGGGAAAGAGGGGCAGTGCCAGGTGCGTTCCCAGTTTGCGGAACTGCGACTGAGCGTGAGGATCTCGCCGCCCCAGATGGTGCCATCAGTGCCGTAGCCGGTGCCGTCGAGGGTGGCGACGACGGCACGGCCCGCGTTCAGGGAAAGGAGACGGTGCTCGGCGAGTAGGGAAAGCGCGTGGGCGAAGTGGTGTTGAACCGCGAGCAGCTCGATGTCGTGCTCGGCGGCGAAGCGTTCGGCGAAGGCGGTAGTGGCGTAGTCCGGATGCAGATCGCAGACGACAAGCTCCGGGGTCGCGTCACGCATGGAAAGCAGCTGGTCAACTGCTCTCTGGAAGGCCTTCTGACTGGCCCACGAACCCATGTCGCCAATGTGCGCGGAGACGTGAGCGAGGTCCCCATGCGCGATAGCGAAAGTGTTCTTCAGCTCTCCGCCGGTCGCGAAAATGGTGGGTTGGGACGTGCTCCGGGCGCTGGTGCCAGGGCCAGGGCCAGTGTGGCTACGAGAATCGGTGGGCGTGATTGAAACGGGGACGGGAGCGAAGCCGCGGGACCGGCGCGATGGGGCGGTGCCGATGAAAACCGAATCTTCAACGGGTACGTGGATTTCGCGGTCGTGGAGGATGAAAGCGTCGGCGATGTGACCGAGCTTCTTCAGCGCGTCGGCATTGTCGGTACAGACGGGCTCGCCACTGAGGTTGCCGCTGGTGACCACGAGCGGGCGATCGCAAAGCAGCAGGTGAATGCCTGAGTACGGAAGCATAATCCCGAAGCTGTCGAGGCCCGGTGCGATGAGATTGGAAAGCGGCCCCGACCGCTGCTTCGGTGCAATCACAATCGGTGCCTCAGGGGAGTCGAGGAAACGCTTCTCCTGCTCAGTTAACTCAACCAGTTGGGCAGCGGTGTCAACAGTGGGGGCCATTACCGCTAACGGTTTGTCGGGTCGACGTTTGCGCATCCGTAGTTTCTCGCAGGCAGCGTCATTGGTGGCATCGCAGACCAGGTGAAAACCACCAATACCTTTGACGGCGAGCAGGGCGCCGTCGTCAAGCAGTGCGTGTGCGCGACGAAAGAGCGCGAGAACCTCCTCGCGGGAGGTGGCGGTGGCGGTGCCGCCTGCATCGTGCCAGCTCAGACGCGGGCCACAGTCGAAGCAGCTGATTGGCTGAGCGTGATAGCGGCGGTCGGTGGGGTCGGTGTACTCGCGCTCGCACGGGGTGCACATCGGAAAGGCCGCCATAGTGGTGCGCGGGCGGTCGTAGGGCAGTTCAGTGATGATGGACAGGCGCGGTCCGCAGTTGGTGCAGGAGATGAAAGGGTAGAGGTAGCGCGGGTTGGTAGGGTCGAAAAACTCACGGCGGCAGTCCGGGCACAGTGCAGTGTCGGGCGGAAGCAGTGCGCGGCCGGAGTAGCTGTGGCGAGAGGGCACGATGGTGAACTCGCGCTCATGGCCCAGTGTCGCGATGTGCTCGGCGGAGTGATTGATGATGCGGGCAAGCGCCGGCAGTTCGGTGAAAAGCTGGCTGCGTAAGGCAGCGAGGGCGTCCGGTGGGCCTTCTACCTCGATGAATACGCCCTGCTCATCGTTGCCACAGAAGCCGACGAGACCCGCGCGCCGGGCGATGGTGGCGACAAAAGGGCGGAATCCGACCCCCTGGACGATACCTTCGATACGCCAGCGAATGCGTTGAATACTCGTACCCATCCCCGCCCCGGTCGCGCCTGCCTTTTCCATGCATTCAACTTTACGTAAGCGGCTCGGGTCCGTTCGCACTGCTAGTTTGGAGATTGTGCACGAAGTAGCGTTGAGCATGCAGTTAGCGAAGGTTGTCACGAGAGCAGCCGAAGGTCGAACTGTACGCACTGTGCACCTGCGGATAGGCGCTCTACGGCAGGTTGTGCCAGAAACCCTTTCATACGCGTGGGATTTCGTCAGTCGCGATACCGGTTTGGGGGACGCGAAATTGGATATTGACTGGGTACCTGCGGTTGTCGAATGCGCGCACGGGCATCGCGAACAGGTGGGGCCACTCGACGGCCTGCTGTGCCCCACGTGTGGAAAGCCAGGACGCGTAATCTCGGGGGAAGAGTTCACAATCGTCGACATCGACGTCGACACGCACAAGTAGGAAAGACGGTTTTATCATGGGACGTTTCCACCGGCATGACGGCGATGACGCACACCACCATCACCACCATCATCATGACCACGACCATGACCACCATCACGGCCATGACCACGTTCATCTCGCCGATCCCGATGACACTAGCCACGGCGACCACTCAGGTTATGAAACCGGCGTGGAACGCGTGACCATCCTCGAGGACATCTTCAGCGAAAACGACCATCGCGCGGAGCACAATCGCGAGCTGCTTGCTGAACATGGCGTGGAAGCCATCAACCTGATGAGCTCCCCGGGGTCAGGCAAGACTGCGCTGTTGGAGAAGACACTGGCGGCTGCGCAGGGAAAGCTGCGCGTCGGCATTATCGAGGGCGATATTGAGACGGCTCTCGATGCCGACCGCTTGGAGGGCTACGGGGCACAGATTTCGCTGCTGAACACGGGCAACGGATTCGGTGGTGAATGCCACTTGGACGCCCCGATGGTCTCCCGCGCGCTCGAGGGGCTGGATTTGGCCACGCTTGACCTGGTCATGATTGAAAATGTGGGAAACCTTGTCTGTCCGGCTGAGTTTGAGGTCGGTGAGACTCGTAAGGCAATGGTCTACTCCATCACCGAGGGGGAGGATAAGCCGGTCAAGTACCCGGTGATGTTCCGCTCTGTGCAGGTAGTGGTTATCAACAAGATGGACCTTGCCCCGTACCTTGACTTCGACATGGAGCTCTTCCGCGCCAACCTGGAAAAGGTCAATCCAGGCGTGAAGGTGATTGAGGTCTCCGCTAAGACCGGGGCGGGCATCGACGAATGGCTCCGTTGGGTCAACCCTGCGCTGGTTGATTAAGCGCGCGCCGGGGGCCGTCGTGAAGCAATGGGGGCGTCACGGCATGCTTGACGACGGCCCCGCTACCCCCCCCTCGCTTCGCTCCACCTTAGTGGGGGATAGGTGATATCCCGCTGTAATCTGCGGCGGTTTTTCACGTTCACTACCTGTACCTGGAGCTATATTTACGCAACATTTATCTTGCATATTATTTTGTTATAACCGCAGCGCAGCACCATTATTCAGGTTGTTCTTAGGTCGCTATACTTGGCCATGTATAGGCAATGGGCCTTGGTAGTTGTAAAACCTCGAAACCAATATTCCTAATAACTAAGCAGAAGGCGCAGCGAAAAAATGATTAGTGGCGCGAATTGGCAGGAAGGGACCCTCGGCGAAAACCTCGCTAGAGCTGGTGTCTCACGGCGCAGTTTCATGAAGTTTTGTGGCACTATGGCGGCAATTTTTGCCGCCGGAACTCCGAATGTCGGTGAGGCTGCGGCGCAGTCACTGACTCCCTCGGCGGAGGAAATCGCAGATAAGCTCTCGGCTGTAAAGAAGCCGAAGGTGGCTTGGCTGCAGTTGCAGGAATGTACCGGATGTATGGAATCCGTATTGCGTTCCGGAGGCACCACTGCTGAAGATGTGGTGCTGAACCTGGTTTCGATGGACTACAACGAGCTGCTCATGGCACCGTCCGGGCATGCGGCTGAAAAGGCTTTGGACGACATGAATGCCGAGGATCACATTCTGGTGGTCAATGGCTCGATTCCGACCGGCGAGAACGGTGCGTACTGCACCATTGGCGGTAAGTCGGCAGAACAGGTGCTGCTCGAGGCTGCTGAGAAGGCCACGGCAATCCTGGCCGTTGGTGCCTGCGCAGTCTGGGGTTCTGTCCAGGCTGCTAAGCCGAATCCGACCGGTGCCAAGGGTGTCGATGAGATTATCAAGGACAAGCCGGTGATTAACGTCTCTGGTTGTCCGCCGATTGGTGAGGTGATTACGGCCACCCTGACGTACGTACTCACTTATGGCAAGACACCGGAGGTCGACGCTGAGGGGCGGCCAAAGTTTGCCTATGACCAGCGTATTCACGACTCCTGCCCGCGTCGCGCGCATTACGATGCCGGTCAGTTCGTGAAAACCTTCGACGACGAAGGCGCACGAAACGGCTGGTGCCTTTACGAGGTCGGCTGTAAGGGGCCATCCACGTTTAGCCCATGCCCAATCGTGCAGTGGAACCTTAAGTCCGGTTGGCCAATTGGTGCTGGTCACCCATGTATTGGCTGTACTGAGAAGGACTTCTTCGACCAGTTCACTCCGTTCTACGACAAGCTGCCGGGAATCCCGGGTATTGGAGTGGAGTCCAGCGTGAACACGGTCGGCGTTGGACTGCTGGCTGCCACTGCCGCAGGTGCCGCGGTCCATGGCGGACTCACACTGGTGAAGGAACTGAAGATAAGGCGCTCCAACGGCGAAGAAAAGGTGTTGGCTGCGTTTGGTGGTGTGGAAGGCCGGAAGCCACCGATGGTCGACCTTCCTTCAAACGCACCAGGCACGCAGAGCGAGACAGCATCCGATTCGAAGGACAACTAAGGGGGCATAGGACATGGCTACGGAAAAAGTTGTAATCGACCCGATTACCCGAATCGAGGGACACCTTCGCATTGAGCTGGAACGCGAGGGAGACCAGATCAAAACCGCGTGGAGTGAGACTACTCAGTTCCGCGGTATCGAAACCATTGTGAAAAACCGCGATCCTCGCGATGTCTGGGCATTCGTTGGTCGTATCTGTGGTGTGTGCACGGGTACTCACTCGGTGGCGTCCATTGCCGCTGTCGAAGATGCCATTGGCTCGACACCGCCCCCGCAGGCACGTCGTATTCGCGACCTGGTGATTGGCTCGCAGGAGATTCACGACCACGTCGTGCACTTCTACCATCTTCACGGTCTGGACTGGATTGATGTCACGAAGGCTCTCGAGGCAGATCCGAAGAAGACCGTTGAGTTCGCGCAGTCGATCGGCTCGACGTGGAAGGGCAACAACGAAGAAACCTTCGCCCGGGTCAAGGAGACCGTGCAGGGCATTGTGGACTCCGGCCAGCTGTCCATCTTCACCGGCGGCTACTGGGGACATGAGGACTACCGCTTGCCACCTGAGGCCAACCTGATGGCAGTGTCGCACTACCTCGACGCCTTGGCTTTCCAGCGCTCTATCATCCGCATTAACACCGTCTTCGGCGGTAAGAATCCACACCCGAACTTCCTGGTCGGAGGCATGGCGTGCTCCATCGACCCGGAACGCTCTGAGACGGTCAACCAAGTCGGCATTGATCAGATCAAGTCCTGGATCGACGAGATCGTGGAGTTCGTCAATGACTGCTTCTACCCAGATGCAGTCGCCATCATGAGCGTTTACAAGGACTACTTCGACATCGGTCGCTCCTCCGACAGCTTCCTGGCGGTAGGCATGGCCGGCGCCACTTACTCCGGCGACCCGGCTAAGTCCCGTGTCCAGACCGTGCATCCAGACATCAAGCCCGGTGTCATTCTCGACGGTGACTACACCAAGCTCCACCCATTCCAGCCGGAAAAGATCGAGGAATTCATCAACTCCGCCTGGTATACGCAGGAAGCCGGCGATGATGTCGGCCTCAAGCCGTACGACGGCGAAACAACTGTGAACTACACCGGCCCGAAGCCGCCGTACGAGTGGTTGTCGGACAATGAAAAGTACACCTGGTCGAAGGCGCCGCGTTACGACGGTCGCGCTGTTCAAGTTGGCCCGGTTGCTCGTGTGCTGTTGGCATACCTGCAGAAGGAGCCGGAGACAATGCGCCTGGTCGACGAGGTCATGGATAAGCTCGACCTGCGCATTGAGCAGATGAACTCCACTGCGGGACGCACCTACGCACGTGCTGTGGAGTCTGTGACCACCGCCAATTACTTGGCAGATCACATTTTCCCGGAGTTCGTTGAGGCCCTGAAGAACGGCGACATCGATGTCTTCGACAACAGCCGTTGGGAGCCGACCACGTGGCCGGAAAAGTGCCAGGGCGTGGGCTTCCTCGAGGTCGCTCGTGGCATGCTCAGCCACTGGGTCAAAATTGAAAATGGCAAGGTGACCAACTACCAAGCCGTGGTTCCCACCACGTGGCTGGCCGGTGGCCGTGACCCGAAGGGGCAGCTTGGCCCATACGAGCACGCGCTGGCTGGCGATGGCACACATCCGCTGGTTGATCCCGAGCAGCCGCTTGAACCACTTCGCACGATTCATTCCTTCGATCCATGTATGGCCTGCGCAGTCCACATTTTGGATCCGGCTGGTCAGGAAATGTTTAAGGTGACGACGGCATGACACCCCCAGTGAGTGAAAATCCGGAACTGCGACTAAAAGATTCCAAGGGCAACCCCCTGGTTATTGCGGTTATTGACGCACACACCAGCCACTGGTTGTCGCCATCCGAGGTCATTCAGGCCGCAGCAATTGTCCCGGACGACTCCCGCGATCCTGTCGACCTTGCGCTAAAGGTCAGCTTGCGTCGTCGTCGTGACGATCTTTTCCACCTCGACGGCACGCCACTGATGAAACTGACCCCGGATTCCTACGACCCGGCGACGCCTGACCGCCGTTACTCCATTGCCAAGGTGCACGGCCTCAACATTGCGGATCAAACGGTCGATGTCGCCATCATGCGCGGTGAATTGAATGCGGTCGTTGAGGCATCCACGATGTCCCGTGAGGAAGGCGTTCTACTTCGTCGTAACGCGAACATGCATCATGGTCGCGGGCACCGCAGCATGGGCGTCGCGCTTGCGCCCATTGACAAAGACGGAAATATCATCGGAGAGTTCATCTTCGAAGGATTCGTGGCAATGGGGCTGCGGAAACTCGACGAGGCCATTGCGGAGAACAAGAAGGGCTCCGGTTCGTGGGTCGAGGTTCACCTGTGGGGATGGGCGCTGCGCGTTCAACATTGGTTGAACCTGGCGCTGATGTTGGTGATGACCTTTACTGGCTGGTACATCATGCAGCCCTATTTGACTGAGCGCACCTATGACGGCTCGGCCGCGGGATTCGCGATGGGATATGTCCGTTTCGCGCACTTCTTAGCCGGATTCCTATGGATCGCGGTGGGGCTATGGCGTGTCATTCTGCTGTTTGTTACCCACGACCGACAAACACGATGGCGTGCGCTATGGCCGATTTATAACAAGCAGGATGTTAAAGACCTCTGGCACACGATGCAGTACTACCTCTTCCTGCGCAAGGAAGGGCCGTTCTACTTCGCACACAATCCGCTGCAGCAGCTGGCGTACACCGGCATTTACGCGATGTGTTTCATCCAGATGCTCACAGGTTTGTCGCTATACGCGATGATGGACCAGTCCAACTGGTTCTTCCAGCTGTTGGCTATGCCCACGCACTGGATTGGCATCGGCTACTTCCGCCTGATTCACACAATCATCATGTACCTGATTTGGCTCTTCGCCATCATTCACGTCTACCTGGTTATCCGCTCCGATGCGGTACACAACCACGGTGGTCTGTCCTCGATGATTGGTGGCTCTGTCTGGCTACCGCGCGGCACGCAACCGGTTGACTCTCCACGCATTGGATAGGAGATCATTGGGTAACGATAAGGTGTCCGACGCAGTCACCGGTGCTGATGCTGGCACTCCGTTGGTGACGGTTCTTGGCATCGGCAACCCCGTCATGGGCGACGACGGCATTGGTCTCGAGCTGCTGAGGCGCCTTGCCCCAGAACTGGAATCTGCAGGCATGGGGCAGACAACGCAGGCCGGGGATTCTGCGCATCTGGTCTGGTCGCCCTCTAACCTCGATGATCCTGCGAACCTCGCCGGGCGAGGGGACGAATGGACGGGTGCGGTTGCCTACATCGATGGTGGCACCTGCGGTATGGAGTTGCTGCCCATCGTGCAGGAGGCCAAGAACCTATTGTTGCTCGACGCTCTCGCTGGTCCGGGGGATCCCGGTACCGTCGTCAAGCTCGTCGGTGACCAGATCCCTAGACTATTGGCGGCAAAGCTGTCCGCGCATCAGGTCGGCTTGCTGGATTTGCTCACCGCGGCGCGACTGCTGGGGCAGGAGCCTGAGCGCGTCGGTGTGGTGGGAGTGGTCTACGAGTCTGCCGACATGGTGGTGGGGCTCAGCAACACGGCACTTGGCGGCATTGAGGAGGCGACTGAGGTTGCGCGCGAGCTCATCGACAGCTGGCTTGCCGACGAGCGCGCCAGTGACGTCTAACCCTCGCCCTCAGCGTTGACCTCAATACTGGAGATTTCAAACTCGCGGCCGTGCCGCAAATCCGCAGTTGGGGTGCCGCAGACAGGGCAGGTTAGAGCATAGAATTCATCAATTTCATGCTCAGCCTCGCAGGTGGGGCAGTAGACCGTCGAGACAATGAGCTCGGCATCTAACTCGGCGCCCTCACACTGCGTCGCGGCACTGGCCACAGGCCATGCGGCGATGAGGGAATCGTAGACGACCCCGGAGCGGTCGCCCACACGCATTGACACCTTTGTCACGGTACGTCCCGGGCAGACCTCGGCAATCTTTTCCACCACGCTGGTCAACAATCCAAGCTCATGCACAGATACCATTATGGCGAAGTACTCAGCGCGAAGGAGGCGCAGGCGGACCATGTCATCCAAATCCGTTCCGGTTACCCAGCACATCCAGCTCGATGAGCTTGTTGACCCATTCGAGGCACGACTGGATGTCTATCGCGATGACAACGGCGCCATCACACAGGTGTCCTTCGACCTTTCAGGGCTGCCGCGTATCGACGGGATGCTCGTGGGCAAGCAGGCATTAGATGTGCCAGATATCACCAAGCGGCTGTGTGGCCTGTGCCCGGTTGTGCATCATCTTGCAGGTGTACGGGCGGTGGAGGACCTCTACGGGATTTCCGATATTCCCCGCACCGCACAGTTGATTCGAGAGCTGCTGGCGGCCGGGTCGACCTTGGATAATCTAGCGACCAAGTTTGTGGCCGCCGACCGCGAGGGGGCGCGGGCAATGAAGCGTGCGGGAAAAGCTCTGATGCGTGCAGCGGGGGCACCGTCGCATTTCCCAGATGTCGCCGTCCCTGGCGGTGTGCGCGCGGCAGTGGATACGACGTTAGTTACTGAGGCAGAAAGTGCTCTGGAGGCGCTGGCTGAGATGGCGGTAATCAAGGAAGTGGCGCCTCTTGTCGCCCCTGATGCTCCTGATGCTTGGACGGATACTTTTGACGGTCTCGACGTCGCAGTCGTCGATGCTGACGGTGAGCTGGCTCCGCTGGGAAATTACCTGGCAGTCGCGCGGCACGACACCGATACCGCAGCGCAGTTTTTCCCGGCTGCTGATTGGCCTACACGTGTTCGGGAATCCCGTCCGGGCGATGCCGCTCCCAGACCGGTGTTTGATGCCTCGAAGGAGCTGGGCAAGGATGGCTGTGAAGGTCAGCGGGCAGATTTCTACCGGGTGGGGCCGGTCTCCAGGCAGGTTGTCGTCGATAAGCGTGGAATCAGCCCACGCGACGCCCAACGCCAGCTTCTCGCCGACACCGTGGCCTGGGCGAAGCGGGTGCTTGCCGACGGGGAGCTGCTCGGCGACCATGTGTGCAATCCGAATGCTGCGACGGCGATTGAGAATGCTGACTTTGAAGAACCTCGCAGCGGTGTCGGGATGATTGACGGGCCACGTGGGCTGTTAGTGCATCGTTATACGGCAGGAGCTGACGGCATCATTACGGATTGTCAGATTATGACACCGACTGCGCAGAATGAACCCTGGCTGACGCGTATGCTAACCGAGCAGCTGTGCGGTGGCGGGGAGACTGCGGGGGTCGAGAAGTCGATTTGGGCCGCTGATCCGTGCCTACCGTGTAGTTCGGCACCTGCGGGAGTGATGACATTCACGATGCAGGAACATGCCGGTGCACCTGCGGACAATATAACAACGGATAGCCCTGGTTCGGCGGACGCCCGACTGTAGTGGAGAGGACGAAGTAACACGATGTGTCTTGGAATTCCTGCCCGGGTTTTGGCAATCGCCGATGGTCCATTGCCGATGGCGACGGTGGATATGGCGGGGCAGAAGCGGCAATGCTCGGCAATGTACGTGCCTGAGCTGGTGGCAGGTGATTGGGTGTTCGTCCAGAACGGGTTCATCATGAACGTGCTGGACGAACAGGAGGCCAAGGAGGCCTTGGCCGCAATTGAGGAATATAACCTCATCGAACATGTCGCTGAGGTCTCCCCGAAGGGACGGGCCTAGTTCACGCAGGTCACGCCGGCGGCGTCGATAGCGGGGCGATCTTCCTGCGGAATTGCCCCGCCTTCCTGGCCGATGACATCGCCATTGGAACCATCTTCGACTTCAGGCGCGGGTTCGGCACCGTCGCCCGAATCAGCGGCCATTCCCTCTGATGTCAATCCCGGGCCTTCGTAGTCACCGGCAATTGTCACTGAGATGTGGTGTGGATCGAGGTATGGATCGTGGACAATCGGTACGCCACCGAGTGCTTCAGAGATGGCCTGAGCTGCCGGATCCTCTGGGTCAGCCGCATTGATCTGGCTGGAGGCAACGCCGGCGAACTCAGCGTTGCCGACCTCTCCCTGGGTGTAGCCCTTTTCCGTTAAGAAGCCTGAGACGCCGCTGGCCAAACCTTCGATGCCTGTGGCGTTGTAAACGCTGACTGTAGTTTCAGCCGCGTTGGGGTCAGCCTTCTTTTCGTCTTCTTCCTTCGCCGGAGCTTTTTCTTCCTTGGTGCCCAGCAGGGTCTCGAAGTACTGGTGAACCTGGCCCTTATCGATTGTGACCACCGACTCGCCATAGTCACCGACACCGTCAATCGAGGTCACCGGGATAGTTTCAAACTTCACGTTGCCACCACTGAGGCCCTGCATCTGGGTGGCAAATCCGGTGACATCCCAGTTGTCGTCGAGCACCACCGAACGCTGGACGGCGTTGCCCAGTTCAGACAGCTTCGCGGGATTAGACAGCGTGCCAGCGCCGAGCAGCTTATTGGTGAACGAGGCCATGAAGACCTGCTGGCGAGTAATTCGGTCGAGGTCACCGCGGGGCAGACCATGGCGCTGGCGGACGAATGAGAGCGCGTCGGCGCCCTTCAATGTCTGTGAGCCCGCTGGGAAATCTGCACCCGAGAACTCGTCGTAGACAGCCTCATTCAGACATACATCGACACCGCCGATGGCATCGGTGAGCAGGACGAAGCCGAGCAGGCCAACTTCTGCGTAGTGGTCAACGGTGATACCGCTGAGGTCGCTAATGGTTTCAATCAGAGCTCTACGTCCGGCCTCGGTCGAGCGACGCTCAATGTCTTCCGGCGAGGCCCCGCTTCCTGCGAGTTCCTCTTCCACCATTTGCTTTGTGTTGCCGTAGACACCATTAATCTTTGTGTTGCCTAGGCGATTGGTGTGGACATAGGTATCGCGCGGAATGGAAATTGCCGTCGCTGAAGAACCATCGGCAGGAACACGAATCACAATAATCGTGTCTGTATTCGTGGCTTCTTCGTCGCCAGCACGCAGAAGCTCAACTTCTTCCGGAGTCAGCGGGTTGCCCTGGGCATCGGTGCGAGAGTCGGAGCCGACGAGCAGAATATCGGTTGCACCGTCCTTCTCACTGCCCAGACCGAAGTCGCCACCCGAACCCAAGTTGTCGGTGGTCCTACCAAGTGTCCACCAGCCAACTGCGGAAATAACCAGGATAATGGCTGAGAGCAGCACAAGCGCATTGCGTAGCATCGGCGGCCAAGCTTGGGCTGTACTCTCTGCAGAGGACGGTGGCGCTTGAATATCGCGTGCGTGACGCGCGCGTGGCGTGTGGCTGCTCAAACCGGGGCTCCTCTTAAACCGTTTTTCGAAAATATAATTTGTGCTGCATGTCTGCGTGGGCATTCCACACATCGTGGAGCGCAGTAAGCAGCTGCGGAAACTACATAAACCTTAACCGTCCAACCGTGTGCGGTTACACCTCAACACAGTGTCAATCGTATCTACGATAGTGATAAAGAAGAATATGTCCGAAATTTCAGTCTCGCATTTCGCCACTCCTGGACCAACCCACAGCAACTCGCGGCGTCCCATTGTCGCCATAACTGGTGCGGCGGGACAGCTGGGTACTGCGCTTCAGTGTGATCCTTTTGCCGCCGATGTTGAGGTGCGCGCTCTCACTCGGGCACAGTTGGATATCACTGATTCGGCTGCTGTGGAGGCAACGCCTCTGCTTGACGACGTCGACATCATCATTAACGCGGCAGCGGCGACCGATGTCGATGGCGCAGAATCCGATCCCGGTTCGGCGCACCTTATCAATGCACTTGGACCGAAGTACTTGGCGGCTCGGGCGAAAAAGGAAGACGCGTATCTCATTCACATCTCCACCGACTATGTCTTTGGTGATGTAGCAATCGATGAGATGACGGGGCAGCGTCGAGCGCTGCGAGTTGATGATTTCACCGCGCCTCGGACTATGTACGGACGTACCAAGTTAGTGGGGGAGAGTAATGTGCATGATTCGGGTGCGCGTTTCGCTATTTTGCGCACGGCGTGGGTCTGGTCGGGGCCCACACAGCCGGAGGCCAAGGACTTCGTTTCCACGATGATTCGTCTGGCAGAGACGGCGACTGACGACCAGGGCAACCCGGCAATTATTAAGGTCGTTGACGATCAGCACGGTAACCCCACCTTTGTTGGTGATCTCGCCGGGGCTATCTGGGAGTTGTCCGAACGTGTGTTGTCTGAACCGAGCAGCGCACCGACCGGCACCTTCCATGTCACGGGCAGCGGTGAGGCGACATGGTTCGAGGTGGCTCGCGAAGTGTTTCGGCTCACCGGTCACGATCCGCAGCGTGTGGTGGCTTGTACCAGCAGTGAGTTCCCACGTCCGGCCCCACGTCCGGCCTGGTCCGTGTTGGATGGTTCGGCATGGAGTGAGGTAGGTCTACATGCACTTCCGGAGTGGCAGGACACTTTGCGAGCAGTCCTGACCTAGGGTCTAGGTTTGTGATTGAAACCTCGAATTCCCCGCAACCCTCGCAGCTTCCGCTCGGTGTGGTCACCGTGACCTTTTCGCCCGGTGAGCACCTGAGCAAGCTGGTGGATTCGCTGGGCCCCGCCGCCAGTGCCTTCACGCGTCTGATTATGGCCGACAACGGCTCGACGGATGGTTCCGTGGAGAAGGAAGAAGCTCGGGCCAAGGAGACCGGAGCGGATGTTCAGCTTCTGCGCACCGGCGGCAACATTGGCTATGGCGCGGCCGCCAACCGTGGCATTGCGGAGCTGGGGCGGGCTCGCCGTGCTGGTGAAATCAATCCTGATTACGTCATGCTGGTCAACCCTGACGTGGTGTTTGCCCCTGGCGCAATCGATGTTCTGTTGGAATGCGCGCAGCGCAATCCCAAAGCTGGAGCGATTGGTCCGCTGATTCGCGAGGCGGATGGCAGCGTGTACCCGTCGGCACGCGCGGTTCCTAAACTTGTCAGCGGTATCGGACACGCGCTGCTTGCCGATATCTGGCCTACTAACCCTTTCTCACGTCACTACCGGGATGACACGGATATGGATCGTGAGCGATCGGCGGGATGGTTGTCGGGCGCATGCCTGCTGCTGCGGTGGGATGCGTTCGACCAGATTGATGGCTTTGATACCCGCTACTTCATGTACATGGAGGACGTGGATTTGGGTGACCGACTGGGCAAGGCCGGTTGGAGCAATGTTTTCTGTCCCCGTGCAGAGATACGTCACGCGCAGGGACATTCTGCCAGTAAGCACCCGGAAATTACCGTAAAGGCCCATCACGAGTCGGCATACCGTTTTATGTCAGATCGCCTGCCGGGGCCGGCGCTGGCACCTGTGCGACTGGCATTGCGTTTGGGGCTGTTCCTGCGTGGCAAAGTCATAATCGCGGTCAAAAAGCGTAGGAATTAATTAACTGTTGGAATGATCCATCGAAGAAAGTTACCGATTTCATGACTACCGAAGTTCGTCCGAGTGCTGGGCATGGCTCCGCCTTCCAGCCGGGAGCGGATGCTGCACAGCAGGCGGGAGCCACGTTGGCTGAACAGACTGACGCTGTCATTCTGGTTGGCGGGCAAGGTACGCGTTTGCGTCCCCTTACCGTGAATACGCCGAAGCCGATGCTGCCCACGGCAGGGCATCCATTCCTGGAGCATCTGCTTGGCCGCATTCGTGCAGCAGGTATGAAGCACGTGGTATTGGGCACCTCCTACCGAGCTGAAGTATTTGAAGAACACTTCGGCGACGGTTCGGATTTGGGTCTCGAAATTGAATACGTCTTTGAGGCTGAGCCGCTGGGAACCGGTGGCGGTATCCGAAACGTCCTAGACAAGCTGCGCTATGACACCGCGATGGTTTTCAACGGCGATGTCCTCGGCGGTACCGACTTGCGCGCGGTATTGGGTACTCATGCGGAGAAGGATGCGGACGTTACGATGCACCTCGTCCGTGTGCCGGATCCACGCGCGTTTGGCTGTGTTCCGACCGATGAGGATGGGCGCGTCCTGGAGTTCCTGGAGAAGACCCAGGATCCGCCGACCGATCAGATTAATGCCGGTATCTACGTGTTCCGCCGCGAGATTATCGAGTCGATTCCGGCTGGTCGCCCCATTAGCGTTGAGCGTGAAATCTTCCCAGCGCTGCTTGACCGCGGTATGAACGTCTACGGTCACGTTGATTACGCCTACTGGCGTGACATGGGGACTCCGGGTGACTTCGTCCGCGGCTCCTCCGATTTGGTCCGCGGTATCGCGCCGTCACCACTTCTAGAGGGTAAGCACGGCGAAGCGCTTGTCGACGAATCTGCGTCGGTCGGTGGCGGCGCTCTTCTCTACGGTGGCTCTGTTGTCGGCCGTGGGGCGGAGATTGGTGCGGGAGCTCGGATTGATCAATCGGTGATCTTCGACGGCGCACGCATCGGTGCCGGTGCTGTGATCGAGCGCTCTGTGATTGCCGATGGTGCCGATATTGGCCCGCGAACGGTCATCAGTGATGCCATTATCGGCGAGGGTGCCGTCGTTGGTGCGCGCTGTGAATTGATCAACGGTATCCGTGTGTGGCCGGGTGTCCAGATCCCCGATCACGGAGTACGTTTTTCGACGGATGTCTAGTCTGCAGCCTTCGGCGTGTCAGACTTTTGCCGGCAATATCTGATTAGAGTTGCCGAAGTGTCGCCAAAGGTGCTGGTGAGAGGCATGTGGCGAATGTGATTGAGTTCAGGTGGCAGGTTTAGAGTTCGGGGGCCATCCTTCAACCTGAACTTAATCCCCAACGCGGGGGGAGGGGCTTCAGGGGCAATGAAAAGTATTGGGGCAAATTCTCTATTCGGCTTGACCGATGGTGGGTTACACGTGTGTAATCACAAATGTGTGTTTCGCACACTAAGCCCAATTTAAAGACCCGCAGCAACAACCATCAGGAGGCCCTCGGCATGGAAAAGTCCAGCATGTTTGATGGCGGCTCTGCTGTGGATAGTGAGACGAATGCGGGTGACATCGCTGTGAATGATAGCTCCTCTGAAAACCAGCCTCGGCCGTTGACAGAGTGGGCAGATGACCTTTCGGGGTTGTTTGAAGCCGTCGATCAGGACTGGCAGGAGCAAGCTCTGTGTGCCCAGACCGATCCAGAAGCTTTCTTCCCTGAGAAGGGTGGATCCACTCGCGAAGCAAAGCGTATTTGTCGTGCTTGTGGTGTGCGAGATGAATGCCTGGAGTTTGCTCTCGAGCATGATGAGCGCTTCGGTATTTGGGGTGGCCTCTCTGAGCGTGAGCGCCGCCGTTTGAAGCGGCAGATTGGCTAGGGCAGCCGGGTCTGTATTTTATCCTTCGCTCGACCTCGCAGTTTCCCCTTGGGTAATACCCTGGGGGATTTTTCGGTGAACGAGTTTTTCCTGCTCTCTAGGGTTAATAGACGAAAATATGTCCGCTCAGCATGTCGCTGGGTGGGCCCTTTTGTCGCTTAGTTCTTAATGCGAGTTACTGACTGCGTTTATGACAAAAATCGCCCGAAAAATGGCCGGTAGGGTCAGGCGGTCATTGCATCATGGATAACACCAGAGATTACCTCCCGGGGAGTTAACCCGTCGAGCACTACCCGCGGCCGGTTATTCAGCAATGCTTCCGCCTCGGCGACCTCTTGGTCGGTGACATCGGTAAAGTTGGTGCCTTTGGGGAAATAAAACCGGATATCCCGGTTCATCCGCTCATTGCTACCTCGCTGCCACGGCGAATGCGGATCGGCGAAAAACACCTGGATATTCTCCGCGACAGAAAACTCCGTGTGTTTGGCAAACTCCACCCCTTGGTCCCAGGTCAACGTCGAAATCGTGGTGTCCATCGACTCTTTGAGCCGACGAATCATCCGTACCATCACCTCATTGACACTGGCGGCAGTATGGTCAGTGCCGAGTCTGCCGAGCAGCACAAACCTGCTGCGGCGTTCCACCAACGTCGCTAAAGCACTGGTGCCATCTGCGCCAATAATCAAATCGCCTTCCCAATGACCGGGTACCGCACGATCATTGGCTTCGGCTGGGCGAAGTGAAATATTGGCATCATGAGTCCAGCGTTTTCCACGTGGCTTGGGCACCCCTGCGAGAAGCGAGCGGGGTTTACGCCCTGGCCGGGTAGTCCGGCAGGACTTTTCAAACACAAGTTCTTTGCGCAAGCTGCCTGCCCCTTGTACGTAAAGGGCCTGGTAAATCGACTCGTGGCTAATAGTCATGGACGTATTATCACCCCACAGTGCAGCCAACCTGCCACTGGCCTGACGCGGCGAGGCGCCACGGTTGAGCAGATTGACAACCTGGGCGCGTAAGAATCGATTGTCATCGAGTTTGCGCGGCTTTGGACGAGCAAGACGCCCGCGGCTGGCCTGATCAGCGTGATAGGCATCGTAGATACCATCGACGCTGTTGCGTGCGATTTCACGACTGATAGTGGATTGACTACGACAGACTATCTGGGCGATACGCCGGTGCGAATGACCTGCCCGCAGGCAATCGGCAATAATTAAGCGTTCCGTCAGCCCTAGCCGCCGACCAGTACCAACACGAGATACATCACCAGGTGTTATCCGGCTGCGGGTATTCATAGTGGTTAAACTAGCCCGCCGGTTATACACCGTGGTTGTGCACACCCCAGCCTGCGCGGCAATCTCGGCAACACTATATGAGCCGGCCATAAGCATCTCGTAGATCACGCGATGCTTATGCATCATCGAGACCTTCGGGTAGTGCGATTGGTGCTGGATCTCAATTCCGGCTTGTCGCGCCCACCGCCTGACTGTTGGTGAGGGTATCCCTAACTCACGTCCAACTGCGCTTGCTGATGCCCCGTTGGCGATGTGTTGAAGCGCAATCGGTTTGATGGCACTGTATTTCGTTCGGCGGGTTTGCTTCACTACTTCTCCTGGTCGAAAGTGGTGATGCATTCACCGCCTGAACCTACCGGCCTGAAAGTGTCATAAACTTGCACAGTTTCACATTTGCAGCCCGTATTCACGCGTGCAGCCGGTAATTTATGGGGCCTGACCAGTTACTATCTTGAGAATCACACACTGTTTGTCTATTAACCCGGTCTCTAGGGAGCTCCTTAGGAGAAAGCTTTCTACAGGAAGTTCTCGTTGAAACTAGGGTCCACCTCAACCGGGTCAATGCCCAGATATACCGCTACCAGGCGGGTCAGTACATATTGCAGCATCTGGTCGAGTTCCACTCGGCCCGAGACACGGCGCTCAATGGGGCGGCGGAACACTACTACGCAGGGGCGGGTGGGGTTGCCTACGCGGTCAATGCCAGCGGGGATAAGCCGTCCCAGTGGTACAGGTCCGTCAGCGACAATCTCTTCCGGGAAGTACATGTCCGGGCGTAACTGCATGCGAGGAATCGTGTCGATGGCGATGTCCAGGTGTGACAGTTGTCGGGACCAGCGCTGATCCAATGGGGCGTAGGCGTCAATAACCGCCTGGTCAAAAGCTTCTGAACGGCTCTTCCAGCGGGGTACCTCCGGCGGCAACAGAGGTCCCCGAGGTCCGCGACCGCGTCGCAGTGAGCGTCGCAAAGAGCGCGGAGTATAAGCCGATGAATTCATATTTGTTGAGCTTAATCGGTCGGATCGTCAACGTGGGTGAGGCCAGCTTCCGGCCATGTCGCAGGTTTACTGGGTAAGGCTGGGGTGCCCCGGGGGAGCGTCGGAAAGCGAAAAACGCCCGAGTGGGAGAAAAACTATCGAAACTTAAAGTTAGGGTCTAGACTTTGATGCCGTGAGTGTTTTTAGACGTTGTTGCCGGCCCGGCTGTGGCAAACCTGCCGTAGCTACGTTGACGTATGCCTACGCGGAGTCGACGGCTGTGGTGGGTCCGCTCGCCGCCGCGTCCGAACCGCATAGCTGGGATCTCTGTGAGAAGCACGCGCGTTCTATCACCGCACCGCTGGGGTGGGAGCTCGTGCGTTACGACGTGCCGACGCCCGCCCAGGACGATGATGATTTGACCGCACTGGCGGAAGCCGTCCGTGAAGCTGGCCGCAACGCGACTGGCCTGGTGCTGCGGGATGAGGTCGACAACCGTCCTCAGACCTACAAGATTGATTCCAGTCGTCACCCGTCGACGCGGAAATCCGCGCGCGGTCACCTGCATGTAGTTCGCGATCCGGAGGATTCGGACGACTAACGGGCCGGGCGCCGTGCCCCAGCTCATGCCATCTTGCCGCGGCATTTCTTTGTGAGAGCCTCTCTGTGGCTAGTATCATTTTTCACAAAACTGATACTTACCCAGAGAGGTTTTTCGTGGGCACTTACAATCGTTCCGATTTGGATGCTGTCATCAAGGCCTATGACGTGCGCGGTGTTGTCGGTGAGGGCATCGACGCGGACCTTGTCGGAGCCATCGGCGCCGCCTTCGGACACATCATGCGTTCAGAGGGCGCAACACGTGCCGTAGTTGGCCACGATATGCGTGAGTCCTCACCGGAGTTGGCGGCTAGTTTCGCCGGTGGCGCGGCTGCACAGGGGCTCAATGTTACCTTGCTCGGCCTGACCTCTACGGACGAGCTGTATTTCGCCTCCGGAGTAAAGGAATGCCCGGGCGCGATGTTCACTGCCAGCCACAACCCGGCTGAATACAACGGCATCAAGATGTGCCGTTCGCTGGCACGTCCGATTGGGCAGGAGACAGGGCTTGCTCAGATTAAGGATCTGCTTGTCGACGGAATCCCGGAGTACACCGGCACTCCGGGTGAAATTGATCACGAGGATGTTCTGCAGGATTACGCGGCGTTCCTCCATGGGCTGGTCGACATCCGCTCCGGCCGTCGTCTGAAGGTCGCAGTCGATGCCGGTAACGGTATGGGAGGACTGACAGTCCCGGCAGTGCTCGGAGAAGACATGGATGTTGCTGACCTCTACTTTGAGCTCGACGGCAACTTCCCGAATCACGAGGCCAACCCATTGGAACCCGCCAACCTCGTTGACCTGCAGAAGTTCACGGTGGAGCAGGGCGCAGACATCGGTATTGCCTTCGATGGCGACGCTGACCGCTGCTTCGTCGTCGACGAGAAGGGCAACCCGGTCAGCCCATCGGCCATCTGTGCGTTGGTGGCCACCCGCTACCTGGAGCAGAACCCGGGCGCGGCTATCATCCATAACCTGATTACCTCACACGTCGTGCCGGAGATGATTGTGGAAAACGGCGGAACCCCGGTTCGTACCCGTGTTGGGCACTCCTTTATTAAGGCGCAAATGGCCGAGCACAGTGCTGTTTTTGGTGGCGAGCATTCGGCGCACTACTACTTCAAGGAATTCTTCAACGCTGACTCCGGCATGCTCGCCGCCATGCATGTCCTGGCCGCACTGGCAGAGCAGGATAAGCCACTGAGCGAATTCATGGCCGAGTACAACCGCTACGAGGCCTCCGGCGAGATTAATTCCCGCCTGGGCAGCGCAGAGGAGCAGCAGGCAAAGCAGAAGGAAATCGAGACTGCCTTTGCCGATCGCACCGAGTCCTCGGACTGGATGGATGGCCTGACCATTGAGCTGGCGGACTCCAAGGCGTGGTTCAACGTCCGGGCCTCCAATACGGAGCCGCTGCTGCGTCTGAACGTCGAGGCGCCGACGCGTGCTGAGGTCGATGCGCTTGTCGACGAAGTTCTCGGCATCATCCGCGGTTAATCAACCCCACACGCCCGTTTTCAGGCATGCTTGGGAGTATGACCTCGTCATTCGACTCCTCCCATAACCCGCGCCAAGAGGCCCTGTTCTACCGTATGGCCACTGCCGGCGCAGGTCTCAGAGCTGCTGCCTCCGCGACTCGCGGGGGAGCGTTTGCTCAACTTCCACTGCCGCGCAGCGCGGTCATCCTCGTGGGAAATCGTCGGGCGCAGCTCGCCGCCGAATCCGTGCGCGCGCTTGCCGACGACATCCGCTGCCCGGTCGTAATTGCGCGTCAGTTGCCCAGTTATGTCGGCGCCCTCGATTTGGTCATCGTCTGTGACGACAACCCCGGCAGCCCACTCGGTGCAGCTCTGGCTGAAGCTCATAGGCGAGGAGCAGCCACGGTCGTGGTGGATCCCGGTGAAGGGCCATTGCGTGCCGCCGGTAGTCCCGATACGGTTGTGGTTCCGCGCCCGGCGATGGCGGAGTCCGCGTCCTTTACCGCCTATGTCGGTGTCATCGCCAGCGTGCTCACCGAATGTGGTGCCACCGCTCTGGCTCCGGCCGGGGTAGTCGAGGAAGTCGCCGATGTGGTGGACGCCGATATTGCGGCTTGTGCTCCGCAGCGAGATGAAACAGTTAACCCCGCGCGGCAGGTAGCGCAGTGGTTGGCAGGCCGCAGAATGCTTGCAGTGTCGACGACCTCGGCGCTGGCGCCGGTAGCGGAGCTGGCATCGTTACAGATGCTCGAGGCAGGCGTGGTCTCGGCAGCGTCGTCGATAAGCGAATTGTCTCTTAGCGTGGGCGCATTGCTCGCTGCAGAACCCCAGGAAAGCCGAGATATTTTCTATGACCCGTTCATAGATGGTGGGGATGAAGGGGCGACAGTGCTACCGTTGGGGGCGATTGTTTTAGCTGCGCCGAACAATGTGGGCCACTACCGGGACCACTACGGCGAGGCTGGATGGGCTCGTGTGGAGTGCCCTGCGCTTGATGCGGAGACTCATCATCCACTGGTTGAAGTATGTGTTACTGCAGCCAGAGTTGGTGCGATTGCGGCGTTTTCTGCGTAATCGCCGGGTGTCACCGAAGGCTTTTGGGGCTTCGGTGAGATTGGCGTGCTTGCGCCAGTAGTGACTATTAGAGGAGTGATACGGGCATGGAGCTGTTGGACCCCGTGCTGCAGTCGTACCCCTGGGGGTCTCGTACACATTTGGCGAGAATCACCGGTGCGGACGCTCCCACATCGAAGCCCTGGGCGGAACTGTGGTTTGGTGCGCATGCACTGGCATCGGCCACAGTGGCCGGCACGCCGTTGGATGAGCTCATTGCGCAGGATCCGGCGGCTGCGCTCGGATGCGCAATTGACACCGACAACGGCAGGCTGCCGTTCCTGTTGAAACTGCTCGCAGCCGATGAGCCGCTGTCGCTGCAGGCACACCCCACCTTGGCAGAAGCTCAGGAGGGATTTGCACGCGAAAATGCGGAGGGCATTCCGGCCACTGCACATTTCCGCAATTACCGGGACAATAACCACAAGCCAGAACTCATTGTCGCCCTGACTACCTTCGACGCGTTGGCCGGATTCCGCCCGGTGGAGCGCACGAAGGAGCTGCTCGCAGCGCTGGCGGTACCGGAGCTCGACCACTACATGGGACTGCTCGATGCCGCCGATGACGAGAGCGCTCTGCGGGCATTGTTTACAACGTGGTTGACGTTGCCCCAGGATGTCCTCGATGAGCTGGTCGAAGCCGTGGCTGCTAAGTGCGCGGATTACAGTGGCGAGGACGAGGAGTTCTCGCGAGTAGCCGAGACTACCTGCGAACTGGCTCGAAACTATCCGGGGGACCCGGGAGTTCTGGGGTCGATGCTGCTTAATCGCCTTCGCTTACAGCCGGGCGAAGCCATCTACCTTGGTGCGGGACAGTTGCACGCTTACCTCAATGGCATGGGCGTGGAAATCATGGCCAACTCCGACAACGTGTTGCGCGGAGGCCTGACCTCTAAGCATGTCGATGTCGTGGAGCTACTACGCGTGCTCTCTTTCCGCCCGCTGCCAGATCCGGTGCTGCAGTCGCGGCTGACCGATGATGGCTGGAATGACTATGACGCGCCGGTGCGCGAGTTCCGCCTTCGTTCGCGGGACCTGGAGCCGGGCGAACATGTTCTGCTCGACGAAAAATCCGCCACGGTTGTGTTGTCTACCGCGGGCACGGTGGCGTTGCGTCACGACGACTCCGTGGTTGAGGTTCCCAGTGGCCATGCGGCCTGGGTTCCGGCTGTTGACGCAGTCGATATTGAGTTGACTGCGCGCCAAGGCGGGGCAACCGTCTTTGTCGCGACCGTCCCGCGGGTGGGTTAGTCCTAGTCGTTATCGAAGAGATTTCCCAGGAATCCGGAGTCCTTCGGCTTTTCCGGGATTGGGGAAATCTTGCTATTGATAGCCCCATTGCCGCCAGTGGTGTCCTTCTCCTTCGAAGGGGCCTGGTTGTTCGGCGGTGTCGGCACCTTCGGGGACGTCGGCTCGTTCGAAGGAGTTTTCTGAGGAGTCTCGGACGGAGTTGTGGTTTGCGTACCCGACTGGGACTCCGCCTGCGATGAAGGCGGCTTCGGCTCAGCTGCTGCGTCACCGTCGCCTTCCGGAAGACTGTCGTTCGGCTTTTCCGAGTTATCTTCCGGTAGCAGTGGCACCGGCTTGCTGGGCGTCGGCGAAGAAACGTCGTCAGACGTGGGCTCTGTGGTCTCCGTGGTCGTCGGAGGTGTTGATGTGGTCGACGTCGGAGTTGTCGTACTAGAGCTTGTGGAAGTCGGCGGGATATACGCCTGCGGTGGCAGGTACGGATCCTCTACAATCTCGCTGCTCGATGGCGTGGTCGGACGAGGTACCAGACTGCCAGTCGTCTCAGTCAGCGAGGAATCCGAATTCGATTCAGTGCTCTGCTGCAGCTCGGCATCACTAGGAACTGGAGGCAGCGGAGCAGAGGTCTCCATTTTCGACTGAGAGCCGGCGTTTTCCGGGTTCGCCCCCTCGGCAGCATTGCTATCGGAGCAGCCAACGAGCGAAACGCTCAGGGGAAGGGCTGCGAGCAGAAGAGCTCCAAAAGCCTTCTTCACCATGGTAGGTACTCCTTTCGTGTCATGCGTGAGGTCGCCCTGTAACGAAAAAGATAACAGTTACATTACGAGGTCTGGGAACTAACTTAACATGCCCGTTATCTTCTCTCTAGGGTGAAAATTGTGTTGAGGGGATTAAATAAGTCTCTCGCACTGTAAAAGTGGCGAAAAGTCGGGTAGAACTTCGGTAAGGCCACATGCGGTTTTCCGGCTAGCGGCGCGTGCAGACGACAGCTATTAGGTCGGCGGCCAGATTACCGTGGGCTCGTCGAAAAGCGCTCTTCGGAAAGCGCTCGTCGAAGACGAAAACTGGCAATTGGTTCGAAGCGCGAAAGGAGCGTGGCCACCTATCATGTCCATCTGGGAGACTGAGATTTTTGGAAGCGATTCGGTCATTGAACTCTTCGATGAGGTTCAGGATCTCGACTCACAGGATCGCGTTGGTGCATTGATTGATGCTGGCCGCATTGGGGTGGATTCCGAAAGTAGCGATGAGAAGGCCTGCGCACTCGCGGCGGCTGTGATTATTGCAATTTGGAATGGTGCGCCATTTAGCGGCGGTGACATTGTGGAGGACTACAGCTTCATCCGGGAGGGAATCTCGGAGGCACACGGCAGCGAGGAGGATGCGTTGGCTATCGCCTCCGAGGTGTTCGATAGTCTTCTGGGGGAACTCAGTGAGTCTGACCAGGCGGCGCTGGAAAACTGCGTCGAAGCGGTAGAGTAATTCTCGCGTCCCCAGTACTGATTCTTTAAGAAGAATCTCACGTCAAAGAATCTAGAGAAAGCGTTACATGTCCTCGAAGAACATTGATTTCAAGGTTGCAGACCTCTCCCTGGCTGAGGCCGGTCGTCACCAGATTCGTCTGGCTGAGCACGAGATGCCAGGCCTAATGGCGCTGCGCGAAGAGTACGCAGAGCAGCAGCCACTGGCCGGTGCCCGTATTTCCGGCTCCATTCACATGACGGTTCAAACCGCAGTGCTCATCGAGACCTTGACGGCGCTGGGCGCAGAGGTTCGCTGGGCTTCCTGCAACATCTTCTCCACCCAGGATGAGGCCGCTGCGGCTGTCGTCGTTGGGCGAGACGGCACTCCGGAGGACCCGCAGGGTGTTCCGGTTTTCGCTTGGAAGGGCGAGACGCTGGAGGAGTACTGGTGGTGCCTCGACCGCATCTTCGACTGGGGCGATGAAGATGCCAACATGATTCTGGACGACGGCGGCGACGCCACCATGGCTGTTATTAAGGGCATGGAATTCGAGGATGCTGGCCTGGTGCCGCCAGCAGAAGAGTCGGATTCGGACGAGTTTATTGCCTTCAAGGACATGCTTCGCGCCAGCCTGGAGAAGGATGCCGGCCGTTGGCACCGAATTGCAAAGTCGGTCAAGGGTGTCACAGAGGAGACCACCACTGGTGTCCACCGCCTCTACCACTTCGCAGAGCAGGGCGTGCTGCCATTCCCGGCCATGAACGTCAACGATGCCGTCACCAAGTCCAAGTTCGATAACAAGTACGGCACCCGCCACAGCCTTCTGGACGGCATTAACCGCGGTACCGACATGCTGGTTGGCGGCAAGAATGTGCTGGTTTGCGGTTACGGCGATGTGGGTAAGGGCTGCGCGGAGGCGCTGGCGGGGCAGGGCGCTCGCGTTCAGGTCACCGAGGCCGACCCGATTAACGCATTGCAGGCATTGATGGACGGTTTCGACGTCGTCGCTACTGAGAGCGTCATCGCAGATGTCGACATTGTCATCACCGCCACAGGCAACAAGGACGTCATCACTTTCGAGCACATGCAGCAGATGAAGAACCACGCGCTGCTGGGCAACATCGGCCACTTCGACAACGAGATCGACATGCATAGCCTGCACCACCGCGATGATGTCCGTCGTGTGGAGATCAAGCCGCAGGTCACCGAGTACATCTTCCCGCATGCTGACGGCGAGGAACGCTCTCTGATTGTGCTTTCCGAGGGGCGCCTGCTCAACCTGGGTAATGCCACCGGACACCCGTCCTTCGTAATGTCGACCTCCTTCGCCGACCAGACAATCGCGCAGATTGAGCTCTACTGCAACGGTGATAAGTACGACAACACTGTCCACCGTCTGCCGAAGATTCTGGATGAGAAGGTCGCTCGCATTCACGTCGAGGCACTCGGCGGTGAGCTCACCCGACTGTCCAAGGAACAGGCCGAATACATCGGCGTTGACGTCGAGGGCCCGTATAAGCCAGAGCACTACCGCTACTAGTTCTAGCCAAGGCTAGGCCGCAGCCATGTGTGCGAGGAGAAGAATTTGATTATCGCAGTCGAAGGAATCGACGGTGCTGGCAAGAACACGCTTGTCACAGCTGTTACCAATCAACTCCGAAGTCAAGGACACTCCGTTTCTTCGATGACCTTTCCGGCGTACCGGCAGACAATCTTCGCTGATTTCGCCGATCAAGCCTTGCACGGTCAGCTCGGCGACACCGCGGACTCCGCTTGGGCAATGGCACTCCTGTTCGCTCTGGACCGCAAAGAACGTCGTCAAGCGATTGTTGATGCAGCGCACGAGAACGATGTTCTGATTATCGACCGCTACGTCGCGTCCAACGCGGCCTACTCCCTGGCTCGCACACAGAATCCGGCGATCGTCGAGTGGATTGAGAAGACCGAATTCGAGGATTTCCAGCTTCCGCTTCCCGACGTTCAGGTCTGTCTGGCCACGTCGGTGGGAGTGGCAGCCGACCGCGCACGCAAGCGGGAAGCCTCTGATGTGCAGCGAACTAGGGATGCCTACGAAAAGGACTCGGGTTTGCAGGAGCGCACACTAGCGGCGTACCAAAAGTTCGCGGAGGGCTCGTGGCAGTCACCATGGCTGATGCTTACGGGGGACGATGGGGCGGACCGCCTTGTGGAATGGATCAGTGCACGCCTGCGCTAGCCACCTCAACGGGAAACTACAGAACTAGATAGCTTTACGTTTAGAATATGACGCATGAGCTCAAAAATCCTGGTTGTTGATGATGATCCGGCCATCGCCGAAATGCTCACGATGGTGATGGAGCGCGAGGGCTTCGACACAGTAGTAGTCGACGATGGCCTCGAAGCTGTCAAGGCAGCAGAGCGGGAGAATCCAGATTTGATTCTGCTGGATCTCATGTTGCCGGGCATGAGTGGTGTCGATGTCTGTCGCACTGTGCGAGAGACATCGGCGGTGCCGATCATCATGTTGACTGCGAAGACCGACACAGTCGATGTGGTCCTCGGCCTGGAATCCGGTGCGGATGACTATGTCACGAAGCCCTTTAAGCCGAAGGAGCTCGTGGCGCGCGTGCGCGCTCGGCTGCGTCGTCAAGAGGACAGCCCGAGCGAGACCCTCGAGGTCGGCGACTTGACCATCGACGTGCCCGGTCACGCCGTGTTCCGTGATGGCAAGGAGATTTCTCTGACCCCGTTGGAGTTTGACCTATTGCACACTCTTGCATCCCGTCCGAAGCAGGTCTTTTCCCGTGATGAGTTGTTGGAAAAGGTCTGGGGATATCAGCACACCTCGGATACTCGACTCGTCAACGTTCACGTTCAGCGTCTGCGCTCGAAGATCGAACTGGATCCGGAAAACCCGCAGATTGTGCTGACCGTCCGCGGTGTCGGGTACAAGACGGGTGACTAAACAAGGCCAGTCAGCTTTAGTGGGAGCCGATTCTTGCGTCGATTAATAACGAAGCTTCGAGACTTCACCAATAGGGGAGTGACCTGGGCGGTTACGCTCTGGCGCACGTCTATCCAAGCGCGCATTCTGACCTCCGTGGTGGTACTGAGCGCGATGGTGATTGCGGTACTCGGTTTCGCGTTGGCGACTATTGTTACCCAGCGGCTTATCGACGCAAAGGTTACCGCTGCCGACGAGGAAATTGACCGTGCTCGCGCAGTGGTGGAGCGGGCGATTGAGAACTCTTCGTCCAACGAGCTGCAAGCTCTGCTCAACGTGGGACGCGATGCTCTTGTGAACCGTGCAGCCGGTTCCGGTGCTGCACCACTGACAAGTTATGAACCACTGCTCGTGGCGCCGGTGCCGCGAGGCACGGTGTTGGCTTCATCGCCGATTAAGGCCGATGTTCCAGAGCGATTGCATGAAGTAGTCCGACAAGGGCAAATTGCGTATCAGGTACGCCAAGTCACTGATAACCGCGGCGACACGTACTCGGCGTTAATTATCGGTAGTCCCACTTCTACTTCGGTTGATGGGCTCGAGCTCTATCTGGTCACCTCTATGGCTGCAGAGGAATCGACTATTAAGTTGGTTCGTGGTCTGCTCGCAGGTGCGACAGTAATCATCATGGCGCTTCTCGGCGGTATTACTTGGTTCTTCTCCAATCAGGTGACGACACCAGTGCGTTCCGCCGCCCAGATTGCCCAGCGCTTTGCCGACGGTCACTTGCGCGAACGCATGGTCGTGCAGGGTGAAGATGACATGGCGCGACTGGCCATGAGTTTTAACAAGATGGCCGAATCGCTGTCGACGCAGATTAGACAGCTGGAGGAATACGGCAGTCTGCAGCGACAGTTCACCTCCGATGTTTCGCATGAGTTGAGGACACCTCTGACCACGGTGCGTATGGCCGCTGATCTTATTGCGGACGGCGCTGAGGACCTCGATCCGGCGACTCGCCGCGCAGCTGAGCTGATGAATGCGGAGCTTGAGCGTTTTGAGATGCTTCTCAATGACCTGCTTGAGATCTCACGCCACGATGCCGGCGTTGCAGACCTATCCGCAGAAAAGGTCGATGTTCGTCGCTGCGTGGATGCTGCCTATCAGCAGGTAACGGTCGTGGCTAAGGAGACCGGTACGCCCATCCGCTTCCATCTGCCCGATGAACCGGTAATGGCGACAGTCGACTCGCGTCGTATCGAGCGCGTGCTACGCAATCTTATGGCCAACGCTGTTGACCACAGTGAGGGCAATCCGGTGGATGTCACCGTGCGGGCGAGCGATTCCGCGGTTTCGTTTACGGTCGTTGACCACGGTGTGGGGCTAAAGCCGGAGCAGCAGGAACTGGTGTTTAACCGTTTCTGGCGTGCTGACCCCTCGCGTGTCCGACGCACCGGCGGTACGGGACTTGGCTTGGCGATCGCACGCGAGGACGCACAATTGCACGGTGGGGAACTAGAGGCATTTGGCGTGCCGACGGTCGGTAGCTGTTTCCGTCTGACTGTGCCGCTGGAGCCCGATGCGAGCTTCGGCGAGCATCCGCTCGGACTGGAAGTTCCCCCGCTGCCCGATCAGATTCCGCACCAGCGGGAAATTGGTGCACGGGAGTTGGAATCGGAATCGAATGCACCGCAAGCCAAGAGCCAGGATCAGGGTAAGGGGCAGAGGGCTAGCGATAGCGAATCCCAACAGGCACGAGAGGAGGATAGTTAAATGACGGCGCAGCAACAGTCAAAGGCTCGTCGCGTCCTGCGTAAGACAGTGGCGCTTAGCTCGGTGATCATTTTGGGCACGGCCGCAGGATGTACCACCATTCCGCGGAACACCAGCCCCCAGGTGCTGCGTCCGTTTGAGCCGCCCCAGGTTCGTATTGAAGTTCCGCAGCCACGTCCGAATGTCAATGCAGACATTGTCCTGCGCGACTTTTTCGCCGCGGCCGCGCATCCGGTTGATGATTTTCAAGCTATGCGTGCCTTCATGACCCCGGAACTTGCGGCCAGTTGGAAACCGCAAGATAGCGCCCGCATTCTCGACGGTGTCAACCTCATCGCTCAGCGGGAAGATGGAGGATCGCGACAGTCCTTCGTTGCCCGAGGTCGCAGCGTTGGTCAATTCGGTACTGATGGTGCGTATGAGCCCCAGTCCGGTGACTATGAGGAAACCGTGGAGATGAAGCTCGGTTCGGATGGGCAGTGGCGCATTTCCTCGCTGCCCGACGGAGTTGTCATGGAGCGTCAGGCATTCCTGGAAAACAATGTGCCTCGCAATGTCTATTTCCTCGACCCGGCGGGTAATCATTTGGTCACAGATCGTCGTTGGCTCTATCGTGGCGTCACCGATGGCGCGACCAATCTGTTGACAAAGCTGAAGAACGGACCATCAGCACCGCTGCGACCGGGCGTCACTACCGTGCTAAAGCCCAATGCCTCGATTGCGGTAGAAGCAGGACCTGTGTCCAACGCGGACGGTCGCAGGGTCGAAATCACCGGGTTGGGTGATGTTTCCGAGGAACTGCGTGTCATGCTCGCGGCGCAGATTATCTGGACTCTCGACTCGGCAGATTTCCGTGGTCCGTGGATCCTCATGGCCGACGGCGAACCACTGGTTGCCAGCCACGACGAGCCGTGGACGAAGGACACTGACGCAATCCAGCTCTACGACCCGAATCATCTACCGGCTGATAACGCACCGTTGCGGACGGTCGACCGCAGCGGTATCTACGAGATTGCTGACGGCCACGCTACACCTGTGGGACGCGGCTGGACCGCCAGCGGCAGCACTGCGGTGTTTTCCGCGGCAGTGGGCGTCAACCCCAATGGCAGCGAGCTTATTGCCGCTGTGTTCCGCTCGGCCGTGGATGGTCGTGCCGGTTCGTATGACCTCGGTGAGTCCACATTGATGCTCGGCGGAATTCAAGATCAGCCGGTTCCTGTGCTGACTGGCGAGAGTCTCACCCGTCCGACATGGTCTCCAGACGCCGAGGCGGTCTGGACAGTGAAGGACGGTACAACCGTCGTACGCCTGGTTCGGCAGTCGACGTCATCTCGGATTCAGCAGGAGGAGGTTGATACCTCTGAGCTCAATCACCTTCTTGACGGCGGCGAAGGCACGGGGCGCCCGAGCGCCGGTATTTCTGAATTCCGCGTCGATTCTTCAGGCACGCAGGTAGCGATGATTATCGCTGGTGAAGTCTATATCGCCACCATCGAAAGGCATGACGATAAACCGTGGAAGTTGACGCATCCGCGCGCTCTGCCGCTACCTGAAAACGTCTCCCCGGTGTCGCTGACGTGGTCGCCGAATCAAACGGTCACGGTGGGTGGTTACAGCGGAGACACTCCGATGTGGAGTGCCTTCCCGGACGGTGCGACTAGCTCCGTTCTGCCGAAGCTCAACCTGACACCGCCAATTCCTGTAGTTACCGCGACCTCGTCGAAGCGTTACGCATTGGATGCCACCGGTGTCATGGAGCTGATCTCCAGCGAGGGGCAGCAGCAGTTCTGGCGCCAGGTTCCGGGGGCGCGCGGTCGAATGGCTCCGGTGTCTGTGGAATAAGCGCAAATCGGGGAGGGGATTAATGGCGCAGGGGAGGTCATCGCAGGAATTTCTGCGCGTGCTTTACGACGTTACCCGCGATGCAATCGGCCTCGTGATACCGGAAACCTGTCCGGTGTGCGGCTGCTCCGGGGCGCTGTGTCGCGGTTGCAAGGACGATCTTCAGCAACCTCCAGTGCGGTTTTCACCGCGGGCTTCGTTACGCGCAGCAGCGTGGACCTGCGGTCCGTACTCGGGTGCGAGGAGACATCTCATTTTGTCGGCCAAAGAACGGGGCAGTGGTGAAGCCAGACGAATCATGGGGGCCGTGTTCGCCGCTGCGGTACGAAGGCTGGCCTCTGATGGCCATATAATGCCCCCGGAAATTACCCCCGTCATTTTGATTCCCGCGCCGACAAGATCGTCATCCCGTCGACAACGGGGTGGGGACCCGGTAACAATTGCCTGCGACTTTGCTTGCAGTCAGCTCCCCTCCAGTTCGGTATTGCCCCTGGTGCGCATTGGCGGGCGCACGCGGGATTCCGCGGAGCTGGGGGCTTCTCAACGCAGACGAAATCTTTCTGGCCACATTGTGCCGCTGACGCAATTCAAGCGCGGAATTAGCGACAAGCTGCGACAACGCTGTGCGAAGGCGACAGTAATTCTGGTTGATGATGTGGCCACCACTGGTGCCACTGCAGCGGAAACCGAGTTGGTGGCAGCGTCATTGGGGATTCGCATCGACATGGTGTTGGTGCTCGCCCGGGCGTAGACGCAGGGGGTGTCGTCGGCAAGCGAAAAATAAACGAGGGGAACGTGGCATTGGTTACCCCCGGAACTGTATCCTGGGGGTGCAGAAAGACTCGTCACCGTAGACGCCGTGAGTAATCCCGCTCACGGAAGGGCGGTGGCCATACCGGGAGGTAGGTAGCAAGTGTCCACACCTGCTGACAACAACGAGGTACTCAGCCCGAACGCTCAGGTGACCATCACCGGGCGCAATGTTGAGGTTCCAGAGCACTTCGCAGATCGTGTTAAGGCGAAGCTGGCGAAGATTGAGCGCCTCGACCCGACTTTGACCTTCTTCCACGTGGAGCTCCAGCACGAGCCGAATCCGCGCCGTGCAGACCGCTCTGACCGTATTCAGATCACCGCTACTGGCAAGGGACACCTGGCTCGTGCGGAAGCGAAGGAAGATAGCTTCTACGCTGCACTGGAGTCTGCTCTGGGCAAGATGGAGCGCTCCCTGCGTAAGGTGAAGGCTCGCCGCAAGATTAGCCGTTCTGGCCACCGTGCACCGATGTCCGTCGGCGAGGCAACTGCTTCGCTGGTTGCAGAGGCTGAGGCAGCGGCTCCGGAAAAGGCTGATCCGTACGAGGATCTGGTTGAGGACGTGACCCCGGGCCAGGTTGTGCGTACCAAGCAGCACTCCGCAACTCCGATGACGGTGGAAGATGCTCTGTCTGAGATGGAGCTCGTCGGTCACGACTTCTACCTCTTCGTTAACGAGGCAACCTCTCGTCCGTCCGTGGTCTACCGTCGTCACGCATACGACTACGGTCTGATTGAGCTGGCAGACGAAGACGAGAAGTAAGTCTTCACCAAAAAGAGCACGCAATACCGCGCAGAGCTGTGTATTGGTAAGTAATTGCTCACATGAGCCCGTCTTCTCTTAGAAGGGAAGGCGGGTTCGTCGTATAATCAACCGTTGCACATTAAAGTTCGACGTGAATCGGCCGGAAAGGTCCCAATTTAGTGTTTTCGCTCAGCAAGTTGCTCCGCATTGGTGAAGGCCGCGCTGTCAAGAGGCTTGGCAATATTGCAGATCAGGTCATCGCCAAGGAAGACGAGTACGCAGCTCTTTCAGACGATGAACTCCGTGCCAAGACCGAGGAGTTTAAGAAGCAGCTGGCTGACGGTGCCGATGTGGACGATTTGCTTCTGGATGCTTTCGCCACGGCGCGCGAGGCATCCTGGCGCGTGCTGGGGCAGAAGCACTACCGCGTCCAGGTTATGGGCGGTGCGGCACTGCACTTCGGCAACGTTGCCGAGATGGGGACTGGTGAAGGTAAGACCCTGACCTGTGTGCTGCCCGCATACCTCAATGCGTTGGCAGGCAAGGGTGTTCATGTCGTTACGGTTAATGACTACCTGGCTAAGCGTGACGCGGAGTGGATGGGTCGAGTCCACCGCTTCCTGGGGCTTGAGACTTCCGTGATTCTCTCTGAGCTCAGTCCGGACCAGCGTCGCAAGGCCTATGCTGCCGACATCACCTACGGCACGAACAACGAGTTCGGCTTTGACTACCTGCGCGATAACATGGCGCATTCGCTCGACGATTTGGTGCAGCGTGGGCACCACTTCGCCATCGTCGATGAGGTTGACTCGATTCTGATTGACGAGGCCCGTACCCCATTAATTATTTCCGGTCCGGCAGATGGCGATCCGCACTGGTACCTGGCGTTCTCCAAGATCGTGCCGCGTATGAAGCGCGATATTCACTACGAAGTCGATGAGCGTAAGCGCACCATCGGTATTCGTGAAGAGGGTGTTGAATTCGTTGAGGATCAGCTGGGCATTGCCAACCTGTATGCTCCGGAAAACTCTTCGCTGGTCAGTTACCTGAACAATGCCCTGAAGGCCAAGGAACTGTTCACCCGCGACAAGGATTACATTATTCGTAATGGTGAGATCCTCATTGTCGATGAGTTCACCGGTCGTGTGCTGGCAGGCCGTCGCTATAACGAGGGCATGCACCAGGCAATTGAGGCCAAGGAAGGGGTGGAGATTAAAAACGAGAACCAGACGCTGGCAACCGTCACGCTCCAGAACTACTTCCGCCTCTACGACAAGCTGTCCGGTATGACCGGTACGGCTGAGACCGAAGCGGCTGAGCTGCACCAGATTTACAAGCTGAACGTCATGGCGATCCCGCCGAATCGCCCGAAGCAGCGTGAGGATCTGCCCGACCTGATTTACAAGACGCAGGAGGCAAAGTTCGCCGCTGTTGTCGAGGACATCCGCGAATGCCATGAAAAGGGCCAGCCAGTTCTCGTTGGCACGACGTCAGTCGAGAAATCCGAGTACCTTTCCAAGCTCCTGCAGCGCGAAGGTATTCCTCACTCTGTGCTGAACGCTAAGCACCACGAGAAGGAAGCTGAGATTGTCGCAGTGGCGGGTCGGCTCGGAGGCGTTACCGTGGCAACTAACATGGCCGGTCGTGGTACTGACATCGTGCTGGGCGGTAACCCGGACATCATCGCTGACCTGAATCTGCGCTCTCGTGGTCTGGACCCGGTGGAAACTCCGGAAGAATACGAAGAGGCGTGGGACGCTGAGATTGAGCGTGTTCGTCAGCAGTCGAAGGAAGAAGCTGACAAGGTACGTGAGGCCGGTGGCCTCTACGTCCTGGGCACTGAGCGCCATGAGTCGCGCCGTATTGATAATCAGTTGCGTGGTCGGACCGGTCGTCAGGGTGACCCGGGCGTTACCCGCTTTTACCTGTCCATGCGCGATGATCTCATGGTTCGCTTCAACGGTCAGCGCATGGAAGCGCTGATGAACACTCTGAATGTCCCGGATGACGTTCCTATTGACTCCAAGGTTGTCTCCAACTCCATTAAGAGCGTTCAGGCTCAGGTGGAAAGCCAGAACTTCGAAATCCGTAAGAATGTTCTGAAGTATGACGAGGTTATGAACCAGCAGCGTAAGGTCATCTACGCTGAGCGCCGTCGCATCCTCGAAGGTGAGGATTTGAAGACTCAGGTCCGTGACATGCAGGACGACGTCGTCGATGCGTATGTCAACGGTGCCACCGCTGACGGTTACGTGGAGGATTGGGACCTCGACGAGCTGTGGAATGCCCTTGAGCAGCTCTATAGCCCGACGTTTACCGCGCAAGAGCTCATTGATGGCTCTGACTTCGGTACTCCGGGTGACCTCTCGGCCGATGAGCTGTCCAAGGCTCTGCACGCGGACATCTCGGCCAGCTACGACCAGCTTGAGGATGCGGTCTCCGCAATTGGCGGCGACGACCAGATGCGCAATATCGAGCGCTTCACCATCCTGAACGTCATGGACCAGAAGTGGCGCGAGCACCTCTACGAGATGGACTACCTCAAGGAGGGCATTGGCTTGCGCGCCATGGCCCAGGCTGACCCGCTGGTGGAGTACCAGCGTGAGGGCTACGACATGTTCACCGCGATGATGGACGGCATCAAGGAAGAATCGGTTCGTCAGCTGTTCCTAATCCGTAAGCAGGTTATGCCCGCAGTGGAAAACACTGAGGGACAGGAAAACCAGGCTCCAGCTCTGCCGACGGAAGCTGCTGAGCAAAATCAGCAGATGACCTACTCCGGTCCCAGCGAGGACGGCAGTGCAGAGCAGCAGCGCGTGGATCAAGAGTCTGAGGGCAACCGAGCACAGCGTCGGAAGGCGGCTCGCAAGCGCCGTCGCTAAGCACTAAAGCACACGAAACGCGGTCATGGTCCATGGCCGCGTTTTTGCTGTTCCGCGGCGGAACGTGCCAGTGAACGCGCGAACCTTCGGACCGACACGGCAACTACCCAGGAACTCGACCTTTTTGCCGTCCGCGGAAGCGCTGGCGTGGAAGGATTGCAACACGACACCCTTGAGGCTGGTGTTCTTCGACAGCGTGAGTATCGCAGCGTGAATAATCGGGTCGATATTGATGCGACGCAAATCGTTGACTCGCCTGCGACCCGCGATGATGTCGAAGACGCGGCGAGTAATCGTGCCAAGCTCCTGTCTCAGATTCTGCTCACAGTGCTGGACAACGTGCGGTGTTTGCGGCGTCTTTTTCGCAGCAGGAGTGGCCACGGCGGGCGGTAATGCCGTCATGACAGCGGTCCCGGTGGCAGCGGAGCATCCGCTATAGGTCGGTGCCACTTTTGCGGTTTGAGAGGCGGCGGCATTAGCTGACTGGCCAAGTTGAATTGTGTGGAGAAGCGAAAAGCCCGTTGCCGGTTCAATGGATTCCCTGCCACTGGAGCGGTGCTCAGCGGCGTGCGACAGCGCGTAAGGCATCGGTGTCTGAGATTTTGGTACGTGAGACGTTGGTGCCATGGATTAATCCCCCTAAAAACGCTCCATTGGCAAGTTCCCCCTTGCTGAAGACCATTGTCCTACAAGTGCTTTAAGTGTGCAGCTTGTGAAGGGGAATTCACGGCCGGCGTGGGGGGGATTGGGGAGAGGATGCAGCTGCGAAATGGGCTGAGTGTTTCGCTGTTAATGGTCCTATCGGTTTCCGTCAAGGCCGTTCTGGTCGTCTACAAATGGGCGTAACGAACAGCCAATTAACACGCTGAACTGGAAAAAAGGCAAACGTGCAGGTCATGCGATAAACTACAGGCCATGCGCGGAATGATTATCGATTACTGTGGTGTCCTTGACGGCACGGATGAAGACCAGGCACGTTGGCGTAATTTGCTGGTAGAGGCGCGTGCAAATGGTGTTGGCCTGGCAGTCCTGTCGAATGACCCAGGTGGCCCATCGGCGGATCCGATTCGCAAGCTCGAAGATGAGGGCCTGGTAGACGCAGTTGTGCTCTCTGGTGAAATTGGCCATGAGAAGCCTTCGGCAGAGGCTTTTAATGCAGCCGCTGCGGCTATTGAACTGCCGGCACGGGACTGCGTGCTGGTAGATGATTCGATTGAGAACATCCATGCGGCCGTCTCTAACGGCATGGTGGGAGTCTTCTATCAGCAGTTCGACCGCGCAGTGGTCGAGATTGCCGGTCTACTGGGTCTCGAGGGCGAGTTCTAATGCGCGTCTATATCCCAGCGACTTTCTCCATGCTTGAGGCGCTGAAGGAGGATGAGCTCTTCCACGCCCGCGGTGGTTGGGGCTTTGCTGTCACTGAAACGCTGCGCGATTTCTTTACTGAGGGCGATGACGAGGAACTGGCAGACGTAGCCTTTGATGAGGCATCGCGTGCGTCGCTCCGTCTGCTCGATGCCGCAGAAGAGAAGTTCCCGCACCGCCGAGTGGTCATTTCCGTTGATGTGGAGGCGGAGCCGCAGTCGGATATGGGCGATGCTGTGGTTAAGGTCGGCGGCCCAATTTCGCTTGCCGACGTTGCAGCGCTCCACATTGATGTGGAAGAGGCGGAAAGCAAGGTTGAGGCTGCGATTGATGCCGTCGATAAGGCAGATCTCGGTGACGAGGATGCGGAGCTCACTGTCGGCGATGCGCTGGAGATCCCGCTGGCGTGGTACGACGTAGCTGAGCTCGGCATGGTGGTCGACTTCCTGTAGTAGCGCGTGCTTGGCGTTGATGAAGGGGACTGGGTTTAGGAACCCAGCCCCTTTTTTGTATGGCACAAGTGTTTTCAGCGGGGGTATAAAAGGCGGGATTGTTTTGTGTAGATAAGCTCCATGTCAAAGGGGGTGTTTCGCACAAGGGTGGGGGTAATGACAATTTCGCTATTTATGTCAAAATCATTTGTTTCTCTTGACCAATAACTTACCGCTCCGTAGTCTACGTCTAAGTAACCTACGGACACGTAATAATGAATCGGGTGGGGCATGCCTACTGATGAACAGCGTTATTACTTGTTCGCCCGTGACAGTCAGGAGGGCCAAAAATGGGGCTTAAGACCAAAGTTTCCCGGGTATTCAAGCATTTATCCACGCCACTTTTGCCCGATGATTACACGCATTTGCTAAATCCGCTGTGGTCAAGTCGCGAGCTGCGCGGTCAGATTGAGGCCATTAATCCCACATCTCCTACTTCAGCAGAGTTGATAATCCGTCCGGGTTGGGGGATGCCAACAGACTTCAAGCCAGGCCAGTTCATCGGACTCGGCGTAGAGGTCAAGGGGAAATACCTGTGGCGTTCCTACTCGCTGACAAATGCACCGCGGCCACATGACGGGCTGCTGACTATCAACATCCGTGCGCTCAACGACGGCTACGTGTCCCAACACCTTGTCGCCAATGTAAGGCCGGGTACTGTCGTCCGCCTGGCTGCCCCGGCTGGGGATTTCCATCTTCCGGAGCCGCTCCCAGCCCGCATTGCGTTTGTTACCGCAGGCTCCGGCGTAACTCCGGTGATTTCCATGCTGCGTGATCTTTCAGCTCGCAATGCCTCAGTGGAAGTCGAACACATTCACTCCTACCGCGGCGAGGCAGAAGCTGTGTTTGTCAACGAACTTCGCGAACTGGAACAGCGCAGCGCTACTAGCGCGTTGAAGTATCACCTGCATGCCCGGAATACCGAGACGCAGCCGCGGATTGACGCTGCGGCGGTTACCGACATCATTGCGGACTTTGGAGCGCTGGCATCGTCGGCAAGCGCCTATGCCTGTGGTCCGGTTGAACTGTTGAAGAACCTTGAGCCGGAGTTTCCCGGGCTGCGGACGGAACGTTTCACCGTTGACCGCTCGGCGGCGGGGGAGGTCGGCGGCACGGTGAGTTTCGGCAGCCGAGGCGATATCGACGTAGACGGTGCAACGACCATCCTGGAGGCGGCCGAGAGCGTCGGGGTTGACCTGCCGTACGGCTGTCGGATGGGAATTTGTGCGACGTGCGTGCAGCAACTCTCCGACGGCGCAGCGCGGGACATCCGCACCGGGGCGACGTTTGTGGCGGGGGAGCGAGTCCGAACGTGCGTCTGTGCGCCGGCGGGGCACGCGCGTATCGAATTGTAAGTTCGCCCCACATCTATCTCAACCTGCATTAACCAGGAGAAACTACCTAAAGGAGTTGGGACCCTTCCCATGGCAATTTCCGATATCGCATCGTATGCGCACTTGAGCGAAGAAGACGTCGCAGAGATTGGGCGTCGGTTTGCGGAAATCGAAAAGCAACACCGCGATTCGCTGGGACAGAAGGATGCTCGCTACATCCGCACGCTCATCCGCATTCAGCGCACCCTTGAGGTGACTGGTCGAGGCCTGCTGATGGTGCCGACCGCCGGCATGGCCCTGAACAAATTGGGGATGCTGCCGAAGTCGTGGAAGAACACCGCGCACTGGGGTTTCAAATGGGCGGGCGTCTCAGCGCTGGGGTTGGCAAAGATTTTGGAAAACCTCGAAATCGGCCACAACACCATGCACGGTCAGTGGGACTGGATGAATGACCCCGAGATTCACTCGGCCACCTGGGAGTGGGACAATTCCTGCCCATCCAGCGGGTGGAAGCACTCCCACAACTTTGTCCACCACAAGTACACCAACGTGCTCGGTATGGACAACGATGTGGGATATGGCATTCTCCGGGTGACTCGTGACCGCCGTTGGAAGCCATCGACGCTGCTGCAGCCGGTGACAAACGTGGTGTTGGCCAGCCTTTTCCAATGGGCAGTGGCCTTCTATGACGTCGAGCTCGGGCGCGTGTTCGCCGGCAAGAAATCCTGGGATGAGGCCCGACCGCAGCTCATGGAGGTGCTCAACAAGTCGGGGCGCCAGGTGCTCAAGGACTACGTTCTCTTCCCGGCGATGGCGGGTCCGCGTTACCGTGAGGTGGCCTTTGCGAACATGATGGCCAACCTCGCCCGTAATCTTTGGGCCTACGCGGTCATCTTCTGCGGACACTTTCCGGATGATGCCGAGACTTTCACCAAGGAGCAGTACAACACCGAGGACAAGAGTGAGTGGTATTTGCGCCAAATGCTGGGCTCGGCAAACTTCCACGGTGGGCTGGCGCTGTCGGTGCTCTCAGGAAATCTGAATTACCAGATTGAGCACCACCTGTTCCCGGACATGCCGTCCAACAGGCTCGCGCAGATTTCGAAGCAGGTTCAGCAGATCTGCCGGGAATACGACCTGCCATACAACACGGGGTCGTTCCCGAAGCAGTTCTTCCAGGTCCAGCGCACGCTGCTGAAGTTGTCGCTGCCGGATCGTTTCTTAGTCGCTGACCCGGACAACGCCCCAGAGGTACGTTCGGAGGCGGCGTTCAAGAAGTATCCGCAGGTTGAAGCGGAGCTCCAGTCCAGTTCCCCGCAACGCAAGGGCTTAGCGACGGGCCTGCGAATGCTCCGCCGTCTTCGCCCAGGTGTCCGGGAAATTGTCCGGGCCTACACCGGTCGCTCGACGCACACTGCTGCGCGCGCTTAGCCCTCGGCCCGCTTGCGAACCGCAGCCGCGACTGCTGGTTCGCGGTTCCATGGCATTGATTGCTTGTGGGGGAGCCGTAGCCAGGCGCGAATCATGGTCACGGTCAGCGTCGCAGTTGCACCAGCGAGGAAGAGTGCTAAGTAAGCCGAGGAATTCTGGCCGGTGAACTCCACGGTCACGATCAGTGCGAAAAGTGGTGCTGCCATGGACGCCGACAGGAAGGCCGCCGCGCCGAGAATCGCAAAGTCGCTCAGCGGAACTGAGGGCATCAATGGCTGTACGAAGCAGCCGACGATGAAACCGCTGAGCGCGCCAAGGGCAAAGCCGGGAGTCAAGAGACCACCGACGGCACCAGAACGGAAAGTAACGAGAACCGCGAAAGCTTTCGCAATCAGCAGGATGACTGCAAAACCCAGCAGCGGGCGGTCCATGAGAACTGTGGTCGCAGCGATACGGCCATTGCCCAACACTTCTGGAACCCACAGTGAAATCACACCAACCAGTGTGAATGCGAGGGGGATGGCCCAGGCAGAATGCCAGCCAGTCGGTGCTTTGTCCGACATCCGCGAGCTGAGAATGCGAAATGCGTAGCCAATGGCACCGCAGATAACACCGATGAGCAGTGCTGCCCCGAGGTTGCCCCAGCCGTCCGAGAGATTAATTGGGCTGTAGAGCGGGCTACTGCCGACCACAATGCCCGACGTCACCGTGGCAATGGCTGAACACGCCAGCACCACCATCACCGCGGTAATACTCAGCGAGCCCAGCAGAATCTCCAACGAGAAAACCGCTCCAGCCAACGGGATGTGATAAATCGCCCCCAGGCCGGCACCGGCCGCTGCTGCGACCAGAATACGGCGGTGTAGCGGATCGATGCGCAGTCGATGCGACATCTGTGAAGCCACCATCGCACCGAGCTCACGCGGGGCATTCTCGCGTCCCATGGATGCACCTGCAGCGACGGTCGCCATCTGCAAAAACACATTGACAAGAGTTGACCACACCGGCATGAGTCGACCGTTCATGCCTGCCTCAACGCTCTCAATGGGCGTGGCCTTTGTGCGCAGCGCTGCCCACACCGGTCCTGCAATCAGTCCCGCCAACACAATTCCGACAAAGCGCTGGAGGCCAGTGGTGCCATCGGTCACGACGGCTACGTCGCCCTCATGTTGTCCGTAAACTGCGTACTCGATGCCGTGCATTATTAGTGCGAGGCCGGCTGCGCCGAGTCCTGTCGCAAGACCCACGATAAGCGTGTAGATACACAGCCGAATCCAACTGCCGGGAGCGGGGTAGAGACCGGAGCCCGCGTTGTCCGCCTCAGCTCCAGCCGAGGCTTCAGAGGGCGTGTCCACAGAACCGGTGTGGCTAGTCTCTTTCAATGTCCAGCTCCCAATCCTCGTTGTCGCTGATGGCGCTCAACAGGCGACGCACGGCCATCGCTCGACGGTGCTGAACTCCCTCCAGCTTGTCGAGGGCGCACTCTGGATCCGCGGGCGGCCCCAAATGGGTGCAACCACGTGGGCATTCATCTGTCGCTGCCTGGATATCTGGAAACGCCGCCAGCAGCGTCTCCGGTGTCACATGAGCCAGACCAAAGGAACGAATGCCCGGGGTATCAATAATCCACGACGTCGCGCTGTCTTCGCTTTCCGACGGCAGCATCAGCGCCACCGACTGCGTGGAGGTATGGCGGCCCTTACCCACACCACTGACTTCGCCGGTCTCACGGTTGGCTTCAGGAACAATCCGGTTGACAAGGGTCGATTTCCCCACACCGGAATGCCCAACCAAAGCTGTCACTCGTCCGGGGACATCGATGAGCTCTGACAAGGGAGCCAAGTCATCGTTGATACCGCAGACAACGACATCCACTCCGAGTGCCGAGAACTCCCCGGCAAATTCCTCTGGGTCGGCCAGATCGGATTTAGTCAGACAGAGCACGGGGCGGACACCGCCGGCGTAGGCCGCGACCAGCGCGCGTTCGACAAAACCGGTGCGAGGTTCAGGATCGGCGACTGCGCACACAATGAGCAGCAGGCTGGCATTGGCCACGACGATGCGCTCATACGGGTCATTGTCATCGGCGGTGCGACGCAAAACCGTGCTGCGCTCTGCCAGCTTGACGATGCGGGCCAGTGTGCCCGCACGGCCGCTGACATCGCCTACGACACCGACACGGTCACCGACAACGATATTGGTGCGGCCGAGCTCGCGGGCACGCATGCATGTCACTGCAACATCAGGGTTGTTATCGAGGACTACACCCCAACGACCACGATCCTTGGTCACCACCATGCCCCAGTGGGCATCGGCGTGGCGGGGGCGATCCTTCGTCCGTGGCCGCGACCCTTTACCGGGGCGGATGCGTACATCGGACTCGTCCCATTGCCGTCCACGCCTGCGTGCCGCCACTGTTATTTCCCTGCCTCGGTTCCGTTGTCCACACCATCAAGTCGAGCTTCGACTGACTTTTCCAACGAACTAGGGCTGGGGGAGGCCAGTCCGAGCATCTCCAGCCAGCGCAGATCGAATCCAGGCATGGTCTTAGCAGTGGTACCGATATTTTCGACTTCCACGCCCTCCGTGCGCAGGCCAACAATGGCACCAGCGGTGGCCATTCGATGGTCGGCGTAGCTGTGCCAGAGACCACCGTGGAGCGGAACGGGGTCGATCGCAATGCCGTCGTCAAGCTCGGTGGCGCGACCGCCGAGACGGTTGATTTCCGTGGTGAGCGCGGCGAGACGGTTGGTCTCGTGACCGCGCAGGTGTGCGATACCCGTCAGCTCGGTGCGGGTAGTGGCCAAGGCGGCGATGGCCGCGACGGTGGGGGTCAGCTCGCCAATCTCGGACATGTCCAGCGTGATTCCGCGCAGCTCGGACGGCTTTGGGCCCACGACGGTGAGGCTGGCGCGGCCACTCTCGTGACGGTTGAACGTCACGGTAGCGCCCATAGCGGTGAGGATCTCGCGGATTCGGTCGCCCGGCTGCGTGGTGTGCTCTGGCCAGTCGGGCACGGTGACGCTGCCACCAGTGACAGCCGCAGCGGCCAGGAAGGCGGCGGCGTTGGACAGATCGGGCTCGACCTGCCAAGTACGACCCATCATTTCGGTCGGGTGAATGGTGAACGTTGTGTGTGGTCCCTCAGGTGTGTCGGCCGTGGTCTCCTCGACCTGCACACCGGCCTCGCGAAGCATGTCCAGGGTCATGTCAATGTGCGGGCGGGAAGGAATCTCACCGGTCGGGCGAAGTACCAGGCCACGGCCATAGCGCGGTGCTGACAGCAACAGACCAGAGACGAACTGGCTCGAGGCCGAAGCGTCAATTTCCACTTCGCCGCCGATGTCCGGCAGATCCTGCTCCTGGACCGAGTCACCGAGGCGGTTGCCCTGATTCGGGCCCTGCGGATTGACCGTGAAGGGAAGCCCATTGCCCGCGATGTTCACACCGAGGCTGCGCAGGGCATCCAGCACGGCCGACATCGGGCGAGCCTTGGCCTCTACGTCGCCTTCGAAGAACACCGACCCCTGCGCAAGAGCTGCGATAGGTGGCACGAAGCGCATAACCGTACCTGCGAGACCACATTCCACGACACCACCGCGAAGCATGCGTGGAGTGACGCGGAGCGTGTGGTTCGGGGCACCCGAATATGTCGAGTCGGCACTGATGTCAGTTCCCAGGGCCTGCAGTGCGCGAATCATAAGATCGGTATCGCGAGAGCGTAGAGCACCATGGATAACCGATGGTGTCGAAGATAGCGCCGCGATGACAAGGGCACGGTTCGTAATCGACTTCGAGCCGGCAATCTGCACCGTGGCGTTAAAAGGCTGTCGACCGGCATCGGCACCGTCGACACTTACAGTAGGGGCGGACCAATTCTGATTTTGGGAACACACACAACCAATTATGGAACACTTTCACTCCATACCTCGACTAGAGGGGGAGTCAACGGCACAATCAGTTGGTATGTGTGGTCGTTTCGTCAATTTCACAGTCGCCGAAGAACTGCTCAGCACAACTGCTGAGATTCCCGGTTTGGCGCCCGTGCGTGCCGACGGCCCGTTGCCCACCTCCCGCTACAACATCGGCCCGACCATGCCAATAGTTGCTCTTGCCCGCGAGCACCCCGGCCGCACAGGAACCATTGCTGCCACCGTGCGCTGGGGTTTAATTCCGCAGTGGGCCCGCGAAGTGCCAACAAAACCTTTCTTCAATGCCCGTGCGGAAACCTGGCAGTCCAAACCGACTTTCCGGGACGGCCTGCCCTGCGCAATCCCCATGAACGGTTGGTATGAGTGGAAGAATCGCCAGCCCTACTTCGTCAGCTTCAGCGATGACGCACCGCTTTTCACCGTCGCTGGGCTGTGGGCGCGCTGGGGCGATATCGTCTCCGCCACAATTCTCACCACCGACGCCGTGGGACAGCTCGCGGATCTGCATCATCGTATGCCGCGCGTGCTTGCCGACGACGAAGTCAGTGACTGGTTGGATCTCTCGGCCTGGGCAGCAGACGGAGATGTTGGCATGACCAGCGCAGAAGTGGTGGACAAGCTGACCATCCGACCGGTCAACCGCGCCGTCGGCAATGTTGCGAATGAAGGGCCGCACCTGCTGAATGGGCCCGATGGAGCAGCACCCGGCCACAACGAGGAGCTGTTTTAAGGTCGTATCAGTGGGGAGGTTGCAGGAGTAGCCGCCGGATTAGCGGGCGATGTCGGCGACCGTGGCGTCGCAAAGCGAAACCAGATCAGCGGGTGACAGTTCGATGTCCCACCCGCGGCGACCACCGGAGACGAACACCGTGTCGGCGAGAGTAGCTGTCTCATCAATGACAGTCGGGAGCTTGTGGCGACCGCCAAGCGGGGAGATGCCGCCGGGAACGTAGCCGGTGGCAAGTGACGCGTCATGGGGGTCGGCCATCATGGCCTTGGACGCCCCGACAGCCGCGGCGGCGGCCTTGAGGTTGAGCATTCCGGTGGCGGGGACGACGGCGATGGCCAGCCCAGTGAGTTTGCCGGATAGCTCGATAATGAGAGTTTTGAAGATGCGTTCGGGCTCGACACCGAGATGCTCTAGTAGCCAAGAGGCGGCCTCTTCGCCGAAGTTGTCGCTGCCGTGGGGGAATTGGTGAACGTGGAAGTCGATTCCGGCGTTCTGACAGACGGCGATTGCCGGGGTGGCGGCAGCGGATTTCTTGGCGGACTTCTTCGACATAATTTCCCATCGTTGCACACCAGTGCCGCCACGCTACGAAATGCCTGGTGACGGGGGTCTGGCCGACTCGTGGGTGCGGATGTTTTAGGATAGGTAGCATGTCAGGTGATCAGACAGGAACATCGGCCATCCGGACTGATGAGTCGGATGAGGAGCTTGCGCAGCGCTTTGAGCGTGACGCCATGCCGCTTTTGGATCAGCTCTATGGAGCGGCGCTGCGGATGACGCGCAACCCCGCCGATGCCGAAGACCTGGTGCAGGAGACCTATATCAAGGCTTTTCAGGGCTTCCGCTCCTACAAACCGGGCACGAATCTGAAAGCGTGGCTCTACCGCATTCTGACGAATGCGTACATCAACAACTACCGCAAGGCGCAGCGTCGTCCTGCCGAGTACGCCACCGATGACATCACGGATTCACAGATCGCGGAAACCGCGTCGCACACTTCGATAGGGCTGCGCTCTGCTGAGGTTGAAGCGCTGGAAAAGCTTCCTGACGAGGAAATTCGTGACGCTTTGATGAGCCTCAAAGAGGACTACCGGATGGTGGTCTACTACGCCGATGTCGAGGGATTGCCCTACAAGGAAATCGCCGAAATCATGGGTACGCCCATCGGAACTGTGATGAGTCGGCTCCACCGTGGAAGAAAACAGCTCCGAGACGCGTTGCACAACGTAGCCGTGGAACGTGGATTCTTGAAAGAAGAGAAGGGAGATTCTCCGCGATGAGCCGAGAGTCGAGCCAAGATATGGAGCAGACGCCAGAGCGCGGACACGCCTGTGAAGATGCTTTCTGTCAGGATGTCCACTCGCGCCTACACGCATTTTTAGATGGCGAGTGTGATTCGGAGGAGCGCCGCTTTCTCGAGGAACACATTCACAAATGCCCTCAGTGCTTGGAAGAGTTCGGTTCCGAGCAAGCTATACGACGGCTGCTACGCCGGTGCTGCCAGCAACCTGCCCCTGAGGACCTCCGTCAGCGCATTACCACTCGGATTCGCGTGTCCTATACGCGGGTGGAGTACCGCAGGTAGCTGCTGGCGGCTAGGTTTTGGTGCGTCATCTTTTGGCGCGTATTCCTTTGATGCTTAATGCGATGTTGCGTAATACGGTAATGCGGTAATGCGTAATGGGAAAATCCCAGGTCACGGTGATGTGGCCTGGGATATTTTTGTGGAGCTATTTGTGGAGCTAAGGGGAATCGAACCCCTGACCTTCGCATTGCGAACGCGACGCTCTACCAACTGAGCTATAGCCCCATTGCTTTCGAGCAACCTAGCTGGAGCTGCTGTAAAAGCTCTATTTTCAGACGTTACTCCGGTGGGGTTTGGGCTCCAAACTCGCTGGTAAGGTTCCGGCGGATCGTTAATCCGGAAAGCGAGGATGCGGTATCGACGAGGCATCGAAAAGGTGTTGAAAGTGACTAGGTTTATGACAAAAAACCGCGGGTGAATTCAATTCATGTGTCATAAACCTAGTCACTTTCAAATCTGCTACCCGTTGAGGTATCCGCTGGAGGCATAAAAAACTCCACCCCGTCCCTCGGTGCAATACCGAGTTGTGCTGGAGTGGAGTGAGATGTCTTAGCCGGTGATGGCTAAGACTGCTGCAACTAAGGGCAACTTAGCTGTTCGGACGCTTGCCGTGGTTAGCCTTGTTCTTACGGCGGTCCTTGCGCTTACGGCCACGCTTGCTCATAGCTGGGCTCTCTTTCTATCGGGTTAAACAGGTATCAACCGGTATAGATTACACGGTACGAGGGTAAGTCCTTTAATTAGACCGTGGTGCTGGTGCGAGTGCGACGGGTGCGGCCGCGGTTGCGACGGCGTTTCAGTGCGCGACGCTCATCCTCGCTCATGCCGCCCCAGACACCTGCATCCTGGCCGGTCTCAAGTGCCCAGGCCAGGCACTGAGCAGTAACAGGGCAACGGTTGCAAACGACCTTGGCCTTAGCAATCTGGGCGAGGGCCGGGCCGGAGTTACCGACCGGGAAGAACAGCTCCGGATCCTCTTCACGACAAACGGCCTTGTGACGCCAATCCATGACAAACTCCTAAAACATTACGAGCCCCGGGTGAGGGCAGGGTTAAATTTCCTTGCGGGAAGGCAGCTCCGGAAATGGATTTCGTCAGACACGACAAATCGCCGTATCTCAACGAAGGTTGGGGTTCATTCCCGGTTGCCCAGGGGTATTAGGCATCTTGGGAGGGGCCACCTGTTCCATCGCCTATACGACGTGAAAGGTAGTGGGGACTCACCAAAGAGTTTGCGCCTAAAAAGGCGAGACTTGCATGGTTACACAACCAGTGAACTGCGTGCCTGTCTCGCTGACGATTTACATGTTTTCACGACTGGGGCGGTTCGTAAAGAGCAAAATGAATAAAAGTGCCAAACCTCACAGAAAAGTGAAGTTTTGGTTAAAACGCCAGGTCAAAACTAGCCCCTTGTGGGGGTGATTTTAGTTTTGGTAATTGCAGTAGTGAGGGTGTATGGCGCATTTTTGTTGGCTTGTCAGTAAACAGTTGCAGCTTAAGTCGGGTTTGTCTCGGTCTTTTGGCTAGTACTGAACAGTCGGCGTGTGCGATCCATGACCTTTTTGGTCACCACAACGAGCAAGCGCTCGTCCACGGGGCGGGTAGCGACTTTCTTGGTGAACTGGTCCTCGGTGTAATCGTCGGCACGCGCCACAAAACTGATAGCGCCTTGCTTAACACGGATGTTGAGGGACTCACACTGATTGATGTACTCGCCGTCCAACTGGAGACGAAGTGGGGCAGTAGCGGTGAGCTCGATGTGCTGGACGTTGTCGACGCGTCGTTCGCGGGCTTCGACGTGGAAGGGTGAACGCAGTCGGGTGAAGAAACCGGCCAAATTGGCTGCGGCGACAAGCCCCGTCACTCCCTTCAGGGAAGTGAAGCCATAAAAGCCCAGGCCCCTGCGTAGGGACACAGTGGGGTTGGTGACGATGGGGAGGTCGCCGAGGAATGTCCAGGGATTGGAGTTGGACACCACGGCCATTGCGAGATCACGGCCAAACTCCGTGCCGTCGATAGTTGCAGTGATTTGTGGCGGGCTTTTGCGTAACTGATTCCATGCGGTGAAAATTGCCGGCAAATAGCGCACGGCTTTGGCGCGGGTACCGTTTTGTCGGAGCTGTTCCATGGTGGAAATGACTTCCGCATCGATGCCGATACCGGCATTGACCACGAAGCATCGCTCCGCTGCATGTCCAACGCTGATAGTGCTGCGGGTTCGGGAGCGCAGCAGACTTGCGATGTACCACGCGGCATCTACGGGGTCGCGGGGAATACCCAACGCACCTGCCAAAACGTTGGCGCTGCCGGTGGGAATTGTCGCGATGGCAGGCAGGTCAGTGGCAGGCAGTGCGGAGAATGGGTTGGAGTTCATGAGCCCATTGACAATCTCGTTAATGGTTCCGTCGCCGCCGAGAGAAATAATGACGTCATAATCGCGAACCGTTTTACCCGCCACCATTTCCGCAGCATGGCCAGGGTAGGCGGTAAACATGGATGTCAAGCGAATCCCCTCGACCGAGCGAAGCGCCCGCACAACGCCGGGCATACGTCGAGCAGTGTTACTGGTCGAATTCGGATTGGAGATTAGCAACGCACGCACAGGCACCAAGAATAGTGCATGAGCAGACTTGTGATGGGCGCATTAGCCGGTATGCCTCCAGGGTGTATTCATCGGTTCGCACCGGGCTAACATGTAGGGCGTGAGTAACCAGAAAAACAGCAGCAATGCGCCCAAATCGCGTACTACCGACCAGCTTGCGGCAGCCGACGGGCCGATCGCCGCACCTCAGGTTGTTATGGTCGGTGCGTGGATTGGTGTCGCCGAATGTGCCCTCGGTCTGGGCTACGGGATCTTCCTTCTCATTCGTGATTTGATGGGGTACCGCGACGAGGCCGCGGTCATTTCCGGTTGGGGTACCGCGCTGTGGTTCCTTCTCATTTTCGGCGCTGTTCTCGCTGGTGCGATTATGTTGCTGCGTGGCGCCCGATGGGGGCGCGGGCCGATCATTATGCTCAACCTCTGCTTGCTGGGCGTGGCCTATTACATGTTCCGCTCGAGCGCTTTTCTGCTTGCTCTACCGACGGCGGCAGCTTCAATTGCTGCGCTGGCCTGTATGTTTAGTCCGAAGGCGATTGATTGGGCTGCCCGCTCTTTCTAAGCTTCGATGGCGAACGCGTCGACTGACTCACCGCGCTGAACCAGTAGCGTGTCACCGACAACCGCAAGGCGCACGGGCACTTCCGGCTTGTCCGCATTATTTGCTTGAGTGGACTTCGCAGCTGCAGGCAACGGGAGTGTGCCGATAATCTCCAGAGTCTTGGCATTCAATACCGCGACTCCGTCAGTGACTGGCATGAAAACATGCTCACCCCATGGAGCTGGGGTTCCTGTGGCCTCAGCAAACTCGAAATCCGGCGCCAGGGTGCTCGGGCGGAAGCCCAGTAAACCACGCGGCGACCACCACGTCATGTGATGGGGAAGATCCGTTGTAAAAGGCGCACGCGGGGCATCGCCGTTGGAGTTAGCTTCCGCCGGTGCTGGGCGCAGGGTAGTCTCATCCAGCGCCAATTCAGTCAGCATCGTGCCGTCCATACGAAAAACTCGGATGCGGTTGTCTGACAGTACCGCCGCCGTGTCCTGGCCAATCGATACCAGTGACATATCTGCAGTTGCCGGACCAAGGTCAATATCGCTCTTGACCTCCGGTTTCCGAGACTCCTCCGGATTTGCCGCCTGCATGACCAGGCGCCCGTGACCATCGCAGTTGTTTACGACGGCCAGCAGCTCCACGCGCGTGAGCGCACTGATAATCGAACACTCCGGATGCGGCTGCATCTTCGGTTCCGGAGACGCTGGAATCTTGCCGTACTCGACTACTCGGACCAGGTCAGAGCGCCACAGCTCCAGGAATCCAGAGTCGTAGACACCCGCGTATGAGTTCGAGCGCACGGCGGCAGGGCTGTCAGCCGCAATCGATTTACGGGTCGCGACATACTGCCCCGAGTCGGGCTTGAGTGCAACGGTCTCACCGCAGCCAGCTGCCCCACGAAAAGTCGCGAAAACTTGGCCATCACTGCCCGAGAGCGCACAAAGCGGAATATCTCGTCGATAGTGCCAGCGCTCCGTGCCGTCGTTAAGCGAGATAGCACGCACGCCCCGGTCCTCAGCAACGATGAGGGAGTTGTCCATCACCAGTGGCGCCGGGGAGATGGTGTGCGTGCTTGTGCTTGCCGACGATTCGGTGGACCACACCGGCCGGAGAGTATGTGGCATTGCCTCCGGATCGTTCGCGGCCGGGGCTTGCGCTGTGCTGCTCGTCGGTGCCGTGGATTCAGTGCGATCGACTTTACGAGCCGGAGAAGCGACCCATGTCCAACCGACGACTAGCACTACGGCGATGATGAGAACTACTGATGCGATTCGATTGCGGCGCAGTCGGGTCTCTGCAGTGGTGGGCTCAGCGTTGGCTTGTGGTGACTGCAGCACGGTTGGAATGTCCTGTCGACGAGTGGTCGTGGCGAGAGGTGAGGCGGGGAGTTGGCACGCGCAGCGGCCTAGCTGCGACGATGAGAATTGGAGTGGCCGGCCCGCTTTGAGCTTCGTCCTTGGCCGCGATTGCGATGATGAGCCTGTGAGCGGTTGTTTCGCGGGCCTCTTCCGCCACGCCCGCGAGGTGGCCGGGAACCCAATACCGGGCGGGCTGGCCCGACCTTCTCATCGATCCCCTCGGGGATGTCTAGAGCTTCGGCGAGCTCGGGGGAGGTGGAAAACCACGTCGGAATCTCGGCCATGCCCAGGTCGAGAGCATCTGAAATAGCCTTCCACTTTGTGGTTTCATCCCAGCCGACGAGCGTAACGGCGACACCGCTGTGTCCCGCGCGGCCGGTGCGGCCGATGCGGTGGACATAGGTCATTTCGTCATCGGGCACCTGGTGGTTGATGACGTGGGTGACATCGTCGATATCGATACCGCGAGCGGCGACATCGGTTGCGACCAGGACGTCGACGTCGCCATTGCGGAACGCCGTCAGCGAGCGCTCACGTGCAGGCTGGCCCATATCGCCGTGGACGGCGGTGACCAGGAAGCCGCGCTCGCCGAGCTGCTCAGCAACCGAGGCGGCGCCGCGCTTCGTGCGAGCAAAAATGATGGTGCGACCACGACCGTTGGCTTGCAGGATGCGGGCAATGACCGAGACCTTATCCATCTGGTGCGATTGGAAAACAATCTGTTTAGTGGTCTCGTGGACTGTGGCCTCTTCCTCGCCTGATTCAGCGCGGATGTGCACCGGGCGATTCATAAAGGTACGTGCGAGAGTCAGAATTGGGCCCGGCATTGTTGCCGAGAAGAGCATGGTCTGACGTTCATCTGGCACCGCAGCCAGAATCTTCTCGATGTCCGGCAGGAAGCCCAAGTCGAGCATTTCGTCGGCCTCGTCGAGAACCAAAATCTTTACGCCTGACAGCTCTAGATTATTGCGCTGGTAAAGATCGATGAGACGGCCGGGAGTACCGACGATGATGTCCACGCCGCGGTCTAGCTGTTCAATCTGTTCCTCATAGGGGCGGCCACCGTAAATAGTGCACACACGCAGATTGGTTGAGTGCGCAGCGCGGGCCAAATCCTCGCCGACCTGCACACATAGCTCACGAGTGGGGACGATGATGATTGCGCGGGCAGTGCCATCCGGTTCCGGTATACGGGCGTCATCAAAGACGCGGTCAATGAGGGGGACACCAAAACCAAGAGTTTTTCCCATTCCAGTACGGGCTTGGCCGATAATGTCCGTGCCGTCGAGCGCCAAGGGCAGCGTCAGTTCCTGGATGGCAAATGTGCGGGTGATTCCTTCGTCGGCGAGTGCGTCGCAGATTTCCGCGGCGACCCCCAATTCGACGAATGTCGGGGACTGGGACTCTGCCACGGCGACTCCTTTGCTGTTTGTAACCTCACGTGACACGACGGCTTAATCGGTCTCTCTAATCCTAGCCGCTTTGGGAATGGTTATGATGTCACCTATGGACATCACTATTGGATTTGCAGACAATACGCGTGAGCTGAACATTGAAAACGTCGCTGGTGGTGAGGAGGTCAAGGCTGCGATCTCCCAGAAGCTGGCTGCTGGCGAAGGTGTGATTGAGCTCAGCGACGGCGCTGGTCAGGAGTACCTGATTAATGCTGACAAGGTCGCCTACGTCCGTACCGGTAATAACGCAGACCGTAAGGTTGGCTTCTTCGCCTAATGACGCAAGAACCCTTTCTCGTACGCATTGCAAGGAGTTGGGGGTGGCGAGCCTATGCCATCCCTGTACTTGTGGTGCTCACAGTCATCATTCTCTTCGACATCTTCACTGCTGAAGATGATTCTTCAGGTTCCGGCACTGGCACTGTCGCCTCGCAGAGTGGCAATGGTCGCCCTGGTCCGGTGCCCGGTGAGGGATACGGTGATGGTTACGAGGGAGGGCAGTTGCCACCCGGTCCGGCCTTTGCCACGGAACCCTCGGGAAATTTTAAAGATGTCACCGTGGCGCATCCCCGTGTTGGGGAGGGGCACGACAATGCGGTCAGGTATTCCGTGGAAATTGAAGACAACATTGATGTTCCTTCGATTGGTGGCGAGCGCGCCTTTGCAGAGACGGTGAACTCGATTCTGGCCGATCCACGTGGCTGGACAGCTAATCCAGATTTTTCTTTCGAGGCAGTGCCTCGCGACCAGGATCCGACGATTGTCGTGCAGCTTTCCGCGACTGGAACCGCACATCAGCTGTGCGGCAACACCTTGGGAATGGAGACCTCCTGTTACCTGTCTGGGCAGCGGGAAGGTGAGCCTGGGCGCGTGGTCGTCAGTATCGCCCGGTGGGTTCGAGGTGCCCTGCCTTTTGAGGGGGATCTGGGATTGTATCGCCAGTACCTTATTAATCACGAGGTTGGTCACGGACTTGGGTACGCGGTTCACGAGCCCTGTCCGAGGGACGGCGGTATCGCGCCAATCATGATGCAGCAGACCCTGAGCGTGTCGAACGATGAACTGCACGAAATCGACAGCAGCGAGGTCTATCAGGTCGATGGTAAGACGTGTTCTGTCAACGGCTGGCCGTACCCATTTGGGGCGGACGACGATTCGGCCGCACCGACTCAGAAAGCAAGGTAGTAGCAGATTATGATCGCCACTCCTCCCGACCGTGTTTTAGAGGCCTTTGGTGCCGAGGGCGAGCCGCATCGTGCCGGGCGAGCTTGGGACAATGGCTGGGTCTACGACGATTCCATTGTCCTTTCGCCGGTACATAATTCGGCGCAGGCGCTGTGGTCTGCAAAGGTTCGCAGTGCGCTAGATGTCGATGGCGTCCGAGTGGCGAGATCCGTGCGTACCAGTGACGGCCGCTTGGTTATTGCTGGGTGGCAGGCTCGTCATTTCATCCCGGGGGGATTCGCGCCACGTGCCGATGAAACCATTGTGGCCGCTGGTCGTGTGGAAGAGTCGCTTGCCAGTATTGAACGGCCACAGTTCCTCCTTGATAAGGAGCCCGATTACTTCGTCATGTGTAATCGAGCAGCTTGGGACTCTGACCCAATCGGCATCCTCGAGCAGCTTCTCGACGCGGATAGCGTCCCCCGCGCCGATTGTGCCGAGGCTCTCACGATCTCCGGTGATCTTCTCCAGCTGCGGGCAGAGATGGTTGTGCCAACGGAGCTTCTGCAGGTCTGTCACGCAGACCTCGTCGGCACGCTGCTTTACGACGGCACGGCCGCCCCGGTTCTCACCGATATCGTGCCAGCGTGGCATGTCCGTGGTTGGACAGCTGCCTTGGCGGCAGTGGATTGTCTGTCCATGATGGGGGCTGATGAGGAGCTACTGCGGCGCTTCGATCACCTGCCGGATTTCGGTCAGTTGCTCGTTCGTGCGATGTGTTATCGACTTTTTGTCCACGCTGTTAGTCCAGAATCGCAGCCGAGTGCGTATCGCGGTCTGTTCCGCGCGGCTTCGCTAGTTCGCGCGTTTGTGTCTAAGTAACGCCGGGCAGTATTTACGGGAGTTTTTGGGGCGGGGGTATTTTTCTCCTTATTTCGAATGGGTGTTCGAGTATCGGTCCGGAGGTTGTGCCACAATGGTGCACATGAACGTAGATGGAATGCCGAAGGTTCGGTTCGTCCAGGAGGAACCTCCTCGTCGTCGGCAGTGGTTGGGTACTGCGGTAGAGGCGCTTTTCCCTTCCCATAATCAGGCGCTCGTGGTAGAGAACAAGCTTGTAAACCAGTCTGTTGTGCGCGTTTTAGGCGGCCCAGGGACTGGAAAGAGTTCGCTGCTGGCAGATCTCGCGGTGGACTACATGCAGGCGGGCATTCCGGCGGACAGCATTTTGGTGGTGTCACAGTCAAAAGAGGCCGCTGCGGAATTGAGGCGGGATATTGACAGGCGTTTTGCCTCTGAACTGGGGGAAGGCGGTTCGGTCGGGGCAGGCCAAGGTGGCATGGTGCGTGCCGTGCATTCACTTGCCTATGCAGTAGTACGTGATGCCGCCGTCAGTCGGGGAGAGCCTGAACCATCGTTGACCACTGGTGCACGCCAAGATGCTGTCGTGCGGCAACTTTTGGCCGGACATGCGGAAGATGGTGGTGCGTATTGGCCAGAGCGGTTGCGCCCGGCTCTCCCATTAGTCGGTTTTTCCCGTGCAGTTCGTGACTTTCTGCTGCGTGCAGCTGAGCGGGGGATTGATGCCCCGAGGCTTCAGCAGCTCGGCGTGGACTATGGCATTGAGTCGTGGTGTGCGGCTGGCAAGTTTATGGCGGAGTATCAGCAGACTATGCGGTTGGCGTGGGAGCCCAGCCTGAACGCTGCAGAGATTGTCTCTGCGGCATTGATGGAGCTGGATGCAGACGCGCAAGCACTGGCTCGGTGGGGAAAGTCGGTGGTGCTGGTCGATGATGCTGAACACCTATCCCCGGAAGCTGCGCGTCTTGTGGATCGGTTTGTGTCGCAGGCGGCGGTAGCCGTCATTACTGGTGATGAAGATCAATCGGTATTCCACTTCCGCGGTGCTAATAATGACTATCTCCGGGGGACTGGTGAGGCCGAGTGCAAGGCAATACACTTGCAGCAGTCTTACCGCTGTAACGCTGATATCGCGGATTTAGTCAACGCAGTTTCTCAGCGCTTGCCTAAGACTCCTGCATACCGTGGCATTGTCGGTTCAGCTGGGCCACAAGAAGCTAGTGAATCCGAAGTTGGAAACAACAGCGATACCGTCGCAGCGGAAAACTCGTACGCAGCTAAAAGTGCAGTAAAAATAGCTATTCATCCTTCTGAACGTGCACAGCGAGCCACAGTCGCGGACTACTTCCGGCGCCTTCATATTGACGAGGGAGTGGCATGGAAGGATATGGCGGTCATCGTCCGGTCCGGTGCAGGGGAGTCCTCTCTGTTCCGTGCGTTGTCGCGTGCGGGTGTGCCTGTGCAGATTGACCCAACGGACATCGTGCTAAGTCATCAGCGATTGGTGCGAGCGCTGATGGTGGCGTTGCGGGCAACTATGAACCAGCTCGATGACGTGGAGTGGGACGAGTTCCTCTCCGGCCCATTGGTCAACATGGATCCGATTGTCAAAGAGCGTCTGCTGCGCGGAATCCGAAAGGCCGACCTGTTCGGCGGGGCCGCGATGACTCAGCTCATCGGAATCTTGAAGGCAGAGGGACTCACAGCTGAACAGCTGGAGCTTATTGAGTCTCTGTCGCAGCGTGAACGTCAGGCGCTGCAGGTGCCGCTGGATCTGTTGAGCGCAGCTCGTGAAGCGTTGCGCGATGGTGTGGAAGCAACTTTGTGGGCAATTTGGCAGTCCACTGGTTTGGCAGACCATCTGGTGGCGGCATCGTTGCGCGGCGGTACAGCTGGCGCATCGGCTGACCGCGATTTGGATGCTGTGATGGCACTGTTCGACTTTGCTGGTGACCGTGTGGAGCTGAATCCAAAACTGACGGTTGACGGTTTTATCGCTTCTGTGGAAGAGCAGGAGCTGCCCATCGGCGCACGTGACCGTAGCGGGGTAGAGCGCGATGCCGTGCGCATTCTCTCAGCCCATGCGGCTCTGGGCAGGCAGTGGAAAGCAGTAGCAGTTGTCGGAGTCCAGGAAGGCCAGTGGCCCAGCCTCGGTGTGACTGGCTCGGTGATGAAGCAGAACGAGTTCATCGGTCTCGTTGATCACGGAATTGAGCCGCGGGAGTACATCAATTCCATGGCGGATGCGCTGGCGGAGGAACGTCGTTTGCTGCACGTCGCGGTATCACGGGCGAGCGACAGGGTACTGCTGACCGCAGTCGATTCTCCTGACGATGTTGGAGTTCCCAGTCCGTTTATTATCGAGCTCGTTGAAAAGCTCGGTAATTCGGTGACGGAGCTGGTGAAACAGTCGGAAGCATCGTCGTCTGCGCACGGAGTCGGGGCTACGGCTAATGAAGCAAACGCCGGCAATCCGGATGTTGCAGAGGCAGAAGATGTCGCATGGGCCGGTGAAGGCCTGCCACGGGTGCTCTCTGTGGAGTCACTGCTGGCAGAACTGCGTGCAGCCGTTGTGGACGATGCGGAGACTGAGACGCGGCGTCGACAAGCTGCACGTCAACTCGCGCGATTGGCGCAGGTTGAGGTTGCTGGCGCACATCCAGACACCTGGTGGGGGCTCCGTGCACCGTCGACTTCGAAGCCGGTAAATGACAAGAAGCCGATGAGGATCAATCCCTCCAAGGTGGAAGCAACCCTGAGTTGTCCGTTGAAGGCCATGTTGGATAAATCAGCACCGACATCGGCCATGTATCTGGGCTCTCTACTGCATCAGGCGGTAGAAGCAGTCGCCAAGGGAGTGACTGTGCCTGAGGCTCAGTCTGAGATCCGGCGTGTTTTTGGGGACCTGTCCGATGATCCGGAGTGGCGTAAGCGTACTGAGGAAGAGACCTGGTTGACCGGGCTGGAGGATTGGCAGCGGTGGATTGAGACTAAGAAAGATATCGGAACCGAGGTCCCAGTAAATGTCAACATCAACGATGACATCGTGATTGTCGGACGAATCGACCGGTTGATTGAAGACGCTGATGGTGCAGTTCAAATCGTCGATATTAAAACCGGTAAGACAGCGCCCTCCGGTAAAGAAGTAGAAGGACACGCACAGCTAGCTACATATCAGCTGGCGTTGTCGAAGGGGAAGCTCGTTGAAAGCGGAGATGGGCTTACTGTGGACAACGGCGAAGGCATTGAACAATCTGGGGCATACCTGGTATTTCCGCGAAAGTCACACAATAAGACCATTATCACTAGCCGAGAACAGTCAAAGCTCACGGAAGACAAGTTGGCTGACTGGGAGCGTCGCGTGGAGCAGGTAGCACGTGCGACGTCTGGCCCGCGTGCCTTGGCGCTCGCTGGTGATCATTGCAAGTTCTGCACGCTTTCGAAGGCGTGCCCGGCAGCAGAAGGGAATCGGTAGTCATGTCGGAGGAACGAACCATCATTGATCCCGTCACCCTGTCGGAGATGATGGGGCAGGACTTTCCGCCCACCCCGCAACAAGCGGCGGTAATCGGTGCACCGATGGAACCAATGCTTGTTGTCGCCGGTGCCGGTGCTGGTAAAACAGCGACAATGGCTGCCCGTGTCGTGTGGTTGGTCGCCAACGGCTTTATCCGCCCAGAAGAAGTTCTAGGTTTGACCTTCACCAGGAAGGCAGCGCGCGAGCTCGGCGTCCGTATCCGCCAACAGCTGAATGCCCTTGCTTCTTCCGCTGCATTTCGTGCACAAGCTTCACCAGAGGTGCTAGCAAGCCTCGAGGTCATTGCCCCAACCACGCTTACTTACGATGCCTATGCCTCTGAAGTCGTGAGCAATTATGGTCTTTTGCTGCCGACGGAGCCGGGGGTCACCATTATGGATGGCGCGACGCAGTGGCAGTTGGCCTGGGAAACAGCTCGCAATGTGACCGAAATTGATGTCGATATTGCGCCATCAACGCTGGCCAGTCGCATTATTGAGCTGGGGTCGAACATCGACTCAAACTTGTCTACCCCGCAGGCGATTCGCGAGGAAACCGAAGCGTTCATCAGCAATATTGAGCAGACCCCGCAGAAGGGTAAACGCGAGGGGCTAATTGGCGATCTACAGGGCATCGTCGATAAGCAGCGGGAGAGATTAGAGATTTTGCCGCTGGTAGAGCAGGTTCGAGCTCGGTGCAATGAAGAAAATGTCGCCACCTTCGGTATGCAGATGGCTCGGGCGGCCCGGCTAGCCACCGACTTCGCGGAAGTCGGGGAGGAGGAGCGGCGTCGCTTTAAAATCATCATGCTCGACGAGTACCAGGACACGTCGCACACACAGCGGCTGTTCCTGCGTGCGCTGTTCTCCGGTGGTTGTGTCACCGCTGTCGGCGATCCGATGCAGGCAATTTATGGCTGGCGAGGAGCAACGGCCGAAAACCTTGTGCAGTTTGTCAATGATTTTCCGCGGTCGGATGGACAGCCAGCGGAGAAAAAGCAACTGACCATTTCTTGGCGAAACCCGCAGTCAGTGCTGCAGCTTGCTAACGCAGTCTCCGACCGTGCTTTTGCGGGGCAGGCTCGTACGGTAGAGGCACTGGATGCGGGGCCAAAAGCAGGCCAGGGCGAGGTGCAGCTTGCTTTCACTGCAACCGGTGAGGAAGAAGTTGCATACATCGCAGATTGCATGGAGGCGCAATTACGCGAATGTGAAGCAGCTGGCAACAAGCTCGATGCCGCCATCCTGGTTCGGACAAATGCTGAATCGGCTGTCTATTTAGATGCACTGTCTGAGCGGGGTGTGCCTGCAATCATTGTAGGACTCGCTGGATTGCTGCACTTGCCCGAGGTCATGGATATCACCTCGGTGATGAAGATATTGGTCGAGCCCAGTTCAGACCAGGATGCTCTGCGTCTGCTGCTCAGCCCACAGTTCAATTTGGGTGCCGCAGACGTGGAGGCACTTCGCACTCGTGTAGATCAGCTGGCAATGGCAGGAAAGGACGAGTTGGCCCGGAAGAAGGGCAACGTCGAAGAGACTTCAGACTCCTCACCGCTTTCGCAGCTCGCTCGCCAGTATGACAAGCTCGTGGAAGATGCCGAAGCAGCATCGTCCGCGGTGGGGCTGGGGCACGCCATCGCCGACCCAGATATTCGTTTTTACGACGGCACCCCGCTGGCGCGCGGCAGTGTGGAAAAAAATGGGCGGTTGGTCTGCAGCGAGTCACTGAACTACACAGATGAAGCAATGGTGCGCATCGCACAGTTGGGTGCAAGCCTACGAAAACTACGTCGGTTCTCGCTGAATAAGCCTCTGCCGGAACTGGTCGAGGACATCGCTACTGAGTTTGGAATTCGCGTAGAAGCAGCGGCTGGACAGTACGGTTCCGCTACCGCGATAACCAGGCCGACGACCGCACATCTGGATAGGTTTGTCGATATCGCTGCGACGTATTCTCAAAATATCTCGGACGATGTGACAGGGTTTTTGAACTATCTGGAATTCGCTGTCGAACACGATGATGGTTTGGAACGGGCACCTATGAACATGCCGGAAAACTGTGTCCAAATCATGACTATGCACAAGTCAAAGGGCTTGGAGTGGGAAACGGTTGCTGTTCCGGGCATCACCACCAGCAAGTTCGACAAAGTTGATTTGTCATCGTGGCTCACCAATTCAGTTCAACTTCCTCCTGGTGCAATTACCCAAGTGGATCCGCTAACGGCTAGTGCAGAAACAACAGAGGATGCAACACAGCTTGCAGCAGGCGATTGGGCTCCTGTCGCTGATTCTGTCGATAGCAATGCCCCTGAACTGGACATATCAGGCGCAGATAACCAGACCGACCTCAACAAGGTGATCAAAGCCTACAAGGAAGAGCTGCGAGAAGTGGAAAGGGAAGAGAAGCAGCGCCTTTTCTACGTTGCCATGACTCGCTCTGCAAAAAAGCTCATTGTTACTGCAAGCAGGCGGCCTAATCCGAGCTTGAAGAATCCCACTGACGTGTCGGCAGACTTCGCAGCCATCGCCACGCAATTCAGTGACTATGTGGTGTCGTGGACAGATGGGGAGGACCCTGAGGTAGAGGACACTGAAGTCGATTTGGACTGCGACACTGCGGTTGATGGGGTGGTCTGGCCCGTCGATACCCTGGGCAACCGCCGAGATAGTGTGCAGCGAGCAGCCGAAAGCGTCATGCGCTACATGGGCGAAGACCAGGATGAGCGCCCCATTTCAGGTGACCTGTCTGAGGTATGGGAAACGGAAACGACCATTCTCGTGGATGAAATCCTTCGAGCTAAGGCCGCGGAGATTCATCTACCAATGCCGACAAGCATGTCCACTAGCGAATACCAAGCCATGATTGCGGATCCGGTCGCGTTTGCTCGTCGGAAAGCACGCCCGGTGCCGTTTAAGCCAAACCGATTCGCGCGCCGAGGTACGGCATTCCACGCTTGGTTGGAGAATCGCTTCGGTGCACACAGTCTGCTGGACGATGAGGATCTCTTCGGGGATCAACTGGATGACTTCCTCGGCACAGAACAAGTCGCGTCCGAACGCGAACTGGAGAAATTGAAGGCGAACTTCGAGGCATCTGAGTGGGCTGACCGCACGCCAACGCATGTAGAGGTGCCGTTTGAAATTGCCATCGGGCAGAGGCGGGTCGTCGGCCGAATCGACGCGGTGTTTAACGACAACGGGAAGTGGAGCGTCATTGACTGGAAGACAGGCCAGATGCCGCGCGGAAAGGAAAGGGAAGTAGCGGCGCTACAGCTGGCGATTTACCGCCTGGCGTGGTCGGATAGGCTGCGCGAGATGGGAATGGAAACTGCCCCCGAAGACATTGAAGCTGGGTTCTTCTACGTTTCGGCAGGACGGACGCTAATACCAGATGAAGCGCTACTGCCAAGCAGGATAGAGTTAGACAGGAAGATGCGCGAGCTGATTGGATAATCATCTACGTATGTAACTGCCGCGTGGCCGTGGCCAGTTATCCAGGTGAAAGCAGCAGTTTGTATGCGCTATTTTTCACCGGGAGGAGTTTTCATGAAAGGCAGGCGAGGAGCGGTTGCGTAATCCAATTCGGAAATCTTCGGGATACGAAACCGGGCTCAATGATCTTCCCGGGCATGCACTGCTGGGAGTCATTGGCCTGCCTGAGTCCGCGCCGAAGAATCCTTGGCGGCTAATCATACGTCGTTTGAACTACGCCGTATTTTTGCTGCTGATTGCATCCGTCGTGGTTTACTACGACCGCAACGGATATACGGAGCCTCTCACCTTCATCGATGCGGTGTATTACTCGGCTGTCAGTCTGTCGACGACGGGCTACGGTGACATCACGCCGGTGACACAGAGGGCTCGATTACTCAATATTTTGATCATTACGCCACTGCGTGTGGCCTTCCTTGCTCTCTTGGTCGGTACTACTCTGACCGTTTTGACCCAAGAATCTCGGAAAACCCTGCAAATTCAGCGCTGGAGGAGACAGTTGCGCAACCACACCGTCGTTATCGGATACGGCACCAAGGGTCGTTCTGCCATTGCAGCTCTTCTCGCGGACGGCGTAGATCCGGCAGAAATCGTTGTCATTGATACGGACAAGGAAGCACTCGACCACGCTTCGAATCAAGGCTTGGCGACGGTGCATGGGTCGGCTACTAAATCCGATGTGCTGAAGTTAGCTGGTATTCAGCGTGCCCGCTCTATAGTCGTTGCACCGAACAAAGATGACACAGCGGTGCTGGTCACGTTGTCGGTCCGTGAGTTGGCGCCGGGTGCCTCAATTGTGGCCTCGGTGCGTGAATCAGAAAACCGCCACTTGTTGACGCAGTCAGGTGCAGACCAAGTGGTTATTTCTTCTGAAACCGCCGGCCGAATGCTGGGGCTGGCCACGGTGACTCCTTCGGTGGTTGAGATGATGGAAGACCTCCTGAGCCCGGATGAAGGATTCTCTGTTGCAGAGAGGCTGGTCACCGAAGAGGAAATCGGTGCCAGCCCACGGCACCTCGCGGATATTGCACTCGGCGTGGTGCGCTCGGGTGAGCTGTACCGAATTGATTCACCGGAGTGTGAGTCGGTGGAGCCAGGCGACCGGCTGCTGTACGTCCGCCGTGTCTACAGCAATGACGAATAGCACTCGACCAGTTTAAAAAATGGGGTCTAACAACTTTTTGACTTACTCAGAGGCGGATGTGAACGAGCCGGATTATCTAGCTGGGCTGGATCCAGACCAGCGCGAGGCAGCAACGGCTCCGATGGGGCCGGTGTGCATTCTTGCTGGAGCCGGTACAGGTAAGACCCGAACAATTACTCATCGCATCAAGTACCTCATTGACCAGGGGTTTGTGCAGCCGCAGAAGGTATTAGCGGTGACATTTACCTCGCGTGCAGCAGGGGAGATGCGCGACCGCCTGGCAAAGATGGGAACGCCTGGAGTCCAGGCGCGTACTTTCCACTCGGCAGCTCTTCGCCAGCTGCGCTACTTCTGGCCCCAAGTCGCCGGTGATATGCCCTGGCAGCTGTTGGATGACAAGAAATTCCGTGTTGTCGCCCAAGCAGTACGTCGAGTGGGCCTGGACACCTCCAAGGAAACAATCCGCGATGTCATGGGCGAGATTGAGTGGGCGAAGGCGACTTTGGCCGGTGCGGATCAGTACCAGGCCGCGTTGCGGGAACATGGGCGCACGGCGCCTCTGTCTGCGGAAAAAATTGTCGATTGCTATCGCGCTTACGAGGACATAAAAACCACTCCTGACGGGCTATTGCTTGACTTCGACGACCTACTCATTCACACCGCCGGTGCGATGGAGAATTCCCGTGCAGTGGCGGAGGAATTCCGCAACCAGTATCGGTGCTTCGTCGTCGATGAGTACCAGGATGTCACCCCGTTACAGCAGCGAGTTCTCAACGCCTGGCTGGGAGACCGTGACAACCTCACAGTTGTCGGGGACGCCAACCAGACGATTTACTCCTTCACAGGTGCGACTCCGCAATACCTGATGAACTTCTCTCGGGACTACCCCGAAGCTACAGTGGTCCGCCTGCAGCGGGACTACCGATCGACCCCACAGGTCGTCGAGCTGGCCAACAATGTCATCGGCCGTGCGCAGGGGCGTATCGCCGGTTCGCGGCTGAAGCTGATTGGGCAGCGTGAAGACGGCCCGGAGCCGACTTTCAACCAGTACGACGATGAGCCGATGGAAGCTCGCGCGACCGCGCGCAGCATTAAGCGACTTATCGACGCGGGTACGCCGGCATCGGAGATTGCCGTTTTGTACCGCATCAACGCACAGTCCGCAGTTTTTGAGCAGGCTCTGTCCGAGGTAGGAGTCGCCTACCAGGTTCGTGGCGGGGACGGTTTCTACCAGCGTCCCGAGATTCGCGATGCCATCGCCGCACTTGTGCGAGTTTCCCGTTCCTCACGGACCGTTCCGACATTGCAGGGCACGAATCTATTGGATTTGGTCAAGCAGGTTTTCGCGGGTCTTGGCATGACTGACCAAGAGCCGGAAGGCGCTGGTGCCAGGGAACGTTGGCAGTCACTACGCGCCCTATTTGACCTGTGTAAAGACATCGTTCATGCCAACACCGAGGTCAATATCCAGGCGCTCCTCGGCCAATTGCACACCCGGCAGCAGGCCAAACATCCACCGACGCTGGATGGCGTGACGCTGGCTAGCCTGCATGCAGCCAAGGGGCTGGAGTGGGATGCGGTGTTCCTCGTTGGGCTTACCGACGGTTCGCTGCCTATCCAACATGCGCTGAATAAATTCGACCGTTCTCCTGCGCAGGGGGCGGAAGCTATCGAAGAAGAGCGCCGTCTGTTCTATGTCGGCATTACTCGAGCCCGCGAACATCTGGAGCTATCTTGGTCATTGTCGCGGACAGAAGGCGGCCGCAGGTCACGTCGCCGCACACGATTCCTCGATGAACTCGACATTGATGTCTCTGACTACTCGGCTGAGGCACAGCGAAGCTCAAGGAGCTCTAGTTCCCGCAGTAAGCGTCAGCAGTCCAAACAGTGCAAGGGCTGTACTAAGCCATTGCACACCGATGCCGAGCGGATTTCAGGGCGTTGTGAAGAGTGCCCAGTCAGTGCGGATCCTGCACTACTGGAAGCATTGCGTGCATGGCGCTTGGAAATGTCGAGGGAAATGACGGTCCCCGCATTCGTAATCTTCTCCGATGCGACCCTTCTGGCCATCGGTGAGCAGCAGCCGACTACGCCGGAGGAACTTCTGCAGATTCCCGGAATTGGAGAAGCGAAGCTCAATCATTTCGGCGAAGGCATCTTGGGAATCGTCAATTCTTTCGTGAATTCCTAGTCAGATTCTGCTCAAGGCACTTCGAATTACATGAACTGCATCTGCGAGTTTCCATGACCACACACTGGGCACTGCGGGTGGGGAGCAACAGTAGTGCGAGTGATATCGAGGCTTTCCAGATCTATGCGCACCTCCGTTGCACATAGATCTGAGAGATCCGGCCGCCGCAGCTGCCCAACCAACAGTGGCACCGCTGTGTTCAGCCATTCCGGTGCGGCCACGGGCGTAAAAGTGCGAAGCTGTAGCGCAATCAGTGCCCGGACGGGGTCGCGGTCTCGTCGATAAGCTTCGAAACACATCGAGCAGGGTCCTTGACCTGGTTGAACAAGTGGCCCAAGAATCAGTGCCCCATCGCGGAAATGCGTGTGCAGATGCTCAATTCCACGATGAAACAGAGCGCGAACCAAGGGCATGCTCGGTACTTCCATGCCCGTGACCACCGCGAGCCCGATCTCTTCCGGTGTGGATTGAGATATTTTCAGCGTCGCATTGCGGGTGGGCGACATTGCCGTCGTCCAACTACCACAACCCGTGCGACGAAGCTCCTTTAAAAGTCCGGTGCGCAAGCTGTCCCGACCAATCAGCGTAATCCTCCGCCGTGTCGGTGGTTTTTGGACCAGTGCGGCTCGGTGAAGGTCGGAGATAAGTGCGGTAATGAACTGCGGTGACAGTTTGTCGTGACTGTCAGTAAAGGCCTCGCTTAAGGTGCTACCTCTATGAGCTGCAAGAAGCGCCGAGAAGACAGGCCCCGGCGGGGTGCCGTCGGAAAGCGGCAGAATCATGCTGCGCTCCGGTTCCACGCCGAACTGAATCCGCGCGCCTGGGCGCATGACAATCGGTACCTCCGGCCGCAGCGCGTAGTCCGTGGCAGGCGCGGCAAGTGTTTGTGCCGCGGGTGTGTGCGAACCTATTACGCCAGCCGTACCATCCCGCCCCCGAGACGTATCCCTGTATTCCCCCATAAAAATATCTTTTACCCCGGGGCCAGCTTTTACGCAATCGCAGCGCAGAGCATATACGCTTAAAAAGCATGAGCACCAAGCGACCTGAGTACGGCCCGGATGTTGAGGTTCGGCGCTCGAAGCGCCGCCGCCGTACTGTGTCCGCCCGCGCGGAGGGAAACCGGATCATTGTCATGGTTCCGGACGATCTCAGCGCCGCTGCGGAAAAACAGCAGGTCAATGAAATTGTTGCGCGAGTGCGGAAGAAAGTTGGCAGCAACCTGGATAATTCCGAGCTGGAGCGCCGCGCACGGCTGCTCTCTCGTACGGTGCTGGAAGATCGCCCGCGGTTCGAGTCAATCAAATGGGTCAAGAACATGTCGCGCAGGTGGGCATCCGTCACCGGCGGTGTCGATAGTCCTGGGCGCATTCGCATTTCGCACAGGCTTGCCGACGTCCCGGGGTACGTCCTCGACGACGTCATTGTGCACGAACTGGTGCACACTTTCGTCGACGGTGGTCATACCGAAGAGTTTTGGTATTGGGCGGCAAAAGCCCCGTACCACGAACGGGCACGGGGCTATTTAGAGGCGTATCAGCGCTGGGGAACCCAGAGCTAACTCGCTACTTATCGTCGTCGGCGTCGCCAGAATTGTCCTCGTCGGCGTCACTGTCGTTGCCGTCAGCCGCGCGCTTTTCGGCTTCTTTGCGCAGCTGCTCTTCAAGCTCTGCGATCGGGTCGAAGTCATCGTTTTCCGAGCCGCCAAGAACCGAGTCAATAAAGGCCGCGGGTTCATCCAAATCCTCTGCCACGGGCAGGAAGTCCGGGTGATCCCAGACCTTGTCGCGTCGCTCGATGCCCACAGCGGTGGTCAGACGGTGCCACAAGTTGGTTGCCTCACGCACCTTGGGGGATCCGAGGTCAATGCCGGTGGCTTTCTCCAGTGCCTGTTCAGCACCTTCGGTGGCGCGGCGACGACGCCAGGCTTCATCCAGCTGTGCGGCACCCGATAGACGCTCACCGAGGGCATCGGTGACAACCATGTCCACCCATCCTTCGACCAGTGCTAGCAGCGTCTGGAAACGAGTACGAGCATTCTCGTTACGAGAACGAATCTTCGGGCTCAGATCCATATTCTGCAGCTCGCTCATAGCCTCCTGCATACGCTGCGGATCCTGCATGTTCTCAATATCCAGACCGCGGGCGGCCTCTTCAATCGCCGAGTAATCGATGACGATGCCGGCAGCGTATTCCTCGACAGAGGAAATCATGCGTTCAGCCAGCCATGGCACACGGTCGAAGAGACGTTGGTGGGCAGCTTCGCGGGCAGTGGCGTAGATAAACAGATCGCGCGCTGGAACCTCGAGTTCCTCCGCGAGAGCGACGAGATGCGTTGGCAGCAGTACCGCCGCACCAGTGGTGTGTAGCGGCAGCCCGAGGTCAGAACCAGTCAGGCTCGTCTGTGCCAACTCCGCCAGCGCATTTCCTAGCTGAGTACCGAAACTCATCGAGTTCATCTGGCGCATGATGCCCAGCATCGGCCCCATCATCTCGCGAGCTTCCTCTGGAACGCCTTCGAGGGAGGCATCACTCATGCGGCTGGCGACGGGATCGACAAGGCGAGTCCATGTCGACTTGGTGTTCTCCAACCACTGCAGGCTATTCCACGCTTCTACGCGGTTGACACCAGCCGGCAGGGAGGTGACATCATCTAGCCACAGTTCTGCCAGGCGCAAGGAGTCAGTCAGCGCTTCGCGGGCCGAGTCCTTCACCGGAGCCGGGTTACCAAGACGGGTCCGCGCAACGCGCTCGGCCGCATCGTAGTTGACAGGGCCAGAGTTAGACTCCTGGAACCGCTGCCCCATGCCGGAGAACATTTCGCCGAACTGGTTGAGAATATCGCCCAAGTTCGGCTGGTCCCCCTTGCCGGAGGCGCCGCTGCCGGGCTGCCCGGGGCCGCCGAAACCGAAGCCCCCGGCGCCGCCCATGCCACCGAAGGGAAACCCGAAGAAACCGAAAGGACCGCCCTGGCCGCCCTGACCGCCCTGGCCGGAGTCATTGTTGCCAGCGTCGTCACGATCGTCATCATTGTCGTTCGGACCAAAGCCAAATCCGTTAGAACTCATGCTCCCACCGTACCGGGCAATGACCCGCGTGAGTACTTAAAAGCACCACTTTATTGGCAACTTCGCGCCCAGCGAACAGACACGGACAAGATTCATCAGGTGTCCAGTAGGCAGATAGCGAGAATGTAGGGTGTTATTTGTGAATCGTCGTACCCAAACTCTTGTTGCGGGCGCTGTGCCCATCGCCGCGTTGGCAACTGTGCTCTCGCTGCCAACGCTGACAGTGCCCTATGCCGCGCAGGGGCCTGGCCCGGTCTTCGATGTCCTCAGCGATGTCGAGGGCAAGAGCATTATCTCGGTCAGTGGCAGTGCTGCGGACTCCGAACGCTCTAAGGGCACGCTGGATATGACAACCGTCGCAGTCAGACATAACCTGACATTGCCGCAGGTCATTGGCCTGTGGTTCAATCGTGACAACGATATCGTCCCCATTGAGGCGGTCTTCCCTCCGGGCCAGAGTCAGGACGAGGTGGAAGAGGAGAACAAGGCTGCATTCACCGAGTCGGAGGCCAACGCCACCTCCGCTGCGCTGGCACATCTCGGGTTGCCGATGGAAGTCACCGTCGCCTACACAGTGCCGGATAGTCCCGTCGATGGGCGACTGCATGAAGACGATGTGATTCTCGCCGTGGATGGGGTGGCCGTAAGCAAGCCTGAGCAAGTCAAGGCGATTATTGCCGGACGCAACCCGGGCGATACTGTCACGTTGAGGGTCAAGTCTGCGACCGTCGACAAGCAGAAGACTGCTAAGGGCGAGGACTCTGACCCCGAGAAAGCCGTCGATATTTCTGTGACACTGGCGGAAAATCCGCATCAGAAGAATGCCGCGCTGCTCGGCGTTGGGATGGGGGCGCAATCCGCGGACGACACCAAGGTTGAGTACCAGCTCAGCGGCATTGGAGGTCCGTCGGCGGGTCTCATGATGACGCTCGGAGTGATTGACAAGCTGAGTCCAGGCGATTTGACCGAGGGGCAGCACCTCGCTGGCACCGGCACTATTGACGCTGCCGGCAACGTGGGCGAAATCGGTGGCATTACACACAAAATCTCGGCCGCCCGAGATGAGGGCGCCGAGATGTTCTTCGTGCCGGAAGGCAATTGCGCAGAGGCTGTGACTGCCGACCGAGGCGATATGAAGTTGGTAAAGGTCTCTGTGCTTGGCGACGCGCTTGCGGCAATCGAAAAGCCGGAGACCGCGCAGACCTGCTCGTAGTTTTTGCCGTAGTCCCTACGAGCAGCTGCTAGTTTCAGCTAGTTCTTGCTGAAGGCCTCGAAGTTTTGCTGAGACTGCCATTTATCAATCTCTGCAGCCGTTGCGCGCAACTGCGGGTCAAATTTGAGGTAGGCCTTTGTCTCGCGCGCAATGAGCCCGGACAGGACAATCAGACCGATGAGGTTCGGTAGCGCCATCAGACCGTTGAGAGCCGAGGCGACGGACCAGACGGTTTCCAGATGAGTAACAGCGCCGACGAAGACTACGCAGGTGAAGACCGCACGGTAGAGACCGGTGCCGCGGCGACCGACCAGGGACTCGAATGCGCGCTCACCGTAGTAGGACCAGCCCAGCATGGTGGAGAATGCGAAGAAGACAACCGACAGCGTGACGATTGTGCCACCCCAGTGGCCAGGCAGTCCGCGGGAGAATGCCTCAGCAGTCAGAGCGCCAGTGTCGACGTTGCCATCCTGCCAAACACCGGTGCTGATGATAACCAGGCCGGTGAAGGACACGACGATGATGGTGTCAATGAAGGTCTGAGTCATGGAGACCAGACCCTGACGAACCGGGTGAGTGGTCGATGCGGCGGCAGCGGCGATAGCACCGGAACCCAGGCCCGACTCGTTGGAGAACAGGCCGCGGGCAACACCCATCTGCAGGGCGAGAATCAGCGTGGATCCTGCGAACCCACCAACAGCCGCGGTGCCGGTGAAAGCATCGGTGAAGATGAGCTTGAAGGTCTCGGGCAGCGCCGAGACATTGGCGACGAGCACCCACACGGCCGCACCGATGTAGAGCACAATCATCATCGGCACAAAGCCGGCGGTGATGCGGCCAATCGACTTAATGCCACCCATCAGAGCTGCGCCTACCAGGATGAACATGATCATGCCGGAGAGCGTCGGATCGATGTCGAAGCTGTTTTCCAGGTTCGAGGCCACGGCGTTGCCCTGGGTCAGGTTGCCGATACCAAACGCTGCCAGCGCAGCGAAGACGGCGAAGAGAATGCCCAGCGTCTTACCAAAACCATTCGGGATGGCCTTGCGCAGGTAGTACTGCGGACCACCGGACTGTTCGCCAGCTGCATCGACCTGACGGTACTTCACGCCCAGGAATGCCTCGGAGTACTTCGATGCCATACCTAGCAGGCCGGTCACCCACATCCAGAACAGCGCACCGGGTCCACCCAGGCCGATCGCGGTAGCGACACCGACAATGTTGCCGACACCGACTGTTGCCGCGAGAGCCGTCGCAAGCGCCTGGTAGTTGGTGATATCTCCCTCGGCGTCTTCGTCGTTACGGTCGATGAGTCCGAGACGCAGTGCCGGGCCGAGTTTGACCAGGTGAATTGCACCCAGGCGAATGGTCAAAATGATTCCGGTGCCGATCAGCGCGGGGATCAGGAGATACGGACTCCAAATAAAACTATCCGCCGCTGAGGCAAAATCGCTGTAGCTTTCCATGCTGTGGAACTTTACTGGTAGATAGCCTTAATCCGATCATTAAATTCTCAGAAAATGATTATTGTGCTACTAATTCGTCACAAGTGGGGGTAAACACATTCCGGCGAAAGCAAAAACTATTCCGCCAATCAGTGTGAGAGCAAGGTACCCACATGCCCTCCAAAAGTGTTGGTTCTTAAGGCGTACGATCTCTCCGGCGAGTGTGGACCACGTCGACAGGCCGCCGGCGAAGCCAATCATTACCGTCGCATAGGCCAGGGCAGACGTCATGCCATTGCTTACCGACGTTCCCCGCGACCACACCACAGCAGCGACACCGGCGACGAAGCAGGCAATCATATTCGCGGTCCACGTTCCGGGCAGTTTGGAATCAGCCCACTTCACCGCAAGTTCGGCCAGCGCATAGCGCAGCGCTCCACCTACTGCCGCGCCAACTGCGATAGCGAGAATGGCAGAGAGCGCCGAGGAAAAAGAGCCGAGGAGATTACCGGTCATTCCGCGACCTCCCGTGCGCACTTGGTGCCCAGCCAGTAGGCGAGAGGGCAGCACAGCAGGTGAATAAGTCCGACGCTCACAATCAGTACGACTGACGTGTCCGCTTGCACCAACAAGAGAATGACAAATGCGGAGAAAGTGGTGAAACCGCCACAAAAGCCAGTACCGCAGAAAGCGGAAAGCCGAGGATTAGCAAACGCGATACTGCTGACCAGGCCGAAGAGAAAGCAGCCCAACAAGTTGATGACAGTGGTCGAAAATGCGCTAGTTCCCGAGCTCACAATCGCATCGATTGCCGCGTCGAGCAGAAAGCGACTTACCGCGCCAATAGCGGCACCGCCGGCGACAACCAGGGCCATGAGAACCTGCGCCCGTCCTGCTGATGGCAGTTTCGCAGCGACAGATTCCTCATTCACGGTAAAAACGCTAGCACAGTGGCGAAAGGGGAGGTAGGCGCCGACAATTCGGAATCTTTCACCAGGAGGTGTTCCCGTCGGCACGCGACAATCTACCTACTGCACCCTATTGCAGGGGCGAGTTTGCCTTACCGAGTGGTTCTTGCCATGCGCGCCGACCCTAAAACGGGGACACTGGGGAAGAGGAAGCGCATTTAAATCCGGTTTCCCCATTCCGGCCGGCTCGTCGGCGGTGAAATCGGTGGTTGCGCAGTTCGCCGATTCAGCAGGAGGATACCCACAATGGCTCATGAGCGCGCCGGGCAATTGGCCCAGCCATCCGACCTTATCGATGTCGCGGAACTGGTCACTGCTTACTACACAAAGCACCCGGACCCGAATAACCCCGACCAGAAGGTCGTCTTCGGTACTTCCGGTCACCGCGGTTCCTCCCTCGACGGCGCTTTCAACGAAGACCACATTCATGCCACCACTCAGGCCATCGTGGATTACCGCAAGGGCCAGGGCATTGAAGGCCCGCTCTACGTCGGTCGCGATACCCACGGCCTGTCCGAGCCGGCAATGATTTCCGCCCTCGAGGTGCTCACGGCCAACGGCATCACCGTGATGGTTGACGCTCAGGATCGCTACACGCCGACTCCGGCCGTCAGCCACGCGATTCTGACGTACAACCGCGACGTGGAGGGAGGTCCGACGGGGAGTAGCTCCGCGCGTGCCGACGGCATCGTGATTACCCCTTCCCACAATCCGCCACGGGATGGTGGTTTTAAGTACAACCCGCCGACTGGTGGTCCGGCGGACGCGGATGCGACGGACTGGATTGCAGCTCGTGCTAATGAATACTTGGCTAAGGGCCTGGATGGGGTTAAGCGCCAGCTGGTGGATAAGGCCGGAGACCTCGTCGTAAAGCACGACTACCTCAACGCATACGTGTCGGACCTGCCGAATGTTGTCAACCTCGACGCCATCCGTGATGCCGGCGTGCGTATCGGCGCCGACCCAATGGGTGGTGCGTCGGTGGATTACTGGGGCGCAATTGGCGATGCGCATAACCTAAACCTGACCGTGGTCAATCCGCTGGTTGATGCGACCTGGCGTTTTATGACGCTGGATACAGACGGCAAGATTCGTATGGACTGCTCCTCGCCGAATGCGATGGCGTCCTTGATTGGTAACCGCGATAAGTTCGACATCTCCACCGGCAATGACGCGGACTCCGATCGCCACGGAATTGTCACACCGGACGCGGGTCTTATGAACCCGAACCACTACCTGGCCGTTGCCATTGACTACCTCTTTGCGCACCGTCCGGGCTGGTCGCAGGAGACCGCGGTCGGTAAGACGCTGGTGTCTTCGTCGATGATTGACCGCGTCGTTGCCAATTTGGGCCGCAAGCTCGTGGAAGTTCCAGTCGGTTTCAAGTGGTTCGTCCCGGGTCTGCTCGGCGGCACCATCGGCTTCGGCGGTGAAGAATCCGCTGGTGCATCGTTCCTGCGTCACGACGGAACTGTGTGGTCTACCGATAAGGACGGCATCATCCTGGATCTCCTGGCCAGCGAGATCAAGGCCGTGACTGAGAAGACTCCATCACAGCTCTACGCAGAGCTCGCCGATAAGTACGGTGCCCCGGCTTACGCCCGCACCGATGCGGACGCAACCCGTGAGCAGAAGGCAATCCTGAAGAAGCTCTCGCCGGAGCAGGTCAAGGCCGACACCCTGGCAGGGGAGACCATTACAGCCAAACTGACTGAAGCACCGGGCAACGGCGCTGCGATTGGTGGCCTCAAGGTGGTTACGGAGAACGCTTGGTTCGCGGCACGTCCGTCGGGCACTGAAGATAAGTACAAGATCTACGCGGAGTCCTTCAAGGGCGCAAATCATCTGGCACAGGTTCAGGCTGAGGCGCAGGACGTGGTCTCGGCAGTTCTGAACGGGTAATCGGTAACCGTTGGGCTAGCTGTAAACAGTTAGCCTGTACTAACATTTCTATGTATGAAGAATTTCGTAGGCGTGGTGGCACGATTCGGCCTGGCTGCAGTTTGGTTGTACTCGGGTCTTATCAAACTGCTGAACCCGCTGGAATCGCGTCAGGCAGTTCAAGCTTATGAGCTGCTGCCGAGCGATTTGGTGCCGATGGTAGCGGTTGCGCTGCCCGCTTTCGAAGTTATCCTCGGACTCCTGCTGGTATTGGGGCTTTTCCTGCGCCCGGTAGCGGTGTTGTCTGGCGCGCTCTTGCTGGTGTTTATCGGCGGCATTATATCGGCGTGGGCGCGCGGCCTGCAGATTGACTGCGGGTGCTTTGGTGGCGGTGGCTACGACGAGAACGCTGGCCCCGCTACGTATCTGACGGAAATCGCCCGAGATATAGGTTTTCTGGCCTTGGCAGTATTTGTGTACGTATGGCCGTGGAAGAAGTTTGCCATTTACGCCTAGTCCGCTGGCTAGAGGGGAAGCCTAGGGGATAGGCCAGGGGAATGGGGCAAGGTGATGGGGCCTAGCGATGTGGCCTAGCAACCATTTCTGTTTTCTCAGGCGCAATTGTGTCATTGGCAAGAAAACACCGCTATCGTAAGCGGTGTGAGTCAGAAGATTAAGAATCCAAATGAAAAGGGCAGTGGCTTCGTCGTCGGCCTGATTGCTCTTCTTGCTGTCGTTGCAGTTGTTATTGGTGGCGTTATCTACATCGGCCGGTCGCAGCCGATTGAGGGACTGCCAGATGAGGACGTCGACTTCTCCGTCGCACTCGACGGCGATGTCATCCGACTGAGCAAGGACGGCGCCGAAGGGGCTAAAACAGCCACGATTTTTGAGGACTTCTCGTGCCACTACTGTGCTCAGATGAGCGAAGAGGGCCACGATGATGAGCTCAAGGCGCTAAACGACGGCAAGCTTGTCGCTGAATACCGCACGCTGAACTTCCTGGATGGTCAGGAGAAGGAGCAGCGTGACGGTCACTCCACTCGCGTCTTCGCGGTTGCCCGCAAGATTGCTGAGACCGGTGATGCTCGCGCATATTGGAACTTCCGCACGATGATGATGGCTGACCAGCAGAACTCTGTCACGTGGAGCGATGATGAGTTGGCTGACCGTCTGGAGCAGCTCGGTGTTGCTGACGAAATTGTCAGCGAAGTCCGTTCCGGCATCGACACCACCGAGGCTAAGGCAAGCGCAAATGCTAACTTCGATGACCTTGAGAAGCGCTTGGGCAAGGTTTCCTCACCGCACGTCTTTGTCGATGGCAAGGATATTCTGGAGAACATTTCCGGTGATGGCGGACTGGGGCAGTGGGTCAAGGTGGCCCTGCGCTAGGTTCCGTGCACGCTCACACGATTCATCTTCAGTTCATGTTCGGCAGATCTGCTCTAGGGCACTCGGCGAATACGTAAAAGAGTGTTCTACATGCGGATTTGGTGATACATGACAGTGCCATGTAGCCTTTGAGGAGTCCACAGCGGAGGGTGAAAGCCACTTCGATGTTGATTCTGGGGCTATGGCGCAGCTGGTAGCGCACCACACTGGCAGTGTGGGGGTCACGGGTTCGAGTCCCGTTAGCTCCACCAGTATGAAAACCCTCGGTCGAAATGACCGGGGGTTTTCTTGTATCTACCCTGGGGTAGTGTGCTCGCCGTTTACCTCAATGATTGGTAATCCGTATGGCTGTAGCAACTTTGTCTGAACGGTGGAATACTGGGGGTATGGCACACAACGACTCCGTTATTCAGAAACTGTCCACCGAAGAATCCCTTGAGCTGCTGGCTACGCAGACTTTTGGGCGCCTGGTTGTTCGTCGTAAAGACGATATGGATCTTTTCCCGCTGAACTACGTTGTTCATGAGGGGAGCATTTACTTCCGCACTGCCGAGGGGTCGAAGCTCTTTACTGTTTCTCTGAACCACGATGTTCTTTTTGAGGCCGACTTTGTTGACAAGGATGCTCAGAAGGCCTGGTCGGTCATCGTAAAGGGTGACGCAGAGGTTCTCACCTCCCGCGCGGATATTAACGCTGCAGATGAGCTGCCGCTGAAGCCCTGGCTGCCGACGTTAAAGTACAACTACGTGCGCATTACCCCGAACGATGTTTCGGGTCGCCATTTCCACCTCGGGGAGGAGCCGAATCGCTACGAAGTGTAGCGGTGGCATACGGCACTTTTGCTTTACGACGGTGGGGGCTCCGTCGTGAAGCAAAGCTTGTAGCGTGCAAAGGCAGCTTTTAGTGACTGAGCACCGCCGTTAGCTGTTTTTTAAAAAATTGTTGGGTTAAATTACCCAAAAGCGCCCTAAGTGAGATTCAACGCGTTACAGTCGCAAATGTGACGTGCACCATAGAATCGACCGATGGGGTGCCAGCGCAGCCCGATGTGCGCAGGCAGTCCCCACGTATGCAGAAGATCGTAGATGAAGCGCGCGCGATGCTGCGCGAATCGGGCTGGAGTGCTATCAGCATGCGCCGCCTAGCGGCGCGGCTCGATGTGAAGGCGCCATCGCTGTACAAGCACATCAGCGGCAAAGAAGAGCTCCTTCAGCTGCTGCTGACCGAGAGCCTCGAGAATCTGGGCAAGCGTATTCACGCTGCCATTGATGAGGAATGCACTTCGGCGTCTCTGCTGCAGGCGTACCGCCAGGCAGTTCTCGACGATCCGCATGGTTACCGGCTGATGAGTCGCACTAATTTCGTGAATGTCGTCTCGCCTTCGTCGTTGGATGCCTGGATTCGTGATGCATTCATTAAGGTTGCCGGCGATGAGCCTAAGGGATTGGCCATGTGGGCGTTCGCCCACGGTTTGGTGACCGCCGAGCTCGTCCAGGATGGTTCACCTGCGCTGGAACCCAGCGCCGAAGCCGGTGTGGCAGACAGCTTGGCCGCAGTTGGGGCTATTTGGGACGCTGGAGCGGAGGCCTTCTCTTAAGGGGTTTCTCTTAAGGGGTTTGCTGCTCTGTCCGGGACGCTAGATCGGTGGCCCGGGGCAGTAGCCTAGCGCCACCAGGAATCGGCCGGTCCGGGCGGGACGGCTCGCTTGTGCCGGGAAATGGAGTAGAGGTGCTCGATTCGCGCGGCATCCTCATCTGAGACAGCCTTGCCTTCGAGGTAGTCGTCGATGGCGGTATAGGTCACCCCGAGCGCAACTTCGTCGGGAAGCGCAGGGCGGTCTTCTTCCAGGTCGGCCGTCGGCACCTTCTCCCACGTACTGGCTGGTGCGCCGAGGTGACGGAGTAAGGCCGCGCCCTGGCGCTTGCTCAGCCCCTGCAGCGGGACGAGGTCGCAGGCGCCGTCGCCGTGCTTGGTGTAGAAGCCGGTGACCGCCTCCGCGGCGTGATCTGTGCCGATGACCAAAGCGCCGTCAACACCCGCCACTGCGTACTGGGCAATCATTCGCATGCGGGCCTTAATATTTCCCTTGTTGAAATCGCTGATAGCGCTGCCGGCCAGGGCATCGGTGACCTGGGTGGTTATCGCGGCGGTGGCCGGTGCGATATCGATAGTTAGCCTTTGGTCAGGCTGAATGAATTGCAGTGCCACCTGTGCGTCGTCCTCATCGGCCTGGACGCCGTGGGGGAGGCGAATGGCAATGAAAGTGGCATCCTCACCGCCGTCGCGAAGCTTTTCGACGGCCAACTGCGCTAGACGCCCGGCCAGCGTGGAGTCTTGGCCGCCAGAAATTCCGAGCACGAATCCCTTGGCGTGCGCGGTGCGGAAATAATCGCAGAGAAAATCGACTCGGCGGCTGATTTCCTCGGCGGCATTGATGGTGGGCTGGACGTGGAGGTCGTTAATAATCTCCGACTGGAGGGGATGCGGGAAATCCTGTGTGCCTACTGGGGTCATGAGCCTCACTCTACCGCTAGTTCCGGACGGGAAAAGGGATGATTTTCCTGCCAGAAGAGTGCCAAAACTCTCATCTTTATCGAGTAAGTGCTGTTCGGATAGGGGGTCTTTGCCTGGACGGTGGCAAGATTTCCAGCGTGAGTACAACCGAACAGAATAAGACTGGACCGAACCGGGAAACCACCACATCTCGGTCGATAGCCGTGGCTATCATCGCCGCTCTGGGCGGCCTCCTCTTTGGTTACGACACCGGTGTCATCTCGGGCGCGCTGCTGTATATCCAGCGCTCTTTTGAGCTGACTCCAGGACAGGAGTCCACTGTCACCGCCATGCTCTTGGTCGGTGCGGCTATCGGTGCGTTCCTGGGCGGTCGCGTAGCGGACTCCCTGGGGCGCCGTGGCACCATCCTGCTCGGAGCGGTCGGCTTCATCATCGGCAGTATCTGGTGCGCTTTCGCTGCTAGTGCGTTTTCGCTGGGTGCTGCGCGTACTTTGCTCGGCGTCTGTATCGGTGGTGTTTCCATCGTCGTACCGATGTACATCTCCGAAATGGCACCACCGCATGTGCGTGGACGCCTGGTCAGCCTGAACTCGCTGATGATCGTGATTGGTCAGCTGGTGGCGTTCCTCACCAACTCCGCCCTAGCCTCCTCCGGTAACTGGCGACTCATGCTTGGATTCGGCGCTGTCCCCGGCATCGTGCTGCTCATCGGCATGCTGGTTCTGCCGGACACACCGGCCTACCTCGTCCGTCGAGGACAGGAGGGCAAGGCGCTGGCCGTGCTGCGTCAGATGCAGGGAGATGAGGCGACCTTGGCTGAGGTTGCCGTTGGTGAGGCGTCGTCAAGCGCCGATCAGCGTGCAGCAGAGCGTCTGGCTGTGAAAACCCCGTGGGTGCGACGCACCGTCATCATTGCGATGCTGATTGGCGTGACGCAGCAGGTCACGGGTGCGAACGCGATTATGTATTTCGCGCCGACGATGATGAACAAGGTTGGCTTGTCGACGGAAAGCTCTGTCTACACCTCCATCATCATCGGTATCGCCTCGGTGATCTCGTGTGCAATCGGTATGAGCATTATTGACCGCGTTGGTCGCCGGCGAATGCTGATTATCGGTTTGGTGGGCTGTGCAAGCTCGCTGCTCGTGCTGGCGCCCGTCTATGGCCTGTCGAGTAACTCTTCGACGGGTGCCATGATGTCGCTTCTGCTGATGACTGTATTTATCGTATTTCAGCAGGCGGCTGTGTCGGTGGCGACCTGGCTCCTGATTTCCGAGATTGTCCCGACAGAAGCCCGTGGCCTGGGTATGGGGCTGGCAGGGCTCGCGCTCTGGGTTGCGAACTGGTTTGTGGCGCAGGCATTTCTCCCGATGGTGGATGCTGTCGGTGGTGCGTGGTCATTCTTCTTCTTTGCCATCACGGGTGCGATTGCGCTGGTATTCACCATCAAGGCGGTGCCGGAGACTTCTGGCAAGACACTTGCCGAGGTCCGCGAGTACATGATTGCCGCTGCCAAATAGAGAAGCGGAGGCAGTTGCAACGTGGGGAGTTGCAATTTTGGGGTTGACCGTCAAAGGACATGTTTCCCCCGGATTTTTGGAGTTATTCCGCTTATTAGGTAGTATGGCAACTCGTGTCGTAACGCATACTCTTTGATATTTCTTCGGATTATCAGGAAGGGTGCGTTGCCAGGCAGTCACTGGGGTGATTGTCCGGGGAGAGTGCAGTGTGCACATTCCCGTTTCGGAGCCGAGTAGAAAGGAGCGCCCGAATGAAGGTCCGCAAGTCCCTTCGGTCGCTGAAGAACAAGCCGGGCGCTCAGGTCGTGCGCCGTCGTGGCAAGGTCTACGTGATCAACAAGAAGGAGCCGCGCTTCAAGGCCCGCCAGGGCTAAGCCTTATTTAGGCTAGCGCGAAGCAAATAGCTTCCTCATTTATTGCCAAAACCGCAATCTGAAGTCGCAGTTTTACTGTGGCTAAAGGTTGCGGTTTTTGGTTTTTAGGGAGGGGAGGTTCAGGCGGTTACTGCGTTTATGGCTGGCGGCGGTGGGGCGATGGAAGTTACTGACTACGTTTATGACAGAAATGGCTCGAAAAATGGCTTGAAAGTGTCATAAACTTACACAGTTTCACATGTGCAGCCCGTGTTCACATGTGCAGCCCGTGATTTTTTGAGATCGCTGCTGAGTCCGAAGTTGGGCAGGGGAGGGACAGGGAAGGGGAGGGGCGGTGCGGCGCCTGGTATTGGTGTGATTGGCCTCGAGCCGTCTTGCAGTAATTGGTTTAACCAAAATGCGCCGATAGTTGTTTTTCTACGATTTTCTAGAATTTTTAGCGTGAAATTACAAGGTTGTGGTGCGTCTGTGTACAACATCTTGTGCGCCAGAGATCTCCGAACAGGGAATACCATGGTTGTGAGTACTACATCTAGTATGACTAGAGTTTTCTAGGCACCAAGTGTAGTGTTTTCGATGTCGAGCCAAGGATAGCTAAAAGGATCTGTCGGCCACCCGTACTCGGTTTCTCATGGACCTCCGGGAGCTTTCAGTCATTCAATCAATCCGCTGATTCCTCGGCCGCTTCCGTTGTTTGTACGAAGTCGATCCGATTCATTGGTCTTACTCAAAGCCAGAAAGTTTGTGAGAGTCATGGTTACCGTTTACAGCAAGCCTGCATGTGTCCAGTGCCGCGCTACCACTCGCGCCCTCGATAAGGCTGGAATTGCCTACGATATCGTCGACATCACCATGGATGATGAGGCTCGGGATTACGTCATGGCTCTCGGTCATCTCCAGGCGCCGGTCGTTGACACTGGCACTGAGACCTGGTCGGGTTTCCGCCCGGACCGCATCAAGGCTCTCCAGGCAGCTTAAGAATCACACACCTCCCCGCAGATTTCGTTGACCACCCGGGAAACGAAGATTGCGGGGGTTTTGCGATGTAAAGGGTGAAGCTCTCATGCTGGTGGTGTATTTCTCCTCGGCGACGGGGAATACACACAAGTTTGTTGAAAAGCTAGATATCAAAAATGCCCGCATTCCCATCCGTCGTAATGAGCCGGAGCTTATCGTCGATGAGCCCTACGTCCTCATTTGCCCGACTTATGGTGGCGGCGCTTCCATCAGCGGCGGTAACTCAAGGCCAGTTCCTCCGCAGGTCATCAAATTTCTTAATAATGAGCACAACCGCTCTTTCATCCGAGGTGTGATTGCTGCCGGCAATCTCAACTTCGGTGAGGACTTCTGTAAAGCAGGGGATGTCATCTCCTACAAGTGCAAGGTTCCATATTTATATCGCTTCGAGCTGATGGGAACCGACCATGATGTGCAGCGAGTCAGAGAAGGGCTAGAGGAGTTCTTCCACGGTAGAGCCAGCGCTTAAGTTGGCTAGCCTCAGTGTCGAGGGAAGGGGCACTGAGACAACCGAATGGGTGCGCTCGCGGAAGCCGTCGTAAAGCGGTGCGCGAGGAAAATAGCTAGATTGGATTGCTCTGGGCAGTGATTGAACAGACCCTGCGCAGGCAAATGAATATTAAAGGAGTCAACGTGTCGGAAATGGGCAAGCAGGTCGCGGAGCCGGTGGGCGAGGACAAGCTGGATTACCACGCGCTCAATGCGCTGCTGAATCTGTACGGTGAAGACGGCAAGATTCAGTTCGATAAGGACCGCATGGCTGCGCGACAGTTCTTCTTGCAGCATGTCAATCAGAACACTGTGTTCTTCCATAACTTGCGGGAGAAGCTCGATTACCTGGTAGAGAACCATTACTACGAGGCTGAGGTTCTGGAGAAGTACGAATTTGAGGACGTCAAGGCGCTGTTCAAGCAGGCCTACGCCCACAAGTTCCGTTTTCAGACTTTCCTGGGTGCTTACAAGTACTACACCTCGTACACGCTGAAGACTTTCGACGGCAAGCGTTACTTGGAGCGCTACGAAGACCGTGTGTGCATGGTTGCTCTTACGCTTGCCGACGGCGACTTGGGGCTCGCGCAGCACCTGGTTGATGAGATCATCGCCGGACGCTTCCAGCCTGCTACTCCTACATTCCTCAACTCCGGTAAGGCCCAGCGCGGCGAGCCGGTGAGCTGCTTCCTGCTGCGTATCGAGGACAACATGGAGTCCATTGGCCGCGCCATCAACTCCTCGCTGCAGCTGTCCAAGCGCGGCGGTGGTGTGGCGCTGCTGCTGAGCAACCTGCGTGAACAGGGCGCTCCGATTAAGCACATCGAGAATCAGTCTTCCGGTGTCATCCCGGTTATGAAGCTGCTGGAGGACTCCTTCTCCTACGCTAACCAGCTGGGTGCTCGCCAGGGAGCAGGCGCTGTCTACCTGCACGCGCACCACCCGGACATCATGCGCTTCCTGGATACCAAGCGTGAGAACGCGGACGAGAAGATTCGCATCAAGTCGCTGTCGCTCGGCGTTGTCATTCCGGACATCACGTTCGAGCTGGCCAAGCGTAACGACGACATGTACCTCTTCAGCCCGTACGATGTCGAGCGTGTCTACGGTAAGCCGTTCGCGGACATTAGCATCACCGAGAATTACGCGGATATGGTCGAGGACCCGCGTATTCGTAAGCAGAAGATCAACGCGCGTCAGTTCTTCCAGACCATCGCTGAGATTCAGTTTGAGTCCGGCTACCCGTACATCATGTTCGAGGACACGGTTAACCGCGCGAACCCGATTGAGGGCCGCATTAACATGTCGAACCTCTGCTCGGAGATTCTGCAGGTCAACACCCCGTCGACCTACAATGCGGACCTGTCCTACGAGCACGTGGGTGAGGACATTTCCTGTAACCTCGGTTCGCTGAATATTGCGATGACCATGGACTCGCCGGACTTTGGTCGCACTGTCGAGACTGCCATCCGTGGCCTGACTGCGGTCAGTGAGCAGACTTCTATTGACTCGGTGCCATCGATTCGCAAGGGCAACGACGGATCTCACGCCATCGGCCTGGGGCAGATGAACCTGCACGGCTACCTTGGCCGCGAGAAGATTATGTACGGCTCGGAAGAGGGCCTGGACTTCACCAACGCCTACTTCGCAGCAGTGCTCTACGCAGTCCTGCGCGCATCCAACAAGATTGCTCGCGAGCGCGGTCAGAAGTTCGTCAACTTTGAGAACTCTGACTACGCCAGCGGCAAGTACTTCGATAACTTCGATCCGGCAGAGTTCCAGCCGAAGACTCAGCACGTCAAGGAGATCTTCGAGAACTCCACCGCGCACATTCCGGACGCTGAGGACTGGGCGCAACTGAAGGCCGACGTCATGGAGTACGGCCTGTTCAACCGTAACCTGCAGGCAGTGCCGCCGACCGGTTCGATTTCCTACATCAACAACTCGACCTCGTCGATTCACCCGATTGCATCTCAGATTGAGATTCGCAAGGAGGGCAAGATCGGTCGCGTATACTATCCGGCTCCGCACTTGGACAATGACAACCGTGAGTACTTCCAGGACGCCTACGAAATCGGCTACGAGAAGATCATTGACACTTACGCGGTCGCTACCAAGTATGTTGACCAGGGACTGTCGCTGACCTTGTTCTTCAAGGACACGGTGAGCACTCGTGACCTCAACCGTGCGCAGATTTACGCATGGCGCAAGGGTATTAAGACTCTGTACTACATCCGCCTGCGTCAGGTTGCGCTGGAGGGTACTGAGGTCGAGGGTTGCGTATCCTGCATGCTTTAAGCAAGCGTGCTTGAGGGCTAGGCATCTAGTGCTTCAGTTGTAGCGCATTGAAGGCGCGAGAATTTCCCCGAGTTTTGCCGGGAGATTCTCGCGCCTTTTTCGTCACTCCACCCAATTGGGAACAAATGTAAATATCACTATTGACGGTTGTAATCCAGGTAATTAACCTGGGCAGTGGTACACCAATGTTCGCATAATTTTCACCCACGGCTAGTGGGGGAAGGGGCTGGAAGCCATGTCCGATACCACTGGTAAGAGCACTCCACACATCAACCCAAAGGGTGCGCCGATTGCAGAAACCATTTTGTTGCCAGGTGACCCGCTGCGTGCCAAGTTCATTGCGGAGACCTATTTGGACGATGTCGTTCAGTTCAACAAAGTTCGCAACATGTTGGGCTTTACCGGCACCTACCAGGGGCAGGAAGTGTCCGTCATGGGATCCGGTATGGGCATTCCGTCTATCTCGCTGTACTCCTGGGAACTTATCCATGTTTTCGGCTGCAAGAAGCTGATTCGCGTCGGTTCCTGCGGCGCGTTGCAGCCGGAGCTGGACCTGTATGACGTGGTTATCGGCCAGACGGCATCGACGGACTCCAATTTTCTATCGCAGTACAACTTGCCGGGAACGTTCGCCCCGTCCGCATCTTTCCGTCTGATTGAAGATGTTCGCGATCGTGCCCGCGAGCAGGGCATCACTACACACGTCGGCAACATCTTGTCCAGCGATATTTTCTACAACTTCCAGGATGATGTGAACGACCGTTGGGCACGCATGGGTGTGCTGGCGGTGGAGATGGAATCTGCTGGCCTTTATGCCACCGCCGCCGAGGCCGGTGTGGAGGCCATGGGAATCTTCACTGTGTCGGACAACATCGTCACCGGTGGAAAGACCACTCCGGAAGAACGTGAGAAGGCCTTCACGACGATGATGGAGCTGGCATTGCCGCTGGCTCGACTCTAGTGTCCTGGTCCGCAATCAATTGGCTTGAAGTGTGAAATAGGTACAGTGCGATGAGCAATCCCGCCAGCAATACCAGCTTGAACGTGAATCCCCGTGAAAGCGCAGCGTCCAAGGCTGCCGCGCCAAACCCTAAGGCCGCAGTCCCGGTCTTGCTGTTTTCCTTTGTATTCTGTTTGGTCTTGGACAATGGCTTTAAGTTCATGACCAAGCCGATTGCGGAATCTCTGGACCTCAGTGTCTCCACGGCCAGTCTGCAGGCGACACTCGCCGGTATCTTGATTGGCATTGGAGCGGTGGTGTACGCCGCATTGGCGGACAGCATCAGTATCCGCAAATTGATGATTGTCGGTATCGGCTTCGTCGCCGTGGGCTCTCTACTGGGTTATTTCTTCCAGGGAGTATGGCCAATCGTGCTTACTGCCCGCATTATTCAAACTGCCGGCCTGGCGGCGGCTGAGACACTCTACGTCATCTATGTCACCAAGTACCTAAGCCCAGAAGATCAGAAAACCTACCTCGGCTTTTCCACCGCGGCCTTCCAAGCCGCGCTGCTGATTGGAACGTTGACCTCGGGAATCGTGGCTACCTACATTTCCTGGCCGGCTATGTTCCTGATTTCGCTCATTCTGATAGTTGCCATTCCGTTCCTGATCAAGACAGTTCCGGAGGAGCAGCAGCAGAAGAGTCACCTGGATATCTTTGGCCTGTTCCTCATCGCGGTCATCGCCACTGCGGTGATGCTGTTCATGCAGCAGTTCCAATGGTGGTGGCTGGTTGCCGCTGCGCTGGGCGTCGCGCTCTTTGTCTGGCACATCCGGACACATGACAACGCCGTGGTCAGCCCGTCGTTCTTTACCAATGCTCGCTACGTTTGCGCGCTGATTGTTGTGCTCGTGGTTTACATGGTCCAGTTGGGGTATTCGGCCATTCTGTTGCCGTATATGGTCGACGAGCTCTATGGCATCAACCTCGACGGTGCTGCCTATATCCTCGCGCCGGGCTACCTCTGCGCTGTCATCGTCGGTGTAATGTCTGGCAAGGTTGCCAAGTTCCTGCCCTCGAAGCAGGCCATTGTCGCGGCTATCAGCATCATCATCGTGGCGTTGCTCATCCCCGCAGTGCTGCCGGGGGCCGGTGTTGCCACGGTTATCGTCTCCATGATTCTGTTCCCATCAGGGTTCGCGCTCATGTATGCGCCGTTGGTCGCGACCGCACTGCAGAACATTCCTGCCGCCAAGTCCGGTGTTGCAATCGGTTTCTACAATCTGACGATCAACATTGCCGTACCGGTTGGCATCGCGTTAACGGCCATGCTTGTTGATTCTCGACCGGCCTTCTTCAGCACCCTCTCCATCGCGCAGTCTGAAGCAGAAGGGGTCTCCGCTACCATCGCTTGGTTGCTCGCGCTCATGGCTGTCGTAGGTTTGCTGGTGTACGTCATCTCCGACCGCATCATCAACGACACGGCGGAAAACCGAGAGAAGGTTCACGCCTAGGTTCGCGCAACATCTTGCGCTTGGTGCTTGACGACGGACATTGCGTCGTCAAGCACCTTGTTCTTTGTGTGACGTGGGGTTAGGGGAGGGGCACCGGGAACAAGACTCGGCAAGTGGGGCGATTTCTTCTAGGCCGCGTGCTTAATAATGCGGGTGTGGGTAAGCTGCTAAGGGTAGTGGCTCCTTTCATCGGGAGCCTGACGTTTTGTAGTGGGACAAGGCTGGAATAGCCACCGCTGCAGTCGCTGTTTGAACTCGTAAAGAGTGAAGGACGTTCCTTATATATAAGGTGTGTTCGAAAAACGGCAATATCAATGAAAAAGGGAGAGGTTTCCACGTGAGTTTCGATGATTGCCCACCCTCGACTCCGGCCCACCGTGAGAAGAATCCAGAGTCGCGTGCATGCCCAGTTGCGGCTATTGACTGGAACACGATTCCTGATGATAAGGATCTCGAGGTTTGGGATCGTCTGACCGGTAACTTCTGGTTGCCGGAAAAGGTGCCGCTGTCGAATGACATCAAGAGCTGGAATACGCTCAACGCACTGGAGCAGCGCACCACGATGCGCGTGTTCACTGGTCTGACCATGCTGGACACCATCCAGGGCACGGTAGGTGCAGTATCACTCATTCCAGATGCGCTGACTCCGCACGAGGAAGCTGTGTACACCAATATCGCCTTCATGGAATCGGTGCACGCAAAGAGCTACTCGTCGATTTTCCAGACGCTGGCGTCGACTCCTGAGATTCAGGATGCGTTCCGTTGGGGCGAGGAGAATGAGTACCTGCAGAAGAAGGCCAAGATTATCCTCGACTACTACGAGGGCGATAATCCGCAGAAGAAGAAGGTTGCTTCCACTTTGCTGGAGTCCTTCCTGTTCTACTCGGGCTTCTACCTGCCGATGTACTGGTCCAGCCACGCCAAGCTGACCAACACCGCGGACATTATTCGCCTAATCATTCGTGATGAGGCAGTTCACGGTTACTACATCGGTTACAAGTACCAGCGCAACCTGGAGCGTCTGACCCAGGCCGAACGTGACGAGCTGAAGGATTACACCTTCGACCTCATGTTTGATCTCTACGACAACGAGATTCAGTACACCGAAGAGATGTACGACGAACTCGGTTGGACCGAGGATGTCAAGCGTTTCTTGCGTTACAACGGCAACAAGGCTCTGAACAACTTGGGCTATGAGGGTATGTTCCCGGCCGACGAGACTCGCGTTTCGCCGTCGATCCTGTCGGCCCTGTCGCCGAATGCTGACGAAAACCACGACTTCTTCTCGGGTTCCGGCTCTTCCTACGTCATGGGTAAGGCTGAAGTAACCGAGGATGAGGACTGGGACTTCTAAAAGCACAGGTGTAGGGAACATTCCGCATCGAGCCTCACTCTGGTGACAGCACACACACGGGGGTAGTAGTCCTAGCCTCGACGGTTCCTGCTAAATAGGCGTTAGCCCAGGTTAAGACAATTCTCAGGAAACTAATAGTGTGCTTAGCTGAGTGGGGAAGTGAGCCGGAAAATCCCTTAGCCTTAACTTTTTCCAAGGTTCAGACTAGAATCTGGCACATAGCGGTAGGTGGGTTCGCCGTCGCGTACTCGCCTGCACTATTCTCACAAGGACAAAACTTAAAATCCCTGTAGTGAGTTACAGGAAATCTTCGCGTAGTAAGGAGGAAGAATGACTGCAGTAGCGCCTCGTCCAAATCATGGCGTTGTAGCGCCGGAACGGCCGCAGCCGTTCGGACATGAGCGTAAGGGCAGCTGGGCGTGGGAAATGCTGACCACGACCGACCACAAGAAGCTGGGCATCATGTACATCATTATGTCCTTCTCGTTCTTCTTTGTCGGCGGTCTGATGGCTCTGCTTATCCGTGCTGAGCTCTTCGCCCCAGGACTTCAGTTCCTTTCTAACGAGCAGTTCAACCAGATGTTCACCATGCACGGCACGGTGATGCTGCTTCTGTTCGGTACCCCGATTGTTTGGGGTTTTGCTAACTACATTCTGCCACTTCAGATTGGTGCTCCGGACGTGGCTTTCCCGCGTCTGAACGCTTTCGGCTTCTGGCTGACCACCATTGGTGGCATTCTGATGCTGTCGGGCTTCCTGACCCCGGGTGGTGCTGCTGACTTCGGTTGGACCATGTACTCCCCGCTGTCTGACCCGATTCACTCTCCGGGTGTCGGTTCTGACCTGTGGATTGTCGGTGTCGGTGTTGGTGGTGTCGGTACCATCGCTTCCGCCATTAACATGACCACCACTGTCCTGTGCCTCCGTGCACCAGGCATGACCATGTTCCGTATGCCAATCTTCACCTGGAACATCCTGGTTACCTCGATCCTGGCTCTGCTGATCTTCCCGATTCTGACTGCAGCTGCTCTTGGTGTTTTGTACGACCGTAAGCTGGGCGGTCACATTTACGACCCGGCAAACGGTGGCGCAATGCTGTGGCAGCACCTGTTCTGGTTCTTCGGTCACCCAGAGGTCTACGTCCTGCTGTTGCCGTTCGTGGGCATCATCACCGAGGTCGTTCCGGTCTTTTCCCGTAAGCCGCTGTTCGGCTACGCAGGTATGGTCTTCGCAACCCTGTCTATTGCAGGTCTGTCCATGGCTGTGTGGGCACACCACATGTTCGTGACCGGTGGCGTTCTGCTTCCGTTCTTCTCGTTCATGACCTTCCTGATTTCGGTCCCGACCGGTGTTAAGTTCATCAACTGGATGGGCACCATGTGGCGTGGCCACATGACCTTCGAGGCTCCGATGACTTTCGCTCTCGGCTTCATCGTGACCTTCCTGTTCGGTGGTTTGACCGGTATTATGCTGGCTTCCCCACCGCTGGACTTCCACGTCTCTGATACTTACTTCGTCGTGGCGCACTTCCACTACACCCTGTTCGGTACCCTGGTCTTCGCTTCCTACTCGGGCGTTTACTTCTGGTTCCCGAAGATGACTGGTCGTATGCTCGACGAGAAGCTGGCAAAGGTTCACTTCTGGCTGACCTTCATCGGCTTCAACCTGACCTTCCTGGTCCAGCACTGGCTGGGTAACGAGGGTATGCCGCGTCGTTACGCCGACTACCTCGAGACTGACGGTTTCACCACCCTGAACATGATCTCCACCGTTGGTGCGTTCATCCTGGGTCTGTCTGTTATCCCGTTTGTCTGGAACGTCTTCAAGTCCTGGCGCTACGGTGAGGTCGTCACTGTTGATGACCCGTGGGGTTACGGTAACTCCCTCGAGTGGGCTACTTCTTGCCCGCCGCCGCGCCACAACTTCACCTCGATGCCGCGCATCCGCTCGGAGCGCCCGGCGTTCGAGCTGCACTACCCGCACATGGTTGAGCGTCAGCGCGCAGAGGCCCACGTTGGTCGTCAGCTCTAAGAGCTAGTGGCTACATGGCTGATGCAACTCTGAGTTAATAACTACGCGAAGCTAAGGCCCCATCACGGTTCTCCGTGATGGGGCCTTAGTCTTGTCTTTGAGAGTCTTTCCTAGGGAAGAGGCAGTAAGAGAGCGCAGTAAGAGCAGGGGGGGGCGCAGGGAGCGCCAGAAGGGCAAGAGAGCAAGGCGATGGCTAGCGCCTGTCGCTGGCCACCCACTGAAGTGCGGAATCCCACTATGCGATGAGCGCTCTGCCGGGGCTTCATGCGATACTGGATTGGTGAATGAACAGGTAATTACCTCTCCCAGTCAGTCTGTAGATACCGATGCTCTATCGGTTTCGTTGGCACCGGGACTAGCTCCGGTGCTTATTACCGCTGTTGGCCGAGACCGCCCGGGTGTCTCCGCAGCTTTCTTCCGCGTGCTCGCGGCCCACGGAGTTCAAATTTTGGATGTGGAACAGTCGGTGTTCCGCTCTAATCTGAGCCTCGGTGCGCTTGTTGGTGTCACAGAAGAAAAGGTCGGTGTTCTCCGTGAGGGACTCATTGAAACACTGAAGCCTCACGGCATGACTGTCAGTTTCCAGCTGGATGCGCCGATGGAGCGCAGCGATGGCTCCACCCACGCACTTGTCGTGTTGGGCAATCCGGTCAACGCTGAGGATATTTCCCGTATCGGCCGCACTCTTGCTGATTACGGTGCAAACATCGATTCCATTCGCGGTATTGCTGACTACCCAGTCACTGGCCTGGAATTGCTGGTCTCTATTCCGGACCCGAAGCCGGGTGCGGGCATTCCGCTGCGTAAGGCACTGGCCGAGCTTGCACAGGACCAGGACATTGACATCGCAATTGAACGCGCTGGTTTGCAGCGCCGCTCCAAGCGCTTGATTTGTTTCGATGTGGACTCGACCTTGATTACCGGTGAGGTCATTGAGATGCTGGCCGCCCATGCTGGTCGCGAGGCGGAGGTTGCAGCGGTTACAGAGCGCGCTATGCGCGGTGAGCTGGACTTCGCCGAGTCACTGCATGAGCGAGTTAAGGCTCTGGCTGGCCTGCCGGTCAGCGTCCTAGAGGAAGTCACTAACTCCATCGAGCTGACTCCAGGCGCCCGCACCACGATCCGCACGCTGAAGCGCCTCGGTTACAAGTGTGGTGCTGTCTCCGGTGGCTTTATCCAGATCTTGGAGCCGCTGGCAAAGGATCTCGGTCTGGACTTTTACAAGGCGAATACCCTCGAGGTCGAGGACGGAAAGCTGACTGGACGCGTGGTCGGCGATGTCGTCGATAGGCAGGAGAAGGCCCGCAGCCTCAAGACGTTCGCCGCAGAGTCGGGATTTCAGATGCATCAGACCGTTGCGGTCGGCGATGGGGCCAATGACATCGATATGTTGTCGGTCGCAGGCCTTGGTATTGCTTTCAATGCCAAGCCGGCGCTAAAGGAAATCGCTGACACGTCCGTCAACGTTCCATTCATGGACTCGATTCTGTTCATGCTGGGCATTTCCCGCGATGAAATCGACGATGCCGACCGCGAAGATGGCACCTTCCGCCGCGTGCCGTTGGAGCAGTAGTGCAACGCGAGGATCACAAGAATCCAGCTGTCACGGACGCATCATCGGTACCGGAGTGGTTCCGTATCGCCCATAACCTCCTGCCGCAACCCGATAGGGAAGACCACGGCGAGGATGTGCCGTGGGCAATGGCTATTGTGCTTGAGGTTCCGAAGAAGGAACGCCCCTCGCGCACTGCGCTGCTCCGCGCTGCCGCGATGGCTGTTGTTGCTTGTTGCCTGGACGAACGCGCAGGCGATGACACTTCTGCCTATCAACAAGGTCTGGCGTCTTGGTACGGTGCGCGCATCCGCAAGCTCACACGTCGCGCTCGCAATATCGGCTGGCAACGCGCTCAGCTTGCACCGGGTGTCACCGTGGACGTCGACGGCGCGCAAGCTCGCGCACTAGTGCCAACTCCTGTCGACGAAACCTACCCGGAGATTGCCAAACTACAAATTTCCGGCACCGATTTGCCTTACGACGACCCGGAGAACACATCTCCCGGCGCCCCGGGCGACCATGAGAGCGCTGACACCTTTGCTCCGCCAGTGATTTGGGTGGACAAAAACCTGAATATGTCCGTAGGAAAGGTGGCCGCGCAAGTTGGACACGGCTCAATGCTCTATGCGGCCAGTCTGTCGGTCGAGGACGCTTGGGCGTGGGCGCAAAGTGGCTACGCGCTGGATGTGAAAGAAGTACCGCGGGAGCAGTGGCCAGCGCCAGAGCTCCGCGCGGTTGAGGTTCAGGATGCCGGGTTTACCGAGATTGCACCCGGTTCAGTCACCGTGGCGGTGACCCCTGGGGCAGTAACTCACGACTGAGCGCGTGCTGCCTCCATGGCCTTGAGATCCTTGCGCAGAATCTTGCCCGTCGCCGACTTCGGGATTTCATCCATGAACTCGACTGCTCGCACCTTCTTGTACGGTGCGACGCGGTCGGCGACGTAGTCCATAATCTCGTCTTCAGTCACCTGCTTGCCCGCCTTGAGGACGACGTAAGCCTTAGGAATCTCCTCACCGTCAGAGCGAACGACACCACTGCAGGCGGCATCGGCAATATCCGGGTGGCTGAGCAGCACGGACTCGAGCTCGGCCGGTGGAACTTGGTAGCCCTTGTACTTAATCAGTTCCTTGAAGCGGTCGACGATGTACACATTCCCGTGTTCGTCGAGTTCCGCAACGTCGCCGGTACGCAGCCAACCGTCGACAAGCGTCTCTGCCGTCGCCTTCGGGTTGTTGAGGTAGCCCTTCATCACCTGTGGACCATGAATCCATAGCTCACCTGCCTCCGAGCGCCCCTCGGCGGGAACCGGGATTTCCTCAAAGCTGTCGGAGTCAAGGTTGACAATCTTGTACTGAGTGTTGGGGACTGCGCGACCGATCGAGTCCAGCGGACTATCGTGGCCGATGCGGATGTGGGCTGCTGGCGAGGACTCGGTCATGCCGAAGCCCTGTGCGACCACGCAGTCAAGGCGCTTTTCCACCTGTTCCGCGAGGTCAAGTTGGAGAGAAGCGGCACCCGAGAAGATTGTCTCCAGGCTGGACAGGTCAAAGGAATCGACAGCTGGGTGCTTGGCCAGGCCCACAGCTACAGGCGGTGCGATGAACGCGAACTTCACCTTGTGCTCGGCGATGATGGACAGGAAATCGACGAGGTCGAACTTGCCCATGGTGTACTGCGTCGTGCGGCGCCACAGGCACAGATTCAGCAGCGCAGTCAGGCCGTAGATGTGGAAAAACGGCAGGATAGTGACAGCCGGAGTGTCCTCGGTCAGCGCGTTGACTGTAGCTCCACCCGCCTGAGCGACGTTGGCCACCAAGTTGCGGTGAGTGAGCTGGACGCCCTTCGGTACACCGGTGGTTCCCGAGGAAAACGGAATCACGGCAACGTCATCGGGTGATACGTCGACGTCCGGGGCTGCGTGCCCCTCGGCAAGCAGCTCGCCCATGCCGTGGAGGCCCGTCAGGCCGATAATCATCTCTTCCGGCAGACCAGCAGCCTCAGCGCCGTGGGCGCCAGCCCAACCGATTGAGGAGGTCGTTAGCATCATCTTCGCGTCAGACATCCGGAGTTGGTTTTCAATGTCCTCCGCAGTTGCCAGCGATGCGACCGTCGTGCAGACAGCCCCCGCGCGTAGGACACCGTGAAGAGCGACCGCGAAGGTTGTCGAGTTGGGGCAGTGGAGAGCCACAACGTCGCCCTTCTTAATCCCACGTGCTGCCAGCGCACCCGCAAACTTCTCAATGCTGGCCTTCAGATCACCGAAGGTGACCTCGGAGCCTGAGTCAACGATTGCAAGCTTGTCCTGGTGACGTGGCTCAATTTCTCCGAAGAGGAACTCAAAGAGTGAGGTCTCCGGGATGTCGATGTCGGGGAGGTTGCTGGAAAGGGGCATGCAGGAAATCGCCTTTCTAATCTCGTGCACGGCTGCCAAGTGTCCTGCTTCATTAGCTCGGGCACTGTAGCAGTGCTGTGTTTCACATCACAATAATGTATTGGATAGAAAAGCGTGGGATTTTTTCCAGAAACTATGCCTAATCCAGCGTCACCTCGTGAGCCCAGACAGCCCCCTCTGAATCAGCTTTGGGTCAGCCGCTGCAACGCTCCAGCCGCAATATCCAGGTTGGTCGTCCGCCAGAAGTCAGGCATCGACGCGGCAATCCAGGAACCATAGCGTGCTGTAGCCAACCGTGAATCCAGTACCGCAACAACCCCGCGGTCATCGACTTGGCGTAGCAGACGACCAGAACCCTGCGCCATCAGCAGCGCTGCATGTGTCGCTGAGACCTCCATAAAACCGTTTCGGCCAGCGGCATTAGCCGCATCGGAGCGCGCGGACAAAAGCGGGTCGTCGGGGCGGGGGAACGGGATGCGATCGATGATGACACACGATAGCGATGGGCCAGGAACATCGACGCCTTGCCACAGCGTCAGCGTGCCAAACAAGCATGTCTGCGGATTAGCTGCGAAGCGATCAACCAGAGCACCGATAGAGTCATCGCCTTGGCACAGCACGTCGTAAGGCAGGCGCTTGCGCATTTCCTCCGCCGCTGCCTCGGCGCCTCGGCGAGAAGAAAACAGCCCGAGCGTTCGCCCACCAGCGGCGCGGATGAGGCGCTCCATGATCGCGAACTGCTCCGGTGTGGCGCCGTCGCGTCCAGGTCGTGGCAGGTCGCGTGCGACGTAGAGGATGCCAGATTTCTGCGGGTCAAAGGGCGTGCCGACGTCCAAGCCATCCCACCCACCGGAGGGAAGCCCCCAAGCGGCGGCCATGGCATCGAACTTGCCGCCAAGAGCAAGTGTTGCTGAGGTCAAAACGACGGTGGATTCGCCGAAGAGGCGTTCGCGAAGCAGTGCTGCGATGGACAGGGGAGCGACATAAACTGTCTTGTTCTCGCCAAGCCATACGACATCGTCGCTGCTGAACTCTAGAATTCGCACGACTGTGTCGTGCATATTCTCCACGGCAGCGCGGACGGTCTGACGCTCGGTGTTGTCAGAGTCAGAACCCGAACCACCGGAGCCCGACCCGCCAGAGCTGCCTGAACTAGAGGTGCCTAGCGTGGTCTGTAGTTGCCACAGGCTATCGCGGAGCGAAGCTAGCGCTGCTCCAAGCTCACCGGGAATTTCTTCGAGTGCGCCGCTGTAGGCGTCGGCAAGCAATGCGACGGTCTCGCCGAGTAGATCCGTGGCATCGGTGACATCATCCACCTGCTCTGCGGCGCCGAATTTGCGGGCGCGCCGGGCCATCATGGTGATACCGGCAGGGGAGAGCTCGTCGGTGGCAACAGAGGTGATTCGACCGTCGAGCTCGTGAGCCTCGTCAATGACAACGCAGTCGTGCTGCGGCAAAATCATGGCGTCGGAGAGCGCATCGATGGCCAACAGTGCGTGATTGGTGACAACGATGTCGACGTTGGAGGCCTCGCGGCGGGCTTGTTCGGCGAAACACTCCTCGCCGAAAGGGCAGGAAATGGCACCGACGCATTCGCGAGCCGTGACGGAGACCTGCCGCCAGGCTTCGTTGGAAACGCCCTTGTCCAGGCTGTCGCGGTCGCCGGTGTCGGTGTCATTGGCCCACTCGCGTAGCCGCATGACCTCGGCAGCGGTTCGGCTGAGCTGCGCTTCGCTGAGTAGAGCAGTTGGGCCGCCCATAGCTGTCGGCTCGGATTCATCACCGTCCATGACAGGATCTTTGATGACATTTCCGACCTTGGACTTGCACAGGTAGTTCGAGCGGCCTTTGAGGATTGCGAAGGTCGGCGTGCGGGACAAGTGTGGCTCCAGCGAACTGACTAGCCGCGGCAAGTCGCGTTCGACCAGCTGGCGTTGCAGCGCAATGGTCGCCGTGGAAACGATTACTGACTCGTCGGACTCCATTGCTTGCACAATGGCAGGCACCAGGTAGGCCAGCGACTTACCCGTACCGGTACCTGCCTGTACCGCTAGGTGCCGCTCGCGCGCAAAGGCGGAGGCCACCGACCGGGACATTTTGACCTGATTCGGTCGAGTCGTTCCGCCGAGTCCCTTCACTGCCGCATCGAGAAGAGCTTCGATGCTATCCGCGTTATGGACGCTGGCTCTCGGTGAAGCTAGCTCGTCAACATCGTCAACATCGTCAAAGTCCTCAAAGTCGTCCGATAGCTCAGCAAAATCTGCGTGCTCGGGAGTGTCCGACACAGTTCCCCCGCCGCCTAAACGCCGTGAAAACGGACGGACAGTACCGGCTCGTCACGGGAAAGTGCAAGTCCCTCCCACGGGAGGCTGACCAGCGCTTTAACCAAGTGATCGCGGGACTCCTCCAAGGTCGGTAGACCATCGACGACCTCGCCATCGCGCATCATCGGAATGGTCAGATCGCGGTAGTGCAGGTTGCCCACATCCGGGATTTCCGAGCCGAGCGGGAAAGCGATTTCCTCCACGGCGGTACCGGAACGGCGACAGGTACGAATCGCCGCCTTCACGCCACCATGGCTCCGCTTATCCAGAGAACGCTTGGCGACGGGCACCCCATCAACTTCGACCATCTTGTAGACCAGGCCCGCAGTCGGTGCGCCGGAGCCAGTGACTACAGAGGTGCCCACGCCGTAGACATCGACCGGCTCTGCCCTCAGCGCCGCAATGGCGAACTCGTCGAGGTCAGAGGACACTACGATGTTGGTGTTGTGTGCACCCAGCGAGTCCAGCTGCTGACGCACCTGGCGAGCGAGAACTCCGAGGTCGCCGGAGTCAATACGTACACCGCCGAGTTCCGGACCCGCGACCTCAATAGCCGTATTGACGCCCTCGGTGATGTCGTAGGTATCCACCAACAAAGTGGTGTCGGTTCCCAGTGTGTCAATCTGAGCCTTGAAGGCCGCAGCCTCGTTCGTCGTGCCATCTGGGTTGGTGTGCAACAGAGTCCACGCGTGCGCAGCGGTACCGGAGGCTGGGATGTTGTACCGTGCCGCTGCCTCCAAGTTGGAGGTGGCGCTAAAACCTGCCAGGTAGGCGGCGCGGGCAGCAGTCACAGCTGCTTCTTCATGAGTGCGACGCGAACCCATTTCAATAATCGGGCGCCCACCGGCAGCCGTGACCATTCGGGTTGCTGCCGAGGCGATGGCGGAGTCCGCATTGAGAATGGAGAGAATAACAGTCTCCAAAATGACGCACTCGGCGAAAGTGCCTCGCACCGTCAAAATGGGCGAGGCGGGGAAGTAGAGCTCTCCCTCGCGGTAGCCGTCGACTTGGCCACTGAAGGAATAGTTACGCAGGTAATCCAGCGTCCTGTCATCGAGGAAGTCCAGCGAAGCCAGCTGTTCCTCGGTGAAGCGGAAGTTGCGGATAGCATCCAACACACGCGCTGTACCAGCGACAACGCCATAGCGACGCTCATTCGGCAGGCGACGGCCAAACACCTCGAAGGCGACCTGGCGCTCGCCGGATCCGTCGGCAAGCGATGCCTGCAGCATCGTCAGCTCGTACTTATCGGTGAGAAGGGCGGTGGAGGAATGCTTATCAATCACGGTCAACAGTCTAGTCGGCTGAAGCGGGCCGGGGCAGTCGGTTCCGGCGAGCGCGCGCCACTCCGTACTATCCTGGTGCCTATGAGCATGCCAGCAGCAACACCGATGCCCACTATGGATGCCGATGTCGTGACGGAATCGAACCGACCCTGGCAGTGCATTGTGTGGGATGACCAGGTTAATTCGATGAGTTATGTCACCTACGTGTTTCAGATGCTCTTCGGCATGGACCGAAAGAAGGCGCACGCGCTGATGATGACGGTTCACACGGAGGGTAAGGCAATCGTGTCTTCCGGTGAGCGTGACAAGGTGGAGGCCGATGTGAAGAAGCTCCACAAGGCAGGCTTGTGGGCAACAATGGAGCAGGCTGACTAAGCCGATATTCGACAGCGGGAGAGAATTTACATGCGTCCTTGGAAGCGCAAGCGATCCCTTCTCGGCGGTGGCGTCAAGTACGTCACGGCTTTTGAAGGCACGGAGCGGGATTTGCTGCTGAATCTGGCTGCTACTGTGGCGGACTCGCTGATGGAGCGAGCCCGGTCGGCGCCGAAGGATGAGCTCGCGGAAATGACGGGAATGCCTGTCGGACACTCCGAGGCCCCATCCGATCCGAAGCTTGCGCGACTGTTGCCGGACTTCACCAAGCCGGGTGAGGAGAGCGTGGAGGGGGAAAACGCCCTCATGCGCCAGCTGCATGAATCGGAGATTGTAGAGAGCAAGCTCCATTCCCTGCGTGCGATTATCGACGCCCTGGAGCCCGCCGAGTCGGGGCAGGTATCCATTTCGGAAAGTGATGCCCATGCCTGGGTGGCGGGTATCAATGACCTACGTATTTACCTGCATGTTTCCATGGAGAACCTCAATGGCTCCATCGAGCAGATCGAGCAGGCCGACGCGATGTACCAGTGGCTGTCCTACAACCAAGAGTCACTGCTGGATCAGCTCATGGGTGAGTAACGAATCCGAGCAAAACCCCGAAGGATGCAGTAATCAACTGAGGCTAGCTGCCATGAACTGTGGTGAAAGGTGCCGTGGTCGACAATGAATTCTGAGATCTTCGCAATCAGCCCCACCGACATTCGACACCAAGCCAGCAGTGCTGCGCTGGGCACGAGCATCGACATCGGCGCAGGCTGTCTCGACTCCATCGACGGCATCTCCATCGGCCATGCTGCTGAGGGGGATACCGGAGTCACCGTCATCGCCGCTCCAGGCGGTGCGATCGGCGCTGTCGATGTCCGCGGCGGCGGTCCGGGCACCCGCGAGACCGACCTGCTCGCACCGGAGAATACCGTCGAACGCGCCCACGCTGTCGTTTTGGCTGGCGGCTCCGCGTACGGCCTCGCAGCTGCCGACGGAGCTATGCGCGAACTGCGCGACCGCGGCATTGGCTTTGAGGTCACCCCAACTCGTCCGGATATCCTCGTGCCCATCGTTCCCGGTGCTGTCATCTTCGACTTGCTGTTGGGGGAGCCGACGCTGCCCACCGCTGCACTAGGGCGCGAGGCGTTGTCTCACGCGCTTGACGACGTCCCGGAGGACACTCCCTCCGGGACAGTAGGTGCCGGTGTCGGCGCTATGGCCGGGGCAATCAAGGGTGGTTTTGGACAAGCCCGTGTGACCTCCGCCGATGGTGAGTACTTTGTGGCTGCCGCAATGGTGGTCAACTCCTTTGGTGCGGTCATTGACCCGGAGGGACACCTTTACGGAATGCCCGCGGCTGCCGGTGCCAGCAAGGAGGCATTGGCCCAGCTGGACCAGGTTTTCGTCGGTAGGACCAAGATTCTCGCCGATGCGGCTGGACACGGGGAATCGTCGGCAAGCACGCGAAACACAACGATTGGCACGTTGATAACCAATGCGCCGGTGACAACTGCGCAGTTGAAGCGGTTGGCGATGTGCGGTCATGACGGGTTGGCGCGAGCGATTCGGCCGGCTCATGCGCCGATGGACGGTGACACGCTGTTTGCCCTCAGCTCGGCCGAGGCGGCGGATAGCGGAAACGCTGAACCCGTGGGCTCGGATGTGGTGGCCCTGTTGGCTGCGATGGCGGCCGATGCGGTGCAGATGGCTATTGTCGATGCCGTGATGAGTGCAACGGGACGCGCGGGAGTAGCCGCGCTGTCAGAGATGCTGGACAAGTAGTGAAGGAAGTTCGCCAATGAATCCGCAATGGAGCTCGGGACAACAGCAGAATTACCAGAACTATGCGCAGTACCCGATGGGCGGTCCCGTGCAGACGCGGCGGAATAATCAGATTGTTCCACAGGATCGCGACGGCGGGCTCGGGGCGGCCATCAGTACGGCTATTGGGTACCTGGCACTTATCTGGACGGTCTTTCTTGTCAACGAATTCATCTTTGGTGGGGCGCTGAACAACTTCGGTGTGCGCCCACGCGAAACCTCGACGCTGTGGGGAATTTTGACCGCACCGCTGCTGCACGCAGATTACGGGCACATTGTGGCGAACTCTCTGCCCGGGGCGTTGTTCGCCGGTTTGATTGCAATGTCGTCGAAGCGGCTATTTTGGCAGGTCACACTCTTGATTACGGTCGTTGGTGGCGGTCTGACCTGGCTGGTCGGCGGTGTAAATACCGTCCACATCGGTGCGTCCGGCCTGATTTACGGCTGGCTGGCGTTTTTGGTCGTACGCGGTTTCGTGAATCGTCGGGTGATGCAGATTATTTTGGGCGTGATTCTGGCATCGATGTATTCGGGTCTTATCTGGGGAGTGCTGCCAACACAGATGGCTGTTAGTTGGCAGATGCACCTCTTCGGTGGGCTTGCGGGCATCTGGGCTGCGGTGATGTTTAAGCGCGGTCGTGCACGTGGCTAAGAGTGCACGTCGCTAAGAGCCCGAGGTACGTGGCATCAGCTCCTGACGAAATCGGCCTAGAATAGGAGCTTCGGTGTTTGACCAACGATATGAGGAGTCCAGATAGCGGTGGGAGCAGGAGCAGAAACTCAGGCAGTCAATCAGCTGACAGCGCAGGATAGCGGCTTCCCCGACCGAACAGCGCCGATTGGCATCTTTGACTCCGGCGTCGGTGGGCTGACAGTGGCACGTGCCATCATGGATCAGCTGCCGCACGAGTCGATTATGTACATCGGCGATACTGCCAACGGCCCTTACGGCCCGTTGCGCATCGCCGAGGTTCGTCAGCACGCGGAAGCGATTGCCGATGAACTGGTTGCACGCGGCTGCAAGATGATTGTCATTGCCTGCAACACGGCTTCGGCCGCATTTTTGCGTGATGCCCGCGAGCGCTACCCAGTCCCAGTAGTCGAGGTCATTCTGCCCGCTGTGCGCCGTGCGGTCTCGACCACCAGGAATGGAAAAGTCGGCGTAATCGGTACCGCCGCCACAATTCGCTCTCGTGCCTACCAAGATCTCTTTGATGCAGTGCCTGGCGTGGATGTCTCTGCGGTCGACTGCCCGCGATTCGTGGACTTTGTCGAGCGAGGAATCACCTCTGGTCGCCAGATTCTGGGACTTGCGGAGGGCTACCTCGCGCCATTGCAGGCCGATGGTGTAGACACCCTCGTTCTGGGCTGCACCCATTATCCGCTGCTGTCTGGTGTGATTCAGCTGGCTATGGGGGAGGACGTCGCCCTAGTGTCGTCGGCGGAGGAGACGTCGAAGGATGTTCTGCGCATCCTCACAAAGACCGACATGCTCGCTGACCCGGAGAGCAATCCGAACCCTGTGCGCACATTCGAATCCACTGGAGATCCGCAAGTTTTTGCATCCCTGGCAAAGCGCTTCCTTGGGCCGGGTATTAGCCAGGTCACTATGCATTCCCAAATGTGACCTTTCTTATTAAATCCAGACACTCCATTGGTTTTTTGCTCGTTTTTGATCAATTACATGGCAAGCTTGAAGTATGCGATTGAAGGTTCTGGGATGTACAGGCAGCATGGGTGGCCCATCGGCGCCAGCATCTGGCTACCTCATTGAGCTGGATAACGGTCGAACCTTTGTCATTGATTTGGGTCCCGGTGTCCTCGCCGAATTGCAGAAGATCTCTGATCCTGCAGCTTGTGATTTGTTACTAACTCATGTGCACCCAGACCACACTGCAGACATTCCAGGGCTGCTCGTCTGGCGTCGCTTCCACCCGACAGCCCCGGCGAGTTCCCGGAATCTCCTGGTTGGCCCCGGAGACATTCACGACCGGATAGGCACCATGTGCAAAGCACTGGGAAGTGAAGAAGATGCCAACCTGGAAGACACTTTTGATCAGGTTGTGAGTAACCCCGGTGAGCCACTGTTAGTCGGTGGGGGCGAAGCGGACGGAGGCGCCGTCGTCACGCCGTATAACATGGTCCACCCGGTGCCAGCTGTTGGATATCGCATTGAAGCAGATGGTCTGACCATTGCGTACACCGGAGATACTGCGTGGACCGATGAATTGGTGGAGCTGGCGCGGGATGCGGATATCTTCATCTGCGAAGCCACATGGTGCAGCAACGAAGAGGGCACCCCACCGGACATGCACCTGACAGGCTTTGAGGCCGGAAAGGCAGCGACGCTGGCGGGGGTTAAGAAGCTGGTGCTGACTCACATTCCGCCATACGCCGACGGTGAAGAAGCACTACGTGCTGCGAAGAGTACCTTTGCCGGTGACGTTGAATTGGCCTACCTGGGCATGGAGCTAGGCGGCTAGTCACAGCGACTATCGGGTTTCCGTACAGCTGTCGCACCGCTTCCGCGCCGGGCGGTAGGGTAGTTGGCATGACTACAGCTAATTCCGATTTTCGCCGTGCCGATGGACGCGCGGTTGATGAAATGCGCAAGGTGACCATCACTCGCGGCTTCACCGACAATCCGGCCGGTTCTGTGCTGGTTACTTTCGGTAATACGCGTGTAATGTGCACCGCTTCCGTCGAACAGTCGGTGCCACGATTCAAGCGTGACTCCGGCGAGGGCTGGTTGACCGCTGAGTACTCCATGCTGCCGGCCTCTACCCACGAGCGCATGCCCCGCGAGTCAATGCGCGGCAAGGTCAAGGGTCGCACTCACGAGATTTCCCGTCTGATCGGTCGCTCCTTGCGAGCTGCTATCGACTTGAAGGAACTCGGTGAGAACACCATCAACATCGACTGTGATGTTCTGCAGGCGGATGGTGGTACCCGAACCGCTTCCATCACCGGTGCGTACGTCGCGCTGGCTGATGCCCTGACCTACCTGCATGCAGTGGGCGCTGTTCCGGGCACCCCGCTGAAGGCACCAGTCGCAGCTGTTTCGGTTGGCATTATTGACGGCCGTGTCTGCCTGGATCTGCCTTACGAGGAGGACTCTCGCGCTGAGGTCGACCTCAACGTGGTGATGACCGCAGAGGGCAAGTTCGTCGAAATCCAGGGCACTGGCGAGGAAGGCACCTTCGACCGCGATCAGCTGAATGACATGCTCGACTCGGCGGAAAAGGGTCTGCGTGAGCTCGTTGCCCTGCAGCAGGAAGTTCTGCGTGCGCCGTACCCGGGTGAGCTGCCGTGAAGCTCCTCGTCGCTACCCGAAATTCTAAAAAACTAGTCGAGCTCGACCGCATCCTGCGTGCGGCGGGTATTGATTCGGTGGAACTTCTTTCGCTTAGCGACGTCCCGGAGTACCCAGAGCGCCCCGAAACCGGTCGCACTTTTGCGGACAACGCCTACATCAAGGCTTTCGATGGTGCGACACATACCGGCTACGCGTGCTTGGCAGACGATTCGGGGCTCAGCGTCGATGAGCTAAACGGCATGCCGGGTGTGCTCTCGGCGCGCTGGTCCGGCACTCACGGCGACGATGTCGCTAACTACGAGCTGCTGCTCGCCCAGATGGGGGACTGCCCAGATGAGCGTCGTACGGCGTCCTTCCGTACCGCCTGCGCGTTGGTCGTCCCCGGTGTCAAGGAGGTGCCGTCCGCGCTTGCCGACGGCGGTTTCCCAGCCGTCCTCGATGAAGCCGGTAATCTGCTGCTGGTTGTAGAGGGCCGCTGGCCTGGCGCCATTCTGCGCGAGCCTGTTGGGGACAATGGGTTCGGCTACGATCCGGTGTTCGCGCCCGCAGTTGGGGAGGGCAACGAAGCTGAGGGGGCCTTGTCTGCGGCACAAATGAGCGCCGAAGACAAGGACGCTTTTAGCCACAGGGGGCGTGCACTGCGTGCCTTGACTCCGGCGCTGAAAATTCTGGCTGAGGTTGAGGCTAAGGGGTAGCCCTCGGGCTGCCGAGAGCCCGCTACTTCAGCTGGAAAGCGGTCTCGACTTCCTCACGACGCTTCTTCTCGACGAAGAAGGAGAGGAACGGGACCACGCCACCGAGCGCGGTGATAATCCACTTTGCTGGTTCCCAGCGGGCCTTGGTACCCAGGTTTACGGTGGCAATGAGGAATGCCATGTAGCCGAAGCCGTGAATCTGGGCGGTGTAGAAGAACCACCGCGGCGCGTCGGCGGAGTTGTCGAGGATGAGGTACTTGTAAATCATCTCGGCACACAGCAAGAGCAGCATCACACCCGTGAAGTAGGCGGTGACGGAGAAGTACGTCAGTGCCTTCCTTACGCGCTCTTGACGATCTGGATTGATGTTGGTCACTAAAAGTCCTTTTCTCGAATAAGCAGTTATCGCCTAGGCGTTGGTGCCAGAATCCGTCGATTGTGTCTCATCCACACGCTGCACCTTTCGCGAGCCATCTGGGTTGGTCGGCAGGAATTCGTCTGGAATTTCCGTCATGACATCGTCTTTAGCCTCAAATGCGGCCTCGCTATTGCCGCTCAGGCGTTCGCGTTCGTACTCCATGTATTTGCGGTAGGCCCAAATAAAGAACAGGCCGAAAGCTGGCCACTGCAGTGCGTAGCCCAGGTTTTGGAATGAGCTGGTTGTGTTCCACCTGCTGAGCTGCCAGTAGGCGAGTGCAAGAGTGGCGCCGACTGCAAGAGCCAAGAAGATTAGTTGCACCACGCGGGTACGAGTGGGAATCTTCGCTGGCTTGTCAGTGGTATTGGAATGCTGTGAAGTGGACACATAACCACCATAGCTAGTCCGTGACCTGCCAAGCTAGCGCGCTCGCTGGATAGGCAGGGGATGGGACATTAGGAAATCTGCGGCAAACCCGTTAAAGTGTGTACAGTCCAAATGAGCTGTGAAAGTTCGTTGTGCCTGTAGGTGGCTAATAGGTAGTCCATGCTTACGGGGACTGTACGTAACTGTCACGGATTCGCGACGGGCGCCTGTGGCGGAATTGGCAGACGCGCTGGATTTAGGTTCCAGTGCCTTAGGGCGTGGGAGTTCAAGTCTCCCCAGGCGCACCACATAAATACCCCGTGACTATGCAGGTCACGGGGTGTTTTCGTTCTCCAGCCCGCCAGATTTTCCGCCCTCATTAGGCCGCGTGCCCAAAATCTGGCCCATTTCCCGCCCGAAGCTATTCCAAGGTCGCTAATCTCCCGTGCACGGTGTAGAACCATGACTATGAAAATTGTTGTCTGCGTCGTTTATCCCCGCTACCCAGATAACACTGAACCTCTCGGCGGGTTCGTCGAGTCCGAGGAGACCGCCCTCGCGATTGACAACTGGTGGCGCGCGCAACCCGGCGGAATGATGGGCACCTGGGAAGATTTCGAGGTCGAGGTCGAAAGCCGCGACCAACTCCTCTATGGAGTATTCACCGGCACCCCCACTCTCGAAATCACCGATAGCAACTTCTGGGACCCTATCTGTTACGGGGTGTACACCGACCGGGAAGAAGCCGAGCGGGCAACCAAACCAAAGTCAATGTGGGAAGCGAACAACAGTCCCCAGAAATACGTCCTCCCGTTCCGTCTGGGCTGGAAGTTTGACCGGTATTTCCCCGATGGAAAACCCTGGCCGCCAGACCGGTCGTAGACCTGCGACAGTTTTCGCATCGATAAGGGGAACGCAAGACGGGGCAGCCGCACAGCGCGCGTGAGTACCATTCTGGGAAACCTCTGTCCGCTCATTCCACTGCGTAGGGCAATCGAATCTGTCGATACAATGACGCTGATCGAATCGTATCTTGAATCGTAAGGTGGAAGCAGGGAGGCAACATGAGCATCTCGATGCATCTGGATGAGTACATGGCGCGTCGTGGCATAGTTCCCGACGACACTGTGGTCAACGATGATCCCTGCGCAATCTTCGACGGCAAGGTCGAGCGCGATGGTAAGTCGCAGCAGGACCTTGAAGAGTCAGAGCGGCGCTTAGAAGAAGCGGAGTCCACAATTCTGGATATGCTAGGCGATTAATCGAGGAAAGATTGAGCGTTCTCGGCGCCCATTGACACGCATTCCGGGTGTGATGTTCATCACCGATTGGGCATAAATTGGCTCAGTCTTCCGGGCTTCATTTTCCACTGCCGGTGCTGACAGAGTGGTGAAGTGCAAGCAATTTCTCGACAGGGGAACACTGTTTTCTACCTGCGAAGTTCTTTCATTTTAGAAGCGTTGTACTCGCTGATTTCGCAGCCGTGTTCGGCCTCTCGTTTTGGGGTTGCAAATTATCTTCGCGTTGATGGCATCACAAAACCGCACGAGAAAAACATGATGGATTCCTCATGATTTATGGCATAGTGTCCTGGCAAGGATTTGGAAACAAAAGATGTTTTCATTTCGTACTCCACAAGACAAGGACCTCAGCCACGTGAAATACGAAAAACTCGCCACTTTGCAGACCAATGTCGTAACTGCTGCAGACCTGGGTACTTTTGCAGTCACTTTCGCCGGTCAATCGCAACCATGGCTGGACACTCTCTCCAGCGTCATGGCCAGTGGCAACTCAAAGAAACTACGGGAAGTTTTCACTCGCGCTGAGGAACTGCTCGCACCGCTTGACGACGATCTCATCGGCCAGCTTCCCGCAGGTTTCGACCCCTTCGGCTGGGCAATCTCACTCGTTACAGACGAGCCATTTACCGGAGATACAACCAACCCTGCGGTCAGCGTCCCGGGCATCGTCTTGGCACAGTTGGGCATTGTCGAGTTGCTGGAAAAGCAGGGAATTAATATCACCGAAGCGGTAGCGGTAACCGGTCATTCGCAAGGTGTTCTTGCCGCTGAGATTGTCGCTCGCCCAGAGAAGGCAGCAGAGCTTCTGGCGCTAGCTCGCCTCATCGGTGTGGCGTGTGCGCGCGGAAGCCGAGTAGCCGGATTTGGGCGCGCGCCGATGATGAGTATCTCTGGCCTGACGGTCGAGGAGTTGGAGCCTTTCCTCCCCCAGGGCTGTGTCATCGGTCTGAAGAATACGCAGACTACCAGCGTAGTTATCGGCAAGCAGGATGAACTAGACCAGCTGGCAGAGCAGCTCACAACGCAGCAGCCGAAGGGTCGGAAAGTCGAATGTACAGTTCTGCCAGTTAGTGGCGCATTCCATCACCCAGCGCTGGTACCTGCTGTGGCATGGATAGTGGAGCGGGCTGAGCGCATTGGGCTAGATGCGGAAACGGCGGACCGGCTTGCGCGTGCAATCTTGGTTGACCCCAGTGACTGGAGCGCCGAGGTACGGGGGCTCATCGACCATGGGGCAACCACCATTTTGGATCTGGGGCCGAACACAGGCGTCGTCAAGCTGACAGAACGCAACGCTGAAGGCTATGGCGTGGCGGTGATTCCTGCGGCGACAGCTGCGGGGAGGGGCGTCCTGTCTGAGAGCGACATTGAGCATCCGACATCGTGGCTGGAGTTTGCGCCGCGTCTGGTCACTGGAGACAAGCCCCGTGTCGAGACGAAGTTCACCAAGTTGACCGGGCGCTCGCCAATTCTGCTCGGCGGTATGACCCCGACAACCGTTGACCCTGAGATCGTGGCGGCTGCTGCGAATGCGGGGTTCTGGGCGGAGCTGGCCGGTGGCGGCCAAGTCACGCCGGAAATCTTCGAGGCTAATGTGGCGCGACTCTCCGATCTGCTCGAGGAGGGGCGCAGTGCACAGTTCAACACCATGTTTTTGGATCCGTACCTGTGGGGTTTGCACATTGGAAGCCGCCGTTTGCTCCCGCGCGCAGTGGCAGCGGGGCGACCGATTGATGGAGTCACCATCTCCGCGGGAATCCCCGAGGTGGACGAGGCAGTTGAGCTAGTAAAGCAGCTGCGTGAGGGCGGGATTCCGCATATCTCCTTCAAACCGGGCACAATCGCACAAATCGAGTCGGTGCTCGAAATTGCAGACACCTTGGCGCAGCAGGGCACACCGTATCCAATCATCATGCAGGTTGAAGGTGGGCGTGCCGGTGGCCACCATTCCTGGGAAGACCTCGATGACCTGCTAATTAACACCTACGCAAAGATCCGCAAGCGAGATGTGGTGCTTGCTGTTGGCGGCGGTATCGGCAAGCCAGAACAGGCCCGTGATTATCTGATGGGCACGTGGTCGACACAGTACGGATTGGCGCCGATGCCGGTCGATGCTGTCATCATCGGCACAGCTGCGATGGCAGCCAAGGAGTCGACCGCCTCTGAGTCCGTGAAACAAATGTTGGTCGACACCGTCGGCACTGACAACTGGATTCCCGCTGGTAGCGCCATGGATGGCATGGCGTCGGGGCGCAGCCAGTTGGGTGCTGATATCCACGAAATTGATAACGCCGCAGCACGCGCAGGCAGATTGCTTGACGAAGTCGCAGGTGACCTCACTAAGGTGACTGAACGACGCGCAGAGATCATCGAGGCGATTAACGCCACCGCGAAGCCGTACTTCGGAGATGTCAGCACCATGACGTATGCCGAGGTGCTGAACCGCTATCTCGAACTGTGTGCGCCCGAAGGGACGTTCCTCGATCCAACGTGGTCGACGCGCTTTGTCGCACTCGTCGACCGCGTAGAGGCACGACTGAATGCAGTCGACGCGGGCACGTTTGACGCGCTTGCCGACGGCGACAGCTTGCGCACCCAGCCGCAGAACGAAATCTCGCGACTGTCCGGCCTGCTGGATCTGGATACCCAGCTCCACCCAGCAGATGTCACCTTCTTTATCTCTGAGCTCTGCCGCACACCTGGCAAACCTGTGCCATTCGTTCCGGTTATCGATGATGAGGTTCGTCGCTGGTGGCGATCGGACTCCCTATGGCAGGCGCATGACTCTCGCTACGATGCGGATCAAGTCTGCATCATCCCAGGGCCGCAGGCTGTTTCGGGCATTACCCGCGCGAATGAGCCAGTAGCGGAAATTCTGGGTCGGTTTGAAAAAGCTACTGCACAGGCATTGATGGATACCGGCTACCTGCCGGAGGCACCTGTTGACGCCCTCAGCCGGATGCTCGCAGCACCTGTGATTTGGTGGGCTGGTCGACAGCAGCCGAATCCGGCGCTGGCACTTGGCGCGGAACATGAGTGGGTATGTGTATCTGACGCAAGTGATGTCTCTCGTTCACAACGCCTGGAGCACCCAGGTACTGGTGCCATTTTGGAGACCATTGGAGCTGATGGCAGCAATGATGAGGTCGGGGAGGAGCTCGTCTGGGCACAGCTGACCGTTCCGCTGCCCGATGCTGCGGGGGAGAATACGCAACTGCGAATTCGCCTGTGCCAGAGTGCAGCGGTGGGCGCAGTGCCCGTCGTCAAGCATGAGGATGCGGCAGCCGCGATGCGGGAGCTGACGCGAATCGCGGCTGGCGGTGAGCTTGCAAACATCGTCGATGGGGTCGCGGAGTGGGAATCCGTGTGGGATCCGATGGCGATGGCTGACTACGATGCGGTCACTATTGCAGCTGCCGGCGATGAGTCGCAGGCGACGGTGCCGGACGCGTTGGTCGGGCATGCTTGGCCAGCGATTTTTGCGGCAGTCGCGCAGGCGCGTACTGAGACCGGCATTGATGTTGTTGAGGGCATGCTCGCGCTTGTTCACCTTGAGCATCACATTCGTATGATTGGGGCTCTGCCTCAGGAAACCACAACGTTGCGGATTAGTGCGCGTGTCGACGAGGTCGTTGATACGGACTTAGGGCGGTTAGTTGTGGTGCGCGCGGAGGTTCGTGATGGCGATACGCTGCTCGCCACCTTGAGTGAACGCTTTGCCATTCGTGGCCGAAACGGCGGCGAGACAGCGCGGACCAATACTGTGCCATTTCCAACGGTCACGGATACGCCACGGAGTTTCCGCGGTGCCTTGACCGTGGAAGCGCCTAAGGCGATGGAGCCATTTAGCTGTGTCACAGGAGATCGCAATCCTATCCACGTCGATTCCCGGGCAGCAGCGCTAGCTGGTCTACCAGGGGTTATTGTCCATGGAATGTGGCTGTCGGCGATGGCCGAGCATGCGGCTGTTGCCACGTCGGATGCCGGCATTGGCAATCGGGTGATTGAGTTCACTGCGACTATGCTGAGTCCGGTTCTACCTGGCCAGGAAGTGAAGTTCTCTGTCGAACGCCGTGGTTTTGATGACCGTCCAGGCGCCGGTGAAGTCCGTGAAGTCACGGCCACAGTAGAGGGCGAGCTGGTACTGACTGCCACTGCTGTAATTGCCGCACCGACGACCGCATATGTCTTCCCTGGCCAGGGGATTCAATCACAGGGGATGGGGCTGTCTGCTCGGACTCGCAGCGTAGCGGCCCGCCGCGTGTGGGACCAGGCTGATGCGATGACCCGAGAGAAGCTTGGCTTTTCCGTACTGGCTATTGTCCGGGACAACCCTGTAGAGGTGGTCGTGGATGGTGTGCGCTATTTCCACCCAGAAGGTGTCCTGAATCTGACTCAGTTCACCCAGGTTGCGATGGCGACGTTGGGGCTGGCGCAGGTTGTGGAGCTCCGTGAAGCAGGGCTGCTGGATGAAACAGCTCACTTTGCGGGACACTCTGTCGGTGAGTACAACGCGCTGGCGGCTTTCGCTGGTGCGCTTGACGCAGATGCCGTGTTGGAGGTTGTCTACCGCCGCGGTTTGACCATGCATGAACTGGTCGAACGTGATGAGCAGGGGAGGTCCAACTATGGTTTGTGCGCCCTGCGTCCGGACAAGATCGGCGTACGCGAGGACGAGGTCACCGAGTTTGTTAATCGGTTGTCGCAGGAAACCGGTGAGTTCCTCGAAGTCGTAAATCTCAACCTGGCAGGCAAGCAGTACGCCGTCGCCGGCACCGTCGCGGGCCTTGCGGCACTGGCTGAACAGTGCGAGCGCCGCAGCTCGGACGGCAAGGGATACGTGCGTATCCCAGGTATTGATGTGCCATTCCACTCCAGTGTCCTACGCGACGGTGTGGATTCCTTCCGTAAACACTTGGAGCGGCTGCTGCCAGCGGAAATCACTCCAGAGCGCCTGGTGGGACGCTATATCCCGAATCTCACCGCGACCTCTTTTGAGCTGACTGAGAAGTTCGTCCGCCAGATGGCTGCAGTCGTCGACTCAGACATTTTGGAACAAATCCTTGCCGACTTTGATACTGCCGCTGAAAACCCGGCGCGCCTGGCCCGCATGTTGCTGGTCGAGTTACTGGCCTGGCAATTCTGCTCACCGGTGAGGTGGATCGAAACGCAGGATCTGCTGCTTGAGGATCTCGGCGTCAGCCGCATTATTGAAGTTGGTGTAGGTACAGCGCCCACACTGGCAAACCTGGCTGCCCGCACCTGCCAGTTGCCCCGTCACCGAAGCCGTGACATTCGAGTGCTCAATCTCGAACGTGATGCTGATGCAGTGTTTATGCGCGACCAAATTCAGCCGGAAAAGACTGAGCTCGAGTCGGAGGTGACACCGGAGCAGGACACGGCGCAGGCTCTATCTGGAGCAGCGGGAGAAACAGGAGCAGCAGGAGCAGCGGAGCCGGCAGTATCTGTCGACCAACCCGCGGCGACCGAACAGGCAACCACGATCACGAGTGCTGCCACTCCGGCTGCCGAAGTTGCTGATATCGCAGTCAGCCCGGCAGAAGCGTTGGAAGTTCTTATTTGCCAATGGACGAAGGTACGTCCCGACCAGCTCGGTGCCGCCGACTCCATTGAGACTCTGGTCGATGGAGTCTCATCTCGACGCAATCAACTGCTGCTCGATCTCGGAGTCGAATTCGACCTCGGTTCAATCGAAGGGGCCGCAGATGCGGAACTGGCTGATCTAAAGGACAAGATTGATAGCTTGGCCAGTGGATATTCCGCATTCGGCCCGATTCTCTCCGAAGCCATTGCCGACGGTATTCGCCGGATTACCGGTCCTGCCAGTGCAGGCGCGAATTACATCGATGACTATGTGGCCAATGAATGGCAGCTTGGCAAGGGATGGGCAACCGCAGTCAGCGCCGAGATGATGCTCGGTACTCGCGACGGTGCATCCCTGCGCGGCGGCGATCTTGCGCATCTGGCTCCGGCCACCCCAACCAGTACTGCTGAACTCAACCAGCTGATTGATGAAGCAATCCTTGCGGTCGCCGCGCAGCGAGGTGTATCTGTCGCTAAGCCGTCGGCAAGCGACAGTAGCGCTGGAATGGTCGACTCGGCTGCACTCACTGAGTTTGCAGATAAACTGACAGGCCAGCAAGGTATTCTTGCCACCGCTGCACGCACGATTCTGGAGCAACTCGGCCACGAGATTACCGGTGCCATTGACTTCGATGCCGAAGACGCCGACAGCAACCTGGTAAATCTCGTCACTGCTGAACTCGGTGCGGACTGGCCGAAGCTGGTCACCCCGACGTTTACGCCCACCAAGGCAGTGCTGCTCGACGACCGCTGGGCCACCTCCCGCGATGACCTAGCACGCCTCTGGGCAGCCACTGATGAAGACGTGGCTGACACCGCGCCGGGCAGTATCCACGAAACCGCAGTCGAGCAGGCACAGTGGTGGGCTGCCAAGGCAGACGAGGCAGGGCGGGCACAGTTGGCGAGTATCTACCGACAGCTGTCGGATGAGGCCATCACGAATGTGGATGAACTGCCGATGAATGCCGACATCGCTGTTGTTACCGGTGCATCGCCAAATTCGATTGGCTCCGCCGTAACTGCACAGTTGTTGTCTCAGGGCGCAACCGTTGTTGTCACTACCTCACGCCTGGGACATGAGCGCCTGAGCTTCTACAAGCAGCTCTACCGTATGCATGCGCAGGGCGAGGCGAAGCTGTGGGTGGTACCGGCGAACCTGTCCAGCTTCCAGGACCTGGATTCCCTTATCGACTGGATCGGAACCGAGCAGACTACGACGATTGGTGCGGAAGTGGTTGTGACCAAGCCCGCGCTGTCACCGACGCTGCTATTCCCGTTCGCGGCGCCTACGGTCTCAGGTTCGCTTGCCGACGCCGGTCCTGCGTCCGAGACCCAAATGCGTCTGCTTCTGTGGTCGGTGGAACGACTCATCGCAGGGATATCAGCACTCGGCGGGGACAATAATCTGCAGCATCGTTTGCATGTGGTGCTGCCGGGTTCACCGAACCGTGGTCGCTTCGGCGGTGATGGTGCCTATGGTGAAGCCAAGGCCGCACTCGACGCCGTGGTGGCGCGCTGGAATGTGGAGGACGCTTGGCGCACCCGCACCACTCTGGCTCATGCACAGATTGGTTGGGTTCGAGGCACCAACCTGATGGGTGGAAACGACCCATTGGTTGCTGCAGTGGAAGCAAAGGGAGTACGCACCTTCTCCACCGAAGAAATGGCAGCTGAACTCATTGAGCTCGCGAGCTCGGAGGCTCGGAAGAAGGCACAAACCCGCCCGATTCAGGCCGATCTCACCGGCGGATTGGGTGACGTCGACCTCAACATTGCGCAATTGGCGCAGGAGGCTGCACAGGCGGCTGCCCCAGCAGCTCAAAACTCTGAGATCTCTAGCGGGGCGCGTTCGCAGGAGCCGTCGTCAAGCCGTGTTCTGAGCGGTCTGCCAAGCCCACGCCGACCAATTGCGCAGACAACACCGACCTTTGGTGACATCGCAGCGGCTCCGGAGGACATGGTGGTCATTGTGGGCGCCGGTGAGCTTGGGCCGTACGGTTCTTCCCGGACGCGCTTTGAGGCTGAAGTCGATGATATTTCTGCAGCAGGAATTGTGGAATTAGCCTGGTCAATGGGGCTGATTTCCTATGAGGGTGGCTGGCGCGATGCCGACGGGCAACCGTTGGCAGAAAGCGACATTGCTACGCGCTACCGCGATGAAGTACTGGCGCGAGTTGGTGTGCGTCGTTACGCCGATGATGGCGATTTGGTTGACAATACGATGACTGAGCTGACCACGGTCTACCTGGATCGTGCGTTGAGCTTTGCTGTGCGTGACCGCGCGGCAGCGGAGACTTTTGTCAGTTCCAACCCGGACAACACCACTGCGAGCTTCGATGCCGAGACAGGGCAGTGGCTTGTGACACGGGCCGCTGGCACGCCAGTTCAGGTTCCACGCCGAATGGCGATGAGCCGCTATGTTGGCGGTCAAATTCCGCAGGGCTTTGACCCGGCACGCTACGGTATTCCGGCAGACATGATGGACAATCTGGACCGCGTGAGCTTGTGGAACATTGTCTGTACTGTCGATGCCTTCTTGTCATCGGGCTTCAGCCCAGCGCAGCTGCTGGAAGCGGTCAACCCGGCGCGAGTGTCGTCGACACAGGGCACAGGTATTGGTGCGATGGAGTCGCTGCGCAGTCTTTACATCGACGGTCTGCTGGGGCAACCGCGAGCCAATGACGTCCTGCAAGAGGCATTGCCAAATGTTATTGCCGCCCACGTTATGCAGTCGTATGTCGGTGGCTACGGGCAGATGATTCACCCTGTGGCAGCCTGTGCGACGGCAGCGGTGTCGGTGGAGGAGGGCGTCGACAAGATTGCCCTGGGTAAGGCAGATTTTGTTGTCGCGGGTGGCTTTGATGACCTATCCACAGAGGGAATCACAGGTTTCGGCGACATGGCCGCCACAGCTGACTCCGCCACCATGGAAAACAAAGGCATCGAGCATGAGTACTTCTCCAGGCCGAACGATCGTCGACGCGGAGGTTTTGTGGAATCGCAAGGCGGTGGCACGGTGCTGTTGGCTCGCGGAGACATCGCCCGTGACATGGGGCTCCCCGTGCTCGGTGTCGTCGCATACGCCCAGTCCTTCGCCGACGGCGCGCACACATCCATTCCGGCGCCGGGTTTGGGCGCGCTAGCGGCCGCTCAGGGCGGCGAGAAGTCTCGGTTGGCTCGCGCCCTTGCAGCACTCGATGTCACTGCGGATCAGGTCGCGGTGTTGTCCAAGCACGACACCTCGACCAATGCCAACGACCCAAATGAGTCCGAACTGCATGAACGCATTGCAGATGAACTCGGTCGCGAGCGCTCTAACCCGCTGTTGGTGGTCTCTCAGAAATCGCTGACGGGACACGCTAAGGGTGGTGCTGCAGCGTTCCAGATCATTGGTCTGACCCAGGTGTTGCGCAGCGGCATTGTGCCAGGTAATCGATCGCTGGACTGCGTCGATCCCGCATTGGCTGAGCATTCGCGTCTGGTATGGCCAACGAAGGCAGTCAATTTCGGCAATACGTTGCCGCTGAAGGCTGGCTTTGTTACCTCGCTCGGGTTCGGACATGTCTCGGCACTGGTGGCAGTCGTGCATCCGGAAGCTTTCTACCAAGCGATAGTGCAGCACGATGGCGCTGAGGCTGCGGAGCGTTGGCGGTCCGCGGCGTACAACCGCGAAGCGGCTGGTCTGCGTCGCATTGATGAGGCTATTTACGGTGGAGAAGCCCTCTACGAGCGTCCACGCGAGCGAAACCTGGCGGACGGTGGTCGGTTCGGTTCACCCGCTGCATTGGAAAAGGCAGTTCTGCTTTCCGACGGCGCCCGTCTGATCGATGGTGTCCTCCAGCCATGATTGGCGTAGACCTCGTCTATATTCCGGGCTTCGAAGAGCAGCTGAATATGCCAGGAAGTCAGTTCGCGCAGGCTGTTTTCACACCTGCGGAGCTACTGGTAGCTAGGCGCCGCGGAGCAGTCGGCGGCGCGCTGGCGCGTCACTTAGCGGGCCGCTGGGCTGCGAAGGAAGCCTTCATCAAGGCCTGGTCGCAGACTCTCTTCGGCAGCCAACCGCCGATTGCGCGCGATCAGCTGGACTGGCGGGAAATAGAGGTGCAGCCGGATGCCTACGGTCGCGTGAGCATCAGTCTCCACGGGGCTGTGAGCCGCCATTTCCACGATCAGGAGTGGCAGCTGGGGCCGTCGTTAAGCATCTCGCACGACGGCGACTACGCAATCGCCGTCGTACGCTTGGACTAGTCCGGCGCCGTGCTAATCGACGGACTTCTGACGGCGACCGACCAGGATGCCGGCACCGAAGATTAGCGCGCCCAGGATTGCGCCGGTTCCGGCGACTGCGGCGGTTTGGAGCGGGGAGTTGGTCGCGGCCGGCTGAGTCTGCACATCAACTTCGTCGAGGCCATTGCCGGAAGCGTTGGACTTTGCGGAAGCCTTGCCAGATGCCTTGGATGAGCCGCTGGCCTTGGACTCTCCGGTCTTGGAGGCACCGGTCTTCACAGCTTCTTCGCGTTCCTTGGCGGAGCCGCCGACGCTGAGGTCCGTGGCCGTGTCCTGGCTGCGGTCGGAGGAACCGTGAGCAGCAAAGGTGTAGAGTGCGCAGTCATTTTCGACGCAGTTGGCGGCCGAGGTGACGGCCTCGACATTGAGCGTTGTAGAGAAGCTGCCGTCGGAGGACATCTGGGAGGTGCGGACAAACTCAGCGGCGGAGAAAGCATCAGCGTTGGTGGTGGAGAACTTGTTCTTCTCAGCCACTGCGACGTAGATGCCGTTGCCGCTGGTCTTGAATCCGGTTCCGGAGACGGTAATTGCGGTGCTGCCCGATGGGTTCAGTTCCGTGGTGGACAGGCTTACCGACGGGGTGCCGGTCGAGGAGCTGCTGCCGTTGGAGCTGCTGCCGTTGGAGCTGCTGGAGCCGCTGGAAGCGCTGGTGCTACTCGTTCCACTAGACCCTGTGCTGCCACTGGTGCCGGAGCTTGCGCTGCCTGCGGACTGTGAGGAGCCACCGCCGGAGGGCAGGGTAGCGTCCTGCTTGGCAGCTCCGCCGGCAAACGATACCGAGGTCGCCGTGTCCTGGCTGCGGTCGGAAGAACCGTGAGCAGCAATGGTGTAGACCGAGCAAGCGTTCTGCATGCAGTCTGCCGTGCCGAACTTCGCGCTGACCGGAAGATCCACGCTGAAGCTGCCGTCGGACTTCAGGTTGCCGCGAGAAGTAGACACAAACTGGGTATCCGGGCCGAAGGAATCGGCGTTGGTCACATCCATCTGGTCATTTTGCGCGATACCGACGTAGATGCCCGGTCCAGAGGTCTTGAATCCCTTGCCTTCGACTCGAATGGTGTCGCCGCTCGGGTTCAAGTCTGAGGTCTTGGACAGGCTCACCGATGCGTTACCTCGTGACTGGGACGGTGACTGTGAGCCCGACTGAGAGCCCGAACCAGTGCTCTGGCCACCGCTCGGTGCCGCGCCGGTGGAACCCTGCGATTGAGCAGCCTGGGAAGTAGCACCCGCCTTGAAGGTGATGGGGACCCACTGGTCATTGCTGCGGTCAGAGAGATTAGGGAACGCAGTAAAGGAGGCTACGTAGCACTGGGTAGAGGTGCAGTCGACATCGCCAAAGCTGGTCGCGACCTTCATCTCCTGCGTAAAGCTTCCGTCAGCGCCGACCGTGACCTTGGCCGCTTCGCCATAGGTCGAGGGGTAGCCCGACTTTGGCTTCTCGATTGTCTGGGCCAGGTAAATATTTGCGTTAGCGGGGTAGCCGACTCCCTTGATGGTCACTGTGGCGCCGTCGGAAAGATCAGTGGCAGGGGTCACGGAGAGCTGGCGCTCAGACTGATCGGTGCTGCCGCCGAGAAGGTCACCGATGCCGGGGAGCGAACCGCCGAGCTGTCCAATAGATGGCAGTGACTGTGCCGATGCGGGGACTGCGGGTAAAAATCCCGTACTCACTACGATTGCCGAAGCTAGAACAATAGAGCGGGGAAGCAGGCTCCGTCGGAAAGCGCCCTGCGTCGTGGACATGTGAACCTCTGATTCTGTTTGGGAGTTCCGGCGCAGGCGCGGCGAAAAACAGGGAACCCCACCGCGCTGACCAGAGTAAAGCGTAAACTAAGGCAAGCCTACCCTCCGCGTATTGATAAGGGCAATAAATGCCCCTGCCGAGGTGGGCGAGGGGTGCTCTCTAGTCTGCGGCCTCCGCGACGCTCATGAGATAAGAGATTGTCATGCGTTTGATTTCCTGCACCGTCAGCTCGTAATGAGCTTCCCGCTCAGCATCGCTTCCCGGATGGTCCACCGCATAATTCAGCAGGGCGTACGTGGCGTTAATCATGAGGTCGGAGATGAAGTTCAGTTCCGCATCGCTTGACGACGGCACCAGCGGGCGCAGCACCTTTGAAATCTCGTTGACCAGGCGTGACTTCGTATCTTCTGCGGTTGCGCGTGTGGCGGGCGTTGATTGAACAGCCAGCCATACGGCTCTTCTGGAAACGTCCTCGCGCCAGAGTTTTGCCAGGTGATCGATGAACTCCGAGAGAAACTCCGGCCATTTCAAGGTGGGGACTGTTTCTCCGAAACGTGAGACTTCCTCGATGACGGCCTCAGTGTCCTGACGGTCGAGCTCGCAGATCATCACATACTTGTTTGCGAAGAATTGGTAGAGCGTGCCAATGGGGATATCTGCGATGCGAGCGACTTCGTCGAAAGTGAAAGACTCAAACCCGTGCTCGATGAGCACTGTGCGTGCCGAGCTGAGCATGCGTGCGTACCGCTCTCGGCTGCGTTGCTGAGCCGGAGTGCGACGGGGACGAAGAATGGTCGGTGCGTCCTGGGATTGAGTCACTACTACGAAACCGTCTAATCGGGATGATGCGGGATGAGAGTTTGGGGCCGGGGCCAGAGCCGGCCTTGTGGCCAGCTAGCTTTCGGAAGCCTGTGATTCCACGCCCAAGTCACGCAGTACGCGCTGGACGTGCCCCTTGGCGCGAACGTTGTACCAGGCCTTTTCAATTTCTCCTTCGGCATTGACCAGGAAAGTCGAGCGGATGACGCCCTGGACAATCTTGCCGTAGTTCTTCTTCTCGCCGAAAGCGCCGAACGCGGTCATGGTTTCCTTGTCCGGATCGGACAGGAGGGTGAAGTTCAAGCCGTGGTCCTCACGGAACTTTGCGAGTTTCGCCGGCTTGTCCGGAGAAATACCTACGACAGGAATGCCGGCATTGTTCAGGGCTGCGGATTCATCGCGGAAGTCGCATGCCTCAGTGGTGCAGCCTGGAGTGTTGGCCCGCGGGTAGAAGTAAATCAGCACGGGCTTGCCCGTGTAGTCCGACAGAGAAACCTGCTCTTCGGCGTCGTTGAGAAGAGTAAACGCTGGGGCAGGGTCGCCAGCTTCCAAACGGATGTTGTTCTGGCCGTATTCTTTGTCGCTGGAGGAAGAAGTAGTCATGGCTTCATCGTATCGACTCTGGAGCGATGCGTGTCGACTCTGAAGCAATGCGTTGAGTTTTTCCCCGTGCTCGCCCACGTTGCTGTAGTGGAAGTGTTAGTCTTTTAGGCGAACAATCACTTTAGATATTCAACTTTTTAGGGAGTTTACGTGGCTCGCAGCATTGAAGATATCCAGCGCGATATTGAGCGTAACCGTAACCAGCTCGCCCGTACTCTGGATGAGCTAACCGTGCGAACGAATCCGAAGAACGTTGCGGATGACGCAAAGACCCGCGTTCTCGATGCTCTGAATGAGCCGAAGGTGCAGGCAGCACTGGGCGTCGTTGCCGCACTCGTTGTTGGCGGCATCGCAATGGGCATTCGTCGCAACCGTAATCGCAGCAAGGAAATCGACCGCATTCGCGAGATGATTGAGACTGCTGCTAAGTAGTTTTTCGGTATTTAGTGCACGCGCTTCGGGTGGTTGCCTGGGGTCGTGCGCTTTTGCGTATCTAACCCTTGTTTGAGTCAGGCGTGGGGTGCGAGCGAGGGGTGCAAGTTGGCACCTGCGCTTGTTGTGCAACAAAAAGACCGGGAGGGTATTTCTACCTTCCCGGTCTGTATTGTGCGCCATCAGGGACTCGAACCCCGAACCCGCTGATTAAGAGTCAGCTGCTCTGCCAGTTGAGCTAATGGCGCTTACTGTTTCCTGCTTGGTGCTCTCTGTGTGAGCTCCTCGCCGGCAACGAGAAGATATATAACCAGGTTTCTGATTGTTTGTAAAATCGGCTGGTCAGACCCTGTTTTTTGGTCGGTGTTTTTGCATGTTTTTTGAAAGGTTTTGCGCAACCGTTTGAAAAAAGTTCAAAAAAAGTTTGGAAATCCTCAAAGTGGGGTAGGGCCTGTATCAATGCCATCAACGTCGGGAGTGTGCATAGATGTCGGGGTTACGTTCGACAGTGTTCAGTAACGTCCGGAAGCGTCCGGTGGCACTTTTGAATAGCGAACTGATTACTTTTCGGTAACGCAGCTTCAAGGGGGTGCTGTTTTCCCAGGTCGGTTGAAGTGCCCCGTTTTTTTGGGGTTGCACAGCAATTTTCCAGAGGGTTAACTGTAGGAACCGTTGGGCTACTTTGCGTGCTGCACCCTGTGAGGGGTTGAAAACTGCGATTGGGCAGTCAATAAGGCTTTTCAGTTAGGGCGAGCGTTTTATCGGTGGCTAGTGCCGCTGCAGGGTAGTCTGACCTTTTTCGAGGGCGCACCAGGGGCTGTAGCAGGACTCCGCTGTGTGTCGCAGTGTGTCCCCGGGACTTACTACTTAATAATTGCACTGTTGGAGTGAAGCACGATCATGCGGCAATCTTTTAAGCGCCTGTCGATGGCGGTGGTGACATTTGCGACCACCATCTCGCTAGCTGCTTGTACCGTCGGCGGAGATAATGCCGAGCAGCAAGAGGCGGAGAAGCCAGACGTTGGTCTTGTCGCCAGTGTGAAGGATGACGCCACCGATGTTTCGGTGGTTGACCCGATTTCGGTTCAGGTGGAAGAGGGGCATCGCCTGGACAAGGTTGTTATGACCAACCCTGAGGGCAAAGAGGTCAAGGGCAAGCTCGACTCCAGTGGTACTAAGTGGACCACTGCAGAACCCCTGGGCTACTCAAAGACCTATGAGATTAACGCCACCTCGGGCACAGAAAAGTTGGCTACTTCTTTCACCACCGTCGAGCCGACTTCTCAGGTAAATGGTTACTTGTCCCCGCTGGATGGTTCCACCGTGGGTGTCGGTCAGACTATTGCTGTGAAGTTCAGCGCGAGTATTTCGGACCGCAAGGCTGCTGAGGAAGCAATCAAGGTGACCACCGAGCCTAAGGTGGAAGGCGCTTTTTACTGGCTGAATAACAGTGAGGTGCGCTGGCGTCCAAAGGAGTACTGGAAGCCGGGGACCAAGGTTACCGTGAAGTCCGATATTTACGGCACGGATCTTGGTGACGATATGTATGGTGCGGAGTCCGCTGAAACCAGCTTCACTATCGGTGATGAAGTCATCGCTATCGCTGATGATGCGACGAAGACCATGGTCATTAAGAAGAACGGTGAAGTCGTAAACTCCATGCCTATCTCTATGGGGTCGAATGTTCACCCGACTCCGAATGGCCAGTACATCATCGGTGATCGCAACGAGACCATGGTGATGGACTCCCGTACCTACGGCCTGTCTCTGGAAAACGGTGGCTACGTCACGCCGGTTAACTACGCAACGCAGATGTCCTACTCCGGTATCTACGTCCACGGTGCACCGTGGTCAACGTGGGCACAGGGCAGCGTCAACCAGTCTCACGGCTGCATCAACGTCACTGACGCCAACGCTAAGTGGTTCTTGGACAACACTAAGCGCGGTGACATCGTGATTGTGAAGAATACGATTGGTGAGACGCTCTCCGGTGTTGATGGACTCGGTGACTGGAACATTCCGTGGGAGACCTGGAAGAAGGGCAACGCCGACGAGACCAGCTCTTGGTAGTCCATGTCCTCTAAGTGAGGCCATCATTTAAGTCACACGGGTTAGTCCGTTTCCTAATCACCCAACATTCCCAGCTCCTGCGCCCGAGCAACAGCCGCGGTGCGGGAGCTGACGTCTAGCTTGGTGAAAATATGTACCAGATGCGATTTCACAGTCGCTTCGGTAAGCACCAGCTGGTCTGCAATTTTTTTATTCGACATACCCCGCGCGACCAACTCGAGCACCTCGAGTTCGCGCGGGGTTAGTGCTGTATTGGGGTTGCGCATCCGACCCATCAAACGCCCGGCCACCTGTGTGTTCAGCACGGTCTCGCCGCGAACGGCACGACGGATACCATCGATGAGCTCCTCCGGAGCGGCATCCTTCAGCAGATAACCAACTGCGCCTGCGGTGACAGCGCCGAGCACATCGGAGTCCGAAGAATAATTGGTCACCACCAACACTTCTGGAGCTTTTGCGCCGCGCCCGGCCAGTGCGCGGATGGCTGCGGTGGCATCAACTCCGCCTGCGCGGGTAGCAGTGCCAGGGGCCTCACCAAAGCGAAGGTCCATGAGTACCAGATCGATGGGGTCGCAAGAGTCGTCGTCAAGCGATGCGCGCACCTTCTCGACCGCCTCGTCGCCGCTGGCCGCCTCGCCAACCACGACGATATCCGGCGCCGATTCAACGACTGCGCGAAGACCAGCGCGGACGATGGGGTGATCGTCAGCGATGAGGACTCCGATGGGCTTGGTCACCTGGCTAACTCCTAGGGTGATGTGAATGGTCGTTTCCTACCTGCTTACCAGGCGGGGCCTTAAGGGGTGAGCTCGTGCGGGATGCTGACGCTGACACCGCAGCCACGCCCCGGTTCCGACTCGATGGTGAAGGTGCCGCCGAGCTTCTCCACGCGTCGGCGCGCGTTGGCGATCCCCACGCTGTCGTCGTTAGTTGGTGCGGTGGGGTCGAAGCCGATGCCGTTGTCGACGCAATCGAGCAGAATCTCGTCGGGCTGGTAGGTCAGGGTGACACGGCAACGCGTGGCGTGTGCATGCTTGACGACGTTCGCCAAGCTCGCCTGGGCCACCCTGATGATGGTTGCTTCGACGGTGGCCGGCAGCCGCGTGGGTGTGCCGTCGACGCAGAAGCTGACAGCATCGCCCAGCACCGTGGAGGAGCAGACTTTCTCCAACGCACCGGATAGGTCTGCGCCTTCGAGGGGAGCCGGCTGAAGTGCTGCGATGATGCGCCGGGTCTCGGCGAGATTGTCGGCCGCAACCTTGCGGGCGAGCTGTAGCGAATCCACCGAGGCCTGGTCATGCTGAGTGGGAGCACTTTTCATGCGGGACTCCACCGAATGCAGCAACAGCTGGATGGAGGAAAGCCCCTGCGCCACGGTGTCATGAATATCCGCTGCGAGGCGTGCGCGTTCGTCCAGCTCACCGGCACGACGGGACAGTGCTTCCGAGTGGGCGCGGGCGGCTGAGAGCTCCTCCAGCGCCTTGGTCTTTTCGATAGTCTCCTTCTGCAGGAGCCGGAACCCCAGCCCCACCGTGAGTACAAACGTCCCACCCAGAATGGGGCCGAGGACACCACCAAATGTCAGCGGAGTGTGGACGGCGATAGCACCGATTGCCGTCGCAGTTGTCGCCGCCACCATGATTACGGCCATAAGGCCGCCGGTTACCTGCAAAATTACGAAAAATAGTGGGAAAACCAGGAACGAGGCGTCCAGCGTTGCAAACGCCAACGCCGCCCAGCACAGCAGCAGAATCACAAGCCAGCCCAACAGCAGGCCACGCGGCTTAGTCAGCGCGACCTCGTTGGCTACGTTGCCATGCCGAGCCCGACCAATCGGCCCGACCGAACCTGCGATGTACACAGCTAGAAAGCACGCCGCATAGGTGATGATTCGCCACTGCGGATCCGGAACCACGCATACCGCCAGCAGCACCAGCACCAAAACATCCAGGGCAAACCGCAGTAATTGCCAGCTGCGGTTCAGGGTCTCAGGAGTATCCACGCTCTCGAGCTTAGGGCAGTTCCGCCTGCCAAAACACCGCTGACGAGCCGGAATTGTCAACATCAACCGAAAGTTGGAGACGAAGTTCAACCTCGCTGGCGATTAAATCCTCCTTTGAATCCACGACCATAATGAGTATGTACCAGTCAATGAAAGAACTTCGAGCCGCTCCAGGCCGTGCCGCACTGATCACCATCACCGTCGGGATGATTGCTGTGATGGTCGCGTTCCTCTCGGCTTTGGCCGCCGGCCTGTCCGCCCAGTCCGTCTCCGCACTTGACGAGGTCTACGGCAAAAACGACGCCGTCGTCATCTCGGAGGGGGCTACGTCGCTGTCGTCGTCAAGCATCGGCGAGACGGCGCGAAAGAGCGTCCAGACGTGGGCGAACGATAACAACGCCACCATCCGCGATGTCTACGTCAGTCGTGCGCGCGTCGATGAAACGCCCGTCACCGTCATCTCCGACTTTTCGCTTAACGACGACCAGGTGGCCGTCACCGACGGTGTCAGTGAAACCGCCATTGCGGAAGGTGACTCGCTGACCCTGTCTGGCGCGATGGGCGAGCACGAGACCACCGTTGCGCGCGTGGCGGGGGATAAGTGGTTGGACCACCAAGCGGTCATTTATGCCGGGCGCGGTGTGATGGAAGACCTGACGCCGGGGCAGATGGTGCCGGCGGCGATGGTTGTCGACGAGTCTGCGACGCAGCTGCCGAATGTCCCGGAAGGAACAATTCTGCGCGACGGCGAGCGCAATAATCTGTCGGCTTCCTATCAGGGCGAGCAGACCTCGCTGAACGCGATGACCTCGATGCTGTATGTGATTTCTGCGCTGGTGGTAGGCGCGTTCTTCACCGTGTGGACTGTTCAACGACTGCGTGGTGTGGCCATTTCCTCGGCGCTCGGTGCGTCCCGCTCCGTGCTGGTGGCTGACTCTCTGGCGCAGGTCCTGGCCGTGCTGGCAATCGGAGTCGGCGGCGGTGTTGTGGTGACTGCAGCGGCGGGCTGGGCTCTGCAGAGCGGCGACGTCATGCCAATTGTGGTCGATGCTTCCACGACCGTCGTGCCGGGGCTCATTCTGGCCGTGACCGGCGTAGTTGGTGCGCTGCTGGCACTGGTGCCGGTATTCCGCGTCGATCCTACCACCGCATTGGCGAATGCGTAGTGGCTCGTTAGTACGGCCTAGCACGGCGGCTTCCCACAGAACACTCACATCGCGTTAATCATGCACAACCTGCAACTGAGGAATTGAGGAATTGAGGACAAAATGACTACCTACATCGACAACCAGGCTCCCGTGGCACTCGCTCTGAAGAACATCTCGCTGACCGTCCAAGATGGCGACAACAAACGCACCATTTTGGATGACATCTCGCTGAAGATCCGGGCAGGCGAGGTAGTGGGACTGGTCGGACCATCGGGTTCCGGCAAGTCGACTCTGTTGACTATCGCAGGTTGTTTGAAGAGTGCCGATACCGGACATGTCACGCTGTACTCCACCAAGCAGGACGCGAACGGTGCAGGCGCGGACGAGAGTGCGGAAAGGAAGGCCATTGATCTGAGCGCTCGCGGCGCGGATGCTGCCAAGATTCGTCGCGAACACATCGGTATTGTTTTCCAGCAGCCGAATCTTCTACCAGCGCTGACGGTCAAGCAGCAGCTCATCGCAATGCGGCGATTGGGCCGTGTTTTCGGGTGGCCCGCGGGTGGCCGTCGTGAAGCGGAGAAGCGCGCGGATGAGCTGCTAGAGGCAGTCGGCCTGACTGGGCTGGGAAACCGTCGCGTGAGCCAGCTTTCCGGTGGTCAGCAGGCACGCGTCAATGTTGCGCGCGCACTGATGAATGAGCCGGAAGTGCTGCTAGTCGACGAACCGACCGCGGCTTTGGATCAGAAGAGTGCAGGGGCGGTGACGCGACTGATTATGGATGTGACGCGGAAGATGGGTGTGGCCACCCTGTACATCACCCACGACCTGGGGCAGCTCCACGGTGCCGACCGAATCGTGGAGATGGTTGACGGCAAGCTGCAGTCCGCGGATGCAGGCTTGGTGGCTACTCGGTAGTGACTATGGGGGGCTTAGCAGCAAAAAGGCCCACCCCGGCGACGCGCCGGGCGGAAACACAAAAACCCTCGGCCCGGAAAAACCTGGCCGAGGGTTCTACTTGGGGTGACTGACGGGACTCGAACCCGCGACACCCAGGATCACAACCTGGTGCTCTACCAACTGAACTACAGTCACCATTACCGCATTAAAGGAGCTGTATTCTCAGCTCATCTCTGCAGCGAACTATATGGTAGCCCACAGTGGGCTGGAAACAAAAACAGCAGGTCAACCCGGATAAATTTGGGAAAGGGTGGGGTTTGGGTCGTCGTAAAGCGAGCTAGCCGCGAATCTCACCGTACTTTTCCGTCGATTCCTTGCTTGCGGCAGAAATAGCGTCGCCTTCGGGGCCGGGGTGGGGCAGAAGCATGGCGCGGCGGTAGTAGTCCAGCTCGCGGATCGACTCCTTGATATCTGCAAGAGCTCGGTGAGCGAGACCCTTTTCTGGAGCGCCCTTGAGGACCTGGGGGTACCAGCGGCGGGCAAGTTCCTTGAAGGAAGAGACATCAATCATGCGGTAGTGCAGGTGCTGGTCGAGCTCTGGCATGTAGCGGTGGATGAACTTGCGGTCGGAGGCAATCGAGTTGCCTGCCAGTGGGGCGGTGCGCGGCTCGGGAACCCACTGACGGATGTAGTCCAAAACAGCCTGTTCGGCGTCGGCGACATTAGTCTTGCTGTCGCGAATTTCCTGATCCAGGCCGGACTTCGCATGCATCTTGGTGACGAAATCATCCATCTGCGCCAATTCGGTCTCGGACGCGTGCACGACGATGTCCACGCCTTCCCCGAGGACGTTGAGGTTGGCATCGGTGACGAGAGCCGCGATTTCGACAATGACGTGGCGCTCGGGTTCGAGGCCCGTCATCTCACAGTCAATCCACACGATGCGGTCGAGCTCAGGGGAGAGCTGGAGGTCGGGATCGGGCTGAGCCATGATTTCACCTTTCGCTGAGATTCGGCATGATTCTGCAGTGCGCCTTATTTTGTGCCCGGACTGGGCTGTGGGGCACACGCTGACTACGCCCAGCTTAGCGATGTGGATTGTGCTGTGGTCGGGCGTGTGGATTGCCGTGTGGTTTGTGGAGCGAATTGTGGGGGAAACGAAATTAACTGGAAAGTAAGATCTTAGAATTGGACAACGGGGCATGAACTAAATCGACCTATTTGCCTGATAAAATTACTTCTGAGTTCGGATTCCAACGGGAGAAATAGTTACATGGATGAGACGAGGCGTGTTGGCGACGCTGCTCAAAGCACCACCGCGGCACAGAAACCATCCGTCGATGATGTCATCATTGCCGCTGCGCGCGAAAGCGTAATGACTGTGGGCTTGCGTAGGACTTCGATTGCAGAAATTGCTCGCAAGGCAGGAGTTTCGCGTCCGACCGTATATCGTCGATACGCTGACATTGGTGAGCTTCTGGGGGAAGTGACCAACCGCGAAATCCTGCACATGCTTGAGGGGCTCCGCTATGTCCCTGGCGATTCGCGCGCTCGCATGTTGCTGCGTATTCGAATCGTCGTTCAACGCATCATCGAAAGTGACTTTTTCCCTGGCCTGGTCAAGACAGATCCCGACCGTGTCTTAGAAGCGCTCACTGGAGAGATGAGCGATACACAGCTGGAAATTGTGGAGAAATTCATTCTCCCCGGTGTCCGTCACGGGCAGGAAGACGGCACTATTCGCGAGCACGATCCATATCTGCTGGCGCGCAACATTTACCGTCTGATTCAGACGATGGTGCTGGTGTGGCGCCCGGATGGCAAGGATGCGACGCTAGACAAGGAATCTGTCGAAGAGGTCGTCGACATGGTTGACCGCTACTTGCGCCCGGATCCTGCGGATAACAAGAAGAACTAAGAAGTAAAAACCCGCCTGACACTGGTATAGAACCAGGCCAGGCGGGTTAATTTTGCGCCCCCAGAAGGATTCGAACCCTCGACCAATCGGGTAGAAGCCGACTGCTCTGTCCACTGAGCTATGGAGGCTAGCTAAGAAAAGCATTGTAGCGTCTCTAATGTAGCCAATCACAACCGGTTCTGTTCTAGGGACTTTGGTCGCTAAGCTTAGGGCTATGACTGCCACGACCAAGGCCGAGACCTCTCCGCCTGTTAGCAAGGATAAGAAAGTCCGTAAATCTGCTAGTTGGTACGTTGTTTTTGTGCTTATCGGCGGCGTTCTAGCTGGTTTGCTCTCGATGGCGTTCAACATGGATTCGCGCGCCACGTTGGGTATTCCCGATCCCGGCACAATTACCACCTTCGGGTTCCCGTTCGCGAAGGCGGCCGGTGAGCTGCTCGCTTGCCTCGGTGTCGGTTCGTTTATGCTCGCCGCTTTCGGTACGAAGCAGCGTGCCGACGGCACTTTGGGCCTCGACGGCTACACGGCATCCCGCACGGGTATGTGGGCCATGCTCGGCTGGGGCCTCATGGCGCTGATGGAGATTCCGCTGGTGCTCTCCGATGTGTCGGGCCAGCCGCTGTCGACGACGATTCAGCTGAGCAACTGGGCTGTGTCCTTGGAGCAGACCAAGGAGGGCTTGGCGTGGCTGTGGGTAGCTATTTTTGCGGGCATTGTGGCGCTTGGTTCATCACTGACTCGTAAGTGGATTTGGCAGCCGGTGTTCTTCGCCATCAGCTTGGTGTCGATGATGCCGCTGGCTGTTGTAAGCCACAACGCCTCCGGTGGTGCCCATGACTACGGCACTAACTCCTACATCTGGCACTTGACCTTCACTGTGTTTTGGGTCGGCGGTTTGATGGCGCTGGTTGGCCACGCGCGTCGTCGTGGTGAATGGATGCCAGAAGTAGTGAAGCGCTATTCTTTCGTGGCGTTGGTGGCTTTCATCGCCATGTCTGCCTCCGGCTTCATTAACGCAGCCATCAACATTGACTGGTCTGACCTGGTCAGCAACAACTACGGCATCATGGTGCTGGTCAAGGCTGTGCTTACCATCTTCCTGGGGCTATGTGGCTATGTGCACCGCAAGATCACCATTCCGGAGATTGAGCGCGCTCAGTCGAATCGTCCATTCTGGCGTCTGGCCATTGTCGAGGTCATCATCATGGCGCTGACGATCGGCGTTGCCGTGGCTCTGGGCCGTACTCCGCCGCCACCGAATTTCTCTGAGCAGGCCGGTGGTGAGGGTCTGCCGTCGATTACGCAGATGCAGGTCAAGCTCGGTTACAACCTGGAAATCCCATTCGGTTGGGAGGCCATGTTCACGCAGTGGCGCTTTGACATCTTCTTCGGCTCTGCCGCCATCATTGCCGCGTGGATTTACCTGTACTGGCTCTACCTGCTGAAGAAGCGCGGCGGTACCTGGCCACTGTCCAACACCCTGTGGTGGCTCGCCGGCTGTGCCACGTTGCTGTTTACTTCGTGCAGCGCGCTGGGCGTGTACATGCCGGCTCTGTTCTCGGTTCACATGATCGCCCACATGCTTTACTCCATGGGCATTCCGGTCATGCTGGTGCTGGGTGGTCCGGTCACGCTTGCGTTGCGTGCGCTGAAGCCGGCCGGCCGCGATGGTCTGCCTGGTATTCGTGAGTGGCTGGTGGTCTTCATCAATAACCCGGTGTCGCGTTTCCTCACGCACCCGGTTGTGGCAACGGTGCAGTTCGTCGCAGGTTTCTACCTGCTCTACATGACACCGATTTACGACTTCCTGGCTGATGAGCACGCGGGCCACGTGTTCATGAACATCCACTTCTTGATTTCCGGTTACATCTTCTACTGGGTCATTATCGGTGTCGATGCTGCACCACAGCAGATTGAGCCGTCGGTCAAGCTGGTCACGCTGATGGGTTCGTTGCCGTTCCACGCTTGGTTCGGTATTTCGCTGATGCAGTCGCAGCAGGTGCTTGCCGAGGCCTATTACGCCAGCCTGGATCTCCCTTGGGCAGTGAATCTCCTGGAAGATCAGAACGTTGGTGGTGCCGTCGCGTGGGCTGCCGGTGAGGTTCCGCTCTACATCGTCACCGTTGCGCTGTTTGTACAGTGGCGGCGTTCCGATGAAAAGGATGCAGCCCGCTACGACCGCGTCGCAGACCGCAACAATGATGAGGAGTTGGCCGCTTACAACGAAATGCTCGCTCGCATGAGCCAGCAGGTCGGTGTTGGTGGCGAGGATGAGCGCGATTACTACACCTCGGAGGTTGACGCGCAGCATCCGGTGCACATGGATAATCCGATCGATGCCTCGAAGAGGCGCGGAAGGTAGCGTCGTTAAGCTGATTTTGCATGCTTGACGACGAGGATTGCCGCGACTTCGCCCCTCAACTTCATACGTAGCCTGTGGATAGTTGTCTTTTCGACAAACTTATCCACAGGCTTTTTATGTACCTCTTTCATTTGTTTCTCGAAGCCGGAAAAGTAAATGGCACGGCACGAATGAGACACCTTCGAATTATTCGGCCGCAGTAGGTAAACGCTTTCTTTGGGGGAGGAGCCCGATGTCTGAGGCAGTTATTACCGTGGTGGGCAATGTGGTCCATCATGTGGAAAATCGAAATACCAATTCTGGGGCAAAGGTCTGCAAGTTTTCTGTGGCATCCAGCAAGTCATGGAAGGGGGAGAATGGTTGGGAGCAGTCGGAGACGTCATATTTTGATGTTGAATGCTGGGGCAAGCTCGCCGAGAACGTGAATAACACGGTGTGGAAGGGCCAAGCCGTCATTGTCCACGGTCACGTCCGCACGGACCGTTGGGAGGGCGATGATGGTACGAAGCATCAGCGCCAGAAGATCATTGCCAAGGCGGTGGGGCCGAATCTGCGCCGTCACCTGGCAACGGTGAAGACTATGACTGAGAAGCCGCATGAGTCGCCGACTGGTCTTGGTGAGGCATCGACTGGGGATTCGGAAGCTTCGGTTACTGAGACAGTTGCGTCTCAGGCCGGGGCCGTGCGCACCTTCGCTGCTGGTGCGGGCGGAGCTGGTGAGGCTGGGGACACCGGTGCAGCCAATTCTGAACAGCAAGAAATGGCTGGTGCAGGAGTCAGCGCGCCGTTCTAACCCAGCAGCCAGTACATCGTTGCAGAGCGGAATGAGGGGGGAGCCGCTGAAAGAGCGGAAAGAGGGGAGGGGTAATTACTGCACGTGAGGTGACGCTGCTGAGAAAGGGGAGGGATCGCATACGATTCGGCAGCGTTATCTCGCAGCTAGTTTTGCTAGCAGCCTGGCAGAGATTTTGGTGGGAAAGGATTGCGGGTACGCCCATGTAGATTGTGCCTTTTGGTTCCTATGCGTAACCTCTACAGGGATTGCTTATTTCCTTTCTACGAGGGGACGAAATTCCACCATGGGTGAGTTCATCTACCAGATGAAAAACGTGCGCAAGGCGCACGGCGATAAGGTTATTCTCGACAACGTCACCATGGCGTTTTACCCGGGCGCAAAGATCGGCGTGGTCGGTCCGAACGGCGCAGGTAAGTCGTCGATTCTGAAGATTATGGCTGGCCTGGATCAGCCGAGTAACGGTGAAGCTTTCCTGGAGCCGGGCGCCACTGTCGGCATCCTCCTGCAGGAGCCTCCGCTGAATGAGGAGAAGACCGTTCGCGGCAACGTCGAGGAGGGCCTTGGCGACATCTTCGAGAAGAAGGCTCGTTTTGAAGCCATCGCCGAGGAGATGGCCACCAATTACACCGACGAGCTCATGGAAGAAATGGGCAAGCTCCAGGAGGAGCTCGATGCCGCTGATGCTTGGGAGCTGGATTCCAAGATTGAGCAGGCAATGGATGCGCTTCGCTGCCCGCCGGCGGACGAGCCGGTGACTCACCTCTCCGGTGGTGAGCGTCGTCGTGTAGCACTGGCGAAGCTGCTGCTCTCCGAGCCGGACCTGCTGCTTCTCGACGAGCCGACTAACCACCTGGACGCCGAGTCCGTGCTGTGGCTCGAGCAGCACCTGGCTAAGTACCCGGGTGCCGTCCTGGCCGTGACCCACGACCGTTACTTCCTGGATCACGTCGCTGGCTGGATCTGTGAGGTCGACCGCGGCAAGCTCTACCCGTACGAGGGCAATTACTCGACTTACCTGGAGAAGAAGGCTGAGCGCCTCGAGGTTGCAGGTAAGAAGGACGCCAAGCTGCAGAAGCGCCTGAAGGACGAGCTGGCGTGGGTCCGCTCGGGTCAGAAGGCTCGCCAGGCCAAGAACAAGGCTCGCCTCGAGCGCTACGAGCAGATGGTGGAAGAAGCCGAGCAGTACAAGAAGCTCGACTTCGAAGAAATCCAGATTCCTACCCCGCCGCGCCTGGGTAACCAGGTTGTCGAGGTCAAGGACCTGGAGAAGGGCTTCGATGGCCGCGTCCTGATTAAGGACCTGTCGTTCACCCTGCCGCGTAACGGCATCGTCGGTGTGATTGGCCCGAACGGTGTGGGTAAGTCCACCCTGTTCAAGACAATCGTGGGTCTGGAGCAGCCGGATTCCGGTGAGGTCAAGGTCGGTCAGACTGTTCAGCTCAGCTACGTTGACCAGGGTCGTGAAAACATCGATCCGGAAAAGACCGTCTGGGAGGTCGTCTCTGATGGTCTCGACTACATCGTGGTCGGCCAGAACGAGATGCCGTCTCGTGCGTACCTGTCTGCATTCGGTTTCAAGGGTGCGGACCAGCAGAAGCCGTCGAAGGTTCTTTCCGGTGGTGAGCGCAACCGTCTGAACCTCGCGCTGACCCTGAAGCAGGGCGGTAACCTGATCCTCCTGGATGAGCCGACTAACGACCTTGACGTCGAAACCCTGTCTTCGCTGGAAAACGCACTGCAGAACTTCCCGGGCTGTGCCGTGGTCATTTCCCACGACCGTTGGTTCCTGGACCGCACCTGTACCCACATCCTCGCATGGGAAGGCAACTTCGAAGAGGGCAAGTGGTTCTGGTTCGAGGGCAACTTCGAGGGCTACGAGAAGAACAAGATTGAGCGTTACGGCGAGGAGGCTGCACGCCCGTCGCGCGTCACTCACCGTCGCCTGACTCGCTAATCTGTTTCTCGCGAATCTGATTTTTGCCAACGGCAAAGTCCGGAACCTTGTGGACTGGCTCGCACCAGTGCACAGGTTCCGGGCTTTCGCGTTTTTCGCAGGATCGTAGCTCCAGAAAACGCCTATAGTTCTGGGTATGACTGAATCAGCACCATTTCGTACCAACGTCGCTATCCGCTGGTCTGATTTCGATCAGTATGGCCACGCCAACAACACCGCTTTCCTGGAATACGCCCAGCAGGCTCGTCTGGACTTTGTGATGCGCGGTCTCGGCGGCGGGGCAGGGATGCCTGCGGCAGTGGTGCGTCGCCTGGAGATTGACTACGTCCGCGCTATTTTGCCGGACACCCAGGAAGTTGTGGTTGAGACCGAGATTATCAACTTCGGTCGCACCTCTTTCACACTTCGCCAGACAATCTCCGACCAGCATGATCACATCGTTGCTGTGCTCGAAACCGTGATGGTGATGTTTGATCTCAAGACTGCGAAGGCAGTCGAGCTCTCCCCGTCTGCCCGCCGTGAACTGGAGCGTTTTGCAGCTCCTGCAATCGAAGACAACAAGGAAGACCAGGACAAGTAATTCGCCGTGACCACTTTTCATCCCGCTGCCGAGCTGACCTTCGGCACTCCCGATGCCCTGAAGAACCTGGGCGTCCTGGCCCATAAGGCCTACGCCCTCGACGAGAGCACGTTGCTACGCATCCGAGCACGTAAGACCGCCGCCGCTGGTATCAGTTCCTCGTCGGCACCTAACGCTGCGCCCGCAATGTCGCAGGTATGGGTGAAGACCCCAATCGGCCCGCTCGCCATGCGCACGATTGCGCTGCACGCGCTTCCCGACGACATCATCGTCACCGCCGCGGAGATTAAAGACATCGCAGTGCGTGCCTTTGCGCAGGCAAAAACTGCTGAGGACGAAGAGGAGAAAGAAGCTTCGCTCACCGCGATGCCATACCGCGTGCATGCGCAGTCGGCGTCCTCCTGGCCGGGATTCCTGCCAGTGCCGGAAGGATGGCAGGTTGTCGACTATGTTCCAGCGACTGCTTTCCGGACTCTCGAGAAGCAGGGGCGCGCGGTCGCCGTCGAATCTTCCGGCCCGATGGGCATGCCACCGTCTCTGCTGGACCAAAAGGTTCTCACTGTCAGCGGCGGTACCGGTGAAGCCACTGTTGATACAGGGGAGGGGCAGTCGCAGGCGACGTCGAAAAGCGTCGTGGACGTGACCATGCGGGACGTGTTTGCGCTGTGCACGATGGGCTTCATCCCCGAGCAACCGGATGAAAAAGAGCCGGTGCGCGTGTCCACAAAGGGACGGTGGCACCGGCTGGATGGGCGGTTTGGCTCGATCTTTACGCTCGAGTCCTTTGGCGTGCTGCCGCTGCTGAACTAGCGGCGCAGGGCCTAATTCCTACTGCGCGTCGAAGCGGTTGATGAGCATGTCAGCAACCTGCACCATGTGGTTCCACATGGCTTCGCGCTGGGGGCGGGGGAGCTCGTCATCGGAAATATCTGCGAGTGAGGCGCTCATGATTTCCAGCCAGCGGTCGCGTTCGGCCTCGCCGATGGAAAACGGCATGTGGCGCATGCGCAGGCGCGGATGACCACGCTGTTCGCTGTAGGTGTGCGGCCCGCCCCAGTACTGGACGAGAAACATACGTAGTCGATCCTCGGCGCCCTCCCAGTCATCGCTGGGGTACATCGGGCCGATGAGGTCATCGGAACGCATGCGCGTGTAAAAACCATGGACGATGCGATTGAAGACATCCTCGCCGCCGACGGAGTCAAAGAGCGTCTGAGAAGTTGTCATGGCACCAAGTCTATCGACTTGATGCCACGAAAACGATAACGGCCAAAGTGCCGGCCGAAATCACTTGTTACTTCGCGTCGAACTCGCGGGCGCGGAGAGCGAGCTTCACCAGGAACTGCTGCTCAGAAATGATGCGCTTGACCGGCGACGCAGTCTCCTCGCTGTCGAGCAGGCGCTGAGCGGCCGCGATTGCCGACTCGCTGATCTCCCAAGTGGGGTAGAAGCCCTCGAGGAGAGTCTGGGCCGTCTCGGAGGAGAACTGCTTCCACCAGCTGTTGGCAACAGCGAAGAAGTGCTCCGACAGCGAGGTTGCCGACTGCACCGCGTTGATGGTGACACGGGAGTCGTCGTCAAGCGCCTGCGCGAGCACCGCACCCGAGCCCGGCGCGTTGAAGCCGGCCAGCAGGTGGCGAATGACAAGGTTCGACGGGGCGTCGTCGCCGGAGACAGTCGCCTCAGCCCAGACGCGGGCCTTGTTGGCGAGCGTCGGCACGGAGGCGCGGCAGGCGATGGCGGCCTGCGCGCCGAGTGCTGAATTGTCGGTCTTTTCAAGCTCTGCGATGGCCTCCTCGCCTTCGAGACCAGCGGAAACCAGAGCCTTCAAGGCGCGCCACTGCATGTCGGTGTCGACAGTGACAGCGGGGAAGCCAGCCTTGGCGGCGTCGCCGGCGTAGATGGCGCGCAGTGCGTCCACGACGTCGCTATTCGACGAGCCCACGGTAGCCAGAGCGTTAACGAAAACCAGGGCGCGGTCGGCGTCGGTTTCCTTCTTCGCGTAGTCCAACAGACCCTGAGCCAGCAGATCGCGGCCGGTGGACTCTGCCCACTGCGGATCGGCGTAGACGTTGACGGCGCTGACCGCCTGAGCGATGACGCGCTCCAGGACGGAGAGCTTGTTCTCGCCCGGGATGCCGCGGAGCACCAGGCTGACGAAGTCGCGAGCGCGCATCTGGCCTGCGCGAACCATCTGCCAGCTGGCGGACCAGCACAGTGTGCGTGCCATCGAATCGGTGAAAGCGCCGATGTTGTCGATGACGGTGGCAAGCGAGCCCTCGTCCAGGCGAATCATGCTGTAGGTGAGGTCGTCGTCGTTAACCAGCACGACGTCGCCAACTGGTGTGTCGACAAGTTCTGGGACATCGGTGCGGGCACCGCGGACGTCGATTTCGACGCGCTTGGTGCGCTCAAGTACAGCGTCCGCGCCGGTGCCGCGCAGGTTGTAGATGCCCACTGCGATTCGGTGATCACGGAGTTCACCGGCACCCGGCTCGGCGCCTTCCTGCGTGACTGCGAAGGAGGTGTACTTGCCGTCCTCTTGATGGAACTCTGGCGCCAGGGTGGTGATGCCGGTGGTGGTCAGCCACTGATCGGCCCAGCCAGACAAATCGCGCCCCGAGGCCTCGGAGAGCGCCTCCAACAGGTCCGCGAAGGTGGCGTTGCCAAAGCGGTGGCGGGAAAAGTGAAGACGAGCACCGGCGAGGAAGGCGTCCTGACCAACGTAGGCGGCCAGCTGCTTGAGGGTGGACGCGCCCTTGGCGTAGGTGATGCCGTCGAAGTTCTGCTCGACGGTGTCAATGTCGCTGGCATCGGCGGCAATCGGGTGCGTCGACGGCAGCTGATCCTGCTTGTAGGCCCAGGCCTTCTCTACGTTGGCGAAGGTGGTCCAGGCGTGGCTGTAATCGGAAACCTCAACCTGTGCGGCGGCAGCCGACCAGGTAGCGAAGGACTCGTTGAGCCAGAGATCATCCCACCACTGCATGGTGACCAAATCACCGAACCACATGTGAGCCATCTCGTGCAGGATGGTGTCATTGCGACGCTCGTAGAGGTAATGAGTGGGCTTGGAGCGGAAGACGTACTCGTCGCGGATGGTCACGCAGCCGGCGTTTTCCATCGCACCCATGTTGTATTCCGGGCAGAAGATCTGGTCGTACTTGCCGAACGGGTAGGGCTCGCCGAAGTGCTTGGCGTAGAAGTCGAAGCCTTCCTTGGTCTCCTTGAATAAGGTGTCGGCAGCGAGGTACTCGGCGATGGACTGGCGGCAGTAGAGGCCTAGCGGAATGGTCAGCTCTCCCTCCGGCTGGTGCTCAGCAGGGGTTTCCGGGTGCGGTGCGACAGTGCCGGTCCACGAGTCAGTGACCTCGTACCACGGGCCAGCACAGACTGCGACGAGATACGTCGACAGCGGAACATCCACTGAGAAGTCGAAGGTGTCGGCCTCATTGCCGTGGACATCGGTGGTGGTGCCGGTCTTGGCCACCGAGTTGGAAACAACCTTCCAACCCTTCGGTGCCACGACGTGGATTGAATACGTCGCCTTCAAATCCGGCTGGTCAAAGCAGGCGAACACGCGCTTGGCATCGGCAGTTTCAAACTGCGAGTACAGGTAGGTTTCGCCATCGGCGGGATCCTGGAAGCGGTGAATGCCCTGGCCGTTATTGGTGTAACGACAGTCCGCATCGATAACGACGGTGTGGTCACCTTCGGTCAGGTCTACGTTAATGCCGGTCTCGCTGTCATAGCGAGCGGCCTCCGTGGCATCGACGCCGTCGATGGTCACACTCTTGAGAACCGCATCACGCAGGTCAATAAAGGTGGAACCAGCGCGCTTCGCTTTCAGAGAAATTGTGGTCTTGGAAGCGAATGTTGGTGCGCTGTGCGGCCCACCGACAGGTGCGGTCGTAAGGTCGAGCGAGATGTCGTAGTGGGACACCTCGAGCATGGCCGCACGGTCGGCGGCCTCGGTCCTGGTTAGGTTCGTGGAAGTCATGCGACAAGTGTAACCACGACCCCGGATTGGGAATCGGGCAGTAGTGGGGTGGGCGGGGTGACCTCGACTTCCTCGCTCATTGCGTGTCGATTCGGGCGATCGATTGACGGTCGATTCGGCGAGATTTTGGCTTCTTTGGCATGCGAGCAAAGCCGAACGTGAATACACTTCGTTTCATGTACGAACTCAATGATGATGCAAGCAAGGTTGAACGGGTCAACGCGGCGTGGGATCGCATTGAAGCAAAGCTTGGCGATGACGCCCTGGAGGCCCCGGCGACAGAAGCGGAACTGGATCAGCTTGAGGCTGACCTCGGAGTAAAGCTGCCAGACTACGTGCGAGCTTCGTGGCTGCGGCACGCGTCTGTGGACGGTGAGCCGTGGGACGGTGGCTGGATTGCACCGCCGAAGTCGATTCTGAACGACTACAAGCTGTGGACTCAGCTGCAGGCGGACGGCGAGTTCGATGATTTTGAAGCCGAAAGCATGGACAGCGCCGACTCGGATGGCAAGTGGTATCACGAGGCATGGATTCCGCTGGTTATGGACTTCGGCGGAAACAACTACTGCCTGGACATGCGCTCGGGGAAGATGGTTTCCATGGACCACGAGGTGGGCCCGGAGTTCCTGGACTACGCCGACTGGCCTGCCTACTTGGAAGCTGCTGCTGATTCCCTGGAGGACACGGGCTTGCCCTGGAACGGCTAGGTAAGCAATCTGGACGGTGCCCGATGGGAGAGCCAGTTAGCACCGGGTCCGGTAGAACTTCGGACCCATTCGAATTCATGCATGCGAGCCGAAAAATTCCGCCCTATAGTCGTTGATAAGTCAATCAATGCTTTAGGAGGACTTTCACATGAGCAATCGAGACAAGGTCACTTTTTACTTCGACGTTTCCTGCCCGTTTTGCTGGGTGACATCCCGCTGGATTAAGGAAGTCGAAAAGGTCCGCGACATCGAGGTCGAGTGGAAGCCGATGAGCCTGTCAGTACTCAATGAAGGCCGCGACGAGCTGCCGGAAGAGTACAAGTTCATGATGCAGTGCAACTGGACCCCGGCACGCCTGTTTAATGCAGTGTTCTCCCAGGATGGTCAGGAGGCCGTCGACAAGCTTTATACCGCGCTGGGCACGAAGATTCACAACGAAAACCGCATCGATCGCCATGCGCATGTCGACGAGCCGGAGCACGCATTCGACGAGCTGATTAAGGAAGCCCTCGCAGAGGTTGGACTGCCGGAAGAGCGCCTGGCACAGGCCCTGACTACCGAGTTCGATGAGCTCATGCGTGAAAACCACGCAGAGGCCATGAAGGAGGTCGGCAACGACGTCGGCACTCCGGTGGTCAAGCTCAACGACGTTGCCTTCTTCGGTCCGGTGCTTACCCGTATCCCACGCGGCGAAGAAGCCGGCAAGATTTTCGACGGCTCGGTTGCCGTCGCCAGCTACCCGTACTTCTTCGAAATTAAGCGCTCCCGGACTGAGGACCCGCGCTTCGACTAAGAAAGCAGTAGCAGCTGGGGCGCGCAGTTAGGAGAGCTGACCCGCTCCGGCTCCAGCATTCTGCCCGGTAGAGGCCTGCCGTTCTTCTTCGCTCATGGCAGCCCACCGTGGCGGGATGTAGATGCAGGTCGGGTCGGATGCGGTGTAATCCCCGGTCAACGCGTACGCTGTCGACCGGGACCCACCGCATACGCTGTGGTATTCACAGACGCTGCACTTTCCATGCCAATTGTCCGGATCGCGAAGGGCCTTGAACGCCGGCGAGTTCGAATAGATTTCCTGGAATGGCGTGGCCTTCACATTTCCGCAGTGAAGCGGCAGGAAGCCATTGGGGTAGACGTCGCCGATGTGGTCAATGAAGGCAAAACCTGACCCGGAATTGACGGCCATGGGGGAGCGCGGGCGACGTGGCTTTTCCGGCACAGCACCGAGCAGCTTTGTCGTTTCCTCGGTCAAGTAACGGTAGAGCTCGCCGCCCTCATAGGGTGGCAGCCCCTTTTCCTTCGCTTCCTCCTGCTGCATGACGACGCGCCGATACTGCGGCGCCTCCGTCGTCTTAATGGCAATTCGGTTGGACACATCAGACAACCAGTGCAGAACATCCTCGCGTTCCTCCGGTGACAATGCGCCCAAATCCGCACCGCGACCAGTGGGAACGAGGAAAAAGACGTACCACATCTTGGCCTGCATCTCCATGACGGTCTTCAGCAGCGCTGGCGCCTCATGAATATTTCCCTTGGTCAGGGTCGAGTTAATCTGCAGCCGGTAACCGGCCTCGTTGATGTGCGGAGCCATTTCGAGCGTCTTTTCAAAAGTGCCCGAAAATCCACGGAACTTGTCATGGGTCTGGGCAGTCGCGCCATCGAGCGACATGGACATCGCCTTGCCACCGGCCTCACGCAGTGACTGAATCCGCTCTGGCGTGAGCCGCGGCGTCACCGATGGAGATAGCGACATATTCAGGCCCTGCTCCGTGCCGAATCGCACCAATTCTTCCAGGTCATCACGCTCAAAAGGATCACCGCCGGTGAGCACTACAAGCGGCTTCGGCTTGCTATACGACGCCAAGGTCTCCAGCAGCATCTTGCCCTCGGTGGTCGAAAGCTGGTGAGGATGCGGCTCGTGCTGCGCATCTGCACGGCAGTGCTTGCAGACTAAGCCACAAGCCCGCGTGACCTCCCAAATGACAATAAATGGTTTCTTGTTGATATCATGCCGAACCGTTCGCACCACCGGTGCGTGATGATTCCCATGGGAGCCATGGGCTTCAGGATCGACTTGGAAGTGAGCTTGCGGCGCAGGAGACACGGTAAAAGCACCCAATTTCCGGTTTCGAAGGCGTGCTGAAACGCAAATACAGTCACTTTTCACCCTATTCGGCTGCGCAGGAGACGTCGTCAAGCAATACCTAAAACGGGTGCAGGCGCCGTGGAATCCGTGGGAACCGCTAAACTTGCTGCCATGCGTATTTACCTTGGTGCAGACCACGCCGGTTTTGAGATGAAGAACCTGATTAAGGCCCACCTGGAGAAGGCTGGCCACGACGTCGTTGATTGCGGCGCTCACACCTACGACCCTGCAGATGATTACCCAGCATTCTGCATTGAGGCGGCTTCCCGTACCGTCGCTGATCCGGGCAGCCTGGGCATCGTGCTCGGCGGTTCCGGCAACGGCGAGCAGATTGCTGCTAACAAGGTCAAGGGCGCTCGTTGTGCGCTGGCTTGGTCGGTGGAGACCGCAAAGCTCGCCCGCGAGCACAACAATGCTCAGCTGATCGGCCTCGGCGGTCGTATGCACTCTGAGGAAGAGGCCCTGGCTATCGTCGATGCTTTCGTCTCCCAGCCGTGGAGCGAGGAGGAGCGTCACCAGCGCCGCATCGACATTCTGGCAGAGTACGAAAAGACTGGCGTTGCCCCGGAGCTGCCAGAAGCTTAAAGGGATTGCTGTTCGCTATCTGTTGATAGGAATAAAAAAGGGGTCTGGTTCCAGAAAACTCTGGGACCAGACCTTTTTTCATGTGTAGACGGAGTAGGAATTGTCGTATGACAAATCAAGAAGCGCATCGCCGAGTAACTGTTGTGCTATTCCCCGGGTTCGAGCTCTTGGACGTATTTGGACCGGTTGGCCTTTTTGGCCATGTCCCAGAGATTGAGGTCGAATATGTCGCCAACATTGCTGGTCCGATAACCAGCGCTCAGGGGGCGCAGGTTATCGCCACACGTTGTGCCACTGACCTCGAAACGGTCGATATTCTTCTAGTTCCTGGTGGAGCCGGGAGTAGAACACTAGTTGACGATGCAGAGTTTTTGGACTGGCTCAACAACCTCGGATCCCGGGCGCGGTTAGTGGCATCGGTTTGCACAGGTTCCGCACTGCTTGCTGCGGCTGGGCTTCTTGAAGGAAAGCGGGCAACTAGTAATAAGTTGGCTTTTGATTGGGCTACCTCGTTCGGAAACGAAGTGACGTGGGTGAAAGCGGCTCGATGGGTTGAAGACGGAGATCGCTGGAGCTCATCAGGAGTCGCAGCAGGTATGGATATGGCTGTTGCTTTAATTAGCAGCATCCTTGGCAAGGAAGCTGGTCGATTCGCCGCCAGAAAAATTGAGTATCGGCCTCAGACAGACGGCACTGTCGATCCTTTTGCGGATTTAGCGAAATAGCGGCGCCGGGCTTTTTCTAAATATCGAAACCGTCGAATCCGCCGTCGAAAAATCCGCCGCCGTCGCCGCCGCCGTCGCCGCCACCGAAGAGGCCGTCGAAGAAGCCTCCGCCGTCGCCTGCGTCACCGGCATCTGCACCGCCGCCACCGAAGTCGCCGCCAAGGTCATCTCCACCGAAATCGTCGCCACCGAAGTCTTCGGCTCCAAAGTCCTCGGTGCCGCCGAAGTCGTCAGCGCCGGTGCCCATGCCGCTGGCGAACTCATCAGCGCCGTAGGCAACACCGGCCATACCGTGGAAGAGGGTAGAGAACAGCAGCATCGAGCCTGCGGTCCAGACACCGGTGCGGAGCGCGGACTTCCACCATGGCTCGGAGTACCAACCGGCCGGAACCGGACGGCCAGCGACACGACCACCGGGGTAGTAGTTCGGAGTTTCCGGGGTGGCGTATGGAGAGGCGGTAACCGAGTGGCCTTCGTGCTCAATGGTGCGAGTTTCGGTCACAGAACCAGCGGCCTTCTGCCCCTCCAGCGGTGGCAGTGTCGGCCCCGCCGGCAGGCCCATAATTTCGCGAGCCGCATTGATGTAGTGCAGGCCCTCCAGCGCCGATTCGCGGGCCATTCGCGCCTGTGCCGGGGTGCGCGCAGTAGAAATCTGCGAGGAAGCGGCATTGTAGCGCTCGGATGCGTCAGCAAGAGCCTGCGTGGAAGCCGAATCGGTGCCAGCCAGGTTCAATACCTGTGAGCCCAGTCGCTCAATCCAGCGGCGGGCGTCTGCGACGGCGTCTTCCAATTGATTGTTCTGGCGAGCATCAAAGGCCCTGTTAGAGCGGTTTTGAGCCATCGACGCGATGATAATTGCGCCGCCGACGGTGATCGCGATCAGGATTAAAGCCCCCATGGGCTAGGCCTCCAAAAAGGAAATTGCGGGTACTGCTTGTAATTACTTGAGATAACGCATGTAGAGCGAAAAAAGTTCCCGAGCTTACATATCTGTCCGACAGATGTAGCTCGGGAACCAGGAAATGATTGGGTATGGGTAGGTATCTATGATTCGGCGGAGTCGGTGCTCTTGGTGCGGCTCTTCCGATTGGCGTGCCATGCGCGAACTTCTTCGGAATCCCACAGGGTCAACCCATGAAGCTTCGCGACGGGTTCAGGAGCCTTCTTGCGGCCAGCGTAGCTGGTGAAAGTGCCACGTGCGGTGTCGGAAAAAGCAGCGCATTCGACCGCGGTCCATAGTTCGTGTCCAGTATCGGCATCGATAATGGTGGGCTTCATGGTGCCCAGAGTACCCGTAGCACTGGATCCTGAACAGAGGTCAGAAGAATTTCTGGTCCCCGGACGTCGGCTCAGAAAGTAAAAACCGGGAGCAATGCGCCCGGTTGCGTGGAGGGGATGACGGGAATCGAACCCGCGTCTTCAGCTTAGAAGGCTGACAAGTGGGGTTCCTAACGTGATTTTTGATTTTTTTTTGGGGGGGGGACATCGTCAACAACGGGCCGGGGCTCCGATTCGTTCCAGGGGGAGCGGATTTTTCGCGAACGATCCGGTTGCTCTACTCGGTTGCTTTACGACGACCCCGTCGACGCGCGAAACCCATAACATTTTGTTTGAAAACCAAAAACTAGGCGTGATGTGTGACATAGGATGTCGGCATGTCAACCAATGTGCCTGCCAATGACCGAACTCTCCATCCTCAGCCGCGCACGTCGCCGCTCGCGAAGCCGTTGCATCACGACGTCGATCTGCGGGGTCTGCTGATCGGCACGGCGTCGGCCGCCGGGCAGATCGAGGGCGGTGACGAGAACAACGACTGGTTCGATTGGGCCCGCGAGCCCGGCAACATCGCCGATGGTTCGACCCCGCTGCGCGCCACCGACCACTGGAACCGGTGGCGGGAGGACAACGAGCTCATGGCGTCGCTGGGTCTGCCCATCGCTCGCATCGGCGTGGAGTGGGCGCGTATCGAACCGCGGCCGGGGGAGTTCGACCATGCGGTGCTGGATCGCTACCGTGAGGAGATTGCCGACCTGCGGGACAAGGGGATTCGTCCGCTGGTGACGCTCCATCACTTCGTCAATCCGCTCTGGTTCGCTCGGCGCGGCGGCTTCACCTCCGATGAATCGCCGGCGGCTTTCCTGCGCTATGCGGAGACGACCGTGCGGGCGCTCGACGACCTCGTCGACGAGTGGATCACCGTCAACGAGCCGAACGTGTACGCCACCCAGGCGCACATGTTCCGCTCGGGCCCGCCGGGCAACCGCTCGTGGGGCGACACGATGGCCGTGCTGCGCAACATGGCGGTGTCCCACATCCGCGGTTACGAGGTCATCCACGGCATCCAGGGGGATCGGGCGAAGGTCGGCATCGCCCACCACGCACGGGCGTTCGCGCCGCGCAATCCGCGCAACCCCATCCACCGCGGCCTGGCGCGGATCAATCGGCATCTGTTCCAGGACATCGTCGCCGACGCGCATCTGGCGGGGAAGTTCCATCCGCTGCTGGGCGGGGCGAAGGTCGGCCGCGGGTTGCCGTCGGGCCGCCACCACGACTTCCTGGGCCTGAACTACTACTCGCGCACGGCCGTCGACAAGTTCGACGACGGCACCTTCGTCGGGGCTCCGGTCAACGACCTCGGGTGGGAAATCCACCCCGAGGGCCTGGTCGAATGCGCCCGCGACCTGAACGAGCGTTTCGGCGGACCGGTCTGGATCACCGAAAACGGCACCTGCGATCTCGGCGATCTGGAGCTGTCGGTCGGTGGCGTGGACGCGGGCGTCGAAAAGACGAATCCGGCCGGGGACTACGCCAACCCGGACGCCGGGGCTGCCGACCGCAGGCTGGAGTCGTTCCGGCCGCGGTTCATCCTGGAGCACCTGCGGGCCATCGCCGAGTCGGACGTGCCCATCGAGCGCTGGTACCACTGGTGCTTCGTGGACAACTGGGAATGGGCCGACGGCGAAGAGCCGCGATTCGGTATCGTCCACCTGGACTACGAGACGCAGGAACGGACGATGAAGCCGTCGGGCCGCCTGCTGGCCGAGCTGGCCCGCACCGGGCGGATCACCCCGGAGCTGCACCGGCGCTACACCGCAGGCCGTCGTTACCCCGTCGCGGACGAACACACCGACCCCAACGTGCGGGCGCAGCCGCCGGAGCCGGATGGGGTGCAGGGATGAGCTCCTCCGAACACGCCGGCTCCTCCGAACGCGCCATCTCCGACGTCGGGCGTTTCACCGCCGACCCCGCCCAGCGCACGCCGGTGACCACCGGCTGGATCGTGCGGTACGGCCTGCTGTACCTGGGGCAGAACATCTCGTGGGCAGCGCCGACGCAGCTGTTGTTGGCGCAGCAGATCCTCATCTGGCATCCGGGGGAGAAGGAGGAGAAGTTCGCGCTCCTCATGGCGGTCGGCGGGTTCTTCTCCATCATCGGGCATCCGCTGGCCGGGTGGTTGTCGGACCGCACGGACACGCGCTGGGGCCGCCGCGCCCCGTGGATCCTCTTCGGCGGGCTGGCGGCGGCCGGGTCGCTGGTGTTCCTGGGCGCCGCGCCGGGCTTCATGGCGTTGACCATCGGGTGGGCGGTGTTCCAGCTGGCCATCGCGGCGTCAATCAACGCGGCCCAGGCGGTGGCGCCGGATACGGTGCCGGACAATCAGTACGGCGTGGTCTCGGGTGTGCTGGGGCTGACGTACACCCTCGGCGTGGTGCTGGGCACCGTCGTGGCCACGGTGTTCGACCTGGGGCTGGCGTACATCGTCACCGCGGCGCTGCTGCTGGTGCTCATCGGCCAGTTCCTGCCGGGCTTCCGCGACGTGTCCCGGGTGCGGTCGCAGGCGGCCGCATCTCCGGTGCTTGACGACGCCGGCGGGGACGCTGACGCCGTGGTGCCCGCCGTCGCCGAGGTGCCCGGAGGGCTCTACCGCGACTTCACGTGGGTGTTCATCGCCCGGTTCCTGGTGACCACGGGCAACTCGGTCGCGTTGTTCTACCTGTTCTATTACCTGCGCGATCACATCGGCCACCCCGATCCGGATGCCGGCGTGCTCGTCCTCACCGGCGCGTATGCCCTGTGCGTCATCGTCACCGCGATCCTGTCGGGCAAAGTGTCCGACAAGATGGGCAAGCGCCGGGTGTTCGTGGCGTTGTCGTCGATGGGCGTCGCCGGGGCCTGCGCGATCATGGCGTTCGCCGGGAGCTTCGCCATGGTCGTCGGCGCGGCGGTGCTGTTGGGTCTGTCGTGGGGCGTGTTCATGGCCGTCGATCAGGCCCTGATCAACCAGGTGCTGCCCAAGGCCGATGAGCGCGGGCGTGACGTGGGCGTCATGAACCTCGCCGTCGCCGGCCCGAACATGGCCGCCCCGGTGCTCGCCGCCTTCGCGTTGGCGAACCTCGGCGGGTACCCCGGCCTGTACGTTTTCGCGGGCGCGCTCACCGCCGTCGGTGCGGTGCTGGTGTACCGGGTGCGGTCCGTGCCCTGATCTCCGTGCGTTGAACAGCGTGCCTCCGGTGCCCTAATCTTCGTGCCTTGAACGGCGTGCGGTCGGCGTTACGGTTTGATACCGTTCGTTGCAGTCGATGAAAGGTGTTTATCCCCGTGCGCCCCACGAAGAAGTTGTCCCCCGCCGCATTCGGCGCAGCGTCCCCCGCCGTCTCCTCTGTGGAGACCGGTGCCGAGGCCCGGTCCGCGAGCCGAGTCTCAGCGGCCCCGTCGTCCCGGACGTCCTTCGTCCGCAGGGCGTTGGCCCCGGTCACGGCGCTCGCGCTGGCGGGCACGTTGCTGTCGGTGCCGCAGGCGTCGGCCGGCGGCTCCGCCGGTCCGGCCGATCTCGGCGGGTTGGACTGGGGCGCGTGCCCGACCGCGGCGATGACCGCGCCGGGCACCGTGTGCGCGGACATCGACGTGCCACGTGATTATTCCGACCCGGAGGGCGCGACGATTTCCCTCACTGTCAGCCGGGTTCCGGCGACGGGGGAGCGCCGTGGCGTCATCGCAGGCAATCCGGGCGGCCCCGGCGGCGACGCGTTGGGAATGTTCTCCGACGAGGCCGTGAGGATGCCGACCGCCGTCCGGGAGCACTTCGACCTCATCGCCGTCGAGCCGCGCGGCCTGGCCTGGGGCACCCCGCTGAACTGCAACGTGGCGGACATCCCGATGACGGGTCTGCTCTCCGGGCAGGTCGGCGCGATGTACGCCTCCTGCGAAGCCAACGAAACGGGATACGCGGCGACCATCACCACGGAGAACACCGCTCGCGATCTCAACCATGTCCGCGACGTGCTCGGCCAGGACGTCATGCACCTCTACGGCCTGTCCTACGGCACGGATCTGATGAGCACGTACGCGACCCTGTTCCCGGACAAGACGGGCCGGATGGTGCTGGATTCCTCGGTCGATCCTGCCGACCGTTACTTTCGGCTCGGAGACTCGCGCGAACCGTGGCGCCGCGAGGCTCTCAACGCGATGTTCCAGTGGATCGCCGACCGTGACGACGAGTACGGCCTGGGCACCACCGCCCTGCAGGTGTACGCGCGCTGGTCGCAGCGCATCAACGAGGAGGTTGGCGCGCCGGGTCAGGTCTACCCGCCGCCGACGCAGGTGGGCGACGTGCCCGCCGCCTTCGCCGACGACCCGGAGGCGTTCATGCAGCTGGCCGACGGCGTTCTGCCCGTCGCGTGGCGCAGCCATTCCTTCGCGGCGAACCTGATGCGCCCCGGCGCCGGCAATCAGTCGGTGCTGCTGCAGCAGACCTTCGTGGCGACGTACTCGGAGAGCATGTGGCCCGACATCGCCGACGCCGTGGTCACCGGCGAGGTGGAGACCCCCGAACTACCCGAGGGCGTGACCCCGGAAGACATGATGGCGCAGACCGAGGCGATGGGAACCATCGAGCGGGCGATCATCTGCAACGACAACGTCACCGCCGCCGACCCGTCCCGCATTCCCCGCACGTACCTCGACCAGTTCACCGGCGGCGACATCTTCCGCCTCAACGCCGATGCGCTGTCGTCGGGGCAGCTATGCCTCGGCTGGCCGGGGCAGGGCGCTGCCGTGGAACTCAGCGGCGACGCCCTCGAGTCGAAGCCGCTGCTGCTCCACTACGACCGCGATGCGGCGGTGACCGGCACGGGCGGCCGCGCGATGCAGGCGGTCATGGGCGGCGAGCTCATCGAGCTGCCGGGCCACGGCCACGGCGTGCTCGTCGCCCACAACGACGCCGACGAGATCGCCAACGTCGTCGCCGCCCACTACTTGGGCTGACCGGTCATGCCGGGCTGACCGGTCCGAGATTGGGCCGGCTACTTGCCCTTCGCCTCGTGGCCTTTCTGCCACTCGCGCACGTCGTCGGAGTTCCGCGGGTTCAGCCCGTGGAGCTTCGCCGCCGGCACCGGCGCTTTGCCACGGCCCGCATAGCTGGCGAACGTGCCGCGCGCGGTACCGGTGAACTCCGCGCATTCGGCGACGGTCCACAGCTCGACGCCGGTGTCCTTGTCGATGATGCGAGGATTCATGCCGCCGGGACTAGTTGTGCGTGACGACGGCAAAAGACCCGACATGACAGTGCCACCGACTTGTTACCGACGCTGTATGAAACCGTGACGCGCGCACGCGGTCGTGACATGCCTGTGGCGGATTTCGGGACGGATCCCGTCAAAAAGAAGAACACCCTCCGACGCTGGCCGGAGGGTGCTTTCACATGGAGGGGATGACGGGAATCGAACCCGCGTCTTCAGCTTGGAAGGCTGAGGTATTAGCCACTATACGACATCCCCATAGACAGAAATCCGGCTTAGATGCGCAATCGCCTCCACCAGACTGTGTCTTGGTACAAGGCATATTAACCCGTTAAAGCGCACATACAAAAATCGATGCCAGGTTTTTCTCGAAGGCTTTAAAGAAAAGTGGCTGTGGCCGGGAAAAACAGAAAATGAAACTAAAGCAACGTGGGGTATGTGAAACAGGCGTATAGCCGTTGATTACACTGTCACACGACTCAACAAAGGGGCAGTCGTTTTAGGCGGCTTCTTTGGAGGGTCGGCCGACGAATGGAGTGTTTGCAGCAAACGAGGCCGCCAAAAGCAGTGCCGAGGAGATGCAAACGCCCGGTGATATGCATGGATTTCATGAAACCAGTAGTAGTTGGCAGGTTGGCTCTCGATGGCGTCGTAAAGCGTTTTCAGACAGAGCATTAGCCTGGTTGAACGCGTGGTTTTGTGATTTCATTAATCGTCAGGTAAATCTATACGGGTCCGTTGTGGAAACGCGATTTCGCGCCTATGAGGGCCCCGGTGCAGATGCTCCAAAGGGGTTTCTGCTAGGTTTCGAATGACGCATACGGGGTATGGCGCAGCTTGGTAGCGCGTCCGCTTTGGGAGCGGAAGGCCGTGGGTTCAAATCCCGCTACCCCGACCAGTATCACGGGCACTCCCGTGGTCTATGAATTAATCATCGAGTTGCAGGAGAGTGCACCAGTGAAGTCTTCCGTTGAGAAGCTCAATGAGACCCGAGTGAAGATTACCGTCGAGGTCCCGTTTGACGAGCTGAAGCCAGAGTTCGACAACGCCTACAAGGCACTGGCTCAGCAGGTCCAGATTCCGGGCTTCCGTAAGGGCAAGGCACCGGCAAAGCTGATTGAGGCCCGCTTCGGCCGCGGCCCGATCCTGGAGCAGGTGCTCAACGACATGGTCCCGTCCCGCTACGACGAGGTCGTTCGCGAGGAGGACCTGAAGGTTATCGGTCAGCCTGAGGTCGACATCACCAAGCTGGAAGACGGCGAGCTCGTTGAGTTCACCGCTGAGGTCGACGTCCGTCCGGAGATTGAGCTGCCGAAGTTCGAGGACATCGCAGTTGAGGTTGACCCGCTGGTCGCCGACGACGAAGCTGTTGAGGCTGAGCTGCAGAACCTGCTCGCTCGTTTCGGCACCCTGACCGGCGTCGAGCGTGCAGTTGAGAAGGACGACTTCGTCTCCATCGACCTGTCCGCCACCATCGACGGCGAAGAGCTGGAAGAGGCCTCCACCGAGGGCCTGTCCTACCAGGTTGGCTCCGATGACCTGATTGACGGCCTGGATGACGCTGTTGTCGGCCTGTCCCAGGGCGAGTCCAAGGAGTTCACCACCAAGCTGGTTGCTGGCGAGCACGAGGGCGAGGACGCTCAGGTCACCGTTACCGTTCAGTCCGTCAAGGTCCGCGAGCTGCCGGAAGCTGACGACGACTTCGCTCAGATGGCTTCCGAGTTCGACACCCTTGATGAGCTGAAGGAAGACCTGGCTCGCCAGGTTGAGAACACCAAGAAGGGTGAGCAGGCTCAGCAGGTTCGCGACAAGGTTCTGGCTGCCGCTATGGAGCAGACCACCATCGCTCTGCCGGAGGGTGTTGTCAAGGAGCAGGTCGAGGGCCAGCTGCAGCAGCTGCTGGGTCAGTTCGGCGGCGACGAGAAGGTTCTGAACTCCATGCTGGAGGCACAGGGCACCACCCGTGAGCAGTTCGACGAGGACTCCAAGAAGTCCGCTGAGGAAGCTGTTCGCACCCAGCTGTTCCTGGATGCACTGGCTGAGGAGATCCAGCCGGACGTTTCCCAGCAGGAACTCACCGACCACATCCTGTTCACTGCTCAGTCCTACGGCATGGACCCGAACCAGTTCATCCAGCAGATTCAGCAGTCCGGCCAGCTCGGCAACCTGTTCGCAGACGTTCGCCGCGGCAAGGCTCTGGCTACCTCGATCCTGAAGGCTTCCGCCAAGGACACCGAGGGCAACGAAATCGACCTGAACGAGTACTTCGGTGAGGTCGAGCCGGAGGCTGAGAAGGCTGAGTCCGACAAGGCTGAGGACACTTCCGCTGAGTAAGCCCCGCAATTAGCGCGGCGCGTTCCTCATGCCGCAACGCTTATAGCGAACAAGGGCCGTTCCCGAAACAAAGGGGCGGCCCTTTTCGTTACCCTCTAATGAACGACAAAACTCGCACACGTACGAAAAAGGAGTACACAGATGAGCGATAACGCCCAGATGTCGACGAACACGGTTTTCGACAAGCTGCTCAAGGAGCGCATTATTTGGCTGGGTGAGCAGGTCGACGACGAGATTGCCAACAAGCTCTGCGGTCAGATGCTGCTCCTGGCAGCCGAGGACCCGGAGGCGGATATCTCGCTGTACATCAACTCCCCGGGCGGCTCCGTCACCGCCGGCATGGCCATTTACGACACCATGCAGTTCGTTCCGTGCGACGTGGCTACCTACGGCATGGGCTTGGCAGCTTCCATGGGCCAGTTCCTGCTCGCCGCAGGTGCTAAGGGCAAGCGTTACGCGCTGCCGCACGCCCGCATCATGATGCACCAGCCGTCTGCAGGTATTGGCGGTACCGCATCCGACATCACCATTCAGGCTGAGCAGTTCGCTGCCACCAAGAAGGAGATGGCTCGTCTGATCGCGCAGCACACCGGTCAGCCGGTCGAGCGCATTGAGGAAGACTCGGACCGCGACCGCTGGTTCACCGCGGCTGAGGCTAAGGAATACGGCCTGGTTGACCACGTCGTAACCGCCCTCAAGGACACCGCACGCTAAAAGCGGACAGTAGCGAATAATTAGAGGCGATTTAATCAACATGGAGATGAACAATATGCAGATGCCGCAGTCGCGCTACGTGCTTCCTTCTTTCGTGGAGCACTCCAGCTTTGGTGCTAAGGAATCCAACCCATACAACAAGCTCTTCGAAGAGCGCATTATCTTCCTCGGCTCCCAGGTCGACGACACCGCCGCTAACGACATCATGGCGCAGCTGCTGGTGCTCGAGGGGCTGGACCCGGATCGTGACATCACGATGTACATCAACTCCCCAGGTGGCTCCTTCACGTCGCTGATGGCCATCTACGACACGATGCAGTACGTGCGTCCCGACGTGCAGACGGTGTGCCTGGGCCAGGCTGCTTCCGCGGCAGCCGTCCTGCTCGCTGCGGGTGCACCGGGTAAGCGCGCAGCTCTGCCGAATGCGCGCGTGCTCATTCACCAGCCGGCCACCCAGGGTATCCAGGGCCAGGTTTCCGACCTGGAGATTCAGGCGAACGAGATCGAGCGCATGCGCAAGCTGATGGAGGAGACTCTGGCTCGCCACTCCGGTCGCACTGCAGAGCAGATCCGCAAGGACACCGATCGTGACAAGATCCTGACCGCTGAAGAGGCCGTCGAGTACGGCATCATCGACCAGGTCTTCGAGTACCGCAAGCACAACGCTTAAAAGGGGACATGGTCTCTCTGGAGTGCTGCGCACTGGCCGTCGTAAAGCGCCGAGCGAGATTGCGTGAAATTCGCCTCGCCCTGGCGTGGAAGCCGGTAATTGCGCACACTCACGGTAGGCTGGTCTGAAGCAATTATTGGCAACGAAGCGGAAAGGCGGCGGCGGGAGCCTCATGGCGCGTATGCAAGAAAGTGCGGATTTGCTGAAGTGCTCTTTCTGTGGAAAGAGTCAGAAGCAGGTCAAGAAGCTGATTGCCGGACCTGGTGTGTACATCTGTAATGAGTGCATCGAGCTCTGCAACGAGATCATCGAAGAGGAGCTCAACACCGGCGGCGAGGCAACTGGCAACGACGACCGCCTGCCGCGGCCGATGGAAATTCGAGACTTCCTCGATGAGTACGTCATCGGCCAGGACATGGCTAAGCGCACCCTAGCGGTAGCGGTCTACAACCACTACAAGCGCCTTCGTGCTGCGGAGACCAAGTCGGACAACGACGTCGAGCTGCAGAAGTCGAACATCCTCTTGCTGGGGCCGACTGGCTGCGGCAAGACCTACCTCGCACAGACGTTGGCCCGCAAGCTGGATGTGCCGTTCGCGATCGCTGACGCCACCAGCCTGACCGAGGCCGGCTATGTCGGCGAGGACGTGGAGAATATCCTGCTGAAGCTGCTGCAGGCTACTGATTTCGACGTCGAGAAGGCACAGCGCGGCATCATTTACGTCGATGAGATTGACAAGATTTCGCGCAAGTCCGAGAACACTTCCATCACTCGCGATGTCTCCGGTGAAGGTGTGCAGCAGGCGCTGCTGAAGATTCTCGAGGGAACCGTAGCCGCCGTGCCCCCGCAGGGTGGGCGCAAGCTGCCGAACCAGGAGTTCATTCAGTTCGACACTTCCAACGTCCTGTTCATCGTCGCTGGTGCGTTTGCCGGTCTGGAAAAGGTCGTTCAGGAGCGCGTCGGCAAGAAGGGCCTGGGCTTCGGAGCAGATGTCACCTCGGCTAACGACGAGGACATGAAGGATCCATTCCGCGACGTGCTGCCGGAGGACCTCGTTCGATTCGGCCTGATTCCCGAGTTCATTGGCCGCCTTCCCGTTATCGCATCGGTCACCAACCTCGATGAGGACGCGCTGGTTCGTGTACTCACCGAGCCGAAGAACTCCCTGGTTCGCCAGTACCAGCACCTGTTCGACATGGACGGTGTGCGCCTTACCATCGACGATGAGGCACTGCGCGCCATTGCTGCCAAGGCGATTAGCCGCAATACCGGCGCCCGTGGTTTGCGCGGCATCATGGAAGAGATCCTGGTTCCCGTGATGTTCGAGGTACCAGAGCGTGACGACGTCGCGGAGGTCATTGTCCACAAGGAATGCATCACGGACGGTGCAGCGCCGGAACTCGTTGAACGCAGCGAGGATAAGAAGACTGCGTAAAGGTAGCTAAAAACCCGGTTAGAGTAGCCGCTCTAACCGGGTTTTTGATGTCTGTATGGAGCCCTAGTCGTCCATGCCGTAGATGTCGCGGTAATCCGGGGCATCGTCAGTAGTCAAGTCTTGAGTCTCTGGGTTGGGCTGATCGCCGTAGACCTCTGCGCCAAGCGCGGACGAGTTGGCGCCATGGGAGGCCAGCAGGGAAGTGTACGAGCTGCCCGGTTCGTTGCGAGGCGAGGACGTCAACAGGCTGGTCACAGTGTCCTGAGCGAACTCACGCAGCTTGTCCGACAACACTGTCGACTGCATTTCAATGCCGTAGAGGTTTTCAAAAGTCCGCTGGTGCAGGGTGGGGAAGGTGGCCAGCGACAGCACGAGAATATAAAGATCAAGTGCGGAAATATCAGTGCGGAATGCACCATAATCGCGACCGAGCAACAAGATGCGGTCAAACTCCAAAACAATTGGGCTCTGACCACCAAGCCCAGTCACGCCTTCTAGCGGCAGGACCGGATGTAGGTTTTCCTGGATGATGAACCGCACGGCGAGCGGGTTCGCCGAGAAGTAGTCATAGATAACACCGACCACATGCTGCAGGGCTTCCACCGGCACATTGGAGTGCGGGCGCAGGTCGTCGTCGTCAGGCCTTACGGTCTCCAGCACATGTGCCCACGTCGCCCTGTAGAGTCCCAACTTGTCACCACAGTGGTAGTGAAGCATGCGCTTGGAGACACCAGAGGCGGCAGCAATGGCATCCAAACGGGCATCTGCATACCCCTTTGCGGTGAATTCTTGAAGTGCTGCCACCAAGACTGCATGGGGGATTGCATCAGAGGAGCCTGGAGACTTCATGAAAATCCTTTGCTTGGACTAGAGGGCGACTACGGGGTTTTGGCTATCTAACGGGGGTGAAATTGCTCGGTCGCGGACTTCTTTCTAGTGAAATGAGTACATGACCGTAAGTCATGCCTAATGCTATCCGTTTTTCAGAATTGGCCTGAGCCCGTCGCCCCCGTCTGCGCCAATTCTGTAGTCGCATTAGAGTGGGCAGCGAATTGATTCTCTCTCGAGAAAGGCCTGAAGTGAACAAGACTCCCGTAAAGGTTGCAGTTACCGGTGCCGCCGGACAGATCGCTTACTCCCTGCTCTTCCGCATTGCCAGCGGTTCGGTTTTCGGCCCTGAGACCCCGGTTGAGTTGAACCTGCTGGAGATCACTCCGGCGCTGCACGCCACCGAAGGCGTCGCCATGGAGCTGTTTGACTCCGCCTTCCCGCTTCTGACTGGCATCAACATCACCGATGATCCGGCAAAGGCATTCGACGGTGCCAACGCCGCCTTCCTGGTCGGTGCAAAGCCGCGCGGCAAGGGCGAGGAGCGCTCCGCACTGCTGGGCGCCAACGGCAAGATCTTCGGCCCGCAGGGTGCCGCACTGAACGATCATGCAGCAGACGACATCAAGGTTCTGGTTGTCGGCAACCCGGCCAACACCAACACCATGATCGCCGCATCCCACGCTAAGGACATCCCGGCAGAGCGCTTCACCGCCATGATGCGCCTGGACCACAACCGCTCCCTGTCTCAGCTGTCGGAAAAGATTGGTGTTCCGACCACTGAGATCAAGAACATGATTGTCTGGGGTAACCACTCCGCAGACCAGTTCCCGGACATCACCTACGCCACCATTGCAGGCGAGAAGGTCTCCGACAAGGTGGACGCTGCATGGGTCGAGCAGGACTTCATTCCGCGTGTCGCCAAGCGTGGCGCAGAAATCATCGAGGTCCGTGGTTCCTCCTCCGCAGCTTCCGCTGCCGCTGCCGCAGTTGACCACATGCGTGACTGGGTCACGGGTACCCCAGAGGGCGAGTGGGTCTCTGTCGCCCTTCCGTCCGATGGCTCCTACGGCATCGACGAGGGCCTGGTCGCTGGTGTTCCGTGCTACGCCAAGGACGGCGAGTGGGTTCGCGTTGAGGGCCTGGATCTTTCCGAGGTTCAGCGCGCTGGCATCGAGCGCAACGTCAAGGCACTGCGCGAAGAGCGCGAGGCAGTTAAGGACCTGCTGGTCTAAGAGCTGTTCAACGGCCGTTTAGAGGCGCTCTCTTGTGATGATTTCACAAGAGAGCGCTTTTATTTTGCGCGGTAATCGCGGTTCGGGTCGGAGCGAGAGTAAGGCTTGAATTAGGCGGTGTATAAGTCGCTGATGGTAGATATGGGTGGGGCGCAAGGGCCGTCGTAAAGCCCCTGGAAAACCAAATCCGGGCAAGGCGCTAAGATGTGACGCGTGACTGAGAACAACGTGGACCTAAACAGAGCAGATAAGTTGCCCAAGTCGTGGAACCCGGCTGACGTGGAGTCGGACCTGTACCAGGGCTGGGTAGACGCTGGTTATTTCAAGGCTGACCCGTCTAGCTCCAAGCCGGCTTACTCTATTGTGCTGCCCCCGCCGAATGTGACGGGTCAGCTGCACATGGGCCACGCACTGGACCACACTTTGATGGATGCGCTGGTGCGCCGTAAGCGCATGCAGGGCTACGAGGTGCTGTGGCTGCCGGGTATGGACCACGCGGGTATCGCAACGCAGACCAAGGTCGAGGCGATGCTGAAGGAGTCCGAAGGTAAGGACCGCTTCGATTATGGCCGCGAGGAATTCGTGGAGAAGGTCTGGGAGTGGAAGCACGATTACGGCGGACGTATCGGCAACCAGATGCGCCAGATTGGTGACTCCCTGGATTGGTCCCGTGAGCGCTTCACTCTGGACGAGGGCCTGTCCCGTGCGGTTCAGACGATTTTTAAGGAATTGTTTGACCGCGGCCTGATTTACCGCGCCAAGCGCATGGTCAACTGGTCGCCAGTGCTGCAGACTGCAATCTCGGATATTGAGGTCAAGTACGAGGACGCTGAAGGCGAGCTCGTGTCCTTCCGCTACGGCGATGGGGAAGACTCCATTGTTGTGGCGACGACTCGTGTGGAGACGATGCTGGGTGACGTGGCAATTGCCGTGCACCCGGAGGATGAGCGCTACACGCACCTGGTGGGTAAGGTTCTGGACCACCCGTTCCGCGAGGACCTGAAGATTCAGGTCATCGCCGATGACTACGTGGACCGCGAGTTCGGTACAGGCGCGGTGAAGATCACGCCGGCGCACGATCCGAATGACTTCGCCATGGGCCAGCGCCACGACCTGGATATGCCGGAGGTCATCGACACCACTGGCCGTATCTTCAACACCGGCACGCGTTTCGACGGCATGGATCGCGCGGAGGCCCGTACCGCGCTGACGGAGGCTCTGCGTGAGCAGGGGCGCATTGTCAAGGAGGTCCGCCCGTACGTTCACTCGGTCGGTCATTCGGAGCGCTCGGGTGAGCCGATTGAGCCGCTGCTGAGCCTGCAGTGGTTCGTTAAGGTCGATGAGCTGGCCAAGATGTCCGGCGATGCTGTTCGCGAGGGCGACACGGTTATTCACCCGGCTTCGCAGGAGCCGCGCTGGTTCGACTGGGTCGATGACATGCACGACTGGTGTATTTCGCGCCAGCTGTGGTGGGGCCACCGCATCCCGATCTGGTACGGCCCGAATGGCGAGGTCGTCTGTGTCGGCCCGGATGATGAGGTCCCGACGGGCGAGGGCTGGACGCAGGATCCGGACGTGCTGGATACCTGGTTCTCCTCTGCGCTGTGGCCGTTTTCCACGATGGGTTGGCCGGACGCCACCCCAGAGCTGGAGAAGTTCTACCCAACATCCGTGCTGGTCACCGGCTACGACATTCTGTTCTTCTGGGTCGCGCGCATGATGATGTTCTCGACCTTTGCTGCCACCCTGCCTGATTCACCGTTGGGTAAGGGCCGCGACGGCCGTCCGCAGGTGCCGTTCAAGGATGTCTTCCTGCACGGTCTGGTCCGCGATGAGCAGGGTCGCAAGATGTCGAAGTCTCTCGGCAACGGCATTGACCCGCTGGACTGGGTGCGTGACTACGGTGCGGACGCACTTCGCTTCACGCTGGCTCGTGGTGCTAACCCGGGCTCTGACCTGCCGGTCGGTAACGACGCCGCACAGAGCTCCCGTAACTTCGCTACCAAGCTGTTCAACGCCACCCGCTTTGCACTGATGAACGGTGCCCACGTGGGCGAGCTGCCGGACCGTGACCAGCTCACCGACACCGACCGCTGGATCCTGGACCGCCTGGAACAGGTCCGCGCCGAAGTCGACGCTGCGCTGGATAAGTACGAGTTCTCCAAGGCCAACGAGGCCCTCTACCACTTCGCATGGGACGAGGTCTGTGACTGGTACCTGGAGATGACCAAGGTTGACTTCCCACGCCTGAATGACGGCGAGACCATGACCGAGGAGCAGGCCGCCCGCGCCGCCTCCACGCGTCTGGTTCTCGGCCGCGTGCTGGATACGCTGCTGCGTCTGCTGCACCCGTCCATGCCGTTTGTCACGGAGACGCTGTGGAAGGCGCTTACCGACGGCGCGGAGGGCTTCGAGGACTCTCTGGTTATTTCCGACTGGCCGGATGCAACCATGACCACCGACGGCGCTGCTGTCGACGAGGTTGCCGCACGTCGTATTGCCGATGCCCAGAAGTTGGTCACCGAGCTGCGTCGTTTCCGCAATGACCAGGGTGTGAAGCCGTCGCAGCGCGTGCCGGCACGCATGAACCTGGCGGATGCTGATCTGACTGCTCAGGAAGAGATGATTCGTTCGCTGGCTCGTGCTGAGGCGCCGGAGGATGGATTCACCGCTACCGCTTCCATTGAGGTGCGCCTGTCTCAGGCCACTGTCCTGATCGAGCTGGATACCTCCGGCACCGTCGACGTGGCCGCTGAACGCAAGCGTCTGGAAAAGGACCTGGCCAAGGCAGAGAAGGAACTGGCCGGCACCGAGAAGAAGCTCGGCAACGAGGCCTTCCTGTCCAAGGCTCCGGAGCAGGTCGTGGAGAAGATTAAGACTCGCCACCAGTTCGCACTGGAGGAGATTGACCGTATTAAGGCTCGTTTGGAGGGACTTCCGCAGGCATGACCGATCCACGGGATGCTGAACCACGTGATGAGGCCGCAGGCGAGATTCGTTTGAATCTTGGCGGCGGCGACGATTCGGTGACGCAGGAAGAGTCTGCGCTGCGAGAGGAGTCCACTGCAGCGCCTGAGTTCGAATTCGATCCGGCTGACTCCCAGATCGTCGAGGACCTCGAACCTCGCGAAATTGCCGGTGTGATGGCTGATGGCCGCATGCCCGATGACATGCGCCTCGGTGAGGTTTCCGTGTCCGAGGAGGGCCTGAGCCTGCCGGTGGATGTGGATCGCCCAGTCAACGAGCCGGCTCCGCTGGAGGCCACCGCAGAGGAGCTGCGCGAGCTCGCAGAGGTGGAAGCCGAGCTGGATCAGCGCTGGCCGGAGACCAAGATTGACCCATCGCTCGAGCGGATCGAGATGCTGATGGACATCCTTGGCCATCCCGAGCGTGCCACTCCAGTCATTCACGTTGCCGGCACGAATGGCAAGACTTCCACTGTGCGCATGATTGAGTCGTTGGTGCGCGCTCTCGGTCGTCGCACCGGCCGCACCACCAGTCCGCATCTGCAGCTGGTTACCGAGCGCATCGCCATCGATGGCCAGCCCATTCATCCACGCGATTACGTGCGCATCTGGCGCGAGATTCAGCCCTACGTGGAAATGGTTGATGCCAAGTCCGCCGAAAAGGGCGGCCCGCAGATGAGTAAGTTCGAGGTTCTCACGGCCATGGCCTACGCTGCCTTCGCCGACGCTCCTGTTGATGTCGCCGTGGTGGAAGTCGGCATGGGTGGCACATGGGATGCGACCAACGTGGTGGAGGCCGACGTGGCAGTCATCTGCCCAATCGGTCTCGATCACACGGAGTACCTCGGAGATACCCTGGCTGAAATCGCTTCTGAGAAGGCCGGCATCATCAAGTCGCGGTGGAATAAGGACGACTTGCTTACGCCACCGGACAATGTCGCCATTGTCGGCGAGCAAGAGCCGGAAGCAATGGACGTCGTTTTGCGACGTGCCGTGGAAATGGATGCCTCCGTCGCCCGCGCTGGAGTTGAGTACGGCGTCGTCAGTCATCAGCTGGCGGTCGGCGGACAGAACCTGACGCTCAAGGGCCTGGCCGGCGAGTATGACGACATCCATCTGCCGCTGCACGGTCCGCATCAGGCGCGTAACGCAGCCACAGCACTGGCTGCGGTGGAGGCGTTCTTCGGCGCAGGTCCGGGGCGTCCGCTCAACATTGATGCGGTTCGCGAAGGCTTTGCGACGGTCGCATCGCCAGGCCGCCTGGAGCGCGTGCGCTCGACCCCGACGGTGTTCATCGATGCCGCCCACAATCCTCACGGTGCCCGTGCGCTACGCACGGCCCTCTCCGCTGAGTTCGACTTCCGCCGTGTGATTGGTGTGCTGTCGGTGCTGGGGGAGAAGGATGCTCGTGGGCTGCTGGTGGAGCTGGAGCCTTACTTCGAAGAAGTGGTTATTACCCAGAACACATCGCCGCGTGCGCTGCACTACGACGACCTGGCTGACCTCGCGGAGGAGATTTTCGGCGAGGAGCGCGTGCATCGCGTACCGACTCTGCCGTCCGCCGTTGAGCTAGCTGTAGCGCTGGCTGAGGAAACCGACACCGGAGACGGTATTGTCTCTGGTTCCGGTGTGATCGTCACTGGATCTGTTGTCACTGCGGGCGAAGCCCGGACACTATTTGGAAAGGACCCGCAATGAGTGAATCTCAGGCGAGCCAGCCACAGGGCAATGGCGCGGAGGATTACACCGCTGCCGACCGCGAGGCTCTGCGCGCCTACCGCGAGGGGCGTGACCTGAGTGAGGGTGGCAAGTATGGCCCGCTCGGTGCGGGACACGATCCGGCTAAGGACCCGCTGAAGGGTCTGCGCGGTGTTATGTCCGGAACGCTGATAATGCAGGCTATCTCGGTGCTGCTTGGTCTGACTGTGGTCACGCGCATTCCCGACGGCCAGATTAACCAGACCTTCTCGGTTACGTACATCACCATCCTGGGCCTGGCTCTGATTGCGATGGCCTTCCTGCAGAAGCAGCCCTGGGCTCTGAAGGCCAACATTGTGCTGCAGGTCTTTGGTGTGCTGGCTATCTTCACGCACGTGTCTATGGGCGTGGTGGGTATCTTCTTCGCACTAGTGTGGGCCTACATTCTGCACCTGCGGAAGAACCTCATCCAGCGTATGGAGCGCGGTCTGTTGACCACCCAGCACTCGTAAGTCTCCCGCGCTCGTAGTCGCGACTTTCACCCCGCTGCACCACCACTCCGGTGCAGCGGGGTTTGTCATAGTATGATGCTCACCATGACTGAACGTACTCTTATTCTGATCAAGCCGGACGGCGTTTCCCGCGGTCTGGTCGGCGAAGTTATCTCCCGCATCGAGCGCAAGGGCCTGAAGCTGGTCGCGCTTGACCTCCGTGTTGCTGACGAGGCAACTGCGAAGGAGCACTACGCAGAGCACGTCGATAAGCCGTTCTTTGGTGAGCTGGTTGATTTCATCACCTCTGCACCGCTGGTCGCTGGTGTTATCGAGGGCCCGAACGCAATCGCTGCTTGGCGTCAGCTCGCTGGCGGCACCAACCCGGTTGAGGCCGCAACCCCGGGCTCCATCCGCGGTGACTTCGCACTTGAGGTTGCTAACAACGTTGTTCACGGTTCCGATTCTCCGGAGTCCGCTGAGCGCGAGATTGGTATTTGGTTCCCGAACCTCTAAACGTTGACGGTTCAGCATTGACCCGTGAGCGTTGAACTGGCGCCGAACTGAGCAAGCAAATTGTTTGCCGGTTCGGCGCTTTTTGCTTGTCGACGACCGTGGGGCGGCCCTTCAGCGGGCTGCACGTGGGAATGCGGGCACGGGCTGCAAATGTGAAACTGTAGGAGTTTATGACACTTTCCGGCAATTTTTCAGGCCATTTCTGTCATAAACGCAGTCAGTAACTCGGATTGGCCCGCCGCCACCAATGTCGGTGCGCGCCACCTGCTCGATATGTGCGACAATGGACAGCAGCAGTAGTGCCCGGGAGTTCGCTCCGGTGGATGAGATATTCCGCATGTGATCGCTGAATCCCTGAGTCAGCCGGTAGGCCTGCCAATAAGACTTTCATAATTGTTCATCGTTTTCGGCCCTCTATCTGCGCATTTGGCGCAAATGAAGTGGCTGTCGCAACATCGTTGCTCCGCCTGGTTTCCAAGGCCACAACGGATGTAGGCGCACATGGAATGACAAAGAGTGTGCTTCCTGTTGTCGGGTTTTGCGTGGTGGGGTGTCAAGGAGAAACAAATACAGTGGCAAATTTCAGCCAGGATGTTGTCGCTAAGGCACGCGAATTTGATCGTGAGTCAGCGGCTCTGAAAACCCGAGTCCACCACCTGGCCAAGAGCTTGGGGTTGACCTCGAAGGAAACCATCGAAGCACTGGGGCACGCGGGGATCGTCGTAAAGTCCGCTGCGTCCACCATTAATCAAAATCAGCTCGACGCAGTGCTGAATTTCATCGGCGATCATCCAGAGGATGCCTCGCTTGACGACGGATCCGCTGCGACCAAGCCAACCGGCGAAAAGCCAGCCGCGAAGGAAAAACAGTCGGCAGGTAAGCCGAACGCGGCAGATGAGAAGTCGGACGAGCAAACCGCAGCTAAGTCCGAGAAGAAGCCAGCTGCGAAGAAGAGCAGCAAGAAGTCGGCTGCGAAGAAGGCCACAAAGAAGGCTGCGCCGAAGGCAGAAAAGAAGGCCGACCAGAAGGCAGCTCAGAGCGAAGCTAAGTTGGACGCAGCACCTGCTGAGGAAGTGACCGAGAAGAAGGACACCAAGAAGTCCTCGGCTAAGAAATCCTCGGCAAACCAGAGCGCAGAGAAGCAGGCTGAAGAGAAGCAGAGCGCAGAGAAGAAGAGCACGACTAAGAAGCGAGCAACGCGTAAGCGGGCTGTGAAGAAGACCGCTGGCGCTCCGGAAGAAACCGCTGCGAAGGACGAGCAGAAGGACTCGAACTCGGTCGTCGAGGAAGCTGTTGAGGCTGTCGTTCAGTCGTCGCCGAAGAAGGCGTCCGATAAGAAGGCTGCCGACAAAAAGGCTGCCGACACCGTAGCCGAGACCGCTGAGAAAACCTCCGCTGAGGAAGCGTCCGCCGAAGCACCTGCTGCAAAGAGCGCTGCAGTGACCACACGTCGTGGTCGCCGAGTTCGCCGTGCGGTCCGCACGACCAGCGCTCCAGCAGCAGAGGAAATTCAGGAAGCGCAAGAGCCGCAGAAAACGCAAGAGCCGCAGGATACGCAGGCAACTCAGAGCGAAGCCCTGCAGGACATCGAGCCGCCGGTAGTCCCGGAGCCGCCGGTTGCGGAAGAGCAGACCGCGTTTGCGCCTATCTTCCTGGCGCCGCAGGCTGTCCCGGCTACGGCCAAGAATTCGGCCACCGAGGATGCAGCTTCAGCTGACAACGGGGCCTCCAACCAGGGCACCGATGACAACGCGGGGGAGGGGCAGGACGGCTCGTCGTCAAGCGAAACGGAGCGTCAGCCGCGCCCGCGTCGTCGCCGTCGTGGACGTGGGCGTCGTAATGATGACGCGCAACAGGCGGAGAAGACCACCGAAAACACAGAGCGCGAGGAAGAGGAAACCCGCGATGAGGTCGAGGAACCGCAGGCGATTAAGGGATCGACTCGCCTGGAGGCGCAGCGACGTCGCCGTATCGAGCGTCGTGAGGAATCGCGCAAGCGCCACGTAATCTCGGAGGCGGAATTCCTGGCTCGTCGTGAGTCGGTGGAGCGCACGATGGTGGTGCGTGAGCGCAAGCGCCATGACCACGCGGGCATTGTCACTGAGGTGGGTGTGCTGGAAGATGACCTGCTGGTCGAGCACTTCGTTACCTCTGACACGCAGACCACGCAGATCGGCAATATCTACCTCGGTCGCGTGCAGAACGTCCTGCCCAGCATGGAAGCGGCGTTCATCGATATCGGAACCGACCGCAACGGTGTCATTTACGTAGGTGACCTGAACTGGAAGCTGCTGGGCACGAAGTCGCGTTCGCGCAAGATTGAACATGCGCTGAAGGCCGGCGACCAGATTCTGGTCCAGGTGTCCAAGGACCCGATTGGTCACAAGGGTGCGCGTCTGACCACCCACATTTCGATGGCTGGTCGATTCCTGGTGTACGTGCCGGGCGGCCGTAGCGCGGGTATTTCCCGCAAGCTGCCGGAGCCGGAGCGCAAGCGCCTGAAGTCGATTCTGAGCGAGGTTACGCCGGAGGGCTCGGGCACGATTATCCGTACCGCCGCCGAGGGTGTATCCAAGGAGGCCATCGAGGCCGACATTAAGCGCTTGGAGACGCAGTGGCAGGAGATCTGGGAAGCCTCCGAGGCGGCGAAGGCGAAGCGTGGAGCAAAGCCGATTGCGCTGTACGAAGAGCCAGACATGCTGGTCAAGGTCGTCCGCGACGTCTTCAACGAGGACTTCTCGCGTCTCGTGGTGGAGGGCGATCGCCCGTGGAACACAGTGACGGACTACATCGGCGACCTGGCGCCGGAGCTGGAGCCGCGACTGCAGCGCTACTTCGCCAAGGAGCACGGCGGCGCCGATGTCTTCGAGCACTTCCGCATCGATGAGCAGCTGGCCAAGGCACTCGACCGCAAGGTCTGGCTGCCTTCGGGCGGCACGCTGGTCATCGACCGCACCGAGGCCATGACGGTCATCGACGTCAACACCGGTAAGTTCACCGGCGCTGGCGGAAACCTGGAAGAGACGGTCACTCGCAACAACCTGGAGGCCGCTGAGGAAATCGTCCGCCAGATGCGTCTGCGCGATCTGGGCGGCATGATTGTCGTCGATTTTATCGACATGGTGCTGCCGGAAAACCAGGATTTGGTGCTGCGCCGTCTGAAGGAGGCTCTCGGCCGCGACCGCTCGCGTCACGAGGTCTCCGAGGTCACCTCGCTCGGCCTCGTCCAGATGACGCGCAAGCGTCTGGGCACAGGCCTGTTGGAGACCTTCTCCACGCCGTGTAGCTGCTGTAATGGCCGCGGTCTGATTATCCACATCGATCCGGTCGAGCAGGACAATCAGAGCCGTGGCCACAAGAATGGCCGTCGCAACGACGAGCAGGGCAAGTCCAAGCGCCGCAACAAGTCGCGCTCGGAGCATAATCCGGCCAACCACCCGGCCGCGCTGGCCATGCACCGCGATCAGGGCGACCAGGCAGGCTCTTCCACGGCAACGCGTGACGACGACGCGGAGACCAACCAGCGCGATAAGGACGCAGCTGACAAGCGTGTCGCAGCTGCTGTCGAAGCTGTCATCGTCTCTTCTGAGAACGATGAGCCGAAGCCGCCGCGTCGTCGCCGGGTTCGTAAGAGCCAGGGCCGAAACGATGAGCAGCGACAGAACGGCCGTGGCCGTCAGGAGCGCCGCGAGCGTACCGAGCAATCGGAGAACTCCAATGACCTGGCTGCTCTGGCGGCCGCAGCTGTTGCGGAAGCCCGTGAGAAGGACCCAGAGGAGCCGTCGGATGACCGTTACATGCCGCAGGAGGGGCAGCGCCGCCGCCGTCGGGCTACGCGTCGCCGGGTAGCGGAGCATGTTGCCGTTGATTCGGCTGCACGCGACGCTGATGACCGCGACGAAGAATATGGTGATCGTCGTAAGCGTTCGGAGCGCCCGACCCGTGCTGAGCGTGCCGAGCGCACCGATAACGGTGGCTCCGGTGGAGGCCGTGGCGAGGCTGAACGCTCCAGCAGCGCTAGTGCTCGACGTCGCCGTCGTCGCGCTGTGCGTCGTACTGCTGTGGATGAAACCACTGCGCCTCAGGCTGAGTCTCAGGCAGCTTCCACCATAGACGTGAGGGAGCCAGCCAAGGATGGCAAGAGCGGCAACGCTAACAAGACCGGTAAGGCTGTGGCCGAGGAGTCCCAGACCTATGAGGAGGCGAAGGAGGCGTTCGAGCGTTCTCCACGCCGTCGTCGTCCGACGCGCGGTAACTCCCGCTCGGATCGCGCACCGCGTCGCGAGGACTTCGAGTCCACTAAGCCAAAGGCCGACGCTGAAGGCAGCAAGGGTGGAGATCGTGCGAAAGACAACCGCGATGACAGCAACCGCAGCACCAACCGCAGCGCCAACCGCAGTGGCGGTGGACGCCGCTCGGGCAAGTCACGGGTTGAGGTCGTAGCGGTCCAGGGCACGGGAGCTCGCCGTAATCGCCGTCGGGCGGTGCGCAGGGTCTCGTCGCAAAGCGATGCCGAAGCGACTGCGCCGAAGCAGCGACAGGGCGCTTCAAACCGCGCTACTAAGCCAGAGCAGAAGCAGGCTAATCGCGGTGCTGCGGCGCCGGAGACGAAACCGGCCAATCGTCGTCGCCGCGTGCGTCGTGCGGTGCGCCGAAGTGGCCAGAACTAGAGATTGGAAATCTGAAATAAGGCCAGATAGAAGGTTGTTTTCCGTTCCCTAAAGCAGGGGGTGGAAAGTGGCTTCGGAAACTGCCCGGGAAGACCGTGAAAACCGATGGGGGACAGGGTCTTACTCGGGCAGTTTGTAATTTAGGGGGATTTTTCGCTACTCTTGACCAGTCGCTGATTAGTAGGCGTATCTGGTCATGCCCACTGGTGCTTGAGGCGCTGGTGGTAAGGAAACGGCCAGAGCGGGGAAATCTACTCGGATTTGGCTTTCGGGTATGTCCCTGAAGTGTTCTGCACACGCAACTAATCGCAATTCCATTGTCCAGTCAAGGAATTACAAAGATTCCTTGAGTCGAGTTTCTCAGATAAAGGGGTAGCCCTCCTATGTACGCGATCGTCAAGACCGGCGGCAAGCAGTACAAGGTTGCCGAAGGTGACCTCGTCAAGGTCGAGAAGATCGAGGGTGAGCCGGGTTCGTCCGTGGCTCTCACCCCGGTTCTGCTCGTCGATGGCGCAGATGTCATTGCGGATGCCGACAAGCTTGCCAACGTTACCGTTAACGCAGAGATCGTCGAGGCCGCTAAGGGCCCGAAGATCCGCGGCATGCACTACAAGAACAAGACTGGCTACAAGCGCCGCTACGGCCACCGTCAGCCGCTCACTGTTCTGAAGATTACCGGCGTCTCCAAGTAAACCGCCGAAATTCCAATTAGCTTTTCCCTAGGAGAAAATCATGGCTACTAAGAAGGGTGCATCCAGCACCAGCAACGGCCGCGACTCCGAAGCTAAGCGCCTCGGCGTGAAGCGCTTCGGCGGCCAGCAGGTTAAGGCAGGCGAGATTCTCGTTCGTCAGCGCGGTACCTCGTTCCACCCGGGTGAGAACGTTGGCCGTGGCGGCGACGACACTCTCTTCGCTCTGAAGGCAGGCGCAGTCGAGTTCGGTACCCGCCGTAACCGCCGCATTGTCAGCATCGTTGAGAATAACTCCTAAGAACAACCCTCGGTTGTCCACATAGGATTACTGCAACGTTGAATTTGAGGCAGGTTTAACTGCCTTGCAGAAGAGCCGATTCCTTTCCCACTGCGAAAGGTAATCGGCTCTTTTGTTGTTTATGTACTGTTTCGCGCTTTTAGGTTGCGAGGCAGCGTTTTGTTACCGCCTAGACTTCTGCCCGTCGGCTCGCTTAAATTAGGGCATTACTCCAGGCACTAGATGATGGCTCTCCGCTCGGAAGTGTGTGTGATTTTATGTCTCGTTTTGTAGATCGTGTCGTACTGCATTTGCAGGCCGGCGACGGTGGTCACGGCTGTAACTCGGTGCTGCGTGAAAAGTTCAAGCCACTCGGCGGTCCCGATGGCGGTAACGGCGGCCACGGTGGCGACATTGTGCTGGTCGTCGACCCGCAGATTCACACTCTGATGGACTTCCACTTCCACCCCCATATCAAGGCTGCCAACGGTAAGCCGGGCGCGGGCGATCACCGCAACGGTGCTCGTGGTGAGGACCTGGTTCTCGGAGTGCCGGAGGGCACGGTTGTCATGACCGAGGATGGGGAAGTGCTCGCGGACATGACAGGTAAGGGTGCCCGCTTCATTGCCGCTGAGGGCGGTTACGGTGGCCTGGGCAACGCAGCGCTGGCGAACAAGAACCGCCGTGCGCCGGGCTTCGCTCTCCTCGGTGAGCCGGGTGAGGCCAAGGATCTTGTCTTGGAGCTCAAATCCATGGCAGACGTTGGACTGGTGGGCTTCCCGTCAGCCGGAAAGTCCTCGCTGGTCAGCACCATGAGCGCTGCTAAGCCGAAGATTGGTGACTACCCATTTACCACGCTGCAGCCGAACCTGGGTGTAGTCAACGTTGGCTACGAGTCCTTCACCATCGCAGATGTGCCGGGTCTTATCCCGGGGGCATCTGAAGGCCGAGGTCTTGGGTTGGACTTCCTGCGTCACATTGAGCGCTGCGCTGTGCTGGTTCATGTGGTTGACGCTGCTGCGCTGGAGGGCGACCGCGATCCGGTCTCTGACATCAAGGCGTTGGAGACGGAACTCGCCAACTACCAGTCGGTGCTGAAGGCCGACGTGGGGCTTGGGGATCTCGCAGAGCGTCCGCGCGTCATCGTGCTGAACAAGATTGACCTGCCCGATGCTCGCGAAATGATTGACATGCAGCGCGAGGAGCTGGAGAAGTTCGGCTGGCCGATTTATGAGATCTCTACGGTGACGCACGAGGGACTCAAGGAGCTGACCTACGGCCTGAAGGATCAGATTGCCGCCTACCGCAAGGCGCATCCGTTGCCAACAGAGCAGGAGCCCCGTGCGGTCATCCGTCCGGAAGGTGTGCGTGGCAAGAAGCACGAAGGCGCGGACTTCACCATCGAGCGCGATCCGAATACCCCAGATGGGTTCATTGTGCGTGGCCGTAAGCCGGAACGCTGGATTAACCAGACGGACTTCGAAAACGACGAGGCAGTCGGCTACTTGGCTGACCGCCTGGCCAAGCTTGGTGTAGAAGATGCCCTGGCAAAGGCTGGGGCAACGGTTGGCTGCCCGGTGACGATTTCCTATCTCACCTTCGAGTGGTACCCGCAGCAGGTCGCGGGCACCGATGACTTCGTTCCGAGTGGCCGTGGTACCGACGATCGTCTCTACGTCAACGAGCGCACTAGCGCCGAGCAGCGTAAGCGTGCATCGCAGGCCCGCCGTGGTCTGATTGACGAGTACGATTTCGGAGATGGCGAAGAGGCTATTCGCGACCGGTACTCATAGTCGCGGGCGCCAGCGTCGTCGGCAAGCGAAGACTTCAAACTTGCATTTTGCCATTAATTGTTTAAACAATTATATAGTCAGAATTACATTAGACCGTCATGTTTTCCATTAGTGAAATGAGTGAGTCAGTTATCCCTTCCGACACCGTTGCCAACGATGTTGACGTCACTGGAGCAGATGCATTAGATGCCCCGGTAGCTACCGCGCCGAAGTCTGAATCGGACGCGCCGATTTCCCGTGAGGAGGTCGACGAGCTGCTTCACAACAATCCTGAGTCCACCGTCGCTGAGATTGAAAAGGCGACTGAGAATTTATCTCCGGGAACCAAAGGCGGTTTCGATTCCGAGACTCGTGAGGCAATTCGGACCGCGAAGCGTGTCGTGGTGAAGATTGGTTCTTCCTCGTTGACCGGATCTGACGGTCGTACCGATCCCGAACGCATCGACTTCATTGCCGATGCCCTGGAAAAGCGTATGGGCTTTAGCGATGTCATTGTCGTGTCCTCCGGCGCGGTGGCATCCGGAATGGGGCCGCTGGGGCTGACTTCGCGTCCCACTGATTTGGCGACCAAGCAGGCGGCTGCAGCGGTGGGGCAGGTGCGCCTGGCACAGGAGTGGGGACGCTCCTTCCTGCGCTATGGCCGCACTTCTGCGCAGGTGCTTTTGACCTCGGACGATGCAGGTGTGCGTTCGCGTGCCCGCAACGCTCAGCGCACTATCGACCGCCTGCGCCAGCTGGGTGCAGTGCCAATTGTCAACGAAAATGACACGGTAGCGACCTCGGAGTTCCGCTTCGGCGACAACGACCGCCTGGCCGCCCTGGTCAGTCACCTGGCGTACTGCGATGCACTGATTCTGCTTTCCGACGTCGACGGCCTCTACGACCGCAACCCGGCCGATCCAGGTGCAACCTTTGTGCCAGAGGTGCGCAGCGGTAACGACTTGCGTGGTGTTATCGCCGGTGACGGTGGGGCATTGGGCACCGGTGGAATGGCCTCGAAGGTGTCTGCCGCACGCCTGGCTTCGCGTGCTGGGGTGCCGGTGCTGCTGACTTCGGCGTCCAACATTGAGCGAGCACTGGACCAGGCAGATGTGGGAACCGCTTTCGCCGCGAAGGACAACCGCTTGAGCGCCTGGAAGTTCTGGATGCTCTACGCAGCGGATAGCTCGGGCCTGCTTCGCCTGGATGCCGGCGCGGTCGACGCTGTGACCCGCATGCGCAAGTCGCTGCTCCCGGTCGGTATCACCTCGGTTGACGGTGAGTTCTCCGCTGGTGACATCGTCGACCTGATTGGCCCGAGCGGTGAGGTCATCGGCCGCGGCGAGGTCAACTATGACTCTGAAGAACTGCTGGGCATGATCGGCTACCACACCGAGGAATTGCCGAATGACATGCAGAAGCCTGTCGTCCATGCCGACTACCTGTCGGATTTCGCCTCCCGCGCTTAGGAGAGCGTTGCGCTGAGAGCTGCAGCGCTTAAAGACGCGCACCTGGGCGCGCCCGGACAGAGGTGCCTCGGCAAAGACCGGCTGAGTGGGGACTAGCTGAGTGCGGACTGGCTGGGGGAGGAGTGCCTGAGCGCGGACTGCCTGGATGAGGAACTTTCGGGCATAATCCTAAGTGTGTTATCGAAAATTATTGGCGTCATCGGCGAGTTGCTCTTGACCGCTGGAGTGATGGTGGCGCTCTTCGCCTTTTATCTGCTGTACTGGTCTGGTCTTGAAACCGGGAAAGCTCAGCAGCAGGCTCGTGATGAGCTGCAGCAGGCATGGTCCGCACCGGCATCGGCCTCAGCTCAGGCGCCAGAAGGCACGGAGCCAGCTGTTGAGGGCTCTTGGGTGCCTGGCTCTGCGGTGGCGATGATTTCCGCTCCAAAGGCCGGTTTTAGCGATTTGGTCGTATTCGAAGGTGTCTCTCAGGAAGTTTTGCGCGGTGGCCCCGGCCATTATCCGAGCACAGCCCTTCCGGGGCAGGTGGGCAACAGTTCTTATGCCGCCCATCGTGACGGCCACGGAGCTCCCTTTGACAACATTGACCGCCTGCAGACGTGCGATGACATCACTGTAGAGACGCGTGATGCTATTTACCGCTACAAGGTATTACCGGTCGACGGTATGGCTGGCGCAGGGGAAAGCTTCGACTGCGTGCCAGAAGGAACTAACGTCCCCGAGATTCCCGGCCAGCACATTGTCACTCCAGACCGCGCCGATGTCCTCAATCCGGTCGGTAACGCGACTCTACTTACGCTGACTACCTGCCATCCGCAGTGGGACAACACTCATCGGCTCATTATTCACGCGGTTCTCGCCGGTGTTGAGACCAAGGAGGTCAACTAGATGTACGCAGCTTTTTGGCGATCCCTGCCGGGTCCGTGGTGGGTGAAAGCGATCATCACCATCGTGATTGCCGTCATCGTGTTCCTGCTGTTGATGAATTACATCTTTCCTTGGGTTGCTGAGCTAATTCCCTCAAATGATGTCTCACTCTAGTTATGCTGGTAGGCATGACTGCTCAAACGAACGAAACTGCTAACACCAATCAACAGGGCATTGCCGAGGATTCGGCTCTTAGTCCGGAGCGTGCTGCTGAGCGCGCCGAGGTTTTAGATAAGGCACAGCGTGCCAAGGCTGTCGCGGGAGAGCTGGCTCGCTTTACGTCGGCACGCAAGAACGAGCTCCTGCTGGCCGCAGCAGATGCGCTGGTCGCCCGTACTGAAGAGATTCTGGTAGCCAACGCCAAGGACATCGAGGCCGGTAAGGCCCGTGGTTTTAGTGACTCCCTGCTGGATCGCCTGCGTCTTGACTCCGATCGTGTTGAGGGTATTGCCGGTGGGCTGCGCCAGGTTGCGGCCCTGCCGGATCCGGTAGGCGAGGTGCTGCGGGGCAGCACTCTTCCTAACGGCATTAAGCTTTCCCAGGTCAGCGTTCCGCTGGGCGTGATGGGCATGGTCTACGAGGCTCGCCCGAACGTTACTGTCGATGCCTTTGGTCTGGCGCTGAAGTCGGGCAACGTGGCCTTGCTGCGCGGCTCCAAGTCGGCCGTCCACTCCAACACGCAGCTGGTCGCGGTTTTGCGTGAGGTGCTGGCCAACCACGATGCACCGGAGGACCTTGTTCAGCTGCTGCCGTGTGAGACCCACGATTCCGTGCAAGATCTCATCACTGCCCGCGGCCTGGTTGACGTAGTGATTCCGCGCGGCGGTGCCGGTCTGATTGAGGCCGTCGTGACGAAGGCAACGGTGCCGACCATTGAGACCGGTACCGGTAACTGCCACATCTACATCGATGCTTCCGCCGATATCGACGAGGCGATTGCGCTGATGATTAACGGCAAGACCCGCCGTCCGAGCGTCTGTAACGCCACTGAAACGGTTCTCATTGACTCGGCGCTGTCCGCGCAGGATCAGGTCCGCATTTTGGACGCGCTTGCCGACGCTGGCGTTGCGGTCCACGGCGATGTCGATAATCTGGCGGCCTCTGGGTGGACTGGTGAGGTCATTCCTGCGACGGAAGAAGACTGGTCGGATGAGTACCTCTCGCTAGACATTGCAGCGCGCATCGTCGACGGTGTGGTGGCCGCGACGAATCACATCACTGAGTACTCCTCGGGCCACACGGAAGCTATCTCTGCACGTGACTGGGGCGTGTGCCAGGAGTTCGTCGACCGTGTTGATGCTGCTGCCGTCAGCGTCAATGCCTCCACTGCATTCACCGATGGTGAGCAGTACGGTTTCGGCGCAGAGATTGGTATTTCCACTCAGAAACTGCACGCCCGTGGGCCCATGGGGCTGCCGGAGCTGACCAGCAGCAAGTGGGTTCTGGCTGGTCGTGGACAGACTCGTCCGTAGTGCCCAGGTAAAGTGCCAGTCATGATTAAGCGCAAGAAAAGTGTGCGGTCGCGAGTACACGCCGCGTTGACAGCGAAGTCGGCGGACGCGCCCCGGCAGCGCATTGGCGTAATGGGTGGCACTTTTGATCCCATCCACAATGGTCACCTGGTTGCCGCCAGCGAGGTGGCAGACCGTTTCGACCTTGACTTTGTGCTTTTCGTGCCCACGGGTGAACCGTGGCAAAAGCGCGGCCGGAAGGTCTCTCACAGCGAAGACCGCTACCTGATGACGGTCATTGCCACCGCGTCGAACCCACAGTTTTCGGTTTCGCGGGTTGATATTGACCGGCCGGGTGCGACCTATACCGTCGATACGCTGCGGGATTTGAAGGTCATCTATCCCAACGCGGATCTGTTCTTCATTACCGGTGCCGATGCGCTGCAGAAGATTATGACGTGGCGGGACTGGGAGGAGATGTTCGACGCAGCAACGTTCGTCGGTGTCACTCGTCCAGGGGTTCACCTGCGGGCAGAGGACCTGGAAGGAATCGACGCTTCACGGTTGCACCTCATCGAGATTCCCGCGATGGCTATTTCTTCTACCGATTGTCGAAAGCGTGCGGAGGCAGGACGCCCTGTTTGGTACTTGGTGCCGGATGGCGTGGTGCAGTACATCGCTAAGCGTGGTCTGTACCAGTCTGCTGAGGGCACGGTTGGTTCTGTGGGGCCCGCATCGGTGAACTCGACCTCCGAGGGTGCGGCGTCGGTGGATGCGGCATCGGTGGATGCGAAGTCCGATACCGCGGACTGAAAGTTAGCAAAATCCCGCTGAGACGGTAAGTTACAAGTACAAACGCTGTTTTTCACGACTTTTAATCACAAGGAGCTGAAGTCTTTCGTGACTGCACAACCACGCGCCATTGAGCTGGCGACCGCCGCGGCGAAGGCCGCCGATAGCAAAAAGGGTGAGGACGTCGTTGTTCTCGATGTCTCTGGCCCGGTGGTGATTACGGACGCATTCGTCCTGGTCAGTGCTGACAATGAGCGTCTGGTTGCCGCAATCGTCGACGAAATTGAGGACGATCTGCGTGACCTCGGCGCAAAGCCGGTTCGCCGCGAAGGTGTCCGTGAGGGACGTTGGGCGCTGCTGGATTACGGCGACATTGTCGTGCATGTCTTCCGCAGTGAAGAACGCGACTTCTACGGCCTGGATCGACTGTGGCGCGATTGCCCGCGCATCGAGGTCGAGGGCATCGAGCAGCCGAGCAACGAGGACGGCGAAGATTCCGCCCGCAATGCTCGTTCCATCGACGAGATTCCGCTGGCTGCCGAAAACCCGGACACGGACGAGTTTTAATTGTGGCGGGCTCACGCGAGGCACATGTTGCCGCTCGACGTCGCCTGATTATGCTGCGGCACGGGCAGACGTCGTATAACGCTACTGGCCGCATTCAGGGACAGCTGGACACGCAGCTTTCCGACGTTGGTCGCGAGCAAGCCCGTACTGCGGCGCAGTACCTGGCGGAGGCTGAACCGCGAATCACAAAAATCGTGTCCTCCGACCTGACCCGGGCAGCCGACACCGCCCGTGCGCTAGCTGAGGCCACCGGTGCAGAGTTGAGTTTTGATAAGCGCCTGCGTGAGACCAACCTCGGTGAATGGCAAGAGCGTACCTACGACGAGATTGACTCCGCGTTTCCCGGTATGCGTGACCACTGGCGCCATAATCTCAACTGGGCACCCAAGGGTGGCGAGACCCGCTTTGAGGTCTCCAACCGAATGCTGGCGGTCATTGCTGAGCTAGCGGCCAACCCCGATTGGGAGTCGGATACCTTTGTGCTCGTGTCCCACGGTGGTGCCATTGCTGCCGCTACCGCAGCCCTACTGCAGATGCCGCGCGACTACTTCAGCACGTTCAACGGCCTGGGCAACACTGCGTGGGTCGAAATGGAGCAGCGCACGCGCGTCAATGGTGAGACCTCCTGGTACCTGAATGCTTTTAACGCGAAGGTCCGTGAGCGGGAGCCGCAGGTTTCTGATTCTTCAGGAGGCCGCCATGCCCGGTGACGGTCGCGTTCGCATTGTTGTCGATGACACCGCGTGCCTGATGCCTGAGGTTGCCCGCAAGCTCGACATCACCGTGGTTCCCATCGGCCATGACATCAATGAAGACGACGTCACCACGTCGGCAGTCAGTCCACTGAAGCTGTGCGCCGCATATGCGCGTGCGCTGGAACGCTCCAACAAGGATGGTTCTGACGCTGGCGTTGTCGCCCTGCATCTTGGCAAGGGAATGTCCGCTACCTGGTCTAACGCTGTCACCGCTGCTGGTGCGCTGGACCGTGTGACCGTCATCGATACCGACACCGTCGGAGCCGGAGTCGGTGCCGCTGCCATCGCGGCGGCCAAGGCTGCGAGGGCCGGGGCCAGTCGTGATGAGGTTGCCGATGTAGCTCGTGATGTGCTGCAGCGCTATCGACTCTGGTTGTTTGTACCAAAGCTTGATTCGCTGCGCCGTGGCGGTCGCATCTCCGCGGGCCAAGCGATGCTTTCTACGGCTCTCGCTATCAAGCCCATCGTCGGCATCAAAGATGGCTCACTAGCGCTGGTCGCCAAGTGCCGTACAGAGGCGAAGGTCAAGCAGCGCATGGTGGATTTTGCCACGAAGATGGTGCGGACCGCGTCATCGGCGAACCGTCCGCCTGCGGTATTGCTGCATCATTCCGATGCGCTTGACGACGTTCACGAGCTCCAGGCCATGCTTGCCGAAGAGCTACCCGACGATACCCGGTTTAGAATCCTGGATTTGCCGGAGTCTCTTACCGCTCATGTCGGGCAGGGAGCCTATGCAGTTGGCATGGTCTCCGGTGGCTCGATTGATTCGAATGCCATGGATTTTGAAACAGAGATGGGCGTGACAGCGCTGCTCCACAGTGTGGAGGAGAGTGACGCGCCTGCTGTTGATGCTGTGGCTGCAGACGCGGTAGACGACGATTCCGGGAACATAGACAATTCCGGTGACTCTGCTGACACGGACGGTTCGGCTGAAAACGCTGGCACCACAGACCCAGGTGAGCCGATCACCGATCAGGCTGCGGTGAAGGTAGTTGAGAATCCGGCTGCCAGTCGCAACCGCAGTAAACGAATCCATCGCACAGTAGTGACTAATGAACAGGGAATTCCGCTTTTCACCACGGCGGTTTCTAAATTGCCAACGTGGAGTGAGAATCGCCAAGCAGCTCTGGATAAAGCTGAGCGTCTGGCGAAGGCTATCTCTGATTTGGCGCTGCGCGATAAGTCCGATCCCGAGGGAGCTGTATTTGGCACCGAAGGGGAGAAATCGCGGGAGTCGTCGTCAAGCAACAAGCGTGATGATGACGGCGACGAGAAGAAGAAGTAGTTGCTGAACTGCGAAGATGATGTGGCCTGTGGATAACCCCCACAGGCCAATTTTTATCCACAGATGGCGCCTCGATGAGTGCTTTCGTCGAGGTGGCATGTGGGGCGGGGCGCTAGTGTGCGCATCGTGACGAATTTGCGGAATCGGCTGGCGGACTATCTGGAACCGATTGATCAAGACAAGCGCATGGCGGTGGACTTTTCCACGCGCCGGGCGGTGGTGACGCCGCGGGTGGCGATGGCTGCGTGCCTTGTGATTGCGGTGTTGGCTGTTGGAGCAATCGCTGCGGTGGTGTGGCCGTCGACGCCACAGGTAGAGATGCCTGCGGTGCAGGACGCGGCTGTCGCGGGGACGCCACCAGAGACGACCGAAACCCCAGCGGAGGCGCCTGGCGTTCCGGGAAAGGAGACTAACGCTCAGACACAGGCGGGGCCGTTGATCGTGTCGGTGGTGGGGTTGGTTGTGAATCCTGGTGTGGTGGAGGTGCCAGCGAACGCGCGGGTGGTGGAGGCAATTGAGCGTGCGGGTGGGCTTTTGCCGGAGGCTAATCCCGCCAGCGTGAACCTGGCGGCGCCATTGGTAGATGGTCAACAGATTGTGGTCGGGACAGAGGCGCTGCCAGCAGGAACGGCGGAGGGTGGTTCCGATGTTTCTGGCGGTTCTGGCGCCGGTGCTGCGGGCATGGCCGATCCGAGCGGCTCTGACGGCAAAATCAACATCAACACCGCCACTGCTACGCAGCTGGAGGAATTGCCCGGAATTGGACCCGCAACAGCGACCAAAATCATTGACTTTCGCGAAAAGAACGGGCCTTTTGCGAGTATCGACGCACTTGAGGAGGTTCCGGGAATCGGCCCGGCGAAGGTAGAGGCTCTGCGCGATGCCGCCACCGTCTGACCTGCGCGCTCGTGCTGGGCTCGATGTGCGGCTAGTGCCAGCAGCGGTGCTGGCGTGGGCGACTGCGGTGGCAGTGATCATGCGCCCAGAATGGGCGATAGTTGTGGCACCGTGCGCGATTGTGACTGCGGTGGTGTTGCCGTGGGCGTGGCAGCGTTGGTCGTGGCGATGGGGCAGAGGTGCGGTGACCTCCGGCTGGCGAGTAATCGCCACTATCGGGGTGCCAGCTGTGGCGGTGGCCAGTGTTGCGGTGGCCACCCGAATCCGCATAGCGCGCGCCCGAGCCCACGAGCTCTATGAGGACATTGGTGGGATGGCGAAAGTGCAATTGCGCCTCGTCACCGAGCCGAAAGCAACCGAGTTCGGGGCCAGCGCGAAGGCCCGCATCGAGGGCCTTCCGGGGCAGGTGTCGGTTTTTGGAGACGAGTCACTGTTGGCGGTCACGAGAGATGCCGTAGTTGAATCCACAGCCGGTATACGTGTGGCCAGCAAACCCTGCATTAGTGGTATCCAGCTGAATCTGCGTGGCGATGTTGAGGTCATCGCGCCACCGCAGGGGCTGGCAGCTCAGGTGCGCCAGCAGCTCTTTGACTCGGCGCAGAATCTTCCCGTTGGTCCCGACCGCCTGATTCCCGCCATGGCCATCGGCGATGAGCGCGGCTTTAGCCTCAACGACGGCGACATGATGACTGCCTCTGGGCTTTCACATCTATCAGCAGTCTCTGGAGCGAACGTTGCGCTTGTTATCGGGGCTGTTGTAGCCGTGTTCTCGTGGGCTGGACCGCGGGTGCGAGTCGCAGTCGCCGCATTTGCTCTATATGGCTTTGTAGCAATTGTGGGCACCGAACCGTCAGTGCTACGCGCAGTGGTCACCGGCTGCATTGGGCTGTTGGCGATTCTCGTAGGACGAGCTGGCCAGGCCATCGCGGCGCTGTCGGCTGGCATTATCGGGTTGATTCTCCTGGCACCCGACCTATCGGTATCAGTGGGCTTCGCCCTCTCGGTCGCAGCCACCGCCGGGTTAGTCCTTCTTACCGAGCCCCTTGCCAGACGCCTGTCCGCCGCCACCGTTATGGGGACCTGGCCCGCCCCAGTAGTCCGCGCCGTCGCCGTGTCGATTGCCGCGCACGTGGTCACCATGCCCGTATTGGCGCTTCTCATCGGCGAAATTAGTCATGTCTCACTGCTTGCCAATCTCCTCGCCGCGCCCGCCGTCGCACCGGTTACTATCGCCGGTTCGCTCGCTGCCGTTGCGGCCGCACTGCATCTCAATTGGCTGGTCAGTGCGTTGCTCTGGTGTGCCGCGCCGTGCGCATGGTGGATTCATCAGGTCGCACGTCTCACTGCAGGAATCGTCGCGCCCGCCACTGGGGCGGTCACGTTGGTCGTCTCCTGCACGCTCGCACTCACATGCTTGACGACGCTCTGGGCGTGGCCCCGTCTTGCGCTCCGCGCTGGGGCCTTCGCTGCTGTCTTGGCAGCCGGTAGTTATGCCGTTATTTGGGTGTTCGGTTTCGACATTGCGCATGCCCCACAGGGGTGGAAGCTTGCAGCCTGTGCGGAGAAGAACCAGATTGTTCTCATTCACGCGGGCGCTGTTGGAGAACCCGCCAACCATGTTGCATCTGTTAATCAGCCTGCACCGACTCCGATCAGCCGGCAGTGCCGAATTGCCCTCGGACTCACCGAGGAAGAGGCGGGGTACGTCCAGGTGCTCGATGACACCACCAATAACCCCACGACAGAAACCGTGGCGGTGGAGTCCCCGTCGTACATCGCTGAATCCGTGAGCGGCCAACCGCTCCAATCGCACCGCTCACCCCAGTGGTTTATCGCCCGCGAGTGTGGTCCGCGCGTGCGAGAAACCGTAATGACACCCGAGCAGATTCCTGTGGTGTGCCCGCAGCGAGATGGGCCGCAAGCCCTGTATTCCAATGGTGAAGTCTGGCGAGGAAGGTGAAATCCGGGCTGTCCCGTAGGCTAGAAACAACAGTCGCAGGAATTAACGCGGAAAAGAGGTCGGGATTGAGCGCCGTCGCACCCGTGAATTTGATTGTGGGCAAAGAGGAGCTGCTGAAAGACCGCGCCCGCCTCGCCATTGTCGCTGCCGTCCGCGCGCAGGCAGCAACGGAGTCCGATCCGGGTGGACGCTCGGTGCCTGTGACCACCATCCGCGCAGGGGACATGACCACTGTCGATGCCGTGGAGCTCTTCAGCCCTTCGTTGTTTGGAGATGACCGGATCGTGGTTGTCACCGACTGCCAAGACGCCGGCAAAGAGCCTGCCAAGCTGTTGATGGATTCGGTTAAGGATCCCGCGCCGGGCATCACGTTGATTCTCCTTCACAGCGGTGAGGGGCGTCAGAAAAAGATGGTCGCTGACCTGCGCAAGTTGGGGGTCCGCTTTTTCGAAGCTCAACCGCTCAAGCGAAACGACTTGCCCGGTTTTGTTGGCGAAGAATTCGCCTCACACGGGGTTAAGGTGCGTCGCGACGTCATCGATACCGTCCTGGATGCGGTCGGTTCAGACCTCCGCGAACTAGCCACCGCTATTTCCCAGCTCTGTGCAGACACCGCGGGCAAGGTCACCTCGGAAGCAGTGCGCACCTACTACGGTGCTTCGGCGGAGGTTTCGGGCTTTGAGATTGCCGAGCTCGCACTGCGCGGCCGGGGTGGGGAAGCGTTGGCCAAGATGCGCCGTGCCTTGCAGCTGGGCATGGCACCGGCACTGCTGTCGGCTGCAATCACGGGAATGGTTGGTGATGTAGCTCGGCTCCACGGTGCACGTGGTGTCAATGCGCGTAGAGATGCCCACCGCTATGGCATGCCGCCGTGGAAGTTGGAGAAAACTCAGCGGTTGGCATCTGCCTGGTCAACCCCGGCGGTTGCTCGCGCTGTGGTTGTCGCGGCACAGCTGGATGCAGACACCAAGGGAGCCTCATCGACGCCGGAACTATCGCTGGAACAGTCGGTGCTTCGTATCGCGGAGCTGGCCCATTCGTCCCATCGGCGTTAAAATTTACGGGCTGCAAATGTGAAACTGTGTGAGTTTATGACACTTTCAAGCCATTTTTCAGGCCATTTTTGTCATAAACGTAGTCAGTAACTCGCATCGCCCCACCGCCGCCAGCCATAAACGCAGCCACTAACTCGCGTTGGGGTTAAATAATAAAAACCGCCTCCCGCCACATCCGAAAAGAAATCGGAAAATAGCAGGAAGCGGTTAATTTCACGGCACAAGCGCGGCAAAAGCAGCGCTAGCACGGCGCAAGCGCAGCGCAGAATCAGCACAGCGCCGAAAGGGGAATTAGCCCTCCAGCTTGTTGAAAGCCTTAGCCATACCGGACTTCTTGTTAGCCGCAGTGTTGCGGTGGAAGACGCCCTTGGTGACAGCCTTGTCCAGCTTGCGGGAAGCAACGCGCAGCTGAGCCTCAGCAGCAGCCTTGTCGCCAGCCTCAACAGCAGCCTGGAACTTGCGGATCTCGGTGCGGACTGCAGAGCGGATAGCCTGGTTACGCAGGCGAGCCTTCTCGTTGGTCTTGTTGCGCTTGATCTGGGACTTGATGTTTGCCATCGTGAATACCTCTTGTACCCGTAGTAGTTGGAATTGCTACCGTCCGCCACCAAGAAAAGTCCTGATCACAGTGCAAATTTCGGGTCGAACCTCTGCTGGTCAAACTAATTAACCAGCGAGTTAAAACCACCCACTGCGCTTATACGACGATGAAAACGCGAACCCAAGGTCCTGCCCGCGCTCGCCGAAAAGGAACGCAACGGTAAACAACTTGCAGAATCTTAGCAAACAGCGCTGCCTAATACCAGCCGCTGCCTAATTCCAGCTTCGGCTAATTCCAGCCATAGTCACCGCGAAGTCGGGCGGCGATGAGCTCGAAGCGCCTGCGGGGCATCATTGCGCCTGCGCGGCGAATGCCCGATTCCGGGATGAGCAAGATGCGGTCCATGCGAACCCACGATGGCTGGGGGTCTTCATTCCAGAATCCGCTGCCAATAAATAGCCACTCCGGGTGCTCACTGTGCTCGGTGCGGGTGGAGATGAGCATGCCCAGAAGATACTGGTCGTGGCGACCAACCACGACCACAGCGCGCTCACGCAAAGCGGCATTTTCACCTTCGAGCTGCAGCGGAATCCATACCACTTCGCCGGGGTCGGCCTGACCATCCATGTCGGGACTGTAGACGATTGTACGGGCCAGCTCCGCGGTTGGACGCGCGATGGTCACCGGGTCTCGCAGGCGAAGTAGGGCCTCCTTGGACTCGTCGGAAAGCGAGGTGTCCTGAGCGAGCCCAAGTTGCGTGTTGAGCTTAAACAGCGCCTCATCGAGTGTGTCGGGGCCGCGGAACCACTCGGTACCGGCGAAAAGACGCGCGCTGATGCGATTACGCAGGCGCCGCGGCCAGCTTTCGCGTTCATTTTGATCGGTGGACGAAGTGGAGCTCATGGAATCTAAGTCTAGAGGTTTAGTGCGGAGGGAATCGATAGGTAAGATTGTGCGTGATTGTATTTAAGCCCGGCTGGTCGGTTTTCGAGGCCGGCGCATATGGGTCGGCCAACGCCGCGCCCCAATGCCCATAACGTCTTTATTTTTCGGAGTAGACCCAACGTGACCAAGAATTTTGCGGAGCAGACTTTTACGGACCCTTCACGGATTCGAAATTTCTGCATCATTGCGCACATTGACCACGGTAAGTCCACCCTGGCGGACCGAATTCTGCAGCTCTCGGGTGTTGTCGAGGCGCGCGACATGCGCGATCAGTACCTCGACAACATGGATATTGAGCGCGAACGAGGCATTACCATTAAGGCTCAGAACGTGCGCCTGCCGTGGGTTCCGCGCACAGGTAAGCACGCAGGCGAAGAAATCGTCCTGCACCTGATTGATACGCCGGGTCACGTTGACTTCACCTACGAAGTCTCGCGTGCGCTGGAGGCGTGTGAAGGCGCAATTCTGCTGGTCGACGCTGCTCAAGGCATCGAAGCGCAGACACTGGCCAACCTGTACCTGGCCATGGAAAATGACCTGGAAATCATCCCGGTACTGAACAAGATTGACCTTCCAGCCGCGGATCCGGATAAATACGCGGAGGAAATTGCGCACATCATCGGCTGTGAACCGGAAGATGTCATGCGTGTTTCGGGTAAGACTGGTGAGGGCGTTGAGGAGATGCTCGACCGAGTCTGTGAGCTCGTCCCGGCACCGGTCGGCGACCCGGAGGCACCTGCCCGTGCGCTGATTTTTGACTCGGTCTACGACACCTACCGCGGTGTGGTCACCTACATCCGTGTTGTTGATGGTCAGCTCAAGCCGCGTGAAGTCATTCAGATGATGTCCACTGGCACTAAGCACGAGCTGCTGGAAATTGGCATTGTTTCGCCGCAACCGAAGAAGTGTAAGGGGCTTGGCGTCGGCGAGGTCGGTTATCTCATCACCGGTGTGAAGGATGTCCGTCAGTCCAAGGTCGGTGACACCGTCACGCTGAACGCCACACCGGCGGAGGAGCCGCTGGAAGGCTACGCAGAGCCAAAGCCGATGGTCTACTCCGGTCTGTTCCCAATCTCTCAGCAGGACTATCCTGACCTGCGTGATGCGTTGGAAAAGCTCCAGCTTAACGACGCTTCGTTGACATTCGAACCTGAGACTTCGGTGGCCCTCGGATTCGGTTTCCGCGGGGGCTTCCTGGGCCTGTTGCACATGGAGATCACCCGCGCCCGACTGGAGCGCGAGTTCGACCTGGATCTCATTTCGACGGCCCCGAACGTTGTCTACCGCGTGGTCACTGAGGATGGCACCGAGGTCACTGTTCACAATCCGAGTGACTGGCCGGAGGGGAAGCTCCGCGAGATTTACGAGCCGATGGTTAAGTGCACCATCGTCGTGCCAAGCGAGTTCGTTGGCCCCACCATGGAGCTGTGCCAGCAGAAGCGCGGTGAGATGGGTGGTATGGACTACCTGTCTGAGGACCGCGTGGAACTGCGCTACAAGATGCCGCTGGGCGAGATTATCTTCGACTTCTTCGACATGCTGAAGTCCCGCACCAGGGGTTATGCTTCGCTGAACTACGAAGACGCCGGCGAGCAGATTGCGGATCTGGTCAAGGTGGACATCCTCTTGCAGGGCGAGGCCGTCGATGCGTTCTCCGCTATCGTCCACCGCGACAACGCGCAGTGGTACGGCAACAAGATGACCAAGAAGCTGCGTGAGCTAATCCCTCGCCAGCAGTTCGAGGTCCCAGTTCAGGCCGCAATCGGTTCGAAGATTATCGCCCGCGAGAACATCCGTGCACTGCGCAAGGACGTCCTTGCTAAGTGCTACGGCGGTGACATCTCCCGTAAGCGCAAGCTGCTGGAGAAGCAGAAGGCCGGTAAGAAGCGCATGAAGAACATCGGTTCGGTCTCGGTGCCGCAGGAGGCATTCGTGGCTGCGCTGTCCACCGATGAGGGCGGTAAGTAAAGGGGAAACTGCATGCCACGGAAGCGGAAGAAACTGGTCGAGGACTTCGAAGAGCTGCTCGAAGCCGGTGACATGGATGCGCTGAAGGCCGTCTATGACGCTTGCGCACTCAACGCAGTTTTCGGATACAGCAAGGACACTGCACTAGCGCTCCGTGGCACCCCGCCGGAGCTCATGCGCTGGCTAATCGACCAGGGAATCGACGTCAACACCGAGAACCGCTTCGGTAAAACCGCCCTGGCAGAGCACGCAAGCCGGGGCGATACCGACAAGATGAAAGTCCTGCTCGAATGCGGTGCTGACATCGAAGCTGGCAAACACTGGCCTCTATTCCAGGCAGCGAAGAGCCATCAGCCCAAGGCCATTGCGTTGCTGTTGGAAAATGGCGCTGACCTTCACCGCGAGAACCGCCTCGGTCACGGCCGGACAGCGTTCAAAGAGGCCGTCGCTACCGCCGATACCGATGCCCTAAGTCGAGTCCTAGCGAGTATCGAGGTGCTCCTGGACGCGGGTTCGGAAATCGACGACGAAGCTCGCGAAGAGTTCACTAAGTTCGGTCGCCGCTACAACCGCCTGTCAGACAAGCAGCGCGACAAGTACCAGCCAGTCATGGATCGACTATATGAGCGCATCGGTGCTGACCGCCCGCAGGAAATCACGCCTCACGACGGCCACAGCGACATTATTGTCCCCGCAGACAAGTCGATCAACGGCCAGTTCCGATACCTCTGGAACTACCTGGTGCCGGGTGGTGGCCCAGCCGCGACTGTGCAGGGCGAAGTTATCCGCATCGTGGGCCGGCTCGGGTACGAAGCGCTGGAGATGGGCTACGTCAACTGGGACGAAGACTATGCCAAGATGATCGACTTCTGGCTGGAGACGGTTGGGGCCGCCGAGGATGCCATGGCCGTCGTAAAGCAGCGCAAAGCTGGTGAGGCGGACATTGATGCGCTGACGGAGGCGACAATCGAGTGGGTTACAGAGCACCCGCAGCCGATTGCGTTGGGCGAGGTCCCGTACCGGCGCTAACTCCCAAGAAGCTAACCCCGGTTTGGTGTTAAAAATCTGTTAATGGTTAGCCACTGCATCAATCGGTAGTGTCAGCTGATATCTTTGATGGGTGGAATCCGTATACCTAACAGCAATACTGTTTTCGATTATCGGCGGACTCGGTGCGTCGTTGCTTCGGCTGCCGCCGCTGATTGGTTTCCTTGGGGCCGGTTTTGCCGTTCATGCAATGGGGCTTGAGGAAATCCCGTTCATTGATTCGCTGGCCGAGCTTGGTGTTACCACCTTGCTGTTCACAATCGGTCTGAAGCTAAATCCGAAGGATATCGTGGCGCCACGAGTGGTCTTTTCGGGGCTTGGCCACGCGTTTTTAAACACGGTAGTTTTTGCCGTGCTGTTCGGTGTCGCCAGTTTCTTGCCGCTGCGTGAGCTCACGGGACTGTCGGTGACCGCGCTAATTTACATCGGCATCGCGACTTCATTTTCGTCGACGGTGTTTGTGATGAGCCACTTGGAGGAGCAGAACCGCGGTGCTTCGGCCATCGGACGTATCGCGATTGGTGTACTCATTCTGCAGGACATCATTGCGGTCGGCGTGCTGGTGGCATCGTCGGGTAAGACCCCGGAGCTGTGGGCGCTGGCGCTGCCACTATTGTTCTTCATTCGCCCGCTGGCGGCGCGGCTTCCCAACCGCATGTTCCGCACTGAGCTGCTGGTTCTCACCGGTATTGGTATTGCAGTGGCTTCTTACTCGGCTTTCGAACTGGCAGGGCTCTCTGGCTCGCTGGGGTCCCTGGTCGCCGGTATTCTGCTGTCTTCGCACCCAATTTCTGACCGTCTGTCGGAAGCACTGATTAGTATTCGTGAGCTACTGCTGGTCGCGTTCTTTATCGAGATTGGTCTCGGTGGTCTGCCAAGCGCGGGCGGCTACGTCATCGCTGCGATTATGGTGCTGTTCCTGGTGTTCAAGGCCACTATCTTCATCTGGATTCTCAAGCGCATGGGACTGTCGCTGCGCACGAGTGCGCTGGCGGGGCTGACGTTGAGTAACTACTCGGAGTTCGGCCTAATTGTGATGGCGGCGGCGACGCAACAGGACATTCTGCCGGAAGAATGGACCTCGATTATGGCAGTCGCCGTGGCGGGTAGCTTCATTGCCAGCTCGCTGATGGCCCCGCACGAAGACAAGATTGTCAGCTTCCTGCAGAAGTTCGTCCCAGAAACCCCAGAGGACCGCCTGGTGCCAGAAGAGGCAAAGGTCATTATTGATAACGCCGATGCTCTCATCATGGGTATGGGGCGAGTCGGCGTTGGTGTCTACGGCAGGTTGGTCAACGAGTACGGCATGAACGTCTTCGGTGTTGATTTCGACGAGGATCGCATCGAAGAGCTGCGCGAGCAGGGCTACCAGGTCATCCCAGGCGATGTGACAGACCCAGAGCTCTGGCACCACATCGAGTTGGAGAAGAAACCAGCGCTGTACGTGTTGGCGCTGTCTGAGCACGCTGAGACCTACGCGATGATTCAGAACATCCGTAAGCAGGACACCGAAGCCGTGGTTGCTACCACCACTAAGGTGCAGAGGTTTAAGGATCAGCTTCTCAACGTTGGTGCCGACATGGCCGTCTACCTCTACGACGGTGCTGGCGAGGAGCTCGCCGACCGTGCAGTGGAGACGCTTAAGCAGCGGTCTTAGTCGCATCCGTTAAATACGGCAAACAACAAGCCAGCCGATTCGTTCGGCGATAAGCTGATTTCATGTCAGTCACCCAAAACCAGATGCCCGCGAGTCCTATTCGATCCAGTCGCAGTGCGATGTTTCGGATGACCGCGGGCCTTGCTGTTGTCATGCTCGGAACTCTCGTCGGCTGCTCATCTTCAGATTCCGAAGATGCCGCCGCATCACAAAGCAACAATGATCAGAGTGAGGTACAGTCGCAATCGACGTCGGCAAGCGAGGGCGATAATCCGAAGATGCCGTCGCCGACGAAGGGGACAAGCGTCGACAGCATCGGATTTGATGAAAGCGCCTACCAGAAAATTGACGTTCAGCGGTTTAGCCAGAACGGAATCAAGGCGTTCTACGTCACGCTAGACGGGAAAAAGAGCGAGTGTTTCTACTCAGACGGCGCGGTGACGTGCATCGGTAAGGCTGATTCGTCGATTCCCGACGTGGAGGTTCCGCCGTTCCCACCACAGTCGCCGGGCGCAATCATGCTGAATACTTCAGGTGCCGCGTACACGCTCGTCGAAGGGGTACCGCCGGCTCAGGAAGAGCTTGACGACGGCCAATGGACGAGCTTCGGCACCGCTGCGTGTGCGAAGACGGATGCGAACAAGCTGGTGTGCCAGTCGGATAACGCGGCCTTTGCCATCGAAGGCAAGGACAAGAATATTCGCACCTCCGGCAAGGTTTTCGATTCCGTCGAGGAACTCATGGCCCAGGGGAGTGAGCCGGCGAGGGGCTACAGTCAGGGCACGGATGCACTTGTTCAGGGGCCGATGATGTGCGGTGCCATGGAGGGCCATCGTCTGGCGGAAGTGGTCAAGGGCGAGATGACCTGCGCTGAGGCCATGGATGTGTTGGATCGGTACGACGCAATCAAGGACACTGAGGGCGGTGGCAACACCCTGACCGCTCAAGTAGGGGACTGGACCTGTAGCTCTCCGACGGCGGCGAGGTCTGAGGAGTTGGGAGCGGTAACGGTGTGTGAGGACCCGGAGCATGGCTTGGAAGTCCGTGACCCCGTGATGGGCTAGCAGGGTTACCGCGGCTAACAGCATTTTCAAATAAGCCTAAGCTGGAACTATGACTGATTTATATCTCGTGCGGCACGGTGAAACTGAGTGGTCGCGCACTGGGCAGCACACATCGGTAACTGATCTTCCGCTGACTGACAACGGTCGGGAAGAAGCCAAGGCCCTCAACGGCTGGCTGGATCCGAAGGACTTTGGGCTAGTGCTGGCATCACCCCGTCAGCGCGCCCAGGAGACCGCTCGATTGGCGGGGTTCCACGACTTCGAGGTCGAAGAGGATCTCGCGGAATGGTTCTATGGCGACTACGAGGGGATTACCTCGAAGGAAGTGCAAAAGACCGTTCCCGATTGGCAGATTTGGACTCACGGTGTGCCCAATGGCGAAACCGCGGAGGAAGTCCGTGAGCGAGTTGAGCGAGTGGTGAAAAGGGTGCGTGAATCGGGCGAAGACAAGGCGATTCTGTTCGCCCACGGTCACTCGCTGCGTGCGCTCACCACAGCCTGGTTGGAACTGCCCATTGCACTTGGCCAGTCCTTCCCATTGAATACCGCATCCCTGTCCGTGCTCGGTCGCTACCATGACCGACCTGCGGTTCTGCGCTGGAACCTCTCGCGGGGATTGTAGCGGCGTTGTACAGGTGTCTCGGTGAATTCGCCGATGCCATTCAAGCCGCCAACGCCGTCAAGCTCTGTAAGAGGTGCCTGTGAATCACAATTCCGATGCTTTCGCCCGCGTAGTCGACCGTGCCCGCGGCGTGCTCTATGGCCAGGTCATCGGCGATAACCTCGGCGCGCTAGTGGAGTTTTGTAGTGCCGAGGAGATTGCACAGCGCTACCCACACGGTGTCTGTGAACTTGCCGATGGCGGCACCCACAACATCGCCGCCGGCCAGCCCACTGATGACTCCGAAATGGCGCTGGCGCTGGCACGCTCACTGGTGCGCTGCGAAGGCTACGATGCCGCCGATGTCCGCGAGTCCTATGTGCGCTGGGCAAACTCCGACGCTTTCGACATCGGAGAGGCCACCACGGCAGCGTTGCTCCGGCGCGCGCCGAACCCGAACTCCCAGGCTAACGGCGCGCTCATGCGTATCTCACCGCTGGCTATCGTGTACTGGCGCAACCCCGCACGTGCTGGCGAACTCGCCCGCAAGGACGCCGCCATCACGCACCCGCACCCAGTGTGCATAGAGGCCAATTCACGTTACGCATCCGCGCTTGCCGACGTCATCAGCGGCGGCCTCCACCAGCCGCGCCGCGGCATTGGCGTGAGTGCGCTGATGGAGTGGCTGGCTTCCCAGCGCGCGCAGTGGGAAACCGAGTGGCAGGCCAGCGGTGCCGTGGTGGATAGCGGGGAGCCGGATTTCTCGGTGCATCAGGGATGGCTGCGCTTTGCGCTGTGGGCACTGCATGAAGAACTGCGCCGGGTAGAAGACAAAACCACGACCTTTGAGGACTCTCTGGTCCGAGTCATTGGCCGTGGCGGCGACACCGACACTAACGCGGCCATTGTTGGTGCTTTTCTCGGTGGCGTCTTTGGGGCCTCCGGCATTCCGCAGCGGTGGCGGGATGTCATTGATTCCTGCTCGCCGAAGCGAAACCGGCCCGCGCAGTATCACCCAAACGATGTTGCGGAGTTGGCGGAGAAACTGGTGGGCATGGAGAGCTAATATTCGGCGACGCACTCACTAATGAGTGGACGTATCGTCAGATTTCTTTCCACTTGACGCCGTTTCTTCTCGTCGTCCACGCCGAGTCTCCTTGGTTTACTTTTTATCCAGTTAACTCTCTTTCCCGAAGATTTTCTTCATTTAGATAGTTGGCGTGGGCATTAGGGGACTCGGTGAGTCCAGCCCTCCGTGCCGTATTTGGTGTCAATAAGATGCTGCGCCGCAGCGAAGTCCTCATCGGAAAGCGATGCCTCGGCGGCACCGTAGCGGTTGATGAATGTCTGCTTCATCGTGTCAATGACTTCCGCGCGGCTGGCACCGGTCTGGCGACGGAGCGGATCGACGCGCTTCTTCGCGCTGCGCAGGCCCTTATCGGCAATCTTGGCCTTGCCAATGCGCAGGACTTCCATCATTTTGTCAGCGTCGATGTCATAACTCATGGTGACGTGGTGAAGCACTGTTGAGCCACGGCGCTTCTGTGCGGCACCACCAATCTTGCCGCCATCGGAGGTGATGTCATTGATGGGGACATACCACGCATTGACCCCGAGCTGCGCAAGTGCAGCGATGACCCAGCGGTCGAGGAATTCATAGGATTCGACGTAGCTAAGACCAGCGACCAGCTTCTCTGGTACATAGATCGAGTAGGTGACGCAGTTGCCGCCCTCCATGAACATCGCGCCACCGCCGGAGAGACGACGCACCACTTGCACATCGTGCTTCTCTACACCCTCGGGCTCGAGTTCGTTGACATAAGACTGATATGAACCGATCACAGTGGCACGATCATCCCAATCCCAGAAACGCAGAGTCGGTCCGCGCTGCCCGGAATTGACTTGATCAAGAAGGACCTCGTCGAGCGCAACATTCATCACCGTCGGCAGGACACCCGGCTGCAAAACCTCCCACTCCAAATCAGTGAAGTCGACGGCCTGTGTCAGTGCACGTCGAACGACTTGCGCAATGATGTGGGTATCAAAACCGTGCAGTCGCACCTCGCGGCCAGACTGATCCTCAAAATCCTTCAGCGCCGCATCGAGGCGAGCCTGTAGGCGTTCCGTATTGTCCCCGGCAGGCGCACCGAGGAGAGCGTCATTAATAATGTCGTAGGCTTCATCGGGTTCGAGGAAAAAATCGCCCGAAATGCTTATCGACGAAATCGTGTCACCTGTGGTCTCGCAGTCGGCAACAACCAATTTGCCGCCGGGAACCTTCATTTCTGAGTGAAATTTCTGTGCGGGGGTCATGGGTTTCGATGGTACTCGTGCCGGGCGTTACGATGCCCCCCCCCCGTGTTTACCTCATCGACTTTGGATCGCCGTGCCCGCAAAATTGTTGCGTGGGTAGCAGGCCTGAATCTTCTCGGATTCTTCATTGAATTAATTGTTGCCTCAATTATTGGCTCCGCAGCGCTGTTCGCCGACGCTGCAGACTTTCTTGAAGATTTCCTCATGAACCTGCTGGTTCTCACCGCATTGGGTTGGTCGCTGGCGAGCCGTCGTAAAGCAAGCTTCGGCCTTGCCGGGCTAATCCTGATTCCGGCGATTGCGGCGTTCGGCACTGCCATCTGGAAGATGATCAGCGGTGAGCCGCCAGAGCCGCTAACGCTGTCGGTGACTGCGATTATTGCGATGGTCATCAACCTGGTCTGCGCGATTTTGCTGATGAACCTGCGCAAAGCCGACAGTGCGCTCATGCGCGGCGCGTGGTTGGCGGCGCGTAACGACGTCCTGGCGAACCTGCTCATTCTCGCCGCTGGAGTGGTCACCATTTTCTGGTTCAGCGCATGGCCGGACATCGTCGTAGGACTTGTCATCGGCGTCATTAATCTCACGGCCGCAAAGGAGGTCTACGAGCAGGCGCGTGCCGAAGACCCCGAGCTGGAGATGGATGACGATGACGACGACTAGTGCAGACTAGTCGTGTGTGGCGGGGTGCGGTAGGGCAATAGTAGGGGGGGGCAGCTGGGGCCTACTTCCACATATCCTTCTGCCACTGCGGCTTATGAGCGTAGGTGAACTCGTAGTATTCCTTGTTCTTCAGCTCACTGGCTGCAGCCTGATCAATCACAACCGTGGCCCGTGGGTGCAGCTGCAATACGGACGCGGGCATAGAAGCGCTCAGCGGGCCCTCGATGGAGGCGGCAATGGCATGCGCCTTTGCAAAACCTGTGGCCAGCAGCAGGAGGTGCCCCGCACGTGAAATGGTGCCAAGACCCTGGGTGACCACGTGGTACGGCACGTCTTCGGTGGAGTCGAAGAAGCGGGCGTTATCCAGCACGGTCTGCGGGTGCAGCGTCTTAATGCGAGTCAGGGAACCGAAAGAGCTGGCGGGCTCGTTAAAACCGACATGCCCATTTGTGCCGATGCCCAGTAACTGAATGTCAATGCCGCCGGCCTCGATAATCTTGCGTTCGTAGTCCTCGCAGGCAGCGCCAATGTCGTCTGCGAGACCATCGGGAATATGGACCCGCGCCGGGTCGACATCCACGTGATCGGAAAACTCGTTGTGAATCACGTGGTAGTAGCTCTGCTCATGCTCGATGGGCAGGCCCACGTATTCGTCGAGTGCGAAGAAGCTGCAGTCCTTAAAAGTGACTTCACCAGCCCGATGGCGACGAATCAGCTCCCGATACGTCGCAAGCGGGGTCGATCCTGTTGCTACACCGAGGTTTGCACCCTTGTTGGCGTAGTGCGCGAGGTAATCCGAAGCGATGCTCGCGACTTCAGCCTCAGAATCGACGATGATGATTTCCATGGTGGAACACTCCAGAAAACGAGGGCTCGTGGCAGAAAATGAAAAGGGGCGGGGCAGAATTCTAGTGACTCCACAACGCTAGGCGCTACAGCCCTATTCAGACGAGGTTAATCTGCCATTGGTTAATTCCTGTAATTACACTCTGTTTTTCTTGTTTATCAACTTCTTCCGGGCAACGAAAAACACTCAGGGCAACGCCACAGTTGGCGTTACTCTGAGTGTGTTGGGGGCGTATTGTTTCTGGCCCTGGGCTACTTCACCCAGAAATTGCCGTCTTCGTCCTTGTAGATGATGTCACCAGCTTGAGCGACTTGGGTATCGTTGACCTGAAGCTCAACCAAATCCAGTGTTTCGACAATTGGTTCAACGTACACGCCACCGTCAAACCAAACCTGGAAAGCATCGGCCGAAGTCGAAGATCCTGAGAAACGGTGCTGTTCGTATTTGTGCACCGGAGCAAATGGGCAGTTAATCGCCTGTGCAATTGTCGGGGAAGCCACGACGGAGCCAAGTACGGCAGCGGCGCCGATGATAACAGCGGCGAGAGAGCGAGAGAACTTCATAGTTAATTCCTTCCCGAGTCGGGGTTATGACGCAGTTATGGGGATGCCGAAGTGCGCACTGTCGGCTGCTGTTGCTGTGGGCTAGACTGAGCCTTCTTTTTCAATGACAAGCATGCGCGCCTCGCCCTGCGGGTGCGCGACATGCTCGTCGCCGGCTTCTGCAAAACAGATAGTGCCAGGCGTTAATGTGCGTACGCATTCCTGTCCCGCATCGCGGTAGTGCATGTCGACGGCTCCGTCGACAACCACAAAGACCTCTTCGCCATCATTGATGTGCCACTTGTATGGCTGATCGCTCCAGTGGAGCCGGACGCTTGTGGCGCAGTCATAGTGACAACATTCAGTGCACCCCACGGGCGATCAGCGGTGAAGTCTGCGGCTTCGATGAATTTCATGAGCCAATTCTAAGCGGATTTCGTCCCGAGTGGAAAGGCCTGGATGAACGGCTGCCGTCCGGTGTCTAGCGCTACCTACCGCCACTCGGCACTTGCCGGGTCAATACCTTCCTTACGGGCCTGAGCTTCAATCAACTCCAGCAGGTAGCCAGCATTGCCGCGGTAATACCGGTCAAACCGGGAATCAGCGACGTACATGCGAGCCAGCAGAATCTGCTTTTCTCGACCGGCCTCGTAGAAGCGGGTAATAGAGGCCAAGTGACGGTCAACTAGCTCGGCCGCCTCTTCGGAACCTGGCTCCACGTGTCGCTCAGCAGCGTCGGCAAGCGCATCGGCAAAATCCTTAGCCTCTGCCTCAAGAGCGGCCCAGTCGCTGTCGTCCATCTTTTCCTGAGCCTGCTGGGATTGCTCCCACTCGGTGGTGTCGCCCCAGCGTTCCTCAGCTTCGGCTTCTAGATTCTGCCAATCGCGGCCCAAGAGCTCTGCCTTCGTCTTTGCTTCCATTGTGTGTCCTTCCTCAAGCAGTTTGTCCAGAGACTGCACCATGTGGTGCAGGTCAGCGATCTTCTCTGTGAGAACAGTTCGCTGAGCGAGCAAACGATCTTTCCGACTTCTCGGGGAGGAATCGCCGTGAATGAACTCCTCGATAGTCTTCAACGGCACACCAGCGGCGCGATAGACCAGGATCTCCAGCGCGGTGTCGATGTCCTCATCGGTGTAGAGGCGGTAGTCGGACCACGTGCGATACTGCGGGCTGAGCAGCCCGATGGCATCCCAATGTCGCAGCGTGCGCGTGGTAACGCCCAGGAGCTCGGCTGCCTCGCCGATGGTGTACTCGTTGTCGTTGTTGCTCACGGGAATCATCTTTCTGTTTGACGTCGCGTCAAGGTCAAGACCCGACGCCGAAATCCGTCGAAGAAGTTAGTTGCGGCAGCCGTAGGTGTGCCGTTCCCGCGACTGTCAATCTGCGGGGCCCGACCGCAAGAGCCGAAGCCTGTTGATTGCCGCCACAACCTCCTGGAAACGAGGCTCCGCCAGATGACCAGAATTGGTAGACGCAGCTGCCGCGTCGAAGAGCGAATGACAAAAGTTGTAGTACTCACGCTGAATTAGCTCGGTGAGGTCAGTACGTCCATCGAGCTGCTTTACAACGGCGCCCAGAATCCGGGCAATGGCTTCTGTTTGGGAGGAATCCATCAATTGGCCGACAGCGCGCAGGTCAAGATTGTCCTTGCCCACCTGAATCAGTTCGAGGCAACGAGCACGCGGTGGCTTAGGCGGTTTCGCGCCGCTACCGCGCCCGCCGCGACTGCCACGACCACCGCGCCCACCGCGACTGCCATGCCCATGACCACCACGACCACCATGTCCACCACGGCTCTCACCGGCAGGGAAGTCAGCCTGCAGAAAACGCTCACCGATCTGCGCAAAAGCTGGCGAAGGTGCAGCCGGAGTGGCAGATTCTCGGAGCTCACGGGCGCGCTCGGTGACGTCGTAAGGCGTGTACGCATCCATAGCAATCACGGTGTCCGCGACATCGATGAACGCACCAGAACCACCAGCGACGATGACCGTGGAGATCCCGTGGTCCTCCCAGAGCTCGCGGACCCGTGCGACCAGTGGAGTAATCGGCTCCCGGTCATCGGGGATGAGTCGGCGCATGCGCTCATCACGAATCATGAAGTTAGTTGCGGAGGTGTCCTCATCGATGAGCAACACGCGCGCACCGGAACCCAGCGCCTCCATCAGACCCGCAGCTTGGGAGGTCGACCCCGACGCGTTCGCCGTGGAAAACCGGGTCGTGTCATCACCGGAGGGAAGACCGTTGATAAACGGCGAGATATCCACACCAGTGATGGCCCGGCCGTCCTCGGCACGCAGCGCAACCGCAGTCTCGTCAGCGACCACAAACTCGCGGCCGTCGCCAGCGACATGGTCATACACGCCAGTGACCAGGGAGGACAGTAGCGTGGACTTGCCGTGGTAGCCACCGCCGACAATCAACGTCACGCCCCGCGGAATGCCCATGCCGTGCACCATTTTACCCGACGGCAACTGAAAACTGTGCTGCAACGATTCCGGCGAGGTAAACGCAGTCGCGCCGGGCTTCGGCAGCTGGCTATTGCCCGCCTGACGGGGCAACACCGACCCGTCTGTCACAAACCCAATCAGGTCCGCGTCCGCTACCGCACGGCGCAAAAAGAGCTGGTCATACTCCAATTCCGCGGCTGCCTCGAGCGCATCGATGGGTGCGTTTACAATGGCGTCGTCAAGCGCGTCCAACAAATCCTCACAGATCAAGCGCGCCGCCTCACGCCCGAGAATGCGCCGGCCGCGGGCGGGCAGCTGGATTTCCAGGCAGATCTGGAGGGCATCATCATGCTTATCGACGTCGTGCGCATCCCCACGGAGCTCAGCGACAGCTGTTCGGCGCAAGACCTGCTGCCCCGGAGAATCGATAAACAGCCCGCGGCCATACTTCTTAAAAGCTCGCACGAGGCTGCGGTTCAACAAATCGAGCTCTGCCGTGCTGAACCTGCCGGGTTGTGAGCGGGAGGCTCCGCGATAGTCCAGCACTGACAGCGGAATGTGGACGCGTGCCCGTGATGCTGGAGCGTAAGGGTCGGATTGGACCTTGTCGACAAACAGCGTCGCGTCCAGATCCGGCAGGTCGTGGGAGCCACGAAGAGATTTGTATGCGCCGTAGCTCTTGCCATCGAGGTTGGAGAGACGTCGATAAAGGTCAGCGGGCATATTTCTACTTTCGTTGAGAAGTTGGGTGCTCTTCCCGCGAGTGTAGCGGCAGATGAGACAGCGCGATTCGCTCCTGGAACGGCCTGGGGCAAATGACCGTGTGCGGTAGCGCCGTTGCTGCAGGAAGGTAGCGTGAGAGGCATGACTGATAGCTCGGAAGCTGACAAACCCACGGACGCAGGGAACAACCCAGAGTCGGTGCAAAAACACGCCCGCGCGAATGCCAAGCGCTACGTCTGGGCGAACGGACTACAGAATATCGGCGACCAGATTGTTGCGGCCAAGACGCTGCTGCCATGGCTGCTGCATTCGGCTGGCGCGCCGGGCTTCTTCATCGCCATGCTTGTGCCGGTGCGCGAGTCCGGTTCGATGCTTCCGCAGGCCGCCCTCACACCTTGGGTGAAATCTCGCCCGCGCCGCACAACCGTCTGGATCGCTGGTGCTTTGGGGCAAGCCATCGCAGCAGCGCTGATTGGTCTGGCTGCGTTGTTCCTAGAAGGCACCGCGCTCGGCGTCGCTGTCATCGTCGCGCTTGCAGGCTTTGCGACGGCCCGAGCCCTGTGCTCGATGGCCTCAAAGGATGTCCAGGGCCGCACGATTCCGAAGGGGCAGCGCGGGCAGATTAGTGGCCGAGCTGCGATGTTGGGCGGTGTCGCCGCAATTATTGTTGGTGCAGTGTTGTGGATTATCCGCGACAACGTCACCAAACCAATCGTGGCGGGGCTCATCTTTGTTGCGGCACTGTCGTGGGTAGCAGCAGTTTTGATTTTCCGTGGGATTGTTGAGCCCACCAACGAGGGGGACAAGGAAGAACCGAATAAAACCTGGTGGCAGGACACCTGGCGGCTCTTTAAAGAGGATAAGAACTTCCGCGACTTTGTGATCGTCCGTAGTTTGTTGCTGGTCACAGCATTATCCACGTCGTTCATCGTAACCCTAAGTGCACAGGTGGGAGCTGATCTGGAAGCCTCTGACGGTAGCGGCGGGGGAGTAAGCGCCAATGTCGGTATCTTCATGCTCGCCGCAGGCTTCGCCTCTTTGGTTGGTGGAAAAGTCGCCGGAATCTGGTCGGATAAATCCTCGAAGAAGGTGTTGACCTACTCTTCGCTGGTCGGTTCTATTGTTCTCTTTTTGTTGGTCGCAAGTGCTCACTGGCTTTCCGCCGGTGCGAACGCTTGGATTTTCCCGCTCGGCTTCTTCGCGATGTCCGTCGTCCACGCCGGTGTTCGCGTGGCTCGTTCGACCTATGTTGTGGACATGGCAGAAGGCGACAAGCGCACCGAGTATGTCGGAGCAGCCAACACCATCATGGGCGTTGTCCTGCTCATCGTCGGTGCGCTTTCGGGTGTTATCGCCAGCTTCGGCCCTGCGGCAGCTTTAATCTTCCTGGCACTAATGGGACTGGTTGGTGTCGCTATGTCCAGCAGGCTGAAGGAAGTCTCGGCGCCGCACAAGGTGACGCCTTAGCAGGGCAGTTCTTTAACAAGGCGGAAGCACTAGCTCACACTAACCGCTACAGCCTCATCGTTCTTGCGCCTGACAATGTCAATAACCAGCGCAGTACCGATCACCGCAGCCCGCGTTTCCTCGTTCAAGTTCGGCTCCAAATGCAGAGCGTACGTGTCCTTGCCGGTAATAGCGCCTTTGAGACCACGGTACTTCCGGTCAATCTTCGCAATCGGGCGTCCCTTGCTGGTCAGTGCGTAATTTTTACCGCGGAAGCCGCCGTCAACATCGACGTCGGAAAGCCCTTTGACGGACAAAGTTAGCCGTGATTTTAGGCTGAATCGTTTGGTCTTGGCTGTGGCGATCTTAGCGCCGTTGGGTGTGAGAACCTTGTATGTGTCGCCGAAAACGTTCGCGGGGTCGGTGATGGTGAGGAGCTTGTCGCCCTCTTTGCCATCCTCGTCCACATCGAAGATGTCGTACTTGACACCGATGCCCAACATGCGGCGACCCAGTGATCCCGCTTGGGCAATTTGGGCAATCTGGGTGCCGTTGTCATCGAAAATGGAGTATTCACTGCGCATAACGTTGCGTGTTTCTTGAATCAGCAGTGTGTCGGTCGTAAGCAGTCGAGGTTTCTGTGTGTTCACGAATTAGCTCCAAACTCGATGACAGTTATTTAGAACTCTACGACCATCTTGCCGGTATTGCCTCCGCTAAACAGTTCGAGGAATGCAGCTGGCATGTTCTCGATACCGTGGCGAGTGGTGACATCGTAGGCGACCTTACCGCTGACGACCAGCGGAGCCATTCGCTCCTGGAATTCACCTGCCAGGTGCAGGTACTTGCCCAAGACGAAGCCGCGCAGCGTAATGCACTTGCCAATCGCCAGAGCCAAGTTACGTGGTCCGGTCGGCGCTCCAGTGTTGTTGTACTGGGAGATTGCGCCACACATAGCAACGCGGCCAAAGGTGCGCATCGCGCCGATGGCTGCCTCGAGATGGTCGCCACCGACGTTGTCGAAGTAGAAGTCGATGCCCTCCGGCGCTGCCTGTGCCAGCTGTTCTGCAACCGGGCCGTCGTTGTAGTTGAAGGCGGCATCAAAGCCGAGTTCGAGTAGGCGCTCAACCTTTTCGTCCGAGCCGGCGGAACCAATGACACGGGATGCGCCCATCTGCTTGGCAAACTGACCAGCAGCCGAGCCGACCGCACCAGCAGCGCCAGAGATAAAGACGACGTCGCCTTCCTTCATCTCTCCGACAGCAGTCAGGCCAACGTAAGCAGTAAGGCCAGTAAGACCAAGGATGCCCAGGTAGGCAGCAGCCGGTGCAACGTTCAGGTCAACCGGTGTTGCCTCGGAATCGGCAATAACAGCATTGGTCTGCCAGCCATAAGAGTGGCGGACAGCGTCGCCAACCTGGAACTTATCCGACTTGGACGCAAGGACAGTGCCCACAGCGCCGCCAGTCATTGGCTGGTCAAGCTGAAAAGGAGGAACGTACGACTTGGTGTCGTTCATACGGCCACGCATGTAGGGATCGACGGTAGCGACCGAGTTGGCTACCAAAATGTCGCCGTCGTTAAGCTCTGGCAAATCGACGGTCTCGAGGCGGAAATTCTCGTCAGTCGGCAGGCCGGTCGGTCGGGAAGCTAGAACCCACTGCTGAGTGGTGGTGGGCAGTTCGGTTGTGGACGATGCATCAGTGGAAGTCACTGTTTTTCTCCTGTTGCGTATTCCTGGATCTATTGTCAGATTGTTGTTGCGTGGCCTCTATATCGTGATAGATATCCGAGCCACGTAGGCTGCCACTGTACCGTTGCCGGAGTGGTTCAGGCTATGCCTAGACATGTTTTTATAACTTAAAGCGATTGGAAAAACGCAGGTTACGCCTCTTGTACCCAGGAATCGAGGCGCTCAATAAGAACGCTCAGGTCCGCTAGCAAAGGCATGTCGGGCAGTCGTTCGGCAATCACGTTGCGGACGCTTGTGTACCACCACAGTTGCTGGCTCGGAGTAGACCGAAAGCGGTCCCACAGAGCGTGACCATCGCGGTCTAAATCCTCCAGAGTCTGGCTGAGATTGTGGAACTTATCCGCAGCGGCCACGATGAGGGACTCCTCGCTGCCATGAGAAAGCTGCTCCAGGTAGGCATCGGCACGCTCCTGCCACGAGGGCAGGGAAGAGTCTTTGGTGACGCCCTCGACGATCTCAACCACGCGAGGCCCGAACTCATCTTCCATCTCGGCACGTGAGTAGTTTTCCGGCACGTCTTCCAAAATGTCGTGGAAGAGGGCTGCCAACAGCACGTCTTCGTCGTTAGTCACGCTCGCCGCAATCAACATCACTGACATCGGATGGCTGATATAGGGAAGGCCAGAGCCCTTTCGGTAGTGCCCATCGTGTGCGCGGGAAGCAGTTGCGATGCCGCGCATGAGCCTGCTGCTGGGGCGTGCTGAAGCAAAGGTGTCAGCGTTTTGCATGGGTATCCCGACCTTTCGTTGATGCTTGAAAAATAGCAGCGTCTAAGCTTGAACATCATGAACGTCGCAGAAGTAGATCCGCTCATCGAGTCGATGTACCGGTGGTCCGATGTCAGTGGTGTCCTGCTCATGGGCATCATCGGTGGCACCATCGCCCGGCAACGAGGCTACGACATCATCGGGTTCTTCTTTATTGCGCTGTTCTCCGCACTGGGGGGCGGCATGATTCGCGATGTTCTGATTAACCAGGGCACCGTCGCCGCAATGAGCCAGCCGGAGTACCTAATCCTGGCGTTTACTGGTGCGCTCATTGCGCGATTTTTCTATTTCAAAGGAAAGACCTGGGAATACGTTCAGGTCCACGGTGACGCTGTGGTCTCGGGACTCTGGGCAGCTACGGGAACGGTCAAAGGCGTCACGTATGGTCTGCCCATTCTGCCGTGCATCATGATGGGCGTTTTCACCGCCACTGGTGGTTCCATGATCCGCGACATTGTGACCGGGCGAGTACCCGCTGTTTTCGGCGGCAACCAGCCCACGGTCATCCCGGCCGTGGCTTGCGCGGTCATTGTCATCGGAGGCCACCATTTGGGATTTATGGCCGTGTCCATGGTCATTGGTCCTATCGTCAGCATCCTGCTTTCGCTGCTGGGGTACTGGGGTAATTGGCGAGTGTCGGCACACTCGGAGTGGGCGCCACTGAACGACACCGCGGCGCAGATTGCGGTCCTCGCACGTCGAGCAGAGGGCAAGAGCCGCGAGGTTGGTCGACGTTTCGAGCCCGCACGCCTCCGCAGCTGGCGTCACCGACAGATGGAAAAAGCGCTGCAGCGTCGCATTCAGGCTGAGGTTGATAGGGGAGTGTCGCGTTCCGACGCCGAGGCCAACGCGGAGGAATTCCTGGAGGAGTTCAATGCGGACTTCCCAGCGGATCTGCACATGCCGACGGCGCAGCAGGAGACAGTGCAGGATGACAGCGACGAATCCGATTTCGGTGTGGACCTATCCGGTGATTCCTATGATGACTACGGAGAAGATACGGCACTGCGGCAGCGGGAATACCGGGAGATGTTGGATCAAATTCTTGCGGACGATGAGGCGACCGATTTACTCGTCGCAAAGCTGATGAAGAAATACGAGCAGCGGGATTAGAGGAGCGGCAGAGACATGGCATCGACGAGTACTGCAAGCAGGCATTTTGGGTACATTATTAAGGAACACACCGTTGAGGTGCCCTGGGATCCTTTTACCGAAGCTGCGAATGCCGCGACATTTGAGCTTTTCGCCAGGGAAATCTATGCGCCAGGAAATGAGGATGCGCCGGCAATTGTCTATTTGCAGGGCGGCCCGGGATTTCCGGCACCGCGTCCGGTAGGTGCCAGCGGAGTAATCGGTGAGGCGCTGAAGGAATTCCGCGTCATCCTGCTGGATCAGCGCGGCACTGGGCGCTCGCATCGAATTGATGCGGCCAATATTGCAGATGTTCCGGCCGAGCGGCTTGCCCAATTGCGTCAGGAATACATCGTCGAAGACGCGGAGGCATTGCGAAAGCATTTGGGCATTGCCAAATGGTCGCTGTATGGCCAGTCTTTTGGCGGGTTTTGTATTACTTCGTATCTCAGCTGCTATCCGGAATCCGTGGAGCACGCTTATCTCACAGGCGGTTTACCTGTTCTGGACCGTGGTGCTGACGACCTTTATCGCACGACGTATGCGAAGCTGCGCACCCGTCACGAGCGTTTTTATCGCGAGTATCCGTGGGTCGAAAACCGAATTCGAGAAATCTGCGCGCACCTCGAGCAATCTGCAGAAACTCTCCCCACCGGTGAGCGACTGAGTTCTCGCCGATTCCGCACCATCGGAATTGAATTAGGCCGCGGAGATGGATTCCACAATCTGGCGTATTTGTTGGAAGAGCCATTCCACATTCGCAATGGCGAAAAGCAATCGCGCACCGATTTTCTGGCCGATGTAGGATCCCGCGTGAGTTTCGCCGACGGTCCGCTATACGCCGCGATTCACGAATCCATTTATGGTGGCGTCGGAAACCAGCCCACAACTAATTGGGCAGCTCACCGTATTCGCGAGGAAATCCCAGGTTTTGAAGAAAAGGCCAATCCTGCAGGAGACGAGCCGTTCTACCTCACCGGTGAGCACGTTTTCCCCTGGCAATTCGACGAGGACCCCGCGCTCGTTCCTTTCAAGGAAAAGGCGGAAGCATTTGCGCAGCACACCTGGGAAAGCTCGCCGTATGATTCCGCACGCTTGCTTGCCGACGCCCCAACCTCGGCAGCCGCGGTTTACCTCGACGATATTTTCGTGCCGTTCGAGTACTCCATGGAGACAGCCAACTGCTACCGGGACCTGCGGCCACATGTGACCAATGCATTCCAGCATGACGGTATTCGCCACGACGGCGCGGCCATCTTCGCGCGGCTCCGCGAGCTCGTCGAGGATCACTAGGATGCCAGTTTGCCGGTGGAGATTCTCTCCCCGTAGAACTTCAAACCTCCGCAGAACCTCATGTAGTCCAGCATTGCCTCTCGGTGCCGTCTATCCTGGTGAGCATGTCGACAGCAGAGTTCTGGGATGGGAAATTCACCGCAGATCGCGAGGCCGCAAGTGACGGTTCGCCCTCTTTCTTTGGCGGCGAACCGAATCCGACAATCGCGCAGCATGTTGAGGTAATCCGGAAAGGTTTCTCCGACCCCTCACGTGCGCTCGACCTAGGCTGTGGCCGTGGCCGTCACACGGTGTGGTTAGCCAGCCAGGGCTGGGATGTCACCGGCATGGATTTCTCCAGCGTCGGGCTCGAACACACTGGAGCCGCGTTGGCAGCTGAAGGGCTCTCTGCGAACCTGGTCCAGCAAGACTTAACAGACTGGCAGCCGGAAGCAGGAAGCTTTGAGCTGGTAGTCGCCGCATTTATTCACCTGCCGCGCAGGGACAGGGAGAACCTCTGGCGAGCCGTCTCTGAGGCTCTCACTCCGGGTGGCTACTTTGTCTCAGTCTCACACCATCCGGACAACGAAGTCCACGGCCCGGGAGACCCCGAGCTGCTCTACAGCGCGGATGAGGTCACTGATTTCTTTGCGCACGAGCCGCAGAGTCTCGAAGCGGTGGTGGCGCAGCGTGACGTCGTCAAGCAAATCGATGGCAAGAACGTTGTCGACACCGTGGTGGTGCTGCGGAAGACCTGCGCGGAGAGCTAGAAGGAGCCTAGACCTCGGCGCGCGCCAGTCGAGCAAAGGCACCGTCGGCGCTCAAGAGGTTGTCATACGTGCCACGTTCGATGAGCTGGCCGTTTTCGATGACCAGGATGTCATCGGCCTCGGCCAGTGTCTGAAGTCGGTGTGCGATGAAGATGCAGGTCGCGCCACATGCGCGGGCATTGTCCACGATACGAGCCTGCGTCAGCGGATCCTGGTGGCTGGTAGCTTCGTCGAAAATGACAATCTTTCCGGCGAGGTGTGCGGTGGGTGCATGGGGCACGGAGCCGTCGGCAAGTACCGCGCGTAGGTAGGTGCGGGCCAGCGCCAGACGTTGACGCTGACCACCGCTGAGCCGCTGCGCGCGGCGGCCAATGGGCCTGTCCAGCGGCATCTCAGCAGGGTTGATGGCGGCGAGTTCGAGTGCCCAGTGCATGAGCGATTCGGGAACCTTGCAGTCATCAGGTGCGCCGAGACACAAATTCTCAGCGACGGTGGCCTCCATGAGAAAGGGATTCTGATCTGCGACAACAACAGCTCGGCAGACATTGGTTGAGCCGAGGTCACGGGCATTGTGGCCATTGATGATGACCTCTCCCGCATCCGGATCGACATGCCGTTGGATTAACCGGGAGAGTGTGGACTTTCCCGAGCCGGTTGGTCCGACCACACCGATGAACTGCCCTGTGGCAATGCGCAGACTGATATCGCTCAGCGCGGGGTGATCAGCGCCAGGGTAGCGGTAGCTGACATCGCGCAGTTCGAGGGCAGGGACTGAGCTGGTGGATTCGGACAGGGACGTTTCCGCATCTGGTGTCTTCGGTTCTTCCACAGTCGGCGGCTGCGCGGCCAGCTCCCTGATCCGAGTGACTGCATTGAGTCCTGCTGGCAGAGAAGATGCTAGGCGCTCGATCGAATCCATTGATGAAGCAGTTCCCGCCACCAGGGACGTCGTCACCAAAACAGCAGGGAGCATACGGTAGTCGGCTGAAAGCGCCGGGATACCAGCACAAAAGACGGCAATGCTGCCACCCCAAATCCGAAGTCCCGTTGCACCAGAACGGAGGCCCGCCCGCTTGCCGCCTGTACGCATTTTCTGAGCAAGCTGTTCATCGAGCTCACGCAATCCCCGCAGCCGCTGCTCGGCTGCGCCGTAGATGAGGATTTCCTCCCGAAGGCGCAGCGTATCGGCAATGTACTGCGCAATGTCCGTGCGCGTGGAGTTCGTTGCGGAAGCCTCCGCAGTCGCCTTCTTAGAGCCTGCGAGTGCAATCACAAAACCAACCGCAAAGGTCAGCGTCAGAGCAATCGCAGGCAGGGCTCCGGCAGTCAATGCCGCTGTCACGACCGCCATCAGCGGAATCAGTACGGCCGTCACCGCGGGCGCAATTGTGTGCGCGAAGAAGACTTCCACTCGGTCAACATCACGAATCGCAATTGTGTGAATCCTGGCAGTACCCAGCCCATCGGTTACCGCGGGCGCCTGCGGGATAAGACGCTCGACGATCCACAGCCGCAGCTCGCCGAGCAGTCGAAATGCCGCCAAATGCCCGAGGTACTGCTCGACATACCGCAGAATCGCTTTCAACAGCGCCAGCCCTGCAACCACGCCAATGACCGCCCACGTCCACTGCATGCCCATGCTTTGCGACGAGTCGGTTGCGTCCCACTTCGACAGCGCAATTGTGGCAATTGCCCAGGCGGGCACAGCCAGCATCAATGCACCCAGAATGTGCCCAGCCACGCGTGCGAGGATAGATGCACTGAGCGCTCCGCGAGCCTGTGCGGAAAAGCGCAGCAACCAGATGATGTTGTTCATGTCAGCTCTCCTCGGTCAGCGCTCGTGCGTAATACTCATTGCTTGTGCTCAGTTGGTCGGGTTTGCCCGCAGCCACGATCCGGCCTTCGGCGACGACAATGACCAGATCAACGTCCGATAGCGCTTCCATGCGGTGAGCGACCATGATGCTCGTTCGTCCTTCAGCAAGGCGGGTCAAGGACTCCTTGATGAGACCTTCCGTCCGACGATCGATGTCCGCTGTCGGCTCGTCGAGAAGCACAATCGAAGCGGTGCCGAGCAGACCACGCGCCATGGCCAGGCGACGTCGTTGCCCGCCTGAGAGCCAATTGCCCTGATCCCCGACCTCCGAATCGAGACCGCCAGGGCGCTGCTCGATTTCGGTGAGTAAGTGCACGTCGCGAAGTGCTTCTCGCATATCGACGGCCGTTGCGTCCGGGCATGCGATGCGAAGATTATCCGCGACGGTGGTGCCGAAGATGGCTGGTTGCTGGGAGATGAGCAGTGAGTTGGCGAGCAACTCCGGGGTCGAAAGCGCGTCGCCGTCAAGGCAGACTTCCCCGGAATGCGGCTGCAGACCTGCGAGTACACGCAGGAGTGTGCTCTTTCCAGAACCGCTGGGGCCAACGATGCCGACTCTGCTGCCGGCTGGAATTGTCAGGTTGATATCGGAGAGAATGCGCTTTTCGCCGACGTCAACGCTCACATTGCGGAGAGCAACTTCCGGTGCCTGCGGTGCGGTGGCCTTGGTGGAATGCGCTGTTGCGGCTGTGGACGCTTCAGCTGCAGGCTCGCCGAATACCTCCACAATTCCATTTCGATGCGTGCGCCCACCGAGTCCGATGTAGAAAGTGCGGCCGACGCGATTGACGGGCTCGTAGAGCAGAACGGATAGGAAAACACCTGCGAGGGCTGTGCCAACGCTGATTGCATCTGCCTGCAAACGCAGCAGGACAAGGCCGATTGCTGTGGTCGACATTGCAATGCCAAAAACCGCGTCGTTGACAATGATCATCAGCTGATTGCGGGCGAGCAGGGCGGTGAGCTCAGACATCGCAGTGCGAGTTTGGCTGGCAAAACGTGCCATGACTCGATCAATTGCTCCAAGAACTTTGAATGTTCCCAGCCCTTCGAGCATCTCCAAGTAGGCATGCGTGGCCTTCGCTTGCTTTCGGCGATACGTCGCATTGGATTTCCGCAGAATCTTTCCCGCACCAATAATAATCAACGGCGTGGAAATGAAAAATAGTGCCAACCACAAGGCGGTTTTCGTATCCACCCACAAAGCCCACACCGCCAAAATGATCAGTGGAGCACTAAACGAGGCCAACGTGGGAGCGAGAAATGTCGCTCGATAATTCGCGGTCTGTTCGACGCTTGTGGTCGCGGCATCGAAGAGTAGGCCCTCGCCAGTGTTGGAGGCGCTTCGGTGTGCGTGACCAGCTTTCCCGGAGCCGTGCCCTCTTCCATGCGCCTGCTTTGGGGCCTGTTCAGGAGCAGAAAACTCCGGCTTCAGCACACTGCCAACCACATGTGAGCGCCACAGCTTTTCCTGCTCACCAGCAAGCCGTGGTGGCAATGCCTCCGTGACAAAAGCACAGAGGCTTCCCAGAATGACCGCCACAATTGCAGCGGACAGGGATTCATGAAGTCCCCACTGCCCAAACCAGTTGCCGCCACTGGTGTCTGCGACACCGCCGTACAAACTGCTTAGAGCATCGAGCGCGTGTCCAAGAGACACGGCACTGAGAGCGAAGAAAAAGCTGCGCCCCCAGCTGGATAACAAAACCCAGTGCATTCGGCGGGGTGGGGAAGTCAGTGCTTCATGAATCCACATAGCGACGTGAAAACCTATTTTCTATTTAGCCAGCGCGTCAGCGATCTCACGCAGTCCATCGGGCATGTGCATTCCGGCGGTGCCAGAGGTCGTCTTCGCATCAATCAGTTGCACTCGATCATTCTTGACCGCAGCGACGTCGGCAAGCGCCGGATTATCCAGCAATTCCTGGAATGGAGCCTTGCCCTGGCCGTGGAAATCCTGGATCAAAATGACATCCGGATTGAGCTGCACAATTGTTTCCGGATCAGCGGGAACGGCACCCGGGCGCTTGCCCTTTGGCGAAATCGGCTCGCCACCGGCCAGCTCAACGAGATTCGTCGTCGCCGACTGCATGCCCATAATCATCTTCTGACCACCGCGGGCAAACAGGACCAGCGTCTTTGGCTTAGTTGTGGAATCAATTTCCGAGAGAATCTCTTCGGTTTCCGATTCAATCTTGGCAACCATCTCGGCCGCCTTGTCTTCGGCTCCGAGCAACTTGCCGAGCTTGGTCACCGACTCCGCCAGCGCCTTCGGCGAGGCGAAATCACTGCTGGCAAACGCCGCGGTCGGGACATCGCTGGCACCCAGCAGCTCACTTGCCGACTGCTCCTGATCATGGCGGCTGGTCATCAACACCATGTCCGGCTCATAGGACAGAATCTGCTCCGGATCCGGCTTCGTGGAGTTGGCAATCGCGTTAGGCACCTGACGCGCCAGCTCAACCTGATTACCCGAGCTCTCATCGAGCGCATTCTTCGTCACGGCTACGACACGCTCCGGCCCAACCAGTTCCAACGCCAGATCCGCAACCTCGGTCGACAGTGCAACGATGCGCTTCGGCTGGCTCTGCACCGTAACGTCGTGGTCGCCGACGGGCACAGTACGCGGCCACTGCGCCTGCTGGTTTGTCGAAGTTTCGCTTGACGACGGCTGCTGCGCCGTCTCCTCCGAAGTGGAACAAGCGACCACCGCTGCGAGGGGGAGTGCTGCAATCAACGGCAGAGCGAAGGTCTTTTTAGAGTTTCGCTTCAAGGCCGAGATAGGAGAAGTTGGTGAAAACACGAAAGTACTTCCTTGAGTGTTGAGTTTTGATTGTTGGGGAATTTTCGGTTGCGTTGGTGCTAGCTGGAAGCAGACAGTCTGAATCAGACAGTCTGAATCAGATAGTCTGAAACAGCCAGCCGCAATCAGTCAGCCGGGCGAGCCCGAGCCAACGCCGTCACTCGCACCGAACCGGTATGTGGATCGGTATCGACAGCGCTGGAGATGCGATAAATCGCATCTATTCGGGGAGGCGTCAGCACTTCTTCGGCGGAACCAGTGACTTCCAATCCGCCGTTGTGAATCACACTGAGCCGGTGGCAGCTGCGGGCCGCGAGGTTGAGGTCATGAAGGACGACTCCGATACCGTGGCCCTCGTCGGCAAGCTCGCCGAGGAGCTCGAGGATTTCCAGCTGAAACCCGATGTCCAAGGCCGCAGTGGGTTCGTCGAAAAGCATGACCTTGGCCTGTTGTGCCAATAGCTTTGCGATGAACACCAATTGCCGCTGCCCGCCGGACAGAGCCGTGATGGGACGGTCGGCGAGTGCGGTGACACCAACGCGGTCGAGGGCATAGGCGACGATGTCGTGGTCCGTGGAGTTCAGTGAACTGCGGAAACGGTCACGCCGACGGTGGTGCGCGTACCTGCCGAGTGCCACGACAGTTCGAACGTCAATAGCGGCATCGGCCGGTGTGTGCTGCGGCAGGTACGCCAACCGGGTGGCGCGTTCGTGGGCACGAAGCTTCGTCAGCGGCGCACCGAGGAGCTCAACCTGCCCCGAACTCGGTGTCACAATGCCCGCCATAGCACGGAGCAAGGAGGATTTTCCGGTGCCATTGGAACCGATGATGCCGTGGACCTCGCCAGGTCGAATAGCGAGGTTCACGCCACTTACGACGGTCCGATTGCGGTAACCGACACTGAGGTCGGTAGCCCGCAGCAGCGCGGTGCTATCGGCGTCTGGCTTAGTGACGTGGTCGCTGAGGTTTTGTGTCTGCTGACTCATGACTGGCGGCCACCTTGCCGAAGAATCAACGCGAGTAGCGCCGGTGCGCCAAGGAACGCGGTGACTGTGCCAGTTTGCAGAGCAACTGGGGAAAAGAGACTGCGGGCGACGAGGTCGGCGAGAATGAGAAACACTGCGCCGAGGCACATAGAAATGGGCAGCAGGCTGCGGTGATCGGGGCCGATGGCAAGGCGAATCAGGTGCGGGACGACCAATCCGACAAAGGAAATAACGCCAGTGACAGCGACGCCCGCTGCCGTGACTAACGCAGCCAGGGCGAGCAGCAGTTGCCGGATCCACACTGTGCGCATACCAGTGGCAGCGGCCTGTTCTTCGCCGAGGAGGAACAGGTTGAGTTCGGGAATGAGCATCATCAAGATAACCGTGCCGACGGTAATGGGGCCGACTGCCAGTGCAATGTCCTGCCAATTCGAAGCAGTTAAATCGCCGTTGAGCCAGAACATGGCCTGTTGAGCGTCATCGCTGTGTGGCGCGTTCGCGATGGTGGCGGAGATGACTGCGCCGAGGAACGCGTTGAGTGCAATACCGACGAGCAACAGGGTTGCTCCACTGCCGCCATTGAGACCGGCGACGATTTGGACAAATATGACAGCCAGCAACGCGCCTATGAATGCGCCAGCCGAAAGAACCCACGGTGCTTTCGCGGCCACGCCAGTGACGATGAGAATGACGGCTACCACTGCTGCACCGGAGGAGACACCGGTAACACCGGGTTCGGCCAGCGGATTGCGAAAAACTGCCTGCATGGTTGCACCTGCGACAGCGAGCGAGGCACCGACCAGTCCAGCAAGGAGGACACGGGGCAGCCGGATGCTCCAGACAAGTGATTGCGTGGCAGGGGATATCTCTGGCAGAAGGTGGTTGAGAGCCGGGAGGTCGTCGGAAAGCGTCTTGATGAGCGGGGTGAGCAGCGCGACGATGCCGTTGCTGAAACCTGTTCCCGCGGGGCCTATGGAGATCGCCAAGAGGATTGTGGCGGGGACGGCCAGGAAAAGTAGAAAGCCGAAGAGCCGGGCTCGAAGTTTTTGTTTTCGAGTGCGCGGAAGAGAAGCTCTATCGACAATAGTTTTCACTTGGTTAATGATGGACAATTTGAAAATAATTGTCAATAAAGGCGTGTCGGTGGGGCTGTGGGGTCCCCTAAGAACAGCAAAACCCCGCACCAGCTCCCTTGTGAAAACAGGGTGCTAATGCGGGGTGAAGAAGCTCTGTAGCTTACTTCTTGTCGCCCAGGCGCTCGTCTGCCATGTCGCGAACCTTCTTGATCTGGTCGGCCTTGTCCTCGCCGAGCTTGTCCTTGCCCAGCTGCTCAGCCTTGTCCAGAACCTTGTCGGTGTTCTCTTCGTTGCTCAGTGCTTCCTTGGCCTTGTCCATAAGTCCCATGGTGAAGACTCCTTCCATTTTTAATGTCTATTCGCGTTTTTTCGTTTGCGGCATAGAGTGTACCGATGAATTGGCGACGTTGCGACCGTTTTGGACTCACGGAGCGAATCCGGGATTCGACTGGCAACACCGTGACTGACGGCTATTGAGTGGCTATTGAGCTGTCTTGGTGCGGGCTTCATCTGCCTTGTGCATGACTTCGCGCTCGTACTTGCCGACGAAGATCATGAGGACAAACGCAATAGCGACAACTCCAATGAGGGTTGCGAATGTGACATTCCAGCCTGCGAAGTCGATCAAGAGACCGACACCAGTGGAGGCGAGTGTTGCGCCGAGAAGGTATCCGAACAATCCAGTGAAACCAGCTGCGGTTCCCGCAACATACTTAGGCGAGAGGTCGATGGCCTGCAGTCCGATGAGCATGATTGGGCCGTAAATGAGTGCGCCGATCAGGGAGATGAGCACATAGAACATCCACAATGGTGCCGTAGCGGGTAGCTGCCAGTATGCGAAAATGGTGATGCCGGTGCCGATCAGGAAGAGCATGCCGGCGCCTGAGCGCCAACCCTTGAAGACCTTGTCGGAGACCCATCCGCACAGCAGGGTGCCCACAATTGCTGCGCCCTCGTAGAGCATGAATCCGATGATTCCGCCCGTGACGTTGGTCTTGTGCAATTCGTTTGTCAGGTAAATCGGAATCCAGTTGAGAACGCCGTAACGAAGTGCGTAGACGAACACATTGGCCAGCGCCAACATGACGATAACCGGATTGGTAAGAACATGGTTCTTGACGATTGCGAACCAGGGTTCTTGTGCCTCGTCATTAGTTCCTTCGACCTTGTCTGGGTCGTTACGGTATTCCTCTACCGGAGGCAGTCCCATGGATTGCGGGTTGTCTCGAATCAGCAGGAATGCGATGGCAGCAATCACGAGCGCGACAATCGCCGGTAGCCAGAATGCGGGAGTCCAGTCGGCATCGGAAGTGGCGAACGAATGCAAGCCCCAGGCTGCCAGAGCACCGCCGACGGCGGCGCCAACATTGTGGGCAGTGTTCCAGATCGACATCAAAGTGCCACGCTCGGATGTCGAGAACCAGTGGACGACAACTCGTCCAGAGGGAGGCCAGCCCATGCCTTGGAACCAACCGTTGATGAACATGACTGTCGCGAATACTGCAACAGAAGCGCTGATGGCCGGGACGAACGCAACAAAGAGGTTTACGACCGCGGACAGTGCTAGGCCAAGTGGGAGGAAGTACCTGGCATTGGCTCTGTCGGAGAGCATGGCCATGAAAAACTTGGATAGGCCGTAGGAGAACAGCACGGCATTGGCTACGATGCCGATTCCGGCTGCGCCAAGTAGGTCGTGCTTTTCCAGTACGGCGGACACCAGGGGGATGTTATTTCTGATGAGGTAGAAGCCCGCGTAGCCGATGAAGATGCCCATGAAGACGTTGAATCGCCAGGTCCGGTAGGTCGGGGCAATCTTTTCCTCGGGGAGGGGAGCTGCTGGGCCGGGTGCGCTGAGCCAGCCGAGCCTCTGACTGCTCATAATGACAGTCCTTTCGCTGAAGGCCGCCGTTTCCTCTAATGCAACCCGGGTGGGGAGCTAGGGCAGCGGGCGGAGAGCTTTATCGTTTCAGCGATGAGTTTACAGTGGCGTCAATCCTTGTTAACGGGTTGTTAACCTCTCGGTCTTGGAGGCCTTTGAGAGGGGTTGGCGTAAAAGCAATTAATGCTTGTCGCCACCTAAAGAATGTCGTTAATAGCCTCGGTGGGACGCGCTATCCTTACCCCCTTGTCAGTGACAACAAACGGGCGCTCAATCAGGCGTGGGTGCGCGACCATTGCGTCCAGGAGTTCATCGTCACTGGAATCCCTGGAAAGCCCTAGTTCCTTGAACTCCGCTTCCTTCGTACGCACAGCATCGATGACATTCAGGCTGGCCGCCTTAATTAGTGAGCGCAGCTCGGCCTTAGTTGGGGGAGTGTCCAGGTATTTGATGATTTCCGGTTCGATTCCGGCTTCGCGCAGTACGGCGAGAGCCTGGCGGGACTTTGAGCAGCGGGGGTTGTGATAAATCTTCGCTTCCATGCCTCCATCATGGCTGATGTTGTGGTGTGAAGGTTAGCGCTGTGGTGAAACCGCCTGCGGTTAGATCCTGTTCACTGTTTATCTTTAAAAATGTAACGCCAAAAACACTTAAGTTCAATAGGTTGAAAATAGTTGTCGTTAGGTTTACTCTCACACGTGATAGATGAACGGCGAAGTGCGCCCCAACCGCCCCTAAGGTGACCAGATTTACTGAAGCGGCCGGTCAGCGTAGCCGTCGCAAAGCAATAACAAATAATCAAGAGCGGACACCAACATGACAATTTCCGGAAAACTTTCGCGATCAGCTAAGTCCATGTGTGCGGGCCTTTCGATCTTGCTAGCGGGCGCCGGCCTTGCAGCGTGTGGCGATGGCAGTGAGGGAGCCAGCGGCGAGAACCCAATCAACGTCGTGGCTTCCACGACGCAGATTTGTGATTACGTGAAGCAACTGGACATCGATGCAGTTGATTTGACCTGCCTGTTGGCGCCGAATGCAACAGCACATGAGCTGGAAATGACCCACGAGCAGCTGACCAAGACTGGTAACGCCGATCTCTTGTTCGTCAACGGCGTTGACCTGGAGCACTTCCTGGATCAGGCGATTGAGTCCTCGGGCTTTTCCGGAACGATGGCAGTAACCAGTGGCGTTCTCACTGCAGGTGACGTAGATGCCATGAAGGCAGCCAAGGACACGGACAAAACAAAGCCACTGCCACCAGAGAAGGCGAAGAATGGTAACTACACCATCGACCGAGGGGTGGAAAAGATTGATGTCGCCCCATGGCCATTCCCGCCGGAAGAACCCGGTGAGGAGGCGGAATTCCGCTTCGATCCGCATGTATGGACCTCACCGAAGAACGCCAAGATCCAGGTTGCCAATATCGGCTATGCCCTGGAACAGGTCGCTGAGGAACGTGGCGACAATGAGCTGAAGTCCACCATCGCCGACCACGTTGCGGCCTACCAGGAGAAGCTGAATCAGCTGGATGAGTGGGCAAATAAGTCCATCGCCACCGTGTCGGACCCTGTGCTGTTTACCAGCCACGATGCCTTTGGATACTTCTCCCACGAGTTCAATATCAACTTCATCGGCGCAGCGCTGTCTGATTTCAACGAGCAGCAGGATGCCACGGCCGCGCATATCGCCGAGGCGGCAAAGACCGTGAAGGACTCGGGTGCAACCGCGCTGTTTGCGGAGAACTCGAACAACTCGAAATCAATTGAGGCGATCGCCAAGGCCGCAGGTGTCAAGGCCATCGTTGGTGAGGACGCACTCTACGGCGACTCCCTTGGTCCGGCTGGCAGTGCCGGCGAGACCTACATCGGTTCCATCATCCACAACGTCACTCAGGTTGTGACGGCATGGGACGGAACTGTCGCGCCGCTGCCAGAGGGCATCAAGTGAGCCGTAACCGCTTAGCTAACCCCATGTCTGCTGACCCCATAGTCACGCTCCGCGATGCCTCATTCGGCTACACGGCGGTACCCATCGTCAATCACATCACCGCCAATGTCGCGCCGGGTACCGGGCTTGCACTCATCGGCGCCAATGGCTCTGGAAAAACGACTGTGCTGCGCGGAATCCTAGGTGGGACTCGTCTTCTCGCTGGTGAGATGCACAACAACGCGAAGATTGTGTCCTACGTCCCGCAGTCGGCAGACCTCGATCGCACTTTTCCGGTCACGGCGTTCGATGTCGTCGCCATGGGGGTGCTGCACGAACTGCGCCCCTTCCAACCGCTTGGACACCGCAAAGAACGCATCCACGCAGCGCTAGCCAAAGTCGGGCTTGCCGACCGCACCAGTGAACGTTTCGGCAACCTCTCCGGTGGTCAGCAGCAACGCGTTCTGTTGGCGCGTGCCATCGTCGCACGTCCGCAACTCGTGCTTCTCGACGAGCCGTTCAACGGCCTCGACACTGAAAATCGGGCGATGCTGCTGAATCTCCTCAACGAACTGAAGGAAAATGGCACGGCAATTATCGCGGCCACCCATGATCTTGTTCTTGCTGAGGAGACCTGCGAAAACACATTAATTGTGGCGGAGCAGCCGGCTTTTGGTGCGACCTCGAAGTTGGTGCCAGCCTATGTGGACTGAGCTTGCGAATGAGCTTGGGGTAGCGCCTTTCATGTTCAGGCCACTAGTGCTGCTGATTGCCCTCGGGGCGGTCTCTGGCCTGGTCGGTGTCATCGTGAACCTGCGTGGCCTCGAGTTCAATGCCGAGGCCATGGTGCATTCGATTTTTCCCGGAATTGTGGCCGGTGCCGTATTCGGCGGCATCGACATGATTATCCCGGTGGCTGCAGCATTTGCGGTGGTAGTGGCAGTAGCACTGACCTTGGTATCGCGCTCGCACATGTCGGAAGCCGGAGTGGCAGTTGTACTGACCAGCTTCTTTTCCATCGGTGTGATTCTCTCGCTGAAGAAAGGTGACCAGTCAGGACAGCTGGAAGCGCTCATGTTCGGGCGACTGCTGGAAGTCACTGACTCCCGTCTCACCAGCGCCCTGATTGTCTGTGCCATCGCCTTGGTTCTTATCGCAGTGACCTGGCGCCGGCAGGTGTTTGTTGCCTTTGATCGCTTCGGTGCCAAAGCCGCAGGCGTCAATGTGTGGGGCATCGACCTCACCATTAACGCGGCGATTGCTGCGGTCGTGGTGTCGTCGGCAAGCGCTGTGGGCGTGCTTCTGGTAGTCGGATATCTGGTCGTGCCGGGAGCGGCGGCGAGACTGCTGACTCGCCGAGTTCATGTGATGGTGCCGATTGCGATTGCAGTGGGCTGCCTCAGCGGAATCGTTGGTTTGGCACTGGTGCCTTTGGGGCCGGTGTCGCCTCAGGCAGTCGTCGCGCTGACCTCGGTGGGACTGTATTTCATGGCACTGGGGCTGCGCGTCGTGCTGGGAGGAGACCGTGTCTAGCATCCTGATTTTGCCCATTATCGAACTGATACTGGTAGGAGCCCTGGCTGGAGTAGTTGGGGTGCTCGCGGTGCTGGGAAAACAAGTGTTCTTCGCAGAAGCGATTACACATGCGACTTTTCCCGGCGCGGTTGTGGGCGTTGTTATTGCGGCAGCGCTCGGCCTGAGCCACTCGTGGATTTCGGTGTTCCTCTTTATCGGAGCATTTCTGATGTGTATTCCGATTGGGGCACTGTTCGGTCTGTCAAAGGTGGGAACGACGTCCTCGGCGGCAGGAATTGTGCTGACATTTGGGTTCGCACTGGGCTACTTCCTGAACAAGTGGTTCGCCCCGTTGCCGGTGAAGGTAGAAAGCTTCCTGGTCGGCAGCGTACTTAACGTGAACAAGATTGATATTGTGCTGTCCGGTGGCCTCTTGCTGCTGGTGGCGTTGGTGCTGGTGGCTCGGTGGCGCCAGCTGATTTACTTCACATTCGATCCGGAGTCTTTCGGGGTCGCGCATTCGAGGAGAAGAGCACAGTTGGTCATCAGCGGGCTGATTGTGTTGACTCTGGTGGCGCTGATTCCGGCTGTCGGCACGATTTTATCCATCGCGCTGTTGGCTGCCCCGGCAGCTGCGCTGGTTGGGGTAGTGAACGATACCCGTTTGCTATTCGTGTTAGCACCATTGATGGGTATCGCGATTGGCCTGGTGGGGCTATTCATTGCGGTGGCGGCGAACTTGTCAGTTGGTGGCTGTATTGGCGTGTGCGCCGGTTGTTTCTATGTCCCCCTCAAGATTGCGGCAACACGCAATAACGCTAGAGTTTAAAGAATGCACGTGGAGGATTTACCAGCAAAGACCCAGGACTACCTCAAGGTCATTTGGGATTTGCACGAGCGCACCGGTGAAAAAGTGGCACTTGGCGACGTCGCTGAGCGGATGGGCGAAAAGAAGCCCACCGCCAGCGAAGCTGTGAAGAAGCTAGCTGCACGTGGCCTTGTCAACCACGAGCCGTACCGGGGCATCAGCCTGTCGGACCGTGGGCGGGATATTGCGCTGATTATGGTGCGTCGCCACCGGCTTATTGAAAGCTTCTTGGTCTCTACTCTCGGATACACCTGGGATGAGGTTCACGAGGAAGCCGAAAAGCTTGAACATGCGGTCTCGGACGATTTCATTAGTCGCATTGATGCAATGCTGGGATTCCCTGAGCGCGATCCGCATGGCGATCCAATTCCCAGCGCCAGCGGTACCATCGCCAGCGCAGTACGCACCGACCTGACGGATATCGAAGCTGGCGCGATGGTGGTAGTTGATCGTATTAACGACTCCGATCCGGAATTGCTGCGCTATTTGGCTACCTCAGGGGTAGGCCCGGGGACCGTACTCCGAGCCGAAGCCGCACCATATGCAGGTATGCATGTCTTCGCCATCATCGATGAGGTGGGCGATACCGAGCCAAAGAAAATTCATGTGGCAGACTCGGCACTATGGGCAATCAAGGCGACTCCAACAACGAACTGACGAGAGCCGCAGCGCGCTCTTACTATAAGGTGTCGCGGAATCTCACTGGGCCGACGAAAGTGCCACCTGCACCGTCAGTTTCGTTCGACAGCGTGAAAAGTACTCGTCGGCAGGCATATGCCAGTGTCGAGAGCGTTGATGTGCCATTGAATGCCATCGCTATCTCGCCTGCCGAGCAGCAGGAACACATGGCCGCTCTCGAACGTCGCTTGAATGCCTCGACCAAAGACATGCGGACACTGCTTGACTACGAAGAGCAGCGCATCGTGGTCACTAGCACTGTCAAAGAGGCAATCGTCTATACGCTGCTGGCAATACTTCTTCTGGCAGCAGGCGTCGGACTTGGCTACGCCAGCCATCTGGGGGCCGATGCGATCTTGAATGCTGCGGCGGAGGTGACGCCGCGGTGAGTAAACGTTCAGGCTCCGACAACGGGTGCGTGACGGTCATTGTCGTATTTTTCTTCTTCGGCCTGATTGTTCAGCTCTTCGGTGTCACGTTGTGGATTCTGCAATATGCATTGCCAGTTGCGGGCTTGGTGCTTGCGATTCTCATTGCATACCAGGCGTGGGCCGGTGTGCGCCGCAGCGCTGAGGCGCACGAGCTCGTCGAGCGTAATCACGCTGAGCTGCAGCAGATTGCCATGGACACCGAGTACCAGCTCACCGCAATCCTCTCTGCCTGGGACAACGTGAACACCACAATGGGCGTTGGCACCATCTACAAGGATGTATTTGCCTCCGGTGAGGCAACGCCGGAGCTCATCGAGCTACGCGGTGAGCTCTCTCGTGCTCGGAAGCTAAACAACCGACTGCGCGAGCAGCGCGAAACTATGACCAACCGGGAGCTGGTGGAAGCCATCTCTGATGCCGACGAGCTGTGGTGCTCGCTGACGAAGACGTATCAAAACGCTCGTCGCGAGCTGTAGTAACGCACTTGAATTACTCGACGGTCATCACAATCTTGCCGTCAGCGTGCCCGTCTTCCAATATTCGGTGGACCTCCGCGACCTCGGTGAGATTCTTAGTCAGTCCGATAGGAAGTGAAATCTCACCGGCAACCACGCGGTCGGCCAGGTCGGCATAAATAGTCGTATCATTCGAAATAGCCGGAATGTGTGCCTCAATGCCACGCTCCCTCGCCGGTGCCAGATCGGCCAGTGAAGGCAGCGCCACAATCCGACCATCCGATGCCAGCACATCCAGCGAGGGGAGGAAAGTGTCGAAGTACACGCCATCGAGCACAACATCTACGCCCTCGGGGAACTGCTGTCGCACAACCTCGAATACATCTTCCGCTGTGTAATCAATATGCTGCGCGCCAAAGCCCACTAGTTTTTCATGATGGCGTGACGACGCACTCGCCAACACAGTTGCGCCACGGGTAACCGCCAGCTGCGTCATCAGCTGGCCCACGCCACCACCGGCGCCATGAATGAGTACGGTGTCACCGCTTTTCACCTTTGCTAGCTGATTGACAGCCACGGTCGCCGTGATTCCCACCAGGGCAAGGCCCGCAGCGGTGACGTCGTCAAGCGAATCGGGCGTTCGGACGACACTGTCGGCGGGGAAGACGTTGTGCGTTGCGTAAGTGCCGCGGAAGTCGTCGAAGCCGCGCATGCCGAAGACTCGGTCGCCGGGGGCGAAGCTGTCCACACCTTCGCCGACGGCAACGACTTCGCCAGCGGCTTCGCGTCCGAGGACGGCCGGAGGGGTGAACTTTGCGCACAGACCGGAAGAGCCATCGCGCATCTTGTAATCCAGTGGATTCGCGCCGATGGCTATGGTTTTGACCAGGATTTCGCCGGGACCGGGCTGAGCAGGCTCGATAAGTGTCCTGGTGAAAATGTCAGCTGGGCCGAACTCCGTAATGGTCATTGCGTATGCGTTGCCTGGATTTGCTGCCATGTCCATCACTGTAGTCCTAGCTGCTAATTACGAACGATCGGCAAGCGGGAGGGCAGCGGTGACGGCATCGAACGACTCATTGAGGTAGGCGCTAAGGAGGTCGGCGGCGTGGTTTGGCGTGTCCTCGATGAGAACCTTGGCGATGCTGATGTGGCGATCGGCGTATCGGGCATGAAGTTCGATGCTTTGGGGGTAGGAGAGAAAGCAAAGACGGAGTTGGGCCTGGATTGATTCGGCGGTGGCTAACAGGTCGGGGGACCCGGAAGCTCTGACGATGGCGAGGTGAAAGGCATTATTTCGTTCGGGAAGGTTCAATGATGACTGCGAACCACAAATAGAAAGAATCTCCTCGCCGAGGAGCTTTGCTTGGCTCTTGCTTAGCGACCGCAGTGTTCCGCATTCGGCGACATGGCGAAAAGCATACAGTTCGCGGATGCGTTCTTTGTCGAAGGAGGCGATAAAAACGCCGTGATGAGGGATGTGAGTAAGTAGCCCCTCAGATTCCAGCTTGCGGTACGCCTGTCGGATGGTGTTGCGACTGACCTGCAGTCGCGCAGCAAGTTGGGTTTCACGGAGCTGCTCGCCGCTGTAGTGCTTTCCGGCGAGAATCTCTCGGCGCAGGACAGTTGCGGTGGCATCCGCTACTGAAACGTCATGTTGTTTTTCCCCAGAGGATGTGTGGGTCTGATCGTCGAGGATGCTTCCGGGGGTAGTCATGTAATACAGGCTACTAAAGCACTTTTGTGTGGCGGTCATCACCAATTAACATACGAGACATTGTTCAACAATCTCGGTGCAGACGATTTTCAACGTAGGAATCCTTGAACGTAGGAATCGTCTGACTTGTAGGGAAAGGCCTTACGCTATGGACGCTTCAACATCTGCCCACAAGGCGCGTCGAACGGCACTCCTCGGCGCTGTATTCCTGATGGCGACCAGTGCTATCGGGCCGGGCTTCCTCACCCAGACCGCAACCTTTACGGCCAAGCTTGGCGCGGCTTTCGCCTTTGCCATTTTGATCTCGGTGCTTCTTGATATCGCAATTCAGCTCAACGTGTGGCGAGTGATTGCTGTCTCTGGACGCCGCGCGCAGGAACTCGGCAACGCCGTGCTTCCGGGGTTGGGCTGGCTTATGTCAATTCTCATTGTCATCGGTGGTGTGGTCTTCAATATCGGCAATGTCGGTGGTGCTGGACTTGGTGCGAACGCGATGTTGGGCGTGGACGCAAAGATCGGCGGCATTGTTACTGCAATCCTCGCCATTGGCTTCTTTCTCTCCCGGCGGGCAGGTATGGCGCTGGACAAGGCACTCGTTGTGCTCGGTGTCGTGATGATCCTGGTCACTGGGGTTGTGGCGTTCAGCTCTAACCCGCCAGTAGGGGAAGCATTGAAAAACACGGTCATGCCCGACACGATTGACTTGCTGGCAATCATCACGCTGGTCGGTGGCACTGTTGGCGGTTACATTACTTACGCTGGCGCTCACCGCATGCTTGACGCTGGCGCTGGCGGTGTAGAGAACCTCGCGCAGACCACTCGCTCATCTGTTACGAGCATTATCGTCACGGCCATCATGCGTTTCCTGCTTTTCCTAGCTGTCTTGGGAGTGGTCGCGGGTGGCGTGGTCCTCAATACGGATGGAAACCCCGCTGCAGAGGCATTCCAAGCTGCGGCAGGCGATTGGGGTATGCGCTTCTTCGGCGTTGTCCTGTGGGCTGCGGGAATCTCGTCGATTGTGGGCGCCAGCTACACCTCGGCAACGTTTTTGACTCGTTCCTCGGGCGCAGGAGCCAAGACTCAAAACACGATTACCATTGTCCTCATTGCAATCTCCACGCTGCTGTTCGGTGCCATCGGTACGGCTCCAGCGACGCTGTTGGTTTTCGCCGGAGCCTTCAACGGTTTGGTTCTACCAATTGGCGTTACTGTGCTGATCTACATCGCGCTGTTCCGCGCGGACCTCATGAATGGCTACAAGTACCCGAAGTGGTTGGCGGCTATCGGAATCGTGGGTGTAGCAGTCGCCTGGTTCTTGGCGTGGCGCTCGTTCGGCGGTGTGTTTGAAATGCTCGGCTAATCACCCGGTTTCTCGCACAGCGCAGATGAGAACCAACATAACTACGGTACAAAGACCAGCATTACTACGTGGAAGGAGCGGTGACGTTTATGGGCGCCACTATCGATCTCAACTCTGATCTTGGGGAAGCTTTTGGCTCGTGGAAGATGGGTGATGATATCGCTCTGCTGGACATTGTGACCAGTGCGAATATTGCCTGCGGGTATCACGCGGGTGACGCTAGCGTCATGATGGAGACCTGTGAGGCAGCTGCCGCGCGCGGAATTCGCATCGGTGCGCACGTCGCCTACCGCGATCTCGCCGGATTCGGACGACGACGCATGGATTACTCACATCGAGAATTGCGAGCCGAAACCGTCTACCAGATTGGTGCCCTTTCGGCATGTGCACGGGCGGTGGGTACCGAAGTTTCCTACGTCAAGCCCCACGGTGCCCTCTACAACCGCATCGCAGTGGATGAAAATCAGGCCGCTGCAGTGGTGGAGGCGCTCCTACTCGCTCGCTCCACCTGCGGAGATGGGCTTGCCATTATGGCGCAGCCGGGGTCGGTCATCGAACGGCTCAGCCTCGACGCGGGCCTCCCTGTGGTTCGGGAAGCTTTTGCGGACCGCGCATACAACTCCGACGGAACTCTGGTGTCCCGAGCACTCGAGGGCTCGGTCATTGTAGAACCCGATGCTGTCGTCAAACGCGTCATTGCAATGGCTAGTGGGGAACCAATCGCCGCCTACGACAGTTCACCGTTGACCGTGCAGGCTGACTCTATTTGTTTGCACGGAGACACCCCTGGCGCGGTCGAACTCTCCCGTATGATTCGCCAAGGGCTTGTCGACGCCGGAGTCACCGTTGCTGCCCACGTATAGCGCGGACTCGCACACCGGTCTTATCGACCGCAGTTTTTCAACCTCGCAAGAAAGAAAGGATCAGCACCGCCATGGCCGAGATTCGCCCTATGGGAACAAATGCGCTGCTTATCGACTATTCATCATCGGCCAATCCGTTGGCGAAGGTACTTCGTGCACACTCTGCTGCGGCCGAGATCGAGGGACTCGTTGACAGGGTACCTGCAGCTCAAACGCTCCTACTTCGCTTTCGCGGACCGGCGCGTCGCTACCTCGGCGCAGTCGAAACTGCGCTGCGGGGCAACAATACTCAGAGGCAGACCGTCGACAAGCGAAAGACAGTGACGATTCCCGTTCACTATGACGGCGCGGACCTTGAGTCCTTGGCACAAAGCCTCGGGATGAGCCCTCAAGCGTTAATTGATTGGCACTGCGAGCGCCCGTGGACGGCCGCGTTCGGTGGATTCGCGCCGGGCTTTTATTACATGGTGCGTGGGAGCGGTCAGGGGTGGCCAGAGCCGCTTGATATTCCCCGCCTTACGACGCCGCGCACTCGAGTTCCCAAGGGCTCTGTCGGACTTGCAGGCCAATTCGCAGGTGTGTATCCCATCGATTCGCCCGGTGGCTGGCAGCTCTTGGGGCATACAGATGTGGAGATGTGGGACTTAAATCGGCCTAATCCGGCGCTGCTTGAGCCCGGGACTGAGGTGCAGTTTGAAGCGACTTCTACGGTGAGCGCGGCGTAGAAAAGGGGGCGGAAGAGATGAAGAATTCTATCCAGATTATTCGACCCGGTATTTTGACGACGATTCAGGATTTGGGCCGTGCAGGGCAAGGCAGCCTGGGCGTGAGTACCTCCGGTGCGTTCGACCGCGAGTCCGCGGCAGCTGCTAACAGGATGGTTGTCAACGAAGAAAGCCTGGCGGTGCTCGAATGCGTCGTCGGTGGGTTGGAGTTCCAAGTAGCGGAGGGAGCAATCATCTCCTTTGCAGGAGCCCACGGTGAGGTGACTGTCGAGCAGGATGGCAAGGTCATCAAGACCTCGATGAATAGCCGAATTGTGGTCGGGGCGAAGGCAATTGTGCGGCTTGGTACCTTCGATGCCGGTCTTCGCGGGTATGTCGCGATTCGAGGGGGCATCGATGTCGCGGAAGTGCTGGGCTCGCGGTCATACGATACGCTCGGCAAGCTCGGCCCAACGCCTTTGCAGGCCGGTCAGGTCTTGCAGGTCGGCGACCCGGAGTATTCGACGGGGTCGTCAATCGCAATTTATCCCGCGCCTCATTGGTCGAGCGAGGCTGCACGCCTAGATGTTGTTCCTGGCCCTCGGGCGGACTGGTTTACGTCGGAAAGCGTCAGTGATTTCTTTCACGAGACATGGACCGTGACGCAAGAGGCCAACCGCGTCGGGCTTCGGCTGAGTGGGACTACTCTTGAGCGCCAGGTCACCCATGAGTTGGCAAGCGAGGGAATGGTTCCCGGTGCGATACAAGTGCCCGCATCGGGGCAGCCGATTATTTTCGGTCCTGATCATCCGGCGACGGGTGGATATCCGGTCATTGGTGTGCTGACGGAGCCGTCATTGTCGAGAGCCGGGCAATTGGTGCCTGGTGCGAAGGTACAATTCCGCCGGGTGCGGGCGGCATAGGTCTGCGGCGTCATTCTGCGCGATCGTGCGCCACTACGTTTGCCAGCTATCAGCGTCACACAGCTCTTCGCAGTAAAATCAGCCACCATGATTGAACGCGCTTCCTTTTCCGATCTCAGCGTGACCGATGCTTACGCCATCTCTGCACTGCGCACCGACGTGTTCTACCTAGAGCAATCCTGCGCTGAGCCGGAAATGGACTGGCGCGACTTAGAAGACACCGCGGAGCACTATTTCATCCGCAATCGCAATGATTCCCGCAAAATCATTGCCTACCTGCGCGTCATTGACACACTCGATGAGTTTTCGTCGAGCTACCCGCGCACAATCGGCCGCGTTGTCGTCGATGCAGCGGCTCGCGGCACAGGACTGTCGTCTCAGCTACTGCGGCAGGTCATTGCAGACCACCCGAATACCGGGCTGGTTTTGCATGCTCAGACCCAGGCGAAGGGTGTTTACGCAAAAGCCGGCTTCCATGAGGTCGGGGAGACCTTCATGGAAGCCGGCATTGAGCACATCACGATGGTGCGTGACGCAGCATAGGTAATGACTGCCGAGGCGCTGCTTATTCGAAGTGCTAAGCGTTGACCTTCGAATCCGACAGGATGCGGTTCAGGGAATCGATGCTGGCCTTCGCATCACCGATGAGCATGTCAGTGTTCTCGTTGAAGAACAGTGGGTTCTGGACGCCCGAGTAACCTGAACCCATCGAACGCTTCAAAACAATCACACGCTCAGATTCCCACACCTTCAGCACCGGCATGCCCGCAATCGGAGAGCCCGGCTGCTCTGCCATTGGGTTGACGGTGTCATTTGCACCGATGACCAGGGTGACATCCACATCCGCGAAGTCGTCGTTGACCTCGTCGAGTTCCAGCACGATGTCGTACGGAACCTTGGCTTCGGCCAGCAGCACATTCATGTGACCCGGCAGACGACCTGCGACTGGGTGGATACCGAACACCACTTCCTTACCGTCGGCACGCAAGTTGCGCACCAGATCGGCGACGGCGTACTGAGCCTGCGCCACAGCCATACCGTAACCCGGAGCAATGAGAATCTTGTCCGCGTCGCGCAGAATCTCGGCGGTGTCTTCGTGGGTGACCTCGGTGTGAGAGCCTTCCACGGCGCTTGCCGACGAAGCCTCCGAGCCGAAACCGCCCAGAATAACGTTGGCGAAGGAGCGGTTCATGGCCTCACACATGATGTAGGACAGGTAGGCGCCGGAGGAACCGACCAGTGCACCGGTGATGATGAGCAGTGGGTTGCCAAGCATGAGGCCGGTGAAAGCAGCGGCCCAACCGGAGTACGAGTTCATGATGGACACGACAACCGGCATGTCGCCGCCACCGATGGCGATGACCAGGTGCCAGCCCAAGAACAGGCCCAAAGCAGTCACTGCAACCATGCATGCCCATGCGATGGCGCCGCCCTCGGTGCCGGTTGCGATGAAGACTCCCAACAGAACCAGCGTGACCACCAAAATGGCGATATTCAGAGCATTGCGGCCCGGCAGCAGCAGCGGCGAGCCCTTGATCTTCTCGGAGAGCTTCAGGCCGGCGACGATGGAGCCAGTGAAGGTCACGGCACCGATGAAGACACCGATGTAGACCTCACCCAGGTGGAACTTCTGAGCATCGGCGGTGACATCTTCGGCGAAGATGTAGGAGTTGAAGCCGATGAAGATGGCCCCGAGGCCGACCAGACCGTTGAACAGTGCAATTAGCTGCGGCATGCCAGTCATGGCGACGCTGCGAGCGCGAGTGATGCCGATGACACCACCGATGCCGATAGCGACAGCGATGAGGATCAGAGTGGTCAGCGGAGAGAGATGAGTGTCCGGCTTGGTGTCAGCGGTGACCAGTGCCTGGAAGATGGCAATGACAACGGCGACAGCCATACCAGCAATACCGAAGGTGTTTCCGCGGCGAGCGGTCTCCGGCTTGGACAGGCCCGAGAGGGCAGCGAGGAACAGGACGGCGGCGACAATGTAGCCGACGTTGGACAGGCGGTAGGTCCAGTCCAGAAGCGAAGCAGTATCAATGCTAGCCATTAGACTTTATGCCTCCTCTTTCACAAACATGCCAAGCATGCGGTCGGTGACGGCGAAACCGCCGAAGATATTGATGGAGCTGACCACGATGGCCGCGAACGCGAGACCGGAAACCAACAGGTTGGAGCTTCCCACCTGGAGAATCGCACCCACCAGAACAATGCCGGAAATCGCGTTGGTCTCAGACATCAGCGGTGTGTGCAGGCGCGGCGTGACCGCGGAGATCACGTAGAAGCCAAGCACGATAGCCAAAGTGAGAACCATGAAGTTGGCGCTCACGCTGTGCGGTGCGCTGAGCATAACCACAATTGCCAGCAGTGCCGTCAGGCCCAGAGCAATCTTCGAGCCCATGCCCGATCCCATGAAGGAAACCTTCTCCGGCGCATTCTCTTCTAATGCGGCCTGGTGAGCCTGCTGCTCCTGCAGCGGGGCAGCAGGGGTGACAGCGACCTTGATTGGCGGTGGTGGCCAGAGAATCTCAGCTCCGGTAGAGCCGGCGCCATTCTGTGGGCGAGCCTTTGTCACCGTGATGTCACGGATAATCTCGTCCTCGAGATTGAGGACCGGAGTCCCATCCTTTTCTGGCGTAATCAGCTTGAACAGGTTGACGATGTTCTGGCCGTACAGAGACGATGCTTGCGCGGGCAGACGTCCTGCAAGGTCGGTGTAACCGATGATGGTCACACCGTTGTCCGTAACAATGGTCTTGCCTGGAACCGTCATTTCGCAGTTACCACCACCGGCGGCAGCCATATCGACGATGACGCTGCCTGGCTTCATAGCTGCAACATCGGCAGCAGTCAGCAGCAGCGGAGAGCGACGACCCGGGATACTCGCGGTGGTGATGACAATGTCAGCCTGGGCGGACTGCTCGGAGTAGAGCTTCGCGGCAGCGGCAGCCTGATCATTGGTCATTTCCTTGGCGTAGCCATCTTCGGACTTCTCGGTCGCGGCCGGAATCGGGATGAACTCTGCGCCCATCGATTCGACTTGCTCACCGGCTTCAGGGCGCAGGTCTGTTGCCTTGACAATCGCGCCCATCGAGTTGGCCGTACCAATCGCCGCAAGTCCGCCGACACCAGCGCCGATGACGTAAACGGTAGCTGGTGGCATCTTGCCTGCGGCAGTCACCTGACCAGTGAAAAGGCGACCATATGCAGAAGCCGCTTCGACAACTGCGCGGTAGCCGCCGATGTTGGCCATCGACGACAGCACGTCCATCGACTGTGCCCTGGAAATGCGGGGAACTGCATCCATCGCAAGGGCAGTGATGTTGCGTTGCGCGAGCTCTTCGACCAGTTCTTCGTTTCGGCCTGGCGCAAGTCGGCTAATCAGCATGGCACCGTCGTTAAGCAGTGCACGGAACTGCTCCGGCGGAGTGTCGAGCGTTACGACGATATCGCTGTGCCAGACGGACTCGTCGACAATGGTGGCACCGGCGGATTCGTAGTCCGTGTCGGTGAACTTAGCAGCCAGTCCGGCGTCAGCCTGCACGGCGACGTCGTAGCCAAGCTTGACGAGTTTGCCGACGGTCTCCGGTGTCGCAGCCACAATTGTTTGCTGGGGATCGGGTTCTAAAGGGATGCCGATTCTCATTGTGGGAGTTCTTTTCTGTTCGGGGGTTTTATTAAGGGCCATGCGCACTCGGTTGTCGGTTAACAGTGAGTGTGGGCGTGGCCGCTTTCTCCTTGGTGTCAATAAGGTATGCGCTGGTGGGGAGGCAGCGGAGGCGTTTGTGGAAAAAGATAATAAAAATATGTGGGTAACGGTGGTGAGGTGGGTTTTCTGAATTTGCGCGCTCTTGCGAAGGGGGTAGTAAATGGGGGTGGAGGTGTTAATTTTGGGCGAGAGTTAACATTTCTAGCGCCCTGGATGATTGTTTGAGGGGTGAAATATGGGGGAGGATATTTCTATCTTTACGTATTAGGTAGATTCGTATTCCTAGGTTCTTGGTAAGAGTTAAGGAAAACGATGATTGGTTCACTAAGTGCCGCCGGAAAGACCGTGCCGGCATCCCGTCAAGGGCGGGCGCGCACGTTCTCGAAGGTGGTTGCTCTCTCGCTCGCAGCTGGTGTAGCTCTCGGCGGACAGGTGCCAGCACAGGCGGCACCGCGCATTGGTCAGCTACCGGACATCACTGCACGTGAAAGCGCCATCGACTACCAGAACTCGGAAATCGTGGACAAAATTGGCGGTGGCCTGGTGGATGTAATTGGTGGCGCCAACCGCGGCACCTCCGGCGGTGAAAGTGGCCATATTACTGAGCCGTTCGCGCCAGAAGCGGGGCAGCTGCGCAAGGAGTTCGGAGCGATGGGCTCCCACCCAGTTGCCGCAACCCGTGAAGCTATGCCATGTGATGGTGTCGTCTACACCATCTACAACCGCGTACTGCGGGACCTCCACGGTCTCAACGACTCCACCGGCTGCTATGACGTATTGCCTGAATCGGCCAACGCCTCCCCAGTTGGCGCACAGCTTATCTACCCGGCGGATATTGACTCCATGGAGTCCGCGCCGCTGATGGTTCTGAGCCCTGGCATTGGTACTGAGCCAGGTATGTACGACGCGCAAGCGCGACTCTATGCAAGCCACGGATATGTCGTGGCTCTTGGCTACAACTTCACCAACTGGTTCGCGCCACAGATGGTGCTGGCAGCTTCAGTTGCTGCAGCGGCCAATGAGGACGAGTCCACGCCACTTGCAGGCAAGATCGATTTCTCCCGCACGATGCTGGTCGGGCACTCTGCAGGTGGCGGCTCTGCGATCTTCCTGAACAACAGGATGGATAAGGCCTTCCAGGCTGCGGGTATCGATATGGTCACCCGCGGGCTGGTCGCCATCAATCCGGGGCCTTCCGACGCTGGACTGATTTCCACCCCGCCGGAGATTCCGAGCCTAGTTGCCATTGCAGAACATGAGGACATCGTTCCTCTTGATGCGGATCGACGTGGTTACCGCGATGCTGCAGGGCCTGCCTGGGAGGCGGTAGTCACCGGTTCCTACCACGGCACCTACCTGGATGATCCGTCCAAGAATGTGCTTGGCTCGCTGGTGTTGTCCTTTAGTGAGTATGTGCTCGATGGAACGAATCGAGCAAAGGCTGTCTATGAGGGCGCTAACTATGGCTTGGCTGCTGCCTCCGAGCTCAAGGATGTTCAGCGCAAGGGCGTCTAGAGCTGGCTACTCCATTGACTCTGGAATCAGCTTTGCCGCAGTCTCGGCAATTGCCTTACGCTGCGCTTTCGTGAGTTGATTGCCGTTGAGGTAGTCGTTGGCCCAGAGTCCATCGGAAATCATTTGGACAACGTAGGCCATGCAGGCATCCTCGTCGGTGGCGATCTTCTCCACCGGCGGATTCCACCGGCGCAAAAGGCGCGTCCAAATCTCGCGCAGCTCTGGGTCGGCGGCAGAGTCGATGGACATAAGTAGCTCAGCCCTCGTTGCGGTATCCAGCGAGACTTGGAGGTTCGCGCGTAAGCGGTTGGCGGGGGATACCTCCTCTGCGGGCCCACCTGCGGCTTCGATAAGCTCCTCCTCCCATAACTGCGCCATGTGCTCATGGACGCTGCGAATCATGTCTTCGCGGGAGGGGAAGTGGTAAATCAACCCTGATTTACTCATTCCGCATTGAGTTGCGACATTTTCGTAGGTGACCTCTGAAAAACCGCTTGTCTCGATAATCTCAACGATTGTGTCGAGGATGGCAGTGCGCTTACTCGTGCGCATATTCAGTCTCCTTCGGGTTGCCGCGGAATGTCACCGCAGTCGCAATCGCTGCGATGACAGCAACGATAGCCAGGATAATCAAAATGGCCAGGTAGGAACTGTCGAGGCCTGCGCGGGCGCCGTCGTTAAGCGCTGGCGTGTGAAGCGCATCGGTGAGCGAGATAGTGGCGTCGACAGGCGTGAACAGGGCGTAGAACATGGGTAGGAGACTGCCTGTGATTGCGACGGTGATCAGTGTGCCAAATTCGTAGGACACGGATTCCATCGCCGCCGCCATACCTGCCTTTGACCTCGGGGCTGAGCCGATAATCGCGGTCGACGACACCGACATCACAGAACCTGCGCCGGCGCCGAGAAGTATCAATCCCGCAATCATGAGCGGGAAATTGCCCGAAGAAACGCCGTAGTACATGCCTGCCAGACCGACGGCGTTGAGGAGGAAGCCGCCGGTGATGAGTGTGCGGAAACCCACTCGATGCAGCACCATGCCGCCGATGATGCCAACTGGCAAGGACGCCAGTGCCGCGGTGGCAACTAGCAAGCCCGCGTCGAGTGGTGTGTATCCCACGGAAATCTGGAAGCGCTGCGTCGTCATCAATTCGGCGCCTGCCAGGACAAACATGGCAAGCGCGGCTGCCAGCACGCCACCGGAAAACATCGGCGAACGGAAGACCGAAAAGTCGATGAGGGGTTCGGTAAGGCGTGCCTGACGACGCTGAAACAGTACCGCGCCCACTAGCCCACAGGCGATAGCTGCGACGATGACGGTGGAGGAGCGATGGCCAGCGAGTTCCTTGATGAGCGAAACCAGACCCAGTATGGCCAACATCGCGTAGAGGCTGGTGAGAAAATCCCAGCGCTTGGCCGCGTTGGGCTGATTCGGTGGAGCGAAAATCAGCGTGCCAATGATTGCGAAAACTGCGACAGGGATGTTGATAAGGAAGATTGAGCCCCACCAAAAGTGCTCTAATAGGAAACCGCCGACGACGGGGCCAGCGGCAGCGCCCAGTGTTGCTGTGGCTGACCAAATGCCAATAGCTGTGGCAAGTTCACGAGGGTGGTGGAAGGTCTCACGTAGTAGTGCGAGGGTGGCCGGCATCATGGTCGCGGCGCCCAGTCCTAGGCAGCCGCGGGCGATGACCAGCGCCCAGGCGTGCGGCGCAAAGGCCGCGGCCAGGGAAGAGAAGCCAAAAATTGTCAGGCCCACAAGAAACATCTTGCGGTGACCGATGCGGTCGCCCAGGGTGCCTGTGCCGAGGAGGAGTGCGGAGATCACCAGTGGGTAGGCATTGATGATCCATAGACCCTCCAACTCGGTTGTGTGGAGCTGCTCGCGCAGAACCGGCAGGGCAGTGTAGAGCACCGAGTTATCTATGCCGATGAGTAGTAGGCCGGCGCTGATGATAGCGAGGAAGACCCACCTATGGGTGACTGGAGTGGGCGGATTAGCCCTCGTGGAAGCGGCGTGGTCGGTACTTGACATTCCAGTAACTGTAACGAACGTTCGGTTTAGTTACAACTTTTGGAGAGGCGGCGATTTGGGCCTAAAAATTCAAGAAAAGTACGCCAATCCCGCCCAAGGAGCCGGTGAAAAGTGTCTAAGTTGAAGGCGTTGTTGAGGTACGAATTCACGGACGCCGTTCAATCCCCCCCGTGGCGCCCGAGCGGGTAAGGATCAGCTTGGACGCGCTGACTTTACGCTCGGACGTTGTGCCCAATCACCGCCGGGATAGTAATTGGCGCATCCCCGAAAAGCTCCTTCTGGTATTCGTTCTGCTCGAAAGCGCCGGCATCGTTATCCCTGATGGTGGCAACATTTGTCAGCTTGCGTGCCGACGGTGCGGAGTCCTTTTGGAGCAGTCCGCCACGGTTACCCGCAGTGGTGGCCGCGAAAGCCCCTGTACCACGGTTTCCAGCAGCGGTGCCCGCGGTTCCGCCAGCTGCACCCGTAGTTCCGGTAGCAGTGCTGTTGCGCGCGCTGATTAGAGAATTCATCAATCCACTTCCGCGCTGTGCGGAGCTATTCGAGGCGTTTGGCAAGGCAGAACCCGCGACCCCGGCACCCAAGCCGGTTCCCATCCCACGACCTGCTGTTGGCGTTGACATACGACCGGGACTCGAAGTCGGAAGTCCCGAGGCCGGCGGACGGGGGTTTGCGTTTCCATAAGAAGGCAGTGCCGGGATATTGCCTGCTGGCGTAAGCCCCGCAGTGCGTCCTGCACCGAGGGAGCCAGCCGGCCGGTTGCCGTGAACTCCGTAAGACGAAACTCCTTGCGGTGATGTGCGTTGAAGTGGGGCGCCCGCTCCCGAAGGGGCGACCATGGTCGGATTCGCCGCGTTCGGTTGAGCCATGGCTGATGTACCGGTCGGGGATGTTGACGAGATTGTGGAGCTCGTTGGGCTGCCAGGTGATGCGGAGTGCACAGGGGTAGCAGACGGATTGGTGGGGCTCGACAAAGTCGAAGTGCTCGGTTGAACCTGCGAAGGAGCGGAAGCACTCGCGGCTGTGGATTGCGGTGTTGGAGAATCCGGAATAGTTGAGGTGGCGCCAACTGGTGCGCTGGCGGCATGCATGCTTCCAGTCATCCCCGCAGGCGAAAGACCGAACTGACTAGTTCCAGAACGCCCGGCGACTGTGGCTCCAACGGAAACCTCGGCAGTCACACCACTTCCCGCATCGGCAGATACCAGGTTCGGAATTCGGGGAATAGCTGTCTGTAGCTGTGCGGTATACGGACCAGAGAGAAAGGCCGCTACCTCGGCCTGTTCAAAAGCCTTTTGCGCGCCAGGGTTTGGGAGTGCCTTGGACTCGGCCTCAATCGCCGATAGTGCATTGACAGCCATCGCCTTCACGGACGGCAAAACGGCAAGGTGTCCGGCCATGACCTCAGATGCGGTGGCGATGCTGGTTGCGCGCGCGGCCAGACCTTTCATCGTCGTATCCGCAGCAGAGAAGACCGCACCGCTGTTGCTCGACACCAAGCCAGATGAGATGGAGGTTAGATTGCTGGCCAACGTGGTCATAGTTTCGGCGAAGTTGTTCCAGTAGGCGATTGCCTCGGCTACGGCACCGTCGTTTGTCGAGGAAAACATGGATAGTAGGGACTTCGCATCGAGACCGAGTTCCGCAGAAAGTGTGACTGGCGCGAAAGTGAGACTTCCAGCTTCAAACATTGGCCGACGCTGAAATACACCGCTTGTTCGCGCTACTTCAGCAAGAGAAGCGCCGTCACCATTGAACGGGTTAATGCTTCGAAGAATCCGGTTCATGGTGGATTCGTGCTCAGTGATCACGCGGCGGAAGTCAGCGAGATTCGTTTGCGCCCACGTGAGCTGTTTGCCCAGAGACAGTCCGACGGCGGCAGAGCTTCCCGAACTGCCGGAAATTGCGAGACTGTGTTCTGTCGCCACCAGCTGGAGTGACGGAACCTGTGAGTAGCCGGCCAAGTTGGGCTGCATAAATCTGGAACCGCTTGCTAGGACATTCGTAATACTGAACTTCTGGATTGCAGAGTCGATTGTTGGAATTACGGCATGCATCATGATTCTTCCCCCAAGTAATCAATTAACAGCTCATTTACGGGAGCGCACCGTCGGTGTTGTGGGTCAGGGCTATCTTGTCCTGTTGTGTCGATAACGAATCCGAGAGCCCCTTGTTCTGTTTCGACAGAGGCGATACAGGCGGAACTTCCTAGAGGTTCTGTTTGAGTGAATGTCACCCAATTGAAAATCCCTTCGTGATGAGCCAAAGGCTCGGCACTGTAGCGCTCGAGTTGCGAGTGAGCGACCGCGGCGTGCCAGATGCTCAACAGGCCGGAAGGGGTGGATTCGATAACGCAGCCAATCTGTTTATTTCCTTCGATTCGGCCCTCCATGTACGTCTGCTCCCGGAACCCCAGCCTGTCGAGGCGCCCCATAATCTCAGGGTCGTCACACGGATTGGTCAGGACGAATTCGGGTGCGTCGTAGTTGTAGTGCCCATCGGGGCCAAGTGGAGCATCACCGGGCTTCGGCGGATTGTTGGGTGGAAGCACACCCGCAGGTAACGTCACGCCCGAGTCAGTAGTGATAGCTGTCGCATTGTCGCCGGCAGGTTGAATATCCTCGCCGGAGGTCGTAGTCGATGCGCAACTAGTCCCCGTTATTCCCCATAGAAGTGCTGACAGTAGGGCGGCAGTAGTCGCCTTTTTCAATTTTCCCTCCCCAAAGAATTTGTGTGAGAAAGATATAACACTGCGATCACAATCGTGCTTGTTGAGAAGCCGAAAAAATAGACCGACTGTGGATAACTTTTTAGGGGTGTGGACAACGCGGTCGCCATGCAAAACAGCGCCGCTGCACAGCCACAACCTGCACCTTTGGGGTGTGTTCTCCGTGCCGTCGTTAAGCGTTGGTGGCAATCGTGGGCGTAATGACCGAAGTAATCTGAACGATTGGTTAGACTATGAGGCGCATTACAAAACCACGGGAGTGCCAACCGAATTTCCGGCACTGAGAGGACGCTAGGGATCGAGCGTCGACCGGACGAACCTGAATCTGGGTAATACCAGCGTAGGAAAGGGATGTGTTGCTTCATGGCCGCACGTGTATCTGTATCCGCTCCGCCAAAAGAGGGAGAGGTTACAACTGGTCCGATTTACCGCAGCAACAAGCATTACGGCGAGGTTGCGTTCAGCAATGATTTCGGTGAGGTGAACCTGCGCATTCCAGTTCGTCGGATCAATCTGACGGACGGCACTCACTTCGATGCGTACGACACCTCGGGTATTTACACCGAGGAAAACCCGAAGCTGAATTTGAAGGAGGGGTTGGCTAAGACTCGTGACTCGTGGCCGAAGGCTCCGGCAGTGCCGGCGGTTGCGGGTTCTGAGGAGGCTCCGAAGGTCAAGACCCAGCTGGCTTGGGCGCGGGCAGGAATTGTCACTCCGGAGATGGCATTCATTGCTGCTCGTGAAGGTGTGGATCCGGAAGTTGTGCGCGAAGAGGTCGCTGCGGGTCGTGCCGTGATTCCGGCCAACCACAAGCACCCGGAGACTGAGCCGATGATTATTGGCAAGCGCTTTGCCACGAAGATCAACGCCAACATCGGCAACTCGGCCGTGACTTCGTCTATCTCTGAAGAGGTGGAAAAGATGGTGTGGGCAACCCGTTGGGGCGCGGACACCATCATGGACTTGTCCACTGGTAAGGACATTCACGAAACCCGCGAGTGGATTCTGCGTAACTCCCCGGTGCCGGTTGGTACGGTGCCGATTTACCAGGCGCTGGAGAAGGTCAAGGGTGACCCGGCCAAGCTGACCTGGGAAATCTACCGCGAAACCATCATTGAGCAGTGTGAACAAGGCGTGGACTACATGACCGTTCACGCGGGTGTGCTGCTGCGCTATGTGCCGCTGGCCGCCAACCGCGTGACGGGCATTGTCTCCCGCGGTGGTTCGATTATGGCCGCATGGTGCCTCGCGCATCACCAGGAGAGTTTCCTCTACACCCGCTTCGCTGAGCTATGCGACATTCTGGCGCAGTACGATGTCACGTTCTCCCTCGGTGACGGCCTGCGTCCGGGCTCTATTGCCGACGCCAACGATGAGGCCCAGCTGGCTGAGCTGCGCACCCTCGGCGAGCTGACCAAGATCGCTAAGTCCCGTGGCTGTCAGGTCATGATTGAAGGCCCGGGCCACGTTCCGATGCACAAGATTGCCGACAACGTGAAGTGGGAAGAGGAGTGGTGTGAGGAAGCACCGTTCTACACCCTCGGCCCGCTGGCAACCGATATCGCGCCGGGCTATGACCACATCACGTCGGCTATCGGTGCGGCAATCATTGCGCAGGCTGGCACCGCCATGCTCTGCTACGTCACGCCGAAGGAGCACCTGGGTCTGCCGAACCGCGACGACGTCAAAGTCGGCGTGATTACTTACAAGATTTCCGCGCACGCCGCTGATCTGGCAAAGGGCCTGCCGCGCGCTCAGGAGCGTGACGACGCGCTGTCGAAGGCTCGCTTCGAGTTCCGTTGGCACGACCAGTTTGCACTGGCTCTGGATCCGGACACTGCGCTGGATTACCACGATGAGACCCTGCCTGCAGAGCCGGCAAAGACCGCGCATTTCTGTTCCATGTGTGGACCGAAGTTCTGCTCCATGCGTATTTCCAAGGACGTACAGGACTACGCGAAGGAACACGGCCTGGACTCCGTTGAAGCAATCGAGGCCGGCATGGCTGAGAAGTCTCAGGAGTTCGCTGATCAGGGTAGCCGGGTCTACCTGCCGATTACTGCGGAGTAGTGGATTGTCGCAGAAGATGCTGAAGTAAGCCGCGGTCGAGCTCTATTGGGCTTGGCCGCGGTTTTCTTTTGGTCTGACCTATTTCTGCGGACTTCAGTGTTGAGCCTCAAACGGGGGTGGGTAAGGCGCACCTTAATAAAGGCGTTAGGCAAACCTAACTAGTGGGATGTACATTGCTTGTATGCACAGTCTGAGGTTCCTGACTTTCGATAATTCCCACCGCCATCTTGCAGGTGCTCACGAAACTCGCCGTTCATTCAGCTCTGAATCATCCACGGTTGGAGAAGGCGTTCGTCGACCGGTGGGGCGGAGTGCGCGCAGAGCTGCTACTGCGGTTTCGCTGTCCGGTGCCATGGTCCTTTCGGCGTTTGTGTCCCCGGCAATGGCTGAAACTGCGAAGCCAATCGTGCCGGACGATTTTCCCAATGTGATTAATCCAGCGGAGAACTTCCAGCCGCAGGATTCGCAGTATGTCGAATCCCCGGAAGTTACTGTCACTTTTGAGGACGGCACTCCAGCTGAAGGTGCCACGGTTCATCGCGGCGATGTTCTCATTGTTCGCGGCAGTGGTTTTAATCCGTCGGCCAACCGTGGTGGTTACCCGCTTCCAATTCCTCCGGGTGTGCCCAATGGTGTTTACGTTCTCTACAGTGCGTTCCCGGACTCGTGGAAGCCGAGTGAAGGTGCTCCGTCCTCGTCGCGGAAACATCCGCACGACAACATTGCCTGGGTCACGCCGGCTGGAACTCTCGAGGCGATACCGAACCAGGGCGTCGACATGCGGCGTTCTATCGCTCGTCAGGCTACCCCGATGGCAGATGACGGCAGTTTTGAGGCTCGCATTGTTGTTGACCCGCCAGAGACTCCAGCTGGTGATAACTGGGGCATTTACGTCTACCCGGCAGCCGGCTCGATTAATGAGGCCGAGGAAATCTACATCCCGTTGAATTATTCGGATGCTCCGGGCAAGAATGCTCCGGCTCCCTCGAGTGAGGATTTAGTAATTTCTGTGTCTGCTCTAGAGAAAGTATTCGGCGCGCTGGGTGGTGGCGTCACTGCCAAGAACGGTGCCTTAGAGCCTGAGGCCGGTGTCGTCTCATTCACCCGCGACAATGACAACAGCGATGCCGAAGGGGAGAGCTACCGCGGAGAAGTTCACATCACCGCGAAGTTCAGTCTGGTTCATGTGGTCGTCCGTAATCCTCGCATTGAGGAAGGCCCGGCCGGAAAGATTATTACGGCAGAGGTTTCGCAGGGCTACGATGTCGGTCCGGATGAGATGGAGCGTATGCCCATTGCCGCTGTGGTCGACAGCGATGGAGATCAGCTGATCACGACCATCGGCACTATTTCACAGTTCCGGTAGTCCCTCCGACCATCACTGCCGCCAACTGTCGTCTACCTGGCACTTCGTTCGAAGTAAGCCGTCATACCTTGCGGGTTCTTGCGGGTTGTAACCACTGCCGTATTGGAATCACTACATTAGATAGAGGCGCTTACCAGCGATGAGGAGGAACGTGGGACGGCATAGTCGGGCAGAAGGACAGGTGTCACAGGATGGGGCATCGTCACAGGCTGCGGAGTCGCAACGTGCTGTTGCGGAGTCTCCGTCACGGGCCTCGCGAAAAGTGCGGGCTCGCAAAACCCGTCAGGCCCCTGCGCTGACGCAATCGCCTGTGATGAGCTGGCCTCTTATGCTGGTCTCGCTGCTCGGTGGTCTTGCCTCGCTGTTGGCCTGGAATGGTCGTACTCAGCCGGACGATTGGGCTTCGCTCTGGGTGGGCGGGCTACTTATGGACAGGGGGCTTGAGTCCCATCTCTATGACGCCGATTCAATCGATTTCACCGCCATGAGCGGAGAGGCCTGGCCACGCCTGGCGCAGGAAGTGTCTGCGCCATTTACGCATCCCTTTGTACAAAACCCTTTGTTTGCAAAAGCTCTGGGAACGATATCCCACGTCATGAGCTTTGAAACCTCGGTTGCTTGGTTACTGTTTCTCTCTGGAATGGCCGTTGTGGTCCTCGTCGCAGCTTCCTACCACCTGTGGTTTCGATCCACCATGCCCTGGGGCATCGCAGCGCTGGTTACCGCCTGCGTATTCGCTCTGCCGACCACTCTTAATTCGTTCTGGATCGGTCAGACGACACCGTTGATTGTCGCGGGCGTCGCCTATGGTCTTGCCGCCTCGCGCACTCGTCCTTGGCTTGCGGGCATCGTGCTCGGCATCGTCGCATCCATTAAATTGACTCCGTATGCGCTCATCGCCGTGATGCTCTTTTTCGCTTATCGACGGCGCGCAGCCCTCTGGTCGCTGGCCACCACGGCGGTACTGGTGGTCTGGATGTTTATCCGCATTGACACGCCGGTTATTTCGGACTGGATTGACCGGATCGACGACATTGGCGCGTCGGTTTTGGTCGGTGGTGTGAATCAGTCGTTGGCGTCGACTTTAGCCACAGATCTGGGCAATCCTGATTTATTAGTAACAGTGGTTCGTGATTATCCGAGTCACGTGAAAACGATTCCACTGTGTATTGCGCTTGGTGTGGTGTTGATGGTCACGGCAGTTGCGTGGTGGAATCCGGTCTACCGGTTTGAATTTCTGATCACGGGCGCGTGGCTTATTGCAGCCACATTCTCATCGATTCTTTGGACCCACTACATGTTGATGCTGGTCACGTCTGTGTCCGGTTTGGCCGCCATGGCGCGGACCCGATTGACCAGACAGTGGCCGTATATCGGTATTGCGATGCTAGTGATCCTGCTGTCGTTCCCTGTGACAAACCCGGTTGCTGCTACGCCGTATACCGGCGGATTTGTGTACTCGGGGATTACTGCGATGCTCTTGACGCTGGCATTGATGCTAGTTGTTGGTGGCTGCCACGCGTTTGCGGTACATCGGTACGGCGATGGTGATGCAGGCGAGGTTGGAGCTGGATTGGGCAGTGATTTAGCTGCCGCGGAGACGTTGAAACTTCCTCAGCCAGAGCCAATGGTTCTGTTTGACTTGAGGAAGCGCTAGATTTAGCGGCTCAGCATGGAGACGATGTCACGGGCAGACATGTCGCTGTAGATCTCATTCCGGGCGCGCTTAACCTGGTGGCCGAAGTGGACTGCGTTAGCGTCACTGCTGGTGTCGCGGGTAAGAGCTTCGCGCAGCGGCTGAGAGAAAAAGGCGCGCTTGGTAGTGAAAGAACGGGGGAACAGGTTTTCAAGGCTCACGGTATAAACCCTTTCTGTGGTCGGAATCCGGTCGGGACTCCGGTTTGAGAGTTTCTGTATTCAAATGGTTTTCTTTGATGCGGTAGCCACTATATGTCTGAATATGCCCGATATCGAGTTAAAACGGGCAAAAGTGACTAAGTGGATACCGTTCCCAACATGAAAGCTGCATCACACAATGGCCCGGCTTAATGCTCGGTCACGGTCAGTTGTGGGGGCTCCAATACAATGAAATGCGGAATCAAATGTGAAGTAGGAGTTTGGTTATGGCTATTTCTTCGACACCCACCCCTGAGTCCCCGGATTCGGCGGATACCTCGGAAGCGGCATCGCGCAGCGTTCCGGCGGCAGCGCTCAGTCACGTTGAAGATTTAATTGATTTTGTGGCTGCGTCGCCAAGCTCATTTCATGCGGCACAACAGGTCGTTGACCGTCTGAGCGCAGCCGGTGCCACGGTCATCGACGAACACGAGCAGTGGCCAAGCGAACCCGGCGCTTACGTCCTGCGTCGCGATGGCGCTGCCGTTGCTTGGATCGTCCCGGAGACGCCGGCTGCCGATTTCACCGGTTTCCGTATTGTGGGTTCCCACACGGATTCGCCCGGTTTTCGTGTGAAGCCCAACGCGCGCGCCTCGGCCGCAGGCTATGCGCAGGTCGCCGTTGAAGTCTACGGCGGCGCGTTGTTGGGAAGCTGGACCGACCGCGAAATCGAGTTCGCGGGTCGGGTAATTGATAAAAGCGGCAATGAGCACCTTGCTCGCACCGGCCCGGTCGCGCGCATCCCGCAGTTGGCTATCCACCTCAATCGTGCGGTTAACGAAGAGGGGTTGAAGCTCCACAGACAGAATCACACTGCACCGATCATCGGACTAGATGCCTTCGGCACCGATGTGCACCAGGTCATCGCCGATGCTGCGGGCCTGTCTATCGACGACATCGTCGCCTGGGACCTCATTTCCTTCGACACCCAGCAGCCGCGCACCTTCGGTGCTCACGATGAGTTCCTGGCTTCTGGTCGACTCGACAACCTGCTCAGTGTCCACTCCTCCCTGGTCGCCTTCGAGACCTTGCTCCGTCAAAACTGGAGCACGTCAGCCACCATCCCCGTCATGGTCGCTTTCGACCACGAGGAAGTCGGGTCCGCCTCCACCACGGGCGCTGCAGGGCCACTGCTTGCCGACGTTCTGTCCCGCATCGCAGCGGCCACAGGCGCTGACCTGGAACGCACCCAGCAGCTCTACCGCGGTTCCATCTGTCTCTCTGCCGACGGCGCACACGGTGTGCACCCGAACTATGCAGGCGAACACGAGCCGGGGCACCAGCCGGAACTCAATGCCGGCCCGGTGGTGAAGATCAATGCCAACCAGCGCTACGCCACCACGGCGGCCGGTCAAGCCGAGGTTGTCCGGATCGCAGCGGAAACCTCCAAGCGCATTGGTCAGGAAGTGCCAGTGCAGTATTTTGTCTCTGCGAACCATAAACCATGCGGCTCCACTATCGGCCCGATCACTGCAACGCGACTGGGCATCGACACCATCGATATCGGAGCCGCGATGGTCTCCATGCACTCGGCGCGTGAGATGTGTGGCACGATTGACCCATGGTGGTTGGCCGAACTCACCGTGGATTTCTGGGGTGCCGGAAACTAGCAGCTCGCTGGCAGCGCTTAAGTCACCTCTAGCAGGGGAGATGTCGGGACGCTGGGGCCGTCGTGAAGCAAAATTGGTGAGGGAATTTCCGTAGCTGCTCGTCGTGGAGCCTATTTTCTGTCATGCTATGAACCATGACTGATGCTAACGACACCCTGCCGTCGCACCGCCTTGAAGTACCTATCGAAGAGGCGGTGGCATGGCGTCGCCAACTGCACCAGAATCCGGAGCTGAGCTTCCGGGAGTACAAGACCTCGGACATGATTGAGGATCTGCTTAATCAATGGGACATCCCGACGTACCGGTTGACCCCGACGTCCGTAATTGGCGTCATCGAGGGAACAGCAGGCGACCCCAGCACTGGCCGTGTGATCGGCTACCGCGCGGATATTGACGCGCTGCCAATTCAGGAGGAAACGGGACTGCCGTACGCCTCGCGCACGCCGGGTGTGATGCACGCCTGTGGTCATGATGTGCACACGGCGATGCTGCTAGGCACGGCGAAGGTACTCTCTGGAATGCGCGATCAGCTGCACGGCAAGGTGCTGTGCATCTTCCAGCACGCCGAAGAAATGCTGCCGGGCGGTGCTCGTGAGCTGGTCGACAAGGGGGCCGCCGATGACTTGGATGAGGTCTATGCCTTCCACGTCGCGCCGCATCCGGTGGGGCATGTGGGGATCTGTGCTGGGCGAGTGACAACCATGTCGGGCATCGTCTCAATCGCGATTCGTGGCCGTGGCGGTCATTCCTCGAACCCGCAGCTGTCGATTGACCCGGTGCTCATCGCCAGCGAGGTGACTCTCATGCTGAACACGATTGTCTCCCGTGATGTGGATCCGAAGCACATGAACATCGTCAACGTCGGCTCACTGCACTCAGGTGAGGCCGGCAATGTGATCCCGGATACGGCCAACCTGGAAGTGTCCATCCGCTCGGTGGATGAGGCCGACTGGGAGATTGTCTGCCAGCGTATCGAGGCCGTCATCAACGGCGTCTGCCAAGCTCACGGCGCGCAGGCGACTTTCGACTGGCAGATTCCGTACCCGATGGTGGTCAACGCCGACATTGCAGTTAATCGTGCTTGGCATGCGGCGACGAAGGCGGTGGGCAACTCCAAGGTGTTCGCCGCCGATCCGTGGGCTCCTTCGGATGATTTCTCCTATTTTTCCCGTGAAGCGCCGGGCTGTTACATGTTCCTCGGCACCGGTGGCCCGGAAGCGGGTAATCCCTTCTTTCTCCACAATTCCAAGTTTAAAATTGTGGAGAGAGCCATGGTCAATGGCATGCGCACGGAAATCCAAATCGCGCTCGACGCACTGAACCCGTCGAAGAATCATCCGCCGGAGCGCCCTGCTACATCTCCGACCATGCCCGCAGCAGGTTCCGTGCCTCCACGGCCGCGGAAGGCAGGCCTTGGCACGCCGCAGTCGCATGCGGGCCAGGCGCGGGCGTCGTCAAGCGAATCGGCGAGGGAGACCTCACCGAGTCCTGAGGCGGCGGCATCAGATAATTCCAATCAGCCTCAGGCACCTAGAGAGGATGCATAGGACAATGTCCACTACCCCCAACGCCCCTGGTAAGACGCTCGCTGCCGCCGCACCTGAGTGGTCGAAGTGGGCGATTGGATGGCACGTCTATCCACTGGGGTTTGTGGGAGCGCCCATCCGTGAAAAGGATCGAGGTGCCGAGCCAGTCAATCGAATTCGCAAACTGATTGGCTGGCTTCCGTACGTCCAGGAGCTCGGGCTCAATGTCCTGCAGCTGGCGCCAGTATTCGAGTCGACTAGCCACGGCTACGATACCGAGGACTACTACCGTATTGACTCGCGCCTGGGTACCGAAGAGGACATGAAGGCTGTCATCGAAGCTGCCCATGAGCGCGGCATCAAAGTGCTTTTCGACGGCGTCTTCAACCACATCGGATCAGAGGCGCCCGCGCTGAAGACTGCGAAGGAAAACCCTGACTCTGAAGAAGCGCAGCTCTTTGCGTTTACGCACTCAGATGGCGACATGGCCGCGCCGGTGTTTGAGGGCCATGAGAGTTTGGTCGAATTCGATCACACCAGTGACGCGACTGTTGATTTTGTCGTGAACGTGATGAACTACTGGCTGGCGCGGGGGATTGATGGCTGGCGACTGGATGCGGCCTACGCAGTGGCCCCACACTTCTGGCACAAGGTTTTGCCACGAGTGCGTGCTGAGCACCCGCACGCCTTTATCTACGGCGAGGTCATCCACGGTGACTATGCGGAGATTGTGTCGGTGTCTGGCATGGATTCGGTGACGGAGTACGAGCTGTGGAAAGCGACCTGGTCTGCGCTGAAGGAGGAAAACTTCTTCGAGTTGGACTGGACTCTGAAGCGCCATAACACCTTCGCGGAGTCTTTTGTGCCGGTGACGTTTGTGGGAAACCACGATGTTTCACGCATTGCGACGCAGGTAGGGGCCGACAAGGCCGTGCTGGCGGCAACTGTGCTGTTTACCGTGGCCGGTGTGCCGCTGGTCTACTACGGCGACGAACAGGGCTATACCGGTCTCAAAGAGGAACGCATCGGTGGTGACGACCAGATTCGTCCAGTGTTCCCGGATTGCCCGGACGAACTCTCTACGCTTGGCGCGGATCTGTATCGCGCTTACCAGCAGCTCGTTGCGGTGCGACGCCGCTTCCCATGGCTGCACTCCGCTCTCGTGGAGACTGATGAATTGCGTAATGGTTTTCTTCGCTACCGCGTGACCGCGACCGACGCGGCGCTCGTGGACGATGCTGCCGGAGCCTCGGGTGAGGTTGGAGCTTCCGGCGAGATGCCCTCGCTCGTTGTCGAACTGAACCTGGAAAACGGCGCAACCAGCGCGGTGATCCGTGATGGTGAACACGTGGAATTTGAGTTTTCCTAGGCTCTCATCGCGGCTCTAGGCTGCCCCGGAGAACCAAAACCGCCCGGACACCATGTCCGGGCGGTAATTCTTTCGTGTCCCATCGGTGAGTGGGCACAAGGGGTAGTGACTGCGCTTATGTTTGCTAGCTAACCCTGTTTTCGCAGATGCAGTGATTACATCTCTGCGGTCTCAGCAGGAGTCATCTCGTCGGAGGATGCCGGAGTGGTGGCCTTCTGCTCGAAGGTCTCCGACGGGGTGGCCTGGTCACCGACCTTCACGTCCGAGTCAACCTGATTCGGGGGAGAGCAAGCGACCAGGGCTGCTGCGGCAATGGCGGATGCGGCGATAGCGCCGGCGATGCGGTTACGCATGGATGTGGCTCCTCTGTCGGAAAAACAATAGCTACTAGGGGCTAATGAACTTTTCTCACATTATCTTAAAGCAATATCTTAGAGGAATCTTAACGGCTTGCGGGAACCAAGGGGCCAATCGCCCCCGCGCCGATGCATAGCGTTGCCCCCGGAGTCGCCTTTTCCACATCGACATGGAGAGTATTTCCGCCACCGTTGAGGTACACATAGCGCGGTCGCAGATCATTGTTCATCTTCACGACTGTGGAACCACCGCGGGTTTGCTCTTCGGTCTCGAAAGGATTGGGGAGTGACAGGCGCACATCCATGTCCTCAGAGGCGGTGGCCGGGAACTCAAGCACCCAGTCACCGAGTTTGATGATGTTCTCCAACTTGATGTCCTCCGAGGCAGTGCCGTCCTCGCCAACTGTGATGCGATGGCCACACTGCTCGACAGGGCCATCGGTGACACGGGTGATCTCGGAGACCTTGGCGTCGATAAGCGAACCGTCTGTATTGAACATGCGCGGGTGTCCGGTGACGCGCTCAAACGGAGGGCGATCGGAGACCGCATCAAACACCCGCGAGTACATGTTCATCGGAGCGGCGACGGGCACGAGGATTTCGAAGGGGACGGGCTGGTCGATGAGGTTGTAGTCGATCGCCTTGTCAGGGCCAGCGGCATCGGCCTCCTCGCGCAGCGCGGACAGCGACGCCTTGGTGTTGCCGATCCACTCCATTGCGATGTCATCAGACCAGGCATTGCGGTAAGTGACCACGGAAATCGTGGAGGTGACAGCCAGCGCGATGCCCAGCGACCAAATCAGAATGTGCGTACGAGCCGGTAGCAGCGCTGGTGCCTCGTCCTTCGGTGGGAGTCCAGCCAGGGAGATCGCGACGCAGATTACGATTACGAGCGCGACATCAGAGTAGTAGTGCAAAGTGTGCGCCAGCACGCCAGAGGTGTTCTCTCCCGAGCGGAACAGAGTGATGGCGAACAAGGTGGTGAACATGTACGCCACCGATAGCGTCCACGGAGCCCAGCCACGGTAATCGCGGCCGATGAGGGTGGCAGACAGAATCAACAGGATAATGCCGCCGAGAGTAATCAGCTGAGACGAAGCGGAGGCAAACGGCTGTCCCGGAGCCCAGCGTTCCCAGCTTGTTGGTCCGCCGATGATGCCGGCAAAAATCTGGCCGAGGCCGTTGAAGAACAGTTCGGGCTGTAGCTTGTCGGAAATGAATCCGGTGGTTTCGGCGGGGCCGAAGTAGTACCACAGTGCCCAGGCGCCGGTCAGCAGCATCGATGGGATCCAGATGACGAGGCCACGGCGGAGAACCTGCAGGATATTTCTGCGCTCCATGTAAGCCAACGTGATGACAACCAGCATGGAAATCGGTGCGATAGCCAGGGACTTCTCAAAGAACCCGAGCGCCACTGCCAGCAGCGCGAACAGGCCTACGGCTTCCCACGGGCGGGGGCCGAAAGAACGGCGCATAGTGGTGCGAATGGCGACAATCATGAAGATCACGAATGCCAGGTGGAACGGCTGGGAATTGGCCGCGGCCGACCACCAGGTATCTCCCGGAAGCATCAGCGGTGTCCAGGCGACGACCGTGATGAGGAAGAGCGACACCAGCGTGCGGCCAGTGAGAAGCTCAAAGAGTTTCGCTGTGGCGTATGTCAGCACTACCGACATCACGGCCATGGTGGTAGCCGGTAGCCACCAGTTCCACGGCGCGATGAGGTGATAGAGGCCTTGCGCCAAGAAGGCCAGTGGGGCAAGGTGCCCGTCGTGATCCTGAAGCAGGTAGTCCTTGCTCAGCAGTGGGGTGTCGTAAAGGTGGCCAACAATGATGAAGTCATCCCAGTAAAAACCATGGCTAGTCAGCACCAGAATGCGAGCGACAAGCTGTATCGCAATAACAACTCCGATGAGTGGCCACCACTGCTTCGCAGACAGGTCAAGTCTCTCGCCCCACGTCAATGTGGGCATGTAGTATGGGCGAGAACTTTCCTGCTCAGCGGTGTTGTCAGCACCAGGGGCCTCGGCAGTTTTCACTGCGGAATCCGCGGCTGTCCCCTCATCGCCGACTGTCGGCGTATGAGGGGTTTGGGCAGTTGGGGTATCTCCTGTAGATGACCGCTCGGCTTTAGTCATGGTTCCTTATGTTATCTAGGCCATCTGCTGGGCGCGGTAGGGTAGGCAAAAGTTAGTGCTTAGGGCGTGTCGGCAAAGCCCCAGATGCCGATAATGAATACATCAATAATGTTTGAGCAATACCGCTCGAGTTAAAGAAAAATAGGAGCAAGTGGGATGACGCAATCGGCGAGTGCAGCGCGCGCTAACTTCTCGTGGCGCAATATTGACATCATCATCGCAGCTGTTATCGGCGTGGCCGTTGGCCTGATTTTTGTTATCTGGAACATCATCGGCGGTGCGGGCTATGAAGCAGTCAATGCGCTTACTCCTGGTCTTGGCGGTTTGGTCGCTGGTATGTGGTTCCTCGGTGGTCCGCTCGGCGCGTACATCATTCGCAAGCCGGGCGCAGCTATCTTCGTCGAGGTAATCGCGGCGACGGTTTCAGCACTGATCGGTAACCAGTGGGGTATCACCACCCTGTACTCAGGTTTGGCGCAGGGGCTCGGCGCGGAACTGGTGTTCCTCATTCTGGCGTATAAGAGCTACAACCTTGCCACCGTGGTTATCTCAGGTCTCATGGCAGGTGTCGGCGCATGGACTTTTGAGCTTTTCACCGGCAATCTGGCCAAGACTTTCGAATTCAACGTCATCTACCTGATCTCCTCGGCGCTGTCTGGTGCCGTCCTCGCCGGTCTGCTGGCTTACTTTCTGGCTAAGGCACTGGCGGCAACTGGAGCGCTGGATCGTTTTGCCATCGGGCGAGAGCGGCACGACGACGTCTAGGAAAATCGATGACAGATGAGGCGTTGACGCGGGGGCCGTCGTCAAGCGGAAATGTCCCTGCGGTGAGCGCGCGGGGATTCGGATATCGGCACGCGGGGCGCAAAGCTGCGGTACTGAACGACATCACGCTGGACATCGAGCGCGGTGAAAAGGTGCTGTTGCTCGGCGCGTCGGGGATGGGGAAGTCGACGCTGCTCGCCGCTATTGCTGGCGTGCTTGGCGACGACTCCGATGGCGAAGCCACCGGAAAGCTCCTGATTGAAGGTCGTACTCCCGCTTCCGCACGGGGCGCGGTGGGCTTAGTGCTGCAAGACCCTGACTCGCAGACGATTAGTGCTCGTGTTGGCGACGATGTTGCCTTTGGTGCGGAAAACCTTGGCGTTGCCCCGGCTGAGATCGGCAACCGAGTGCGCGCCAGCCTGGATTTGGTGGGGCTGGATTTGCCGCTGGATCATCCTACGCACAGGCTTTCCGGTGGGCAGAAGCAGCGCCTCGCATTGGCGGGTGTGCTGGCAATGGGCGCACGGGTCATTTGTTTGGACGAGCCGACGGCCAACATCGACCCGGCCGGTGTGCCGGTACTACGCGATGCTGCGATTGCCGCGGCGGAGAGAACCGGTGCGGCACTGATTGTGGTCGAGCATCGAGTGGATGCGTGGGTCGATGTGGTCGACCGCATCATCGTGCTGGGCCACGGAGGCGTGATTGCCGATGGTGCGCCTCATCGGGTCTTGGAAGACTACGGGCAAGCTCTGACGGATGCTGGGGTGTGGATTCCGGGTGCTCCGCCCGCGCTGCCGGACGCGCGTTCAGTTGCCTGCGACCAGGACGGGCGCCCTAGCGGAGACATCGCGATCGAAACCCGCGAGTTGGACATCGGCTATGGCGCGAAGAAGTCGTGGTTCAGCGGTGGCGAAACTGTTGAGCCGATCGCTCGCGATGTATCCGTTTCTATCCCATCTGAAGCTTCCACCTGCATTGTTGGTCACAATGGCAGCGGGAAGTCCACGTTAGCGCTGACGCTCGGCGGCCTGCTTGAGCCGATGGCGGGCACGGTCCAAGTGGCCGGCAGCGGTAGTGCGCCGTGGAAATGGCCGTCGAAGAAGTTGGCTACTCGGATTGGCACGGTCTTCCAAGACCCCGAGCATCAATTTGTCACCGGCACAGTGCTGGAAGAGTTGCAGCTTGGACCGAAGCTTGTCGGTGTCAACGCTGATAAGCGCATCGAGGAATTACTTGAGCGGCTGCGGCTAACGGCTCTGACCAAGGCGAATCCGTTCTCACTCTCGGGCGGTGAGAAGCGACGTCTGTCGGTGGCGACCATTCTGGCGACAGCGCCGGATATTGTGCTTCTCGACGAACCGACGTTCGGCCAAGACCGCCGGACATTCACCGAGCTGCTCACTTTGCTTCGCCAACTTGCTGACGACGGCCGAACTGTTATCTCGATTACCCACGATCCATTGGTGGTACAAGCGATGGGGGACTACGTCATCGACATGGATTCGTTTCATCCGGAGCGGTCAGGCCGTGCGGCGCCGGGACAGCGTGGTTCAGGGGAGCAGGCCGGTCCGAGCCGCACTAGCGGTGCGCGCGGCCAGGGCGAAGCAGGAGGGAAATCGTGACTGAAGTCGGTTCCGCCGGTACGGCTGAAGGTACGCAGAGCGCTATTTCGAGTAAGCAGCCTTTCCTCGCGACGGTCAACCCGGTGGCGAGAGTACTGGGCCTATTCTTGCTCACCACACCGCTGCTGATTTCCATCGACTGGGTCTCCGCAGTGGTTGCGCTTGTCTGCACGCTTTTCTTGGTGCCGCTGTCGGGTTTGGGTTTTCGTCGTTTTCTAGGACGCAGCCTGCCACTTCTTATCGCCGCGCCCATCTCTGGAATCTCGATGGCGCTCTACGGCAACCCGGAGGGCAAAGAGTATTTCTCCTTCCTGCTTGCGCATGTGACGGATAATTCTATTTCCCTGGCCATCGCGATTATGTTGCGTGTGCTGGCTATCGGTACTCCAGTTGTCGTGTTGACAGCCAATATCGACCCCACCGATCTGGGCAATGGGCTGGCGCAGATTCTCAAGCTGCCCAGCCGCTTTGTGCTGGCAACGGTGGCGAGTCTGCGGCTCGTCGGCCTGTTCATCAGCGATTGGCAGGCGCTGACCCGAGCCCGTCGCGCACGCGGTTTGGGTGACCACGGTGCAATCCGCCGCACTACTTCTCAGGTGTTCGCTCTGCTGGTGTTCGCGCTGCGCCGCGGCACCAAACTGGCTACAGCCATGGAAGCCCGCGGCTTTGGTGCACCGATTAAGCGTACGTGGTGGCACACCTCGACATTGGCCGCGCGTGACTATGTCACCATGGCCGCCTGCCTTGCCATCGCCGTCGCAGCAATCGGTATTTCCGTGTGGGCCGGGGAGTTCCGCTTCCTGGGCGTGGCGTAGCAAAGGCATTTCGATTACGATGATTCTGCTTATCGATGGCCGTTCCGGCAGTGGCAAAACCACCTTTTCGGCAAAGTTGCACAGTATCCTCGGTTGGCCAGTTATCCACTTGGAGGATGTCTATCCGGGCTGGTCCGGCCTGCAGAAAGCATCGGCCGAAGTCGCGGAGACCATTTTGAACCCCGCTCTACCGGCCGACAAGCGCGGGTATCGCCGTTGGGACTGGTACGCCAGTGAATTCGCCGAGTGGGTCCCCACGCCACCGGACTCCTCGCTCATCGTCGAAGGCTGTGGCGCTGTCACTGAAGCTAACCTTGCCGCTGCCCGCGCCATCGGCGACGGCAACGCCTGGGGAGTCTGGGTAGAGCTGGACACGCAGACTCGATTTGCCCGCGCCATGGCTCGCGACGACCACTTCGAGGAACACTGGGACATGTGGGCCGAGCAGGAATCCCAGCATATGGCCAAGCACAATCCGCAACAGCTCGTCGACTGGACCATCAACGTCCCAGAACAGTTAACGTGGAAGCTCTGATGAGAAAAACACTCGCGTGCCTCGGTGCAGGCTTCGGTTCCATGCTCCTCGTCGGCGGACTAGGCGTCGCCGCTAATTCGGAGCTACGACCACCACGCCTGCCCAATCGCAGACCTCCGAGGTGGGTTCTTCCCACAGTAGGTGCCGCGTGGATACTGGCCAGCTGCCGCGCCTACTACGCTCGCGCATCGCATCGCTTGACGACGCCCCTGCTCGCCGGCCTCGCAGTACCAGGAGCCGCAGCGATCGTTTTCGAGGCCGTTCGCCTTCGATGTGCAGCCCAAAAACCAACTCTGCCGCCACACACCGTGGTTGTACTGGGATGCGGATTGAAGAACAATCGGCCCTCGGCCCTGCTGGCCAGAAGATTACAGCGAGCAGTCTCAGCGTGTGATGAGCGTACCGAGCGAATCATCTGCTCCGGTGGGGTCGGCAGTGAAGCGGTGACAGATGCCACCTGCTCCGAAGCGGACGCCATGGTGGAGTGGTTGGAGGCGAACGCTGGGGACGTCGTAAAGCGTGGCGACATCGAGTTGATTCCCGAGGACCAATCGACGAATACGTCGGAAAACATTGACTATGCGTGCGAGTTGATGCGCGGCATGGACAGTGCGTTGAGTGCTGGAACGGTTGTTGTGACCAGTGATTTCCATGCGCCACGGGTAGCGAAGCTTATGCGCGAACGGGGGCTGGAATCCTGGTGTGTCGTCGGGGCCTATACGCCGTTGAGGTACTGGGCGACATCGCTGCTGCGGGAATTCCTCGCGCAGTTTATTCTGTGGGCGCCGAGCTGCAATGCGAGAATTTTACGAATTTCGCGGGTAGAGCGAAGCGTTAGCCACTAGTATCGAACGAAGATAAATACGTCGTGCGGTGATAGTGCTGCGTAGAAATGCGTAGAGCGCGATATCGAACACGACATCGGAATCATTAAATCGGGAGGAACACCCACATGGCTTTGACCCCAGGATTCGACCTGTTCCAGCTGCCAGAGGAGCACCAGGAGCTCCGCGCCGTTATCCGTGATCTGGCGGAGAAGCAGATTGCTCCGTACGCAGCGGACGTCGATGAGAACGAGCGTTTCCCGGAGGAGGCCCTGAAGGCTCTCAACGAGGCCGGCTTCAACGCCGTCCACGTGCCGGAGCAGTTCGGTGGCCAGGGTGCGGACTCGGTTGCGGCCTGCATTGTCATTGAGGAAGTTGCTCGTGTCTGTGGCTCGGCTTCTCTTATCCCGGCTGTGAACAAGCTCGGCACCATGGGCTTGATCCTCAAGGGCTCCGACGAGCTGAAGAGCAAGGTCCTGCCGGACATCGCCAACGGTGAAATGGCTTCCTACGCACTGACTGAACGTGAGGCTGGTTCGGATGCCGGTTCCATGAAGACCCGCGCGGTCCGTGAGGGCGATGAGTGGGTCCTCAACGGCTCCAAGTGCTTCATCACTAACGGTGGCCGATCCACTTGGTACACCGTCATGGCTGTTACCGACCCGGAGAAGGGTGCCAACGGCATCTCTGCATTCATGGTCCACAAGGACGACGAGGGCTTCCGCGTCGGTGGCCTGGAGCACAAGCTGGGTATCAAGGGTTCCCCGACTGCGGAGCTGTACTTCGAAAACTGCCGCATCCCGGCTGACCGCATCATCGGCGAAGAGGGCACCGGTTTCAAGACTGCCCTGGAGACCCTGGACCACACCCGCCCGACTATTGGTGCACAGGCACTGGGCATCGCGCAGGGTGCGTACGACTACGCCGTTGGTTACGTGCAGGAGCGTCAGCAGTTCGGCAAGCCGATTGCTGCTTTCCAGAACACCCAGTTCATGCTGGCTGACATGCGTATGAAGATCGACGCTGCTCGTCTCATGGTCTACACCGCAGCCGCTAACGCTGAGCGTGGCACCGCTGAGGGCGGCGCTCGCCTGGGTCTGATGGCCGCAAACGCCAAGACCTTCGCCTCTGACGTTGCTATGCAGGTCACCACTGATGCCGTGCAGCTGCTCGGCGGTTACGGCTTCACCCGTGACTTCCCGGTTGAGCGCATGATGCGTGACGCCAAGATCACCCAGATCTACGAGGGCACCAACCAGATTTGCCGCATGGTCGCAGGTCGCCAGATCCTCGCAGACGCACAGAAGCGCTAATCAGCAGTGCAAACGCTAAGCCCTCGCTACCAAGGCGGGGGCTTTTTCATGTCGCCGCGTCACTCAGAATTCGTCTCTTAACCCCAACGCGCGCTAGTGACTGCGTTTATGGTCGGCGGCGGTGGGGCGATGCGAGTTACTGACTGCGTTTATGACTGGCGACCGCGAGCCAATGCGAGTTACTGACTGCGTTTATGACAGAAATGGCCCGAAAAACGGCTTCAAAGTGTCATAAACTCACACAGTTTCACATTTGCAGCCCGTAAATTTTGCGTTAAGTAGCAAGAAGCGTGTCCAATCGGCGTGCGCCGGGGTCTACTTTTCTCTTAACCCCCGGTTTTCGGCCGTCCCGCACGAGCCCCGCACGAGTCCCGCACGAGCCCCGCACGAGTCCGGCACTACACCATCCACCAGCTCGCCAGCAGCCGCACGCATCAGCCTCGCTAATCACACCCTCATTTCGCCAACCAAGCACAGGCAGCTACAACGATTGCTTCTGCGCCCCGGTCAAGAGTGGGTTGGAGGTCCGGGGCGAAAGCTGGGTTATGGTTGCCAACGGCGCTGCTCTCATCCGCGAAGCCGCCGAGCCCCCAGTATGTATATGGCACTCCAAGCGCATCGGGGATGATTGAGAAATCTTCAGAGGCGGGCACTGCGTCCAAGTCGGAGACTTCTTCACCGAAGTACGCGTCGAATGCCTCACGCACAGTATTCGTGGCATCCCCGTCATTATTCGTGAGGGGATAGCGGTCGTAGTAAGTGAACTCCGGGTCTTGAGGGCTGCGGGCAGCAACGCATTCTGCTCGTACAATGCGCTCGATTGCCTCTTTGAGGTGTTCGGTCACTGCGCTGTTGTAGGCACGAGTGTTGATGAGCAGCTCTGCGGAGTCAGGGATGATGTTGGACTTAGTTCCCGCCTGAATCGCGCCAACGGTCACCACTGCGGTCTCGGTGGCTGCTACCTCACGCGAGACAATCGTCTGAAGACGCATCACAATGGTGGATGCCAAGACAACGGGATCGACACTGAGCTCCGGCATGGATCCATGGGAGCCATTACCGTACACAGTGACTTTGACCGAGAATGCAGAGGAGAGAACTGGCCCGCGGCGAGTGCCCACATAGCCGCCGGGCAAGCTAGCTAGTACGTGTTGACCGAGATAAACATGGGGACGCGGAATAGCCTTCTCCAGATCTGCCGCCAGCATTGCGCGTGCACCTTCGGCGGTTTCTTCAGCGGGTTGGAAGATACCGATGAATGTGCCAGACCACTGATCAAGGTTTTCGTTGAAAGCCTGCAGCGCTGTGAGCAAAGACATCAGGTGGAAGTCGTGCCCACAAGCGTGGGCGACGGGGACCTCTGTGCCGGTCTTTTCATCAATCTGCGTTGCTGTGGAGGCGTAGTCTTTGCCGGAAGTCTCCTTCACCGGTAGCGCATCAATGTCTGCGCGCATAGCTACAATCGGCCCGGCACCGTTCTCAATAATGGCAACGATGCCGGTGTCTCCGATGCGATGTGTGGAAATACCTGAAGCTTCGAGCTCCTGAATAATCCGGTCTGCAGTGCTGTGCTCCTGCATGGAAAGCTCAGGGTGCTGGTGGAAATATTTGTACAGTTCCTCGCGCTGGGATTGGGTGGACGCGAGACCATTCAAAATGTTTCTGGCGCTCTCAGTATTAGTGGGCATACCTAAAATGTACGCCGACCTAAAGCGGATGGTGGAGGCCCTGGAAGGCATCCCCGCCCCGCCCCAAATCTCTAAGAGCTGCCTACGTCGTCACAAAGAACTTCTGGTTTCGCTCGCCGCGGTAGGACTGGGCGGTTGCAGTTGCGGCGATGATAGAGGCAACGATCAGCAGGCCAGCTGTAATCAAACCGAGCACCGACGAGTCTCCGGAGCGTATCTGGGAAATCGTTCCGACCAGAGTCATTGATGCATTAATGACAAAAACTGCCGCCGCCACGGACAGCACCGTGCGCGCTGCAGTCGATCCTTCAAGGAGTTTGCCGGCAAGCCACCAGCACGCAATCGCCGTTGCCGTCTGCGCGATAATCGCGAACGCGAAGCTCACGGCCAAGCTGGTCTGAGCAGCAGAAATCTCGATGTTGTTGGCCTTTGCCGCTTCCGTAACAGTCGCGTCCCATTTCAATAGGGAACTGACCACGGTGAGGATTAGCGCTGGGACGTAAACATATACCGCCAGCCGCCACCACCGAAAGGACTGCGCTGCATGGAAAGGAACGTCTTTAGCCGAATTGACTGCCATAACTCCACACTCTAAACCACGCTGTCGCGGCGCGAAACGTCACTGCTAGGTTGCACTTATCGCTTGCCGACGAGCAGATAACCGGCAACCACTACAAAAGCTAACTTCTATACAGCGCTGGTGCGGTGCGGGTCGGTGAAGTCGACACCTTGGGTTTCCCACACGCGACGCAGTTCGTCAACGCCCTTAGCGCGAGCAAGGGCAAATTCATTGGTCGTGGCGGGGACCGGCTGGAAGATTGTGACTTCGGTTTCCTCCACCGCGACCGGCGGGATTTCTGCCTTGAACAGCACAAAACCGGTGAAGCGCGACTGATCCCACAGTGGCTGGCCGAAGTCGATAAGTGCCCCCTCGGTGAGGATGAGGCCTTCGATGCTTGGCGAAGCGGCAAGAATACCCAGCGGGCGGATGACTTCGTCCAGTCCACCACGAATAGGCAAGACGAGTTCGGCACGCGGGCCAGAGTTGGTGTCCACCACCATTGCGGACGGATCTTGCATCGCTTCGGCACTGCAACCGAGTGTTGCGTAGGTGACAATCCGGTCTGTGTCAGGGCCGAAGCGCAGCATCTTCAGCGGCGCAGAGCCAAGAAAGGTCAGCTGAGCTTCGCCGGGGTTGGACTCTTCAAAGTAGGAGGAAAATGCTGCTCGGACTGCTTTGATAATCGAATTGCTATCAGGGCCGGCGGGAGGAATGGGGCCGGTTAAGTTATCGAACACGGGCGGTACTCCTTTGTTGAGGTGGTCGTTCTAGGCCGCAGGCGAAAGCTCAACAGCATCAGCCCACGTCGCATCGAGGTTCAAAGTCTGCATCCACGCATCAATGTTGTCACCGTGTGCAGCGATTGCGGCGCGTGCAGTCAGCGTGGTCTCGATAGCGAATTCGGTGAGTTCATCGCTAATCAGCCCTTGAGTGTGGGCCGCGACGAGCTCGTCGACATCTTCAACTCGAATCTGTGTGGCCGCATCGACGGGTAGGGGAGCTATGGCCTCAGGGTCGGTCGGTGCCTGCAGAATGTCGAGATACAAATCGGTCATACGCCAGCACTGCGGATCAGTTCGGTCGATGCTGACAATATCGACGTAGCGTTGGTGTTCCACCTTCACGCCCGGGCGGAAGTGATAAATGCTGATGCGCAACCCTTCGTCGGCAAGCAGGAATGACTCAAGATATCCAAACTTTGGATGATCCATCCCACGGCGCATATAAAGGCGGCTGGGTGTGAGAGATCGGAACTCATCGACATTGCGCCGAAAGCCCTTGGGGTCGGTGTTGACCATTTCACGTAGGTCAAAGGTCTCGACTTTCGGAGGATGTGTGTCCTGACTCGAGCGAATTGGGGAGAGTGCAGGAGCTGCCGCGGTCGAAGCCGAAGTGGCCGGTGAAGTGGACATGCGAATACCTTAACGTGTAGGGGTTGCCTTTTTGGGCATAGAAAAGCCCTTTCTGCATACGTGATGCAAAAAGGGCTAGGGGAGAACTAGAAAAACTTAGTTCAGGCCGACCGGGAAGACACCGGCGGTCGGGGTGTAGCTGCAGTTGGTCGGACCAGGCTCTTCCTGAGTGGTGATACCGCCCTGCATGACAGCGATGACCACGCCCTTGCCCGTGTCAGCGGTGCCGTTGACAGCGCCCGGGCCCTCCTCGGCGTTGATGCCGTTGTTCTCCAGGGTGGTCTTGCCGTACTTGCCGTTAGCAACGTTGACCCAGTAGACATTCATCTCAGTGTCCTGCTGCTTAGCCAGCTGCTTGGTGCCCAGGCCAGTGAAAATGAAGCCAAGCTGGTTCTCCGGAACGCCAGGCAGCGGCAGGTCAGCCGGGCCTGGAACGGTAGTGGCCAGGCCGAAGGAACGACCTTCGCCGCCGATGCACTTGTCGGCAACAGTAGGCAGCAGGAACTGGTTGGTCTTCGGGGCACCTTCCGGAACCTTGAAGCCTGGCTCGCCCTCGCCCTCACCAGTCAGGAAGTCAATTCCCTTGTTCAGTGCGCTGGAAATTTCCTCAGGAACGCCTGGGGAGTTAATGATGTCGCGCGCGTTGCCGTAGAGATTCGGCGAAGCGATGTTCAGGGAGTCCAGCGACGGGGAAGCAGAAGCGGCGGGAGTCATGCCCGCAGTGAGAATTGCAGCTGCACCCAAGGTCGCTGCGGCACGGCGCAGGAAGGAGCGTCCAGTCGAAACCACGGTGAAGAACCTCTCATTCGTGGGCTATTGGAGTCGGAATCAAATTTTCGGAATCGTTGCTCATCTTAGAACGACTCCAACGTGAATTGGAAAGATTTGAAAAAGAAATGTTCAGAATCTTCTCAGGAGATTAACGCACGGATTCCCGCGTGTCGCAAGTTAATTAGAGTGATTTTTGGTGTAGAACGAGATGATTGTGAATATTGAGGCGCAATGCGTACGCATGGGGTTAATGGTGTTTCGCAGCGTGTAAGTGGGTGAAGTCAAGTCTCATCCCGTGGGGTTACAACTATGGCATTTGGTCACATGTGTCACATGGCGGGCTGAGAGATTGCCGTCGTGAAGCGTTGTGGTGTTGGCGGATATGCCGTTATGACTGTCGGTAAAGCGGGGGTGCAGTAAGGGGGTAATTTATCCCTAAGGGTGGCGCGGCAGTGCCACTTTGCATGACGGATAGGTGCTCGGGGTTGTGAGAATCTCTGCCAGATGTGCAGGGCCATTAAGAAGGAGTACACTGTAGAACGCTTTATGACGCGTTGATGCGGGGCGTTAAAGGCAGTCGTAAAGACAGTTCTTTAGAGCAAGGCCGTATCTTTTTTCTTTTAGTCCTCTTAGCTTGTTAGGAGCTATCCGCCTGTGAGCGATACCGAGTTCCGTAATGTCGCCATTGTCGCACACGTCGACCATGGCAAGACCACTCTCGTGAACGCCATGCTGGAGCAGTCCGGCGTTTTCAGCGACCACGAAGAAGTTGCAGACCGAGTGATGGACTCTGGTGACCTTGAAAAGGAAAAGGGCATCACCATCTTGGCGAAGAACACCGCTATTCGCCGAAAAGGTGAGGGCAAGAACGGCGAAGACCTCATCATCAACGTCATTGACACCCCTGGTCACGCCGACTTTGGTGGCGAGGTGGAGCGCGCACTGTCCATGGTTGACGGTGTCGTGCTGTTGATCGACTCCTCTGAAGGTCCGCTGCCGCAGACCCGCTTCGTCCTGGGCAAGGCGCTTGCTGCCTGCATGCCGGTGATCATTGTGGTCAATAAGACTGACCGGCCAGATGCACGTATCGACGAGGTTGTCGAGGAAGCACAGGATCTGCTGCTCGAGCTAGCCTCCACCCTGGAAGACCCGGAAGCTGCTGAGGTCGCTGAGCGTAACCTTGAGCTGCCGGTACTCTATGCCTCTGGTCGTGCCGGTAAGGCTTCGACCGAGAACCCGGGTAACGGCAACCTGCCGGAGTCCGAGAACCTGCAGCCGCTGTTCGACGTCATCACCGAGGTGCTCCCGGAGCCGTCCGCTGAGATTGATGCCCCGCTGCAGGCGCAGGTTACCAACCTGGACTCCAGCTCCTTCCTCGGTCGAATTGGTCTGATTCGTATTCACAAGGGCCGTATCCGCAAGGGACAGCAGATCTCGTGGATTCACTACGACTCCGAGGGCAATGAGCATGTCAAGAACGCGAAGGTCGCGGAGCTGCTGCGTACCGTCGGCGTGACCCGCGTTCCTGCTGAAGAGGCCATTGCAGGTGACATCGCCGCTATCTCCGGTATCGACGAGGTCATGATCGGTGACTCTCTCTGTGATGCCGAGCATCCGGACCCGCTGCCGCGCATCCTGGTCGATGAGCCGGCTATTTCTATGACGATCGGCGTGAACACCTCGCCACTGGCAGGCCAGGGTGGTGGCGATAAGCTGACCGCTCGTATGGTCAAGGCCCGCCTGGACCAGGAGCTGATTGGTAACGTCTCACTGCGCGTGCTGCCGACCGAGCGCCCGGATGCCTGGGAGGTGCAGGGCCGTGGTGAAATGGCGCTGTCCGTTCTGGTTGAAACTATGCGTCGTGAGGGCTTTGAGCTGACCGTCGGTAAGCCGCAGGTTGTTACCAAGACCGTCGACGGCAAGGTTCAGGAGCCGTACGAGCACCTGACCATCGATGTTCCTGAAGAGCACCTGGGCGCTGTCACTCAGCTGATGGCGGCTCGTAAGGGGCGCATGGAGCAGATGGGTAACCAGGGCACCGGTTGGGTGCGCATGGAGTTCCTCATTCCGTCCCGCGGTCTGATTGGCTTCCGCACTACTTTCATGACGGAGACCAAGGGCACCGGTATCGCCAATCACTACTCGGCCGGTTACGGCGAGTGGGCAGGCGAGATTAAGGACCGTCCGACGGGATCGTTGGTCGCTGACCGTACTGGCCAGATCACCGCTTACGCGCTAATCCAGCTTTCTGACCGCGGTACCTTCTTCGTCGAGCCGGGTGACCAGGCTTACGAGGGCATGGTCGTTGGCCAGAATCCGCGTGATGAGGACATGGACATCAACATCACCAAGGAAAAGAAGCTGACCAATATGCGCGCAGCCTCGGCTGATGCGACCGTGACTCTGGAGAAGGCGCACAAGCTTTCCCTCGATGAGGCTATGGAGTTCTGTGGCGCTGACGAGTGTGTTGAGGTCACCCCGGAGGGCATTCGCGTACGCAAGCAGATCCTCAGCGCCACCGATCGCGCTCGCGCTCGTTCCCGCGCGAAGGCCATGAATAAGAAGTAATTCGGGTTGCTAGGGGACTGGGCCACCTGAAAACCAGTCTCGGGGTAACTGACTCGGCCAGGTGTCGAGTAATCTCGTGGATATGTTTATTCGCAGCCGTCGTCACGCAGCTTCTCGTCGATTTTTCGTAGCATCGACACTCTGCGTGACGGCGGCTTTGGCGTCTTCGTGCATGGCTCGCCCGTCGGACGCTCCGACTGTGCCCGGGCAGCAGGAAGCGCCGGTGCAACAGGAAGACACCGCTGACCAGGCCAAAAAGATGCGTGAAGTCACGGTCGGTGTCGACGAGTTTGTCGAAGGCTTCAATCCGCATTTGCTTGCCGACGTCTCCCCGGTGACCAGCCTGGTAGCGCGACTGACACTGCCTAGTGTTTTCACCCCTGCGCCGGTAGAGGGCGAGGCTGGTGACGCTAGTGCCTCCGCGCAAGCTCCCGGAGTGGTGGATAACGCTGCCAATGCTCGCTCGGCAGGAGCTCCCCAGTGGCTGCTCAACTCCGACTTGCTGGATTCCGTGCAGGTCATCGAGAGTGATGACAGCAAAGACGGTGACGCCAGAAACGGAGCTGGAAACGGGAAAGCGGCCGATGTTGACATCACGGATCCGACGGTAGTGGCAGAGCATGTCCGCTACCGCATTCGAAAAGGGGCGCAGTGGAGCGATGGTACGCCAATCAGTGGCGAGGACTTCCGCTACCTATTTTCCCAAGTCACGTCCACGCCAGGATCGCTGGATACGGCGACTTATGAGCTGATTAAATCCATTGATGTCTCCGACGGAGGTCGTCAGATTGATGTGACGTTCACTCAGCCGATTACGCATTGGCAGCGCCTGTTTGCACATCTCTTGCCAGCGCATTTGATGCGGTCGAACACTGATGGTTTTTCCGAGGGGCTGGCCAGCCGTTTCCCGGCCTCCGGTGGGCAGTACACCGTCGAGTCGATGGATGTCGGCCGCAACATCATTCGACTGGTTCGAAATGACCGCTACTGGGGTGAGCAGCCAGCAGCCTCGGAGGTTATTACGCTGCGTGCCATGCGTAGTGCCATCGATGGTGCGGAGCAACTGCGGTCGAGGCAGATCCAGGCCGTGCAGGTCCGTCCGACGGAGACCTCTGAGCTGACGTACGGTCTGGTCCCCGGTGTTGCTGAGTTCTTCCATGAGCCCAACCGGGAACTGGTTTTCAGTACCAACCTCGCGTCGAGCAGGCTTGCCGACGAGTCCGTCCGCCGGGCTATTCTGCGCACCATCAACGTTGCACAGGTCTCAGAGGTGGCCACCGGACGCCGAATCGCGGGTGGTTCTGGTGACGGTGGTGAACAGGAGAAATCCGAGGCACCTCAGGCCGGATTTACCGAGGACAATCCGCTACGAATCGGCATCATTAGCGACGGTATAGCGGCACGCGCTGCGGCTTTTGCGGTCGCTGACCAGTTGACTGCAGCTGGTATCCCCGCCACCGTTGTTTCGTATTCTCCGGCGGACATGCTGCGGTCTTCGTTGCCCTACGGAACCGTCGATGCCGTGGTGGCATGGGCAGAGCAGCCCAATTCCGTCCAGGCGGCCCGGGAACGCTATGCGTGTACGGAAGGCTCGATCAGTTCGCTACCGCCGAAGGACCTGGATGAAGTAGACGCAGAGTCGGCTACCGAGTCTGAGTCAGAATCCGAGTCTGAGTCTGAGGGCGTTGACAGTTCGACAAAGCCCGCGCCAAGTGGAGATCGGGAAAAGAGTGCTGAAGAGGAGAGCTCGCTGGACGGGACAACACCGTCTGAACGGTCCAAATCTTCTACCTCAGCGGAGCCAGCTGACCTAAATGGAGTACCTGTCGCTCCGAAATCGGCTGCTCGGAGCGAGAATCTCTCCGGCCTTTGTGACCCGCAGGTTGATGAGCTGCTCGCTCCCGACAGTTCTGCGTTGCCCGCTGAACTCGCCGATATCATTGCTGGCCACAGTATCGAGCTGACTTTGGTGAAAGACGGCCTGCTGACGGTCGTCAGCCCGGAAATTACAATTACCGGGCGGAAGGACTCTTCCCAGTGGACTGATGACCCAGTGTTGGGCCGCCTCGGTGTTCTGGGCGAGGTTCGCCGAGTCGCGACGCAAAGCGGGACTCGAGAATCGTCGGAGAATTCTCAACCCGGAGATAGTCCACGCGAAGATACTGAGCAGGACGGTTCGGGTCAGAACCAAGAAGTCCGCGATAACGCCGACCAGGAGAACAAGGGGAAGTAAGAAAGCCCGTGAAGTTACTTTTTGTTCACGCACATCCAGATGACGAGTCCATTTGGACAGGTGGTTTGATTGCGGCTGCCGCGCGCTCCGGAGCGTCGGTAAGCGTAGTGACCTGCACGATGGGCGAGCTGGGAGAGGTCATCGGCGCGCCGTACCAGGGGCTAGTTGCTGATGAAGCTGACCAGTTGGGCGGTTTCCGCGTCGCCGAGTTGCGCTCGGCGCTGCGTGCGCTGGGGGCCAATGGCCCAGACAATGCGCCACGTTTCCTCGGTGGTGCCGGGCGTTGGCGTGATTCCGGTATGGCAGGGGACAAGGGCAATGAGCATCCCCGTGCGTTCATGAACTCAGGTGATGAGGCGGTCGCCCAGCTTCGCACCATCCTCGATGAGCTGCAGCCAGACCTGGTCATTACCTACGATGCCGATGGTGGCTATGGGCACCCGGACCACATTCGCGCACACGATATCACTGTCGCGGCGTGCGGAAATCGCTTTCCGACGCTGTGGGCGGTCACCGATCGTGAGGCAATGGTGGCGGGGCTGGATGCCATTACCGTGGTGCCGGAGAGCTGGCAGGCATGCGATGTCGACGACTTCGCTACCGTGACCGGCCGTTTCGAGGTTCAGCTGGATGATGCCGCTGTGGCTGCCAAGGTTGAGGCCATGCGCGCGCATGCGACACAAGTGTGGTTCGCCGATGGTTCCGTTAGCGAGGTCAATCCTGATGCTGTCTATGGGCAGACCGACGGCTCTGGTCGTGCGCGAGCCGTCTGGGCGTTTTCCAATTTGCTGTGTCAGCCGGTGACACCGACTGAGGCATACCGTTTTGGTACGGCGACCGCTGCGTCCCTGGAAGAGCTGGGGGAGCTGGTGAATATCCAATTACTGCCAGAGCCGGTAGCGAGCGTCGACTCTGTACCGAGCGTGGATCTGGAAGCGGAGGGGAGTGCGGACGATGAGTAACCCTCAGCCTCACGAAAGCGAAGACTTGATTAACGCTGCTGGCGGAAAGTTGAAGAACGAGCGCTTGAGTATTGAAAAGCGCACATTCGGGGATGAGCGCTATTGGGGTGACCCGGAACGTTCGCAGCCACGCGAGAACTTCCATCAGGGGGAGGTCACAGTAGCGCTAGTCTGGCTGTCGCTGGCTGCGTTGGCAGCGTTGGTGATTGAAGTAGTTTTCCTCGGAGCGTGGATTACCATCGGCTCGGTTGCTATTCCGTTGCCGTGGACCATTCCGCTGGCCTATATTGCCAATCTGATTATCACCAACACAGCGTTGCTGTGGACACGCGATCGCTCCAAAGCTGCAATTCCGACTGTCATCTGGGTGCTGGGCTTTGCAGGCATTCTGCTGTGGGCAGTGCTGCCCTTCGGTGGGGACTTGGCAATGGGGCAGTGGTTGCGAACAGTGCTGCTGCTTGTTTGCGGTGTGCTGGGCGGTGCCTGGCCACTGCGCCATCTGCGGGCACTCTAGCGAAAACCGCAGCGGATACTGCAGGAGACGGTGAGGAATTGATACAGGGCAGGCCCGCATCAATGTGGCTCTTTCTGGAGCCAGTTGAAAACAACACCCACGTTGGGTGTAGACTCCAATCTGAATATACCGCTCTGTCTATTTTGCTCTGTTTCTCGTCGGAACGGCATAATCGACAGATAGCGAAAGCCTCATCCCATATCTTGTGAGAAAGGTTCTTAAACCTAAAACCATGACTTACATCATTGCCCAGCCATGTGTTGACGTCCTCGACCGTGCCTGTGTTGAAGAGTGCCCGGTTGACTGCATTTACGAGGGCAAGCGCATGCTTTACATTCACCCTGATGAGTGCGTGGACTGCGGCGCTTGTGAACCGGTCTGCCCAGTCGAGGCCATCTTCTACGAGGACGATGTTCCGGATGAGTGGGTTGAATTCATCGATGCCAATGTCGACTGGTTCGATGAGCTGGGTTCCCCGGGCGGTGCCGCCAAGCTCGGCCCCCAGGACTTCGATGTGCCATTCGTGGCAGCTCTGCCGCCGCAGGCAGAAGACTAAAACCACAGAGGACTAAAGCTATTTCTTTCCCGGGAAGGACTTCATCACCGCCCATGTCAGCTGCCCGCAAGCGCGTAACTCCCGGTTCTCTTTTACCTCAGTTTCCGTGGGATTCTCTCACGCAGGCGAAAGCCACTGCGGCTGCGCATGAAGAGGGCATGGTGAATCTCTCGGTCGGCACACCAGTCGATGAAGTCGCTCCGATAATCCGGAAGGGCCTTACCGAAGGTGCTGCCGCACCGGGTTACCCACAGACCGTCGGCACGCCTGAGCTACGCGCGGCGATTGTTGCAGCGATGGCGCGGCGCTACGGCGTGACGGGACTGGAGTCAGCGGTCAATGGCGGCAATGTGCTTCCGGTCATCGGCACCAAGGAAGCGATTGGCTGGCTTCCCTTCCTCCTCGGCGTAGGCGCGGGGCATACCGTCGTCATCCCCGAGCTGGCATATCCCACCTACGAGGTCGGCGTTCGCATCGCAGGCGCTGAGCTGCTGCGTGCGGACTCGCTGACGCAAATCGGCCCCGCCTCGCCGACGCTGATGTTCATCAATTCCCCGGGCAACCCCAACGGCAAGGTCCTCGGTGTTGAACACCTGCGCAAGGTGGTTGAGTGGGCGCGTGCTCGGGAAGTCATTGTCGCCTCTGACGAGTGCTACCTGGGGCTCGGTTGGACTGAACAGCCAGTCAGTATTCTCGACCCGCGAGTGTGCGACGGTGATTTCACCAACCTGCTGGCTATTCACTCGCTGTCCAAGACGTCGAACATGGCGTCGTACCGCACCGGCTGGTTCGCTGGCGACGCGGACCTCATCGCCGAGCTGGTTTCCGTGCGCCGTCACATGGGGCTGATGATGCCGGGACCCATCCAGCACGCCACGATCGCCGCGCTTAACGACGACTCCCACGAGGCTGAACAAAAGCAGCGCTACAGTGACCGCCGTGAGATTCTGCATGATGCACTGGTAGCCGCAGGTTTTCGTATCGATGACTCCGAGGGCGGGCTCTATCTGTGGGCTACTCGCGGGGAAGACTGCTGGCAGACGGTCGATTGGCTGGCTGAACGCGGCATCCTGGTCGCACCGGGTAGCTTCTACGGGCCCAAGGGTGCGCAGCACGTACGGGTGGGGCTCACAGCGACGCTCAGCGACATCGAAGTGGCGGCGGCGCGTATTCGCGGCTAGCCCCGGCCAGATGTGCTGGCTCTAGCAGGCCGAATGCTGCAAACGGTGCCGACATCGGCATAGACCAAATCATAAAAAAGGGAGTGTGCCGTGGGACGTGCCGCAGGCAACCGAGATGCGTGGTGGGGCCTCGAGAAGAACCGTAAGACTGCGCAAGTCGATGCCGCCGCTCACGAGTGCGAGGAGTACATCCCCTTTGAGCCGGCAATTGTGGCCGACACCGATGAGTTTCTGGTCGTAGACAAGCCACCTTTTCTGCCGGCGACTCCCAACGGCCGCATCGTGGCCAATACCGTGCAGGAGCGACTGCGACGTAGTCTCGAGGAACCGGAGATAGTGGCCGTTCACCGCCTGGATTTTCTGACCAGTGGGCTGCTGTTGCTTTCCCGGAATCCGGCTACCCGTGCGCGCTACCAGCAGCTTTTCCAAAACCAGGAAATCACCAAAGAATACGAATGCCTCACCGTGATGCCCGATGATTGGCATGTGGGGGAAACCAGGGATGTCACGCTTCTGCTCGATCCCAACCCGGCGGGGCGCGGAGTAAAAGTCGTGGAGACCGACGATTTCGCTCGCGCTGCCGCGAAGAATCCCAAGTTCAAGCTCGCACGCACAACCGTGACCTTCCTCGGCCGAGTAGCCGCGGACATCGGCGATGTGCTGGCGAACAGCCATGGCGGTGGTGCGACCAGCACCAGCATTCCGCTGCACGCAGTCGGCTGTGGTTGTGGGCATTGCGGGAGTCGCATGCAGGTGGGGCGCTGGCGGCTACAGCCCCATACGGGCCGCACGCATCAGCTGCGGGCGACGATGGACTGGCTAGGCTATCCCATTCTCGGTGAGGACACCTATGGCCGGAAAGCGGGGGCGCAGGGGCCGTCGGCAAGCGCGGGCAGCGCGCCAAAGTACACGCCGCAGCTGCGATTGACGGCAACCGCGCTGGCCTTTGTCGACCCCGTCACTGGTGAGCGACGTACCTACCGGAGCGCGCGGAATATCGCGGCCCCGGCAGACGCGCCGAGCACCCTTAGTTAGCGTGCAGCTCCGCGCTGAGCTTCACCTTTTCGGCAGCCCACGGCACAACCTCGACTGCACCAGAGAGCGAGTTGCGGCGGAAGAGCATATTCGATCCGCCCGAGAGCTCGCGGGCCTTGAGCGTCTTCTTCACGCCGTCCAGGGCAACGTGGCACTTGGTGCCGGCAGTGATGTAGAGCCCGGCTTCGAGTACGCAGTCATCGCCGAGCGAGATTCCGAGTCCAGCGTTCGCACCGAGTAGGCATCGCTTGCCGACGGACACAACTTCCTTACCTCCACCGGATAGTGTGCCCATGATGGACGCACCACCGCCGATATCGGAGCCGTCGTCGACGACGACCCCCTGAGAGATACGGCCTTCCACCATGGAGTGTCCAAGCGTGCCTGCGTTGAAGTTGACGAAGCCCTCGTGCATGACTGTGGTGCCCTCTGCGAGATGGGCTCCAAGGCGCACGCGGTCAGCGTCACCGATGCGAACTCCGGTGGGAGTGACGTAGTCGACCATGCGGGGGAATTTATCGATGGAGTAGACGGTGACAGGCCCGCGGCGTGACAGCTTGGCTCGGGTTACCTCGAAGCCTTCGACAGCACAGGGGCCAAAATTCGTCCACACCACATTGTTGAGCTTGCCGAAGATGCCGTCCAGGTTGATGCTGTTGGGGGTGGCCAGGCGGTGGGACAGCAGATGGAGGCGCAGGTAGGCATCGATGGTGTCGACTGGTGCGTCATCGAGTGAAGCGATGGTAGCTGTGACCAGACGGCGGGTGGTGCCGCGGTCCGCATCGGCTACGGCCAGATCTGCGAGGTAGGTGAAATCTTCGGGCAGTGCGTCGGCGTCGATGGTTCCGGTCGTGGTGGAGGTTGCTGTGCCCTCCTCGATGAGCTTGGGGGCGGGGAACCAGACGTCGAGAACAGTATCGTTGTTAAAAGTGGCAATGCCGGTAGCTTGTGCTCCAAATTTCATGGAAAACAGGCTACCGGCATATCCCTATCTATGAAAAGTGTTCCGCAAATGTGTAGCAAGGAAATGTTCGGATAGGGGTAGCAGGGTGGTTAGGCCCTGCAGTCAGTTGCTAACGGCTAGTTGCTATCGCTGGACTCGAGAGCCTCGCGGGCCGCGGTGCGGCTCTTCTTAGTCAGTGCAGCGAGCACCGCGAGGAACGCAGTGACACACACAACGGCGATAACCTGCTGGCGAGCACCAGAATCGGTGAGCATGCCAACAGCGAGGCCCAGGATCAGGATGACCGCTACCCAGGACAGTGCCGGGTAGGCCCACATGCGAACGGAAAGCTCGTTGTTCGCCTCCATCTGCGGGCGCAGCTTAATCTCGGACAGGGCGATGACCAGCCAGATCACCAGCAAGCAGCCGCCGACAGCGTTCAGCAGGAAGACCAGGACACTCGAGCCGTCGAAGACAACCTGCAGGCCAACGGAGACGAAGGCGAAGACCATCGACATGATGACCGCACGGTTCGGAACTGCGCCCTCATTGGTGTGGGCGAAGAAGCGCGGTGCCTCACCGCGGGTGGACATCGAGTAGACCAGGCGAGAGGTTGCGTAAATCTGAGCGTTGAACGCGGACAGCAGCGCCAGAACGATAATGGCCTCCATGAAGCCAACGGCACCCGGAATGTTTGCCTGCTTCAGAACCTGGGTGAACGGCGACTCAGCTGCGGAGTCAGCGCCGTCAATCTGGGAGTACGGCAACAGCAGGATGATGACGGTCACGCAGCCCAGGTAGAACACAGAGATGCGGAAGATCACCGAGCGGACAGCAGCAGCGATGGAGCGTTGCGGATCTTCAGCCTCAGCAGCGGCGATTGTGACAATCTCGATACCGCCGAAGGCGAAGGCCACAGCCAACAGACCAGCGGCAATGCCGGACACTCCATTCGGGAGGAATCCGGACTCGGCAATATGCGTCGTACCGACGAAGCTGGTGCCTGGCAGCAGACCGAAGAAAAGAAGAACGCCAATGACCAGGAACGCGATAATCACCGCGACCTTGATGAACGCGAACCAGAACTCGAACTCGCCGAAACCGCGCACATTCGCCAAATTCACTACAGCGAAGAAGACAACACAGATCAGGCCTGGAATCCAGCCCGGAATACCGAACCACGCACCCATGATGGCACCGGCGCCGGTGATCTCAGCACCGAGCACCATGATGAGCATGAACCAGTAGAGCCAGCCGAGGACAAAGCCAGCCGAGGAACCAAAGGCCATCTCGGCATAGGTGGAGAAGCTACCCGGTGTCGGGCGGGCAGCGGCCATCTCGCCGAGCATCTGCATGACGAGGACGACAATGAAGCCAGCGATGACATAGGAAACTAGAACACCCGGGCCAGCTGCCTTAATGCCGACGCCCGTACCAAGGAAAAGACCGGCACCGATTGCGGAGCCAAGACCCATCATGGTCAGGTGTCGAACCTGCAGCCCCTTGCCCAGCTGAGCTGTCTCGCCGGAGGTGGAGGTAATTTGCGATTCGGTCATGTCGCAAACATTACCTCGCTGATAACAGGGGCAATAACCGTATTACGGGTTTACCCCCATTCACCGTTTCGGGGCCAATTAATGTGTCTTCAAGAGCACCGAAAGTAGGTTATCCGGCCAGCTCATCCGGCACGTCGGCAAGCTGAGTGAAAGCAGCGGCACCTTCGTCATTGCCCGGGCGTTCCGTGCGGCGGACGCACACCGCCGAGTGGTCCGGGTGATGGTAGAAGTGCATGTTGTCGCGGCCCGAAATTTCCCATGCCTGAATACGGCGGTTCTCCGCGGGGACATCGATGGGCGTATCGGGGGCAATGAGGATGCTTCGGTCAATAATGCAGTCATTACCGAGGCTGACGCCGACGGTGCCGGCCGCGATATCGATGTGGCAGCGCTCGCCAACCGTGAGCGGCTTACGCTGACCGGAATCGTCATGAGCGGCAATGATGGAGGCCGACAGTCCCACCTTTGTGTGCGCGCCAATGACGACACCGGAGGATAGACGTCCCTCAATCTTGCATGGGCCCAGAGTGCCCGAATTCAGCGAGACAAATCCCTCGCGCAGTACGGACGTACCCGGTGCCAAGTAAGCGCCCAACCGCACGCGCTCGGCCTCTGCAATGCGCACACCGGCGGGCAGCACATAATCGACCATGCGCGGCATACGGTCGATGGCGTAGACGTGAATCAGACCGCGGACGCGCAAGTGGGTACGCAGTTGCTCGAAGTTGTCCGGCAGACATGGCCCCTTGTTGGTCCACGCCACGACATGGAGCAGCTCGTAGAGCCCCTTGGTGTTGAGCTGATGCGGCTTGACCAGGCGGTGGGAGAGCAGATGCAGGCGCAGGTAGGCATCGTGCGGGTCGACAGCCGGCTTGGACAAATCCTCAATGGACGTGCGCACTGCCACCTGCTCCACGCGGCGATCCTCGTCCAAAATCACCTGACGAAGCAGCTGTGGGGTCAAATCAGCGGCGCCGAGCCGGTGAGTGCTCGACTCTACGACCTCATCGCTTAACTGAGGTGCGGGAAACCAAGTATCGAGAACTGTACCGTCCATTGCGATGTTGGCGATTCCCGTAGCGACAGCACCAGATGTAATCATGATTCTTAATATTAGTATCCCTTAGAGGAATCTTCGCGGAAGGATGAACTATGCCCCTAGCTGGCCTTGAAAGCACACAGAAAATGAAGCAGTGGTTCTTAGTTAGCCTCATCATTGCTGTTAGTGTGCTCGGACTCGGCTTCGTCCTGGCCCTGCCGGTGGTCTTCTATGTCGGATTCGCACTGCTGAGTGCTTGGATTCTCGCCGTAGCCAGCTTCTTTGGTTTCGTTTTGCCGCCGCGAGCAATGCCAATTGGCGCAGTCGGTGTGGCTATTGCCGCAGTGGTTGCGCTCATCGCGCCGAACCGTCTTGTGCTGGTTATCGCAGTTGCCATCGCAGTGGGGCTCGGCGGTGGCATGATCGCCCGTCTTCTGCTGGAGCGCAAGAACCGCGATCAGCAGGCACGCATCGATGCCCTGCCGATGTGGGAGCGCGATGAGCTGGGCGATGTCGCCGAAACGCTTCGTCCTGCTTATCGACGAGACATCGATCCCACCCCAGTGCAGCTGCCACATGCAACGGCCAAGATTGTCGCGGCCGTCTGTAAGCCGCTGGCCGGTTCTACGGTTATTGTCAGCACGAATGAGCTGCGTCCGGTAATTGCGGTCTATGGCTCCCGTGTGGCTGTGGTCTATGGTCCCGGCGCGGGCGTTGTCGAGGAAGAACGTGGCAACGGAGAGGCGACCGATTCTGCGGGGGAGGAGCGGGCGCTGGGGTCGTCGGCAAGCGAAACTCCGGAGGCAATCATTGCCCAAACTCTCCCGGAAGGAGCGAAAACCCTGGTCTTTGAGGTGGCTGATGGGCTCAAGCGCCCGGCGGAGGGGAGAATTGGTGTGACCTCCGCCGAACCGCATGAGCTGGCGCTGTTCCTCGGCGGTGGCGCGCCCGCCAATGGAGATGCGATCAATGGTCGTGCGGCGCATATTCATCACAAAATTCTGGTTTCGCTGGCGCACAATGGTTTGTACGCTTAATTGATGTGAAATCGAAGTTAAATCTGCTCCAAGATCCTGTAGACCTCACGGCGGCACTGGTGGACATCGAATCGGTGTCCCACAATGAGACCGCGATTGCGGATGCCGTCGAGGCGGCATTGCGTGAGGTCGCGCAGGCAGATGAGTCGATTGAGGTCCTGCGCATTGACAACAACGTGATTGCGCGGACCCATCGGGGGTTACCGCAGCGCGTGATTTTGGCAGGGCACCTGGATACGGTGCCAACTGCGGACAATGTGCCCTCGACGCGTGGGGTAGACGCGCAGGGGCGAGACACACTGTTTGGGTGTGGAACTGTGGATATGAAAAGCGGTGACGCGGTCTACCTGCATGCTTTTGCGACGCTGGCGGCAAGCCAGGAGTTGCAGCGCGATCTGACGCTCATCATGTACGAATGCGAAGAAATCGCCGCGGAGTTCAACGGGTTGCGGCACTTGAGTGAGTCGCATCCGGAGCTCCTGGCTGGCGATGTCGCTTTGCTGGGCGAGCCCAGCGGCAATGTCATCGAAGCCGGCTGCCAGGGCTCTATTCGCCTGCGTCTGACCGCGCACGGCACACGTGCACACTCGGCCAGGGCATGGCTAGGCGACAACGCCGTGCACAAGTTAGCACCGGTGCTGTCACGCATTGCCGCCTATGAACCGCAGACTGTGGATATCGACGGTTTGGCCTACCGCGAAGGGCTCAACGTCGTCTGGCTGGAGGCCGGGGTTGCCACCAACACGCTTCCCGACGAGGCGGTGCTGCGAGTCAACTTCCGATTCGCGCCCAACCGCAGCGCCGATGAGGCCATGGCACACTTCCGCGAGGTGCTGGGACTCGACGAGTTTGCGGCCGAGGATCTCACCGTCGATGTCGAGGATGCGAGCCCTGGGGCACTGCCGGGACTGCATGCGGCTGCTGCGAAGGAGTTGGTTGCAGTCGCAGGCGACGTCGTAAAGCCCAAGTTTGGGTGGACCGATGTGGCGCGTTTTTCGGCGCTCGGCATTCCTGCGGTGAACTTTGGCCCGGGTGACCCGGCGTACTGCCACAAGAAGGACGAGCAGATTCCGGTCGAGTGCATTACGGCACTGTGGGAGGACCTGCGGCGGTACTTGACCACCGCGCCGGTGGCTGAGTGAGCCTAGAGTCACACCCTGCCCTCGCTGAGCGGGTGCGCGTATGTCATTGCTGGCATACATTGTGAGGTTATGAAACCTGTACGTACTCCGTCCCCAGCTAAGCGCCGTGCACTCCGCGGCCCAATCGCGATTCGACAGGCGGGCGAACCGCAGGCGTCTACGACCGACCGCAGGCTGTTGTCACACAATCCGAACACGGACTGGCTGCACAACGACACCTGGCGTGTGCTACGCATTCAGTCGGAGTTCGTTGACGGCTTTGGTGCGTTGGCGGAGATTCCGCCGGCGGTGACGGTGTATGGTTCGGCACGTTTGCCAGAGGACAGCCCGTACTACCAGTGGGGCTTCGACCTGGGCAAGGCGCTGGCGGAGGCGGGTTACGCGACCATCACTGGCGGCGGCCCGGGCATCATGGAAGCCGCCAACCGCGGCTGCTACGACGCCGACGGCCTGTCCATTGGGCTGGGCATTGAGCTGCCGCACGAGCAGCACTTGAATGACTGGGTCGACCTGGGCATGAACTTCCGCTACTTCTTCGTGCGCAAGACCATGTTCCTGAAGTACTCGCAGGCGTTTATTTGTCTGCCGGGTGGATTCGGCACGCTCGATGAACTCTTTGAGTCACTGGTGATGGTGCAGACCGAGAAGGTGGAAAATTACCCAATCGTGCTGCTGGGCACTGAGTTCTGGTCGGGGCTGGTTGATTGGATGCGCGAGAAACTGGTGGCCATGGAGCTGATTTCTCCGACAGATATGGACCTTTTTCTGGTCACCGACTCCATTGAAGAAGCAGTCGAGTACATCGAGGCCGCGCACGAAAAATTGATGGAAGAGTGTGAGCCAACCTCTGACGTTCCCGAAAAGCTCCGCCGAGTCCGTCGCTTCAGCGAGAGGTAAGACGCTGTGCAGAGTTTTTATCAGGACTCCGCGGTGCCGACGGTGATGGCCATCGTCAATCGCACCCCGGATTCCTTCTATGACCGTGGCGCAACGGCTGCGGAGGAGGCCGCGCTTGCTCGCGTCGACGAAGTTGTTGCGGTAGGCGCGGGCATTGTTGACATCGGCGGCGTCAAGGCCGGTATCGGTGCGGAAGTAACTGTTGCTGAGGAAATTGAGCGCGTGGTGCCGACCATCGCGAAGGTTCGCGAGCGCTATCCTGACCTGCACATAAGCGTCGACACCTGGCGCGCCGAAGTCGGGGAAGCCGCCATCAAAGCTGGCGCCAACCTCATCAACGACACTTGGGCAGGCCATGACCCGGAGCTGCTGGAAGTCGCTGGCGCCCACGGGATGGGTTACGTCTGCTCGCACACCGGTGGAGCACTGCCACGCACCAATCCGGTTCGCGTGCGTTACGACGACGTCGTGGACGATGTCATCTCAGAAACCGGCAAGCTCGCCCAGAGGGCAGTGGACGCTGGCGTGCCGGAGGACCGCATCCTCATCGATCCCACCCACGACTTTGGCAAGAACACCTACCACGGCCTCGAGCTTCTGCGGCGCTGCAATGAGCTCGTGGCTACAGGCTGGCCGGTGCTCATGGCGCTGTCGAATAAGGACTTCGTCGGTGAGACTTTGGACCGCCCGGTCGAGCAGCGTGTGCCCGGCACCTTGGCTGCGACCGCCCATGCGGCAGCTGCCGGTGTTGCGGTGTTCCGTTCGCATCAGGTGTCCGAAACTCTTGATGTTTGCCGTATGACTCTGGCTATTTCCGGTGATTTTGCGCCACTGCATCCGGTGCGTGGGCTGGTGTAAGGGGCGTAGTTTGAGGCGCTTCACCCATGCCGCTGCGTGAAACAAAGGACTATGATGAAGAGAAGTAGTCGAAAATGCCGACAGGGATTCTAAACCGGGATCTTGAGCCGGGGTCTTAGACCGAGGTCTTGAACCGGGATTGTCAATCTCCTGGCTACCACAGCCGAGCTGGGGTGGCTGGTCGTCTCCTGCATCGACATTGTCTTAGAACGAAGGAGTTCACATGGCAGCAATGAAGCCGCGTACCGGTGATGGTCCGCTGGAGGCAGTTAAAGAGGGCAAGAAGATTGTAATGCGCGTCCCCGCAGATGGTGGTGGGCGCCTGGTGGTGGAACTGTCCCCGGAGGAAGCCAAGGAGCTCGGCGCAGAGCTCGTGGCAGTAGTGGAGTAGCAGAGTAGTGGGGTATCGGGTAGAGGCCGGGTAGTGGCCGGGCCTGTCCGGTTTTGACCCAGCGGCGACCTACACAGGTGGTGTAGGTCGCCTTTTCTTCTTCAGGTGATAACGGCTCGAATGAGGGTTTATGAACAAAAAGTACGGGCTGCAAATGTGAAACTGTGCGAGTTTATGACACTTTCAATCCAGTTTTCGGGCAATTTTTGTCATAAACGTAGTCAGTAACTCGCATTGGAGTTACTTGGCTGAGCTCGACACGGGCTAAGATAGTGAAAATTATTTTTCTAGCTCAGTTTGAGGAGTGACCGACGTGCTAGCTGACATCATTGATGTGCTTGCTGACCCCATCGATGGCACTGATTTGAAGTTTGGTGATGCCGAACGAATGACTCTGAAGTCCGAATCCGGACATAGCTATGATGTCGCCCGCCAGGGTTACGTTACGCTCGCCGGTGGGGCTGGCCTGCGCTACACCGGCGATGACGCCAAGATGATTACCGCCCGCGAGGAGTTCCTCTCTGGTGGCCACTATGCTCCATTCGTTGAGGCAGTTACAGGCAACGTCCAGGACGTGCTTGACGACGCCAACGTGTCCGAGGCCGCCAGCCCAGTCATCTGCGAAGTCGGTGCGGGCACTGGTTACTACCTCGCACACACGCTGGACAGTATTCCCAATTCCCGTGGCGTAGGCATTGATGTGTCTGTTCCGGCCGCCAAGCACCTGGCCAAGAGCCATCCACGACTCGGTGCGGTCGTGGCCGATGCGTGGGCACGGTTGCCGCTGCGTGATAGTTCCATCGATGCGCTCACGGTTGTCTTCGCACCTCGCAACGCAGAGGAGTTCGCTCGCGTGCTCAAGCCGGGCGGCCAGGTTGTGGTGCTGACGGCCACCACCGGCCACCTGGGCGAACTGCGTGAGCCGCTGGGCATCATCGATGTCGAGCGCGGCAAGGTCGAGCGCATGATTTCCCAGGCAGAGGGACACCTCGTGCCTGTTGGCGACCCGGAGCTGGTGGAGTTCGGTATGAACCTCAACCAGAGTGCAATTGCCGCGCAGATCGGCATGAGCCCGTCGGCACGCCATATTCACCCAGAGGTGCTGCAGGAACGCATTGCGGCGCTACCTGCAGAGATGCACGTCACCGCCCGTGCCTACGTCACCCGTCTTGGTCGCCCGGGAGACTAGTGCCTACTCCTTGACCTCGGTTTTGTGAATCTGTTCATCCAGGTCTTCCGGATCCAAGTCAGCATCCGAGAATTCCGCCGTTAGCGGAAGGCGAAGCTGCAGGTCAGTGCCCGGGCACAACTCGATAGTGCCCGACCGCAGCTTAAAGTCCAGCACATGCCCGCCGCCGGTGCCGCCTTCCGCGAGGAAGTGCACGTGACAGCCGGGCACCGAAATTCCTTTCTCATAGACCGGCGTGCGGAAGCCCGCAATCGTGCCCCGCAGGTTCTCAAAATCAACCGACGCGTCTTCTTCCGTCGCATCAACCATCTTCTGGTACGGCTTTTCCTGCTTTACGACGGTTCGGGTCTTCACCCACTCAAATTCGCCGGTAATCCGCAGTGCGTACATAAAGTTTTGGCTCGGTACCAGGGAATCGATGATGGGGCTAATTTCCTTGCGAGTCAGGTTTTCCGGCGCATCCATCACCGTGTGGGGAACGAAGTTGGTCACCACCGTGTAGGGGCTGCACTGATCCATAGTGGCCCGGGTCGCGGAGCCGTCGTGACGCACCTGCCAGCAGACACCGTCGAGGATTACCATTTCGCCATCGAGGCCGTCGAAGGTGCCGATGCCGAAGTTTCCATGACCAAGGATTTCGCCAATGGTCATCTCGCCGTCGTAGATGCCATCGAGCAGTGCGGACATCAGGGAGTTTTGGAAGATTGTGTGTCGGACCGTTGGAAAATTCTCGTGAGTGGTCATGGAAGCCATTATATTCCCGATATTTGTAGCCCAAGCTTGGGCGAATTGTCGGTCGGAGGGGTTTTGGAGGACCCTGCGGCACGAAGAACGCCCTGCGGAAAAATCCACAGGGCGTGATTTGGTGAATCGAGCGGTTGGTTCTACTTCGGCTGGATGGTGACTGACACGTGGTCAGCAGTGGAGACGATATGAACCGTCTGGCCATCGGCAGCGACAGTGGCGTGGCCACCCTCGACATTCACTGTGAACCCATTCGGGAAGTTGATTGAGGGCACAACGAGCTCGCTGGTGGAACCAGGTGCGAAAACTCCGGTGCCATCGACGCGGCTATTGTTCCAGCTGGCCTGGTAGACCCGGGTGTCGCGGTTCCAGTCAGTAGCCTGTGGAGTGCCAGCGACCGCCCGCAGGTGTGGAGCGGCGAGGATGGTCATCTTGTCGCGGTTGAAGGCATCGGCACCTACAGGTCCTGGAACCGTCGGATCGAAGACCATGCCCTGTTCCTTCTGGTTCTGTGTCGTCGGATCGTTGCATCCGCAGTAGGACCAGTACTGCCAGCCGACCATGTGGCGGCGGGCAAGCGAAATTACGCCATTGAGGGTATCTGCATCGTCGGTGGCACCGAACTCGGACAGCAGTGTGGCCGAGCCGTTACCGGACGCGACGATTTCCGCATTGTCGAAGGTACGACCATCGAAGAAGTCACAGCCCGTATAGGTGTTGAACAGGGCATTCGTGGTGCAGTAGACATGCCAGCTGAGGGCCGTACCAGCGGTTTCAGGAACCTTCGGGGCTGCCGGATTGGTGTTCAATCCGGTGTTCCACATGGAGTAGGGCTCGTAGTGGACAATAGCGTCCCGGTCCTTGGCAACGATCTGATCGGCAGCCTTCTGGTGCAGTTCATCGAGCTTTGCCTTAGCCGGGCCGCAGTCACCGAGAGCCAGGTAACACAGTGGGTATGCCGAGCCTGGCCACGGTTCATTTATGATGTCGTAGCCCATCAGTCCCGGCATATCACCGAGGCGTTCGGCGACATGGCCCCACATGGCTGCGTAACGCTCCTGTAGCCCAACGCCGCCTGGCCCTTCACGGTTATTCAGGAAGTTGTCGTATGCCCTAATGAGGCCGATATTGAGGGCCTGGTTAGTCGGGAAGCCAACCTTCAGGAGGCTGGGAACGCCGTCGTCAATGACAGCCCAATCCGGGGCAAATTCGCCCTCAAACTTTTCGTTGTACATGTCCTGGTGGGCATCGACCAAGACCGCGATTCCACGCTCAGCGAGCATAGAGATGGTGCGGGCAATGGAATCCAGGTATTCGTCGTCGTACTCGCCGGGCTCTGGCTCTACTGCTTTCCAGATAATGCCGACTCGCATGGAGTCGAAGCCCTGCTGCACGAGCCAGTCAGCATCGTCCTCGTTAAAGCCCCCGGCCTCTGGGGTGTAGGGATCGTGCTTGTAGACGATGTTCGACCCCTGAGTGAGGAAAGCTCGGCCATCACCGTCGGTAAACCAGCGACCGGACTGCCCTAGGGGACCACGCTCGGTGATGGTAGCGGTACTAGGGAATGGTGCTACTTCTGTAGCGAGCGCCTGATGCGGTACTGCACCCGCTAGCGCTATGGCAATGGCGGCACCAACTGCTGCCACCTTCTTAGTGAATCTCATACTAATTATGCTATTGACCTTTAATGATAAATTCAGCCAAAACTCAAATTAGGTTTAGAAAAGTGGGCAAGGGCATAAGTAAATGTCCTGAACGGGGTTAGTAAAAAGGCTAAGAAAGGCCCACCGCTTCCGCTTCGGAAGCGATGGGCCTTATGAGGAGACTCCGTCCACCGCGCAGCCGTGGCGTCTTGCAGACAGCCAGCTACATCAAAGACTTATAGACCTCAACGGTCTGCTCAGCGATATTCTCCCAGCTAAACACATCTTCAGCACGCTTCTTACCCGCCTGGCCAATCTTGGTAGCGCGGTCGCGGTCGGCGACCATGTTGTTAACCGCGGCAGCGATTCCACGCTCGAAGCCCTCCGGATCAGACTCGTCGTAGTGAACCAAAGTGCCGGTTTCGCCATCGACGACAACCTCCGGAATGCCGCCGACATCAGAGGCGACAACGGCGGTGCCACAGGCCATAGCCTCAAGGTTAACGATGCCCAGCGGCTCGTAAATGGACGGGCAGACGAACGAATCCGCGGCTGTCAGGATCTCCTGGATCTTCTCCTTCGGCAGCATGTCCTGCACCCAGAAAATGCCATCGCGCTTCTCCTGGAGGTCATGGACGAGCTGCTCAGTCTCCTTCGCGATTTCCGGGGTGTCCGGAGCGCCGGCGCACAGAACGAGCTGCACACCGTCGTCGAAAAGCGATGCGGCCTTGACCAAGTGAGCGACACCCTTCTGACGGGTGATGCGGCCGACGAACGCAACCATTGGGCGAGACGGGTCAACGCCGAGCTCCTCCAGGACGGACCAGCCGTTCTGTTCCTTGGACTCTTCCCACGTCGGGCGCGGGTGCCACAGCTCGGTGTCGATACCGTTCAGGACAACGTGAACCTTGTCGGGGGAAATACGCGGGTAGGCGTCCAGGATGGCGTCCTTCATGCGTGCGGAAACAGCAATGACAGCGTCTGCGTACTCCATAGCATTGCGCTCGGACCAGCTGGAAACGTCGTAACCGCCGCCGAGCTGCTCGCGCTTCCACGGGCGGTGCGGCTCCAGTGAGTGCGCGGTGGCCACATGCGGAATGCCCTTGAGCAGACCAGTGAGGTGACCGCCCAGGCCTGAGTACCAGGTGTGAGAGTGGACGACATCAATGTCGGTTGCCGCGGCGGCATTTGCCATGCGCAACCCCGTGGACAGCGTCTTAATCGAGGCGTTGGCATCCTTCAGCTCCGGGTCAACGCCGTGGACATATACATCCGCCTCATCGCGAGGAGCACCCATGCAGTGCACATCGACGTCAACGCCGTCGAGGCCGCGCATGAAACGAGTCAGTTCAGTTACGTGAACACCTGCTCCGCCGTAAATCTCCGGAGGGTATTCCTTGGTCATCATGGCAACACGCATAGTTCCAGCGTAACCAGATTTGACAATTTCCGTCGCTTGATATGTCTGGGTGTGGGTAGTGGGGAGGGGAGACTGGCAGCGAGGAACGTAAATCGCATATAGGTTGGTTGGTGTGAGGAGTCAACCACATGTTTTGTCCATTGTCCTTGCCGGTGGCGAAGGCAAGCGTCTCTTCCCGCTGACGGAAGATCGCGCTAAGCCCGCCGTGCCTTTCGGCGGTAGCTATCGGCTTATCGACTTCGTGCTGTCGAACCTGGTCAACGCAGGTTTCCTGAAGATCTGTGTGCTGACCCAGTACAAGTCCCACTCGCTCGACCGTCACATTTCGCAGGCGTGGCAGCTGTCCGGCATCACCGGCCAGTACGTCACCCCGGTGCCGGCTCAGCAGCGTCTGGGTAAGCGCTGGTTCACCGGTTCGGCGGACGCGATCCTGCAGTCGCTGAACTTGGTTTACGACGAGGATCCGGAGTACGTCATCGTCTTCGGTGCCGACCACGTCTATCGCATGGATCCGCAGCAGATGCTGGAGGCCCACATCGAGTCTGGCGCTGGCGTGACCGTCGCTGGTATCCGCGTCCCGCGTTCTGAGGCCAGCGCATTCGGTGTCATCGATGCCGATGACAACAACCGAATCACCGAGTTCCTGGAGAAGCCGGCAGATCCGCCCGGCACCCCGGATGACCCGAACTCGACGTTCGCGTCGATGGGTAACTACATCTTCACTACCTCCGCGCTTATCGACGCTATTAAGCGTGACTCGGAAGATGAAAACTCCGACCATGACATGGGCGGAAACATCATTCCGATGCTGGTAGAGGAGGGTGAAGCTTTCGTCTGGGACTTCAAGGACAGCTACGTTCCGGGTGAGACCGAACGTGACAAGGGCTACTGGCGTGATGTCGGTACCATCGATGCCTTCTACGAGGCCAACATGGACCTGATTTCCGTCCACCCGGTGTTTAACCTCTACAACAAGAAGTGGCCAATCCACACCTTCTCGGAGGAGAACCTGCCTCCGGCCAAGTTTGTCCAGGGCGGTATTGCTCAGGCTTCGATGGTCGGTGCTGGTTCGATTGTCTCCGGTGGTACGGTCCGCAACTCGGTGATTAGCACCAACGTTGTGGTCGAGGATGGCGCGACGGTGGAGGGCTCGGTTCTCTTCCCAGGCGTTCGCGTCGGCCGCGGAGCAGTGGTTCGCCATGCGATTTTGGACAAGAACGTTGTAGTTTCCGACGGCGCCATTATCGGTGTCGATCCGGAGAAGGACGCAGAGCGCTTCAAGGTCAGCGCTGGTGGCGTTGTGGCCGTTGGTAAGAACCAGGTTATCTAGACTGTCTGAGTTCGACCGGCTGCAAAAGGCACGTACCGTGGGGTACGTGCCTTTTTCTTCTAACCCTTTTTGCTACCTAGTTGCTACCTAGTCCAAAAACTGGCAGCCCTAAAAATTGCGGGCTGCACGTGTGGCTAAGGGCTTCGCATGTGAATACGGGCATGGGCTGCAAATGTGAAACTGTGCGAGTTTATGACACTTTCACGCCATTTTTCGGGGGTAGGTTCAGGCGGTGAATGCATCACCACTTTCGACCAGGAGAAGTAGTGAAGCAAACCCGCCGAACGAAATACAGTGCCATCAAACC